>CAWJZZ010000014.1:0-265480 GCA_963847475.1 uncultured Actinomycetes bacterium | reverse complement strand
ACGGCGGCGCCTACGCATCGAGCTCGACTGCCGTCACCTCGAACGCCGCGTCGTTCGCCGTCGGCCCGTACGAGACGCCGAACGCGCTGATCGAGTCGACGTCCGTCTACTCGAACAACCCGCCGTGTGGCGCGATGCGAGGCTTCGGCGCCGTGCAGACGGCGTTCGCGGCCGAGGCGCAGATGGACAAGCTGGCGGCCGCACTCGACATCGACCCGATCGAGTTGCGCCTGCTGAACGCGCTCGAGCCCGGTGACGTCCTGCCGACCGGCCAGACGATCACCGGTTCGATGCCGGTCGCCGAGACGATTCGGGCCGCGGCGGCGCTCGAGCCGCCTGCGGCCGAGGAGCTCCCGCGCGATCCCTTGCGCTTGCCCGGCGGGGCCGGCAACACGACCCGCGGCGAGGGCGTGCGCCGCGGCGTCGGCTTTGCCGTGGGCTTCAAGAACATCGCCTACTCCGAGGGCTTCGACGACTACTGCGCGGCGCGCGTCGTGCTGAACCTCGACGGCTCCGCCGACGTGCACTGTGCGGCGGCCGAGGTCGGCCAGGGCGTGACCGGCGTGATCCTCCAGGTCGCCCGCACCGAGCTCGGCGTCGACGACGTGCGCGTCGCGGCCGGACAGACAGCGACAGTCGACTCCGCCGGATCCGCATCCGCATCACGCATGACCTGGATGGCGGCAGGCGCCGTCCGCGACGCGTGTCGGGCCGCGCTCGAGGAGCAGGTACGCCGCCCAGGTGAGGAGATCGACGTCGAGCGGATCTACCGCCACCCGCGCACGACGCCGCTCGATCCCGAGAACGGGCAGATCACCGGCGAGCGCTCACACGTCGCCTTCGCCACGTGCGCGATGAAGGTCGTCGCCGAGGTCGACGTCGAGCTCGGGCTGACGCGCATCGTCTGGATCGGCGCAGCGCAGGACGTCGGCAAGGCGATCAACCCGCAGCAGGTCGAAGGCCAGATCGAGGGCGGCACCGCGCAGGGTCTCGGCCTGGCGCTGATGGAGGAGATCAAGACCCGCGACGGGCTGATCACGAACGCGAGCTTCACCGACTACCTGATCCCGACCACGCTCGACATGCCGCCGGTCCAGTCGGTGCTGATCGAGGATCCCGAGCCCGACGCGCCCTATGGGGTGAAAGGCGTCGGCGAGCCGCCGACCGTCGTCTCGACAGCGGCGATCGTCTCGGCCCTCCGCGCCGCGACCGGGCGTCCGCTCGTGCGGGTGCCGGTCACGCCCGACGACATCTGCCTCTAGCGCACACCTTCTTCGAGTTGGGTCGCCGACGGCGGCTCACGGCGCACGACGAGCGCGACCGCCGCGACGACGGTCGCCGCGCCGATCAGCAGGCGCCAGGTCAGGTCCTCGCCTCGGAACAGGACGCCCAGGAAGATGGCAACGACCGGGTTGACGTACGCATACGTCGACACGAGGCTGAGCGGCGCGTTCGCAAGCAGCCAGACGTAGGCCGTGTAGCCGACGATCGAACCGAACGTGACGAGGTACAGCCAGCCGAGGATCGACGCCCGCGACGGCGAGAAGCCGTGGACCGTGAAGACCGCGATCGGCAGCATCAGGAGGCCGCCGGCGAGCATCTCGTACGCGGTCGCGGCAAACGGGTCCGCGGGCATCGTCAGCCAGGCGGAGAGCACCGTGCCGGTCGACCACATCAGGGCCGAGAGCAGGCAGAGCGCGATGCCCAGCGTCGTCGCTCCGCCGGATGGGTGAGCCAGGATGGCGACGCCGGCGAAGCCGACGCCCACGCCGATCAGTGCCGGTCGGCCCAGGCGTTCGCGCGCCGCCAGCCGTAGCACGACCACCCAGAGCGGGACCGTGGCGATGATCAGCGACGCGAGCCCGGTCGGGACGTCTCGCTCGGCGAAGAACAGGACCGCGTTCGCGCCCGGGAGCAACGCGCCGATCACGATGCACGAGACGAGGGCGCGGCGCGAGACACGAAGGTTGCCGCGCCTGAGGAGGACGATTCCGACCATCAGCGCTCCCGCGGTGATGAACCGCGTCGAGGCAGCGAACAACGGCGCGATCGTCTCGCCGGCCACCGCGATCCCGAGGTACGTCGACCCCCAGATCACGTACACCGTGATCAGCGCGGTCCAGACCTTGCCGTTGTTCGACACGAGCTACCGAACGAGCGAGAGGGCCGCGCCGATTCCCAGCAGCACGATCCCGATCGCCCGCGGCAGCGTGATCGCGATCTGGTCGACGCCGAACAGACCGAACCGGTCGATCAGCGCTCCCATCACGAGCTGCCCGGCGATCAGGATCCCGATCGTCGCGGTTGCACCGATGCGCGGCTGCGCGAAGGTGATCGTGGCCACGACGATCAGACCCATCACGCCGCCGAGCCACATCCAGGCCGGCGTGCGGAACGCGCCCGCGAGCCCGCCGAAGCCCGTGCGGGCAACGACGAGGATCGCGAGCGAGAGGAGAAGCTGGACGCCGGTCGCGAAAGTCAACGCCTCGATCACACCGATCCGGCCGCCGAAGCGGCCCATCACGGCCACCTGCACCGAGCCCGCGAGGCCGGCAAGGACCGTCAGCGCGACCGCGACCGAGGTCACGCGGCGTTCGGGTCGGCCTGCCAGAGGCTGAAGCTGTTGCCCTCCGTGTCCTTGCACGACGCGAACCAGCCGTGCGTCGGCACCGGCTGCTTGTCGTCGGCCGAGCCACCGAGCTCGCGCACCTTGGCGACCGAGGCGTCGATGTCGTCGGTGTCGAGGTAGACGATCAACCCCGAGCCGGCGGTCTCCGAGGGCATGATCGCGCCGCCCTGGTCCTCGGCTGACTGGAACATGCGGTAATCGAAGCCCTCCATCGCGCTGGCTCCGATCTCGTATCCGAACAGGCCGCTGTAGAAGCCGCTCGCGCGATCGGCGTCGCCGGAAGGCACCTCGAAGTGAACGATCTTTCCTGCCATCGTTACGCTCCTTCCCGTCGAGAAAAGGGGGACCGAAGTGGTCAGAGTGTTCGTACTCTATGGCGAGGAGCCCGACGCGCAGGCGTATGCGGAGCACGCCGAGCTGTGCCGGCTCGTGCCGGGCGGGACGTTCCGTCACGGGAAGGTGTTCGGCTCACCGATGGGCGACCCGGCGCATCGCTACATCGCCGAGTGGGAGTTCGCCGACCAGGCGGCGTTCGAGGCTGCGGCCGCCAGCGACGAGTTCCGCGCGACCGGCCGTGACGCGCGCGACCGCGGCCTGCCGCAGCCGACGGTGGAGTTCGCCTCGCTCTCCTAGTCGAAGCGAGGGCGGCGCTTCTCGCGTACGGCGGTGACGCCCTCGTGCACGTCCGGCCCGGTCATGTCGAGGAACTCGAGTGCGAGGGAGGCGTCGAAGGTCGGCCCGGCGAGGCGCAGCCAGTTGTTCAGCGCCAGCTTCGTGTGGCGGATCGCCGGCTGCGACCCGGCCGCGAGCTTGGATGCGATCGCCAGGGCGCGGTCTTCGAGCTCGTCCTCGGGGACGCAGAGCGACACCAACCCGATCCGCTCGGCCTCGACACCGTCGACCGGCTCGCAGAGCAGCAGGTGGTACTTCGCCTTGGCGAGCCCGCACAGGAGCGGCCAGACGATCGCCGCGTGGTCGCCTGCCGCCACGCCGAGCTTCGTGTGGCCGTCGACGATGCGCGCTGCAGGCGTCGCGATCGAGATGTCGGCGAGCAGTCCGATCGCGAGCCCGGCGCCGACCGCGGGACCGGTGATCGCCGAGACGATCGGCTTCGGGCAGCCGATCACGTTCAGCACGAGGTCGCGTGCCTCGTGGAAGACGCGAAGCCTCGTCTCGTAGTCGGTCGCGATCTCGACCACGAGGTCGAGATCGCCCCCGGCGCTGAAGGCTCCGTCGGCGCCGCGGACGAGCACAGCCCGGGTCTCGTCGTCGTCGCCGATCGCGCGCCAGACCGAGGCGAGCTCGCGATGCATCGACGCGCTGACCGCGTTCAGCCGCCCGGGCGCAGAGAGCGTCAGCCGCAACACGTGAGCCGCAGGCCGGTCGAGCTGGAGACTCGGAAACGCAGCGTAACGCTCGTCCATCCCGCGGGACTGTAGATGCTGGTTCGGCCCCCGGCCCGGCACGAAGTTGTCGCACTTCTGTTGCACTTCCAGATCCGTGTCTGACACCGGACGTGTCCAGAGCGGCCGATATGGTTGCCGCGTGGCTGACGTCGAGGTGACGCGCGAAGGGGCGGTCTTGACGATCACGCTCAACCGGCCGGACGTGCTGAACGCGCTCAACCGCTCCGTCCACGACGGTCTGCGCGCGGCGCTCACCGAGGCCCAGGATCCGGCCATCCGTGCCGTGGTGATCACCGGCGCGGGCCGCGGCTTCTGCGTCGGTCAGGATCTGCAGGAGTTCTCGGCCGGGACACGCGACGTCACAGCGAACCTGCGTAGCAACTACCACGGCAACGTGCTCGCGATCCGCGCGCTCGAGAAGCCCGTGATCGCTGCAGTCAACGGCCCCGCCGCGGGTGCCGGCCTGTCGCTCGCGCTGGCCTGTGACATCCGGATCGCCGCCGACTCGGCGAGCTTCGTGCCGGCGTTCATCAACATCGGTCTCGTGCCCGACTCGGGCGGCACCTGGCTCGTCCGGCGGGTGCTCGGGACGGCCCGCGCGTTCGAATGGCTGACGACGGGGCGCCGGCTAGGTGCTGACGAGGCGCGCACCTGGGGTCTCGCGAACGAGGTGGTGGCGGCCGACGAGCTCGCGCACCGGGCGCACGAGGTGGCGAGCCTGTACGCCGCGATGCCGACCCGGGCGGTGTGGGAGACGAAGCGCCTGCTCGACCGCGCCGAGAGCACGACGTTCGCGGAGCAGCTCGAGCTCGAAGCGGTCACCCAGGCCGAGCTGACCCAGACACACGACTTCGGCGAAGGGGTCGCCGCCTTCCTGGAGAAGCGCGACGCGGCCTTCACCGGCGTCGACGTCGAGCGTGCGCATCCGATCACCGTCGTCAACAGCGACGACCAGCGCCGCTGGCGGCTGACGGCGACGCTGCGCTACCCGCTCGCGCTGCCGCACATCTACCTCGCAGAGTTGTGGACGCTGCTGGCGCTTCTCGTCGGGATCGTCAACTGGTTCATCGCGCTCGCTCGCGGCCGGACTCCGACGGTGCTGCACGCGTGGTTCGGGCGCTACCTGCGGTACACGACGCATGTCGGCGCCTATGCGCTGCTGCTCGCGGATCCGTATCCGAGGTTCCGCGGGTGGCCGGGCACCTACCCCGTCGACCTTCGCATCGGGCCGCCGGTGCAGCAGTCGCGCTGGAAGATCGCCGTACGCCTCGTGCTCGCCGTGCCGGCGCTCGTCTTCGCCTACGTGCTCGGGATCGTGAGCATGGTCGTGGCGTTCCTCTCCTGGTTCGTGGCCGTCACGACGGCGCACCAGCCTGTGGGCTTCCAGCGTCTCGGCGTCTACTGCCTGCGGTTCCAGGTGCAGACGCTCGGCTACCTCCTGCTCGTCACCGACCAGTACCCGACGCTCGCCAACGAGTTCAGCTAGTTACGCCGGCCAGTTGGTCAGTGCCTGCTGGCAGAACGTGAGGCCGGCCGTCTTCGCCGCGGTATGCACGCGATCCTGGATCTGTGCGGCAGCGAACTGTGCCGCGGCGGCTGTATCGAGGTCGGCCTTGACGAGCGCGTCGTGCACCTCCTGGACGGAGAGCGCCAGCGCGTTCGCGTAGCGGATCATCTGCCTGAACGCCGTCGCCTGAGCCGGAGGCGGCTTCACGCGCCGCATCTCGGCGATCGCGACGCGGGCGGCGGCTGCGGTGCGGCCCCAGCCTTTCGGGTCACGCGAGAGGCGGCCGAGCTTGAAGATGCGCTTGTCAGAGTCCATGCACACCTTGTTGCCGGCCGACACGAACGCCTGCAGCGTCGGGCTTGCTGCGGCGGTGCTCGTCGTCTGGGCGTCCTTCGAGCTGCCGCACGCGGTGACCGCGAGCGCGAAGATCAGGATCAGTGGCAGCCGACGCACGGGGCGAGGGTAGCGGGGTCGAGGTTGAGAGTGCGTTAGGTGAGTTTGCCCAGGATGTCAACGAGCTCGGGGAAGCGCTTCTCCTGCTGCTTCGAGAAGGCGAGCTCGCCGTCGATCAGCACGTCGAATTGGCTCTTCGCGCCCTCCGCCATCTCGGCTGAGTGCGCCGTGCCGTTCAACTCGGCTACGAGACTCGCAGCCCGTTCGTCGTAGCCGCCTCAGACCGGGCAGTAGAGGATTCGGACGTGGGCCATCCGGTGTGAGCTTACCCGCCCTAGATCGTCTTGAACTGCTCGAACGGCTGCCGGCACGCGACGCACCAGCGAATCGACCGGCACGGCGTCGGTCCGAAGATGTTCTCGAGCCGCGTCTCCTGCGAGCCGCAGTACGGGCAGCGGAACGCGCGCGACTGCAGTTGCACGAGAGTCGTCGCACCGGCGGCACGGGGAGCCGGCGGCGCAAAGCCCGCGGCACGCAGCTTCTCCCGTCCAGCCGGCGAGATGCGATCGGTCGACCAGGAGTCGTCCTGGATCACCGCGACGTCGGCTTCGCCGCCGAGCGAGGCCACCTTCTGCTCGAGTGCGCGGCACATCGCGTCGAGCGCGGGGCAGCCGAGGAACGTCGGCGTCAGCTCGACGCGAACCCGGTCTCCGTCGACCTGCACGTCTCGGATCACGCCGAGGTCGACCAGCGAGATCACCGGGATCTCCGGGTCGGGGATCTCCTCGAGGGCCGCCCAGACCTCGGCGGCCGTCACCATTCGGCCCCCGGTGCCGAGCGCCGCACCTCGGTCATCTCCTCCCAGAGCGCCGTCAATTCGGGCGTGTGCGCGCCCCGCTCCGAGCTTTGTGCCAACTTGGCACTTGGACGGCCCACGCGGCGCGCGAGCTCCTCGCGCTGCGACGGGTCGACCACGCCGAGCGCGTACGGCCAGAGCTGGTCGACGGCAGCGGCGAAGCGCGGCTCGTCGCGCAGGCGCGCGGCCCAGAGCTCGGCGTGCAGCCGGTGGTAGACCTCCTCGCGATCGATCTTCGCGGCGAGACCCGCGAGCTCGCCGTCGTCGGACTCCTTGAGGGCCTCGATGCGCACCCGGTCGGCCTCCTCGTACAGGTAGCGCCGCGCGATCGTCAACGCCCAGTCGTCCATCAGCCGTAGCTCCACCAGCGGCGCGCACCGGTAGTCGCCCGGCGCGCGGTCGAACGCAAGCGCGTCGGCATCCGTGTCGAGCTCCGCTGCGGCGAGCTCGTACAACGCGCGCGCGTGACCGATCTCGTTCTGCGCGATCGACGAGAACGCGACGTCCTCTTCGAGCGTCGGCGCGATCCCGGTCCACTCCGAGTCGCGCCAGCCGAGGATCAGCTCGTCGTCAGCCAGGCTCAGCAGCAGTTGTGCCCGCTCGTTCACGAGCCTCCTTCAGGCGTGCCTTGATCGAGTAGCCGTCGACGCGGCGGTACTTGAGGTCGAACTCGTCAGCCCAGTCCGTCACCTGGTGGATCGAGGTGCGCGGCACGAGCCAGAGCGCCTCGGACTCGCCGCGGCGACCGTACTGCTCGCGTGCCCACGCGTCGGCGAAGGCGGCGTTCGGCGCCTCGACCGAGCCCGCGTGCGCGAACGGCTGGCCCTTCCGCTCCTGACGGAAGACCTCGAAGATCATGCAGCCAGGAGCGTGTCGCGGACCCACTGCTCCTGCTCGAGGTAGCGCCGGCGGAAGTCGAGCCGCTCCTGCGAGCGCGGCCCGTGGCCGGTGACGACCGACTTGAGCTCGGCCCAGTCGGGCTCCGAGTACTCCCAGACGCCCTCGTCGGTCCGCCGCAGGTTCGGGTCGGGCACCGTCAGGCCGAGCTCCCAGATCTGCGGCACGTAGCCCTCGAGGAACTGTTGCCGAGCCTCCTCGTTGCCCTGCGACTTGATCCGCCAGAGGTACATCGGATCCTCGTCGCGCGCGATCGGGTTGCCGTGGAACTGCATCAGCGGCCCCCACCAGCGGTCGAGCGCCTCCTGCACGAGGCCGCGCTGGGCATCCGTGCCGGTCATCATCGCCAGGATCACGTCACGGCCATGGAGGATGTGGAACGACTCCTCCCAGCAGATCTTCTTCATGATCCGCGCGTAGGGCGCGTACGAGCACTTGAGGAGCGCCTTCTGCGAGATGATCGCCGCCGCGTCCACGAGCCAGGCGATCACGCCCACGTCGCCCCAGGTGCGCGTCGGGTAGTGGAAGACGTTGTGGAACTTCGCCTTGCCGGAGAGCAGGTCGGCGAACATCTCCTCCCGCGGCTTGCCGAGATCCTCCGCGACGCGGTAGATCAGCTGCGCGTGGCCGACCTCGTCCTGCACCTTTGCCGTCAGGGCCAGCTTCCGCTGCAACGTCGGCGCCTTGAGGATCCATTCGCGCTCAGGGAGCACGCCCATCAACTCGCTGCCGGCGTGCATCTCGATGAACTTGATCAGCCGCTGCCGGTACTCGTCGGGCAGCCAGTCGGTCGCCTCCACCTGCCCGCCCTCCTGGACGTAGGCGAGGAATTCCTGTGTGCGCGCATCCACGTCGAGCCTCCCAACCTACCGATCGTTAGGCTGGAACTATAGATGTCCGCGAGGCGCGCAGAGCTGACCCGGATCGCCGCCCGGCTGTTCGCCGAGCGTGGCTACCAGGGAACCTCGCTCGCCGACCTGGCCGAGCAGCTCGGCGTCCAGAAGCCGTCGCTCTACCACCACATCGCCTCGAAGGAGGACCTGCTCTGGGAGGTCGCGTGGGAAGGCGCCGAGGCGTTCCACGCGGCGCTCGACTCGCGTGCCGCCCGAGGTCGCGGCCGCAGAGCGGATCAGGCTGGCCCTGCGAGCGCATCTGGCTGTGGTGGGCGGACAGATCGACATCGCGACCGTGTTCGTGCGCGAGTGGCGCTACCTCGAGGGCGAGCGGCGCGAGCGATTCGTCGCCGAGCGGCGCCGCTACGAGGAGCGCATCCGCGGCCTCTTCCGGGACGGCGTCGAGGAGAGCGAGCTCCGCACCGACCTCGACCTCGCGACCGCGGCGCTCCTCTTCCTCTCCGCGGCCAACTGGGCCTACACCTGGCTTCGGCCCGGCGCCGACACGGACGCGCTCGCGGACAGGCTCTTCGCCGCCTTGCTCGACGGCATGCGCGGCTACGCGACGCCCTAGGCGCCGAGCGCGAAGCGCCCCCGCTCGTGCCAGCGACCGTGCTCGTCCTCCTCGATCAGGACGACATGGCTCGCCCGCGCGTGGATCGGCAAGTCGATCGTCACGTCGATCGGCTGTTCGCTCACCGTCAGGTGCGGAATCACCTCCTCGTGCACTCCTTCGTAGGGCGGGTACTCGGGCCAGCGCTCCGACGACCGCCCGGGTCAAGGCCGCGAACGGCGCCGAAGGATCGGGGCACAGCCAGACCGTCCCGTCGGCGAACCGCTCGACTGTGGTGAGCGCGAACGCGAACGCCGGCACCTGTGCGACGACCGCGCCGATCGCCGCTTCGTCGACCGCCTCGGACGGCACGAACGGGAACAGCACGGTGACGTGAGCGGGCACGCCGACGCGAAGCCGACCAGTCGTGCTGCGAAGCGGTAGACGCCGACAGCCTCTTCGGCCTCCGGAACGGCGACGATGAGCGCGGTCCGGCGTGGCATGCTCGACAGCGTGAAGCGCGCGGCACTGATCGTCAACCCGTACTCGACGCATGTCACCGGCGAGCGGATCTCGGCCGTCGAACGGGTGCTGCGAGAGCACGCCGACGTCGAGACGACGTTCACGCAGCGACCGGGGCACGCGACCGAGCTCGCCGCGCGAGGTCGCCGGCTCGGTCGACGCGATCATCGTCTTCTCCGGCGACGGCACCTACAACGAGGCCATGAACGGCGCCGACGGCGCCGTGCCGTTCGGGTTCCTGCCCGGCGGAGGGACGAGCGTGCTGCCCCGCGCGCTCGGTCTGCCGCGCGAACCCGTTGCCGCGGCGCGGGCGATCGGGCTGGCGCTCTCGGAGGATCGCCTGCGGCGGATCGGGCTCGGGTCGGTCAACGGGCGCCGTTTCTGCTTTTCCGCCGGGCTCGGCTTCGACGGCGAGGCCGTCCGGCGGCTCGATGCACTCGGGCGTGACTCCGGCGGCGCACGGCCCGGCGACCTCGCGTTCCTCCGCACGGTCGGGCGCATGCTGCTCGAGCGGCGCGGCCGCTACGAGCCGCAGCTCGAGATCGAGGGCTACGGCCGCGCAGCGTTCATCCTCGTCGCGAACTGCGCTCCCTACACGTACGCCGGCTCCGTCGCGCTTCGCATCGCGCCCGCCGCGCGCTTCGAGGCAGGCATCGACTTCGTCGCGCCGCAGCGGGTCCGGGCGCGCGATGTCCCGCGGCTGGCTCGGTACATGGTTCGCGGCAAGGGTCAGCTCGAGGCCGAAGACATCGTCTCGGGCCACGACCTCGACCGGATCGTCGTGCGCTGCGACCACCCGCTGCCGTTACAGGCCGACGGCGAGGATCTCGGCGACGTCGTCGAGGCGACGTTCGAGGCGAGGCGCGATGCGGTCTCTGTGCTGGTCTAGCGCAGCGTCACTCGTCCTCGTCCTCGTCGTCGCAGGCTGCGGTGGCGCCGCGCATGCGCCCGATCCGTATGCCTACGACCACGACCGTCCGCTCGCCGTGCGCGACCAGGGCATCGCGCTTTCCGGCCCGAAGGTCGCGATGCACGTCATCTCCTTCGACGGTGCGAGGAGGGTCAACGCGTTCCTCGTCGCGCCTCGCTCGGGTGGAAAGCATCCGGCCGTCCTCTTCCTGCACGGCAGCGGCGGCAACCGCGAGGATCTGCTGCTGCCGGCGCTGCAGCTCGCCTCGCGCGGCTTCGTCACGATGACGATCTCCCAGCCGAACGACGCGGCGACGTTCCGGCCGCTCGTCGTCAACGCCCGAAGAGCGCTCGACCTACTCGCAGCGCGCAAGGACGTCGACGCCTCGCGGCTCGGGCTCGTCGGCTTCTCGCTCGGCGCCCAGACGGCGGCGATCCTGGCCGGCGACGAGCCGCGCCTGAAGGCGATCGGGATCGTCGCCGGCCGGGGGAGCGAGACCCCGCTGTACTGGATCCCGAAGGCGAAGGCGCACCTGTTCTTCCAGGCCGGAACCAGGGACGCGGTCGTGCCGCACGCGCAGCTCGTCGCGCTGATCAAGGCTGCGCCCGATCATCCGCTCGTCCGCTGGTACCCGACCGGGCATGGGATGAGCCGTCGCGCGTTCGACGATCAGATCGCGTGGCAGGCCCGTGAGATAGGTTTTCGGCCGCATGGCAGCCACTGACGCCTTCCGGCGCTTGGATGCCGACGCAGCACCCGACGGCCTCGGCGAGCCCGAGCTGCTCGAGCTCTACCGGCGGATGGTGCTGCTTCGCACCTACGACGAACGCTCGGTCGTCTACCACCGTCAGGGCCGCATCGGCACCTACGCGATCTTCTGGAACCACGAGGCGATCCAGGCCGGCGCGACCTTCGCGCTCGCGGACGACGACTGGATCTTCCCGTCGTACCGCGAGTCCGCGATCGGGCTCGTGCGCGGCATGCCGGCCGCGACGATCCTGCAGTGGTGGCGCGGGCACCCGACGGGCTGGTGGAACCCGGCCGAATGGAACGTCGCCTCGATCTGCGTCCCGATCGCGACTCACGTGCCGCATGCGGCAGGACTCGCCTGGGGCAAGAAGCTGCGCGGCGAGGACACGGTCGCGATGGCCTTCTTCGGCGACGGCGCCACGAGTGAAGGCGCGTTCCACGAGGGCGTCAACTTCGCAGCCGTCATGGACGCGCCGGTCGTCTTCGTCTGCAACAACAACGGCTGGGCGATCTCGACGCCGCTCGAGGCACAGACGCGCGCCGAGACGCTCGCCGACAAAGCGGCCGGGTACGGCATTCCCGGGCGTGCGCGTCGACGGGCTCGACGTGCTCGCCGTGTACGAGGCTGCGCGCGAGGCGGTCGAGCGCGCTCGCGCCGGTGACGGCCCGACGCTGATCGAGGCCGTTCACTACCGGGCCGCGCCGCACGCGACAGCAGACGACCCGAGGGCGTACATCGACCAGGACCGCGTCGACGCAGGAGCGCGCGCGCGAATGCGTCGGGCAGTACGAGGCGTTCCTGAAGCGCCTCGGCCTGCTCAGCGACGAGCTGATCGCGACGACGCGAAGCGGAGGCGGAGGAGCTGCTGCGGGCCGGGATCGCCGCGGCCGAAGCGGAGGCCGCGCCAGACCCGGAGCTGCTGTTCACGCCACGCCTACGTCGACCCGCCGGGGAACATGCGCAATGGCTGAGCTGACACTCGTCGAGGCGGTCAACGACGCGCTGCACGTCGAGCTCGAGCGCGATCCGGACGTGATGGTGATGGGCGAGGACGTCGGTCGCGCCGGCGGCGTCTTCCGCGCGACCGCCGGCCTGCGCGACCGGTTCGGCGCGAACCGGTGCGTCGACACGCCGCTGGCGGAGGCCGGGATCCTCGGCACCGCGGTCGGGCTCTGCATGGCCGGTTGGCGGCCGGTGTGCGAGATGCAGTACGACGCGTTCTCGTATCCGTGCCTCGACCAGCTGATCACCCACGTCGGGCGCTACCACTGGCGGAGCGGCGGCAAGCTGCGGTTCCCGATCACGATCCGCATGCCGTACGGCGGCGGCGTGCGCGCGCCGGAGCTGCACGACGACTCGCCGGAGGCGTACTACGTGCACACGCCCGGGATCAAGGTCGCGATCCCGTCGACGCCCGCCGACGCGAAGGGCTTGCTCGCCGCGGCGATCCGCGATCCGGACCCGGTGGTCATCTTCGAGCCGAAGCTCGTCTACCGGACCGCTCGCGGCGAGGTGCCCGACGGCGAGTACCTCGTGCCGCTCGGCCAGGCGCGCATCGCGCGCGCGGGTACGGACGTGACGCTGATCGCCTACGGAGCGATGGTCGGCGTGTGCGAGCGCGCGGCCGACGAGCTCGACGTCTCGTGCGAGATCGTCGACATCCGGTCGCTGCGACCGCTCGACGAGGCGGCGATCCTCGCCTCGGTCGCGAAGACGGGCCGCGTGGTGATCGTGCACGAGGCGCCGCGCACCGCCGGCTTCGGCGCGGAGCTCGCGGCGCTGATCGCCGAGCGGGCGATCTTCGATCTGCAGGGGCCGATCCTGCGCGTGACCGGCTACGACGTGCCCTACCCGTACTGGACGATCGAGGACGAGTACATGCCGTCGGTCGAGCGGGTCACGGCAGCGGTCCGCTCGCTGGTCGCCTGACACCCGAACCTCGTTCGAACGAGGTTCGAACGAGGTTCGCGGGGTTCAGATCGGGGCCGGGAACAGGCTCGGGTGCAGGGAGTTCGCGCCCGTGCGCGGGTGCGTGGCGCAAACGCGCGAACCTCGTTCCGACGAGGTTCGAACGAGGTTCGCGGGTCGGCGGGTAGTCTCGGGCGCCGAGATGGCGTACGAGTTCAAACTGCCCGACCTCGGTGAGGGGCTCACCGAGGGAGAGGTCGCGAGGTGGCTGGTCGCCGTCGGCGACGAGATCGCGGAGGATGCGCCGCTCGTCGAGATCCAGACCGACAAGACGACGGTCGAGATCCCGTCGCCCGCTGCCGGCACCGTGCTCCAGATCCTGGTCGCCGAGGGCGATGTCGCGCCCGTCGGGTCGGTGCTGGTCGTGATCGGCCGCGAGGGTGAGGTCGCCGCGCCGCCCGCCGAGAGCGCGCCCGCGCACACATCCGCACGGCCGGTAGCCGAGACCGGAAGCTCGCCGGACCGCGTCCAGGCGACGCCGCTCGTGCGGCGCATCGCGCAGGAGCTCGGCGTCGACCTCGAGGCCGTCGCAGGCACCGGTCCCGCGGGCCGGATCACCGAGGACGACGTGCGCGGCGCGGCGACGCCGCGCGAGGGCCGCCGCGAGAAGGTGCGGGGCGTCCGGCGACAGATCGTCGAGCACCTGACTCGCGCCCACCACGAAGTGCCCGCCGTCACGTACGTCGAGGAGTGCGACTTCGGCGCCGTCGCCCTGGAGCTGCTGCTCCCGACCGTTCTGCGCGCGACCGCCCTGTCGCTGCACGAGTTCCCCGAGCTGAATGCACGGCTCGAAGGGGACGAGATCGTCTATCTCGATCGCTACGACCTCGGCATCGCCGTGCAGACCGAGCAGGGGCTCGTCGTGCCCGTCGTCCGCGCTTGCGACACGCGGAGCGTCGAGGAGCTCCGGGGCGACGTCGACGAGCTCGCGGCCAAGGCACGCGACGGCAAGCTCGCGCCGGAGGAGCTGCGCGGCTCGACGTTCACCGTGACGAGTGCCGGCAAGCTGTCGGGGCTCTTCGTCACGCCGCTCGTCAACTACCCGGAGGTGGCGATCCTGGGCGTGCACCGCATCGCCCCGCGCCCCGTCGTGCGCGAGGGCGAGATCGTCGTGCGTCCGATGGGGAACGTCAGCATCACGTTCGACCACCGCGTCGTCGACGGTGCACGGGCCGCGGCATTCACCCTTGCCGTGATCCAGCAACTGCAGGCCTGACGAAGCCACCTACACTGGCCTGATGGGGTCCTGGTACACGATCGGCATCCTCGTCGGCCTCGGCACGGCGCTCGGCGTCGCAGCCGCTGGTGTTCTGCGGCGAGTGCTGCCGGCGGCGCTGGTCGCGGCGGCCGTCGCTGCGGCGATCGGGCTCGCCTTCTGGGAGTGGCAGCAGGCGGTCGGCGGTGTCGCCGGTGCAGCTGTGCGGGGCGTTCGGGTCGGCGCCGCTCGTCGCCGGCGCGCTCAGACGCGGCGGCACTCGTGGCGGCACCGCGACCCTCCTCGCCCTCGCGTCGCTCGTCGGCGCGGCGCTCGCATTCGTGCCGGTGATCGGCTACCTCGAGGCGCTCGCGGTGCCTGTGCTCGGCGCGCGGGCTCGTCGCCGTGAGCCGGAGCGACACGCGGGGCTCCGCTCGCTCGCGCGCGACTGAGTGGCAAAGCCCGTCGTCCTGATCGTGATCGACGGCCTGACGCCGTCGATGTTCGAAGCCGCCGACACGCCGGCGATCAGATTCCTGCTCGAGCACGGCACCTACGCACGCGCCGCCTCGACGTTCCCCTCGCTCACACCGGTGTGCCTGTCGTCGATCGCGACCGGCGCCCACGGCGACGTGCATCACATCCCGCACCTGGTCTGGTGGTACCGCGAGGAACAGCGGATCGTCGAGTACGGATCCTCGTTCGGGGCGGTTCGCGTCGCCGGCGTGACGCGGTCGCTGCGCGACACCGTGATCGATCTGAATGCACGTCATCTCAGCCGCGACGCAGAGACCGTGTACGAGGCGCTCGAGCGCACCGGCCTCACTGCCGCCGCGATCAACATCACCTGCTATCGCGGCACGCATCGCCACCTCGCTTCGATCCCCGGCGTGCCCGCGGTGAACGGGCCGAAGCGCTTCTTCTTCTACTCGCTCTACGAGAGCGACCGGACCGGGGCGCCGATCGCGGTGCGGAACCGTGCGCTCGGCTCGATCGACGCATACGCGGCGTGGGTCGGACGCTGGCTCGTCACACGGGACGGCTTTGACTTTCTCGTCTACTACCTGCCGGACTACGACTACGCGTCGCACGCGTCTGGCCCCGACGCCGCACACGAGGCGCTCGCCCGCAGCGACGCGGCCGTTTCGGCGTTGATGTCGGCCGCCGGCGGGCCTGACGCGTTCCTCGAGCGTTACGCGGTGATCGTCTGCTCCGATCACGGGCAGTCGAGCGTCGAGCGCGTTGCGAGCCTCGACGTCGGCGGCGATCTGGTCACCGCCTCGAACCGCGCTGCGATGGTCTACACCGCCGAGCCGAGGCTGGTCGCCGAGCGGCTCGACGACCAGCCGGCAGCCGGGATCGTGCTCTTCGAAGAGGACGGCCGTCTCGTCGTTCGTTGCGACGGTGACGAGGATGAGTCCCTTCTCGACGGGCTGCCCGACGGCAGGGCGCGTGCCGCTGCCGCGGTCCGGAACCCGAACTCGGGCGAGGTGGTCGTCTCGGCGGCGGCAGGCTGGGAGTTCGTCGACATCGCCGGGCGAAGCCATCTCGGTGGCGGCAGCCATGGCTCGCTCGACGCCGCAGACTCGGAGGTGCCGATGCTGACTGTGGGGCTGGGACCGCCGCCCACGTCGATCACCGGGATCAAGCAGCTGGTCGTCGACCACTTCGCCGCGAGGGTCTGAGGTAGCCTCGCCCGCGTGTCCGCGACCACTCGCACTGTCAACGCGCTCCGGCAGCCCCACAACTGGATCCAGCTCTTCAAGTTCGGGCTCGTCGGTGCGAGCGGCTTCGCGATCAACCTGGTCGTCTACAAGCTGCTGCTCGGCTACGGCGCGCACCAGGCTGCTGCGGTGTCGTTCATCGTCGCGGCTGCGAGCAACTACTGGTGGAACCGACACTGGACGTTCTCCGGTCAGAAGGGCAGCTTCGCGTTGCAGGGGATGCGCTTCTACGCCGTCTCGGCGGCCGCGTTCGTCGTCAACCAGATCTGGCTGGTCGTGTTCCTCGACTGGCTCGGCTGGGGAAAGGTGATCGCGCAGGCGGTCGCGATCGTGCTCGTGACCCCACTCAACTTCCTCGGCAACAAGCTCTGGAGCTTCCGGCGCTGAGGCTCGCCGCGGTCGCTGCGCTCGCGCTTGCGCTCGTCCCGGCGGCGCATGCAGGGACGACCACCGGCGTTTCGAACCCGCTCACCCAGACCTCGCCCCTCGTCCCTCTGAAGGCGGTCTCGACCAAGCAGCAGGTGATCTCTGTCTTCCTGCGCTACGGGAAGGTCGCGCGCTGGCTCGAGCGCTACCCACCGCATCCCACCACCGATGCGACGTACAAGGACGGCACGTGGACCGTCAACGTCTGGTCGGGCCGCGCCGGCGAGATCGCGACCGGCACGGTCGACGACCGCCGCGTCGCCGTGGGCGACGCGTGGACCGGCCCGCAGGTCGCCTGGCGCATGGCGCGCGGCGACCCGGGTGCGTTCGGCGGCTCGAAGATCAACAGTTACAGCGTCTGGCTCAGCTTCTCGGCGCTCTTCCTGCTCGGGTTGATCGACTGGCGGCGTCTCTTCTCGGTCCGGAACGCGGATCTGCTCGTCCTGCTCTCGTTCTCACTCTCCCTCTGGTTCTTCAACCACGGCCACGTCTTCGCCGCGATGTCGGTCGCCTATCCGCCGCTCGCCTGGATCCTTGCGCGCTGCGTCTGGATCGCGCGTAGCGACCGGCCGTCCCCGGGGGCCGCGGTGTGGCCCGTGTGGCTGCTCGCTGCGGCGACCGTCTTCGTCGCCGGCTTTCGGATCGGGCTCAACGTTCGCTCGTCGAACGTGATCGACGTCGGTTACTCCGGCGTGATCGGTGCCGATCGGATCGTCCACGGTGAGAGCCCGTACGGCCACTTCCCGGTCGAGGACGCCCGGCCGAAGTGCGGGCCGGCCGACTCGAGCGGGGAGGTACGCGACCGGGTCCAGACGAACGGGCGCTGCGAGACCGCCAACCCGCTCGGTGACACCTACGGCCCCGTCTCGTACCTGGCCTACATCCCGGGCTACGCGATTCTCGGCTGGAGCCACAAGTGGGACACGCTGCCGGCGGTGCACCTGACGTCGATCCTGTTCGACAGCCTCTGCCTGCTCGGACTCGTGCTCGTCGGCCGGCGCTTCGGCGGGCCTCGACTCGCCGCGGCCCTCGCGTTCGCCTGGGTCGCGTGGCCGTTCACGCAGTACACGTCGAGCTCGAACACCAACGACTCGATCGCACCTGCGTTCCTGATCTGGGGCTTCCTCGCCGTGACGAGCCCGGTGGCGCGCGGGGCCGCCGTCGCCCTCTCCGGCTGGACGAAGTTCGCCTCGCTGCTGCTCGTCCCGCTCTGGTCCGGTTACCCGGAGGCGCGCCGGCCGCGGGCGCTCGCCGCGTATGCCGCTGCGTTCGCCGTGACGACGCTGCTCGTCTTCTTCGTCCTCTTCCTGGAGCCGTCGCCGCTGCACGCAGCCCGTGTGTTCTACGACCGCTCGTTCTCGTTCCAGATCGGCCGCGAGTCGCCCTTCTCACTCTGGGACTGGCGGCAGTACCACGCCAAGGGCATACCCGACCTGCACCTCGTCCAGCGTGTGCTCGAGGTGGCGCTCGTCGTCGGCGCTCTCGCCCTCGGCTGGTTCCCGCGCCGGCGGTCGCCGCTCCGCCTGGCCGCGCTCACCGGCGCCGTGCTCGTCGGCTTCGAGCTCGTCCTGACCCATTGGTTCTACCTCTACCTGCCGTGGTTCTTCCCGTTCGTCGCGCTGGCGTTGATCGCTCCGTTGCCCGGAGCCGAGGAGCCGGCGCCACCGCCGGTCGAGGATGAGCGGTCCGACGCGGGCGCGCTGGCTGCGGTCTGAGGACCGCGTCGCCGTGTCGCTCGCGGCCTCGGCGGTGTTCCTGCTCGCCTGGGGCCTGGTGCACACCTGGTTCTGGGGGCGCGGCACGATCGTCGACTGGCCGTCGTACAAGGCGTACGGCGACGCGATCCGGGCGGGCAGGATCCCGTACCGGGACTTCGCCGTCGAGTACCCACCCGGGGCGCTGCCGGTCTTCGTGCTGCCGTCGCTGCTCGGCGGTGGCTACGCGGCGACCTTCGCGTGGTCGATGGCCGCCTGCGGGGTCGCGCTCGTGTGGGTGGTCGCAGTGGTCAGCCCACGGGCAGCGTTCTACGTGGCGCTGGCGCCCGTCCTGATCGGGTCGCTGATCCTCTCGCGGTTCGATCTCTGGCCCGTCGTCCTCGCGACGGGTGCGCTCGTCGCGCTCGTCCGTCAGCGTCACGGGCTCGGCTGGGCGTTGCTCGGCGCCGCGGTCGCGGCGAAGCTGTGGCCGGTCGTGCTCGTGCCCCTCGCGCTCGCCTGGTCGGTGCGGCACGGCCGCACTCGTGCTGTCGGGTACGGGGCGTTGGTGCTCGCCGTTGCCGTCGTGCCCTTCCTCGTCGTCGCCCCGCACGGGCTGATCGACAGCGTCCATGGCCAGGCGTCACGGCCGCTGCAGATCGAGTCGCTCGGCGCTGCGCTCTTGACGACGTTCGCGCATCCGCACGTCGTCGACTCGCACGGCTCTCAGGGCCTCGGCGGGCACGGAGCGTTCGGAGCGTTGTTCGTCCTCGCGCAGGCGGCCGCACTGCTCGCGCTGTGGATCGCGTTCGCGCGGGGTCCGGCGACGGAGGAGCGACTGCTTCGCTTCGCCGCGGCGTGCGTCTGCGCGTTCATCGCGTTCGACAAGGTCCTGTCTCCGCAGTACCTCGTCTGGCTGATCCCGCTGGTGCCGCTGGTCCGCGGCCGCCGCGGTCTCGCAGCGACGACGCTGCTGACGGCCGCGCTCGTGCTCACGCAGGTCTGGTTCCCCTGGCGCTACTTCGAGTACGCCACGCGGTTCCACCTGGCGGGCGTGGTGCTGGCTCGCGATCTCGTGCTCGTCGCGCTGCTCGCCGTGTTCGCACTGCCCGCGGCTACGGCTCGACGTTGACCCGGACGAGCGTGCAGCTCGTCGCGCGGCCGTCTGCGCCGCACTCGACCAGCACACCCTCGATGCGCACGTCACCGCTCGCAGGCTCGAGCCGGACCGGCATGCCGGTGAGGAACCGCTTGATCGCTCCGTGCTCTTCGCTGCCGATCACCGAGTCGTGCGGGCCGGTCATGCCGGCATCGGTGATCGCTGCGGTGCCGCCGGCGAGCACGCGAGCATCGTTCGTCTGCACGTGCGTGTGCGTTCCCAGCACCGCCGTCACGCGACCGTCGAGGTAGCGCGCCAGCCCCACCTTCTCGCTGGTCGCCTCCGCGTGGAAATCGACCACCACGACCGGCGTCACGCGGCGAGCCTCCTCGACGAGCCGATCGGCGGCGAGGAACGGCGATTCGAACGGGTCGAGCGAGAACACGCCGAGCAGGCTGATCACCGCGACGCCGTCGTGTACCGCGAAACCGGTACCCGGCGTCTGCGGGGACATGTTCGCCGGGCGCAGGACCCGGTCGGTGCCGCTCAGGTAGGGCGCGAAGCCGGCCTGGCCCCAGGTCCAGTTGCCCAGGGTGACGACGTCGGCGCCCGCCGCGAGGAGCCGATCGGCCAGCTTGGCCGTGATCCCGCGGCCCGCGGCGGCGTTCTCGCCGTTGACGATGCAGAAGTCGACTGCGAGCTCGGTTCGGAGTGCGGGCAGCCGCGCCTCGACGGCTCGTCGCCCGGGCGCGCCGAAGACGTCGGCGATGAAGAGGATGCGCAGGGCGTTCTTTCTAGCCGAGTGACAACGACGCCGCCGGGTGGACCTCGACGACGACGTGGTTCCCGGAATCGTTCGTGTACCGGGCGAGCGACTGTCGCTCGGCGCCCGAGAAATCGACGATCGAGCCGAGCTTCGAGCCTCCCGCCGTCAGCGGCGAGCCGACGACGAGCGCCGGGTCGACGGTGATGTGCGAGACGGAGACGACGCGCGACGGCGTACCCGTCGGCTGCACGTCGATCCGTGCGCCGTAGTCTCGGCCGTTCAAGACGATGTTCCCGATCGAAAGGACCGTGCCGTCCACTGGCGAGTAGACGTCGGTGCCGGCGGCCGCTCCGACCTCGAGTGCCGAAGTGGCGGGTCCCTGCCCGCCGGGGAGCTGGTACCAGCGAGGGCCGCTCGCGGACCCGCCGAAGATCGAGTGCCCGAGTCGCCGCAGGAGACCCTGGTTCGCCTGGTTGCCGAGCGGATCGAGAGGTACCGAGCCGGCGCTGCCGCCCTGGTAGCCGATCGCGGTTACGCGGCTCTGGGAGACCGGCAGCTGTAGATGCAGTGAGCCGACCCGGCTGACGATCTCGGGTTGCGGCGGACCTGCCGGCAGCAGGCGTGACGCGCTCGCCGGCGCCGGTGCGGCTGCCGGGGCGCCGGAACCGCCGAACGCGGACAGCAGCAACGTCACGAGCGCCACGAGAGCGATCGCGAACAGAACAGCGAGGCGGCGCAGGCGCCGTTCACGCTGGAGGGGACGGCGTTGTGTCCTGCGGGCACGCCGGTGGGGCCCCGGGGGCGACATCGGGGGCACGGTAGCGGACGCTTCCTGCGAGTTCAACGTGGGAGCGAGCGCCAGGGCCCCGTCGGTCGAGAACGACCAGTCCCAGTCGGGTGGGCGGATCGGTACCACGCGCGCGGTAGCATCGGCTCTGTGAGCGCCCTCGGTCGCCCGCCGCGCATCCAGGTGCCGCGCTGGGTCCAGCTGGTGGGCCTGCCGTTGCTGCTGGTCCTCGCGTGGATTCTGCTGACCGCGCTGAGTCATGTGGTCTTTCTCTTCCTTGTCGCCGCGCTCGTCGCGCTGCTGCTCGACCCACTCGTCCGTGCGCTCCAGAAGGCCCGCCTGCCGCGCGGCCTCTCGGTCGCGCTGGTGTTCCTGACGTTTGCGTCGGTGTTGGCCCTGGTCATCCTGGCGATCGCGACGGCAGTCGTCGGTGAGACGAAGACGGCTGCCAACCGATTCAACGACTACTTCACGAATCGTCTCCCGCCCACCGGACAGACCGCCGCCGACCGCGACGTCGATCGTCTCCAGCTGTGGCTTGACGAGCATCACCTGAAGTCGGTCGACGTCAAGCAGCGTGGGCACCGGATCGTGCGTCAGATCCAGCAGCGCGACGTCGGAAAGAACACGAAGCGCATCGTCTCGATCGTCGAAGGTGCGGCCATCTCGATCGGCAAGACGCTCTTCTCGCTCGTGCTGCTCGTCGTCGTCTCGATCTACATGCTGATCGACATGCAGCGACTTGGACGCGCGATCGACCGCCGCTACCCACCGCGACGCGGAGAGCTGCCGCTGCTTCGCAGCATGGAGCACGCGCTCGCGTCGTACGTCCGCGGCCAGGTCGCGCTGTCGCTGATCATGGGCGTCAGCGCGGGCGTGGGGATCTGGATCCTCGGCGCGACCGGGTTGCTGCCGGACGCCCAGCAGTACGCACTCCTGTTCGGCGCGTGGGTGGCGCTGACGGAGGTGATCCCGTACCTCGGGCCGTGGCTCGGCGCACTGCCGCCGTTCATCTACGCCCTCGTCGTCCATCCGATCTCCGCGCTCTGGGTGGCGCTCCTCTTCCTCGGCATCCAGCAGATCGAGGGGCACGTCGTCGTCCCAAAGGTGATGGGGAACGCGTTGCGGCTCCATCCGCTGCTGGTCATCTTCGGCCTCGCTGCCGGCGCCGAGCTCTACGGGCTGCCCGGGGCGCTGACCGCGCTGCCGCTGCTCGCGGTCGGCCGAGCGATCTGGGAGTTCTTCGCCGACCGGCTGACGCTCGAGCCCTGGCAGGGGACGCCCGTCCCGGTCGAGGTGGAGCTGGTCGACGTCGATCCGCCGCGTACGCTTCGGCCGTGAGCGCGTTTCCGATCACCCGCCTGCGCCGCCTGCGTCGCACCCCGCCGCTGCGTGACCTCGTGCGCGAGACCAGCGTGTCGCTCGACGACCTGGTGATGCCGTTGTTCGTCGCTCCGGCTGCGCGTGCCAACGAGCGCCTGCCCGCGCTGCAGCGACATACGGTCGCATCGGTGGTGCGGGAGGTCGAGGAGCTCGTCCGGCTCGGCATCGGCGCCGTGATCCTGTTCGGGGTGCCGGAGGAGAAGGACGACGAAGGCTCCGGCGCGTGGCTCGACGACGGCATCGTGCAGCAAGCGCTGCGCGCACTGCGGCCCCGGTTCCCCGAGCTCTTGTTGCTCACGGATGTGTGCCTGTGCGAGTACACGTCGCACGGACACTGCGGCGTCATCCACGACGGAGAGGTCGACAACGACGCGTCGCTCGAGCTGCTCGCCCGCACGGCCGTCTCGCACGTCGAGGCAGGTGCGGACGTGGTTGCGCCGAGCGACATGATGGACGGCCGTGTGGCCGCGATCCGCGAACAGCTCCCGGCGACGCCGATCGTCGCGTACTCGGCGAAGTACGCCTCTGCCTTTTATGGCCCGTTCCGAGACGTCGCAGACAGCGCTCCGGCGTTCGGCGACCGGCGCGGCTACCAGCTCGACCCCGGCAACGTGCGCGAGGCTCTCCGCGAGTGCGAGCTCGACATCGCCGAGGGCGCCGACGTGCTGATGATCAAGCCTGCCCTGCCGTACCTGGACGTGCTGCGCGCGGCGCGGGACCGCTTCGACCTGCCGCTGGCGGCCTACAACGTCAGCGGCGAGTACGCGATGATCAAGGCCGCTGCCGCTGCCGGCGATCTCGACGAGCGAGCCGCCGCGCTCGAGTCGCTGACAGCGATCCGCCGCGCCGGCGCCGACGTGATCGTCACCTACTGGGCGAAGGACTTCGGCT
The DNA here is from genome assembly GCA_963847475.1 of uncultured Actinomycetes bacterium. Taxonomy (GTDB): domain Bacteria; phylum Actinomycetota; class Thermoleophilia; order Gaiellales; family Gaiellaceae; genus PALSA-600. The sequence continues at coordinate 242,230 of CAWJZZ010000014.1, read as the reverse complement.
CGTGGCTCTGAGGCTCGACGGAGCCTGGCCTTGCTAGTCCGGACGCCGCTCTGGCATCGGGCGCTCGGGTTGATCCCGGGCGGCGTCAACTCGCCGGTGCGCGCGATGCGAAGCGTTGGGCTCGACGAGCCATTTTTCGTCAGCAGCGGGCGCGGTGCGTACCTCGAGACGACGGACGGGCGGACGCTGGTCGACTGGGTGCAGTCGTGGGGTCCATTGCTCTTCGGGCATGCGGACGAGGCAACGATCGAAGCCGTGCGCGAGGCGGCGCTCGACGGGACGACGTTCGGCGCCACGACCGAGCGTGAGGTGCTGCTCGCGGCCGAGATCGTCGATGCGGTCCCCTCGGTCGAACGCGTGCGGCTCGTCTCGTCCGGCACCGAGGCGGCGATGAGCGCCGTGAGGCTCGCGCGCGGGTTCACCCACCGTGACCGCGTGCTCAAGTTCGCGGGTTGTTACCACGGGCACGCCGATCAGTTCCTCGCCAGCGCCGGCTCGGGCCTCGCCACCCTCGGCATCCCATCCTCCCCCGGCGTGCCGACAGGCGTGATCGCCGACACGATCGTCTGCGAGTACAACGACGTCGACGGCGCCGCCGCGGCCGTCGAGCGCTACGGGGAGGGACTCGCCGCGATCATCGTCGAGCCGGTCGCCGGGAACATGGGGTGCGTGCCCCCGGAGCCCGGTTTCCTCGACGCGCTGCGGTTGCTCTGCGACGCGAGTGGCGCGTTACTCGTCTTCGACGAGGTGATCACCGGCTTTCGTGTCGCCCGCGGCGGCGCCCAGGCGCTCTTCGGGGTGACGCCGGACCTGACCGTGCTCGGCAAGATCGTCGGCGGCGGGCTGCCGCTCGCCGCGTTCGGCGGTCGCGCAGACGTGATGGAGCGGCTCGCGCCTGCCGGTGACGTCTACCAGGCTGGCACGTTGAGTGGGAACCCGCTCGCGACTGCAGCCGGCCTCTCGGTCCTCGAGCGGTTGCGCGAACCCACGGTCTACCCCGAGCTCGAACGGCGTTCGGCGCGGCTCGCCGACGGTCTCGCCCGCTTCGGCAGGGTGCAGCGGGTCGGTGCGATGCTGACGTTGTTCGCCGGCCGCGACGAGCCGGTGCGGCAGTTCGAGCAACTCGACACCGATCGCTACGGCGAGCTGTTCCGCGGGCTACTCGACCGCGGCGTCTACATCGCCCCGAGCCAGTACGAGTGCCTTTTCCCGTCGCTCGCGCACGGCGACGACGAGATCGACCGGACGATCGAGGCGGTGAACGATGCTCTCGACGATCGTTGACGAGGCGACACGCGAGAGTGAGGTCTGGGGAGCCGCAGTGCTTCCGTACGACGAGCGTCAGCTCGTCGCAGTTTTCTCGCCGCTCGCGCCGCCCGAGCTCGCACTCGGGCTCGAGACGGTGTACGAGGCCTACCTCATGCACTACGGGTCGCCCCGCCTGTTCGACCCGGCCGACGCCGATGACGCGGTGCTGCTCGGCGACTATCTCTATGCACACGGGCTCGTGCGGATCGCCGAGGCCGGCGGGGTCCGTGCAGTTGCCGTGCTCGCCGAGCTGATCTCCCGCTGTGCGGCACTTCGCGCCGATGGCGCACCCGGTGACGGCGAGGCTTGGGTCGCCGCTGCGCGCGCCCTCGGCGGCGAGCCGAGCGACGACGACGTCTCGCTCGCGCTGGCCCGTCACTCCGCTAGAGTCGCGCCGTGATCTACGACGCCGCTTCTGAGGGCTTGCACGTGATCGTCGGCATGTTGATCGTCGGCTTGATCTTCCTCACGGTGATCGGCCTCGGCGAGCTCTCGAACTGGGCCGGCCATCGTCGCGCCGCCCGCCGCCGCGCCCGCCGCCAGGCCTACTAGCCAGAGATGGCCTAGCAATGGCGCCTGCCCGCGACCTGCGCGAGTGGATCGCGCTGCTCGAGCGCGAGGGCGAGTTGGTCCGGGTGGCGACCGAGGTCGATCCGCACCTCGAGGTGACGGAGATCGTCGATCGCACCGTCAGGGCGGGCGGCCCCGCACTCCTGTTCGAGCACCCGAAGGGGTCGCAGCACGCCCTCCTGATCAACCAGTTCGGCACCGAGCGGCGCATGTGCCTCGCGTTCGGCGTCGAGCGGCTCGACGACGTTGCCGCGCGGCTCGCCGATGTGCTCGAGATGCAGCCGCCCGAAGGTCTCGCCGCGAAGGTGCGCGGGCTGAGGACACTCAAGTCGATTGCCGACTCGCGGCCGAAGGTCGTCCGCCGCGGCGCTTCGCAGGAAGTCGTCCTCCGTGGCGACGAGGTCGACCTCGGCAGCCTGCCAGTCCAGTGGGCCTGGCCGGGAGACGCCGGCCCGTTCATCACCCTCCCCGCGGTGATCACCCGCGACCCCCGCACAGGCGGCCGCAACGTGGGGATGTACCGGATGCAGGTGCTCGGTCCCCGCACAACGGCGATGCACTGGCAGATCCACAAGGACGGCCGGGCGGACTACCTGTTCAGCGAGGGACGGATGGAAGTCGCGGTCGCGCTCGGGCTCGACCCGATCACGGCGTACTCGGCGAGCGCACCGCTCCCGAAGCACATCGACGAGCTGATGGTCGCGGGCTTCCTACGCGGCGAGCCGGTCGAGCTCGTGCAGGGCGTGACGGTCGACCTCGAGGTACCTGCTGCCGCCGAGATCGTGCTCGAGGGGTACATCGACAAAGGGGAGTTGGCGGACGAGGGGCCGTTCGGCGACCACACCGGCTTCTACACACCCGCCGAGCAGTTCCCGGTCTTCCACGTCACCGCGATCACGATGCGACGCGACGCGATCTACCCGTCGATCGTCGTCGGCAAGCCGCCGCAGGAAGACGCCTGGCTCGGCAAGGCGACCGAGCGCATCTTCCTGCCCGCCGTGAAGATGACCGTGCCGGAGATCGTCGACTACGACCTCCCGGTGGCCGGCGCCTTCCACAACCTCGCGATCGTCTCGATCAAGAAGGCGTTTCCCGGTCACGCCCGCAAGGTGATGCACGCGATCTGGGGCCTCGGGATGCTCAGCCTGACCAAGGGCATCGTGATCGTCGACGAGCACGTCGACGTCCACGACTACGCACAGGTGCTGTTCTACGTGGGCGCGAACGTCGATCCGAAGCGCGACGTTGTGATCACCGAGGGACCGCTCGACCACCTCGATCACGCGCCGACGCTGCAGTTCCTCGGCGGCAAGATCGGGATCGACGCGACGGCGAAGGGTCCGCTCGAGGGGACGCGCGAGTGGCCGCCGGAGATCGAGATGAGCGCCGAGGTGCGAGAGCTCGTCGATCGGCGCTGGGCCGAGTACGGGCTGCCTGATTGACCGGCGGCGGTTCCTCGCGCACGGCGCGGGCGAATGCGTCAGAGTTCGCCACGCTTGTCACGACATTGACCTTCGTCTGCCCTGACCGCTTGAATCCCGCCTAGAGACTTTGTCCGAGAGCCACGACGATCATCCCCACGTCCCGGGTCCGAGCCTCTGGCCGGTCGGCTTCGCCATTGGCGTCGTCGTCTTCCTGGTCGGGCTGATCATCTCGTGGTGGGTCGCCGGCCTCGGCCTCCTCGTCGCGCTCGCCTTTGCCTTTCTGTGGATCCGCGATCTCGCGTCGGATTCCGACCTGGCCCACGCACCCGAGGTGCCGGCGGAGAGCGCCGCGGCGGCCGCGGCCGCGGTCGTCGAAACGCCGGCTCAGCCGGCAGGCACGCGCGACATCTCGGCCGAGCGCTACCCGCGCTCGAAGTTCCTCGAGTTCTCGACTCTCGGCCTCGGCGCTGTCCTCGGCGGGGTGCTCACCGCACCTGCACTCGGGTTCATGGTTTTGCCGCCCTTCCTCAAGCAGGGCGTCAAGGACCACAACATCGGCCCGATCACGAACTTCCCGGAGGGGAAGTACGTCGTCGCAACCTTCATGCTCAGCGCCAAGGAAGGCTTTGTCTCCCGGCGCTCCGCCTACGTTCGCAACAACGGCCAGCTGAACGGCCTGCCGAGCTTCTCGATCATCTCGAACCACTGTGCGCATCTCGGTTGCCCGGTTCAGCCGAACGGCCCGCTCGACGCGCAGAACGCGAAGCACTTCGCGGACGTGACGCTGATCCCGACGATCTCGATCGCAGGCTTCGGCTGCCCGTGTCACGGCGGCCAGTACGACACCGAGGGCAACCGCATTGCCGGCCCTCCGGTGCGGGCGCTCGACCGTTACTCGTTCTCGATCAAGAACGGGAACCTCTTCCTCGGCAAGCCCTTCTCCGTCTCGCACGTCGACGGGACCGGCGCCGACGCCAAGATCCACAAGTGGCGCCTTGCCTATCCGGGCGAGCCCGTGAGCGGTCTCGAGTCCTGGATGTATCCGATCCAACCGCCCCGCTGACCCGATGGCGACCCGGACGAAACCCACGCGCGGCGAGCAGCTCCAGCAAGCGATCACCTATCCGATCGACTGGCTCGAAGAGCGCTCGGGCCTGGTGGGCGGCATCAAGTACTTCCTCTTCCGGAAGGTGCCGGGTGACATCAACTGGTTCCAGACGCTCGGCTCGGCGAGCCTGACCGCGTTCATCGTCCAGGCACTGACCGGGGCGATCCTCGCGATGTACTACAAGCCCGACCCGCAGAACGCGTACGCGTCGATCCAGAACATCACGAACGACCTCTGGGGCGGGTGGCTCGTGCGCGGCATGCACCGGTGGGGCGCATCGGTCTTCATCATCCTCATGTTCATGCACATGGGGCGCGTCTTCCTGTTCGGCGCCTACAAGTATCCGCGGGAGCTGAACTGGATCCTCGGCGTCCTGCTCCTGACGATGGGACTCGCCGAAGGCTTCACCGGCTATCTCCTGCCGTGGGATCAGACCGCGTACTGGGCAACGATCGTCGGCGTCAACATCAACGGCACCGGGCCGATCATCGGACCGTTCCTTGCGCAATTCCTCCAGGGCGGCACGGCGATCGGAGGCGACACACTGTCGCGCTTCTACGCCATCCACATGCTGCTCATCCCTGGGCTGATCGTCGCGCTGATCGGGCTGCACCTGTACCTCGTCGTGCGGCTCGGCGTTACGTCGCCGCCGTGGTCGAAGGAGGCCGCAGGAACCGGGTCGATCCTCGACAACGGCTCGAGCAACGGCAAGCGCTCCGGCCTGACTCGCGCGCGGAGGCGAGGGAGATAGTGCACCTCCAGGCAATGACATCCGGGCCGCTGGCGGCTGCAAAGCTGCGCGATGCCGCGTCCTCAGTCGCGTCAATAGCTTCGGCTATTGACGCTCCCTGCGTCCTTGCCTCGCTTGCTTTTCGCTCGCCATCGACCCGGTGCCATCACCTGGAGGCGCACTAGTGGCCAGCGATCGCGTCGTCGAGCGTCGCCGGATCTACCAGCAGTACAAGGCGGACGTCAAGGAACGCGGGAAGCCCTTCTTCCCGTGGGCGATGTGGCACGACACGATCATGTCGTTCGTCGTCGTGCTCGTGATCATCGGGCTCGCGATCGTCTGGCGGTACTCGACGCCCGGCGACCATCACACCACCGAGGCGGGCTGGCTCGGAAAGCTGTACGACGCGCCGGCCGACCCGGGAACGATCAACTTCGTCCCGCGGCCCGATTGGTACTTCTACTTCCTCTTCTACCTGCTGCGCATCTTCAAGTGGCCGCTGTCAGTGATCCTCGGCACGATCGGGATCCCGACGCTCTGCCTCGTCCTGCTGCTCGCTATCCCGTTCATCGACGTCCGCGCGGAGCGGCGGCTCAGCCGGCGTCCGGTCGCGATCATCGCTTCGATCCTCGTCGTCATCTCGATGGGCGTGCTCACCTACAAGGGCGCCACGGCGAAGGAGTCCCTGGGCACGGAGCTGATCGGGAAGGTGCCCGAATGGGCCGCGAAGCAGGGCTTCGCCGGGAATCCGCATGCGGTGGCCGGCGCCAAGCTGTTCGCGGTCGCAGGCTGTCTCAACTGCCACACGTACCTCGGCGTCGGCGGTGGTTTTTCCGGGGCGCCGGACCTCAGCGCGGAGGGGGCGAAGAACAAGGGCTTAGCGTTCCAGGTGGCGCACCTGAAATGTCCTGCGTGCGTCAACTCAGGGTCGCCGATGCCGTCCTTCGCCGGCCTCGGCAATGTTCGGCTGCTGCAGCTCGCAGCGTTCCTCGAAGCGTCAAAGGGCCCGAAGTAGCGCACCCCTGACGCACGCGCGCGTACTCTGCGCGTAGTGCGTGTCTTCCTCGGCATCACGGGCGCTTCCGGCGCGCCGTACGCGCGCAGGCTGCTGCATGCGCTCGCGGCTGCCGACTGCGAGGTAGGTGTTTCCGTCTCGGGCGCGGCGATCGAGGTGCTTGCGACGGAGCTCTACGGCGACGCCCGGCTCTCGCGCGACGAGACTCTCGCGCGGTTCACCGAAGGGACCGGCGAGGGCGTCACGGTTTTCGAGCCGAACGACTGGAAGGCGCCCTACGCGTCCGGTTCGGCGAAGGTCGACGCCTACGTGATCTGCCCGTGCTCGATGGGCACGCTCGGCACGATCGCTTCGGGAGCGATGCAGAACCTGATCCACCGCGCGGCCTCGGTCGCACTCAAGGAGGAGCGCAAGCTCGTCCTCTGCCCGCGCGAGACGCCGCTGTCGGCGATCCACCTCGAGAACATGCTCACGTTGCGGCGTGCGGGCGCGACGATCCTCTTTCTCGCACCCGGCTTCTACCACGGCGCCGAGACGGTCGACGATCTCGTCGACTTCGTCACCGGTCGCATCCTCGACCAGCTCGGGCTCGACAACGCCCTCGTCCCTCGCTGGGGTCAGGCATGACCACTCACCCATGACCCTGGCTCCCGACTCGGTTCGCTCGATGTTCGACCGGATCGCGCCCGTCTACGACGTGATGAACCGCGTCATGACCGCGGGGCTCGACATCCGCTGGCGGCGGCTCGCCGCGCAAGCAGCCGTGCGCCCGGGCGACCGCGTGCTCGACGCAGCCTGTGGCACGGGCGATCTCGCGATCGCCGACCGGAAGGCGGGGGCCGCGCGCGTGACCGGCCTCGACTTCTCCGAGAAGATGCTCGAGCGTGCGCGTCGCAAGGCCGACCTCGAGTGGATCCAGGGCGACATGCTTGCGCTGCCGTTCGCCGAGGGAACGTTCGATGCCGCAACGGTCGGCTTCGGTGTTCGCAACGTCGCCGACCTGGAGCTTGCACTGCGCGAGCTGCGGCGGGTCTTGAAGCCCGGCGGACGCCTGGCGATCCTCGAGATCACGCAGGCGCGTGGCCCGCTGAAGCCGTTCTTCTCGCTCTGGTTCGATCGCATCGTCCCGCTGCTCGGCAAGGTGCTGCCCGGCGGCTCCGCCTACACGTACCTCCCGGAATCGGTCAAGCGCTTCCCGACCGCCGAGGGGCTGGTGGAGCTGCTCGCGAGTTCGGGCTTCGGCGAGGTCGAGTTCCGCCTGCTCGGTGGCTCGATCGTTGCGCTGCACACCGGAGTCGCCGAGTGACGCAGCTCGCCCAGGTGCACGCGACTCCCGGCCTCGCCGGCTACATGGCCGAGGTCGAGGCCGGGCTCGCCCAGGCGGTCGCCGCCAGGCCGGGGCTGGCGCAAGAGGTTGCCGGTGAGGCGCTCGCAGCCGGCGGGAAGCGGCTGCGCCCACTGCTCTGTTTCCTGACCGCCCGCGCCGAGCCGTCGGTCCCTGCGGGCGTTGCGGTCGAGCTCGTCCACATGGCAACGCTCGTGCACGACGACCTGGTCGACGGCGCGCGGCTACGCCGCGGGCTGCCAGCTGCCTGGTCGGTGTTCGGGGCCGACGCCGCGAAGGCGGCCGGCGACTACCTCTACGCGTGCGCCTTCACGGTGCTGGCGGCGACGGGCGACCAGTCGGCGGTCGTGACGCTGGCCGACGCGGCGCTCTGCCTGTCGCGTGGCGAGGCGATGCAGAAGCTGCAGACGAACGACCCCGACACTCCGGTCGCGGCCTACCTGGAGCGGTGCGGCCTGAAGACCGGCAAGCTGATCGAGGCCGCGTGCCTGCTCGGCTCGGGCGGGGACGAGCAACTCGGCGCGTACGGCCAGAATCTCGGCATCGCGTTCCAGATCGCCGACGACATCCTCGACTGTGCCGGCGAGACCCAGCAGACCGGCAAGATCCCCGGCACCGACCTGCGTGAAGGGACGCCGACGATGCCGCTGCTGCTCGCCGCGGCGCAGAACGAGCAAGTGAGGCGTGCACTCGCGGGCGGCCCGCTCGACGGCGCGCTTGTCGCGGTCGCTGCCACCGATGCGCTCGCGCGGTCCCGCGAGGCTGCGCTCGACTATGCGCGTCGCGCCCGGGCGTTCCTCGGCGCCCACCCACACAAGGACGAGCTCGAGACGCTGACGTTCGCCGTCGTCGACCGCGCCGGATGATCCGCCTCGGCCGCATCGCGTACGTGAACATGGCGCCGGTCTTCTACCGGCTCGAAGCCGAGGTCGAGGAAGTGGTCGGCGTCCCGACGACGCTCAACCAGCAGCTGATCGCGGGCGAGCTCGACGTCGCTCCGATCTCGTCGATCGAGTACGCCCGCAACGCGGACCGTCTGCGGCTGCTGCCGCGGTTGTGCGTCTCGAGCGAGGGTGCGGTCGAGTCGATCCAGCTGATCTCGAAGACCCCGCTCGACCGGATCAGGACGGTGGCGGTCACGCCGGAGTCGGCGACCTCGGTCGTCCTGACGAAGGTGCTCCTTCCGGACGCGACGCACGTACCGCTCGGGGAGGAGGCGGAGGCAAGGCTGCTGATCGGCGACGCCGCGCTCAAGTCGGCCTTCGAGGACCCGACCCCGCACCACGATCTCGGCCGGCTGTGGCTCGAGCGCACGGGGCTGCCGATGGTCTTCGCCGTCTGGGCGGCGCCGGAGCCTCTGCATCCGGAGCTCGGCGAGCTCGAGGACGCACTCGTCGCGTCACTCCGCGCCGCGCGCGCCGAGCCCGAGCGGCTGGCGTTCGACTCGGCCGAGCGCTACGGCTACCCAGCCGGCTTCCTGGCCCGCTACTTCGAGAAGTTGCGCTACCGCTTCGGCCCGCGCGAGCGTGCCGGCCTCTACACGTTCCTGGAGCTGGCCCGTGACGTCGGCGAGCTGGACGAGGTCCCCGAGCTCCGGTTCGTCCCGGCTGCCGCGACCGTCTGACCGTCACTCCATCTTCATCTGCGCCGGCGCGCCCGGGCCGTTCGGCTGCGTCAGGCCCGGGACCGAGCCCGGGGCGACCGCAACCCAGACGCCGGCAGCGACGAACGCCACGGCGAAGACCCGGGTCAGCCGCTCGCCGCCCGGCACGACCTTCTGCGCGAAGATCAGCGCCGCCACCACGGCCATCCAGAGCAGGCTCATCACGCCCAGTGCGAAGAGCACGATCATCAGCCCCCAGCAGCACCCGACGCAGTAGGCGCCGTGCTCGGCACCCATCCGGAGCGCCCCGGTCGTGCCGTCGCGCCAGTGCCCGAGGACGAAGTGCACGGGGGTTCGACAATGGCGCAGACAGACCGACTTGAGCGGAGTCAGCTCGTACAGGCCGGCGGCGGCGATCGCGGCGCCGGCGACGTACGGGCCGGCACGGTCCCAGGCGAGGAAGCCTGCACCCAGGTCGACGACGAGCCGGTAGAAGCCATAGGCGATCAGTCCGTAGACGGTCCAGACGGCGAGGTAGCTGACGGCGAAGATCCACGTCGGCGTGTAACTCCGTCCGCGCCGACGGCGATCGAGCGAGATGCGCTGGAAGAGCAGCACCATCGGTGCCGCCGAGGGCAGCATCATCGCCGCCATCATCGTCACCCAGACGCCGACGAACCAGCCGAGTCGGCCGAGGTCGCTCCCCGGGCCTGCGTCCATGCCGCGCATCCGCTGCGCGGTCACGAACCACGTCACGGTCGCCGCGGCGAGCAGGACCGCGCCGACGACACGGGCGTCCCACCGTCCGAGCCGAACGCCGGTCGTGGCGGCCATCGTCCGATCGGGCGTCGAGGTCAATTCGACCAGTTGATCGGGGCGTAGTGGGCGTTCTTCCCCGAGTTGTCCCAGTTCAGTCCGTAGTCGGCGTAGGTGCTGTGCTCCTCGCCGACTGCCATCGCAACTGCCTCCGGCGCGAACGGGTGCGCGTTCTTCGCCCAGATCTCACCGTCCGGGTCGATGCTCGGCACTGCGTGCACCGCGAGACTCATCACCTCGTCGACCTGCACCGAGCGGCGCTTGCCGTCCTTCTGCCACTGGATCGACGCCCGGCGGGCGCCGAGCACCTCGCCGATCAGTGGCGCGAGGTTCGCCATCACGCCACCGGCTGCGCCGGTGAAGATCGCCTGTAGCGCCTCCCCCTGGGCGTCGTCGGCGCGCTCGTCGAGGTAGAGCGCGACCTGCCAGTTCCCTTCGGCCATCGCGCCCGGCGTGCGGGCGATCAGCGCCACGTTCAGGCCGTCGAGCGAGACGTCCCCGAACGTCCCGCGGTCGACGTGGAATCCGAACCCGACCTCGCACGCGCCCTGCGTCGGCTTCGACGTCATCGGCGCGTTCGCCGAGAACAGACACGGGCAGACGATGTCGCAGTTGCAGTTCTCGAGGTACTCGCCGTGAAGCTCCCAGCGCGTCTCGGTGGCAGTCATCTCGACCTCCGGCTCACAGATACGACGATGTGACGCGAGGCTATCGCGGCGCAGGCAGCCTTTGCTCTGCCAAGCGGCTCCCTCGCCGAGTCACGGCGGGCCTTCGTGCAGAAGTTTCACTATTGCCACACTTCCGTGCGTCTTGCTCGACGGTGGCTGCCACCGCTCAGGCAAGGTAGGCGCCGGAATGGACGCGTACCGGATCGCCATTGCCCTCTGGGACGGGGTCGAGGAGCTCGACTTCGCCGGGCCGTACGAGGTGCTGACCGCCTGGGCTCGCTTCAGCGAGCGCGAGATCGGCGTCGAGACGGTTGCCGAGTCGACCGACCCGGTCACCTGCGCGCACGGGCTGCGCGTGCTCCCGGATGTCGCCTGGGCCGACGTCGGCCGCCTCGACCTGCTCGTCCTCCCCGGCGGCAACACGCGGCCGCTCCAGGCCGACGAGGGCTACCTGGCGCGCCTGCGCGACCTCGCGGCCGCCGGCACGCTGCTGACGAGCGTCTGCACAGGCGCCCTCGTCTACGCGAAGGCCGGCTTGCTCGACGGCAGGCCGGCGACGACGCATTGGGCCTCGCTCGACACACTGTCGACCTTCGACGTGCGCGTCGAGCGCGAGGCCCGGTTCGTCGACGACGGCGAGATCGTCACCGCCGCCGGTGTCTCCGCCGGGATCGACATGGCGTTGCACCTGGTCGCAAGCGCTCGAGTCGGTCGAGCAGGCGCAGTCCGTGCGCCGTTACATCCAGTACGACCCGCAGCCGCCCGTCTGACCGTCAGGCGGTCAGCGCTGCGGGGCGCTCGGCGCGGCGATACGTGACCGTGTAGCCGAGCGAGCGGGGCACGGCGAGCAGAGCCTCAAGATCGAGGTCGATCCGCGCACCCGCCTTCTGCGTCACCTCGTCCTCGATCGGCAGGTCGAAGTCGTCGGCGCCGAAGTCGAGCGCGCCGAAGGCATCCTCGTTCTGGGTCAGCACCGACGTCCGGATGTGCTTGACGTTGTCCAGGAAGATCCGGGAGAGCGCGATGTGGCGGCGGTACTCCTGCGCCGAGATCTCGCGGCCGCCGAACGCGGTCCCGTACGGCTTGTAGGTCCAGCAGAGGAACGAGAAGAGGCCGCCGGTCTCGTCCTGGAAGTCGCGCGTGCGCTGCAGATGCTCGAGGCGCTCGTCGAGTGTCTCGTCGAAGCCGATCACCATCGTCGCCGTCGTCTTGAGGCCGCTGTCGACGATCGCCCGCTGCGCCTCGAAGTAGTCGCGCACGGTGTACTTGAACTTGGCATGCCGCTTGCGGAAGTCCTCGGTGAGGATCTCGCTGCCGCCGCCGGTCACCCAGTGGACGCCGGCATCGCGTAGGCGCGCAGCGGCGTCCGCGTACGACAGGCCGGCGCGATCGGCGAGGTAGACGAACTCGGCGATCGTGAGGGCGTAGAACTCGACGCTGTCGCCGTAGCGCGCGCGCACCGCCGCGAAGAGGTCGCAATAGAACTCGAGCGGCAGCTTGGGGTTGAAGCCGCCGTTGAACGCGACGAGGTCGCCGCCGAACTCGACCAGATCGTCGATCTTCGCGAACACCTCGTCGCGTGACAGCACGTAACCGCCGGACTGGTTGGGGAGCACGTAGAACGCGCAGTAGTCGCACTGGGCGACGCAGACGTTCGTGTAGTTGATGATCCGCATCACCATGTAGGTGGCGTGATCGGGCTCGTGGAAGCGGACGCGCGTCTCGCCGGCCAGCCGCTTCAACTCGTCGTCCGACGCCTCCAGCCACAGCGTTCTGGCGTCGTCGACGCTGAGGCGGGTCACGCCGGGACCGCCTCTTCGACCGTGACTTCCTCCGGATCGAGCGTGTCCATGAACGAGCTGACCGAGAACACTGCGTTGCCTGCGCCTGCGATGCCGTAGCCGGGCGGCGGCTTCAGTCCGTGGCGCGAGAGCGTCTCCCGGTACGCCTCGAGCAGGCGAATGTGGTACTCGAGCGGGGCGCCGTCCGGGTTGTCCCGGCCGAGCGGCGTCGCCGGCTCCGGGCACCACGTCGTGAACCTCGGCGTGATCCCGCGGCTCATGAAGTAGTCGAGCCCTTCGGTCGTCGAGGCGATCGCCTGGTCGACGTTCGCGAACCCGAACGGTTTCGCCATCTCGACCCCGGCGACGAAGTTCGGGATCACGAACCGAGCGCCGAACACCTCGGCGGCGTCGAGGATCCGGCGGTGCCATTCCTCCCGGCCTACGTAGCGCTCCTTGCCCGGGGAGATGATCGAGAACAGCCGCTTGTCCCAGACCTCGTAGTTCGGGTGATAGATCGTGATCCCGTAGTCCTTGTAGCGCTGCACGTCTGCACGCGGGAGTGCCTGCGCGACGACCTTGCCGATCCAGCGCCCGGGGAACCGCTCCTCGATCGCCTCGGCGTAGCGGCCGTAGAAGTCCGCCTCGGCGAGGCCGTCGACGGTGCTGGTCACCGAGCCGCCGGTCAGCGTGTACGCCTTCGACGTCTTCGCGGTGTCGTACCGGTCGATCAGCGCGAGCGCCTCGAGCACGTCGGCGACGGGCTTGACGCCGGTGTACGGACGACCTTCGTGCTTGTGCTGGCGCCAGTTGTGGTTGATGTCGCAGAACCCGCACTCCTCCTTCGCTCCGAAGTACTGGCAGAGGCGCAGCACGGTCAGGTAGATCAGGTACCCCCACTGGATCGTCGGCGCGGTCTCCATCACCGTCTTGCCGTTCTCGAGCGTGTGCCGGTAGTACTCCGGCATCGGCGGCAGTCCGACGTCGGCGATCTCGCGGCCGTCGAGCGACAGTCGCAGTTCGCCGTCGTCCGCCCGCGCCACGCGGTAGGGCGAATCCGGATTGACGCGCACCGAGACGATCGTGCGCCGCAACTCGTACGGGCCTGCGGTGAGCGCGAGCTCTTCGGGAGGCCGTCGGCGCGCCGCCTCGCCGAGCTGGGCGAGCGGCTTCTGGTCGAACGAGAAGATGAAGTAGGACTTCGGCTTCACCTCTCCGTCGAGGTTGTCGGTGAGCGCCGAGTCGTCGAACGCCATCCCGGTGCGGAGCAGATCCTCCTTCAGGACCGCCTCCGGCGGGATATGCGGGAACCGGCCCATCAGATCCTCGACCAGTGCAGTGCGCGTGTCGCTCACCCCGGCAACGTACCCGCTCGGCGACGTCTGGCATCTCTATCGTGTCCGTCACCGTTGGTGCGCCGACTCGCCACGCTCGTCCTGTTGTGCGGCGCCGTACTGGCCCTCGCCGACACCGGCTTGGCCCGGGCGCAGGGCTCGGAGCTGATGCCCGGCGTCGACGTCGAGCGGATCGTCCAGTTCACGGCGCACGGGCCGGTGGCGCTCCAGGTGATCACGGCGCCCCGGCCGGGCGAGCAGAACGGCCTCTATCAGCTTGCTCCCGCACTGGCCCACGGTGTGGTCGGCGGTCGTGCCGCACCGCTGACCCAGATCGAGCGGGACCTCTCTGCGCAGGCGACCGTCGCCGGGATCAACGGTGACTTCTCACGACCAGGTGGGGTCGTGATCGCGAACGGCGTGCTGCTCCGCCCACCGCTGCAGACGCGCTCCTCGATCGGCATCGACTCCGGCGGCGGCCTCCACGTCGACCGGGTCAGGTTCGCAGGAGACTGGCGCGGCATCGGCCAGCGCCGGCCGCTCACCGGCCTCAACCAGACGCCCGCTGCCGGCCAGGTCGTGCTCTTCACGCCGGCCTACGGCGCTCCGGTGCCGCGCGTCCCCGGCTCGGCCGAGGTCGTGTTCGACTCGTTCCCGGCCGCGCTGCCGAATGTCGACCTCGTCGCGGCCGTCACGGCCGTCGGCGCCGGCGGGGGCGAGACGATCCCGCCGCTCGGCGCGGTCTTGCTGGCGACCGGCGCGGCCGCAGCGAGGTTGCAGGCCGAGGCGCCTGTCGGTACCCAGCTGACGGCGCGCCTGATCCTGCAGCCGGCGTGGACGGGGATGGTCGCAGCGCTCGGCGGCGGGCCTGTCTTGGTGAAGAACGGCAAGCCGGTCTTTCGCTCGCTCGAGGACTTCACCAGCGACCAGGTCTCGTCGCGTGCGCCGCGAGCCGGTGTCGGCCAGCTCGCCGACGGCCGGATCGTGCTGGTCGCCGTCGACGGCGACCAGCCGGGCTACAGCGCAGGCATGACCAGCTTCGAGCTCGCCCAGACATTGCAGCGCCTCGGCGCGGTGAGCGCGTCCGCTGTCGAGTCCGGCGGCGCTGTCAGCGCCGCCTTCGACGGCCGTCTGCTCAACCGGCCAAGCGACCCGGCAGGCGCACGTGTGATTTCCGAAGCACTGCTCGTCGAGTACTTCGGCGTCTACGCGCCGCCCCTGCAGCCGCTTCTGAACGGTGATCCCAGCCGCGCCGAGCCGCTCGCGTACAAGCTCGTCCGGCCTTCGACCGTCACGGCCGCGTTGGTCGGTCCCGATGGCGTCGCGCGTGTGCTCGAAAGCGGCGTCGCCCATCCGCCGGGGCTCTATTCGCTGCCGTTCGACGGCTACGACGTCGAAGGGACCTGGCACTGGCGCGTCCAGGCGACCGACGACCTCGGCCGAACGTCGGTCGCGGACGAGATCTTTCGCTACGACACGACACTGACGGGCCTGACGGTCACGTCGCCGGCGCGCGGCAGCGCGGTCGTGCGCTTCACGCTGGCACGAGCCGCGCGTGTGCACCTGAGGATCGAGACGAAGGCAGGCGTCGTCGTGCGCGACCTGCCGGCAGCGACTCTGGCCCCTGGCGCTCACCAGCTCGTGTGGGACGGGCTCCTGCCCCAGCGCACCAGGGCATACGGCGGCGCCTACGTCGCGCACGTGTTCGTGGCGAGCGCGGTGGGCGCCTCCGATCTGGCCGTACCGTTCACGTTTCGCCGCTAGGCTCGCGCGGTGACTTCGTGGCTCGCCCACTACGGCGTCCTCGCCATCTTCATCCTGATGCTCGTCGACGCGGTCTTCCCGGCGGCGAGCGAGCTCGTGATGCTCTACGGCGGGGCGCTCGCCTCGGGAGCGCTGACGCACGAGGTGGACGTCCTCGGCCGGCACGTCACCGGCTTCTCCGCCTACCTCGCAGTCGTGCTCGCCGGGGTGCTCGGCTACCAGCTCGGCGCGATGGGCGGCTGGTGGATCGGCGACCGCGGCGGCCGGCCGCTGCTCGAGCGGCGCGGGCGGTGGTTCCACCTCACGACGGAGCGAATCGAGCGCGCGGACCGCTGGTTCGAGCGTTGGGACGACCAGGCGGCGCTCGTCGGACGGCTCACACCCGTGGCCCGCTCGTTCATCTCGATCCCGGCCGGCGTCTTCGAGATGCCCTTCCGGCGCTACAACGTGATGACCCTGATCGGCAACGGGACCTGGTGTGTCGTGATCGCCGGGATCGGCTGGGCGCTCGGCGCGAGTTACGAGCAGTTCAACCACGACTTCCGCTACGTCGAGCTCGCCGTCATCCTCGCGATCGTCGCCGGCGCCGCCTTTCTACTGCTTCGCTGGCGCCGCAAGGCTACGATGGGTGCTCCCTGATGGCGATCCCGCACGTCGACGTGAAGGCGCAGTACGCGCCGCTGATCCCGGAGCTCACGGACGCGTTCACGCGGACGCTCGATTCGGGCCGATTCATCTTCGGGCCGGAGGTTGAGGCATTCGAGCGCGAGTCCGCCGCGTTGCTCGGGGTCGAGCAGACGGTCAGCTGTGCGAACGGGACCGATGCGATCGTGCTCGTTCTCGACGCCATGGAGATCGGCCCCGGCGACGAGGTGATCTGCCCGTCGTTCACCTTCTATGCCACTGCCGAGGCGATCGCCCGGCGCGGCGCCACGCCCGTCTTCGCCGAGATCGATCCGGTGTCGCTGAACCTCGATCCAGCAGACGTCGAGCGGCGGATCACCGAGCGCACGAAGGCGATCATGCCGGTGCATCTCTTCGGTCGCCCGGCGCCCGCGCTCGACCGGTTCGGCCTGCCGGTGATCGAGGACGCTGCCCAGGCGTTCGGCGCGGGCGGGATCGCGACGAGCATCGCGTCGACGTTCAGCTTTTTCCCGACCAAGAACCTGTTCGCGCTCGGCGACGGCGGTTTGATCGCCGTCAACGACTCCGTGCTCGCCGAGCGTTTGCGCATGCTGCGCTTCCACGGCTCGCGTGCGAAGAAGGAGTTCGAGTACATCGGCTACAACTCGCGTCTCGACGCGCTCCAGGCGTCGTTCCTGCGGATCTTCCTGCGTCACATCGGCGCGTGGAACACGCAACGCCGCGAGGCCGCTGCGCGCTACACCGAGCTGCTCGCGGGTCTCGTCGAAACTCCGGAGGACGAGTCCGGTCACGTCTACCACATGTATTGCGTCCGCTCCGAGGAGCGCGACCGGCTGGCCGCCGCGCTGCAGGCCGCCGACATCGGGTTCGCCTCCTACTACGCACCGCCGCTGCATCTGCAGCCGGCGCTTGCATACCTCGGCTACTCCGCCGGCGATTTCCCGGAGACCGAGAAGGCTTCGCGCGAGAATCTCTGCCTGCCGCTCTGGGCCGGGATCACGGAGGAGCAGCAGGCCGAGGTCGTCTCGGTGCTGAAGAGCGCCTCCGAGCTCGTCGCCCGGTGAACCGCGTGCGCTTCCCGGTCAACCGGCACCGGGTCTGGCAGGTCGTCTTCGATGCCGCGCTGATCATCGCCGCGTGGCGGCTCACGTTCTTCCTCCGGTTCGACAAGACGACACCGATCTTCTACCGGCACCTGCTCGACTGGGACGTGGTCGCGCTCGTCGTCGCGATCAAGCTGACGACGTTCGTGCTCTTCGGCTTCTACAACCGCTGGTGGCGGTACGTCTCGACGCGTGACATGTGGGGCGCGTTCCGTGGCGTCACGGTCGCGTCGGCGCTGACCTACCTCGTGCTCTACGCCTTCCCACCGCACAGCACCTCGCGGCTGCCACGCGGAGTGGCCGCGCTCGACTTCCTCTTGCTGCTGGCGTTCGTCGCGGGTTCTCGACTCCTCGCGCGCACGCTGATCGAGCGGCCGCAGTCCGGCCTCGTCGCAAGAGGCAAGGAGGTGCTGATCGTCGGCGCCGGAGACGCCGGGCAGCTGATGGTGCGTGAGATGCAACGCAACCGACAGCTGCACTACACACCGATCGGGTTCGTCGACGACGATCCACGCAAGCGTGGCGCACGCATCGTCGACGTCCGTGTGCTGGGTACGACCGACGAGCTCGCCCATCTGCTCCGCGACAACAAGCCCGACGAGGTGCTGATCGCGATTCCGTCGGCCGCAGGCACGGTGCGCCGCCAGATCGTCGAGGAGTGTCGCGCCGCGAACGTCCCGGTGAAGACGCTGCCGGGTCTGCACGAGCTGATCTCGGGCGATCTCAACCTTGCGGGCCAGATCCGCCCCGTGCAGGTCGAGGACGTGCTCGGCCGCCAGCAGGTCGAGGTCGACCTGCAAGCCGTCGCGGCCTACGTGCGCGAGAAGACGGTGCTGGTCACCGGCGCCGGCGGTTCGATCGGCGGGGAGCTCTGCC
Source organism: uncultured Actinomycetes bacterium (assembly GCA_963847475.1). GTDB lineage: Bacteria > Actinomycetota > Thermoleophilia > Gaiellales > Gaiellaceae > PALSA-600. The sequence goes on along the minus strand of CAWJZZ010000014.1, from coordinate 224,140 downwards.
GGCAGCTTGCGCGCCTCGGCGCCGCGCGCCTGGTGCTCGTCGACAAGGGCGAGTCGCCCCTGTTCGAGATCGAGCGCGAGCTGGTCGACGAGCGCGACTTCCCGGCAGCAATTCCCGTCCTCGCCGATGTCGGCGACGTGCCGAAGATGCGCCAGGTGTTCGAGCGGTACCGGCCGCACGTCGTCTTCCATGCCGCGGCGTACAAGCACGTCGGGATGCTCGAGGCGAACCCGCTGCAGGCGGTTTCGAACAACGTGCTCGGCACGAGGGCGCTCGCCGAGGTCGCGGTCGACGCTGGAGCGGAGCGGTTCGTCCTGATCTCGACCGACAAGGCTGCGAACCCGAAGAACGTGATGGGGCAGTCGAAGGCCGTGTGCGAGTGGATCGTCGAGTCGTTCGCGCTGCACCCCGAGGTCGAGACGCGCTTCGTGGCGGTCCGCTTCGGCAACGTGCTCGGCTCGTCGGGCTCCGTGATCCCGATCTTCCGCCGGCAGATCGAGCGCGGCGGCCCGGTCACGGTCACCAACCCGGAGATGACGCGCTTCTTCATGACCATCCCGGAGGCCTCGTCGCTTGTCGTGCAGGCAGGCGCGATGGGTGGGCGCGGCCAGGTCTACGTGCTCGACATGGGTGAGCCGGTGCGGATCCTCGACCTGGCGAAGCAGATGATCCGGCTTTCGGGCAGACGCGAGGAGGACATCCCGATCGTCTTCACCGGCTCGCGCGCCGGCGAGAAGGTGCACGAGGTGCTCTGGAACGAGGGAGAGGCGGTCGGGCCGACCTCACACCCGAAGATCATGCGTGCGGCGCGACCGCAGATCGATGCGGTCTGGCTGGCCGAGGCGCTCGCCGAGCTCGAGCGGCTCGTCGACGACGGCAACACCCTGGGCGTCGTCGCCAAGCTGGGCGCGATGGTCGCCGAGCCCGTGCGCACCGGCCGGGCGCCGGTTCTGGAAGACACGTTGCACTGACGTCACAGCCTCCGGCGGGACCGGAGGCTAGGGTGGCCCGGTGAACCCCCTCGACGGGCTGAATGCCGAGCAACGGCGCGCGGCCGAGGCTGTCCGCGGCCCGGTCTGCATTCTCGCGGGTGCCGGCTCGGGCAAGACGACCACGATCACCCGGCGCATCGCGCAGCAGGTGGCGACCGGTGCGTTCGCGCCGGCGCAGATCATGGCGGTCACCTTCACCGACAAGGCCGCCGGCGAGCTGAAGGCGAGACTGGCCGCGCTTGGCGCCGGCGGCGTCCGCGCTTCCACGTTCCACTCCGCCGCCCTCCGTCAGCTGCGCCATTTCGGGCCCGACCAGGTGGGGCGGATCCTGCCGTCGAAGGCGCTGGCGCTCCGCCAGATCGCGAACGGCCTGCCCGGCGCGTACCGGTTCCGGGCCGCCGGCGACCTCGCGACGGAGATCGAATGGGCGAAGAACCGGCGGATCGGCCCGGACGGCTACCGCGAGGCGGCCGCCGACCGCGAGCCGCCGATCCCGCTCGACCTGATGCACCGCGTCTACCGCGACTACGAACGGCGGAAGACAGCCGAGGGAATGCTCGATTTCGAGGATCTGCTCGAGCGCACCGTCCAGCTGTTCGAGCGTGAGCGAGACGTGCGCGCCACCTTCCAGGCCCAGTACCGCGCCTTCACCGTCGACGAGTACCAGGACGTGAACCTGCTGCAGCAGACGCTGCTCGACCTCTGGCTGGGCGATCGGGACGACCTCTGCGTCGTCGGCGACGACTACCAGTCCATCTACGCGTTCACCGGCGCCGGACCCGAGTACCTGCTCGGCGTCCCCGACCGTTTCCCGAACGCCACCGTCGTCCGGCTGGAGGAGAACTACCGCTCGACGCCGCAGGTGCTCGCCTTCGCGAACCGGCTGGTGCCGAACCTCGGTGGCGCAGCCAAGGTGTTGCGGGCCGTGCGCCCCGACGGGCCTGACCCGGTGGTGCGGCCGTTCGCCGACGCCCGACGCCGAGGGAGCCGCGATCGTCGAGCGGATCCGCTCACTCGGCGGCGCGCTCGAAGAGGTGGCGATTCTCGGACGCACGAACGCGCGGCTGACCGACTACGAGGAGCTCCTGCACGACGCGGGTATCCCGTTCCAGGGCTCGTCGCTGCTCGAGCGCGACGCAGCCCGGCGGCTGACGCCGCCGCCTCGAACGCTCGAGCGGAGACGCGGCCGCCACGGTGCGCGACGCCGCGCTCGAGGCCGGTTGGCTGCCGCGCCCGCCCGACAGCCTCGGCGAGCGAGAGCTCGTGCGCCAGAACGACCTGGCTCGTCTCGTCTCGCTCGCGGCCGGCTTCGACGGCGACACGGCGGCGTTCGTCGCCGAGCTGCGGCGTCGGTACGACCCCGGCGGCGACGGTGCGCGCGGCGTCCACCTGCTCACCTTCCACCGGGCGAAGGGGCTCGAGTTCGAGGCCGTGTTCCTGCCGTCGCTCCGTGAGAAGGAGCTGCCTTGGAAGCAGGCCCGAAGCGAGGCGGCGATCGCGGAGGAACGCCGCCTGCTCTATGTGGGGATGACGAGGGCGAAGAGCGTGCTCTGGCTCAGCTGGTCGGGCAAGCGGAGCCGGTTCCTGGCCGAGCTCGGCGTTGCCCGCGGCGAGCAGGCCGGCGCCGCGCGCGAGCGCGGCCCGAGCGTGTGGACCGAGACCGGTGAGCGGCTCCGGGCCTGGCGCCTCGAGCGGGCGAAGGCCGACGGCGTGCCGCCCTACGTCGTCTTCCACGATCGTGTGCTGCACGAGATCGCAGACACGCGCCCGACCTCTGTCGGCGAGCTTGCGCAGATCGCGGGCGTCGGGCCGGCGAAGCTCGAGCGCTACGCCGACGAGTTGCTAGCGGTCATCGAGCGCTGAGAGCAGCAGGTCGAGCATCAGCTGCGGGTCGCGGCGCGTGCGCTCGTGGTCTCCTGCGGCTCGCTTGTGCAGCTCGAGCGCGCGCGGATCCGTCAGCGGCCGCAGGCGGTTCTCGCGGATCAGCTGCTCGTCGACGCCGCCGAGGCGGCCGCCGTAGGTCGTGTACACCGGCACGCCGAGCGCCGCTGCCTCGCGGTTCATCGTCCCGCCCGCCGAGACGACGAGGTCCGAGAACGCGATCAGGCTCTGGGCGTCGACGGCTCGTTCGGGGACGATCACGGACGGCAGCGCCAGCGACTTCACGTAGTCGCGCTGCTCGTCGGTGCGCGGGATCACGAAGGCGTGCACATGGTCGAGCGTGCCGACGTGCTCGAGGGTCTGCGGGAAGAGCGGATTCGAGTGCCGGTGGTAGAGCGAGACGTCGGGCGGCGGTCGCAGGACGACGAGCACGCGCTCCCGGTCGATGCCCCAGTCCGCGAGCACGGTCTCGTCGGGCTGGAAGTCGGCGAGGTAGTACTCCTCCTTCAAGCCGGGGTACTGCTGCAGCTTCGGCGGTCGCGTGCCGTACTTCGCGAGCCGCGCAGGTGGAATCGAGTCGGGCACGACCACGCGCGTCGCGGCGCGGCAGCCGAGCTCGTGCTGCAGCCAGGCCCACTCGTAGTCGAACGTCGTCGCACTCGGGATCCCGAGCCGGCGGGCCGAAAGTGTCAACTCGTGTGAGCCGTGTGCCAGCGCGACGTCGAAGTCGCGGTCCTTTGCCCACCGGCGGAGCGCATGCATGCGCCCCCACATCTGGCGTGCCTTGCCGAGCGACGAGCGGCCACCGTGATGGCCGATCACCGTTGCGGTCATCCCGTGCGTCTCGATCAGCTGCAGCGTCTGCGCGTAGTCGCGCGCCGTGATCTCGACGTCGTGTCCCTGCGCGCGCAGCCGCTCGACGAGCGGCCGGAAGACGAGCGGATGAGCGCTCGCAGTCAGGTCGACCCACACGTTCATGCGACGACGCTCGCGAGTGGCGCGTCGCGGCGCACGCCTTCGACGTGATGCTCGTGCCAGAGCGTGAACGCGAGCAGGCCCCAGAGCTGCCGCGAGAGGTCGGCGCGGCCGGCGACGTGGTCGTCGAGCACGCGCGTCACCGCGCTGGGCTGGAGGAAGCCCTGGCGGCGGATCGTCTCGGGCGACAGGATCTCCCGCGCGAACGGCTCGAGCTCGCCCCGCAGCCACGCAGCGGCCGGGATCGAGAAGCCGCGCTTGCGGCCGTGCACGACCTCGCGAGGGAGAAGCGGTAGGACCGCCTGGCGCAGCAGCCGCTTCTTCGAGAGGCCGCGCACCTTGTGTCGCACGGGCAGCGAGAACGCGAAGTTCGCGACGACCGTGTCCATGAACGGGACCCGCGCCTCGAGCGACCAGGCCATCGAGGCCCGATCGGTCTTCGTGAGCAGGTCGTCGACGAGGTAGAGGCCCAGGTCGACGTCCTGCAACCGGGTCAGCAGCTCGTGCCCTCCGTCTCGGCGAACCGGGCGCGGTGCGTCGCGAGCGGATCGAAGCTGCTCGCGCTGCCGGTCAGCTCTGCGCGGGCGTCGGCGGAGAAGATCTCCTTCCAGCCGTGATGGCGTTCCAGCGGTGGCAGGTGCGCCGACTGCGCGAACCGTTTCGCCTTGTACTCGAAGCTGACGCGCCGCGTCGAGGTCGGCAGCCGTTCGACCAGCGGGCGTGCCAGCGAGGCGAGCGGGCCGACACGCTCGGCGAGCTGATCGGCGACGTAGGTGTAGTAGCCGCCGAAGAGCTCGTCGCCGCCCTCGCCCGAGAGCGCGACCTTCACGTCCTCGGCAGCGAGCTTGCGAGACGAGATACGTCGGCAGTGCGGACGAGTCGGCGAACGGCTCGTCGAACGCTTGCGCGAGCGCGGGCAGGAGCAGCGCGGCGTCGGGCCGGAGCACGAGCTCGCGATGCCGTGTGCCGTAGCGCGCCGAGACGGCGCGGGCGCCGGCCAGCTCGTCGAAGGACGCCTCCTCGAAGCCGATCGAGAACGTCCTCACCGCTTCCGACGACTCCTCGGCGGCAAGCGCGGCGAGTGCGCCCGAGTCGACGCCGCCCGAGAGGAGCACCCCCACCGGCACGTCGGCGATCAGGTGGGCGCGCACCGAGTCGCGAAGCCGCGCGCGGCACTCCTCGACCAGTTCCGCCTCGTCCTCGTCGTGCCGTGCGGGCAGCGGTCCGGGGCGCGCGAAGCGGTCGTACGTCGTCGTGCCGCTCTCCCAGGTGAGCGTGTGGCCCGGCAGCAGCTTGCGGATGTCGCTGAAGATCGAGAGCGGTGCCGGCACGACGTTGAAGCTGAGAAACGCCTCGAGCGCGTTCAGGTCGACCTCACCGTGCGGGAGGGCGTCGAGCTCCGAGGCGAAGGACAGCTCGCCGCCCCGGTCGCGGTAGTAGAGCGGCTTGATCCCGAAGCGGTCGCGGGCCAGCGTGAGGCGGCCGCGTCGCGCGTCCCAGACGGCGACCGCGAACATCCCGCGCAGGCGTTCCCACACACCCGCGCCCCACTCCTCGTAGCCGTGGACGAGCACCTCGGTGTCGCTGCGAGTGTGGAACGTGTGCCCCGCGCGTGCAAGCGTATGCGCGAGCTCGCGGTAGTTGTAGATCTCGCCGTTCTGCACGACGACCACGGACCCGTCCTCGTTCGCGATCGGCTGGTCGCCGCCGGTCAGGTCGATGATCGCGAGCCGTCGCGCCGCGATTCCCACAGGGCCCTCGACATGCATGCCCTCGGAGTCGGGGCCGCGATGGACGAGCGTCGCCGCCATCCGGCCAAGCCGCTCGCGGTCGACGACCCCACGGCCGGACGCGATCCCGCAGATCCCGCACATGGCGGATCAGTCTATGGGCCGACGCCTGAAGATCTGGCGAAGCACGCGAACACCGGTCACGAAGACCGTGCGCAGGTACAGGCGGACGGAGCGGTCGGCGATCCACTCCAGGTCGTGCGCGAGCTTCTCGGCCATCGACGTGTCGTAGCCGCGACGCACCTGCGCGAACCCGGTCAGCCCGGGGCGGACGACGAGCCGCTGCCAATACGCGGGCAGGTCCTCGGCGAGGTGCGCGAAGAAGCGCGGCCGGATCGGTCGCGGGCCGACGAACGACATGTCGCCGCGGAGCACGTTCCAGAGCTGCGGGATCTCGTCGAGCTGCGACGCCTTCAGCCAGCGTCCGAGCCCCGTCAGCTCGGCATGCGTCGCGTCCATCAATTCCGGCCCGAGGTGGTGGCCGATCCGCTCCTCGGCGCCGGCCTGCATCGTGCGGAACTTGACCATTTGGAAGAACCGTCCGCGCCGGCCGACCCGCTCGCCGCGGTAGAGCACCGGCCGTCCGCTCGTCACAAGTGCGATCAGTGCGATCACGAGCGCGAACGGGAGCGCGAGCAGGCCGAAGAAGCTGGCGAGCACGACGTCGAGCACTCGGAGTTCGGCGTCGATGCGCCGGTGCGGCGCGTCCGAGGCGAGGCGCGTGTAGCCGCGGACGAGGGTGTTCTCGAGGCGATGGGTCTCGGCGTGCTGCGGCGCGGATGCCACGCGATCGATGGTAGACCCTTGGTCGATGGCGGTTCTCGGAATCGACCACGTCCAGGTCGCGGCACCGGCCGGCTGCGAGGCCGAGGCGCGCGCCTTCTACAGCGGCCTGCTCGGTCTCGAGGAGCTGGAGAAGCCGGAGGCTCTCCGTGTGCGCGGCGGCTGCTGGTTCAGGGCGGGCGCGCCGGAGCTCCACGTCGGCGTCGAGGAGCCCTTCAGCCCGGCGCGCAAGGCGCACCCCGGGCTCGTCGTCGACGACCTTGCGGAGCTGGTCGCGGAACTGCGCGCCGAGGGGATCGTCGCGACGCCGGACGAGACGATCCCGGGCGTCGAGCGGGCCTATGTCGCCGACCCGTTCGGCAACCGGCTCGAGTTGCGGCAGGCGGGCCGCTGACCCCTCGAACCTCGTTCGAACCTCGTTCGAACGAGGTTCGGGTGTGAACGTTGGGCGCCGCAGCCCGGTCGGAGCTGGGCCGGGCCACATCCGCTATAAGTAACTGTTATGGATACGCGGCAGTTGCAGGCGTTTTGCGAGGTCGTCGAGCGGAAGTCGTTCTCGCAGGCGGCCGAGCGGCTCGGAGTGACCCAACCCGCGGTCAGCCTCCAGGTACGGGCGCTCGAGAAGCGGCTCGGGACGCAGCTCCTCGATCGCTCCGGGCGGCGCGTCGAACCGACCGAGGCGGGGCTCCGGCTCTACCGCGGCGCGCAACGGCTGTTGCAACTCGAGGAGGAGATCGTCAGCGAGCTGCAGCAGGGCGCCACCGGCGAGCTCGCCGGGCAGTTCGAGATCGGCGCCTCGACCGGGCCGGGCGGGGTGGTGCTCGCGCAGCTGCTCTGCCAGTTCGCCGAGGCGCACCCGCAACTCCAGGTCGCGCTGAGCGTGTTCGACACGCAGACCGTCGTCGAGCGCGTCGCCGACCGCAGCCTGCAGCTCGGCGTCGTCGGGGCGGCGCCGCGCCACCGCGGCGTCGAGTACGAGCCGTTCCTCAGAGACACGGTCATCCTGGCCTGCCCGCCCGGGCACGCGTTCGCCGGCCGCACGATCACGCTCGACGAGCTCAAGCACGAGACGCTGATCGTCATGCAGGAGGGCGCAGGCGTCCGGCAGATGATCGACGACGAACTGCATCGCGCCGGCCTGCGACTTCGTGATCTCGACGTCCGACTCGAGCTCGGTCTGCAGGAATCGGTGACGAGCGCGGTACGCGGGGGCTACGGCGTCACGTTCATCTCGCGCTCGTCCGTCGAGAACGACCTGGCCGCAGGCACGCTCGTCGAGGCGCGGGTCGGTGAGCTCGAGCTCGAGCGCGAGATCTACCTCGTCCGCTCGGCCGGGCGGGCCGAGACGCGTGCTGCGCGGGCGTTCGTCGAGTTCGCGAAGGACCGGCTGCCGTCGTGATCGTGCGGTGGTCGCTGGCCGAGCTTCCGGATGCACTCGCGGAGGCGGGCATCCAGCGGCCCTTCGTGATCGCGAGCAAGCGCTGGGACGGGCTCGCCCTGCCGCCGCACGTCGGCCGCGCGACCGAGGTTCCGTCGGAGAGCGTCGAGGTGCCGGCCGTGGCCGACGGGATCCTCGCGATCGGCGGCGGCTCTGCGATCGACACCGGCAAGCACGCGTCGGCGACCACCGGGCTGCCGGTCGTGCACGTGCCGACGACCTACTCGGGTGCCGAATGGACGACCTTCTACGGCATCCGCTCTCCCGACCGCCGCATGCAGGGTGGCGGTGCCGGTGCGCATCCGGTCGCACTCGTCTACGACGTGGAGCTGACCCTCGACCTTCCTCCCGGCGAGAGCGCCGGGACGGCAATGAACGCGCTCGCCCACTGCGCCGAGGCGTTGTACGTGCGCGGCCGCTCGGCCGAAGGAGACGCCCAGGCGCTCGCCGGCGCACCGCTGATCGCCGCGGCGCTGCCGCGGGTCCTCGCGACGCCGCGCCAGCGGGAGGCGAGGCTCGAGTTGCTGCAGGGAGCAGCACACGCCGGGCATGCGCTCGGACTCGCCGGCCTCGGTCTCGGCCACGCGATGGCGCAGGCGCTCGGCGGCCGGTACGGACTGCCGCACGGTGCGATGAACGCGCTCTGCCTGCCGCCGGCGCTCGAGTTCAACCGGGTGCTCGTGCCGGCGGAGGTCGAGCGGTTCGGTGTGGCGATCGGCGCCGACCCGGTCGACGGATCGCGTGCGCTCGCACGTCTCGGCGGCTTCGAGCGGCTCCGCGATTTCGTCGTTCCGAAGGATGACCTGCCCGACGTCGCCGCCGCAGCCGCCGCCCGTGCAGGCAACCAGGCGAACCCCCGACCCGCCACGCCGAGCGAGATCGAGGGCCTGTTGGCTGCGATCTGGTGACCGTCCGGTAAATCATCCTCGCGACCGATTTGGCCGTCGCTACCGTCGACGGCATGACTGAATCGAACAACTTTGCGAGGCGCGCAGGTCGCTGGAGCGCCGCACATTGGAAGACCGCGTTGCTCGGCTGGCTGGCGTTCGTCGTCGCCGCGGTGATGATCGGCGGCGCAATCGGAACGAACAAGATCAAGGACGTCGACACCGCCTCGGGCGAGACGAAGACGGCCGAGAAGATCCTCGAGAACGCCGGCTTCGACAGCCGCGCGGGTGAGAGCGTGCTGGTCCAGTCGCCCACCGCGAGCGCCCAGGACCCGGCGTTCCGCGCGACCGTGAGCGACGTCGTCCGCGCAGTGTCGGCGCAGCCGGCCGTCCGCAACGTCCGCTCCCCGCTCGCAGCGTCGAACAAGGGCCAGATCTCGAAGGACGGCCGCGCCGCGATCGTCCAGTTCGAGATTCGCGGCGACGCCGCAGACGCGATGGACAAGGTGCAACCCGTGCTCGACGCGGTGGCCGGCGTCCAGAAGACGCATGCCGGGTTCAAAGTGGCCGAGTTCGGCCAGGCGAGCGCGCAGCACGTGCTCGACGAGACGCTCGGCAAGGACTTCCAGCGCGCGGAGTACTCGTCGCTGCCGGTGACCCTGATCATCCTGCTCTTCGCGTTCGGCGCCCTGGTGGCCGCCGGGCTGCCCGTCCTGCTCGGGTTCTCGGGTGTGCTCGCGACGATCGGGCTCTCCTCGCTGGCCAGCCACATCTTCCCGGCCGGCGACGCAACGCAGTCGGTGATCCTGCTGATCGGGATGGCGGTCGGCGTCGACTACTCGCTCTTCTACATCCGGCGTGAGCGCGAGGAGCGGAGCTCCGGTCTCGGACACCGCGAGGCGCTCCTCAAGACCGCGGGCACCTCCGGGTACGCGGTGCTCATCTCGGGCGCGACCGTGATGATCGCGATGGCCGGCATGTTGCTGACCGGCAACGGGATCTTCACCTCGATCGGCGTCGGCGCCATGTTGATGGTCCTCGTCGCACTGATCGGCTCGCTCTCGATCCTGCCGGCGCTGCTCTCGAAGCTCGGCGATCGCGTCAACAAGGGGCGCATCCCGCTGCTCGCGCGCCGCAAACACGGAGAGTCCCGCGTCTGGAGCGCCGTCCTCGATCGCGTGCTCCGCAGGCCGTGGCTCTCGACGCTCGTCGCCGGCGGTGCGCTCGTGGCGCTCGCGCTTCCGACCCTGACCCTGCACACGCAGCTGCCGAGTTTCACCGACCTGCCGCGTTCGATCGGGATCGTCCGCACCTACGAGGCGATCCAGAAGGAGTTCCCCGGCGCCCAGACTCCCGCCACCGTCGTCGTCAGCGCCCCTGACGTGACCGCACCGGCCGTGCAGCGCGGGATCGCGCAGCTCGAGCGCCAGGCGCTCGCGAGCGGCCAGGCGAAGCGCCCGATCGAGATCAAGGTCAACCCGTCCAGGACGGTGGCGGTCGTCGACATCCCGCTGATCGGCAACGGTGACAACGCCACCTCGGTCGCGGCGCTCGAGACGCTCCGCCAGACGATCGTGCCGGCAACCGTCGGGGCCGTGCCGGGAGTCGTCGCGCCGATCACCGGCGAGACGGCAGGGACGCACGACTTCAACCAGCAGATGAAGTCGCACGCACCGCTCGTCTTTGGCTTCGTGCTCCTGCTCTGCTTCGTGTTGCTGCTCGTGACGTTCAGGTCGATCGTGATCCCGATCAAGGCAGTGCTCCTGAACCTGCTCTCCGTCGGTGCCGCCTACGGCCTGCTCGTCCTCGTCTTCCAGCACACCTGGGCGGAGGGGATCCTGCAGTTCCACTCGAACGGCGCGATCGCCTCCTGGCTGCCGCTCTTCCTGTTCGTCGTGCTCTTCGGCCTCTCGATGGACTACCACGTGTTCATTCTCAGCCGGGTGAAGGAGCTCGTCGACGGCGGCATGTCGACCGAGGAGGCAGTCGCGACGGGGATCAAGCGGACGGCGTCGACGGTGACGAGCGCCGCGCTCGTGATGGTCGCGGTGTTCGCGATCTTCGTGACGCTGCACGAGATCGACATCAAGCAGATGGGCTTCGGCCTGGCCGCCGCGATCCTGATCGACGCGACCGTCGTTCGTGCGGTGCTGCTGCCGGCCGTGATGAAGCTGCTCGGCGAGTGGAACTGGTACCTGCCGCGCTGGCTGGAGTGGCTGCCGCGGTTCGGCGGCGAAGGGGCTCCGGCAGCGCCGCCCGCGCCGGCCGACGAGCCGCGTTTCCGCACTCCGGCAGTGAACAAAGTATAAGAACCGCTAATATCAGGTATGGTTTCCGCCGTGGAGACGGCGGTCCCCTCCTTCGATGTGCTCGTGATCGGCAGCGGGGCCTCCGGCCTCGCTGCCTCGGTCTCGGCCGAACGCGCAGGCGCCCGCGTCGCTCTGGCGACGAAAGGCTCGCTGCAGGCGAACAACTCGTCGAAGGCGCAGGGCGGCATTCAGGCGGCGTTCGGCGCGGACGACTCGCCCGAGCAGCACGCCGACGACGTCTGGCGCTCCTCGCACGAGACGGCCGACCTGCGTCTGGTCGAGGTGCTGACCGGCGACGCGCAGTCGGCGATTCACTGGCTCGAGGAGCTGGGGGTCGAGTTCAGCCGCGAGAACGGCGGCTACCGGCTGGCCCGCTGCGGCGGCTCGTCCGCGAAGCGCCTGCTCCAGGTCGGCGACCGGACCGGGCACGCGATCACGAAGGGGCTGCGCGAGGCGTGGGAGGCCGGCTCCGGCACGAGCTTCACCAATGCGCCGCTCGCGCGAGCTCCTCGAGACCGACGGACGCTGGCGTGCACGTGTCGGCGACCACGTCGTCGACGCCGGAACGGTCGTGCTCGCTGCCGGGGGACGCTGCTACGCCGAGGCCGAACGGATCGGCGAGCTCTCCACCAACCACCCGAACGCAACCGGCGAGGTGACGCAGATCGCACTCTCCCTCGGGGCGGAGGCTCGCGACCTCGACGCGCTGCAGTACCACCCGAACGGGGGCGCGTGGCCGCCGAACATGCAGGGCTACTCGATTCCCGAGACGACGCGCGCCTACGGCGCCGTCCTCGTCAACGTCGACGGCGAGGAGTTCACGGATTCACTCGGCCCGCGCGACGTGGTCAGCCAGGCGATCTTCGACGAGGTGGCGAAGGGCAAAGGGACGACGACGCCCGACGGCCGCCCGGCGGTCTACCTCGACACGACGCGTATTCCGGAGAACGACGCCGACGTGTCCCTGCCGTACATGCTGCGCCGCTATCGCGGCTCGGGCATCGACCCGCTCTCCGAGCGGATCCTCACCTATCCGGTGTTGCACTACCAGAACGGCGGACTCGTGATCGACACCGACGCTGCGACGACACTCGAAGGCGTCTACGCCTGCGGGGAGATCGCCGGAGGTACGCACGGCCGCAACCGCATGATGGGTAACAGCCTTCTCGAATGTGTCGTCTTCGGTCGGAGGGCTGGTCGAAATGCATCCGAGCTGGCTAGGAGCTGAATGACGATCGATATCGACACCGACCTGCAACACGCCGTCGAAGACGCGGCCGCACATCTCTACGTGTGGGCGCTCAAGGACATTCCACAAGACCTACGTGACGCGCTGGCCGCTGCGCGCGACCGAGAGACGTCGGTGCCGGGCAAGCGCGTGCTGGAAGTGATCCACAGGAACGTCAGCATCGCCGACAGCGAGAAGAACCTGGTCTGCCAGGACACCGGCATCGCCGTGTACCACGCGAAGGTCGGCGAGCACTTTCCACTGCACCCGGTGCGCATCTACGAGGGACTCCGCGACGGCACCGCGCGCGCGACCGTCGAGCACCCGCTGCGCTCGAACGCGGTGCACACGATCACCCGTGAGAACACAGGTCCGAACATCGGCTACCGCCTTCCGATCGTGCACTGGGAGTTCATCGCCGACTGGGACGGGCTCGACGTGAAGTGCGTTCCCAAGGGGTCCGGCAGCGAGAACATGAGCTTCCTGAAGATGTGCGTCCCCGCCGACGGCGTGACGGGCATCAAGAAGTTCGTGCTCGAGTCGATCGTCAACGCCGGTGGCAAGCCGTGCCCGCCGGGGATCGTCGGCGTCGGCATCGGCGGCTCGGCGGACTACGCGATGCACCTTGCCAAGGACGCGATCATGCGCCCGATCGGCACGCGCAACTCCGACCCGATCGTCGCGCAGCTGGAAGACGAGCTCTTCGGCCTCCTCAACGAGACCGGGATCGGCCCGATGGGACTCGGCGGCGACGTGACCGTCCTGCAGTGCCACATCGAGCACGCCGACACGCACATGACCCTCAACCCCGTCGCGGTCAACTACCAGTGCTGGGCGGCGCGGCGCGCCTCGGCCCACATCGCCGCCGACGGCTCCATCGACTACGACCGGGAAGCGTCGGACCCACCATGGCGACTCACGAAGTCACGTTCCCGATCACCGACCCGCAGGAGATCCTGAAGCTCCGCGCCGGCGACGAGGTGACGGTGCAGGGGCACATCATCGGCATCCGCGACCGCACGCAGATCCGGATCTTCGACGAGGGCATCCCGTCACCGATGGATCTGAGCGGCGCGTTCCTGCTCCATACGGCCCCCGGCGTGCGCAAGCTCAGCACGGACGCCGAAGGCAAAGGCAAGTACGAAAAGGTCTGCATCGGCACCACGACGTCCGCTCGCATGGTCCGGTTCACGGAGCCGCTCGGCCGCCAGTACGGCGTCCGCGCGATCTGCGGAAAGGGCGGCTTCCCCGACGAGGCGATCGCGCCGATGCACGAGCTCGGGATGGTCTACTTCGCGATCGTCGGCGGCGCCGCGGCGCTCGAGACGACGCAGATCGAGGAGATCGAGGAAGTGCTCTGGGAGGAGCTCATGCCCGAGTGCCTCTGGAAGTTCCGCGTCAAGGACTTCGGCCCGCTGACCGTCGGCATCGACGCCCACGGCAACTCGCTCTACCACGACGTCCAGACCCGCGCCCTCGCGAAGCTGGAGGAGCTCTATGCCCGGCTTTGACCTGCGGCTCGGCCGCCACGTCGGCCTGACGCACGTGATCGACAAGGGCCTCGGCCCGCGCGCGTGGGAGGACATCCTCGAGGTCGCGGCTGACCACATCTCGATCGTGAAGCTCGGCTGGGGCACCGCGTACGTCACCCGCAACCTCGATCGGAAGCTCGCGGTGCTCCGCGACAAGCCGGTCGTGGTCGGCGGCACCTTCTTCGAGGTCGTGTACATCAAGGACCAGCTCGACGAGTACAAGCAGTGGCTGACCGACCTCGGCCTGACCCACGTCGAGATCTCCGACGGCACGGTCGAGATCCCGCGCGAGCGCAAGCTCGAGCTGATCGCCGACTTCGCCCGCGACTTCACCGTACTCTCGGAGGTCGGCTCGAAGGACTCGTCGGTCGAGTACACGGCCGACGAGTGGACGCGCTGGTTGAACGAAGAGCTCGAGGCGGGAGCCTGGAAGGTGATCACCGAGGCCCGCGAAGGCGGCACCGCGGGCATCTTCGACTCGTCCGGTGGCATGCGGACCGAGCTGATCGGCGAGATCGCGAATGTCGTCGGCCCGGCGAACATCATCTTCGAGGCGCCGACGAAAGCGGCTCAGTCCTGGTTCGTGAAGCAGTTCGGCCCCTCGGTCAACCTCGGCAACATCCCACCCGAGGAAGTGATCCCGCTCGAGACGCTGCGCCTCGGTCTCCGCGGCGACACGCTCAAGGAGGTGCTCCTCGATGGCAGCGAGCCAGTTCACGCTTCCTGACGCCGCAGCCGTCGAGGCGATGAGCGCCGAGGAGATCGTGGCGCTCTGCGTACGCGAGTTCCCGGGCAGCGTGTCGCTCGCCTGCTCCTTCCAGAAGGAAGAGGCGGTGTTGCTCGACATGCTCTTCGCCGTCGAGCCGAATGCACGCGTCTTTGCGATCGACACCCACTACCTCTTCCCCGAGACGTACGAGGTGTGGCGAGCGGTCGAGCAGCGCTACGGAACGACGGTCGAGCTGTTCGAAGGGCCGAGCCCCGAAGTGCTGGCGGCAACGCACGGGGAGAGCCTCTGGGAGAGCAAGCCCGACCTGTATCTCGCCGTCGCCAAGGTCGAGCCACTCGTCAGGGCGCTCGGCGAGCTCGACGCCTGGATCACCGGTGTCCGCCGCGACCAGTCGCCGACGCGCGCCAACGCGCCGAAGCTCGGCTGGGACGCGGCCCACGAGCTCTGGAAGGCGAACCCGCTTGCCGACTGGAGCGACGACGACTGCTGGGCGTACATCCGCGAGCGCGGTCTGCCCTACAACCCGCTGCACGACCGCGGCTACGAGTCGATCGGCGACACCCACTCGACGACTCCCGGCGCCGGTCGCGACGGCCGCTGGGCAGGGACGGGCCGCACCGAGTGCGGCCTGCACGTCGAGGAGCCGGCTTCGTGAGCAGCGCCACGACACGCCGGACCCTGTCGCACCTCGACGAGCTCGAGGCTGAGGCGATCCACATCATGCGAGAGGTCGCCGCGGAGCGCGAGCGGCCGGTGCTGCTGTTCTCGGGCGGCAAGGACTCGATCGTCATGCTCAGGCTCGCCGAGAAGGCGTTCCGGCCGGCGAAGTTCCCATTCCCGGTCATGCATGTCGATACCGGGCACAACTTCCCCGAGGTGATCGAGTACCGCGACCGGCGCGTCGAGGAGCTCGGCGAGCGTCTGGTCGTCGCGAGCGTCCAGAAGTCGATCGACACCGGCCGGGTCCAGGAGCAGATGGGGCCGCGCGCGTCACGGAACCAGCTGCAGACGACCACGCTGCTGGACGCGATCGAGGAGCACGGGTTCGACGCCGCCATGGGCGGTGCCCGCCGCGACGAAGAGCGGGCACGCGCGAAGGAGCGCATCTTCAGCTTCCGCGACGACTTCGGCCAGTGGAACCCTCGCGCACAGCGCCCCGAGCTCTGGAATCTCTACAACGCCCGCATTCGCAAGGGCGAGCACATCCGCGTCTTCCCGATTTCGAACTGGACCGAGCTGGACGTCTGGCAGTACGTCGCCCGCGAGAACCTCGAGCTCCCTTCCATCTACTTCTCGCACGAGCGCGACGTCTTCAAGCGCGACGGCATGCTCTACGCAGCCTCCGACTTCATCGAGCGCCTTCCCGACGAGCAGCCGTTCAGCGCCACCGTCCGCTTCCGCACCGTGGGCGACATGACGTGCACCGGTGGAGTCGTCAGTGTCGCCGCGACGATCGACGACGTCGTGACCGAGATCGCCGCGACCCGCGTCACCGAGCGTGGCGAGACGCGCGCCGACGACCGCGTCTCGGAAGCGGCGATGGAAGACAGGAAGCGCGTTGGCTACTTCTAAGGAGTTCCTCGACGCAGAGCTGCTCCGCATCGTCACTGCCGGCTCCGTCGACGACGGCAAGTCGACGCTGATCGGCCGGCTGCTCTACGACACGAAGCAGATCCTGGTCGACCAGCTCGAGCACATCGAGGATGCGTCACGGCGGCGCGGACACGATTACGTCGACCTGGCGCTGCTCACCGACGGATTGCGCGCGGAGCGAGAGCAAGGGATCACGATCGACGTCGCCTATCGCTCCTTCGTCACGCCGCGCCGGCGCTTCCAGCTCGCCGACGCGCCGGGCCACGTGCAGTACACGCGCAACATGGTCACGGGTGCGTCCACCGCCGACGTCGCCGTGATCCTCGTCGACGCGCGGAAGGGCGTGATCGAGCAGACTCGCCGCCACTCCTACATCGTCTCGATGCTCGAGCTTCCCCACGTGGTCTATGCGGTCAACAAGATGGACCTCGTCGAGTTCTCGGCCGCACGGTTCGAGGAGATCGTCGCGGAGCTCGAGGCACTGAGCGCACAGCTCGGTTTGCGCGACCCGCGGCCGATTCCGGTCTCCGCGCTGAAGGGCGACAACGTCGTCGACCGGACGGATTCGATGCCCTGGTACGACGGGCCGACGCTGCTCGAGTATCTCGAGACCGTCGAGCTCGCCGGCGACCGCAATCACGACGACCGCCGCTTCCCGGTGCAGTGGGTCGTGCGGCCGATGGCCGACGCGCACCACGACTACCGCGGCTACGCCGGGCAGGTCGCGGGCGGCGACTGGCACCCGGGCGACGAGGTCGTCGTGCTCCCTTCGGGTCTCCGGACCACGGTCGCCGCGATCGACGGCATCGACGGCGAGCTGCCGGAAGCCCTGCCGGGGCAGTCGGTGACGATTCGGCTCGCCGACGACATCGACGTCTCCCGCGGCGATCTGCTCGCCGATCCGGTGGATCCGCCGATCGCGGCTCGCGAGTTGGTTGCGCAGGTGTGCTGGATGACCGAGCAGCCGCTCGCCGACAAGGCGCGGTTGCTCGTCAAGCAGACGACGCGCACCGTGCCCGCCCGCGTCGACGAGGTGCTGTCGGTGGTCGAGATCGAGACGCTCGAGAATCGTCCCTCTCCGGGCAAGCTGGAGCTGAACGACCTCGGCGATCGTGCGCTTCCGGCTGGCCGAGCCGCTCGTCGTCGACGCATACGCCCGCAATCGCGCGATGGGCGCGTTCATCCTGATCGACGAGTCGACCAACGACACCGTCGGTGCCGGCATGGTGGTCGAGGCGTCGTGACGCCGCGGGCCGATCCGTACCGCGACCTCGATGTGATCGACTCGCGCGCGCCGCGGACGAACCAGGCGGTGATCGGCGTGCTCGCCGTCGTCGCCGTCGCCACCGGCTGGTGGTGGCTGCTGGCACTCCTTGCGGCTCAACTGGCGATCGGGCTCACGTTCGGGCGCCGTTTCTGCCTCGCCTGCCTCGCGTACTTCGAGCTGATCCAGCCGCGCTTCGGCGAGGGGCCGCTCGAGGACTCCCGCCCGCCGCGAGCCGCGAACGTCGTCGGGCTGGTCGTGCTGAGCGCCGCTGCGGCCGCGTCCGCCGCCGGGTGGACGACCGCAGGGGCTGCGCTGGGGCTGCTCGTGGCAGCGCTCGCGCTGCTCGCCGCGCTCACCGGCTTCTGCACCGGCTGCGAGGCGTACAAGCTGGCCTGCCTGCTGCGCGGCCGGCCCTTCGTCTCCTGTCCGATCCCGGGCGCGCGTACGTGACCTGGGAGCTCTCGCTCGCCGGCGCCCTGATCGGGGTGCTCGTCGGCATGACCGGCATGGGCGGCGGCAGCCTGATGACGCCGATGCTGATCCTGCTCTTCGGGTTCGACCCGAAGACGGCCGTCGGCACCGACATCCTGCACGGCGCGATCTTCAAGTCGTTCGGCGCGGTGCGTCACCGCCAGCTCGGCAACGTGCACGTGCCGCTGGCGCTGTGGATGCTCGCCGGCTCGGCACCGCTCTCGCTGGTCGGTGTCCAGATTGCGAGCTCGTTCTCGGACGCGACGTCGTCGACGATGGGCCGGGTGGTCGGCGCCGCGCTGATCGCGGGCGGCGTCGGCTTCGCGATCAAGACGTTCGTGCGCGGCCGTGCCACCGATGCACCGCTGCACCTGGACACCCGCCAGAAGCTGATCGCGATCGGAATCGGCGCCTCGTGCGGGTTCGTGGTCGGCCTCACCTCGGTGGGCTCCGGCACCTTCTTCGGGCTCGCGATGCTGCTCGTCTACCCACTGGCGGCTCGCCGCATCGTCGGCACCGACCTGCTGCACGCGGCGCTCCTGCTCTGGGTTGCGGGTGTCGGACACCTGCTGCACGGCAACGTCAACGTGCATGCGATGGGGTGGCTGCTCGTCGGCTCGATCCCGGGCGTGCTCGCCGGCTCGCAGCTTTCGGTCCGGGTGCCGGATCGCTCGCTGCGGATCGCGTTCGGCTTCGTGCTGATCCTCTCAGGGATCAAGCTCGTCGAGCTGCCGGGGGCGACGCTGATCATCGAGATCTCCGCCACACTCGGCGCCCTCGCGCTCGCGGCGTGGCTCGGACTGCAGCTCCGGCAGCGGCGGCTCCGGCAGCGGCGGCTTCGGCTCCCCGTTCACGACGCTGCGTAGAATCGCCCGGCGTGGCCCGGGTCCTGTCGACGGTGGTCGTCCTCGCCCTGCTCGCGGCGACGGCCGCAGCGTTCGTGGTCACCGAGGGAGCGAAGCTCGAGAAGTCGCCGGTCGCCGGTACCGCCGTCGACTCGGTCTTCTCGCCGGCGAGTGTCGTTCCGGAGAAGAAGAACGCGCACGTCCGCTTCCGCCTGCGGACGCGTGAGCGGCTCGCAGTCTGGATTCAGGATGCGAACGGGCGGCGCGTCGCGACGCTGCTCTCGAATCGCAACGCGCCGCGTGGGTCGCAGTTCGATCTCGTCTGGGACGGCTTCTCCCAGAGCGGTGTGATCTTCCCGGACGGGCTCTACAAGCCGGTCGTCAAGCTCGAGCGCTCGCATCGCACGCTCGTGTTGCCGAACCCGATTCGGCTCGATACGAAGCCGCCCGTGATCACGGTGCGCAAGGTGTCGCACGCGATCATCTCGCCCGATGGTGACGGCCACAACGACGTCTTTCGCGAGACGTACCACGTGTCCGAACCTGCGCACGGCATCCTGAGCGTCCGCGGCCAGCGGGTCGAGTACACGCTGGGTCAGAAGCCGATCGGCCAGCTGATCTGGAACGGCAAGCTCGGCAAGCCGGCCCGACCGGTGCGCCCCGGGATGTACGTGTTGCGGGCGAGCGCGGTCGACCGCGCCGGCAACCAGTCGGTGCCGTACCCCTTCGCGATCGTTCAGGTGCGTTACGTGGCACTCGCGCGGAAGCGCATCGTCGTCGCACCCGGTCGGCGTTTCTTCCTACGCGTCTCGACGGACGCGCCGACCGTGAGCTGGCGGTTGCACGGCCGCTCGGGCGTCGCGCGGAAGGGAACGCTGCACCTGCGCGCGCCGAAGACTCCGGGTGTCTACCACCTCTACGTGACCGCGGCCGGACACTCCGCGGTCGCCACAGTGGTCGTGGGATGAGCCGTAGGCTCGACGGAGGCGACCCGGGAGCGGAGGTGCCGGCTTTGCCGGTGCCGGAGCGGGCATGAGCAGCGCGGCGGCCCAGATCTTCGGCGCCGTCGGGAGCGGCGGGCTTGCGCTGCTGCTGCTCGCGACGCGCCGCGACCTACGGATCGCGGGCCTCGCGGCCTGGGCGCTCGGCGCCGGCGGTCTCGTCGCCTACCTCGCACCGGCCGGCCACCACCGCGTCCTCGCGGGCGCGGCGGTCGTCGGCATCGCTGCTGCGCTCGGCGGTGCCTGGGTCGTGCTGCGGGTGCCGTGGCTGCTCGCGCTTGCGACGCTCGCATGTGTACCGGCGCGGATCCCGGTGCACGTCGGCTCCACACAGGCCAACCTGCTGCTGCCGCTCTACGGCGTCGTCGCGGTGGCGGCGATCGCGCTCGCCTGGCAGCTCGCCGGAGAGGACCGGCGCGCCCGGGAGCTCGGTCCGCTGGCGTGGCCGCTCGGGTTGTTCATCGCCTGGGAGGGCTTGTCGTTCCTCTGGACGAAGGACGTGCGTCAGGGGGCGATCGAGCTGCTGTTCTTCATCCTGCCCTTCGGCCTGCTGGCGATCGCGCTGGCCCGGCTGCCGTGGTCTCGCACCTGGGTGTTCGCGCTCTACATCCAGTTCGCCCTGATGGGGCTCGTGTTCGCGGTGATCGGGATCGTGCAGTACGAGACGCGGAACATCTTCTGGAACCCGAAGGTGCGGGTCGACAACGCCTATGCGCCGAGCGGCTGGTTCTACCGCGTCAACTCGGTGTTCTACGACCCGTCCATCTACGGGCGCTTCCTCGTGCTCGCGATCCTCGCCAGTCTCGTCGTCGTCCTGCGGCGACGCGGCGATCCGCTCTGGGCGGTCGCTGCGGCGCTGACGATCGCGATCACCTGGGCAGGTCTCCTGCCGTCGTTCTCGCAATCGAGCTTCGTCGCGCTGCTGGTCGGCGTGACGCTCGCCGCCGTCCTGGTCTGGCGCCGCAACAGCCTGTACCTGATCGCCGCGATGCTCCTGGTCGTGATCGCGGCGGGCTTCGCGTCACCGCAGATCCGCCACCGGCTCGAAGGCAAGGGGCTTCGTCGCTCTCGAACGTGACGAGCGGCCGTTCGAAGCTCGCCTCGACGCGGTCTCAAGCTCGTCGTCCACCACCCTGTGCTCGGCGTGGGCGTCGGCGGCTTCAAGCGCGCGTACGCCGACCTCGCCCACCTGCACGGCCGCGAGCCGAAGGCGGCCGCGTCGCACACGACCCCGATCACGGTGGCGGCCGAGACGGGTGTGCCCGGCCTGCTGCTGTTCCTCGCGCTCGTGGTGGTGGCGCTCGCGACCGCCTTCCGGCGGATCCGCAACGGCTTCGACGGGAACGCCCGGCTGGCGTTCGGACTAGCCTTGACCGCGATCCTCGTGCATTCGCTCTTCTACAACGCGCTCTTCGAAGACCCGACCTTCTGGGGCCTGCTCGCCCTGGCCGCGCTCGCTGCTCGTACCGAGGCACCCGCGTGATCGGCGACATCCGGCGCGCGCTGGTGCTCGCGCCGCACACCGACGACGGCGAGTTCGGCTGCGGCGGCACGATGGCGCGGCTCGTCGAGGCGGGCGCCGAGGTCCGCTACGTCGCGTTCTCGATCGCAACCCGCTCGCTGCCGCCGGGTTTCGCGCCGGACACGCTGGCGCGCGAGGTTCGTGAGGCGACGACCGAGCTCGGGATCTCAGAGGCCAACCTGACCGTGCACGACTTCGACGTCCGCACGTTCCCCGAACACCGGCAGGAGATCCTCGAGCTCCTGATCGAGATCTGGAACGACTGGCAGCCCGACGCCGTCTTCCAGCCGTCGCTGCACGACGTGCACCAGGATCATCAGACGATCGCCCAGGAAGGGCTCCGCGCGTTCAAGCGGACGACGATCCTCGGCTACGAGATCCCCTGGAACAACTTCGACTTCAGCTACCAGGCCTACATAGCGCTCGAGAAGCCGCACGTCGAGCGGAAGGTCGCGGCGCTCGCGAAGTACGCGTCGCAGCAGCATCGTCGCTACGCGAACGGCGAATACGTCTGGAATGTCGCCCGCACGCACGGCATCAACGTGAACCGCGACTACGCCGAGGTCTTCCAGGTGTACCGCGTCGTCAGCTGACGACGATCGACCGCGAACGCAGCCAGTCGCCGATCCCGGAGAAGAAGCCGGCGCCGAAGCCGCGCGTTCGCGGGATGTCGCGGTTCAACCCGGAAGGCAGATCGAAGAGCGTGTGAGTCGCATGGATCACCGACCAGGTGAAGTCGTGAGCTGGTGTGAGCTTCCGCAGGCTCTCGACGCACAGCTCGGTCGGGACGTTGCGGTCGTCGTCGGCGAACACCCAGTGGACGGGGATCGAGAGCCGCGCCAGCGAGGGCCGCGGATCGAAGCCGCCCGGCCCGGAGGCACGCACCTGCTGCAGGATCTCGGCGAACGACCCTGACGGCGGCGTCTGGCCCTTGCCGGCGAGTGTGCCCCAGTTGTTGGTCTCGTCGACCGAGACGGTCGGTCCCGCGAGTGGAACCGCCCACCGGATCGCCGGCTCGCGGGCGGCAGCGCGCGCGATCACCCAGCCGGCTTGGCTGTCTCCGAGCACGCCGATGCGCTTCGGATCGACTCGGCCGAGCGACCGCAGGAACAGGGCCTCGGCCTGAGCGTCGCCTGCGAGCACGTCGATCGTCCCCGGAGTGGGGTACTCGCCCGGATACCGGCCGCCCGACTGCCCGACCCCGCGCTTGTCGTCGGCGATCACCGCGATGCCGAGCAGCTCGCAGAAGGCGGCGAACACCTGGAACTCCTCGCGGGGTTGCGGATCCGAGCCGTGGGTCATCGCCACAGCCGGGAACGGGCCGCGGCCGGCCGGGATCGTCAGCGTGGCCGCGATCGCCCCGACGCGCACCTCCTCCTGCTGCAGCACGACCCGTTCGTAGCGCGTCGTCTGGCCGTCGTGCGTCCAGGCGATCGACCCAGGTCCGGTAGTGAGCGTGCCGTCCCCCGAGGTCTGTCCGAGCACGCGGCCCACCGTCGTGAGGCTGCCGTTCAGACCGTGGACATCGCCTGACTCAAGCTCGACGAGCCACGTCGGCAGGCCTCTGGCCTGCACGATCGCGACGGCTGCGCCGCTCGAGGAGCGATAGAGGCCGAGCGCCGGCAGGACGTGGGAGACGCCTGGTCTGAGCGTGAAGGTGCCTCGCAGTGAGCCTTGCCGAACCGACCCGCTGAGCCGCCCGCCGGCTCTCCGGCCGGCGAAGATCACCGCGGCGGGGCGTCCGGGGATCGCAAACCGAAGCTGCCCGCCGGTCGTGTTCGCTGCGACCACCTGGCGACCCGCGTGCCCCGGGCCGAGCGCGACGGTGACGCGCGAACGAGTTTGGACGACCGAGAGCTCGACCGGGGCCGCGGTTGCGGGGAGGCGAAACGAGCCGACCCAACTCGCGGCCCCAGCGTTCGCGCAGGCGGCGCCGGCGATCGCCGCGGCGGCCACGAGCGGGATCGCTCTCACCGGGGGCCTCGTGCGAGCGCGCGGGCCACGCCGTCCGCCCAGGCGAGGTCGTGCTCGGCCTGCTCGATCCCGTAGCGAAGCATGTGCCGGTGGAACCAGTCGTGGCCGCGGTTCGTGTTCGTGGGCTCGATCGCTCGCAGGCGCGCGAGCCGCTCTTCGCCGTCCGCCGTGAACTGCGCGACGTGCTCGAGCAACACCTCGGTCGTCGTCAACCCGCCGACGAAGAGCTTCACGAAGAACGTCTCTCGGGCGCCGGGCTCGACCCGGGTCAGCCACGCAGCGAGGGCGGCGCGTCCGGCCGTAGTGATCCGGTAGAGGTGCTTGTCGGGCCGCGTGCGCTGCGACTGCTTCCGGCGGGCGGCGAGCCCGTCGGCGACGAGTCGCGGCAGCACCGCATAGAGACCGCTCTTCGCCGGCGACCAGACGTGGCCGACGGCGCGCTCCGCGAGCTTCAGCAGGTCGTAGCCGGACCGCTCGCCCTCGATCGCAAGCAGTGCGAGCACCGCCCCCTCCGTCGTCGTCAGCTCGGCTGCTCTCGTCTTCGCCTCGGCCGGCATCGCCGACGAGTCGTCTAGTCCAAAACGGAGTAGTCCACCCTGGAATAACGGACGCTCAGGTTAGGCTTGCCGCGATGCCCCAGCTTCCTGCTGCGACTGCGATGGGACGGGTCGACCTCTCGGTCGCCGACCTCGAGCGCTCGCTCGACTACTACCGTCGCGCGATCGGGCTGCGACGTCCTTCGCGAGGGAGCCGGTGAGGCGACGCTCGGCGCTGGCTCGACCGAGCTCCTGCGGCTCGTCGAGGAGCCCGGCGCGCGCCCCGCCGACGGCTACAGCGGCCTGTTCCATTTCGCCCTGCTGGTCCCGGAGCGCGCCGATCTCGGCCGCTGGCTCGCCCACGCGGGCCGTGACGGCGTGCAGTTGACGGGAGCGTCGGATCACTACGTCAGCGAGGCCCTGTACCTCCGTGATCCCGATCGGCACGGGATCGAGATCTACGCCGACCGGCCCCGCGAGCTGTGGGAGGGGCACGTCGACCGGATGGGGAGCTGGCCGCTCGATCTCGACGACCTGCTCGCCACCGTCGGCGATCCCGTCCCCGAGGACTACGAGGGGTTGCCGGACGGGACGACGATCGGACACGTTCATCTCCGCGTTGCCGATGTCGACGAATCGATCGGCTTCTATCGGGACCTGTTCGGCTTCGATCTGGTGCAGGGCGGCCCCCAGGCCGCGTTCTTGAGCGCGGGTGGCTACCACCATCATCTCGGCGGGAACACGTGGGAGAGCCTCGGTGCAGCCCAGGCGCCAGAGGGCACGGCTCGCCTTCGCTCCTTCCGGATCGTGCTCCCGGACGACGCGTCCGTCGCCGAGGTCGCAGCACGGATCGGAGGGACCGAGGCAACGGATCCGTCCGGCAACCGGCTGCTGCTCGTCAGCGCCTGAGCGCAGCCGGCAGCGGCTGCCCGTGCACGACGACGAGCGTTTTCGTCGGGCGCGTCAACGCGACATAGAGCTCGCGCAACCCCTGCTCGTGCGCTGCGATCAGCGCCGGCTCGACGACCACGACGTGGTCGAACTCGAGCCCTTTCGCTTCGCGCGGGGTGAGCATCGGAATCCCGTCCCACAGGTCGCCGGCGGGTGCTGTGGCGATGAGCTCGTCGGGCGCGATCACGGCGAGCAACCCACCGGCTGCGCCCAACCGGGCAGCTTCGTTGAACGCCTCCGCGACGACGTGCTCCGGTGCGACGCGCCGGATCGTCGGCGGCGCGGCGCCCGTTCGATACGAGATCGGCGGCGTGACGTCGGGCGCGATCGTGTCGAGCAGGGGCAGCGCCAGTTCCATGATCTCGCGTGGCACCCGGTAGGCGTGTTGCAACTCCTCGACGACCGCGTCGTCGCCGTGCGCCAGGTGCGGCAGGAGCTCCTCCCAGCGCCGGTACGGGATCGCGCCGGTCGCCTGGGCGACGTCGCCGAGAATCGTCAGCGACCCCTCCGGCGACCGCCTCGCGATCATCCGCAGCTGCATCGGCGTCAGGTCCTGCGCCTCGTCGACGATCACGTGCCCGTAGACGTGCGGTGCAGCGTCGAGTAGGGATCGCGCCTCGTCGAACAGCGCGACGTCACCGTCGGACCACGCGTCGCGGCGTCCCTGCAGCAGCTTCTGCTCGGCCGGATCGAGAATGCCGTCGGCGGCCTGGGCGAGCACGGCTTTCGACGTCAGCAGGCGCTTGACCAGCCGGTCCGGCGGCAGCGCCGGCCAGGCCGCCTTCAGGACCCGGTCGAGGTAGCCGCGCGACCGAAGGGCTTGCTCGACCTCGTCGAAGTTGCGGATTCCCCCGGCACCCAGCGTCTCGCCGTACGCCTCGTAGAAGCTGCGCAGCAGGTTCATCCGAAAGCGTTCGCGCGCCGCGGTGGTCAGCCCGAGCTCGTCACGGGCTTCCGCCAGGTGCTCGCGGACCTCGTCGCTCGCGCACGGAGATGAACGAGCCCTCGAGCCGGGCGACGAGCTCGACCGGCTCCGAGCGGAGCTGGAGCTCGGCCGAGCGGCGGATGACGTCCACCAGCCGCAGATCCGCTTTCAGCTCCGCGACGGCCTGCGGGTCGCGCGTCGTCGACTCGATCCCGTCGACGAGCTCTCCGACCGCACGTTGCTCGACTGCGCTTTCGCCGAGTGCCGGCAGCACGTGCGAGACGTACTCCATGAAGGTGCGGTTCGGCCCGACGACCAGCACGCCCCGCCGCGCGAGGGTGTCGCGATGGCTGTAGAGCAGGTACGACGCGCGGTGCAGGCCGACGGCCGTCTTGCCCGTGCCGGGGCCGCCCTGGATGATCAGCGGGGGCGCCGGCTCGGCGGTGATCAGGCGGTACTGGTCGGCCTGGATCGTCGCGACGATGTCGCGCATGTGGCGCTCGCGGCCGCGCTCGAGCTCCTCGAGCAGAAAGTCGCCGACGGCGGCGCCGTCGAGGATCGAGCCGTCGAGCGCCTCGTCCGAGATGTCGACGAGGCGGCGCCCGTCGGTCCGGAAGCGACGGCGCAAGGTGACGCCGTGAGGGTCGATCGGGGTCGCGGTGTAGAACGGCCGCGCGGCAGGCGCCTGCCAGTTGACCACGAGCTGGCGGCGCTCCTCGTCGTGAATCCACCGCCGGCCGATGTAGAGCCGACGGAGGCCCTCCTCGAAGTCGAGGCGGCCGAAGCAGAGCCCCTGCTCGGCGTCCTCGAACGTCCGCAGCCGCTTGGCGGCCCACGCGTCCATCGCCGCCTGCGCGACTTCGCCGTCGACGCGGTCACCGGCGCCTGCGACGACCGCGCGCATCCGCTCGAGTTGCTCGTACGCGTGGTCGACGTACTCCTGCTCTGCCGCCAGCTCGGGATGGCTCATGGCGCAAACCTAACGGCGGGACCTCGGCCGGCTGCGTGCGCGTAGTCGTGACGTGGACCGTCGCGAGTTCGTCGCGCTGGCAGCCGGCCTGCCGCTGACCTGGCGCCAGGCGCTCGTGGCACGCCGGCCTGCAGCGCTCGTCACCTGCGACTCCGAGGCGAGACTCGCGCTCGTCGACCTCGGTGCCTTCACCGTCCTCGGGCACGTTCCGACCCTGCCCGACCCACGGGCGATCGAGCGCGTCGGCCGATACGCGGTCGTGTGCCACACGGCGCTCGGTGCCGTGTCGATCGTCGAGGGCAGGCGGGTGCGGCAGGTGCTGCGGGGCTTCCGCGAGCCGAGGTACACCGCGGCTCACCCCGACGGTCGGCACGCATTCGTCACCGACTCGGGGCGGAGCGGCGTCGTGGCGATCGACCTCGTTCGCGGGCTCGAGATCGGACGCGTCGCTCTGCCGGGCTGGGCTCGCCACATCACGATCGACCCGACCGGGAGCCGGCTCTGGGTCGGGCTCGGCTCGGCTGCGCCGCACGTCGCCGTCGTGGCGACCAACCCATTGCGACACGTGGCGACGCTGACGCCCGGCTTCGGCGCTCACGACGTCGGGCTCGCCCCCGACGGGCGGCTGTGGGTGACGGCCGGCGCGTCCCGGGAGCTGGCGATCGCGGGGACGCTGCACGACGCCGACCCGGGTCCGCAGCACGTCACGTTCGGCCCTGACCGCGCGTACGTGACGAGCGGTGAGGCAGGAGTCCTGCGCGTGCAGTCGCTCTCCGGGCGCGTGCTTCGCTCGACGCCGATCCCGGTCGGCTCGTACAACGTCCAGCACGGGCCGGGCAGGGTGATCACGCCGTCGCTCGACCGCGGCACGCTGACCGTTCTCGACGACCGCGGTGCTCTGCTCGCGCGAATGCAGGTGGCGGATTCCTGCCATGACGCCTGCTTCTGGACCGGTTGAGGCTTTACGGAAGCCTTACCGCTTCGCAGGTGGATCCACGCGGGTGTTGGGGAACATGGTGACGATGAAGTGGCTTCCACTCGTGCTCGCGCTGGCCGTCTGCGCGTCGTTGCCCGCGACGGCCGCTGCGAAGGTGCCGTGCCGGAACCAGGTCTTCAACGACTGGGAGCACGACGGGCAGATCTCGTCGAAGTACCCAATCGCGTGCTACCGCGACGCGCTGCGACACGTCCCGACGACCGAGCAGATCTACACGAGCCTCGAGGACGACATCCGTGCCGCGATGCAAGGAGCGATCGCGCGCCTGCACGGCAAGAAGGTCGCAGCCCAGATCGGGCACAAGTTCCCGCCGACGACTGCGACCGATCCCGGGCCGGTGCTCGTCGACCAGCGACATCTCAAGGACGAGCAGCCCGATTCGAGCCAACCCGACACGACCACGAATGCCGCGTCTCCGCTCACCGCGACAGCGGCGAGCGGTGGTGGTGTGCCGGTGCCGCTACTCGTGCTCGGCGGAGTCGCACTGGTGCTGGTCGCGAGCGGCGCAGTCGGGCTGGCCGTCCGTCGCGGCCGTCCCTAGGTCGCTCTGGCCCGTAGCGGCACGAGCCGGCGCAGCCTCGCCCGCTCGGCGGGCAGGTAGAAGCCGAGCGGCAGCAGTAGCAACGGGTAGACGAGGCAGATGACGATCGCCAGCGGGAACGAGCGCAACTCGTAGCCGATCGCAGTCAGCGCGATCGCCACGCTGCTCAGCGTCAACACGCGTCGCCACTGGTAGGCCACGGGGTAGACCCGCTGTGAGTTGAGCGCCATCCCGATGAAGAGGGCGACGTACGCGGCGGCGGTCGAGACTGCGGCGCCCATCATCCCGTAGCGGGGAATGAGGGCGAAGTTGAGCGCGATGTTCAGTGCGGCGGCGGCTCCGGTGACGATCCAGTTGAACTGCGTGCGCCGTGCGCGTCCGATCCCGATCGCGAGCACGGTGTAGCCGGCGTACGCCGTCATCGCGAACGAGAGCAGGCCGATCGCCTGGTCGGCGCGGTAGAACTGCGGATCCGACGGCGCGAGGATCTTGACGATCCACGGGGCGAAGACTCCGAGTGCGAGCGAGATCCAGCAGCAGATGAAGAGCAGGTAGGTGAGCACGAACGAATACGTCCGCTTCGCCGTCGCGTCGTCGTCGATCGAATACGCGAACGCCGGCCAGGCGAGGCGGAACGCGATCGTCAGGAACACGACCACGCTCGATGCCCGAACGGCGAGCGAATAGACGCCCGCCTCGGAGAGACCCTTGTACGCGTTGACGAACAGGCGGTCGATGAAGTTGATCGCCCAGAGTGCGAGTGCGGACGGCACCAGCGGGAGTCCGAACCGGTTCATCTCGCGTAGCAGCTTGCGATCGAACTGCAGCCCGAGCTGGTAGCGCCGGTAAGCGAGCAGCACGAGGTAGACGCTGAGCGTGCCCAGGAAGTTGCCGACGACCGCACCGGTCGCTCCCTTGTGCAGTCCGACGACGAGCAGGACGGTCATCCCGACCGTGATCAGGATGTTCGCCATGCTCGCGATCACGAACTGCACCGAGCGCTCCTCGACGCGGAACAGGTTCGTCAGCTGCGAGTAGTTCATCTGCGCCCAGAGCCCGACCGCGCCCGCGCGCACGAGCCACGGGTCGTCGCCCAACCTGAGCAGATGCGCGAGCTGCGTTGCGAAGACGCAGCCGAGTACCAGCCCGACTGTCGCCATCCCCATCGTGAACCAGAACGTCGTCCGGACGATCAGGATGCGCCGCTCCGGATCCTTGGAGTCGAAGTAGAAGCGGAAGAAGGCGCTCGAGATTCCGGCCGAGAGCACGATCACGAGCACCGTTGACAACGCGGTGACGATCTCGATCTTCCCGAAGCCCTCCGTGCCCAGGTAGGCCGTGTAGAGGGGGAGCAGGAGGACGGCCAGCAGGCGGGAGAGGATGCCGCCGAGGCCGTAGATCGCCGAATGGCGTGCGAGCCGCCGGATCTGGAACGCGAGGCTCAACTAGAGGGAACCGTAGAGGTCGATCAGGCGGTCGGCGACGCGGTCGATGTCGTGGACCTGCTCGACGTACGCACGGCTCTGTGCCCCGATCTCGCGGCGCAGGGCGGGTTGCTCGACGAGTGGACGTAGCGACTCGACGAGCGTCTCGGCGGTTGTGGGGACGATCGGCACGCGCACGCCGTAGCCGGCGGCGCTCCGCTCGACGACGTCGGGCTTCAGGTGGGCGACGACCGGCTTGCCGAGCGCCATCGACTCGAGTGCGAAGACGCCGTGCCAGCCGGCGTTCAGCTGATCGACGACGATGTCGGCGCGCGCGTAGCGCTCACGCGCCACGTCGTGCGGGACGCCCTCGACGATGTCGAGCTCGACGGGCAGCTGCTCGCACGCCTCGATCACATGGCGCGTTCCCTTCTTCTCGCGGTTCGACGGTGCGTGGACGACGAGCGGCCGGGCTGCGTCCGAGGGCGGCACCGGTGTGAACGGACGCAGGTCGAGACCGGGCGGGATCACGTGTGCCTCGGGCACCCAGCGGATCGCGTCGTACGAGCCGACGATCTCCGCGCCCGCCCGCTTCCCGTAGGCGAGCTCGGCTGGCGTTTTGCCGCGGATGTCCGAGCCGAGGTAGTGGAAGACGCTCTTCTTCCGAAGCAGGCGGAGGAGCGGGAATTGGACCGACTTGGGGATCAGTGTCAGCCCGAAGTAGAAGTGGAAGACGTCCGTCGTGGGAGCGAGCCGCGCGAACGCCGCGAACTGCTGCGCCAGTCGTCGCGGCAGCCCGCCGTGGCGGTCGAGCGACCAGTCCGCCTCGGGGTGCAGCCGGCCGCGCTCGAAGACGACGAGCCGCGCGTCGACCCCTTTCCGCCGCAGCGCCTGCACGTTCTCCCACGGGATCCCCGCGATGTTGACCGGCGCGTGCGTCACGCGCAGTGCCTGTGGAGCGTTTGTCACAGTTCTGAACCCGTGGTTTGGCGACGACCGTCCGGGCGCGCGGCGTCAAATCCGCTGGCAGCAAGGCCCTGTGGATGAAATTTCACACTCTTGTCACGCTGGTTTGGCGACGGGACACCGCTCGCGCAGGCGTGTCCAGGCGGTCTCACGTGTCGAATTCGAGCTGGTCGAAAAAGCGCAGGGCGGTTCGGCCCGGACGGATGCGGGCGGCGTAGGTGCGCAGCTCGTCGTCGCTGATCTCGCCGACCGCTCGCTTGATGCCGAGGTAGGGGAGGTTCAGGTCCTCCTGGTAGACGATCGTCGAGATGCGCGGGTTGATCTCGATCACGTGGTCGCCGACGAGCTGGATGTTGAAGAAGTGCTCGATCCCCAGCTCCTCGACGATCAGGTTGCCGATCCGCAGCAGCTGCGGGTCGTCGAGCGTGACGAAGAACATCGCGAGCCCGGCTCGCATCGCCTCGCGCGTCTTCGGGTGGCCGAGAACGATCTCTGCCCCGTTGGCGATCCCGTCGATCGTCGTCTCGCCGCCCGTCGCGAGCTCCATCACCAGCAGATCCGGCCCACCTTCGTCCGGCAGCAACTCGACCGCCTCCTCGAGGCGCATCGAGACTGAGCCCGGTCGTTCATTGAGCAGCTGGTGCGCGCGGTCGACCGTCGGGTCGAGGATGCGAAAGCCGCGCGAGCCGGACGAGAAGACCGGCTTGAAGCACACGGGCCGGTCCGGGTAGCCGAGCTCGCGTGCCGCAGCGTCCACCTCGCGGGCGCCGTTGACGCGGCGGAACTCGGGCGCCCGCACCCCCAGCCTGTGCAGCAGCGCGTAGGTCTCGGCCTTGTCGTTCGAGCGTCGGATCGCGTCCGGCCCGGAGACGAGCACCGGCATCGGGAAGCGGTCGACGTGGTCGGCCAGGCCTTCGAGGTCGAACGAGGACTGCGGCAGGATCGCGTCCACGTTCTCCTGCTGGGCGATCTGCAGCACCGCGTCGGGGAACGTGGCGTGCGAGCCGGCCGGGACGATGTGGAACGAGTCGCACAGATGGCGCCCGACCGACCGTTCGCTCATGTCGGTGCCGACGAGTCTGATCTCGCGTTCGCCGTTCCGGCGCAGCGCGTGCAGCAGTGCCGCCGTTCCGGGCGCGCCGGACGCGGTGACCATGATCGTGAGCGCTTTCACGCGAGGAACCTAGCGGGGATTTCCGCGTTCACGAGAGGTCGATACGATCGGCGCGCAGATGCTCGAGCCGCGCGGCGCGGTCGGCTTCGAGCATCGACTCCATCGTCTCGCGCATGGTCGCTCCGTCGAACGCCCAGATCTCCGGGTGCGTGAGGAGCTGCAGCCACTCGAACGCGCCGCGCGAAAGCTCGCCGTGCGGGCAGCCGTGGCGCCACTGCTGGTTCGAGTCCGAGCGGTAGTGGTCCGGATCGAAGAATGGCGACTCCATCACGTTGACCGCTCCTTCGATCGGCGCACGCATGTAGTCGGGGTCGGGGTTGTGCCAGGCGACGACCGGGTCGAACCGCTGCGTCGAGGTCGACGTGGGGGTAGACGGCGTGGTGCGCGACGCGGTGACCGAGCTCGCGCAGCCGGGCGATCGCGCGCTCTCCTTCGCTCGACGCGAGGTTGTAGAACACCGACCGCGTCATCAGGAACCACGTCGACCACGCGCCTTCGTCCGCCTCGAGCTCGGCGATCGCGAGAGCGCCGTCGAGCGAGAGATCGACGTCGTGGCGCAGGATCACGACCCCCGGCTCGGGCGGTCGGTCGAACCCGGCGAAGCGGTAGCCACCGGTCTTCGCCGCAACGACCAGCTCGCGGTAGTGGTCGAGCGAGAAGTCGCAGCTCATCGCGTCGCCAGGATCCACTGGAACTCCACGCTGCCCTCGGGCTCGTCGATCGACACGACCTCATCGCGAAGCAGTTCGAAGCCGGCGGCGACGATCAGCCGCGTGTTCGTCTCCGCCGGAAAGCTGGAGAAGAACATCGGCACGCCCAGCCACTCACCGTGCCACCCTCGCTGGTCGCCGATGCCGAGCGAGGCGAGGAACACGCCTCCAGGTCTGAGCCAGGTGTACAAGCGCGTGAACAGGGCTGCGAGCAGTTCGCGCGGAAGGTGGTTGAGGACGTAAAAGGAGCAGACGCCGTCGAACGACGCGGGGTCGAATTCGACCGTCGCGATGTCGGCTTGCACGAAGTCGGCGCCCGGAACTCGTTGTCGGGCGCGACGCAACTGCTCGGACGAGAGGTCGACGCCGGTGAGTCGGAAGCTCGCGGCAAGCTCCTTCGTCTCGTCGGTCCCGTTGCCGCAGCCGAGCTCGAGCACCTGACCGCCTGCCGGCAGGAGCGCGACCAGCTCGGCGAGCCACTCTCGGCGCGGATCGCTCTTGACCCTCGCCGACCAAGCCTCCCACGTGTCGGCCATCCGGTCGTAGCCCGCGCCGACGAGTGCTGTCCGGGGATCGCTCACGCCACCTCGACGTCGAGCAGGCTGGCGGCCGCTTCGGCGCGTTCGAGCGCTTCGAGATTCGTGCTGCCGGTTGCGATCACGTAGCCGCGCCGGTCGCCGTCGAGCCTGACGGGACGGATCGTCTCGCCGACCTGGAGGTAGACGTCCGCTTGCACGACGCCGGGGAACGCGAGCACCTTGTCGAGTGGGCCGATCCGTGTCACCCGGCCGGTCGGGAGCGGCCCGGGCTCGGCAGTCAGAAAGCGGATCGCGAGCGGCTGGCTGAACCGGGGCGGACGAGCTCGTCAGACAGCTCCTCACCGAGAGCCATCCGCAGTTGCACCTCGACCAGGTCGACGCCGGTCGCAACGCGGACGAGGTCGGCCATCTGCCCGCCCGGGATGCGGGCGGCGCACTCGACGACCACCACGCGGCCGTCCTCCGCTGCGATCAGCTGCGGGAAGGCGATCCCGGTGCCGAGGCCGAGGGCGTGGACCGTATGCACCGCGATGCGCTCGGACTCGGCGAGCTGGTCGGTCTCGACCGTGGGCGGGTAGACGTGGATCCAGCCGACGCCGAATCCGACGCCGGGCGGCCGCATCCGATCGGAGAGCGTCAGTGGGATGGCTTCGCCCGCACGTGCGAGCACGATCCCGTTCAGCTCGATCCCGTCGACGAACTCCTCCAGGATCGCTTCGCCGGTCGGCGAGGCGCCGAGCGCCTCGTGCAGGTGGG
Source organism: uncultured Actinomycetes bacterium (assembly GCA_963847475.1). GTDB lineage: Bacteria > Actinomycetota > Thermoleophilia > Gaiellales > Gaiellaceae > PALSA-600. Next base: position 190,433 of record CAWJZZ010000014.1, on the reverse strand, counting down.
CGTCGATCTCGTCGAGCGACTCGACGCGGAAGACGCCGCGCTGGCCACCTGAGTCCGCCGGTTTCAGCACGGCCGGGAACCCGACCTCGTCGGCGGCGCGGCGTCGCTCCGAGATCGACCGCACCGCCGCGAATCTCGGCTGTGGCACGCCGGCATCTGCGAGACGCCGCCGCATCGCGACCTTGTGCGTCATCAGGTGCGCGGTCTCGGCGCCGATCCCCGGCAGACCGCGCGCCTCTGCGACCGCTGCGACGACCGGGACCGCGCGATCCGCGCTCACGGTGAGCACGCCGTCGAGTGAGATGCGGCGCGTTGCCTTCAGCACGGCGTCGACGTCGGCGAAGTCGACCACCTTCGCGAAGTCGGCCTCGGCCAGGCCCGGCGCTTCCGGGTTGCGGTCGACGGCCACGACGCGCAGGCCGAGCTCCTTCGCCCGGAGGATCGCCCGACGCTGGTGGCGCCCCGCGCCGATGAACAGAACGGTCTGCACGGCCGCGACTCTACTGAGGAGCGATCGCCGCGCTGACGAGCGTCAGCAGCGGCTCGACCTCGACGGGGTAGCCCGCGCTCACCTGGACGGCGATCCCGTCGAGCAGGAGGCCCATGAACCGTCCGAGCTCCTCCGCCGAGAGGTCCTGCCGGAGCTCGCCTCCCCGCTGCAGTTCCTCGATGCGCTCCTTCATCGCGACGTTCACCTCCGGGCTCCGTTTCGACCATTGCTCGTGCAGGTCGGGGCGCGTCCGGAGCTTCCTGATCAGTTCGAGGTACACGGCGAGCCAGTCCGGGCTCTCCGAGGCCAGCCGCCGCACGACGCTGCCGTAGCCCTCCTCGAGCCAGAGCCGGCCGAACCGGTCGTAGTCGTCCACCGCCAGGGCGTAGAAGATCGACCACTTGTCCGGGAAGTAGTTGAAGATCGCGCCGCGCGACAGCCCGGTCTCGACCTCGAGCCGGGCGACAGTCGCCCCTTCGTAGCCGAATTGCGCAAACGCGCGCCTGGCGCCGTCGAGGATCTGCAGGCGCCGTGCTGCCCGGTGGGCGTCAGAGACCTTCGGCATCGCGTCAACTTTACAAAACCGTACGGTCGTACTATGTTTCTGGCCGTGCTTCACTCCCGCACCCTTGTCGCCCTGCTCCTGGCCGAGGCCGTCTCGAGCGCCGGGACCGCGATGACCTTCGTCGCCCTGCCGTGGTTCGTGCTCGTCAGCAGCGGGTCGGCTGCGCGGACGAGCGTCGTCCTCGCGGTCGAGATACTCCCGATGGCCCTCTTCGGAATCCCCAGTGGGGCGCTGATCTCGCGCATCGGCGCGCGTTCGACGATGCTCGTCGCGGACGCGGTCCGCGCGCCGCTGATCGCCGTGGTGCCGCTGCTGCACTGGAGTGGGCACCTGACGTTCCCGCTCCTGCTGGCGCTCGTGTTCGTGCTCGGCGTGTTCACGGCGCCGTACATCGCCTCACAGCGCTCGATCGTCCCCGAGCTCTTCGGCGACGACGAACGCACGGTCTCCAAGGCCTCGGGCCTGCTCGGAGGCGCGTCCCAGCTGCCGCTGGTGATCGGTCCGGCCCTCGCCGGCGCGCTGGTGGCCGTAATCGGCGCGCCCGCCGTGCTGCTGGTCGACGGCGCGACCTATCTCTTTGCGTTCGCCTGCGTGCTGCTGTTCGTTCGCGGCGGGAAGCGTGTGCCGGAGGACGATGGCTCTCGCGGCCTGCTCGCCGGCATCCGCTACCTGACCCGCGACCGCCTGCTCGGCCCGATGACCTTGACGGTGGTCGTGCTCGACGGCGCTGCGGGTGCCCTGGCTGTCGCTGTTCCACTGCTCGCCTATACGCGCTACGGCAAGGACCCGCACATCGCGGGGTGGCTCTTCACCGGGTTCGGGGTGGGCGCCGTGATCGGCTTCGGGCTGACCATCAAGCTGCTCGACCGGTTTCCGCCGCTACGGCTCGCAAGCTTCGCGATCCTGCTCGCGATCCTGCCGATGTGGGTGATCGCCGCACCGGTCTCGTGGCCGGTCGCCTGCGCGGCCGTCGTGACGAGCGGCCTGTTCATCCCGATGGTGAACGCGCCGATCATGGGTCTTCTCTCGACTCGACCACCTGCGGCGGTCCGCGCGAAGGTGCTGCTGGTGGTGTTGACGGCCAGCGGGATCGGCAGTCCGCTCGGACGGCTGGCCGTCGGACCGGTCTTCGAGCGTTGGGGAAACGCGGGCGTCTGGATCGGGATCGCCGGCGCTCTGACGGCCGGCGCCCTGCTCTTCATAGGCGCAGTTCTGCGCGGCGAGGGGCAAGCCGCGCCCGCGACCGTCACGACCGCGTAGTTACAGTTGCCGCGTGGCGCTCGAGGGCAAGCGGATCTTCATCACCGGCGGCGCCGGCTTCATCGGCACGACCCTGGCGCGCGAGCTGGTCGACCGCAATTCCGTGATTGCATTCGACAACCTCCATCGCGACGCGCTGTCCGGGCTCGAGCTCGCCGACCATCCGAACTTCGAGCTGATCCAGGGCGACGTCCTCGACGCAGAGGCACTCACGAGTGCCGCAGCCGGCGCAACACACTTCGTCCACTGTGCGGCGATCGCTGGTGTCGACACCGTACTGGCGAGCCCGGTCCGCACGATGCGGGTGAACGTGATCGGCACGTATCACGCGCTCGAGGCTGCGCTCGCGACGCTCCCGACGCTCGAGCGGTTTGTCGACTTCTCGACGAGTGAGGTGTTCGGGACGCACGCGTTCCGGGTCGAAGAGGGGCAGGTGTCGACGATCGGCTCCGTCGGCGAGGCGCGCTGGACCTACGCCGTCTCCAAGCTCGCCGGCGAGCACATGGCGCACGCCTACCACGACGAGCTCGGCCTGCCGACCGTGACGGTCCATCCGTTCAACGTCTACGGGCCGGGGCAGATCGGCGGCGGGGCGATCCGGGCGTTCATCGAGGCCGCGCTCGCCGAGCGCGATCTGACGATCCACGGGGACGGTTCGCAGATCCGGGCGTGGACCTACGTGACCGACATGGTCGAAGGCGTCCTGCTCTGTCTCGAGCACCAGAACGCCGTCGGGCAAGCGTTCAACATCGGCAACCCGCGCTCGGCGGTGACGATCTTCGACCTCGCGCAGCGGATCAAGCGCCTGAGCGGCGCTCCTGGCGAGATCGTCTTCCAGCCCCTCCACTACGCCGACGTCGAGCTGCGCATCCCGAATGTCGGGAAGGCGCGGGCCGAGCTCGGCTGGGAGCCGGTCGTCGAGCTCGACGACGGCTTGCAGAAAACGATCGCGTGGTACAGAGAGCAGACGCTCGCATCCGCCTAGGCTGGCCCGACGTCGGGTCAGCCGAGCTGGACGAGGTGGCGGGCGTGCTGGAGAGCGGCATGCTCACGATGGGGCCGAAGGTCGGCGAGTTCGAAGCGGAGCTCGCTCGCGCGTGCGAGGTCGAGCACGCCCTCGCTGTCTCGTCGGGAACCGCCGCGCTCCACCTCGCGGTGCTCGCGCTCGGTCTGCAACCGGGTGACGAGGTGATCGTTCCGGCATACACCTTCCCGGCGACGGCGAACGTGGTCGCGCTGGCCGGGCTGCGGCCGGTGCTCGTCGATGTCGATCCGGAGACGATGAACATCGACCCCGCGCAGATCGAGGTCGGCCGCCGCACCAAGGCCGTGCTCGCGGTACATCTGTTCGGTCGTCCCGCGCCGATCGCCGAGCTGCCCGACTCTGTGCCCGTGCTCGAGGACGCCGCCGGCGCGCTCGGCGCGCGCTACCGCGGACGGGCCTGCGGTGGGCTCGGCCTGCTCGGCTGCCTCAGCTTCCACCCGCGCAAGATCGTCACGACCGGCGAAGGCGGCGCCGTGACCACGAACGACGGTTCGGTCGCGAAGGAGGTCGCCGCGGGCCGCAACCACGGCTGGCGGTCGCTCGTGCCGCCAGACCTGCCGGCGCCGGGTCTCAACTACCGCCTCTCGGACATTCTCTGCGCCGTCGGGCTGCCCCAGATCAGGCGTCTCGACGAGCTGCTCGCCGCCCGTACGCGGATCGCAGACGGATACACCGAGCGGCTGCGCGACCTGCCCGTCTCGCTGCCGACTGCCGCCGCCGGCGACGTGCACGGCTGGCAGGCCTACGTGATCCAGGTCGACGAGCGGGATCGCGTGTTGCACGAGCTGCGCGCACAGGGGATCGAGGCGCAGATCGGGACCTACGCGCTGCACCTGCTGGGCGCGTACCGCGAGCAAGGCGCATTTCCCGGCGCGGCGAGGGTCTTCGAGCGCGCGCTCGCACTGCCGTTCCACACCAGGCTGACCGAGGCCGACCTCGACCGGGTCGCGGAGGCTCTTGACAAGCTAGTAAGTAATCACTAATCTAACCACCATCATGGTGGCGAGCGGTCGGAAGACGAAGGAGGTACGGCGGGAGGAGATCCTCGACGCCGCGCTCGTCGTCTTCGCCGAGCAGGGGCTGCAGGCCGCCTCGACCGACGAGATCGCCCGCCGGGCCGGCATCTCGCAGCCGTACGTCTTCAGGCTCTTCGGCACGAAGAAGGAGCTCTTCTCGGCCGTCGTCGCGCGCTGCTTCCGCCAGACGCTCGGGATCTTCCAGCAGGCGGCCGAGGGCAAGCGGGGCGAGGAGGCCCTGCAGGCGATCGGTGCCGCTTACGACGAGCTGCTGCGCGGTGACAGGGTCTACCTGCGCTCGCAGATGCAGGCGTACGCGGCCTGCGACGACCCGGAGATCCGCAGCGTCGTCCAGCTCGGCTTCGGCGACCTCGTCACGTACGTCGAGCACGTCTCCGGGGCCGACGGGCTGACGATCCAGCGGTTCTTCGCGAAGGGGATGCTGATGAACGTGCTCGCCTCGATGCAGCTGAACGACCCGACCGAGCCGTGGGCGAAGCGCCTGCTGGCCGGCGGGGAGGACTGAGACCGGTAGTTTTTCGATCTGGGGGTAAGTGATGAGTCACAAAGCTTCAATCGGCTGGACGTTCGCGATCACCTCGATCGCGCTCTTCATGGTCACGCTCGACAACCTGGTCGTGACGACGGCGCTGCCGGTGATCCGGGTCGACCTGCACTCCGGCCTGAGCGGCCTCGAGTGGACGGTCAACGCCTACACGTTGACCTTCGCCGTGCTCCTGCTCACCGGCGCCGCGCTCGGCGACCGGTTCGGGCGGCGGCGCATGTTCACGATCGGCATCTCGATCTTCACCCTCGCCTCGGCGGCTGCCGCACTCGCGCCGTCGATCGGGGCGCTCGACGCTGCGCGTGCGATCCAGGGCGTCGGCGGCGCGATCGTGATGCCGCTGACGCTGACGATCCTCTCCGCCGCCGTGCCGGAAGAGCGGCGCGGACTCGCGCTGGGCGCGTGGGGCGGGATCAGCGGCCTCGCCGTCGCGATCGGACCGCTGATCGGCGGCGCTGTCGTGTCCGGGATCTCGTGGCACTGGATCTTCTGGCTGAACGTGCCGATCGGCCTGGTGCTCGCGCCGCTCGCGCTGCTCGCGCCTGCGCGAGTCGCATGGACCGGGCGGTCGCCTCGATCTGCCCGGCCTCGCGCTCGCGAGCGCCGGGCTCTTCGGCATCGTCTGGGGCCTCGTCCGCGGCAACTCGGTCGGCTGGAGCTCGCCCGAGATCGTCGGCGCGCTCGTCGGGGGCGCCATCCTGCTCGCGCTCTTCGTCTGGTGGGAGCTTCGCACCGCGCACCCGATGCTGCCGATGCGGTTCTTCCGCAACCGGACGTTCGCGCTGGCGAACGTCTCGAGCCTCTTCATGTTCTTCGGCATGTTCGGCTCGATCTTCCTGCTGGCGCAGTTCTTCCAGACGATCCAGGGCTACTCGCCCTTCCAAGCCGGCCTGCGGATCCTGCCGTGGACGGCGATGCCGATCTTCATCTCGCCGATCGCCGGCGCGCTGTCCGACCGCGTCGGCGGCCACCGCCTGATGGGCGTCGGCCTGGCGCTCCAGGCGGTCGGCCTCGCGTGGATCGCGTCGGTGTCCACTCCGACGACGCCCTACTCATCGCTCGTGCTGCCGTTCATCCTCTCGGGTGCCGGCATGGCGATGTTCTTCGCACCGGTCGCGAACGTCGTCCTCTCGTCCGTCCGACGGGTCGAGGAAGGCCAGGCGTCGGGAGCGAACAACGCGATTCGCGAGCTCGGAGGCGTCTTCGGCGTCGCGGTGCTCGCATCGATCTTCGCGCACTACGGCGGTTACACGAGCGGCACCACGTTCGTCGACGGGATGAACGCCGCCGTCTATGTCGGCGCTGCCGTCGTCGCCCTCGGTTCGATTGCCGCGTTCGCGATCAGTCCACGGCGGCGTGCCGAAGGGCTGGAGGCCGTCACCTCCTAGTCAGAGCCGGACCCGGGTCGCGGCCGCCGCAACGGCGGCCGCGACCACGGCGAGCACGACGAGCGATCCGCGGAGGGAGGCGGCTTGGGCGATGCCGCCGACGAGCGGCGGCCCGATCAGCAGCCCGACGTAGCCGATGGTCGTGACGGTCGCGACCGCGTTGGCGCCGCGGCGCCCGCCGGCGCCGAACACGACCGGAGCATTCAGGGAGATCCCCGCTCCGGCGAGCGCGAACCCGATCAGCGCGACGGCTGCGGAGGGCGCCGCCGCTGCGACGACGCAGCCGACGGCCGCCAGGCCCGCGCCACCCGCGAGCAGCGTGCGATCTCCGAGTCGCGTCGCCTGCCCGTAGAAGCGGCCGAGGGCCATCGAGGCGGCGAAGACGCCCGGGCCGAGCCCGCTGACTGCCGGCTCGGCATGCAGCTGGTGCTCGAGGAAGATCGCGCTCCAGCTCTCGATCCCGCCCTCGACGATGAAGGCCGCGGCGCCGACGAGCCCGATCAGGACGAGCACCCGCTCGAAGCGGAGGCCGCGCCGGCCGGGCCGATGCAGCGGCGGGGCGTTCGCCAGGCTGTGGTCGGAGGCGAGCAGCAATGCGGCGACGACACTCGTCAGGCTCGCGCCGACGAGGATCCATTCGCGGCCGACGCCCTGGCTGCGGGCGAGACCGGCGCCGACGGCACCGATCAGGATCCCGACCGAATAGAGGCCGTGCGCGAGCGGCATCACGCGCTTGCCGGTGGTCGCCTCGATCTGCGCCGCGTTCGCGTTGATGCCGACGTCGAGTGCGCCGGACGCGGCGCCGGTCGCCGCCAGCGCCAGGATCAGCAGTGGCAGCGAGCCGGCGAACCCCGGGAGCGTGGATGCGACCGCGAACGCGGCGCACATCACCGCCACGGCCGGGGCGCCGTAGCGTTCGACCAGCGGGCCGCCGATGAAGAGCATCGAGGGGATCGCACCCGCGGTGACGAAGAGCAGGGCCAGTCCGAGCGCACCCTTGGACGCCCCGGTCGCCTCCTGCACGCTCGGCAAGACCGCCGCCCACGCGCCCCAGAAGAGCCCGAGCGTCACGAACGCGAGCAGGGTGGGTGCGCGGCGGGTGTGACCGCCCGACGGCGGGGTGTCTGACACGGGACCGGTCCTCACGGCGCCGAGGATTGCACGGCGGCGTCGGCCACTCGTCCCCGACCTCGCCGCTAGATCACGTGCCAGTCGACCGGTAGCGGCAACGGCCCCCAGTCCGCCGGGGGCCGCCAGTGCTCCCAGCCGGTCGGCCACGGCTTGGCCGCGATCACCCGCTCGCCCTCCGCGCGCAGCTCTCGCGCGGCTGCCTCGTCGAGAACACCGAGCGAGATCGCCTCGGCCAGTTCGTCCTCGTCCTTCCAGGCCCAGGTGCCGTCCGGGTCGATCGTCACGTCGAGCGCGAGGTCGGTCGTATCGAGGCAGCGGCCGTTCAGCACCAGCGGCGCCTGCAGGTTGACGTACCAGCCGCGGAGCTCCCAGTTCTCGTCCCAGAAGATCTCGACACTGTGCGCAGCGCCGACGCGCTCGAAGCGAAGGACGCTGCCGCCCGTCCACGTCGTGTCGAATGGCGGCGCGTCGGTCACCCAGCGCTTGAGGTAGCCCTCCGGGCCGCGCCGCATCGCCTTGCCGCGGTTGCCAGGGCCGCAGTAGATGCCGAGCCGTCCGTCCCACTCACCTGCGATCCGATGCGGAAACGTCCAGCGGACGTTGCCGCCGTAGATGCTCCGCTTGAGCACGATGTCGCCGACCCGCACGGACCCGACTCTAGGAGGTGCGGGTTAGTGTCCTGTAAGTGGACGTTTCGGTTGTTGTCACGGTATTGAACGAGGCCGGAGCGGTCGACGAGCTCTACACGCGGCTCGCCGCGACGCTCGCCGAGCGCGACTGGGAGGCGATCTTCGTCGACGACGGCTCGACCGACGAGACATACGTCAAGCTGCGCGCGCTGCACGAACGGGACCCGCGCGTGCGGGTCGTCCGGTTCAAGCGCAACTTCGGTCAGCACCCTGCCATGCACGCCGGGCTGGCGCGCGCGCGGGGCGACCGGATCGTGACGATGGACGGCGACCTGCAGAACGAGCCCGAGGACATCCCGAAGCTGCTCGCTGCACTCGACCGCGTCGACGTCGCTTCCGGACGCCGCGTCGCCCGCCACGATTCGGCGAGCCGGACGGTCCCGAGCCGGCTGATCAACGGACTGCTTCGTCGCTTCACCGGCGTCGGGATCTCCGACTTCGGCTGCGCCTTCAACGGTTACCGGCGTACCGCGATCGAGCCGATGCTCGGCGCGATCGGCAGGCAGAAGTTCACGAAGGCGCTGGTCCTCTCCTCGGGCGTCAGCGTCGAGGAGGTCGACGTCGCGCACGCCGCCTCGAGCTCCGGGTCGCGCTACTCGCCGATCCGGCTCGTCCGCCTGGCGTTGCACGTCGTCGCGGGTTTCTGGCCGCAGCCGGTGCAGTGGATCGGGGTGACGCTCGGGCTGGTCTGCACGCTTGCCGCCGGCGCGCTCGGCGTCTACGGCGTCGCCTACTGGATCGCGAACAGCAACTTCCCCGGGCCGCTCTTCGCCGGAGCAGGCATTGTTCTCGTCCTTGGCATCCAGGGATTCGTGCTCGCGCTGATCGGCGAGTCGCTCGGACGGATCCAACGAGATGTCGAAGGTAGGCCGCTGTACACGATCGAGGAGGAACTGTGAAGCGAGTGCTGGTTACGGGCGGGGCGGGGTTCATCTCGTCGAACTTCATCCGCTACCTCCTCGAGGCAACCTCGTACGAGGTGGTGACGCTCGACGCGCTGACGTACGCCGGCAACCTCGAGAACCTCGCCGATCTGATCAGCCACCCGCGTCTGTCCTTCGTGCACGGCGACATTCGCGACGCATCGCTCGTTCGCGAGCTCACCGAAGGCGTCGACGTGATCGTCAACGCCGCCGCGGAATCGCATGTCGAGAAATCGATCGAGCACGGTGCGTCGGAGTTCGTCACGACGAACGTCGAGGGCACCCAGATCCTGCTCGACGCGATTCGGGAGACGCCTGTCGAGCGGTTCATCCTCATCTCGTCGTCAGAGGTGTACGGCACCGCCGAGGCAGCGCCGATGGACGAAGAGCACGCGCTCAACCCGCGCTCGCCTTACGCGGCGACGAAGGCAGGCGCCGATCGCCTCGCCTACTCGTACTGGACGACGTATGACCTGCCGATCGTGATCGTGCGGCCGTTCAACAACTACGGGCCGCGCCAGCATCCCGAGAAGGTCGTGCCGCGCTTCATCACGCAAGCGCTCGCCGACGAGCCCCTGACTGTGCACGGCGACGGACACGCGTCGCGCGACTGGCTCTACGTGACGGACGACGCCGAGGCGATCGAGGCCGTGATCGAGACCCCGATCGAGCGGATCGCCGGCGAGGTCCTGAACGTCGCGACCGGCGTCGACATCTCGGTCGCCGAGATCGCCCGGCTCGTGCTCGACGTGCTCGGGAAGTCGCCCGACCTGGTCTGCCATGTGCCGGAGCGCCTGGGCCAGGTCGACCGCCATATCGGCTCGACCGAGAAGGCCGAGCGCCTGCTCGGCTGGACGGCCCGCACGTCGTTCGAGGACGGACTCGAGCGGACCGTCGGGTGGTATCGCGACAATGAGGCGTGGTGGAGAGCGATTCTCGCTCGGGAAACCCGCGCCTTCTCGTCCTAGGCGCGGGTCCCGCTCAGCTCGGGCTGCTCGAGGCCGCGCGTGCCCGCGGTGTCTGGCTCGCCGTGGTCGACCGCGATCCCGCGGCGCCCGGGTTTCCGCTCGCCGACCGCCGTTGCATCCTCTCGACGGAGGACGAGCCTGCGATCGAGCGCCTGATCGGCGCGATGACGATCGACGGGATCATCGCTCCCGGCACCGACTGGCCGGTCGGCGTCGCCGCGCGGATCGCCGCGCACGCCGGCCTCCCGCATCCGATCTCCCCCGAGACGGCCGTGCTCGCCACGAACAAGCTGCGCCAGCGCGAGCGCCTCCACGAAGCCGGTGTGCCGCAGCCGCGCTGGTGGGTGGTCGGCGACGGCGACGGCGCTGCCCGACGTCAGCGGCGCCCGTGCGTCGTGAAGGCGCCCGACCGCCAGGGCCAGCAGGGGTTGACGCTCGTCGAGTCCGCCGGACGAGCTGCCGGCCGCGGTCGACGCCGCGCGCGGCCGCCGCCCGCAACGGCGCTCGCGCTCGTCGAGGAGCTCGTCGACGGGCCGGAGGTGACCGTCGTCGGCTCCTCGGCGGACGGTGTGTTCACGGCGCTGCTGGTCACCGACCGCGTCGTCGCCGAACCGCCCGCCTTCGGCGTCGCGCTCGCGCATGTCTGGCCGTCGAGCCACGACCAGGGGCAGGCGTTGGCCGTGGCGGAACGGGCCGTGGCGGCGCTCGGGATCGAGAACGGCCCGTCGTACACGCAGCTCGGCTCGGCCCCGACGGCCCGGAGGTGATCGAGGTCGCGGCGCGGCTCGGCGGCGGCCACGATGCGGAGCTGGTCGAGGCCGCGACCGGCGTCGACCTGAACGGGCTCGCGATCGACGCCGCGCTCGGCACCGACCTTGTGCCAAGCTTGGCACAAACCTCGGGTCGGCGGCGCGCTGACCCGCTTCCTGGTCGCCCCGCCCGGCGTCCTCGAGCGGGTCGAGGTGCCCGCCGGGCTCGAGGGCGTCGAGCGTGTGCGCATCTACCGCGAGCCGGGGTTCGTGTTCGCGCCGCTGCGCCGCGGCTCCGACCGGGCCGGAGCCGTCCTCGCCGTCGGCGAATCGCGGGAACAGGCCGTCGCGTACGCGAACGCCGCTGCGGAGCGAATACGCTTCGTGACCGCGGATGCCGGAGCTCTCGTCTAAACGCTCGACCTTCCTCTCGTTCCAGCCGCCGGCGATCGGCGAGGAGGAGATCGACGCCGTCGCCGAGACCCTCCGCTCGGGCTGGTTGACGACCGGGCCGCGAACGGCCGAGCTCGAGGCGCGCATGCGCGACTACCTCGAGGCGAGGCACGTGCTCGCCGTCTCGTCGGGCACGGCCGCGCTTGCACCTGTCGCTCCTCGCGCTCGGGGTCGGGCCGGGCGACGAGGTGATCACGAGCTCGATCACCTGGCCGGCGACCGCGAACGTGATCGTCCATTGCGGCGCGACGCCGGTCTTCGCCGATGTCCGCGAGGACACCTGAACATCGACCCGGAGCGCGTGCGCGACGCTCGTCGACCGAGCGCACGCAAGGCGATCGTGCCCGTCGATCTCTACGGCCAGCCGTGCGGATCTCGACCCGCTGCTCGAGCTCGGCCTGCCGCGTCGTCGAGGACGCGGCGCACGCCGCCGAGTCGCGCTACCGCGGCCGCAAGGTCGGCTGCGATCGCCGATCTCACCTGCTTCTCGCTCTACGCGACGAAGAACATCGCCGCGGGCGAGGGCGGCCTGATCGCCACCAACCGCGACGACCTCGCCGCGGCGCTCGACGACCTGCGCGTGATGCGCCGCGGCCACGGCTCGCTCTACGACATTGCGGTGCCGGGCTACAAGGCGAACCTCTGCGACGTGCTCGCCTCGATCGCGCTCGTGCAGCTCGACAAGGTCGACAGACACGCGCGAGATCCGCAGCCGGCAGGTCGCGATCTACGACGAGGGGTCGCCGACCTCGACGGGCGTCGAGCCGGTCGCGCGCGATCCGCGCGACGTGCATGCCAACCACCTCTACGTCGTGCGCGTGACCCTTCGCCCGGCGCGACCGCGACGAGTTCCAGCGCGCGCTCACCGACGAGAACATCGGGACGTCGATCCACTTCCTGCCGGTGCACCGGCTGAGCGCGTACCGCGACCGGCTCGCCGACCACCAGCCGGCGCTGCCGGTCACGGAGCGCGCCGGCGCCGAGGTGCTGTCGCTGCCGCTGTCGCCGGCCCACTCCGACGACGACATCCGCGACGCGGTCGCCGCGCTGCACCGCGTCCACGAGCGGCTTCCTGATGAAGCGTTCGTGGTCGCATCGCGGCGACGCTGCTCGTCTCGTCGCTCGCCGTCGCCTACATCCTCGCCAAGATCGACCTCAGCAAGACGGTCGAGATCCTCCGCGACGCGAGCGTGCCCTGGGTCCTGTTCTCCGCGTTCCTGACGATCGTCACCGTGTCCGCCGATGGCGTGGCGCTGGCAGCGGCTGCTCGTCGCCCGCGACTTGCGCGAGTCGGTGCCGTGGCTCACGCGCACGTACTTCGTCTCGTACGCCGTGGGGCCAGGTGCTGCCGACCTCGGTCGGCGGCGACGCATCGCGCATCTTCGAGACGTCGCGCCGGCACCCCGGCCAGATCACGCCGGTCACGGGCTCGGTGCTGCTCGAGCGCGCGCTCGGCGGCGCCGTCACGCTCGCGCTCGCAGGCGTCGGCTTCCTGCTCGCGATCGGCCGCTACCCGATCGGCGCCTACCTCTGGCTCGAGGTCGCTCTTCGTCGTCGGCATGGTCGTCGCGGGCGTCGTCTTCTTCTCGCGCACGGTGCGCCGCCGGCTCGCGTTCGTCGTGCCGCTCGCGCGCAAGCTGCGGCTCGAGCGGCCGGCGCGCGCCGTCTACGACGGGATCCACGGCTACCGCGACCACGTCGGCCGCTGCTGGTCGTCGTCGCCGTGACGGTGCTGCTCCAGCTCGTCGCGGATCCTCGCGATCTACGCGTCGCGGCCGCGCCGGTCGGGATCCACCTCTCGGTGCTCCCGTACATCGTGCTTGGGGCCGCTGCTCTTCCTCGTCATGCTCGTGCCGTTCACGTCAACGGCCTCGGCGTGCGCGAGGCGTTCTTCGTCAGCTTCCTGGGCAACCTGGGCGTCTCGCCCGACGCGGCCTTCGCGTGCGGGTTCCTCTTCTTCCTGATGACGGTCCTGCTCGCCGCTGCCCGGTCTCGCGATCATCCTCTGGGAGAACGTCTTCGACCGGCGCACGCCGGTGCCAGAGCGCAGTGTCTGACCGTCACGGTCGTCGTCGTCACCTGGAATGCGCTGCCGTGGCTCGAGCAGTGCCTCGAGTCGGTGCGCGGACAGAGACGTGATCGTCGTCGACCACGGCTCGACCGACGGGACACTCGAGTTCGTGCGCGACCGCTTCCCGAGTGTCCGCGTGCTCGAACAGGAGAACCTCGGCATGGGCGCGCGGCAACAACGCCGGCATGCGCGCGGCCCGAGGGCGCTACTTCCTCCTCCTCAACTCCGACGCGTGGGTGTCCGGCGACGGGCTGCAGCGGCTGATCGAGTTCGCCGACGCTCACCCCGCAGCGGCCGTCGTCGGCCCGAAGCTCGCTCAACACCGACGGCACGCTGCAGCGCTCGGTGCGCCGCGTGCCCACGCTCTGGCGGCTCGCGACCGAGTACCTGTTCATCCGCAAGCTCGCGCCGCGCTCCGACGCTGCTCAACCCGCTCTACGCCGGCGGGTTCGACCATGCGAGCGCCCGCGAGGTCGACTGGCTCTCGGGCGCCGCCCTGCTCGTGCGCCGCGAGGCGGCCGACGCGGTCGGGCTGTTCGACGAGAGCTTCTTCCTGTTCAGCGAGGAGGCCGACTGGCTGACCGCTTCCGGCGCGCCGGCTGGCAGGTGTGGTTCTACCCGGGCGCGGAGGTCGTGCACGTCGGCGGCGCATCGCACGGCGGCCGGCATGTACGTCGAGAACCTCCGCGGCCAGCTCCGCTTCTTCGACAAGCACCGCGGGGCGCAGGAAGCAGAGCGGTCGCGGCGCCTGCTGCTCGTCGTCGCTGCGGCCTCGCGCGCCGCTCGTCCTGCGGCGAGCGCGGCGAGTATCGCGAGGGCGTGCGCTTCCTCGTCGTTCCGGCGATGCGCACGGACACTGATCGCCTCCAGGCCGTGATCGTCTACCTGCGACTGGCTTCGGCGACGCCCTGCGTGCTCGCTGCCGGGGTTCGCGGTCGCGCGGGCGTTCGGCCAGCGCAGCATCTCGGCGGTGCTGCCTGGACGATCGCGTCCGTCGTTCGTCGCGTGGGCGGCGTGTTCGCGCTCCATCGCTCGATTCATCTCGCCGTCGCCGTGCTGGCGGTGATCGCTCGTCGGCGCGCTGCGTCGCTGCCCGCCGGCGCGAGACGAGGTCGCGCGACGAGCACGGGGTTCGCACGCGTCTGCTGGTCGGGATCGTGCTCGGCGTGTTCCTCTGGCACGTCGAAGGGGCCGTCACCGGCGACGGGCTGTTCCACGTGGCGCGCGTGCGCAAGCTCGTCGACCTGACGTCCTGCACCTGCGGACCGTCGACGAGTTCAAGGACGGCGGGCTCCATCCCGGGCTACGCGTTCCCGCTCTGGCACGAGCTGCTGGCGCTGGTCTCGATGGTTCTCGGGCGTCGATCCCGGCGTCGTCGTCCAGCACGAGCCGTCGCTGCTCGCGCCGCTCGCCTGCGTCGTCGCCTACGAGGCGGGCGTCGCCGTCTTCGGCTCGCGAGCGGCCGGCGCTTCGCTGCTGACCGCTGACAGGTCGCCGTCTTCTGTTTCGCGCCCGGGCCACGGCGGCTCGTGGGCGACGCTCTCGCTGCCCGGCACCGCGGCGCGCCAGCTGCTCGTGCCGGCGGCGATCGCGCTCTTCTTCCACCTCAACCGGCGTTCGGCGCACGGTCGCGATCTTCGGCGCGCTCGCGCTCATCCACCCGACCTACGCGCTGTTCCTGCTCGTGCCGCTCGACCGTGTTCGCGCTGCTGCGGCGTCGACGAATGGCGTCGCTCGGCGGCCGCTGCTCGCGGCTGCGTTCGTACCGACCGGGCTCGTGCTCCTCTGGCTGAAGCCGATCGTCGACGAGACGCTCTCGCACGATCCCGGCCCGGTCGAGCGCCTGCGCGCGCTGCGCCACTACGGCGACCAGCTCGTCGTCACCAACGAGCATCACTACCGCCTGGCGCCGGAGGTGTTCGGCCGCAGCGGGCGCGATCGCCGTCGCCGCGCTCGTCCTGCGTGCCGCTCGCCGCGCTCGTCGCCGCGCCGCCGCTGGGCGACGTTCGTGCTCGGCGGCACGCTCGCGGTCCTCGCGCTGACGCTCGATGCCGTGGCTGTTCGTCCACTTCTCCGACGCCGTCTCGCTCTCGCAGTCGCGGCGGCTCGCCGGGTTCGCGCCGTTGCTGTTCGCGCTTCGCCGGCGGGCTGGCGCTGCTCGCGCCGCTCGCTGCTCGTGCTGCCCGCTCGCGCTGCGGCCGGCATCGTCCTGCAGCGCCTCTGGCCCGGCGACTTCGGCTACGGGCTGCGACACGGCGGCCCGGCGCTCGCGACGTGGATCGCGCTCGTCGGCGGCCTCGCTGCGGCTCGCCGTCGGTCTGTCTCCGGCGCCGCGAGCTCGGCGAGCGGCACGGGCTGGCCGCGGCTCGCCGCCGCGCTGTTCGTGCTCCCGGTCGTCGTCCACGGCGCCTGGCACTGGAGCCCGCGCGTGCACGGCCGACCCGGTCGCGCTCTCGCCGCGGCTCGTCGCAGCGGCTGCGCGACGGTCGTGCCCGACGGGCGCGATCGTGTTCGCCGCCGTGCAGACGAGCTACCGCATCGCCGCGGACGCACCGGTCTACGTCGTCGCGCCTGCCGCGTCGCCGCACGTCGCGAACACGAAGGCCGAACCGACCCGTACGACCGCGCGCGGCTCGTGCGCCACTGGGTCGCTGACGAACGATCCGCGCGGTCGCTCGGCGCTACGGCGCGACGTGGGCCGATCCGCGCACGGCCGCCTCTATCGTCTGCCGCGGTGAAGGTCCTGCTCGTGACGCATGTACTTCCCGCCCGCGGGCGGCGGCGGCGTGCAGCGGCCGCTCAAGTTCGCGACCCACCTGCCGGCGCTCGGGATCGAGACGCACGTGCTCGCGCCGGACGATCCGAAGTGGATCCACCGCGACGACGAGCTGCAGCCGCCGACGCAGGCCTGGGTGCACCGCGCGCGCTACCTCGGGCCGAAGGGCCGCAAGCCCGCCGAGGAGCTGCACGGCACGCAGGGCCTCGAGCGCGTCGGCGTGCAGGCGCGGCTCGCCGGCCGCCGGCTGCTCGTCCCCGACGAGAACGTGAGCTGGAACCTGACCGCGATCCCGGCCGCGATCCGGATCGTCCGACGCGAGGGCATCGACGTCGTGCATCACCACCTCGCCGCCGGCCTCGGTCCACCTCGTCGGCGCGGCGGTGAAGCGGGCGACCGGCGTCCGCTGGGTCGCCGACCTGCGCGACTCGCTCGTCGCGCACCCGCACCGCGCACGCCGAGAGCCTGCCGTGCGCGCGAAGGAGCAGGGCGAGCACGCGGTCGCGCGGCTCGTCGCGCGCAGCGCCGACGCGATCGTCGCCGTCTCCGACGCGATCGCCGAGGAGGCGCGCGCGCTCGAGCCGCGCGGCCCGGTCGTGACGATCGCGAACGGCTCCGACTTCGACGACTTCGCCGGGCTCGAGTACCACCGCGCGCGAGCCGCTTCCGGATCACGCACACGGGCTGCTTCTTCGGCAAGCGCGACCCGAAGCCGTTCCTGACCGCGCTCGCGCGTCCGGCTCGACGACGTCGTCGCGCGCTTCGTCGGCGACTTCCGCACGACCGACCGCGAGTGGGCCGAGCGCTCGGGCTCGGCGACCGGCTCGAGCTGATCCCGTACGTGCCGCGCCGGCGCTCGCTCGAGCTGCAGCGCGACTCGGAGGCGCTGCTGCTCCTGATCCCCGAGGCGGGCGGCCGCGGCAAGGGCGTGCTCTCCGGGAAGGTCTTCGAGTACCTCGCCGCCGAGCGGCCGATCCTCGCGCGTCGTGCCGCCCGACGGCGCCGCCGCCGAGCTGCTCGCGCGAGACCGGCGCGGGCGTCGTCGTCGCGCCCGACGACGTCGACGGCATGCGCGCGGCGCTCGCGGCGCTCCACGACCGCTGGCGCGCGGGCGACGCTCGACGGCACGCCGCTCGCCGACGAGTGGCGCACGCGGCTCTCGCGCCGCACCCGCGTCGAGGAGCTCGCCGAGCTGCTCGGAGCGTCGCGGATGAGGCAGCGTCACGAGCGTCCTCTTCCTCGCGACGCTCTTCTGCGTCACCTTCGAGAAGGTGCACTGGAACGTCGCCGGCACGGTCTCGCTCGCCGACGTCCTCGCGATCCTGCTTCCTCGTCGCGTTCGCGATCGCCGTCGCGCGCCGCGCGTGCCGCGCGACGCGCGCGATCGCTGCTCGGCTTCTTCGCCGCGTTCCTCGTCGTCTACCTGCTCGGCTTCTTCGACCTCGACACGCGCGAGGCGCTCGCGCAGTTCGCGAAGGGGAGAAGTGGGTGCTGCACTTCGCGTTCCTCGCCGCCGGCGGTCGCGTAGCTCGTCGCGGCGCGGCCGGCGCTACTACTGGCGCGCGCTCGCGTGGTTCAGCGGCGGGCATCGTCGTCAACGCGGCCTACGGCGTCCTGCAGCTGCTCGACGCCGGCGCGGCGGCAACCTCGACGCGAGCGTCCTCTCGCCGCTCACCGGCGGCGCCAGCCCGATCAACATCTACGGCGGCGTCGAGGGCGCGAGCGTCTACCGGCCGAACGCGCTGACCGGCGACCCGAACCACCTCGGGATCATGCTGATCGTGCCGCTGCTCGTGCTGACGCCGCTCTACCTGCGGCTCGAGCGCGGCCACCGGCTGCGCGCGCCGGCTCGCGGTCCTGCTCGGCTTCCTGCTCGTGGTCGAGCTGGCGACGCTGTCGCGCAGCGGCCTGCTCGGCCTCGCCGTCGGCGCGCTCGTGCTCGCGCTGCCCTACCGGCGCCACTTCCGCTCGACGCGCGCTGCTTCGTCCCGCTCGGCGGCGCGCTGGCGGTGCTGCTCGCGATCGTGCTCGCGCGCCGGCAGCTTCTTCGACGACGGTGCTCAAGTCGCGCGTCCAGACGAGCGGCGGCTCGGAGACGCGCACTTCGAGGTCTACAGCTTCATCCCGCACGTGCTGCACTCGCACCCGCTGTTCGGGCTCGGGCTGAACACCTTCTCCGTCTACTACGAGTTCGTCACCGGCAAGACGAACTGGGGGCCGCACTCGTTCTACGTCGCGCTGTTCGTCGAGACCGGGCTCGTCGGCGCGCTGCTCTTCGCGCGCGTTCCTCGTCTGGGTCTTCCGCCGCCTCGGCGACGGCGCGCGCGCTCGGCCGCGCGCTCGCCGCCGCCGGCGACCCGCTCGCCGCGCGCGTGCGCCCGCTGGCGTGGGGCTTCACCGCCGCGCTCGCCGGGACGCTCGCCGCGAACGCCTTCTACCTGACGATGCAGTTCTATTACTTCTACGCGTTCGTGGCGCTCGCGCTCGCGGTGCCCGTCGTCTTCGCGCCGCCGTGAGCCGTGAAGGTCGTCGTCCTGACGACGTCGTACCCGCGCGACGCGAGCGACGTGGCGGGCACTTCGTCGCGCTGCGGTCGAGGCGGTGCGGGCAAGCGGGATCGAGGCCGAGGTCGTCTCGCCCGCGTCGTTCCGGCACTTCGGGATCGCGTACGGCGGCGGGATCGCCCAGAACCTGCGCGCCGCGCCTTGGCGGCTCGCCGCCGTTCCGCTCTTCCTCGCCGCCTTCGCCGCGCTGCCCGCCGAGCCGCGCGCGACGCCGACCTCGTGCACGCGCACTGGATCCCCTCCGCGCTCGCGGCGCGCGCGACGGGCAAGCCGTACGTCCTGCAGGTCTGGGGGACCGACGTCGCTCTGGCACAGCGCGTGCCCGCGCTCGTCCGCCCGCTCGTGCGGGGCGCGAAGCTCGTGATCGCCGCATCGACGTTCCTCGCCGACGCGGCGGCGGTCTCGGCGCTCGCGACGTCGAGGTGGTGCCGGCAGGCGTCCCGGTCCCTGCAGCTGTCGGCGAGCCGGACGAGCCGCCGCACGTGCTCTACGCGGGTCGGCTGAGCGAGGAGAAGGGCATCCTCGACTTCGTCCAGGCGAGCCGAGGGTCTGCCGCGGGTGATCGCGGGCGACGGCCCGCTTCGCGCGCAGGTGCCGGAGGCGGTCGGGTTCGTGGCGCCGGCGCAGCTCGGCGCGTACTTCGAGCGTGCCGCCGTCGTCTGCGTCCCCTCTCGGCGGGAGGGCTACGGCTTCACCGCGCGTGAGGCGATGGCGTACGGCAGGCCGTGTGGTCGCCACCGCGCGTCGGCGGCCTCGCCGACCTGGGCGCCGGCGCCGAACTGGTCGACGTCGGGTCGCTGCGCGCGACCCTCGAGCGGCTGCTCGGCGATGCGCCCCTCCGGGCCCGACTGGGGAGCGAGGCCCGCGCCACGGCTGAGGCCGACTTCGGGCTCGCGGCGTCGGCGGAGCGGCTCGAGCGTGCCTACCGGCAGGCGCTCGAAGCCTGATCGCCCGCGTACTATCGGCGCCGTGCTCGCGCTCGAGATCATCTTCTGGGCTTCGCTCGCTGCCCTCGCCTGGACGCACGTCGCGTACCCCCTGGCCGCCGCCGGGCTGGCGCGACTCGTCGGACGCACCGTCCACTCGGCCGACATCGAGCCGACCGTCGCGGTGATCGTCGCCGCCCACAACGAGGAGTCGGTGATCGCCGCCCGGCTCGCGAACCTGCTCGAGCTCGACTACCCGCCGCGAGCCGCTCGAGATCGTCGTCAGCTCCGACGCGTCGAGCGACCGGACCGAGGAGATCGCGCTCGCAGTTTCCGGGCGTGCGCGTGGTCTCGAACCCGCGCGGCGGCAAGGTTGCCGCCCAGGACCGGGCCGTTCGCCAGACCGAGGCGAGATCGTCGCGTTCTCGGACGCGAACGCGACCTGGGCGCCCGACGCGCTCCGCAAGCTCGTCCGCGCGTTCGCCGATCCGGAGGTCGCCTACGTCTGCGGCCAGCTGCGGATCCTCGCGGCCGACGGCTCGAACCAGGAAGGGCTCTACTGGCGCTACGAGATGGGCGTGCGCGTGCCGAGTCGCAGCCTCGGCTCGGTCACGGGAGGCAACGGCTCGATCTACGCGCTTCGCCGCGCCGACTACGTCGAGGTCGACCCGCGCTTCGGGCACGACCTGTCGCTGCCGTACCTGATGGTGCAGCGCGGGCGCCGCGCCGTCTACGAGCCACGCGCCCAGGCGTTCGAGAAGCCGACGCCGTCGAACGAGACCGAGTACCGGCGCAAGGTGCGGATGTTCGAGCACTGCTGGCTGATCGTGCTGCGCGGGAAGATGCTGCGCCGGTTGGGGCCGGTGTACCTGCTCGAGATCGTCTCGCACCGTCTGCTCCGCTACGGGTCCGGGATCCTGCACGTCGCGCTCCTGGCATCGTCACTCGCTCTCGTCCGCGAGGGCTGGATCTACGACGTCGTGCTCGCGGCTCAGCTCCTGCTCTTCGCCGCGGCGCTCGTCGGGATCGGCATCGCCCGGTACTACATGCTCGTCTCGTGGGCGACGCTCGTCGCGCTCTGGAACTACCTGCGCCGCGGCGTGCCGGCGACGTGGGCCGCGCCCGAAGGCACGCGATGAACCGCGCCGCTCGATGTGACGATCGCCGGGCTCGGGCTCGCGCTGACGAGCCCGTTTCTCGCGCTCGGGGCGCTCACGGTGAAGCTCTGGGATCGCGGGCCGGTGCTGTACCGGCAGACGCGGGTCGGCAAGGACGGCGGCGATTTCGAGCTGTTGAAGCTCCGCACGATGATCGTCGGCGCCGAGCGGCAGGGAGCGGGCTTTGCGATCGACAAGGGCGACTCGCGGATCACGACGCCGGGGCGGGTGCTCCGGCGGCTCTCGATCGACGAGCTGCCGCAGCTCTGGAACGTCGTTCGCGGCGAGATGTCGATCATCGGCCCACGCCCGACGCTGCGCTACCAGGTCGACCAGTACGACGCCGAGCAGCTGCACCGGCTCGACGTCAAGCCTGGGATCACGGGCTGGGCGCAGATCCACGGCCGTGCGTCGCTGCCCTGGGCGGACCGGATCGAGCTCGACCTCTGGTACGTGCGCCACCACGACTGGAAGACCGACCTGCTGATCCTGCTGCGCACGCCGCTCTCGCTCTTCGGGGGGACCTACAAGGGACCCGGCGGCGGCTGGCACCAGCCCCGCTGACGGCTACCCTCCCCGGTCGTGACGGCCGTCCTGTTCACGTGCGCGGGCCAGCGCGTCGACATCGTCACCGCGTTCGCGCGCGCCGGCGCGACGACGATCGCGACCGACGTCGACCAGCTCGCGCCCGCGCTCTACCACGCCGACCGGCACGCGCTCGTGCCACGGGTCGACGACCCGGGCTACGTCGGCGGCGCTGCGAGACCTCGTCGTGTTGCACGACGTCCGCCTGATCGTGCCGTTGACCGACCTCGACCACCTGCAGCTGGCGGAGGCGCGCGACGACCTCGGCGGCGCCGTCGTGCTCGTGCCGAAGATCGAGACGATCGAGCGCTGTTCCGACAAGTACCTCGCACACGGGTTCTTCGTCGACGAGGGGATCGGCTCGCCCGGAACCTGGCTGCCCGGACGAGCTGCCGGCCGAGCTCGAGTATCCGGTGCTGGTCAAGGCGCGCCGTGGCTTCGGCTCGCGTCACATCTACCGCGCCGCGAACCGTGCCGAGCTCGACTTCTTCCTCGCGCTACACGACCGCCGACTCGATGGTGCAGGCGCTCTGCAGCGGCGAGGAATTCTCGATCGACGTCTTCTGCGATCTCGCCGGCCGCTGCCTGGCCGCGATCCCGCGAACGATGATCGAGTCGAAGGGCGGCGAATCGATCAAGGGGATGACGATCAAGGACGCGCAGCTGATCGACTTCGGCCGCAAGGTCTCGGAGACGCTCGGGATCATCGGCCCTGCGAACGTCCAGTGCTTCCGCGAGCCGGACGGCGCGCTCCAGGTCACCGACGTCAACCCACGCTTCGGCGGCGGCTTCCCGCTGCCGACGGCCGCCGGCTCGCGCTATCCCGAGCTCGCTGCTGGCGCTCGCGAACGGCGAGCAGCCTGAGCCGCGGCTCGGCGACTTTCGCGAAGGGGTCGTGATGACGCGGTACTTCGCACAGGTGATCCTCGAGGAGTCCGGCGGCACGCTCGAGGTCGTCCCAGAGCAGGCGGAGGCGGTGCCCGGCGAGGCGTGAGGAAGCTCCTGCTCTGCGCGGCTGCGCTGTCGGCAGCCGGCTGCGGCGCGCATCAGAGCGCGCAGCGTGAGGCGGTGTCCGTAGCTTCGCGCCCGGTGCTCAAGACGGCTCGTCCCGTCGCCGTGCAGGTGACCGTCGTCGACGGCGACACCAACCGGCGGGTCAGCGGTGCGCGCGTCCGCATCGGCGAACGCTCGGCGCGAAGCGACCGGCATGGCGTCGCACGGGTCCCGCTCGTGCACCGTGCGCCGCTCGTCACGAGCGCCGCGAAGCGCGGCTACGGCTTGCGCGCCGTTCGCCTGTCGTTTCGCACGCACCCGAAGTCGACGATCCGGATCTACCGCCCGACGGCGCAGTGGACCGATGTACGGCGCGGGGCCGACGCGCTCGCAGTCGCAAGCGGTGATCCGCGTGCGGCCACCGTTCCGCGTTGTCTGGTCGCGCGGGCTCGGCACGCTGATCGAGTTCCCGGCCGTCGTCTCCGACGGCGTGGCCTACATCGCGAACGCGCGGGGAACTGTTCGCGCTATCGACATGCGCGACGGCAGCGTGATCTGGCGACATGACACGCCCCACGGGAAGATGGCCGCCTCGCCGGCCGTCTGGCGCGACCAGGTGATCGTGCACGGGATGGACGGGCACGTCTGGGTGCTGCGCCGCTCCGACGGCCAGCTGCTCTGGCACTTACACGCTCGGCTCGCCGATCGAGTCGTCACCGGTCGTGGTCGGCGGCGTCGACGTCTTCGGAGCCTGGAACGGCACGATCACCGCGCTCGACCTCCGGAGCGCACCGTGTGCGCTGGCGGCGCTCCGACGGCTGCAAGATCACCTCGTCCGCCGCCGTCGCGGGCCGAACGTTGTATCTCGGCGATTACTGCGGCAGGCTGCGCGCGCTCGACGCCGGCTCGGGGGCGCTGCGCTGGTCGCGCGGCGTCAACGGACGGGTCTACGGGACGCCGGCAGTCGCCGCGGGCCGCGTCTTCGTGCCGAGCTCGACCGGCGGCTCGCTGACCGCATTCTCGACCAGTGGGCGCTTCCTCTGGCGCCGGCTGACGGGGTCGTACGTGTACTCCTCGCCGGCCGTGTCGCACGGCCGTGTCTTCTTCGGCTCCTACAGCGGCGTCTTCTACGCGCTCTCGCGCCGCGACCGGCGCGACGCTCTGGGCGCGCCACACCGGCGGCCCGATCTCGGGCGCGGCCGTGGTCGTCGACGGCGTCGCGTATGCCGGCTCGTTCGCTCACCGGATCCTCGGCGTCGATGCAGGAAACGGCCGGGTCGTGCTCGACTTCCCACACGGCGAGTACGTGCCGGTCTCGGGCGGCGGCCGCCGGCTCCTGCTCCACGGCTACTCGCGGCTGTACGCGGTCGAGGAGCGGTGAGGCGTGTACTGCTCGCCATCGCGGTGCTCGTGCTCGTGGTGGTCGGGGCTGGCGTCGCGTACTACCTACGCGTCCAGCACGAGTCGCGCGACGTCCACGGCTCGTCGACGGTCGAGTTCGTGACGACCGGTGTCGAGGCCGGCACCGCCACCCCCGAAGGAGCCGGGAGTCGCCTGGCCGACCTACGGCCACGACCCCGAGCGGCAGCGCTTCGCGAACGGCGTCCAGCTCGCGCCGCCGTTCCGGCGCGCCTGGACGTTCCGCGCGCAGGCGCTGGTCGAGTTCCCGCCGGCGGTCGCGTACGGACGGCTGTTCTTCGCCAACAACGCGGGCGTCGTCTTCGCGGTCGGCGCGAAGAACGGCAAGCGCGCCTGGAAGTACGTCTCGCACCGCTGCGTCGCCGCCTCGCCGGCGGTCGATCGTCACGTGGTCTTCGAGACGTTCCTGAACCGGCCGCCGTGCAACGCGACCGAGTGCGGAGCTGACGGGTGAGCTCGTCGCGTTCGCCGTCGGCACCGGCAAGGTGCTGTGGCGGAGGCAGATCGGCCCCTCGGAGTCCTCGCCGCTCGTGGTCGGCGGCGGCGTCTTCGTCGGCGACTGGAACGGCCACGTCTATGCCTTCCGGCAAGCGAACGCGGCAAGCCGTCTGGTCGACGAAGCTGCACGGCAAGGTGAAGGGCGGGGTCGCGGTCTCGGGCGAGCGCGTCTACTTCGGCGACTACTCCGGCCACGTCTACGCGCTCGACGTGCGAAGCGGCAAGATCGTCTGGCAGGCGAGCGCGCAGCCGCGGTTCGGGCACGCGGGCAACTTCTACTCGACCCCTGCGGTCGCCTACGGGCGCGTCTACCTCGGCTCGACCGACGGCAAGGTCTACTCCTTCGGCGCCTCGAGCGGCAAGCTGCGCTGGTCGCAGTCGACCGGCGGCTACGTCTACTCCTCGCCGGCGGTCTGGCGCGACCGCGTCTTCGCCGGCTCGTACTCGCATCGCTTCTTCTGCTTCGACGCCGCGACGGGCAGCGATCCTCTGGCAGTTCACGGCGAACGGGCCGATCTCCGGCTCGCCGACGGTGATCGCCGGCCGCGTCTACTTCGCGACGCTGAGCGGCACCACCTACGCGCTCGACGCCCGGACCGGCGCCAGGCTCTGGACGTTCCCGGACGGCAAGTACTCGCCGGTCGTCGCCGACGCCAAGCGGCTCTACCTCGTCGGCAGCGCGCGGCTGTACGGGCTCGACGAGGCGCGCGCCGGCAACAGCCCGCACGCTGAGTGCCGCGTCCGCGTTCGCCGCGCTCCGCCGGTCCGGGTTCCGGCAGCTTCGCGTCACCGGCAACCATCCGCTGACGATCCGCATCGGCACCGACTCCCATCGGGCCAGGCGGAACGTCTGCCACATCGCCCTGTTCGGGGCCGACCCGAACGTGGCTCGCGGCGCAGTCGTGCTGCGTAAGCTCTGTACGGATGGCTGATCGGCAATTCACGCCGTCGCGGCTGGGGGCCTGCACGCGGCGTATTGCGCCCGCCTCGCCCGGCACCAAGGCCCACCGGCCTTGCCACCGGTCGAGTCGACCACACTGCTTGATGCAGACCCTCCCCGCGACGACGCCAATCACCGATCATCCATCCACATGCGATTCGTCGTCACCGGCGCCGCCGGGTTCATCGGCTCGCACCTCGCCGAGACGCTGCAGGCGCGGCGGCGACGAGGTGGTCGGGATCGACTGCTTCACCGACTACTACGACCCGGCGCTGAAGGAGGAGAACGCCCGCGGCATCGACGTCCGGCGGTCGACCTGGCCGAGGACGCGCTCGACTTCACCGGCTTCGACGGCGTCTTCCACCTCGCGGGGCAGCCCGGCGTGCGGAGCTTCGGCGACGTCTTCCCGCTCTACCTGCGCCGGAACGTGCTCGCGTCGCAGCGGGTCTTCGAGGCCGCCGCGCGAGACGGGGTCAAGGTCGTGTTCGCCTCCTCGTCGTCGATCTACGGCGCCGCCGAGCGCTACCCGACGCCCGAGGACACACCGCCGCGCCCGCTCTCGCCGTACGGCATCACGAAGCTCGCCTGCGAGCAGCTCGCCGCGGCCTATCGCGCGCCAGTTCGGGCTCGACTGCGTCGTCGCTCCGCTACTTCAACGCCTTCGGGCCGCGGCAGCGGCCCGACATGGCGTTCACCCGGATCGCGAACGCGCTCGCCGACCGGCGGCACCTTCGACCTGTTCGGCGACGGCGACCAGTCGCGCGGCTGGACGTACGTCAGCGACGTCGTCGACGGGACGATCGCTGGCGATCGGTGGCGGAGCGGGACGTACAACGTCGGCGGCGCGCTCGAGGCGTCGATGAACGAGTCGATCGCGATGCTCGAGCGTCTGGCGGGCGCGACGCTCGACGTGCGGCGGCATGAGTCCGCGGTTCCCGGCGATCAGCGGCGCACGAAGGCCGACACGACCCGGATCCGCACCGAGCTCGGCTGGGAGCCGCAGGTCTCGCTCGACGACGGGCGCGGCGCGGCAATGGGCCTGGGCGTCGGCTAAAGTCACCCCGGCATGACGGCCCCCAGGAACGACGAGCTCGCCGAGCGTGAGGTCGACCTCGCGCGCTGGCGCCGGGCGCTCGTCGCCCTCTGGTGGATCCCGGTGGCCGGGCTCGTCCTCGGCGCGATCGTCGGCGTCCTCTACTCCTTCCGCGGCGGCACGTCGTTCAAGGCCGCTGCGCTGATCTCGCTCGGGGCTCCGGTCAGCCCGGGCGGGGTGCTGATCTCGAGCTTCGGCACGAACCCGCGGGCGGTCGCCCAGATCGTCAGCTCGGCTTCCGCGCAGGCGGCCGCCGAGCGGGTCGCCGGACTCGGCTCCGGCGCGCTCCGGGGCAAGGTCTCCGTCGCCCAGGTCGGGACGGCGACCGGTGCGGGCGCAACCCGCGCCGCGCCGCTGATCTCGCTGACGGTGCAGGGCGCGCAGGCGAAGAAGACGCAGGCAGCAGCGAACGCGCTGGCCGCCCGCGTCGTCGCGCTCACGACCGCGCCTTACGTGGGCACGAAGATCAGGACGTACTCGCAGGTCCTCGACACGACGAACAGCCAGCTGGCGTCGATCAGCGTTCGGCTTGCCGCGCTCAACAAGGCGGTCAAGGATTCCCACCTGGCAGCACTCGACCAGCTCGTGTTGATCAGCCAGATCGACAACGCGGAGCAGCGGCAGGGCAACCTCTATGACCAGAAGGCGACGACCCAGCAGCAGCTCGCATTCGCCCAGAACGTGGAGAGCGCGAAGGTGATCACGGCGGCCCGCGCGCAGAAGGCGTCGGCGCATTCACGTCGCAGCTCGCTGCTGATCGGCGCGCTGATCGGGCTGATCCTCGGGGCGATCGTGGCGATCGTCGCCGACACGCGCCTCCGCCCGGCGTGAAGCTCACGTTCATCGTCCCGGCGTACAACGAGGCCGCGACGATCGGCGAGGTGCTGACGCGCGTGCAGGCGCTCGGCCTCGACACGCAGGTGATCGTCGTCGACGACGGCTCGACCGACCAGACCGCCGAGATCGCGGCGGGCTTTGACGGCGTGCAGGTCGTGCGCCAGCAGAATCGCGGCAAGGGCGCTGCGATCCGGGCCGCGATCCCGCTCGTCGAAGGTGAGATCGTCGTCATCCAGGACGCCGACATGGAGTACGACCCGGTCGAGGTGCCGACGCTGATCGAGCCGATCGAGAACGGGGTCGCCGACGTCGTCTACGGCTCTCGGCTCGCGGGCGGCCGGCCGCAGCGTGCGTACCTGTTCTGGCACCTCGTCGGCAACCGGGTCCTCAGTCTCGTCACCGGGCTGCTTTTCAACACGACCCTCTCCGACATGGAGACTGGCTACAAGGCGTTTCGCGCCGAAGTCCTCCGCGGTCTCGACCTCCGGGAAGACGGCTTCGGGATCGAGCCCGAGATCACGGGCAAGATCTGCCGGCAGCAGCTACGCATCTACGAGCTGCCGATCTCGTACTACGGCCGGAGCTACGCGGAAGGCAAGAAGATCACCTGGCGCGACGGATTCAAGGCGCTCTGGGTGCTCGTCCGCGTGCGTCTCGAGCCGACGACACGGCCGGGCGCGGGAGACGACTAGCGCCGTGCTCGAAGGGAAGACCGTCGCCGTCGTGGTGCCGGCGCACAACGAGGAGGCGTTGATCGACGGGATGCTCCAGGGCATCCCGGGCTTCGTCGATCGCATCTTCGTCGTCGACGACGCGTCGACCGACGCCACGGCCGAACGTGTCCGAGCGGTCGACGACGCACGTGTGGAGCTGATCGTCCACGAGCGGAACGGCGGGGTCGGTGCCGCGATCGTCACGGGCTACAAGCGGGCGCTCGCCGCGCGGGCCGATGCGACCGCCGTGATGGCGGGCGACAACCAGATGGATCCCGACGAGCTCGAGTCGCTCGCGCTGCCCGTCGTGCGAGGCGAGCTCGACTACGCGAAAGCGAACCGGCTCTTCACCGGTAGCGCGTGGAAGCTGATGCCTCGGAGTCGCTACCTCGGCAACGCGATGCTGAGCCTGCTGACGAAGATCGCGTCCGGCTACTGGCACGTCGCCGACTCCCAGGCCGGCTACACCGTGATCTCGCTCGGGACCTTGCGGTTGCTCGACCTCGACCGCATCTACACCTCGTACGGCTTTCCCAACGACATGCTCGTGCATCTCAACGTGTGGAACGCCCGCGTGCGCGACATCCCGTCGCGTCCGATCTACGGAGTCGGCGAGCGGTCCGGGATCAAGATCCGCAGTGTCGTGCCGCGGATCTCGTGGCTGCTCTGGAAGGGCTTCTTCTGGCGCATGCGCGAGAAGTACGTCATCCGCGACTTCCATCCGCTCGTCTTCTTCTACTTCCTCGGCGGCCTGATGACGACTGTCGGGCTCGTCCTGGGGATCTTCGAGACCGTGCGGCGGCTCGGCGGTCACGCGATCACGCCGGCGACGATCGTGCTCGTCGCACTGCTCCTGATCTCCGGCAGCCAGTTCACGCTGTTCGCGATGTGGTTCGACATGGAGTCGAACAAGGACCTTCGCTGAGGCGTGGTCCGTCGTGCGTGAGGTTGAAAAGGGTTCGTAAGGGACACGGCTGCCGTTCGCCGTCGCGTCTAACATCCGCCAGATGCCGACCTCAGTGGTCACCGGCGGTGCCGGCTTCCTTGGCTCGCACCTCTGCGACCACCTGCTCGAGCGCGACCACCGCGTGATCTGTGTCGACAACCTCGACACCGGGTCGCTCGAGAACATCGCCCACATCCGCGACGACGCGTTCTCGTTCGTCTACCAGGACGTGATCGAGCCGATCCGGATCGACGAGCCCGTCGACCACGTGTTCCACCTCGCTGCGCTTGCGAGCCCGGTCGACTACCTGCGCGCGCCGCTCGCCTCGTTGAAGGTGGGCTCGTACGGCACGCACAACGCGCTCGGACTCGCGAAGTGGAAGCGGGCCCGCTTCCTCATCTCCTCGACCAGCGAGGTCTACGGCGACCCGCTGGTGCACCCGCAGCCCGAGACGTACTGGGGCAATGTCAACCCGATCGGCCCGCGGGGTGTCTACGACGAGGCAAAGCGGTACGCCGAGGCGTTGACGATGACGTACCACTCGCAGCAGGGCGTCGACACGTGTATCGCGCGCATCTTCAACACGTATGGCCCGCGCATGCGCAAGAACGACGGGCGTGCCTCGGTGAACTTCCTCAACCAGGCGATCGGCGGCAAGCCGCTGACCGTCTACGGAGACGGCTCGCAGACCCGGTCGCTCTGCTACGTCGACGACCTGATCCGCGGTCTCTATCTGCTGATGATGAGCGACGAGCATCTCCCCGTGAACATCGGCAACCCCGATCACGAGGTGACCATGCTCGAGCTCGCGCAGACGGTGATCCGCATCAGCGGCTCGACCAGCGAGATCGTCTTCGAGGCCCTGCCGATCGACGATCCGCAGATCCGCCGGCCCGACATCACCCGCGCCCGCCAGATCCTCGGCTGGTCGCCGGAAGTCGATCTGGAGGAAGGCTTGCGGCGGTGGTTGAAGGCGCTCGGCCGGGAACCGGTCGAAGCCTAGTGGTTCGTCGGTTCGGGGTCGCTGCCGTCCTGGTGGCGGCGATGGTCGTCGCCGCTGCGGCGCAGCCCGCCCAGGGCTCTCGCTACCTGCGAATCGGGATCTACGACGAGGCGCAGACCCTCTACGGGCCGATCGACCAGACGATGCCGGTGCTGAAGCAGCTGCATGTGCAGGAGCTGCGCCTGAATCTCTACTGGGGCGCCCGGTACGGCGTCGCCTCGCGGCGCCCCGCTCAGGCGACGAACCCGTCCGATCCTGCCTACGACTGGTCGCTCTACGACCGGGTCGTGCGGTACGCGAACGAGTACGGCATGCATGTTCTCTTCTCGATCTACGGCACGCCCGCCTGGGCGAACGGCGGGCTCGGGCCGAATCACGTGCCGACGAACCCGATCGATCTCCGCAACTTCGCCTTCGCCGCTGCGAAACGCTACGGCGGCCAGTTCCCGGATGGCCAGGGCGGTCTGTTGCCGCCGGTCCGCGAGTGGCTGGCGTGGAACGAGCCGAACAACCCGTTGTTCCTGTCGCCTCAGTACAAGGGCACCGAAGATCCAGAGCGGGATCGACTACACGAAGATCTGCAACGCGATCTACAACGGCGTCCACGGGACGCTCTTCGCGAACGAGCGCGTCGCCTGTGGCGTCACCGGGCCGCGTGGCAACAACAACCCGAACAGCAGCAGGCCGTCCGTCTCGCCGCTTGCGTTCCTGCGCGCTGTCAAGGCCGCCGGTCTGAAGCGGTTCGATGCCTGGGCGCATCACCCGTACTACGGAAGCCCGACCGACACCCCGACGACCAAGCCGGTCGGTGCACGGGGCGGCCCGCCGACGGCGATCACGCTCGGCAACTTCGGCGACCTGACGAAGCTCTTGACCCAGCTCTACGGCAACAAGCGGATCTGGATCACCGAGTACGGCTACCAGACGAACCCGCCCGACCGGCTGATCGGTGTCTCGTACGCGAAGCAGGCGCAGTATCTGACCCAGGCGTTCAAGTTCGCGCGCGCCAACCCGCGCATCGACATGATGCTCTGGTTCCTGCTCAAGGACGAGCCTACGATCGCGGGTTGGCAGTCGGGGCTGGAGACCGCGGCCGGCAAGAAGAAGCCGTCGTTCGCGGCGTTCCAGAAGCTGTCCGAGTAGGCGTATCGTCGCCGGGATGGCGGACCAGCTCGCTTCGTGGCCCGGCGCCGAGCGCCGCGACCCGCCGATCAGCTCACCGACGTGGGTCGTCAGACGTGCGCTGTCCGCCTGGCTGCAAGCGCAGGCTGCGGAGCTCGAGGCAGGCCCGAAAGTGCGCATCCTCGATGTCGGCTGCGGCGTCAAGCCCTACTACCCGTACTTCGCGGGCGTCGCGACGGAGTACGTCGGGGTCGATGTCGTCGAGAACCCGGCTGCGGAGCTGCTCGGCCCGGTCGAGGCACTGCCGGTCGACGACGCCTCGTTCGACGTCGTGCTCTGCACGCAGGTGCTCGAGCACTGCGACGACCCCGCTCAGGCCGTTCGGGAGCTCCGGCGTGTCACGCGTGCGGGCGGGCGGGTGCTCGCGTCCACCCACGGCGTCCAGGTCTATCACCCGTCGCCCGTCGACTACTGGCGCTGGACCCACGAAGGGCTCCGGCGGCTGTTCGACCAGAGCGGCACCTGGTCGGCGCTCACGGTCGAGCCGGCGGCCGGGACGGGCTCGGCGCTCGCGATGCTGCTCGGCACCTACGTCGAGATCGCACTCCGGCGCTCGGTGCTCGCTCGCCCACCGGTGATGCTGCTGAACAAGCTCGGCGCGTTCCTCGACGCGCGTTCGACGCAGCTGCGCGAGCCGGTCCCCGGCTCGCTGATCCCGAACTTGCACGTCGTCGCTCGCCCCTGAATGCGCCTGCTTCGCCGTAACGCGCTCGGCGTGTACGCGGTGTACGGAGCCGCGATCGTCTCCGGGCTCGTCGTCACGCCGATCGTCATTCGCTCGATCGGCACGCCCGCCTTCGGGGTCTGGTCGTTCATCGGTGCGATCACGATCTATCTCTCGGTGCTCGACTTCGGCGTCGGGCCGGCGGTGGTGCGGTTCGCTGCCGTCGCACGCGGGGAAGAGTCGCCGGACGACCTGAACGCGATCGCCTCGACCGGGCTCGCGATGTATGCCGCGATCGGGCTCGTCACGCTTCCGATCGGCCTCGTGCTCGCGTGGCTCGTGCCGTGGCTGTCGGGAGCGCCGGACGACCTCGTCTGGGACGCCCGGGTCGCGACGTTCCTCGTCGTCCTCTCGCTGGCGGCGCGCTTCCCGCTCGGACTGTTCAACAACCTCCTCGTGGCCCACCAGCGTTGGGATCTCCAGAATCTCGGCAGCGTCGTCGGCACCGTGCTCTACGCGTCGCTCGTCGCCATCCTGCTTCCGCGGTACGGCGGTCTGGTGCTGCTCGCCGCCCTGACCCTCGGCACGTCGCTCGTGCGGCTGTTGCTGCCGCTGTTCTGGCTGCGGCGCGAGCTACCCGCATTGCGGATCCGGCGTCACTTCGCGACCCGGGCGCGGGTGCGGCAGCTCGTCGCCTTCAGCTGGTCGAACTTCCTCGTCCACGTCGCGCAGAAGATCGTCTTCTCGACCGACGTGATCGTCGTCGGGATCGTGCTCGGCGCCACCGCAGCCGGGGTCTACGGGGTGCCGGCGAAGCTGTTCGCGCTGGCGTTCGGGATCGGGACGGCGCTCACGTCGCTCATGTTTCCGGCCTTCGCCGAGCTCGAAGGCTCCGGCGCGAGCGAGCGCCAGCGCAAGCTGCTGCTCTCAGGACTTCGAGCGGGGACCGCACTGATGCTCCTGCTCGCGTTGCCACTGCTCCTGATCCCCGACTTGCTGATCCAGGCTTGGATCCGGAAGCCCGGGTACCACGACAGCTATGCCGTGATGTCGATCCTCGCGATCGTCCTTTTGATCCACCAGCCGATCTACGTCCTGACGCAGTTCCTGATCGCGCGGGCGCGGCAGCGAGCCGTGGCGGTGGTCTCGATCGTGACGACCGTCGCCAACCTCGTGCTGTCCGTGATCCTCGTCTCGACGTGGGGGATCCAGGGCGTCGCGGTCTCGACCCTCGTGACCGACGCGCTCGCGCTCGCCTACATCCTGCCGCGCTATGCGGCGCCGGCAGCGCGGCGTCTCGACGTGGGACCTCTTGCACGCCATTCTGCGCCCGGTCCTGCCGGCCGTCGCTGCAGCCGCGGTCGTCCTCGTCGGGATCGCCCGCGCCTGGGATCCCGACACCCTGCTCGAGCTCGCCCCCCTCGGCGCTGCTCTGGGTGCTCGTCGCCTCCGGGCTGGTGTGGCGGTACGGCCTGGCGCCCGAGGAGCGTGCCCGGGTCGGCGTCGAGCTCCGACGCGGACGTCCCGTCGTCGCGGACATGTAGCTCTCCCTAGCCGGGGAGGTAGCGGTCCAGCACCTCGGCGGCGTACCGGTCGGCGAGCACGTTCCAGTCGAGCTCGCGTCCGGCCCGAAGCGCCGCCGCTGCGATGGTCGCCCGCGCGGTGTCGTCGACCAGCAGGTGCACGACCGCGTCCACGAACGCCCGGGCGTCGTCGACCAGGATCCCCGCGCCGGTCTCTCTCAGGTTCGCGGTCACCTCGTAGTCGTACGACACCGTCGGCACACCGAGCCCGATCAGCTCGGAGATCTTCGCCGCGCGCACTCCCTGGTCGGCGGTGCGCGCGTACGGTGCGACGTCGAAGTTCGCCGCCACGGCCAGCGCCTCGGCCCGTGGCAGCCGTCCGAACAGCACCACGTCCTCACGACCGGCGAGGCGCTCGGTCACCCGTGGGCTTGCGGCTCCGACCAGCCAGAGCCGCGCGCTGGGGACGCGCGTGTGGATCTCCTCCCAGAGCTCGAGCAGGTGATCGATGTTGTAGAGCGGATTGCCGGCATCGCGGTCGCCGGCGCTGAGCAGATGGGCCGCCATCCAGCCGAGCACGACCTCGCCCGCTCCCTTCCGTGCGCCGAACCGCCGCCGTAGGTCGGCGCCGGCCGCCTCGAGATTGACGCCTTGCGGGATCACCACCCACGGCTTGTCGACGCCGAGCTCCTCGTACCGCCGGGCGGCGCCGGCCGCGGTGACGACGTAGGCCCGGACGGCCGGGCTGGCGAGCAGCTCTGACCTCACGCTCGGTGAAGAAGGGGTCGTCGGCGTCCATCACCGCGGCGCCGCGCCAGCGGGGGAGCTGGTCGAAGTCGAGCGCCAGCAGGTTCCGGTAGCGCGCGGCCGCCTGGCCCAGCGCCGTTCGCAGCAGGAGCGGCTTCGTCGCCGTGAAGGCCCGGAACCCGAGGCCGCGCGGGATGCGCGCGTCGGGCAGCCGAAGCAGGCAGGCGTCGAGACGGGCGAGCCGCGGCAACAGCTCGGCGTAGCGCGGGTTGTTGTGACCGTGGAACCAGATCGAGAGCAGCGCGACGCGGTCCGGCGCCGGCCTGCCGCGAGTCAATGCGCGGAGTGAGACCTCCCTCACGCGAGCGCCTGCGTGTAGACGGCCCCGGTCCGTTCGGTCATCCGGCCGACCGAGAACTGCTCCTTGCGCGCGACGAAGGCCGTTCTCGCCGAGCGCGCGCCGGCGCTCCGAGTCGCCGAGGAGCCCCGATATGTGCGCGGCGAGCGCTCCTGCGTCACCGGCGGGAGCGAGCAGCCCCGTCTCGCCGTCGGCGACGATCTCGGGGATCGCGCTGACGCGCGTCGCCACGACGGGAAGCGAGGCGAGCATCGCTTCGAGCAGAACGATCCCGAACCCCTCCCAGCGCGACGTGTGCACGAAGACGTCGGCGCGCTCCAGCCAGTCGCGCGGCTCGACCCGGCCCAGGACGAGCGCCGTGTCGGCCAGCCCGAGCGACCGCGCCTGCTCGCGCAGACGGCTCTCGAGCGGCCCCCAGCCCAGGATCGCCAGGCGCGCCTCGGGGTGCGCTTCGCGCACGCGGGCAAATGCGTCGAGCAGGGTGGCGTGGTCCTTCTGCTCGATCAGGCGTCCGATGGCCAGCAGCAGCGGCGCCTCCGGTGGGATCCCTGCAGCCGCGGGGGTCGTCTCCGACGGAGCCGAGGGCAGCTCGTCGAGCCCGTAGTGGATCGTCTGCAACTTCGCCGCGGGGAGGCCGGCGTCGATGTGGAAGCGCCGCACGGCCTCGGAGATCGCGACGATCTCGCAGACGCCGCTCATCAGCGTCCGGTCGACGTACCGGAACGGCCCGAGCAGGTAGCGGTCGTCGTTGTGGCGGGTCGACACGAACGGGATGCGCAGCAGGTGCGCTGCCAGTGAGCCGTACGCGTCCGCGTGCACCATGTGCGTGTGCAGCAGGTCCGGACGTTCGCTGCGCACGCGAGCCGTGACCCGTTCCGCGAGCAGGGGTGAGACGTCGAGGCCGCACGTGACGCGCGTCCACGGCACACCTCGCATGTCGAGCGCGTCGTGGAACCGCTTTGCGTCCTTTCCCGCGTCGAGGGAGAGAAACCGTGCGTCGACGCCTCGCTCGCGCAGCGCCGGCAGCAGCGCGAGGAGGTGCTGCTCGGCACCGCCGATGCCCTGCACCTTGGTCATGTGCAGCACCTTCATCGGGCGAGAATCTGCTCGTAGACGTCGTTCGTCTGCTTCACCATGCGTGCGGTCGAGAAGCGCTCTCGCATGCGGGTCGCGCCGGCCGCACCGAAGGCCGCGCGACGCTCCGGATCGTCGCGCAGCTCGCCAAGCCGCGCAGCGAGCGCTTCGAGATCGCCGACCGGCGCGAGGAAGCCCGTCTCGCCGTCGTCGACCACCGTGCGCGTCCCGCCGGCGTCGGTCGCGACGACCGGCAGGCCGGCCGCGAGCGCCTCGATCGCGACCACCGGCGCGCCCTCGTTCGCGGACGTGAGCAGAAACACGTCGAACGCGCCGTACCAGGACCCGATCTGGTCGACGTAGCCGAGCAGCCGCACGCGCTCGTCGACGCCCAGCTCGGCGGCCAGACGCTCGACGGCCGGTCGCAGCTCACCGTCCCCGGCGAGCACGAGCATGCTGCCGGGCACGCGCGCCGTCACGCGAACGAGGTCGAGCGGCCGCTTGATCTCCGACATCCGGCCGGCCCAGCCGATCACGAAGTCCTCGTCGCCGACCGCCAGCTCTGCACGCTTGCCGGCTCGCGCTGCGGCGGCCCCGCCGACGCGCGTGTCGAGATCGAAGCCGTAGTGGATGACGGCGATCTTCCCGGGTGGCGCGACGTGGAAGCGCACGATGTCGTCGCGGACCTGTTCGCTCACCGCCACGATCCGGTCGGTGCCGAGGGCCAGCGCGCGCTCGATCAGGCGGAACGTGCGCTCTCGCCGGTCGCCGAAGTAGCCGGAGAGCACGTGGCCGTGAAAGGTGTGCACGACCGCTCGTGGCCGCGCCGGGGCCGAGGCGAGCGCGGCCAGCCGCCCGGTCGAGCCCGCCTTCGCGGTATGTGTGTGCAGCACGTCGGGCCGGCGAGAGCGGAGCAGCCGGCGCAGCGCGAGCGTCGCCCGCGCATCGCTCGCGGGTGACACCTCGCGGGTCAGGGCGGAGAGACGGTGGTATGGCACGCCGAGGTCGCCCGCCAAGCTCTCCATCGACGTCTCGCCCGGTGGGATCGTGCCCGCGACGACGAGCACATCGTGACCCTGGGCGCGCTGCCCGGCAGCGAGCTCGAGCACGGACAGCGCGGCTCCGCCGACGTTGAGCCGCGTGATCACGTGCACGATCTTCACTCCGCCATCGCCGCCGAGGTCGATAGGGCCAGTACGACGCCCGCGACGAGCCAGAAGATCGCAGCGAGCGGCGTGCCGCCGAACAGGCCCTCGCCGGCGAGCGCGCCGATCGCCGCGGCGAGCCACGCGGCGGGAAGTGATCCCGCGACCGATGCGCTTCGGCGCGCAGCTCGGGTCGCGGCGCGCGCGAGGCCGACGAGCGCCGCCAGCATCGCCAGTCCACCGACGATCCCGAGCTCGTACAGGATCTGGTCCCACGCCTGCTGCGGGATGAACGGCTTCGTCGCGGGCGGGAAGTAGTTCTGCGGCTGGTCGGCGAAGCGACGGCGCGCGGCTGGGAGGTAGACCGCAAACGTCTTCGGCGGTAGCTCTCCGTACCAGCCGGTGCCCGTCAGCGGGTGGGCGAAGAAGACACGTCCGCCGACATAGGCGTAGATGAGGCGCTGGCTCCAACTCGCCGCGTACTGGCCTGGACGGGACTCCGGCTTGCCGAACCACGCCTGCAGGAAGCTGAGCTCGCCGGCGCGCATGAAGAGCGTGCCGGCGGTGATCACGCCGACCACGGCTGCCGTTGTCGCGACGCGCCGCAGGGTCAGCTGACGCCGGGCGTAGGCGACGACGAGTAACGCCAGGCTGCCGAGATACAGGCCGACCAGGCTCGCGAGCGCGGCACCGAGGACGCAGCCGATGCTGCCCGCGACGATCGCCACGATTGCACGCCGTCGGCTGCCGCCGGTGAACAGCACGGCGAGGCCGTAGAGGAGCGGAAGCGTGGCGAGCGCGGCGAAGTCGTGCTCGCCGAGGAACGACGCCTGGCGTCCTCCTGCAGTGACGAAGCGCACGGCGCCGACCACGTCTGCCGCGATCGTGAACAGCAGGAGCAGATCGACGACCGCCTCGAGCTGGGGTCGCGTCTTGATCAGCACGGCGGCCCCGAGCCCGAGGGCAGTGAGCTCGGTCACCTTCACCGCCGAGACGACCGCCGTCGACCCGTTCAGCAGCCCGCTGACGACGACCAGCGCACTGAACGCCGCTGCCGCCGCGATCGTGAACCAGAGCTCGCGCGGCAGTCCGTCGCGGACGACCGTCGCCACCGCGACGATCGCCAGCGCCAGGAGCAGGATGTCGCCCGGGACGATCGACGCGTCGGCCCCGCCGATCGCGACATGCACGCTCGGCTGGTCGCGCGCACGTATCAGGCAGACGGCCGTCGCAGCGAGTAGCAACGCAAAACGGGGCGACCGCAGTTGGGGCCAAAGGGCCATCGCTCTGAGAGCTCCCGCGACCACGCCTGCCTACGATAGTCAGATGCGCGTCGCCTTCCTCACGGGCATCTGGCCGCCGGACATCGGCGGTCCGGCGACGCATGGACCCGACTTCGCCACGTTTCTTCGCGACCGTGGGCACTCCGTGCACGTCGTCACGATGGGCGACAGCGAGCCGAGCGAGCTGCCGGTTCCGGTCGAGTCGATCGCCCGCGGGCGACCGTTCGTGATCCGCTATCCGCTCGTCGCTGCAACCGGGTTTCGCCTTGCGCGGCGCGCGGACGTTGTCTACGCGACGGCGACCTACGCCGCCGCAGCCGTCGCGGCAGCCCGCCGACCGCTCGTCGCCAAGCTCGTCTCGGACCCCGCCTACGAGCGCGCCAGGCGCTACGGGTTGTTCGCAGGAGATCTCGAGAGCTTCCAGCGGGCTGCCGGTCCGCGGATCCAAGCGCTCAAGCGCCTACGCACCGCGTCGCTCGGGCGCGCCGAGCGCGTGGTCGTGCCGAGCAGGTACCTGGCCGAGCTCGCAGCGGGGTGGGGCCTCGACCCCGGGCGCCTCGAGGTGCTCGTCAATCCGGCGCCGCCGCCGCTCGAGGTCGCACCCGAGCCGCTCGACAGCAAGACCTTCGTGTTCGTCGGCCGGTTGACCGAGCAGAAGGCCCTCCCGATCGCGTTCGAGGCGCTACGGCAGGTCGAGGAGGCCAAGCTGGTCGTCGTCGGGGACGGGCCCGAGCGGGATCGTCTGACCCGGCTGAGCGAGGAGCTCGGGCTTCGCGATCGAGTGACCTTCCTCGGTGCCCGGCCGCGTGACGAAGTCCTGCGTTACCTCGCGGGAGCACGGGCCGCAGTCCTCTCGAGTGCGTGGGAGAACCTGCCGCATGCCGCGGTCGAGGCTCTGGCCGTCGGGACACCCGTCGTCTCGACTGCTGTCGGCGGGGTGCCCGAGGTCGTGCACGACGACCGGAACGGGCTGCTCGTCCCGCCCAACGACCCCGAGGCGCTCGCCGCTGCGTTGCGGCGGCTGCTCGCCGACGACGAGCTGCGGGCCCGGCTCGCGGCGGGGGCCCGGCCGTCGGTGGAGGCGATCGGTCGCGAGCCGACCTATGCCCGGCTCGAGCAGATCCTGGTCGAGGCGTCTCGATGAACCCGCGCGTCCTGTTCGTCGGTCGCGGCCGGCTGACGCTGCCGCTGGCACCCTGGCTCGCACGGAAGTGGGACGCGCTCGAGGAGGTGCTCGATCTCCGGGTGCTGAATGCAGGCTCCGGTGGCGGCGATCCGCGGTTCACCTTGCTCCCGGATCGCGCCGAGGCGTTCTACCCGCGGCTCGTCTACGAGATCGCTCACGCCATCCGGTCGTTCCGTCCGGAGGTGATCGTTGCCGCGGATCCGTACGTCGGGGAAGCTGCGCTTGCGGGTCGTCGCCTCTCGCGGCTGGGCGGCAAGGTGATCATCGAGGTCCACGGCGATCCGAGAACGTTCACGCGCGGCTATGGCTCGCCGGCCCGCCGGGTCGTCTCGCCGCTGACCGACGCGATCGCGCGCCACAGTCTTCGTAATGCCGACGCGACCCGCGCGCTCTCGAACTTCACGTCGTCGCTGATCGAGGATGCACGCGGGCTCCCCGCGACGGCGGCGTTCCCGACGTACAGCGATCTCTCGGCGTTCGCCGATCCACCGATCGTTCAGGTTCCCGAAGAGCGGCGCGTCGTGTTCGTCGGCATGCTCGAGCAATACAAGAACGTGGACGGGCTCGCGGCGGCCTGGCGCCGCGTCGCGCCTGACGTACCGGACGCGACGCTCACCGTCGTCGGCAAGGGCTCGCGTCATGACGTGATCGACCAGCTCGTCGCAGACCTGCCGGGTCGGGTCGAGCATCATCGAGAGTTGCTTCCTCAGCAGGTCGCGGCCGAGATCGACCGCTCGCGCGCGCTGATCCTGCCGTCCTGGCCGGAGGGCCTGGGACGCGTCGTGCTCGAGGCGTTCGCACGTGGACGCACCACCGTCGCGACGAACGCCGGCGGGATCCGGGACATCGTCACCGACGGCCACGACGGGATCCTGATCCCCGTCGCCGACACCGGAGCACTGGTCGCCGGGATGCGGCGGGTGCTCGAGGATCGCGAGCTCGCCGTGCGGCTCGGCGCCGCGGCGCGGACGTCGTACGAGCCGTGGCATCAGACCGCGGCCGACTTCGCGGCGTCGTACCGCCGCCTGATCGACGCTGTGATCGCCGGCGCTCGCTGATGCGGCTCGTCTTCGTCACGCAGACGCTCGACCCCGAGCACGCGGCGCTCGCGCAGACACTCGATCTCGTTCGTGCCCTGGCGGCCCGTGTCGACGAGCTCGAAGTGGTCGCCAGGACGTCGGTCTGGGGCGGGGTGCCCGAGAACTGCGTCGTGCGGACCTTCGATGCTCACTCGCGGGTCGGTCGCTCGTGGGCCTTCGAGCGGGCCTTGCTGCCGGCGCTGCGCCGTGCCGACGGTGTGCTCGTCCACATGGTCCCCGAGTTCGCCCTGCTCGCGGCTCCGGTCGCGCGTGCGAGGCGCGTCCCGGTGTTGCTCTGGTACACGCACTGGCACGCCGGGCGTGCGCTCGAGCTCGCGACGCGCCTGACGAATGTCGTTCTCAGCGTCGAC
This sequence comes from uncultured Actinomycetes bacterium, assembly GCA_963847475.1. Lineage (GTDB taxonomy): Bacteria > Actinomycetota > Thermoleophilia > Gaiellales > Gaiellaceae > PALSA-600. The sequence goes on along the minus strand of CAWJZZ010000014.1, from coordinate 150,058 downwards.
GAAGAGAGCTTCCCGATCGCCACCCCGAAGTTTCGGCCGATCGGCCACGCGATCGACGTCGCCGCCTTCGACGGCCGGCCGCCAGCGGCGCACGACGGCCCGCTCAGGCTGCTCGCGCTCGGGAGGACCGCCCGCTGGAAGGGGCTCGACACGCTGCTCGACGCCGCGCTGCTCGTCGAGGGCGTCGGTGTCGAGCTCGAGATCCGCGGTCCGTCGCTGACCCCGGACGAGGTCGCCCACCGCGGCGAGCTCGAGCGGCGGATCGCAGCCGACCCGCTGCTGGCCAGGAACGTCACACTCGCGGACTCCGTTTCCCGCTCGGAGATCCCCGGGCTGCTCGCGCGCGCCGATCTGGTCGTCAGCCCGAACGAACCGCGGTCGGGCGCGACCTTCGACAAGGTCGTCTTCGAGGCTGCCGCGTGCGCGCGGCCGGTGATCTCGACGAACCCTGCTTTCGCCGGCCTCCTGAACGGCACCGGGCTACCCCTGCTGGCGCCGCCGCGCGACCCGGTAGCGCTCGCCTCGTCGATCGAGGCCGTCGCCCGGGCCGGTATCGACGCGCGGGCGGAGTCGGGGGCCGAGTTGCGGCGCCGGGTGATCCGCGACCACTCGCTCGACCACTGGGCGGACGCGGTGATCTCGGTTGTACGGGAGGTACGATCGCCGCGTGGCGGCTGAGCCTGTCGAAGACGTCCGCTCGACGCGTCCCTACATCCTCTCGCCGTCACCGCTGAAGACGTTCGGCCGCCGCCTCGCGAGCGTGCTCGTGCTCGCGACGATCGACATCGCCGGGCTCGTGATCGGCCTCTACGCGGCGCTCGCCCTTCGCTCGGAGATCGTCGACCCGAAGCCGATCCTCTGGGGGTTGCTCTGGAACCACGAGACCGACTGGCTCGCCTTCCTGATCCTGTTGCAGATCCTCGTCTTCTGGCAGGCCGGTCTGTACAAGCCACGCGAGACCCGTGAGGCTGCCGCGCGCGTCGTTCCGAGCGTCTTCCTGGTCGCTGCGCTCGCACTGGCGTTCGCGATCGGGACCGGCCAGCGTTTCACCACGTTCGGGCTCTACATCGTCGGTGCGTTGTTCGTAGCGGTCCTGATCGGCGTCTTCCGGGGCAGCTACGAGCTGGTCACCGGGATCCTGTTGCGAGCCGCGGGCGTCCGGCGCAAGGCGATGCTCGTCGGTGACGCCGCGCAGCGGGCACGCCTCCGCGAGACCCTCGGCGGCAGCCGTGGCGGCATCGAATACGACTTCGTCGGCGAGGCCGACCTCGGGGAAGGGTTCGAGCAGGCGCTCGTCAGCCAGTCGCTCGACGAGATCGTCGTCGCCGACGCCGGGATCGACGAGCCGCGCCTGCTGGCGATCGTCGAAGCTGCTCATCGCCGCGGCGTCAAGGTCCGGGTCGCGCCGCGTACGACCGAGTTGCTCATCGAGCGCGGCGAGTACGTCCCCGGTCATGGCGTGCCGCTGTTCGAGCTGCGCCCGCCGATGTTCGCCGGGGCGGAGTGGGCGACGAAGCGAGCGTTCGACGTCCTCGTCGGCACGCTGATCGTGGTGATCGGGTTGCCGGTCTGGCTGGTGCTCGCGCTGCTGATCAAGCTCTCGTCGTCCGGCTCGGTGCTCTATTCCGATCCGCGGATCGGGCTCGGCCAGCAGCCCTTCCAGATGCTCAAGTTCCGCACGATGGTCACCGGCGCCGCGGAGGAGCAGGAGGCGCTCGAGGAGGACAACGAAGCGTCGGGCGCGCTCTTCAAGATCCGCGACGACCCACGTGTGACGTCCGTCGGCCGGCTCCTGCGCAGGCTCTCGATCGACGAGGTGCCGAACGTGATCAACGTGCTACGCGGCGAGATGTCGCTCGTCGGGCCGCGGCCGCTGCCGCTCCGCGACTACAACCAGCTCGAGGAGTGGCACCGCCGCCGCTACAACGTCCTCCCGGGGATGACCGGCCTCTGGCAGGTCGCCGGCCGCTCGGACCTGACGTTCGACGATCTCGTGCGGCTCGACTTCTACTACATCGAGAACTGGTCGATCTGGCTCGACATCTCGATCCTGCTCAAGACGCCGGGCGCGGTCCTGGCCCGCAAGGGCGCCTACTAGGACCCGGGTGGCGGCGCGACGGAAGTGTCCGCGCAGACGCTTTACCTGCGGCCGGCGATCTGGGTAGGGTTGCGCCGACGATTCGGGTGACGCAGGCGTCACGCACCGGAATCGCCCACTGTCCGTCTACCGGGAGGTCGCTCGTCCATGGCAACGAAAACCCCGACACTCGCGGGACTCGAACCCCGTGCGTTCTGGGAGCACTTCGAGACGCTGACGACGATCGCGCGGCCGTCGCGCCATGAGGAACCCGTGATCGAGCACGTGCGCGCCTGGGCCGACGCAGCACGGCTTCGAACTGCAGCAGGACGCGGCGCGCAACCTCGTGATCGACGTCCCGGCAACGCGCCGGGCCGCGAGTCGGCGCCGATGATCGTCTTGCAGGGGCACCTCGACATGGTCTGCGAGCGCAGTCCCGACAGCCCGAACGACCCGACGGAGGGCCGGATCGAGCTCGTCGTCGACGGCGACTGGCTGACCGCGAACGGCACGACGCTGGGCGCCGACGACGGCGTCGCGATCGCCGCGATGATGGCTCTCGTCGACGACGCCTCGCTGCCGCACGGGCCGCTGCAGCTGCTGATGACCGTCGCCGAGGAGGTCGGCCTGGAGGGTGCGAACGGGCTCGACGGCTCGCTCGTCCACGGGACGATCCTCGTCAACCTGGACAGCGAGGAGGACGGGCGCCTGACCGTCGGCTGCGCAGGCAGCACCGACACCTGGATTCGGATCGCCCCGACCGCGCGCGCCGGTCGAGGCCGGGACAGTCGCGTTGACCGTGACGGTGAGCGGCGGGCTCGGCGGGCACTCGGGCACCAACATCCAGCTCGGCCGCTCGAACGCGATCAAGGTGCTCGGCCGCGCGCTCCGCGAGGCGTACGCGACGACGCCGTTCCGCCTCGTCTCGCTGCAACGGCGGCAAGAGCCGCAACGCGATCCCGCGCGACGCGTTCGCCGTCTGTCGTCGTCGCGGCCGAGAGCGAGCAGGACTTTCGTGCGGCCGTCGACAAGGCGGCGGCCGACGATCGGCGACGCGTATCGCGAAGACCGACGCCGGAACGACGATCACCGTCGACGCCGCCGACGCGCCTGCCGACGCCTGGACGGAAGAGGGAACCGCGGTGCGCTGCTCGACGCGATCGCCGCTCGTCCCGACGGGCCCGCTCGCGATGAGCCCGGACTTCGACGACCTCGTCGAGACGAGCACGTCGCTCGGCGAGGCGACGACCGAGGGCGGGACACTACGTTCTGCACAGCCTGTCGCGCTCCTCGAACGACTCGGCGATGCCCGACGTCATCGGCGACGCTCGACGCCGCGGCCCGCCTCGCGGGCGGGAGCCTCGAGGTCAAGCACAACTACGGCGGCTGGCGTCCGAACCTCGACTCGCCCGCGCTCGCCGTCGCTGAAGCGGGTGTACGAGCGGACAGTTCGGCGAGCGAGCCGATCGTCACCGCCGTCCATGCGGGTCTCGAGACGGCCGTCGTCGGCGACAAGGTCGCCGGACTCGACATGATCTCGTTCGGCCCGCAGATCGAGGCGCCGCACTCGCCCGACGAGCGCGTGAGCATCCCGACCGCCGAGCGCTTCTGGCGTCTCCTGGTCGGTTTCGTCGACGAGCTATCGAAGCCGGGAGGTGATCGCTAGTGAGGGGTTGGGCCATCGTCGGTCGCCGCGATCGTCGGCGCGATCGTCGTCTCTGCCGTCGTCGCGGCCACCGGAAACGGACGCGACAACACCGGCGAGACGGTGCGCGCCTCGAAATGGGCGGACGACGTCTGCGGGACCGTCGGCAGCTGGGAGGGCCAGATCGAGGGACCTCCGCGACGAGCTGCGGCTGAGCAACTACGCGTCGCGCCGTAGACGACGGCTCGAGCGGTGACTCCGTCGAAGAGACGATCTCGATCCGCCAGGCCGTCGACCGGGCGATTCAGCGCGACCCACCAGACACGCTGCAGTACGGGGCTCGTCGCGCGCCGGCAATCCCGACGCGAACAAGGCATGCAGGCAGCGCTGACGCTCTCAGACCTGGGCGCAACAGCACCGAGAACAATCTGCGGGTCGCGAAGGCGCGACATGAAGCAGAAGCCGACCTCGCCTGCCGAGGCGTTCGCAGGTGCTCGTGGCGCCGGTGCAGGCCCTGCTCGAACGTCTGCGCTCGAAGGACGCGCCGCGTTCAAGGCCGTCGGTCAGCTCGACCCGGCGCTTGCGAGCGCGCTGGACGGCAGCCGCAACTGCCGTGACCTGATGAAGGAGGAGGCGTGAGGCGTTTCCTGAGATCGCGTTTGCGTGTGCTGCTGCTCGGGATCGCGGGCTTCACCGCCGTCTCCGCACTCGGGACGCACAGCTCGTCGGCGGCCGGCACGCACGACCGCCGCCACGACGACGACGCGCGACGACCAGCTCGGCACCGGCGACCACGACGCCGACTCCGCCGCGCCGTGCGTCGACTTCGACGTCGACGACGAGCACAGCGACTGGTTGCTGATCGCGATCGAGGGACTCGTCGTGATCGGCTTCATCGCCCTCGGCGTCCGCTCCGGCGGACTCGGCCTCGGCCTCTGGGGCGGCGTCGGCACCCTGGTCCTCGTCTTCGGCTTCGGGCTCGACCCCGGGACGCCGCCGTTCGACGCGATGCTGATCATCGTCGCGGTGATCTCCGCCGCGGCGGCGATGGAGGCCGCGGGCGGCGTCGACTACATGGTGATGATCGCGAGCAAGGCGTTGCGAGCCAGGCCGAAGTCGATCAACTTCGCCGCGCCGTACGTCTCGTACCTGCTCTGCATCCTCACCGGGACGAGCAACACCTTCTACTCGATCATCCCGGTGATCAACGAGGTCTCGTTCGCGAACAAGATCCGCCCTGAGCGGCCGCTCGCGGGGTCGACCGTGGCGTCGGCGCCTGGGGATCACATCGAGCCCGGTCGCCGCCGCGATGGCGACGATCCTGCCGCTCGTCGAGGTCTACCACTACGACCTCGTCGACGTCCTCCTGATCACGATCCCGGCGAGCATCGTCGGCATCCTCGCGATGTCGTTCGTGATGAGTCGCCATGGCGAGGACCTCGAGGACGACGCCGAGTACCTGCGCCGCGTCGAGGCCGGCGAGGTGCAAGCAGCCGGCATCGGCCGGCGACATCATGCTGAAGCCGTACGCCAAGCGCAGCGTCGCGATCTTCCTCGGCGCCGTGCTCGTGATCTGCCTCTTCGGGTTCTTCGAAGGGATCCGGCCGACGGTCGCCACCGAGGACGGCGGCGTCGAGCCGCTGTCGGTGACCCCGATCATCCAGATGGTGATGCTCACCGCCGCGGCGCTGATCGCTGCTGTTCGCGCAAGGTCAAGGCGACCGACATCCCGGGCATGTCGATCTTCCGCTCCGGCATGGTCGCGATGATCGCCCTGTTCGGGATCGCCTGGATGGCCGACACCTTCATCGCGAACAACGAGGACGCGATCGTCGGTGCGCTCGGCGACCTGGCCAGCAAGTGGCCGTTCATGATCGCCGTCGCGATCTTCGCGGTCGCGGCGCTGACGACGAGCCAATCGGCCGCGACCCGAACGATGATCCCATTGGGGCTCGCGCTCGGAATCGGGGCCGGCTACATGATCGCGATGTGGACGGCCGTGGTCGGCGTGCTCTTCCTGCCTGCGAACGGCACCCAGATCGCCGCCGCTGAGGCCGATACGACGGGCACGACGACGCTCGGCAAACGCGTGATCGACCACTCGTTCCAGTTGCCGCTCCAGGTGGCGTGGGTCACGACCGCGCTCGTCGGGATCGGGATCGTGGCTGTCTTCCATTGACGTAGAAATGGCCGGGGCCTCGCAGCAGGTGTCACCTGCGGAGCGCGAGGCGCCGGCCATCGAGTTCCTCCTTCGCTTCACCGAGGTGGGTCACAGGGCGGGCTACCCCACCGCGGATCTCGAGGAGCTCGTGCTTTCACTCGCCGCGCACCTGGGAGTCGAAGGTGCACAGATCTCGTCGACGCCCACGTTCGTCGAGCTCGCCTTCGGCGCACTCACCCGGCAGCGGAGCTTCTCGTTTCGCGTCCGGCCGAGACCGGTCGACCTCGACGCGATCGCACGGCTCGACGGCGTCGTCAGGGATGTCCTGGACGACCAGGTCGAGCTCGTTGACGCGCTGGCACGGCTCGACGAGATCGAAGCGAAGCCGCTCGTACGACCCTGGTTCGTGCGGCTCTCGGCCTACGCCCTCGCCGGCGCAGCGCTGACTCCGGTCATCGGCGGTGGCTGGCGAGAGCTGATCGGTGCGGCTTTCGTCGGACTACTCGTCGGTATGGTCGCCATCGGCTCCCGGCGCGTCGAGGGGACAGGACCGATGCTCGCGCCGATCGCCGGCATCGTCGCGAGCTTCACGGCCGCGTCGCTCGCCGAGCTCGGGCTCAAGGCGTCACCGGATGTCGTCACCCTCGCGGCGCTCGTCACGTTCCTCCCCGGTATGGCGCTGACGATCGGCGTCCGAGAGCTTGCGTCCGAAGATCTCCAATCGGGCGTTGCGAACACGGCGAACGCGGTGATCCAGCTGCTCGGGCTCGTGTTCGGGGTCGGGGTCGGGCGCTCGATCGCTACGAGTTGGTTCGGCGTCGTCCACCAGGTCGCCCCGCAGGTCGGGTTCTCGGCGGTGCGCGTGGTCGCCGCGGTCGGTGCGGGCCTCGCGTTCACCGTGACGCTGCGCGCGCAACGGAGCGCGGCGCCCGTGATGTGCGCGGCGACCGTGCTCACGGTCTGCGTCAACACTGGCGCGCGGGCACTCTTCGGCCCGGCCGGGGGCGTCTTCGTCGCGTCGCTCGCGATCGGCGTGATCGGCGGGATCCTGAGCGCCAAGCTTCGCCGCTCGCCGCTCGTCTTCATCGTCCCGGGCGTCCTCATCCTGGTGCCCGGCAGCGCAGGCTTCGACAGCCTGCTGAAGCTGCTGACCGGTCAGACCGTCAGTGGGATCGATGCCGGCTTCGACACCTTCGTGACGGCGATGTCGATCGCCTACGGCTTGATGGTGTCAGCCGTGCTCCTGCCGCGACGCTTCACCCGGCTCGGCTCCGGCTCCTGAGGGACGGGCGCGCGCGCCCATCCCTCAAGCAGCCTTGCGCTTCAGCTTCGAGAAGTACGTGAGCGCCTTACGGGTCTTCGTCTCCTGCTCGCCCGAGAGGTCGATCCCGTTGGCGGTCAGGTAGCTGCGGAGCTCGGCCGCAACCTGGAACGCGTCGTTGATCGTGGCCCGAGTCGAGAGCTCGAGCACCCTGGAGCCGTCCGGGTAGAGCCACATCTCCGCGACGAGCCGGCGTCCGAGCTCTGGCGGCGTGAGTCGGAGCTTGAGGACGAAGATCGGCCCGAGGATGGTCAGATCGTTGAAGCCGACGCCCTCCTGCACATGCGCGGCGAAGAACGCCCGCTGCTCCTTCGAGAACAGCTTCCGCAACGGGAGCTCGCCCGCGACGGCTCTCGCCACGTCCGTCGGGCGCAGCGCTCCCTTCAAGGCACCCGAGCAGACGTAGCCGCCGGGCAGCGCGTCGACCTCGACGCGAAAGGCGGCCGAGCGGCGCAGCTCGTCCGGCAGCTCCGCTGGAACGACCGGGCGGAGCTTGACCGCGGAGTCGTCCCCCTTGCCCTGGATCCGACGGGCGCGGACGACGACGCCCTGCTTGTCGAGGGCGAGGTCGGGCGTGTCGAAGAAGAAGATCTGGCGGATCTGCGCCTCCAGCGGGTCGAGGCCGAGCGTGACCACCGCTGAGCGCTGGTCGGTCTCGGGCACCGTGAGCTTCAGCTCGACGCTGTCGGAGTCCTTGATCAGCGCCAGCAGCTTCGTCAGCTCCTCGCCCGAGAAGGTGGGTGGCATGGTCGTTGCTGCAGGCATCGGCTCTCCTCGTCCTCGATTGAGAGACACGATACGACCAACCAGCCTGCGGCGGCGGAAGATTCTCCTCGGTGACACCCCGTTGCGGGCGACCGGACGCGAACACGCTCACGACGACGTGGTGGAGGGTTCATACTCCGGCAAGAAGTCCGAACCCGACCACGTGTCTCGATGGGTGGCGAGAAGACGACAGGAAGAACGGCATGTCCTCGCTCGAGGCGAGCCATCCTGGGGTTCGCTGAGGACGCTCAGTGCGCGGCCTTGGCGTCCGCAACGTCCCGCGGACTTCCCGGCGCCGGGAGGCCCCTGCGATGCTGATCGTTGCATCGAACCTCAGCGCAGCACGGAGCCAGATGGCGCTTACGCTGGGCTTCCACATCATCCTGGCGTCGCTGGGCGTCGCGCTGCCCGCGTTGATGCTTATCGCCAACTACCGGGGTCTGCGCCGTGAGGATCCGGACGCATTGAAGCTGGCGCGACGATGGTCGAAGGCGGTGGCGGTGACGTTCGCGGTCGGCGCTGTGACCGGAACGGTGCTCTCGTTCGAGTTCGGACTCCTCTGGCCGGCCTTTACCGGGCGGTTCGGACCGGTGTTTGGCGTGCTGTTCGCGGTCGAAGGCATCTTCTTCTTCCTCGAGGCGATCTTCATCGCCATCTACATCTTCGGCTGGAAGCACCTGTCGCCGTGGACGCATTTCTGGACCGGCGTGCCGGTCGTGATCTCCGGCCTCGGCGGAGCGTTCTCGGTCGTCGCCGTGAACTCCTGGATGAACCAACCTCAGGGCTTCTCGCCGACGACCGGAAAGGTCACGTCGGTCGAGCCGCTGAAAGTGATCTTCAACCCCGCGGTGCCCTACGAGGTTCCCCACATGATCCTCGCGGCGTACCTGGTCACGGGGTTCGTCGTGGCCTCGATCTACGCGACCGGGATGCTTCGCGGCCGGCGTGACCGCATCCATCGTCTCGGGCTGCTGATCCCATTGACCGTCGCCTGCATCGCCGCGCCGATCCAGTTCGGGGTCGGTGATGCCGCGGCACGCGCGATCGCCAAGGACCAGCCGATCAAGTTCGCGGCCATGGAGTGTGTCCAGAAGACGTCGACCGACGTCACGGAGTACCTGTTCGGCAGGTGTACGTCGAGCGGCGTCAGGGGCGGGATCGGGATCCCGGGCTTCGACTCGTTCCTCGTCGGCTGGAGCACAAACACGCAAGTGATCGGGCTCGATTCGGTGCCGCCCGAGGATCGCCCGCCGGCCGACACGTTGCTCCACTGGTCCTTCGACACGATGGTCGGGATCGGCACGCTGCTGATCGGCCTCGGCGTGTGGCTGGGGATCGGGTGGTGGCGCAAGCGGGACTTCCCCAAATCGCGCTGGTTCCTCCGCTCGGTTGCGGTCTCCGGGGTGGCCTCGGTGGTCGCGCTGGAATGCGGCTGGATCGTGACCGAGGTCGGACGCCAGCCCTGGATCGTCTACAACGTCATGCGAACGTCGGACGCGGTCACGAAGGCAAGCGGTATCTGGATCACGTTCGGGATTGTCGTCGGCGTTTATGCCGTGTTGGGCGCGACACTGGTCATCGTGCTGCGGGCGATGTCGCGGCGCTGGCGAAGCGAGGGCGAACGGGACGACGACGAAGTGCCATACGGCCCGGATTCTGGCCGGCCGCCGGCTATCGCCTCAGAGGCTTCGACGTGACCAGCGCGAATGCCGTCGCTGTCGTCCTCGTGATCGGCGCGGCGACGTATGCCGCCTTCGGCGGCGCCGACTTCGGCGCAGGTCTCTGGAGCCTGCTCGCAGGCTCAGGTGACCGCGGGCGACGCCCGCGAGAGCTGATCGACTGGGCGATCGGGCCTGTGTGGGAAGCCAACCACGTCTGGCTGATCTTTGTGCTCGTGGTGCTCTGGACGGGCTTTCCGCCCGCGTTCGAGGCGATCTTCTCGACGCTGTTCATTCCCCTCAGCCTCGCCGCACTCGGCATTGTCTTGCGCGGATCCGGATTTGCGTTCCAGCACACCGCGCGCCGTGCCCGAGGCCGCGCGCTCGCCACGTCGGCCTTCGGGCTCGCCTCGGTGCTGACGCCGTTCTTCATGGGGACGGTCGTCGGTGCGATCGCAGGCGGCCGCGTGCCGGTCGGGAACGCAGCCGGCGACGCCATTACGAGTTGGCTCAACCCACTCTCGCTCGTGATCGGGTCGCTCTTCGTCGCCACCGGCGGCTACCTGGCGGCGGTCTTCCTCGTGAGCGACGCTCGCCGCGCCGGCGCCGCCGACCTCGAGCGATACTTCACCAGGCGCGCGTTGGCATCCGCGCTCGTCACCGGCGGACTCGCGGCTGTCGGGCTGGTCGCGCTACACCAGGACGCACGGTTCGTTTTCGACGGGCTGACGAGTGATGCGCTCCCACTCGTGATCATCTCGGTCGGCTGCGGCAGCGGAGTGCTCGTCCTGCTTCATCGCGGCGTCAAGCGCGGGGCACGTCCACTCGCGGTCGGCGCCGTGGCGGCCGTGATCGCAGGCTGGGCCGTCGCCCAGAAGCCCTACCTTCTTCCGCAGACACTCAAGATCACCGACGCTGCGGCCCCGAACGCGACGCTCACCAGCATCCTGATCGTCTTCGCTGTCGCCGTCCTCGTCGTGCTCCCCTCGCTTGCACTGCTGTACGTGCTCGTCCAACGCAGCCTTGTCGAGGAGACCGTGTCACCAACTCACAGCGGTGCCACCGTCGGGCCGCGGAAGACCGGGAGTTGATGCGGGCGTCCTATGTCGAACGCGCCGCGTCCTAACGGCGTCGTAACCACCCTCTGCGACACTCCATCCGTGCGCGCCCCGAAGATCCTCGCCGTCGCGTCCGCCGTCGACCTCGATTTCCGCTACGGGTGCACGCCCGCCTGGTGGCAGCTCTGGAAGGGCCTGAACGAGGAGGGTGTCGATCTGATCGTGACGCCCTACCGCGGGCGCCCGATCGAGTCGCCCTGGTGGCGCACGGCGCCGAACCCGACCTACACCGAGGGCGAGTCGTTCGCCCGTGCGCGTGACCTGGTGGCGCGGCTCAAGGGTGACTCCCACCTGCGGCGTGCCGAGGACAACCCGGAGGACGGCCTCGGCGACCGGATGACGCGGGAGGTGATCTGGCGCTGGGTCACGCCACGCTGGAAGAAGCACCTCGAGCAGCTGATCGAACGCGAACGGCCCGACGCGGTGATCGTCTTCACCGTGCCGATGGCCCACCTGCGCGGGATTCCGACAGCGCTCCGCGAGCGGTACGGGATCCCGGTCGTCTTCTACGACGGCGACGTGCCGATGAGCCTGCCGGAGTTCGGTGGCATGGACACCGGCTTCAACTGGTATCACGACGCCGACCCGGCCGAGTACGACCTCCTGGTCTCGAACTCGGAGGGTGGGCTCGACCGGCTCCGCGAGCTCGGAGCCCGCCGCGCCGAGGCGGTCTTCTGGGGTGCCGACCCCGAGTTCTTCGCCCCGCAACCGGTCGAGAAGGAGTACGACGTCTTCTTCTACGGCTACGGCGACAAGTTCCGTCGCGACTGGATGCAGTCGATGATCGGTGAGCCGTCGCGGACGCTCGACGACGTCCAATTCGCGCTTGGGGGCCGTGACTTCCAGGGTGACATCGGCGCGGCGCAGCTCGTGGGCGACATCCCGTTCAACGTCTTTGCACGAAGCATCTCGGCGGCGCGCGTCAACCTCTGCATCACGCGTCGGTCGCACGCATCGGTCTACGCATCGTCGTCGTGCCGTCCGTTCGAACTCGCGTCGGCGGGCGCGGCGATCGTCTCCAACCCGTACAACGGCGTCGAGCGTTGGTTCGAGCCGGGGTCGGAGCTGATCGTGGTCGAGAGCGCCGACGAGGCGGTTGCGGCGTATCGCTCGCTGCTCGACGATCCCGGGCAGGCCGAGGAGCTCGGCCGTCGCGCGCGCGAGCGAGTCCTCGACGAGCACACCTACCGGCATCGCGCCCGCCAGCTGCTCTCCCTGGTCGACGTCGGGGTCCCCGCATGAAGCGGATTGCGATCGTCCCCGCCTTCAACGAGGAGGGCGCGATCGGCCAGGTGATCGACGAGCTGCGCGCGTTCGATCCCGACCTCGACGTCGTCGTCGTCGACGACGCGTCGCAGGACGCCACCCGCGCACGTGCGGCCGAGCGTGGCGCTCATGTCGTCGTGCTGCCGTTCAATCTCGGCATCGGCGGCGCGGTGCAGACCGGCTTCCGCTACGCGGCGGAGAACGGCTACGACCTCGCGATCCGCGTCGACGGCGACGGTCAGCACGACCCGGCAGAACTGTCGCCGCTGGTCGAGGTCGTCGTCTCGGACCAGGCAGACATCTGCGTGGGCTCGCGCTTTGCGGGAGCAGATGGGTATCGCTCGTCGCCTGCGCGCCGTGTCGGCATCCGCATCCTGGCGCGGACGGTCTCGCTGGCTCACCGGCCAGCGCGTCACCGACACGACCAGCGGCTTCCAGGTGCTGAATCGGAAGGCGATCGAGCTGTTCGCCGCCGACTACCCGCACGACTATCCGGAGGTCGAGGCGGCGCTGATGCTGCACAAGCACCGCCTGCGCCTGGCCGAGGTGCCCGTGACGATGCGCGAACGGGTCGCCGGGCGCTCGTCGATCCGCGGCCTGCGGTCGGTCTACTACATGGCGAAGGTGATGCTCGCGATCCTGATCGGGGCGCTGCGTCGGCGTACGACGCCGCTGGAGGATGCATGATCATCGCGGCTCAGGGCACGCCGCTCAAGGTCTCGCTCGCGGCGGTCGCCGCATCGCTGCTGCTGCTCGCCGTCGTCTTCGAGTTGATCCGCTCGCGCCGTCTCCGCGAGCGCTACGCCCTGCTCTGGCTGCTCACCGGCCTGGTGCTGCTCGCCCTCTCGGCCTGGCGCGGCGGCCTGAACACGATCGCCGGCTGGGTCGGAGTCGAGACATACCCGCCGGCGGTGCTCTTCGCGGTCGCCCTGCTTTTCGTGCTCGCCGTCCTCCTCCATTACGCGACGGTGATCTCGAAGGTGACGGATCAGAACGTGATCCTCGCCCAGCGAGTCGCGCTGCTCGAGCTCGAGCTCAGTGAGCGGCGGCAGGCAGCGGCCGAAGCCGCGGCACGAGAAGCGCCAGTGAGCTGAGCAGGACAGCGATCGCTGGCGTCGCGACCGACAGCGACTGCCAGAACGCCGCACCGTCGTACCCTTGCTTCGCTGCGTGACCGATCGCGAAGGCAAGCCAGCCTGCGAGTGTCGCCGCCCGCAGCCATGAGCACCGCGCTGCTCCGATCGTGCCGGCGATCGGCAGCCATTCGAGCATCGTGATGCTCCATGCCGTCTCGTGCAGCCCGGTTCGGATCACATCGAGGTCGCTGAACCCGACCACCAGCTCAAAGCCGCCGACGATCACGAAGAGTGGCGCAAGGGGCCGGAACAGCGCGAGCGCCGCGAGCACGAGGCCGAGCGCGAACCACGCTGTCGCACGCAGTCCCACCAGCTCGGGGAGCGCGTGCTGCGCGAAGGTCGGCCGGTACGTCGAGAGCATGTAGAGCCAGCCGAGAAACGGCAGCGCGACATACACGGCAGCCGCGCCGAACCCGAACCGCTCGCCGGCGAGCCGCTTGCCGAGCGAGTACGTCAGACCGACCGCGACCGGAGCGAGGACGAGCGCCGCGATCGTCGACAACGGGCCGTCCGTGCCGTATCGGCTCGCGATCACGCCGACGCCGAGCACCTCCGCCGCGGCGAGCGACGCGACTCTCAGGCCGTGACGCGTGAGCTTTCGCGGTACCACGCGACCGTCTTCTCGAGTCCTGCACGCAGCGTCGTCGCCGCACGGAAGCCGAACAGCCGCTCGGCGCGAGTCGCGTCGAGCTGGCGACGCGGTTGCCCGTTCGGCATTGAGGTGTCCCAGACGAGCTCACCGGTGAAGCCGGTGACGTCGGCGACGGTCTCCGCGAGCTCGCGAATCGACGTCTCGACACCGGTGCCGAGGTTGACAGGCTCCGGCTCGTCGTAACGGTCCGCCGCGTGCAGCAGGCCCTGGGCGCAGTCGTCGACGTACAAGAACTCGCGGGTCGGCGAGCCGTCGCCCCACAGCACCACCTCACCGGTCGCGTCGACCATCTTGCGAATCAGGGCCGGGATCACGTGCGAGGTCTGCAGGTCGAAGTTGTCGCGCGGCCCGTAGAGGTTCGCGGGCAGCAGGAAGATCGCGTTCAGCCCGTACTGCTCGCGGTACGCCTGGCCGCCGACGAGCACCGACTTCTTTGCGACACCGTACGGTGCGTTCGTCTCCTCCGGGTAGCCGTTCCAGAGGTCGTCCTCGGAGAACGGGACCGGAGTGAACTTGGGGTAGGCGCAGACCGTGCCCGCGATCACGAGCTTGCCGACCGAGTGGACGCGCGAGAGCTCGAGGACGTGCGCGCCCATCATCAGGTTCGCGTACCAGTAGCGCCCGGGGTTCTCGCGGTTCGCGCCGATCCCGCCGACCTCGGCGGCGAGGTGGTAGACGAGCTCGGGCCGGGCATCCGCGAACAGCCGCTCGGCATCGTCGTAGCGGGTCAGGTCGTAGTCGCGTCGGCGAGCGACGAAGACGTCGTTGCCGGCGGCCTCCAGCCGCTCGACGAGCTGCGTGCCGAGGAAACCGCCCCCACCGGTGACGAGAGTCTTCATGCCCGGCGCGCGCGTTCCGGAGCGAGCCAGTCGACCCGCCCGAGCCAGCGCTCTCGGTTCGCGGCGAACCACTGGATCGTCCGCAGCACGCCCTCGTCCCAGGACACCTTCGGCTCCCAGCCGGTCTCGCGGTGCAGCTTGTCGTAGCCGACCTTGAGGGCCATCACGTCGGTGACGCCGGGACGCAGGCGGCCCTCATTCGTGACGACGTGCCGGTCGTCGGGCCAGAAGCCGTGCTCGGCCCCGGTCCGCAGGATCAGGTCGCACCAGTCGGCCATCGAGATGTTCTCGCCCTGCCCGTAGACGTACACGTCGCCCGCCGCACCTCGCGCAGCCACCGTGAGATGTCCCCGGACGCCGTCGGTCGTGAAACAGAAGTCGCGCAGCGGCTCGAGCGCGCCGAGCTCGATCTCCGGACGCGTCAGCGCCTGCGTGATGATCGTGCCGGTGACGAAGCGGGGGTTCTGGCGCGGGCCGTAGTTGTTGAACATGCGGGTCACGACCCCGGGCACGCCGTAGGCGTCGTGGTAGTTCATCGTCAGGAAGTCCGCCGCGACCTTGGCCGTGGCGTAGATCGACTTCGGGTTGATCGGCGAGCGCTCGTGCAGGATCAGCCCACCGAGCTCGTCGAAGTCATGGTGGTGAGCGCTCCCTTCACGGACGTTCCCGTACTCCTCCGACGTGCCGGCCGTGTCGAACTTCTCGAGCTCGACGTTGTGGTCGACGATCGACTGCAGCAGGTTCAGCGTCCCGACGGTGTTCGCCATCACGGTCTCGTACGGGCGGTGCCAGGACTCGCCGACGTGCGCCTGGGCGCCGAGGTGGAAGACATAGGGCTTGTCGATGGCGGGTACGAGGTGGTCGCGGATCAGATAGTCGATCGAGGTCTTGTCGGTCAGATCGGCAAAGACGACTCGCAGCTTCCCTTGGAGGTGGCCGATGTTGTTCAACGCGCCCGATGAGGTGGCGCGGACGAACGCGATCACCTGCGCGTCGAGGTGGACGAGAGCCTCGGTCAGATGCGAGCCCATGAAGCCGTCCGACCCCGTGACGAGACAGGTGCGCCCGGCGTAATGCTCGCCGAGCTCGATCTTCAGACGGTCGAGTTCGCCGTCGGACCAGGTGGCTGTATCGTCGCCGGGCACGAATGGAGGGTAAACGGTCACGCGGTCGGGGGGCTGTTCGCAGCGGTCTGCAGACGGGTCTCTCCACCGCCGCCGTCAGCGGCTCGGCGGCTGTTCTCGGCGTCATTCTCTCCCGCAAGTTTGGGCACGGCGTTAAGACGGATGGTTTCTTTGCCGCCTACGGCGTCTACCTCGCTCTCGTCCTCGTGGCCGGTTCCCTCAGGGTGGTCGTGCTGCCGCGGTTCGTCGCCGCACGCTCGGCCGGCCGCCTGGCCGGCGAGGTCGGGACCTGGTCGGTCGGCCTCGCGCCGCCGCTCGCCGCGGTTGTCGTGCTGGCGATCGCCTGGCCGCACGGGATCGCCAGCGCGCTGACCTCGAACCCGAGCGCGCGCGACCAGGCGGCCTTGCTGCTGCCCTGGATCGTCCCCTCGGCCGTCGCCCAGATCTACGGCGGCCTCGTCGCCAGTGCGCTCGCCGCACTCGACGACTACCGCTGGGCTGCACTGGGGTTCGCTCTCGGCTCGGTCGCCGGCGTGCTGCTGACGCTCGCGCTCGTCGACCACGGCGTCGTCGCGTTCGGCTGGGGACTCGCCCTGAACGGCGCGTTGTCACTCGCGATCCCGCTGGTCCCGCTGCTCGCGCGGCATGGCCTCGGGCGGCCCGACTCACCCGCGTTCGGCCGGCTGCTCGAGCTCGGCGAGGGGGTCGTCCTGCCCGTCGCGCTCCAAGGTCTCTATCTCGTCGCCTACCGGTTCGCGTCGGGGCTCGGGACCGGGCGGGCGACGACGTTCTCCTACGCGTATCTGATCGCGGCCTTCCTCGTCTCGGTCACGGCCGCGTCGGCGGCGCTCGTCGCGACTGTCCCGTTCGCGCGCGAGGGGTCCTCGCCGGCCCGGGTCGCCCGTCACGTCGTCGCCATTTCGTGGCTCTCGCTCGTGGTGGTCGCCGCGGCGGCCGGGGTGTTCGCGCTCGCCGGTGGCACGGTCGTGCGTCGCGTGCTCGGTCCGAGCTACGGCGGCGGCACGGGCGCGGAACTCGGGCGACTCGTCGTCTACCTCGTGCCCTGGATGGTCGCGTCGGTTGCGGTCACCGTCGCCTATCCGCTCGTCTTCGTGCGCGGACGGGCGCGCTGGTTGCCGCTGCTCGCGGTCGGCGCGCTGCTCGTGCACGTTCTCGTCGAATGGGCAGGGCGCGAGGCGTTCGGTCTCGCCGGGGTGACGGTCGGCCTGGGTGTCTCGACGGCGCTCGTGCTCGCCGTGCTGCTCGGCCGGCTGGGCGCGGCGGTGCCCACGGCTCGCGGCGTGGCGCTCGCAGCGGTGGTCTGCGGGGGTGTCGCAGCCGCCTCGTTCGGTCTGCCGCGACTCGTCGTCGGCCCCGTCGCCGCTGCAGCCGTGGGGCTGCTGCTGTACGTCGCTGTGCTCGCGGCGTGGCGCCCGAGCGGTCTGCGCCACGCATGGGCGTACGTGCGGTCGTTGGAGTAGCGTTCGCCGCCGTGTCGGAGCGTCTCAACGACCTCGTCCGGCGGCTCGGCCGCACCGGGCTCGGCAAGAACCTGATCCACGCCTCCGTGTTGCGGGACCCGGCGAGCATGCGTTTCGGCAATGTCCAGGATTGGCCCGAGCGCGTGCGTGGCTTCGAGGACCTCGCCTTCATGTTCTCGTCGAACCAGCTGAACCACGGCGTCGCGTCGCTTCAGCTCGACGAGGCTGCGCTGCTCTATCGGCTGGCACGCGACGCGACCGACGGGCCGTTCGCCGAGATCGGCCGCTTCAAGGGAGGCAGCACCTTCATCGTCGCTTCGGCCCTGCCGAGCGGCGTCGAGCTGTGGTCGTACGACCTGCACGTCGCGCTGCGCGCAGATATGCCCGGCGACCGGCTCGATGCCGAGCTCCGCGCGGCGCTCGCGCGCTACGGCCTCGAGGAGAAGGTGCACCTGATCGTCGCCGACTCGCGCAAGGTCGAGCCTCCGTCGACGACGATCGAGGTGCTGTTCATCGACGGCGACCACTCCTACGAGGGCGCGAGGGCGGACTTCGACCGCTGGAGCGGCTTCGTGCGCCCGGGTGGCCACGTGCTGCTCCACGACGCAGTCGACACCGGCGGCTACGGCAACGTCTACCCGGGCGTCGCGCGCGCGGTCGCCGAGATCACAGCCGAACCAGGGTGGGAACGGCAGGCGGACGCCGGCTCGATCGCGCACTTCGTTCGGTTGCCGTGAATCTCTTCGCGGTCGTCCTGAACTGGAACGGCGGCGACGACACGCTGGCCGCACTGCGCTCGCTCGACGGAGTCGAGTCGATCTGCGTCGACAACGGCTCGACCGACGGCTCCGACGTCGCGGTCGCGGAGCAGCTGCCGCAGGTCGAGTTGCTCCGCACCGGTGCGAACCTCGGGTTCGCCGGCGGCAACAACGTCGGCATCCGCCGCGCGATCGAGCGCGGAGCCGACTGGGTGCTGCTGCTGAACAACGACGCGACCGCCGAGCCGGGCCTTGCCGATGCGCTTGCCGAAGCGCTAGCCGCTCGCCCCGACGCAGGGCTGCTGGCGTGCACGATCTTGAACGAGGACGGGGTCACGGTGCAGTACGCCGGTGCGTCGTTCAACGCGCGGCTCGGCTACTCGGGTCGCGTCGCGACGACCGCCGCGGCGAAGGTGCATGACGTCGATCGCGCAGACGGCGCTGCTCTCGCCGTCTCGAAGGAAGCCGCCGAGCGGGCCGGGCTGCTCGACGAGACCCTCTTTCTGTACGTCGAAGACGTCGACTGGTCGCTGCGGATCCGGCGTGCCGGCTTTGCCGTCGTCGTCGTCCCGCAGGCGCGCGTGCGCCACAAGGGCTCCACTGCGACCGGCGGCCGCGCGTCGACCGCGAATCTCTACTACGACACGCGCAACACGATCGTCGTCGCCGAGCGCCACGAGCCGTTGCCGCGTGGGGCGCGCGGTCTGAGGCGTTCGGTGATCGTCGGTGCGCACCTCGCACAGGCGCTGGGTCATCCTGCGCGTCTCGAAGCAGCGAGTGCGGTCGTCGCCGGCTGGCGCGACGCCCGCGCGGGCAGGACGGGTCAGAGAAGCTCGGCGTAGACGTTGTCGGTCGCGCGCGCCGTCGCGTCCCACGAGAACCGCGCCGCGCGCGCGAGCCCGCGAGCGACCCATTCCTCCGGCGCCGCCAACACCTCGAGTACCGCGTCGGCGATCGCCCGCGGATCGCGCGGATCGAACAGCCGCGCGGCGTCGCCGACGGTCTCCGGCAGCGCCGCGGCGTTCGAGCAGGCAACCGGGCAGCCGCACGCCATCGCCTCGAGCGGCGGCAGCCCGAAGCCCTCGTAGAGCGACGGGAAGACGAGTGCGGAGGCGCGCTGCAGCAGCTCGACCACGCCCCCGTACGGCATGTGCCCGCGTGTCTCTACGCCGGGAGGCAGGCTTCCGAAGTCGCCGGCGCCGGTGAGCACGAGCCGCAGCTCCGGCAGCTCGTTGCGGACCAGCGTGAAGGCCTCGAAGAGGCGCTCGTGATTCTTGTGCGGCCACCGCCGCGCCGGGTAGAGGACGAACGGCTCGCGGCTGCCGTCGCCCGGGCGCAGGCGTGAATGGTCGAGGCCGAGGGGCACGACCCGAATGCTCTCCGCAGCGAGGCCGAGCTTCGCGATCGCGCGTTCGCGGACGAAGTCGCTGATCACGATCACGCGGTCGGCTCCGCGCACGGACCGGTGCCAGGCGAGACCTCGAAACGCGCGCTCCGAGCGGGGGAACAGCGAGGGCAGGTCGAGGTGCTGCACGTCGTGCAACGTGACGACGGAGGGCTTCGGCACCGTCGGCAGGCGAATCGTCAGGGGATAGTGGACGACGTCCGCCTGCTGGAGCCGCGCGCGGAACGCTCGCGGGCGAGCCGCAGCCAGGCTCATGGCGACCAGGCGCTGCGGAATCGTCCGCGCGGCCCGATATTCGGTCGCAACCTCGGCCGGGAGCCCTTCCGCGGCGTCGGGTGCGACCGGCGGCAGGAGCACGCCGTAGGTGTGCGTTCCGTTCCGGGCCAGGCCGCGAAGCAGTTCACGGACATAGGTCTCGCTGCCGCCGAGCTCGCCCGGGACCAGCGTCAGCAGCGAGATCCCGACCACCGGGCGATCCTACGCTTACAGGGTCGTAATCCCCGCTCTTTACACTCCCGCGCAGTGACTGAGGAATCGAGTGAGGTCGCCGCCCTCTTCGCGAAATTGAAGGAGGAGCTGCGGGCGGCCGGTCCCCGCGGCTCCGACGTGCCACCGGCACAGGTGCGCCTGTCGGTACGGGACCAGGCGGAGCGGCTCTGGCCGATCTCGGCCGAGCGGCCGATCGTCGGCAAAGGAGGGCCGCTCAAGTCGGTGCTCAGGCGGTTGATGCGGTGGTACGTCGAGCCCGCCTTCGCCGATCAGCGCGCGTTCAACGACGCCGTTCTGAAGCTGATCGACGACCTCGATGAGCGCATCCAGCGACTCGAACGGCCATGAGCCCGCGGTCAGGGGCGGCGTGAGAATCGCGGTGTGCGCTCCGCAGGTGCCGTTCGTGCGCGGTGGGGCAGAGCTGATGGCGGACGACCTCATCGCCGCGCTCCGCCACCGTGGGCACGAGGCAGAGCTCGTGACCGTTCCCTTCAAGTGGTATCCGGGCACCCGCGTGCTCGATCAGGCGTTCCTCTGGCGGCTCGTCGACCTGACCGAAGCCGACGGCCGGCCGATCGACCGTGTGATCGCGACGAAGTTCCCCGCCTACTGCGTCCGGCATCCCAACAAGGTCGCGTGGGTCCTGCACCAGTTTCGCCAGGCGTACGACTACGACCGGACCGAGCTCGGGCAATTCTCCGCGTCTCCAGAAGACCGCGCGACGCGCGTAGCCGTCGAGCGGCTCGACGGGGTCGCGCTCGGCGAGGCGCGCCGGGTGTTCGCGACCTCGCGGAACGTCGCCGAGCGGTTGCGGCGGTTCAACGGGATCGACGCCGAGGTTCTGCCGCATCCGCCACAGGCGCTTCCCTATCGCTCCGCCGAGCCGGAAGGATTCGTCCTCTCCGTCAACCGGCTCGACCGCGCGAAGCGGATCGACCTGCTGATCGCCGCGGCGAAAGCCGACCCGGCGCTGCGAGTCGTGGTCGCCGGCGAAGGGCCCGATCGGGAGCGCCTCGAGCAGCTGGCCGGCGGCCTGAACGGCCAGGTCGAGTTCGCGGGCCGCGTCGACGACGCACGTCTCGCGGACCTCTACGCGCGCTGCCTCGCCGTCTACTACGCACCAATCGACGAGGACTTCGGGATGGTTCCCTACGAGGCATTCCTCTCGGCCAAGCCGGTCGTGACGACGAGCGATGCAGGCGGCCCGCTCGAAGTCGTCCTCGACCGCGAGACCGGCCTCGTCGTCGCGCCGCAGGCGGCGGAGCTAGGTCGGGCCTGTGCTTACCTGGCGACCCACCTCGAAGAGGCAAAGGCCTGGGGCCGCGCGGGCAAGGCGGTGGCCGAGCGTGTCACCTGGGACGCCTGCGTCGACGCGTTGCTGGCGTGAGCGTGAGAGTCGCCTACTACTCACCGATGCCGCCGTCGCGCTCGGGGATCGCCGACTACTCGGCGCTGCTGCTGCCGGCGCTGCGGGAGCGGGTCGAGGTGGTCGTGGCGGAGCCCGGCAAGCGCGCCCCGTCCGCAGATGTTGCGCTGTACCACCTCGGTAATGACCCCGAGGCGCACGGCTGGATCGTCGATGCGCTCGCCAAGCGCCCCGGCGTGATCGTCCTGCACGAGTACGTCCTGCACCATCTCGTCGCTGGTGTGACGATCGGGCGCGGGCACGGTCGCGCCTACCTCGATGCGATGGAGCGCGAGCTCGGAGTCGCCGGTCGGCTGCTCGGCCTCGGTGTGCTCGACAACCTGTTGCCGCTGCTCTGGGAGACCCAGCCGGAGCGGTTCCCTCTCTCCGGCGTCTATCTCGACCAGGCGACCGGTCTGATCGTGCACTCGCACTACGTCGAGCGGCGCGCGCGGGAGACCGGGTACGCCGGCCGCCTCTGGCGGATTCCCCACCCTGCCTGGCCGCACGGTGAGATCGAGCCCGCCGCCGATGTCGACGGCGAGCCGCTGATCGGCTGTTTCGGGTTCCTGAACATGAACAAGCGCATCCCGCAGCTGCTCGAGGCATTCGCCTCGCTGCGGCGTCGGCGGCCCGGGGCGAAGCTGCTGCTCGTCGGTGCCGCGGGCGAGCGCTTCGACGTCGGTCGTCGGCTCGAGCGGCTCGGACTGACCGAGGGCGTCGAGCTCCTGGACTACGTCGGCGAAGAGCGGATGTGGTCGCTCATGGCTGCCTGCGACGTGCTCGTCAACCTCCGCTACCCGACCATGGGCGAGACCTCCGGCTCGGTGATCCGCGCTCTGTCGCTCGGGCGGCCGCTCGTCGTCTCGGATGTCGGCTGGTTCAGTGAGCTGCCCGACGACGTCGTCCTGAAGGTGCCCGTCGACGAGTACGAGGTGGCGACCCTCGAGGCGGCGCTCGAGCTCGCCGCCGACCGAGGCTCGGCGCTCGGGGCGAGCGCGCGCCGGTACGTGGAGCGCGAGCACTCGCTCGAACACGTTGCGGCTCGGTATGTCGCTGCGCTGGAGACTGCCGCCGGCGGCGACGCCGTCGACGAGGCGGTGCTGCTGCGGATCGCGGAGGCGGCGGTGCAGGTCGGTATCGACGACGCCGGCGCGCTTGCGCGCGCCGCGGTCGACGCCGGGATCCTCACGTGAAGGTGAGACTGCCGGCGCTCTGGCTCGCCGGGATCGTCCTCCTCTCGGTCGCCGTGCGGATCGTGCTCGTGGGGCGGCTGCCCGCGCCGTGGATCATGGTCGACGAGCTGATCTACTCCGAGCTCGGCAAGTCGTTCGGCGCCGATCGGACATTTCTGGTTCGCGGTGTCCCGTCGAGCGGCTACGGCTTCGTCTATCCCATCCTGATTGCACCGGCGTTCCGTCTGTACGCGTCGGTGCCGTCCGCGTACGCAGTTGCGAAGGTGATCAACGCGTGCGTGATGTCGCTCGCCGCGATCCCGACCTACTTCCTCGCGCGCCGGCTGCTCGCACCCGGCTTGTCCCTGGCCGCCGCGGCACTGGCGGTTGCGATCCCGGCGATGCTCTACACCGGCACGTTGATGACCGAGAACGCCTTCTACCCGGTCTTCGTGCTGGCGGCGTTGCTCCTCGTGCTGACGCTCGAGCGGCCGACGGCGATCAGGCAGGTGCTGCTGCTCGGGGTGTGCGGGCTGGCGTTCGCCACGCGCGCCCAGGCGATCGCCCTGTTCGGCGCTGCTCTCGTCGCGCCGTTCGTCCACGGCTTCATCGAGCGCGACGCCGGCCGCGTCCTGCGCCGGTACGCGACGCTGTACGGGCTGACCGCTGTCGGCGCCGGCGTGGCGCTCCTCGCCACGGTCGCCCGCGGCCGCTCGCCGCTCTCGCTGCTCGGCGCCTACCGCGCAGCCACCGACCGCGGCTACTCGTTCGCCGAGATCGGCCGCTACCTGCTCTGGCATTTCGCCGAGCTCGACCTGGCGCTCGGCATCGTCGGGTTCGCGGCGCTGATCGCGATGTGGCTTTCCCCGCGCAGCACCGCGGCCGGCGCGCGTGCGTTCGCGGCTGCGAGCCTGTCGATCACCGTGCTGCTCGTGCTCGAGGTCGCTGCCTTCGCGTCGATGCAGTCGTTTCGGATCGAAGAGCGAAACGACTTCTACGTCGCCCCGTTCGCCGTGATCGCCCTGCTCGGCCTCGCCTCCCGCGACGACGTCGTGCCGCGCCTGCGCCGTGTGCTCCTGACCGCGGCTCTGATCGCGGGCATCCTGCCGGTGGCGCTCCCGTTCGCCAGGTTCGTCAACCCAGCGGCCGTCTCCGACACGTTCGGGTTGCTCCCGTGGTGGTGGCTGCAGGACCGCGGGATTCACTTCGGACCGCTCCGCTTCGTCGCGCTCGGGGTCGGTCTGGCTGCGGCCGCACTGATCTTCGTCCCGAGACGCTTCGCGCTCATCCCGGCAGCGCTCGTCGCGGTGTACTTCGTGCTCGCATCGGCGATCGTCGAGAACGGCCGACACGGCATCCGGCAGGCCTCGGTCGGTGGGCTCTTCGCCGGCATCCGGGTCGCGCCGCCCAACTGGATCGACCACCGGGTCGGCCACGACGCCGATGTCTCGTTCGTGTGGCACTACGCGGGCGAAACGAGGCCGCTCTGGAACAACGAGTTCTTCAGCCGGAGCGTCCAGACGGTCTACACCGTCGACGGGCCCGACCCCGCCGACGGCGGTCTGCCGGAGACGCCGGTGCACGAGCTGCCCGACGGGCGGCTCGCGACTGCGACCGGTCGGACGCCGCGGGTCCGCTTTGCGGTCTCCTACACCGACATCGCCGGCACGCCGCTCGCGCGCGACCCCGGCATCGGGCTGACGCTGTATCGGGTGAACGGGCCGATGGTCATCCTCACCCGTGTGACCGGGATCTACGCCAACGACAGCTGGTCGGGGCGGCGAGTCACCTACCGCCGGCTCCGCTGCGGCGGCGGGCAGCTGTCGGTGCGGCTCGGCACCGATGCGCACCTCTTCCCGGGCAACCAGGTCGTGACCGCGACCGAGAACGGACGCGTCGTCGGCACGATCGACGTCTCGCCGACAGACCAACCGACGCTGGGCGTGCCGCTCGACCCGGACGCCCGCGGCGTCTGCACCGTCGTCTTCACCACCGCGACGGTGCGTGTGCCGGCGCTCGTCCAGCCAGGCAGCACGGACAAGCGCGCGCTCGGCGCCCACTTCTTCTCCTTCGACTACTCACGATGAGAATCGCGTTCGACGTCAGCCCCTTGTCGCACGAGCGGACCGGCGTCAACAACTACATCCGTGGGTCGCTCGCCGGGCTCGCGGAGGTCGCCGCCGACCACGGCGACGAGGTCGTCGCCTTCGCACCCACGTCGCCTGCCGGCAAGCGAGTGATCCCCGAGGCGCTCGCCGGCATCGACGTCGAGCTGCGGCTGCTGCGGCTGCCGTTCGCCCATGCCTGGCGCACGGTCTGGTCGCAGCTCCGTCACCCGGCCGCCGAGCGGTGGCTGGGAGCGTTCGACGCGCTGCACTTCAGCGACTGGATGTACCCGCCTCAGCGGGGCGGCGTGCGCGCGACCACGATCCACGATCTCGTGCCGGTGCACCATCCGGAGTGGACGACCAGGCGGACCGAGGCGATGCACGGGCGCAAGTACCGGAACGCTGCGGCGACGTGCGACGTCGTCTTCGCAAACTCCGGTTTCACCGCCGACGACTTTGCGAGCACCTTTGCGTTTCCGCGCGAGCGTGTGCTCGTCGCGAATCCCGGGATCTGGAGCGGCTACACCGCCGACGGGCCTGCGGCTGACCTCGGAGGTGAGTACGTGCTGACCGTCGCGACTCTCGAGCCGCGCAAGAATCTCGGCACGCTCGTCGAGGCGTTCGCGCAGCTCGCCGACACCGGACTGTCTCTCGTCGTCGTGGGGGGTAGCGGCTGGGGGGAGCAGCCCGAGCTCGACCGGCCCGGGATCGTTCGTCTCGGTCGCGTCACCGACGACGAGCTGGCGCGGCTCTACCGCGGCGCCGCGGCCGTCGTCTATCCGTCGCGCTTCGAAGGGTTCGGGATGCCTGTGACCGAGGCGATGGCGTCGGGAGCGCCGGTCGTCGTCTCCGCTCATCCGTCCATGGACGAGGCGGCCGGAGACGCGGCCATCCGCGCCGATCCCGAGAGCCCTAACGCGTTCGCGACCGCCCTGCGCGAGGCGCTGTCACGGCGTGAGGAGCTCCGTGCACTTGGGCTCGAGCACGTCCAGCGCTTCTCGTGGCGGCGGGTCGGCGAGGTTTTCCGCGAAGGGTACGTGCGATTCGCATAGCGCTCGACACGACGCCGCTCGTGCAGACGCGCGCTGGGACGGCGCGCTACGTGCGGGCGCTCCGGGCCGGGCTGGGCACCGATCTCGTCGAGGTGCAGTACCCGGCGACCTCGCGGCTGCGAACGGCCTATGCCGACGCACTCTGGTATCCGCGCCTCCGGTTGCCGCCCGGAGCCGACCTGCTCCACTGTCCGACGTTTCGGGGGCCGGTGCGCGCGCGCGGGCCGCTCGTCGTCACCGTGCACGACCTGGCAGTGCTGCGGCATCCGGAGTGGTTCAACCGCTGGACGGCCACGTACTCGCGTCTCACCGTGCCGCGGGTATTGCGGGCGGCGACCCGGCTGATCGCGGTGTCGGAGTTCACGAAGCGCGAGTTGATCGCCGTGCTCGGGTTGCCGGCGGACAAGATCGCCGTCGTGCCCAACGGGGTCGAGGACGTCTTCACCGCCGACGGCCCCAAGGCCGAGGGCGACTACACGCTCGCCGTCGGGACGCTCGAGCCGCGAAAGAACCTCGCTCGGATCGCGCAAGCGGTCGACGGCGAGCTGCGGGTCGTCGGCGCGCGTGGCTGGGGTGGCGTCGACCCACCGCCGAACGTGACCTGGCTCGGCGACGTCTCCGACGAGCAGCTCGCGGCGCTCTATCGCGGCGCGCGCTGTCTCGTCTTCGCCTCCCTGTACGAGGGCTTCGGCATCCCGGTTGCAGAGGCCCTGGCCTGCGGATGTCCTGTCGTGACGACCGCCGGCTCGCCGATGCAGGAGCTCGCGGGTGACGACGCCGTCTACGTCGAGCCGACGGATGTGGACTCGATCCGCGATGGTGTGGCGCGCGCGTTCACACCTGCGCCGCGGCGCGTCGCGGTCTGGCCCGACGTCGTGGCGCAGACCCGGGTCGTCTACGAGGCTGCCGCATGATCGTGATCGACGCCGACGTTCTCGGTCGCAACCGAACCGGCGAGGAGACGTACGTCCTGAACCTGCTGCGGCAGCTGCCGGTCGTGGCGCCCGACCTGCGGTTCGCCGCTGTCACGCGTCAACCGGAACTCGTCCCCGACGGCGTCGAGCCGATCGAGTTGCCCGCGCGCTCCCAGGAGCTGCGCATGGCCTGGTCGCTGCCGCGACTCCTACGCAGGCTGCGGCCCGAGCTCGCCCACTTCCAACATGCGCTGCCGCTCGGCTGGCGCGGGCGGTCGATCGTCACGCTGCACGATCTGCACTTCGAGCACGATCCCGGTGTGATGGGAATCGCCGACCGGCTGACGTTCAAGGCGGTCGTGCCGCGCGCCGCTCGTCGCGCACACCACGTGCTCGCCGTGTCGGAGCGCACCAAGCGCGACGCGATCGCTCTCTATGGCATCCCGGCGGACAAGATCACCGTGACGCCGCATGGCGTCGACCCCGCGTTCGGTCCCGGCGAGCATGCGACGGGCGAGTACCTGCTCTTCGTCGGTGCGGTCCAGCAGCGGAAGGATCCGCTGGCCGCGCTCGCGGCGGCTCGCGCCGTCGGCCTGCCGCTCGTCGTCGTCGGGCCGGAGAAGGACCTCGAGCTGGCTGCGCAGCTCCGGGCGGACGGCGCCGACGTCCGCGGGTGGGTGGCGCAGGACGAGCTCGCAGACCTCTACCGCGGGGCGGCCGCGCTCGTGCTGCCCTCGCGGCACGAGGGCTTCGGGATCCCGGTGATCGAGGCGATGGCCAGCGGCACGCCGGTCGTGCTCTCCGCCGATCCGGCGCTCCGCGAGGTCGCCGGCGACGCAGCCAGCTACGCCGCCGATGGCGACCTCGCAGGCGCGGTCGAGCGTGCGCTCGCCGACTCGGACCGGTTCTCGAGGGCAGGGCTCGAGCGCGCCCGTGCGTTCACCTGGGAGGCGGCCGCCCGGCTGACCGCCGAGGTCTATCGGGAGGCGCTCGGATGAGCGTCGCAGCTGTCGTCGTCTCCCATGGCACCCCGGCCAAGCTCGCCGAGTCGCTGCCCGCCCTCGAGCCCCAGGTCGACGAACTCGTCGTGATCGCAAACGTCCCCGGCTCCGTGCCGACCGGTATCGAGGCGATCGCGAACGACGAGCCGCTCGGGTACGGCGCCAACCTGAACCGCGGCTTTGCGCGGACGACGGCGGAGCTGCTCGTCGCGGTGAACCCAGACGCGGTTCCGGCGCCCGGGGCGATCGCCGAGCTCGCGGCGTTCATGGCCGAGCATCCACGCTGCGGGGTCGCCGGGCCCCGCATGGAGTTCCCGGACGGACGCTGGCAGCCGTCGCGTCGCCGCTTCCCGACGGTGATCGGCACGATCGTCAGGCGGACACCGCTCAGGCGCGTCGTGCCGCAGCGCAGGCACTTCCATCTCGACTCGACGGTGCCGACCGAGCCGGTCGAAGCGGACTGGATGCTGGGCGGCTTTCTGATGCTGCGCCGGTCGATGCTCGACGAGCTGGGCGGCTTCGACGAGGGCTTCCGCCTGTACGGCGAGGACATCGATCTGCAGTACCGGGCCATGCTCGCCGGCTGGGAGCGGTGGTACGTCCCGTCGGCGCTCGTCCGCCACGAGCACCAGGCCGAGACCGACAAGCGGTGGCTGACACGCCGGACGCTGTGGCACTGGGCCGGGATCGCCCGCTTCGTGCGCAAGCATCCCGAGCGGCTGCGAGCGCTCGGCTAGGTTGCTTCCGTGAGCGGAGCCTTCGTCGAGCGGGAGCGCTGCCCGGGGTGCGAAGGGCCGCGCCGCGAGACGTTGTTCGAGTGCGCGTACTCCGACGATCCGATTCGCACCGTCGTTCGCGACGCGTATCCGACAATGACCGACGGCGACCGGGAGCTGATCGGCGGTGAGCGCTACGTGCTCGATCGGTGTGATCGCTGCGGTCTCGTCTGGCAGCGATTCGCTCCCGGCCCGGCGGTCCTGACGCAGCTGTACGAGTCGTGGGCTGCGCCTGATCAGCTGCACGGACGGCAGGACACGCTGCGCCACGGTCAGGCGACCGCGCAGGAGGTGATGCTCGTGCTCGAGCATTTCGGACAGTCTCCGAGCGCGATCTCCGTGCTCGATTTCGGTTCGGGGTGGGGGCGCTGGCCGCGGATGGCCGCTGCCTTCGGCTGCCAGGCGTACGGCGCGGATCTCTCCACGGAACAGGCCGCGTGGGCGACCGGACAGGGCGTGACGATGCTCGACCCCGACGATCTTCCGGCCGCGCGCTTCCACTTCATCAACACCGAGCAGGTCTTCGAGCATCTCGTCGATCCGCTCGGCACGGTCAGGAGGCTCGCGCAGGCTCTTCGCGGCGGCGGCTTGCTGAAGATCAGCGTCCCGAACGCCGCCGATCTCGATCGCCGGCTACGGCGCGGGCGCTGGGACGCCGCGAAGCACACCGCTGATTCGCTCAACGCCGTGCACCCCCTCGAGCATCTGAACGCATTCACGGCAGGGGCGATCGAGGCGATGGCCGTGACCGCCGGCCTCCGTCGCGTCAAGATCCCGCTCCGCGAGCAGTACGCCGCCGCGACGAACTGGCGACCGCCGAAGGAGTTCGTGCGCAACCTCGGTAAGCCGCTCGTCCGCAACTTCGGCTCGCGGACGTACCTGTTTTTCAGTCTCGATCAGGCTTGAACGCGTAGCCGACCTGCGCGGCGAGCTTGCGTCCGTCGCCGGCGGTGAACGAGCCGACGACCGAGCCCTCGACTCGGAACGGTGCGACCGCGGCGACCCTGAGCAGCTTCTGCTCGCAGGGATTCGACCGCACCGTCGTTCGCACCACCTGCTGCGGGCGTCCGGCGACCGGCTGCGCGTGGCTGTCGATGCGCACGTTCGCGACGCGGAACGTGAACCGTGAGGGCGGCAGGTCGCCGCACGCGCTGGCCGCCGAACGCGAAACCGAGATCGTCAGGATTCCTCTGGTCGGCCGGGTCCCGAAGCGAACGAAGACGGACGGTTCGCCCTCGACCATCCAGCCGTCCGGGGTGATCCCGGAGACGAACGACTCGATCCTGATCGGATGCGGGAGGCGATACAGGTTGAGCCCGCCAGCCTGCTCCTGCAGGCGGCCGGCGAGCACGATCTCCGGCGGCGCGACCCCCCAGTCGTCCGGCAACTGCGGCCTGATCGTCCCGGCGGTGTCCGTGAAGTCGGGCGAAACCGTCGGGCCGGGTGGCGGTGCGGACGCGTCGACCGACCAGATGTCCTGGAGCGATTGATTCCAGAACTCGAGCGTCCAGAAGGCGAACGAACCGGACAATGACTTGCCGATGAACATCGTCCTCGCCCGGCCGGTCGCCCGGTCGATCCAGTCGGGTGGCGTCGGGATCAGCGACCGCTGGAACTTCGCCGGTGTCACGGCCTGGTTCGCGGCCGAGATCTCCCCGGTGAGATTCCAGGCGACGATCGCGATCGCGAGCGCCCCGGTCGCGATCACGACGGCCCGGGTCGCGCGCAGTCGGAGGACCGCTGCAAACGCGACCCCGCCGGCGAGGATCGCGAAGAGCAGCCAGCGAACGTCGGTGTTCGTGAACGCCCAGGTCTGGTTCCACCACTGCAGGATCGAGAGCCCGAACGCGTCCGAGTAGAGGTGCTCGTACGCGTGGTACGGCGTCGTCCAGATCAGGTAGCCGACCACGCCTGCGGCGAGTGCGAGAGGCACGGGCCGCACCCGCCGCTCCGTCAGCCAGCGCGCGGCGGCCACGAAGATGATCGGGCTGAGGTAGATGAGGTTCCGTTCCTCGACCCGGGTTGCAAACGTCGTCGCCAGGAACGACGCCTTGACCGCCGTGTAGAGGACGAAGCCCGTGGTCAGGCCGACGAACACCGCGAGCAGTGCGCGGTCCTCGCGGGTCTTGACCGGCGCACCGAACGCCCAGGCCAGCGCGAAGAGCAGCGGCAGCACGCCGATGCCGATCCCGAGTGCGCCGACCGCCCACAACCCGTACGTGAACATCCTGTGCCCGTAGTGCGTCCCGATGTACCACTCGTAGGCGTGGTGGATCAGCAAGACGTCGAAGGCGATCACCACCCCGATAGCGAGGACGAGCGCACGGAAGCGCTCGCCACGGCTCCACGCTCCCACGGTCGCGCGCCCGCGAGCGCTGGTGACGGCGAAGACGCCCGCGGCGACAACCGCGCCGAACACGACGACGCGCAGCTGGTCACGGACGAGCGGGCTGATGAGCACTGCCGCAGCGGCGGCTGCGATCGTCCACCGTGTCGTGCGCAGCAGTGCCCGGGCCACCAGGAAGGCGGCGAGCACCGACCAGAAGTACGCCAGCGACTCGGGCATCAGAACCCCCGTCAGGGCGAGCGAGGGAATCGCGGCGCTCGCGACCGCGGTGATGTACGCGTGCGGCCGAGGCAGGAACAGCCGGCCGAGCCCGTAGGCCGGGAAGATCGCGGCGGTCATGACCCCCGCGTTCAGGTACTTGGCAGCGGCGTAGCCGGGGGCCGTCGCTCCAGCCCACCAGGCCGGCGCCAGGAAGTACGAGTAGAGCGACTTGGCCGAGACGTCGAGCTGGCGAAGTTGCGGGTGTCCGGTGTGGGCGATGCTGCGCGAGAGGAGCGACCATTGCAGCTCGTCGGTGAAGACCCACGGTGACGCGATCCTGGTCGTCTGCCAGGCGTAGAGGATCAACAGCGCGAGGTACGCGACGATCAGTGGATAGGCCGCGAGCAGGCGGTCGAGCAGGCTGGGCTGGGTGTCGCTCAACGCTGCTGGAGACCGAGGCTCACGCGTGGATCGATGTCCACTTCGCGTCGCACGACACGACAGTCGATCTCGCGTTGCTCACAGGCGCGGACGACGGCGCCGAGCCGCTCGGCGGGGGCGTTCGGAATCGTCACGAAGACGACGTCGGGCCGCGTCCGCTCCAGGATCGCGTCGATCGTGGCCGTGTTGCCGGCGACGCG
Source organism: uncultured Actinomycetes bacterium (assembly GCA_963847475.1). Classification (GTDB taxonomy): domain Bacteria; phylum Actinomycetota; class Thermoleophilia; order Gaiellales; family Gaiellaceae; genus PALSA-600. The sequence continues at coordinate 118,543 of CAWJZZ010000014.1, read as the reverse complement.
CACGCCGTTCAGCCGGCGACCCCGCAGCCCGGGATCGTCGTCGACGAAGCCGACGACGCGCTCGCCCGGCGTCTCCCGCAGCTCGCGCAGCATGCTGCGGCCGCCCCGGCCGGCGCCGACGATCAGGACGCGGCGGCCCTCGCGGTGCCGCGCGAGCTCGATCGCGTGCACGATCGCGCGCTCGGCGAACCGCGCCAGCGTGAGCGCGATCGAGCAGATCAGGGCGTCGATCACGAAGACGCTCCGCGAGAAGTCGCCGAGTGACCCCTGGGTGAGCACGACGATCCCGAGTGCCGCGACGCCGGAGACGACGACCGCGGTCGTTGCCCGCAGCGCGTCGCGCGCGCTTGCGTAGCGCCAGACGCCGGCGTACATGCCGAGCAGCAGCAGGGCGACGTAGCGGCAGAGCAGGAGAACCGGCAGCGTGAGCAGGAACAGGTGGCGCTGGTTGAACGTGCCGATGCCGTCGAAGCGCAGCAGGTACGCGGCGAGGAACGACGCCGAGATGAGCGCGCCGTCGACGACGACCTCGGCGATGCGCCGGGTGTAGACGTAGACGCGGTTCGGGCGTTCGCGGTCGACGTCCGCCAGGAAGCTGCCGAACTGGATCAGGAGGGCGAAGGTGACGAGCACGCCGAGGGTCGCGACACGGCCGTTCCCGAATCCCTCGTAGGCGAGGCTCGTCGCGCCGAGCGCGGCCGAGACGAGTGCGAGCAGGACGACGGCGCCGGTCTCGGAGACGCCGAGTGAGACGAGGCGGTGCGAGCTGTGGTCGCGCCCGCCCTGGGAGACCGGCCGGCCCTCGAGGAGCCGCACGATCGTGACGAGCGTCGTGTCGAGGATCGGCACGGCCAGGACGAGCACGGGCAGCACCAGCGTTGCGACGGTCGACGATGCGACGGTGTAGCTCGAGGCCAGCCCGAGCGCTGCGAGGGTGAACCCGATCAGCTGCGAGCCGCTGTCGCCCATCCAGGCGAGCGCACGCCGCCCGGGGCGGAGGTTGAAGGGCAGGAAGCCGAGGACTGCCAGTGCGAGCGCAAGCGAGATCACGAGCACCAGGCGCGAGCCGTGCTGGATCAGGACCGACGAGGCGAAGAAGGCGGCCGAGATGACGGCGAGGCTGCCTGCGAGCCCGTCCATGTTGTCGAGCAGGTTGAAGGCGTTCGTCATCCCGACGAGCCAGAGGAACCCGATCGGAATCGCGAGCCACGGGCTCTGGACGAGCTCGACGGTCGTGCCGGTGGCGAGCACGATCGCCGCGCCGGCGAACTGCGTCGCGAGCTTGGCGAGCGGCGGCAGCGTTCGCAGGTCGTCGGCGAGCCCCGCGACGAAGAGCAAGGTCGCGCCGGCGTAGATCCCGATCAGCTGGCGATCGGCGGTGAGCGGGCCGACGAGCACGGCGAGCCAGATGCCGACCGACAAGCCGAGGTAGATCCCGACGCCGCCGACGAGCGGCGTTGCCGATGCCCGCCAGCGGCTCTGGTCAGGGACCTGTTCGAGGCCGCGGGAGACCCGCGAGCGAAGCAGCGCCCAGACCACGAGGAGGGCGACGGGGAGAGCAGCGAGGGCCGCGACTGCGCTCACAGGCGGTGAGGGTAGGGGACCGGTGTTAGGGCCGTGTTTGCCGGCACGAGGCGTCCCTACACTACTTCGGGCCGATGATGGTCTACGCCGACCTGCTGCGCTACCGCGAGCTCTTCGCGAACCTCTTCCGGCGCGATTTCCACGCCAAATACAAGGGCTCGGTGCTCGGCGTCGCCTGGTCGCTGCTCAATCCGCTCGTCCTCCTCGGCGTCTACCTCGTCGTCTTCGGGGTGCTGATCAAGAACGGCAGCATCCCGCACTACCCGATCTACCTGCTCGCGGGGCTCGCCTGCTGGATCTTCTTCTCGGTCTCGCTGCAGTCGTCGGCGCGCTCGATGATCGACAGCGCCGAGCTGATCAAGAAGGTCCGGTTCCCGCGCCAGCTCGTCGCGCTCTCGATGGTCGCGACCCAGGCGGTGACCTTCGCGGTGATGATGGCGATCCTCGTCGTCCTCTCACTCGTCTTCGTGCCCGAGGCGCGCTCGACGGTCTGGACGGCGCTCCCGCTCGCCGTGCTCTTCGCCGGTTTCGTCGGAGGCCTCGCCTTGCTCGTCGCGTGCCTGAACGTGCTCTTTCGCGACGTCGAGCACATCCTGACGGCGGCGCTCCTGCCGTGGTTCTTCCTGACGCCGATCCTCTGGTCGATCGACACGCTGCATCCGAGCGCGCAGAGCCACCACGTCCTGCTCGACCTGCTCCGGTGGGGCAACCCTGTCGCGCCGCCGATCTTCGCCGTCCGCGACGCGCTCTGGTCGGGCCACCTGCCGCGGCTCGCGGACGTCGTTTACCTGACCGTTGCCGCCGGCCTCTCGCTCGTGCTCGGCGCCCTCGTCTTCCGCGCGGTCGACGACCGCATCGCCGTCGAGCTCTGACAGGCTCAGGGCCTGTGGCGCAGGACGATGCGGCCGTCGTAGATCCACGGCTCGTCCGGCGGCGCTGCGAAGGCCGGTAGGCCCGCGAGCTCGCCGAGCGGCTCCAGCTCGATCCCCGGCAGGAGCGAGGGCGCGAGCAGCGGCGCGCTGAAGCCTGGGACGCGACCCGGGCCCGGGACGTACGGTGCGAGCTCGCGTGGGCGGCGGCGGAACAGCCCTCCCGGCCAGTCGACCGCGCCGGCGACGACGCCGAAGCCCTCCGCGTGCGTCGCGCGAACTCGCTCCTCCCAGTCAGCAGCTCGCTCGTAGCCCGAAGGCACCGCCGCTCTCGGCTCGCCGGCGCGTGCTGCGACGTCGACGTCCTGGGCGAGCATCGGGCTGCCGAGCTCCGAGAACCAGGCGCGAAACTCCGCCACCAGGTCGAACGCGAGCCGGTAGCGCCCGGGCGGGATCGGTGCGCGCACCGCGACGGAGACCGCCGACCCCTCGCCCGGAGCGAGCGCGGGTGCCGGCGTGCGGATCCCGTCCCAGACGATCGGGTTGTCGCGCTCGTCGAGCCAGTGGTAGGAGACGAACGTGCCCGCTCCCCACGACAGAGCGCCGACGTTCTCCAGCTCGACGCGCACCTGCTCGACCGTGCCTGCCTGCGGGGCCACGGGCGGTGGGTCGCCGAAGCGGACGGCGAGAGGACCTCGGGACACGGCTGGCTAGCCTAACCGCCATGGAACCGCTTCTCGTGCGCGCCGCGCGGCGCGAGCCGGTCGAGCGCACGCCCGTGTGGTTCATGCGCCAGGCGGGTCGCTCGCTGCCCGAGTACCGCGCGATCCGGGAGCGGCATTCCTTCTGGGAGGTCGCGCACACGCCCGAGCTGTGCGCGGAGGTCACCCTCCAGCCGGTGCGCCGGCACGGCGTGGACGCGGCCGTGATGTTCGCCGACATCATGACGCCGGTGCTCGGCATGGGGCTCGACGTCGAGCTGGTCGAGGGTGTCGGCCCGGTGGTCGCCGAGCCGGTGCGAACGCTCGCCGACGTCGAGCGCCTGCGGATCCCCGACCCCGAGGAGGCATTCGCGCCGCTGCTCCAGGCGATCGGGATCGTGCGCGGCGAGCTGGCGCCGGAGCAGGCGGTCGTCGGCTTCTGCGGTGGCCCGTTCACGGTGGCGGGCTACCTCGTCGAGGGAAAGCCCTCGCGCGAGTTCGCGATCGTGAAGACGCTGATGTACCGCGAGCCGGACGTTTGGCATGCGCTGCTCGACAAGCTCGCGGACTGCTTCGCCGGCTACGTGGCGGCCCAGGTGCGCGCCGGTGCCGACGTCGTGCAGCTGTTCGATTCGTGGGTCGGCGCGCTCTCGCCGCTCGACTACGAGGAGTTCGTCGGACCCTGGTCGGCGCGGATCCTGGCCGCGGTCGAGGCGCCGACGATCCATTTCGGGACGGGGACGGCGACGCTGCTGCCGGCGATGGCGCGTGCCGGCGGCGACGTGATCGGCCTCGACTGGCGGATCCCGCTCGACGAGGGGTGGCAGCTCGTTCCCGATCGCGCGGTGCAGGGGAACCTCGACCCTGCGGTGCTGCTCGGCCCGTGGAGCCGCGTCGAGGCGTGCGCGCGCGACGTCCTGGCGCGGGCGGGCGGACGCCCCGGCCACATCTTCAACCTCGGCCACGGCGTGCTGCCCCGAACGGAACCCGAACAGATTTCGCGGCTCGCACAGCTGGTGCAGGCGCTACCGTCAACCGTGTGACGGCCGGACGGATCGTCGTCGACCGGGTCTCGCGGACGTTCCGCGTCTACCCGAAGGCGCAGCGGACACTCAAGGACGTGTTCGTCGCACGCGGTCGCCTCGGCGCGCGCGAGGTCGAGGCGCTGCGCGACGTCTCGCTGACGGTCGAGCCGGGCGAGGCGCTCGGGCTCGTCGGGCGGAACGGCTCGGGCAAGTCGACGCTGCTGCGGATCGTCTCCGGGATCATCAAGCCGACCTCCGGCCGCGTCGAGGCGGGCGGCCGGATCGCCTCGCTGCTGGAGCTCGGGGCGGGGTTCCACCCCGACTTCAGCGGTCGCGAGAACGTCTACCTGAACGGATCGATCCACGGCTTGTCGCGAGCGACGGTGCGCGAGGCGATGGACGAGATCGTCGCATTCGCCGAGCTCGAGAAGTTCATCGACCTGCCGGTGCGGACCTACTCGTCCGGGATGTACATGCGGCTCGGCTTCTCGGTGGCCGCGCACATCCAGTCCGACGTGCTCTTGCTCGACGAGGTCTTCGCGGTCGGCGACGAGCAGTTCCAGCGAAAGTGCTTCGGCAAGATCGCCGAGTTCAAGAACCGCGGCGGCACGATCGTGTTCGTCTCCCACGATGCCCAGGCGGTCGAGCGCCTGTGCGAGCGAGCAGTGCTCCTACGCCAGGGAGAAGTTGCGTTCGACGGGCCGACGCAGGAGTCGATCGCCGCCTATCGCCGGCTGCTTGCCGCCGACGCGAACCCGGAAGAGCTCGACGCGGGTTTGCGCGAATGGGGCAGCGGCGAGGCCCGCATCGTCTCGGCGCAGTTGCTCGACGCGACAGGACAGGAGCGCTCGCAGTTCGCAGCGGGTGAACCGGTGACGGTTCGCTGTGTCGTCTCGGCACGGGCGGGAGTCGCGGCGCCCCTCGTCACGCTCGAGCTTCGCGACGATGGTGGGCTCGTGCTCGGACGAGCGACGCAGGCCACGTCGGAGCTCGGCTGGGACTCGCACGCGGCCGAGCGCGAGCTCCGCTTCCACATCGGCCGCCTGCCGCTTGCAGACGGACGCTTTCACCTGCGCTTGGCGCTGATCGACCCGGAGACCGGCCGCCCACTGCACGCGCTCGACGACGCGCTGCGGCTGTTCGTCTTCCCCCACGGCCCGGGCGCGGGAGCGCTCCTCTTCGAAGGGGACTGGTCGATGGAGGAGACAGGACCGGGCGCGCCAATTGGGCGGTCGTGAGCACTCGCGCCTGTCCGGACTGGCCGCAGCTGATGGAGATCTCGGACCTCCAGTTCCGGCACTACACGCTGCGTGAGGTGCAGCTGCCGACGGATGCGTTCGTGCGGCTGGAAGGCTTCGATCTCGACACCGTCGCGATCTGCTGTGACCTCGACGCGCACGTCTACAACCCGACTCACACCGATCCGGCGGTGATCGCGGCGCTCGCAGGCACGTACTGGAGCGACGTCAACGAGACCGCGCAACAGACCGACTAGCGGTCGTCTGCTCGCCCGCCGGTACTCTCTTCCGGGCAGTGGCTACCGTCGTCGTTCCTTTCCGCGGCAGCGATCCGAAGCGGCGGCTCGAGCCCATCTCGGACGGAGACCGCCTGCGCATCGCCGAGGCGATGCTCGAAGATGTTCTCGACGCGGCCCGCGCGGTAGGACGCGTGTTCGTCGTCGCGCTCGACGAGCAGGCGCTGCCCGACGACGTCGAACGCGTTGCCGACCCTCGCCACGGTCAGGGCGCCGCCGTTCGCGCAGCTCTCGACGCAGCGGTCTCTGCAGGGTCGCCCGCGCCCTACCTCGTCGTCAACGCCGACCTGCCGTGTGCGACGGCGCGTGACCTGCTCGCGCTCGCCGGAGCGATCCCCGAAGACGGGCTCGCGCTCGCGCCGGCGGCCGACGGGACGACGAACGCGCTCGGGTTCGCCGACGGAAGCCTCTTCAGCCCGCTCTACGGGCCCGGCAGCGCTGAGCGCTACGCCGCGCTCGGGCCGTCGCGGCTCGTCGAGGCGCCGAACCTGATCGACGACGTCGACACGATCCACGATCTCCACCGTCTCGCCTCCCGGCTCGGCCCGCACACGGCGTGCGTCCTCGCTGCGCTGCGGGGCGAGGCCGCTGCGTGAACGTCGCCGTACTTTCGGGCGGCGTCGGCGGTGCCCGTTTCCTGCGCGGGCTAGTCGGCGTCGTCGACCCCGGCGACGTTTCGATCATCGGCAACGTCGCCGACGACATCGAAGTGCTCGGGCTCCGCATCTCGCCCGATCTGGACAGCATCCTCTACACGCTCACCGGCCGTTCCGACGAGGAGCGAGGCTGGGGCCGCGCCGACGAGAGCTGGCGGGCACTCGAGACGGTCGCCGAGCTGGCCGGCGAGTCGTGGTTCCGCCTCGGCGACCGCGACCTCGGGTTGCATCTCGTGCGGACGCAGCTGCTGCGCGAGGGGGCGACGTTGTCCGAGGTGACCGAGCAGCTCGCGCACGCGCTCGGGTTGCTGCCGGCCCTGCTGCCTGCGACCAACGACCCGGTGCGGACCTTTCTCGAGACTCCCGCCGGCACGTTTCCGTTCCAGACCTGGTTCGTGGCTCGAGGTCACCGCGACGAGGTCGACGCCGTCCACTATGCGGGCTCGCCCGAGGCCGTTGCGGCGCCCGGCGTGCTGGACGCGCTGCGCAGCGCCGACCTGATCGTGATCGCGCCCAGCAACCCGTACGTCTCGATCGGCCCGATCCTGGCGGTCGAGGAGATCCGCGACGCGCTCGTCGGCCGCCGCGTCCCCTGCGTCGCCGTCAGCCCGCTCGTCGGTGGCCGGGCGGTCAAAGGACCCGCCGACCGGATGCTGCGGCGACTGGCCGGCGGCACCACACCGACCCACGTTGCCTCCTGTTACGACGGCCTGATCGACGTCCTGGTCGTCGACGAGCTCGACGCCCCCGGGGAGCCGGTGCGCGGTGTCGGGCGCACCGTCGTCACCCAGACGCTGATGACCGACCTGCCCGCTGCCCGGCGGCTTGCCGCTGCGACGGTGCACGCGTCCGAGGCGCTCGCATGAGGGTCGCCGTGCTCGGCGGCACCGGCAGCTTCGGCCGCGCGCTGGCCGCACGGCTCGCTGCCGCCGGCGAGGACGAGATCGTGATCGGCTCCCGGGACGCCGGGCGGGCGCGCGAGACCGCCGCCGAGCTCGGCGGCACCGTGAGCGGCAGCGCCAACGAGGACGCGGTGCGCGGCGCCGATCTCGTCGTGCTCGCCGTCAAGGCCGACGGGGCGCTCGACACCGCCCGCGCGGTCGCGAGCGCGCTCGGCGACACGCCGCTGCTCTCGGTCGCCACGGCGATCGAGTTCCAGCGAGGAGTCGGCGCGCTGCCGGACCCCGACGCGCGGAGCCTGGCCGAGCGCATCCAGGACGAGGTCGCCGGCCCCGTCGTCGCGGGTCTGCACTCCGTCGCCGCCGCGAATCTCGAGGCCGAGCCGCCCGACGAGGACGCGCTCGTCTGCGGCGACGACCCGCAGGCGAAGGCGCTCGCGCTCGAGCTCGCGGCCCGGATCGTCGCCGGCAGCGCGCTCGACGCGGGGCCGCTCGCGAGCGCCCGCGCGCTCGAAGGGCTGACAGCGGTGATCGTCAACCTGAACCGGCGCTACAAGGCGCACGCCGGCCTGCGCGTCACCGGCGTCTCGACCACCGCCGAATGATCGAGCTCATTCCGGTGCACGGCTTGCCGGAGATCCGCCCCGGCGACGACCTCGCGACGATGATCTGCGAACGCAGTGAGCTGCAGGCCGGCGATGTCGTCGTCGTCGCGCAGAAGGCCGTTTCGAAGAGCGAAGGGCGGCTCATCTCGCTCGACGAGCTCGAGCCGTCCGAGAAGGCTCGCGAGCTGGCGGGCGACGAGCGCGATCCCCGTGAGGTGGAGGCGATCCTGCGCGAGGCGGAGGAGATCGTGCGGGAGCGCGGACCGCTGGTGATCGCCCGCACGCGGCACGGATTCATCTGTGCCTCCGCCGGGGTCGACCACTCGAACGCCCCGGAGCCCGGCGTGCTCGTGCTCCTGCCGCTCGATCCGGACGCGAGCGCTGCCGCCCTCCGGGACGGCCTACGCGACCGTGCAGGGGTCGACGTCGGGGTGATCGTCACCGACTCCTTCGGCCGCCCCTTCCGGCAGGGCACGACCGACGTGGCGATCGGGGTTGCAGGCCTTCCCGCGATCGTCGATCTCCGCGGGACGCGCGACCGGATCGGCTACGAGCTGCGCGCCAGCCGCGTCGCGATCGCCGACGAAATCGCCGGCGCTGCCGATCTGGCCCGTGGCAAGGCCGAAGGTGTCCCGGTCGTGATCGTCCGCGGGCTGCGGCTCTCCGGCCCGCCTGGAACGGCTCAGGAGCTGGTGATCGAGCCCGAGCTCGACCTCTTTCGCTGAGCCGCCGCCGGGCTCGCTCTTAACACTTTCCTGATCTCTTCGGTCGCGAGGCCGGTCCAGGTCGCTACCGTTCCCCGGTCGCTGGCGGGCGAGAAGCCCAAGCGCTCGCCGGCACAACCCCCAACAGCCACTGCGGACCTCGGGCCAAGGAGGACGACCAAAGCCATGCTTTCCCTGCCGCTGAGGCAACTCAGCCGGAGATCAACTGCGTTTGCCTGTGCTCTTGCGCTGCTCGTCGCGGCTGCGACCCTCGCGCTCGTCAGCGCAGCTCGGGCGCAGCAGGAGCTGCGGCCCGCGGAGTCGGTCGGCACCCTGCGCTCGCTCGCCGATCACTATCGCCGCGTCACCTGGGAGTTCCAGCGTGCTGCGCGGGCGAAGCGGACACCGACATCCCTTTCCTACCGCCGAAGCTCCGACCGGGCGTACCTGCGCTGGACGGTCGACTCGTGGACGAAGCAGGCCGACAGCGCCCAGCGGCTCGCCCTCGTGGCGCTCCACAAGCGGCTCGCGCTCCGGCTGCCCGCCCCGCCCGGGCGCCACCTGTCGACCGCCACACGCGTCGCCTACAGCAAGCGGCTGACCCTGAGCCTGCGGAAGATCTACCCGGGCCGCGTCACGCGGAGCTTCGCGTCGGCGCACGGGGCGACCAGCACAGGAACCCTTCGGCTCTGGCAGGAGCGGAGCGCTGCAGCGGCGCTGCTCGTCTCGTCACACGCCGTCCGCCACGCGCAGATCGACGCCTCGCTGAACGACGCGTTCCTGTGCATCCACCGCTACGAGGGCGCCTGGACCGCCAACACCGGCAACGGGTACTACGGCGGGCTGCAGATGGACCGCGGCTTCATGCAGCGCTACGGGGCGGAGTTCATCGGACGCTGGGGCACCGCCGACAACTGGCCGGCGTGGGCGCAGCTCGAAGCCGCCGCCCGGGCGCACGACTCGGGACGCGGCTTCACGCCGTGGCCCAACACCGCTCGCTTCTGCGGCCTGTTGTAGCGCTCAAGGCGCGTCGGGGTCGCGCCGATGTATGAGCAATGATTCAGATCACTGCGGCAGAGGCCCCGCTGAACGGCGGGGCCTCGACGACTGAGGGTGCGCGCCCGGAGGCGCTGGTCGAGTCGTACCGGCGCCTCGCCGAGGTGTTCCACGAGGTGATGTCGGAGCAGAGCCTCGATGCGCTGCTCGATCGGATCGCCGCGACCCTCTCCGACCTGATGCCCTACGAGGCGCTGCACATCTACGAGGCCAACGACGCCCGTCGTGAGCTCGTGCCGGTCTTCGCGCGCTCGCCCGAGTACGAGGAAGAGATCATGAACGACCGGCCCGCCTACGACGAGGGCCTGACCGGCTGGGCGGTCTCGAACCGCACACCCGTCTGGACGAACCGGGCCGACCTCGATCCGCGCACCGCCGTCATTCCGGGCACGCCGAACGAGCCGGAGGCGCTGATCGTCGTGCCGCTGATCGCGCGAGGCGCCGTCAAGGGCGCACTGAACATCTACCGCCTCGGCGAGGAGGCCCAGTTCGAGGAGCACGAGTTCGAGCTCGCCAAGTGGTTCGGCGACGCGGCGGCGCTTGCGATCGACAACGCACGGATCCGCGCCGGGCTCGAGCATCTCGCGCAGACGGACTCGCTGACGTCGCTCTACAACCACCGTTACTTCCACGAGCGCCTGCGTGCCGAGCTGACCCGGGCGTCGCGTTCCCACGACTCGGTCGCAGTGCTGATGTTCGATCTGGACGACTTCAAGCGCGTGAACGACATCTACGGCCACGCCCAAGGCGATGAGCTGCTCGCCGAACTGGCTCGCGTCGCGGCGGAGACCGTGCGCGGCTCCGACGTCGTCTGCCGCATCGGCGGCGAGGAGTTCGGCGTGATCATGCCGTCCTGTGCCGCCGGCGATGCGCTCGGCCTGGCGTCGCGGCTCGTCGAACGGCTCGCGGAGACCGAGTTCGAGCCCGCGGGTCGCGTCACGATCTCGGTCGGCGTGGCGGAGGGGCCGCAGCACGCGATGAACCCACGCGAGCTGATCGCATGCGCCGAGGCCGCGATGATGACGGCCAAGGCGCTCGGCAAGAACCAGACCGTGCTGTACGGCGACCGCGAGACCGAACGGCCGCTCGGCGCTTCCGCGCCGCGCGACAACCGGTCGATCGCGCATCTGAAGATGCTGCAGTCGCTCGCCGGCAAGCTCAACCGCCTGAACGACGTGCGTCAGATCGGCGCGACGATTGCCTCCGAGCTGCGTCTCCTGATCGACTACCACAACTGCCGCGTCGTCCTGCGCAGCGGCGACGACCTCCTGCCGATTGCATTCGTCGGCGAATACGACAGCGGCGCCGGCCCGGCCGCGGACGTCTATGCGACCAAGGTCGGCAGGGGCGTCACCGGGCGGGCCGTCGAGCGCAACGAGTCGCTACTCGTTCCGAACGCACTCGAATGCGAGTTCGCACATCGCATCCCCGGCACTGCCGAGCTCGAAGAGTCGCTGGCCGTCGTCCCGCTGCGCTACGGCTCACGCGTCACCGGCGCGATCGTGATCTCCAAGCTCGGCATCGACCAGTTCGACGAAGACGACATCCGGCTCCTGGAGGTGCTCTCCGGGCAGGCCTCGGTGGCGCTCGAGAACGCGCGCCTCTACGAGCAGCAGCGCCGCGAGGCGGAGGGGGCCAAGGCGCTGCTCGCGTTCACCGCCGAGTTGCAGCACGCGCAGTCGTTCGAGGACATCTACGCGCGGACGGTCGAGACCGCCGCGGGCCTGTTCGAAACAGGACAGGCGTCGCTGTGGTTCGGCGACACCTGTGTCGCCTCGGTCGGCGAGCCCATCTCAACCGGGGCCGCTGCGCCGCTGACAGGTGGGGACGGGCCGGAGGGTCGGATCGTGATCAGCGCCGTGGAGCTCGACGAGGACCGCGAGCGGCTGCTCGCGTCGCTTGCCTCGCATGCCGCCGTGGCGCTCGAGAAGTCTCGTCTGTACTCGAAGCAGCTCGAGGCGGCCGAGGTGGCGAGTGCGCTGCTCGACGCGAGTCGTGAGCTCGCGAGTGCCGAGTCGTCGGACGAGCTGCTTGCCCGCAGCGTCGAGGTGACGGCGCGCGTGCTCGGCACGCCGAAGGTCGCGCTGTTCGTCGAGGAGGACGCGGAGCCAGGCGCGCTCGCCGTGCGCGCCTCGTTCGGGTTCAACGGGCAGGCTGCGATCGGACTCGACCTTCCGCCCGGCGCGCTCGAGCGGGCCGAACCATTCACGCTCGACACGAAAGACGCGCGCCTCGTGATCGCGCCGATCAGGCTCGAGCGCAACCGCTTCGCGGCGTTGTCGGTGACGGTCGGCGACCGTGAGCTCGACGAACGGCGGTTGCGGCTGCTCGCCGGTCTCGCCCACCAGGCGAAGGTTGCGATCGAGAGCGCCGAGCACGTCGAGAGCATCGAGCGGACGTTCGTCTCGACGGTCGAAGCGCTCGCGAACGCACTCGAGGCGAGCGACGAGTACACGTCATCCCATGCCAGGTGGATCACCGACGTGGCGCTCCTTGTCGGACGCTCGCTGCAGCTCGACCGCGAGACGATGAAGCGGCTCGAGCTCGGTGCGCTCTTCCACGACATCGGCAAGATCGGAATCCCGTCGGAAGTGTTGCGGCGGCCGGGCCCGCTCAGCGACGCCGAGTTCGAGCTGGTCAAGGAGCATCCGGTGCTCGGGGAGAAGATCCTCGCGCCGATCGAACGGCTGGCCGACGTGCGGCCGATCGTGCGGTCGTGCCACGAGCGTTGGGACGGACGGGGCTACCCGGATGGCAAGCGCGGCGAAGAGATTCCGCTCGAGTCGCGGATCGTCTTCGTCTGCGACGCATTCCATGCGATGACGACCGACCGCCCCTACCGCAAACGGCTTTCGCAGGCCGAGGCGATCAGCAGACTCCGGGAAGGTGCCGGAAGTCAGTTCGACCCGGCCGTGGTCGAGACGTTCGCACGCCTCTACGAGGCGGGCGACGTCGTCCTGCTCGACTGAACCGCGTCCTCGAGGCGCACGATCTCGCAGACGTCTGCGAAGCCGAGGCGCTTCAGGATCGGGTACGACGTGTCCGGATTTGCCTGGGTGACGAGCGCCGGCGTCCCGCGCGCGACCGCGTCGTCCCAGCGGGCGCGAACGAGCGCGCGGTAGAGGCCGCGCCCACGCGCCCACGTCGCTGTCGCGCCTGCGATCAGGAAGACGCCCCGTTCGGAAGGAATCGACATCGCCGTCGCGGCCGGCCGCCCGTCGAGTGTGGCGAGGAAGCAGACGGGCACACCGACCCTGACCGATTCGTCGAAGTCGGCGTGGAAGCGGCGCCGGCTCGCCTCCCGCCGTTCCGGAGGGGTTTCGAACGCGTCCCACTGCACCTCGCGCGCCGCTACGAACTCGTCGAAGGTCTCGATCCGCTTCACCTCCACGCCGGGAGCGGCGTCCGCGGGTCGCTCCGTGAGCACCAGCCCGATCACACGCGCGACCCGGTCGGCCGGATCGACGAGGCCCGCCACCCGCAGTCGCGCGACCACGTCGGGCGGCCGCGCCGACGGGCCGATCCACCAGGTCACGATCTTCCCGGGGGCGATCAGCTCCCGTGTCCGGGCCAGCAGCGCGTCGACTTCGTCGGAGCCGACGTTCGGGGCGCTGACCGAGGCCCAGTTCGGCCCCTGGATCACGCAGACACGGCCGTCGTCGTAGCGCGTGACCGACGATCCGGGCGCAACCGGCGCAAACCGGTCGGGCGTCTCGGCGTACTCGCGCAGCTCGGGCGAGATCATCGGCCCTCCACCGGGCGGCGGGTGGTTAGACGACGAACTCGTCTGCGACGGAGAGCGCGTCGTCCAGGATTGCGAGCGCCTCGTCGAGCTCGTCGCGCGTGATCGTGAGCGGCGGGCAGCACATGACGACGTTCCAGTGCGTCATCAGGTACAGGCCGCGGTCGAGGGCGCGCTTCATGACGGCGCCCATCGGTTTCGCGTCCTCGCCGCCGCCGTTGAACGGGACGAGCGGCTCGCGGGTGGCGCGGTTCTTGACGAGCTCGAGCCCCCAGAAGCAGCCGAGCCCTCGGACCTCGCCGATCGATGGATGGCGCTCTGCAAGCTTGGCGAGCTCTGTGCGGAAGACCTCGCCGGTCGCGGCGGCCTGTTCGACGATCCCCTCCTCCTGGAACGCCTCGATCGACGCGACCGCAGATGCGCACGCGAGCGGATGGCCGCTGTAGGTGAGCCCGCCCGCGAAGTACCGGCTGCGCACCCAGTCGGCGATGGGCTCGCGCACGATCATCGCGCCGAGCGGCACGTAGCCTGAGTTGATCCCCTTGGCGACGGTGAGGATGTCCGGGACGACGTCCCAGTTGTCGACGCCGAACCACTTGCCGGTGCGCCCGAAGCCCGCCATGACCTCGTCGCAGATCAGCACGATCCCGTGCCTATCGCACGTCTCGCGGATCGACTGCAGATACCCGTCGGGCGGGACGATGATCCCGTTCGTGCCGGTGACCGTCTCCAGGATCACTGCGGCGACGGTGTGTGCGCCCTCGTACTGGAGGATCTCCTCCAGGTGCGGGCCGCCCGAGCAGACCGGGCACGGGTCGGGATGGCCGGCCGGGCAGCGGTAGGTGTAGGGATCGAACATCCGCACGACCCCCGGCAAGCCCGGCTCGGCAGGCCACCGCCGTGGGTCGCCGGTGAGCGTGATCGCGCCGCCGGTCGCGCCGTGGTAGCTGCGGTAGCGGGCGATCACCTTGTGGCGTCCCGTGTACCAGCGGGCCAGCCTGATCGCGTTCTCGTTGGCCTCGGCGCCGCCGTTCGTGAAGAACGACATCGTCAGATCGCCCGGCGTCACCTCGGCCAGCAGCCTCCCGAGCCGCGAGCGCGATTCGGTCGCCATCGGCGGGCCGATCGTGGCGAGCTTGTCGGCCTGATCCTTGATGGCCTGGATCACTTTCGGATGCGAGTGACCGATCGAGACGTTGACGAGCTGCGACGCGAAGTCGAGGTAGCGGTTGCCGTCGTAGTCCCAGAAGTACCGGCCGTCGGCGCGCTCGACGGCGATCGGGTTGATCGCGTCCTGCACGCTCCACGAGTAGAGGACGTAGCGCTTGGCATCCTCGACGATCTGCCGTCCGAGCTCGCTCTGGGTCTCAGTCGTGGCCATGCAGCGATCCTACAACCGGTCGCTGTAGAGGTGGAGCTCGCCGTGGCGCTCGAAGCCGAGGCGTTCGAGCACCGGGCCTGACATGTGGCCCGCCTGCACGACGAGCAGCGGCGTGCCGCGGCGCGCGGCATGCTCCCAGCGCGCGCGGACGAGCGCGCGGTAGACGCCGTGGCCGCGAGCCTCCGGGAGGACTGCGCCTCCCATCAACGCGACCCCGCCCGCCAGATCGATCGCCCGTCCGAAGCCGACCCGTTCACCGTCGAGGAAGGCGGCGAAGTGGTGGACGACGCCCGAGTCGCGCATCGGCTCCCAGCGGGCGATCTCACTCGCCCGGCGCCGGTCCTTCTCCTCGTCGTCGATCTGCCAGACGCGCCAGTCGACCTCGAGCGCAGCCTGGTACTCGGCCAGCGTCGTCACCTGCCGGACGTCGATCGCCGGAACGCCCGGCGGGGCTGTCCGGCACGTCATGCCGGCGAGCACCGGCGCATCGGGATCGGGGACGAGACCGGCCGCCAGCAGGCGCTCGCCCGCGTCGGCGGGCGTCGCCGACCAGCCGATCCACCACTCGATGTCGCGCAGCCCGCGCGCACGCCCCTCGGCCCGCGTCCACGCGACCGCGGACTCGACGTCTCCGAGTCGAACCCGGTGAATCCAGCCGGTGAACGTCCCGGCGACGAACACGAACCCGTCGCGCTCGACGGTCTCGAACGTCGGGCGTGGCAACAGGAACACGGCGGTGTCCTCGGCCAACTCGGCCAGGGTCGGTGCGTCGCGACCGATCATCTAGGCTCCATTCGACCACGCGAGGAGGATCACCGTGACGGACGTCATCGAGGCACCAGCAGCAGTCAAGCCGATCAATCACTGGATCTCGGGCGACCGGGTCGCGGGGGAATCCGGCCGGACGAGCCCGGTCTACAACCCGGCGACGGGGCGCCAGTCAGGCGCCGTCGACCTTGCGTCGGTGGCGGAGGTCGATCGCGCGGTCAAGGCCGCAAAGGCGGCAGGGCCGGCGTGGCGTGCGCTCTCACTCGCCCGCCGGGCCGAGCTGTTCTTCGCGATCCGCGAGCTGTTCCACGCACAGCGCGAGGAGATCGCGAAGTTCCTGACGGCCGAGCACGGCAAGGTGCTGTCGGATGCGATGGGGGAGGTGACGCGCGGGCTCGAGGTGATCGAGTTCTGCTGCGGCCTGCCGCACCTGCTGAAGGGCGGCATGAGCGAACAGGTCTCGACCGGTGTCGACGTCTACTCGATCCGCCAGCCGCTCGGCGTCGTCGCCGGCATCACCCCGTTCAACTTTCCCGCGATGGTCCCGATGTGGATGTGGGCGCCTGCGCTCGCCTGTGGCAACACCTTCGTGCTCAAGCCGTCCGAGAAGGATCCGTCTGCGTCGTACTACACCGCTGAGCTGCTCAAGGAAGCCGGCCTGCCCGACGGCGTCTTCAACGTCGTCCACGGCGACAAGGTCGCTGTCGACGCGTTGCTCGAGCACCCGGACATCGCGGCCATCTCGTTCGTCGGCTCGACGCCGATCGCGAAGTACGTCTACGAGACCGCGACCGCGAACGGCAAGCGCTGCCAGGCGCTCGGCGGGGCGAAGAACCACATGATCGTGCTGCCCGACGCCGACGTCGACATGGCGGCGGACGCGGCCGTCTCCGCAGGTTACGGATCCGCCGGCGAGCGCTGCATGGCCGTCTCGATGGTCGTGGCTGTCGGCGACGTCGCCGATCCGCTGGTCGCGGCGATCAAGGAGCGCATCCCGAAGGTCAAGGTCGGCGACGGCATGGATGCGGCGAACGAGATGGGCCCGCTGATCACGCGCGAGCATCGCGACAAGGTCGCGTCGTACATCGACTCGGGTGCAGAGCAGGGCGCGACGGTCGTCGTCGACGGCCGCACCGGTGCTCCGGACGAGGGGTTCTTCCTCGCGCCGTCGCTGCTCGACGATGTCAAGCCGGGCATGAAGGCGTACGAGGACGAGATCTTCGGCCCGGTGCTCGGCGTCACGCGCGTCGCTACGTACGAGGAGGCGGTGCGCCTCGTGAACGAGAACCCGTACGGCAACGGCACGGCGATCTTCACGCGTGACGGTGGTGTGGCCCGCCGTTTCCAGTTCGAGGTGCAGGCGGGGATGGTCGGCATCAACGTGCCGATCCCGGTGCCCGTCGCGTACTACAGCTTCGGGGGCTGGAAGGACTCGCTGTTCGGCGACCGGCATATCTACGGCCCTGAAGGGATCGACTTCTACACCCGCTCGAAGGTGGTCACGTCGCGCTGGCCGGACCCGGCGACGTCAAAGGTCGATCTCGGCTTCCCGCAGACGAGATAGCGGATGCGGATCGTTGTTCTCGGCGCCGGCGGTGTCGGCAGCTCAGCCGCGGCCGTCGCCGCCAGGCGCTCGTTCTTCGAGCGAATGGTGCTCGCCGACGTCGACCAGGGCCGAGCCGATCGTGCGGTCGCCGGGCGCGGCGACCGCTTCGCCGCAGCCCAGGTCGATGCGACCAGCGTCGAGCAGATCGTCGCCCTGCTGGCGAGCGAGCGCGCCGACGCGATCCTGAACGCCTGCGACCCGCGCTTCAACCCCCCGATCCTCGAAGCGGCGCGGCAGGCAGGCGTCACGTATCTCGACATGGCGATGACGCTGTCTCGCCCCGGGGTGCTGCTCGGCTCCGAGCAACTCGACCAGGACGAGGCGTGGCGCGAAGCCGGCCTCCTCTGTCTGGCCGGGATCGGCGTCGAGCCGGGGCTGTCGGACGTCTTCGCGCGCTACGCCGCCGACAACCTCTTCTCGGAGATCGACGAGCTCGGTGTTCGCGACGGCGCGGATCTGGTCGTCGCGGGTTACGACTTCGCCCCGACGTTCTCGATCTGGACGACGATCGAGGAGTGCCTCAACCCGCCGCTGATCTGGGAGCGCGACCGCGGCTGGTTCACGACGGAGCCGTTCTCCGAGCCGGAAGTGTTCGACTTTCCCGAGGGGATCGGCTCACTCGAGTGCGTGAACGTCGAGCACGAGGAGGTCGTGCTGATGCCGCGCTGGATCGACTGCAAACGCGCCACGTTCAAGTACGGGCTCGGCGAGGAGTTCATCGACGTGCTGAAGACACTGCACAAGCTCGGGCTCGATTCGACCGAGACCGTGAACGTGCGCGGGATCGACGTCGCTCCTCGTGACGTCGTCGCAGCTGCGCTGCCCGACCCCGCGACCCTGGGCGACCGCATGACAGGCAGGACGTGCGCCGGCACCTACGTGACCGGCACGGGCAAGGACGGCAACCCGCGGCGCACGTACCTCTACCACGTCGTCGACAACGAGCAGTCGATGCGCGAGTACGGCCACCAGGCCGTCGTCTTCCAGACCGCACTGAACCCGGTCGTCGCGCTCGAGCTGCTCGCCGAGGGCGCCTGGCAGGGCACCGGCGTGCTCGGTCCCGAGGCGTTCCCGGCCGAGCCGTTCCTCGAGCTGCTCGCCGACTACGGCGCGCCGCACGGCATCAGCGAGCGCTGAGACCCACGCTAGCGGGTGCCGACGTTCATGCCGAGCAGCCGCGGCAGCGCACCGACCGCGCGGCCGAGCAGCGGCTCGCGTCGGCCGGCCTCGTCGGCCTCCTCGCAGGCGAGGATCGCCGCGCGGATCGCGGCGCCGCCGACGAACCGGAACGGCTCGCGCGGCACGCGTGCCCCGTCGCGGCGGACGAGCGGCAGGCCGGTCCATTCGTCGTCCCGCCCGACTGCGAGGGAGGCCAGTGCCTGTCCCGCGAGCCACGACGGGCCGACGCCGTTGCCGCTGTAACCGGCGGCGAAGTGGACTCCGCCGCCCGGCGCGGTGCCGATGAACGGCAGATGGTCGGCGGAGACGTCGATCGGGCCGCCCCAGGAACGCTCGACCTTTGCGGCGGCCAGCCCCGGGAGTAGTCGGCGCAGGCCGAGCTCGGCGCGGCCTGCCGTTGCGTTGTCGTGCGTGAAGCGCCGGTCGATCCGGTTCCCGCGCCCGATCGGCCCCGAGCCGCTGCCCATCAGCACGCGCCCGTCGTTCGTCGTCCGGAAGTAGTGCAGGAACATCCGCGCGTCGACGAGCGCCTCGCCGCCGGTCCAGCCGATCTGCTCCAGTAGCTCCGGCACGGGCTCGGTCAGCACGATGTAGCTCCCGAAGACGGTCAGCCGACCGCGGACGGGCCGCCAGTCCGTCATCGCCGCGTTGGTGGCGACGACGACCTGGCCCGCGCGAACGCGTCCCGCCGTGGTCGTGACCGAGCCGGCCTCGACGGAGGTCACGCGGCTCCCCTCATGCAGCACGACGCCGCCGTCGAGCGCGCGCCGACGCAGCGTCCGCACGAGCAGGCCCGGGTGCACGGTGCCCGTGTCGGGGAAGAGCACGCCGCTCCGGAACCGCGGCGAGGAGCAGCGTTCGGCCACCTCCGAGCGGGAGAGTGGCACGGCCTGCTCGGGCCGCCCGAGCGCCGCTGCCGTCGCGACAGCATGCTCGACCGTCGCCTCCTGCCGCTCGGTCGTCGCGACCATCAGCATTCCCGCTTCGCGGAGCCAGACGTCCTCACCGAGCGCCTGCACGGCCGGACGGATCCCCTCGCCGGCGGTCGCCAGCCGAACGGCAGCCTCCTCGCCGAACAGCTCGCGCAGCTCGCCGACGGCGGGCCAGTAGCCCTCGATGAAACCGCCGTTGCGGCCGCTCGGCCCGGCGCCGCAGTACTCGGCCTCGAGCACGGCGACCCGCGCTGCGGGATCGCGGGCGAGCACCGCCAGTGCCGTCCACAGGCCGGTGTAGCCACCCCCGACGATCGCCACGTCGACGTCGAGGTCGCCCTGCAGGCTCGGTGCGTCGACGCGTCCGCCCTCGCGCGCCAGCGCGTCTTCGATCCACCACGGCGGCGCCGGGCCAGGCGCGACGGTCGGCTTCATCGTTCGTACCGTGGCCCTGTCGCGCGGGCGCCGAAGGCGATCACGGCGAGCGCGGCGTTGACGATCGCCACCGCACCGAACAGCGCCGCGGCGAACGGCCCACCGTCGTCCCAGCCGAACAGCGTGCAGAGCACGATCGAGATCACGACGAGTCCCAGCCGCTCCGTCCGCGACCACGTGTCGTAGCCGATCAGCAAGCGAGCGCCCCGGAGCCACCGAGGACCCCCACTTTGTGCCAAGTTGGCACTTGAGCGGGCCTGCGAGACGAGTGCCGGCACGCGCCGGACCGCATCACGACCCTTGAAGAACAGCACGATCGCCAGGTAGACGCCGAAGTGCACGAGGACGTCGCGCTGCTCGCCGTGCGACAGCGCGAGTGCGAGGAATGCCGCGGCGATCGCACCGTCGACGAGCGCGAGCAGGAGCGTCGCGAGGGGCGACCGTGTCAGGAGGCGGTCGCCAACGGCGTCGGCTTCAGTTCCTCGCCGAACCGCGCCCGCTTGATGAACTGGCCGATGCCCGGCTTCGCGACGAGCTCACCGTTCTCGACGAGCACGTTGCCGCGGAGGAGCACGACCTCGGGCGAGCCGGTCACCTCGGTTCCCTCGTACAGGTTGTAGTCGGACGCCGAGTGGTGCGTGGCTGCCGAGATCGTCAGCTGCTGCTCGGGATCGAACACCACGACATCGGCGTCGGAGCCCACCGCGAGCGTGCCCTTGCGCGGGTAGAGCCCGAACAGCTTCGCCGGGTTCGTCGCAAGCAGCTCGACCATGCGGTTGAGCGAGATGCGTCCGGTGCGGACACCGAACGTGTGGATCATCTGCAGCCGGTTCTCGAGCCCGGGACCGCCGTTCGGGATCTGCGAGAAGTCGTTCTTGCCGTGGTCCTTCTGCCCCTTGAAGAGGTAGGCGCAGTGGTCGGTCGAGATCGCAGACAGGATGTCGGTTCGCACCGCGTTCCAGAGCACCTCCTGGTTCGCCTTGTCGCGCGGTGGCGGTGTGTAGACGTACTTCGCGCCCTCGAAGTTCGGGCGTTCGAGGAACGACTGGTCGATGAAGAAGTACTGCGTGCAGGTCTCGCCGTGCACGTTCCAGCCCTTCTCACGTGCGATTCGGAGCGGCTCGACCGACTCGGCGCACGAGACGTGCACGACGTAGAGCGGGGCGCCTGCGACACGCGCGAGCTGGATCGCCCGGTTGGTCGCCTCCCCCTCCGTCTCGGGTGGCCGCGTCAGCGCGTGGTAGATCGGGTCGGTGTTCCCGGCAGCGAGCGCCTCGCCGACGAGCACCTCGATCGCATCCCCGTTCTCTGCGTGCACCATCACGAGCGCGCCCGTCTTCGCCGCGACCTGCATCGTGCGGAAGAGCGTCTCGTCGTCGACCATCAACGAGTCCTTGTAGGCCATGAACAGCTTGTACGACGTGACGCCGTGCTCCTCCGGGAGGGAGGCGAGCTCCTCGAGCGTCCCGCCCTCGCGCAGGTCGGTGACCGCGATGTGGAAGCCGTTGTCGATCAGCGCCTTGCCCTCACGCTTCGCGTGCCAGAGCTCGAGGGCCTCGCCGAACGTCTGCCCCTTGCCCTGGATGCAGAAGTCGACGTGCGTGGTGGTGCCGCCGAACGCGGCAGCCGTGTGCCCCGACTCGAAGTCGTCGATCGTCGTCTCGCCGCGCCACGGCATCTCGAGATGCGTGTGCGGATCGACGCAGCCCGGCATGACGTACTTGCCCGCGGCGTCGATCACCTTGTCGGCCGGGGTGTCGAGCGATTCGCCGATCAGGGAGATCCGCTCGCCGTCGATGAAGACGTCGGCGACGTAGTCATCCGCCGCCGTGATGATGCGGCCGTTCTTGATCAACACGGACATAGCGGATCTCCCTTCTCGGTCGTTGACTACTTTCCGCCGGCTGTCAGGGTGACGGTCGCCGGCTTCCAGTTCTTGCCGTTCACGTCGGCGTTCTGCGCCTTCAACTGCGCGAGGGCCTGCCTCGCGTAGGTGTAGTTCACGGCGGTCGACGACGGCGTCCCCTTGATCACCCCGTACGTCTTAGCGATCCGTGCCGTCGATGCGATCGTCTTGGCGGGCACGGTGCCGATCCCCGTCGTGTTCGGCCAGATCAGCTTGTTGATCTCGTTCAGCTGCCAGGTCTGGTGGCCGCGACCGAGCGCCGTGCCGTTCTTGAGCACGATGTTCACGCAAGCTCGCTGATGCTCACGGCAGTAGATCCAGCCCTGATCCGACGCCTTCAGGAACGCCGTCGCCGTCTTCTGGTTCGTGGTGTTCTTCAGCCAGTCGGCCCGCACGAAGACATTGTCCTCGAGCATGGCCGTCCCGACCTGCGGGCTCGCCATCCTGAAGACGTTCAGGTCGGAGAGCTGGTAGAGCTTGCCGGTCGCCGGGTCCTTGCTCTCCAGCACCTGCGCGAGCTCGTTGTAGGTCATCGCCGCCGCAGCGTCGACCTGCTTCTGCAGTAGCAGCGACATGTCGAACGGCTGGTTGACGATCGTGACGTCGCTCGACTTCGCGTGGTTGATGCCGTTCTTGGCGAGGGCGGCGAACAGCTCCGGCTCGTTGCCGCAGCACCAGACACCGACCTTCTTGCCGCGCATTTTCGCGATCGTGTCGATGCCGCTCGACTTCCAGGTCAGCTCGGTCATCCCCGAGCGCTCGAACATCTGCGAGATCGAGACCAAATTGCTCCCCTTCTCGCGCGTCGCGAAGAGGTTCGGCAGCCAGTCGAGGCCGAACTCGGCCTGCTTGCCGACGACGACCGTCTCCGGCGTGATGCTCGGGCCGCCGACCTTGATCTTCACGTCGAGCCCCGCCGCCTTGTAGTACCCCTGATCGAGCGCCGCGTAGTACCCGGCGAACTGGGCCTGCGTCACCCACTTCAGCTGCAGGGTCACCTTCGTCAGTTTTTGCTGCTTGGGCGAGGCCGACGCTGTCACGGCGCCCCAAGCCACGAGACCGGTGCAGGCCACGACGAGCAAGCCTGCGATCGCGTGCTTCCGCTTCATCCAGGTTCTCCTTTCGGTGTCCGCGACCCGCCGGCCGCCCAGGCGCCCATTCTCTACTCCCGTCAGTCGGAATGCACGCTTCGAGCCGACGGATGCCAGCTAGTCGTCGCATGCTCGAGCGCGGCCACGGCCGCGTACAACCCGATCCCGAACGCGCTCGCGAGCATGATCCCGGCCCAGGCCCTGGGAAAGTCGAAGAGCTGGGAGTCGTTCAGGATGCTCACCCCGAGGGCGTTCGTGGGGCCGCCGAAATACTCGGCGACGATCGCACCGATCATCGAGAGCACCGCGGCCACCTTGAGGCCGGTGAACATGAAAGGCAGCGAGTTCGGGATTCTGACCCTGCGGAAGATGGCCGCATCGCCCGCCGCGTACGACCGCATCAGCTCGATCGAGGACGGGTGGACGGACGTGAGCCCGCGGAGCGTGTTGACCATCGTCGGGAAGAAGCAGAGCACCGCGGCGATCGCCATCTTTGAGAACGGATTCAGTAACCCGAACCAGTTGTTCGTGATGGGCGAGAACGCGATGATCGGCACCGCGTTCGCCGCGATCGCGAACGGCATCAGGGCCAGTCCGATCTTGCGGAACCGCGCCAGGAACAGCGCGGTCACGATCCCGAGGCCGGCGCCGAGCAGGAACCCGCCGATCGCCTCTTTGAGGGTGTAGAGGCCGGCGTGCCAGAGGTCCGACTTGTTGTCCCAGAACGAGGTGGCGATGTCGGACGGCTTCGGCAGCAGGAACGTCTGCACGTGGAAGGCGGTGGTCAGCCCTTGCCACAATCCGATGCCGAGTGCGAAGACGACGAGCACGGGCAGCCACTCGCGCAGCCGGCGGTTGATCTTCTTCACGCCGTGTCCTTGGCGCCGGCCGCGAGCGTCTCGCGCACGGCGGTGATCAGCTCGAAGTAGTGCGGGTCCTCACGAGTTCCGGCGGTCCGTGGCTGCTCGAGATCGACGTCGATCACGTCGGCGACGCGTCCGGGCCGCGCCGACATCACGACGACGCGGGTCGAGAGGAAGACGGCCTCGGCGATCGAGTGCGTGACGAACACGACGGTGCTGCCGGCCTTCTCCCAGATCCGCAGCAGCTCCATGTTGAGTCGCTCGCGGGTCATCTCGTCGAGTGCGCCGAACGGCTCGTCCATCAGGAGCAGAGCCGGGTCGAACGACAGCGCCCGGGCGATCGAGACACGCTGCTGCATACCGCCCGAGAGCTGCCAGGGCCGGCTCGACTCGAAGCCGTCGAGCTCGACGAGTTGGAGCATCTCGGCAACACGAGCGCGGCGCCGAGCGCGGTCCCAGCCGAGCATCTCGAGGGGCAGCGCGACGTTTTTCGCGACGGTCCGCCAGTCGTAGAGCACGGAGTCCTGGAAGACGATCCCGTAGTCGTGGTCGAGGCGTGCCTGATGTGCGCTCTTGCCGTTGACGACGACCGTGCCGCTCGAAGGTTCGATCAGGTCGCCGATGATCCGCAGCAGCGTCGACTTGCCGCAGCCGGACGGGCCGATCAGCGAGATGAACTCGCCCGCGCGCAGGTCGAGCGCGATGTCCTGCAGCGCCGTGACGCCGGTGCGGAACGACTTCGAGACGCCTTCGAGCGAGACGACGGTCTGGGTCGGTTCGCTCACGCGATGTTCTCCGGGGCGCCGCGCAGGACGATGCGCTCGGTGACCGCCACCGCGACGAAGAAGACGATGCCGAGAGCCGCGCAGACGACGTTCGTCGCCCACAGGAACGTGGGCTCGAGCGAGTAGTACTGGTTGAAGGTGAGGATCGCACCGCCGAGGCCGTTCGGGATCGATGCCGGCGTCTCGCCGATGATCGCGCCGATCACGCTCGCGGTCGCGGAGATCTTGAGCGCGGTGAAGATGTAGGGCACGGACGACGGCACGCGGAGCCGCCAGAGCACCCGCCAGCGGCTGGCGGCGTACGACTCCATCAGCTCGACGGCACGCGGATCGACCGAGTGCAGGCCGCGGAGCGTGTTGACCGCGACGGGGAAGAACGTGAGGTAGGCGGCGAGGATCGCGACGGACTTCCACCCGGCGATGCCCTTCGAGCCGAGCCCGACGACGACCATCGGCGCGATCGCGAGGATCGGCACCGTCTGCGACGCGACGATGTACGGCAGGATCCCGCGCTCGAGCAAGCGCGACTGGGAGAGGGTGACGGCCAGCGCGAAGCCGATCACCCCGCCGAGCACGAAGCCCGCGAGCGCCTCCTTGCCGGTGAACCACGCCGAATGCAGTAGCAGGTTGATGAGCGGCGGCCCGCCAGTCGTGGTCGGCTGCCAGAAGGCGGCGAACACGTCGTGGAGGTGCGGCATCGTCGTGTCGTCGACGGCAAACGGCCACCCCCAGCCGGTCTCTTCCCAGAGCCACTTGTAGCCCTCCCACAGGCCCCAGAGGGCCGCGATCACGAGGACCGCGACGCCGACGCGCCGTGCGATCGCGCCTGCGCGGCTCTCATGTGTCGCGGCGGCGCCGGCGTCGATCACGGTGAGTGATTACCACAATGCGAAGTGCGTTGTATCCTCGCCGCGTGCCGCTCGATCCTTCACGGACGGTCGCCGAGCTCAGGGAGTTGCAAGCCCTGACGGGCGATCAAGACGGCGCCCAGCGCGTGGCCTGGACGGACACCTGGGAGCAGGCGCGCGGCTTTCTCCGGGCGAAGGTGGAACCGACCGGCGCAGTGGAGTCGATCGACGAGGCCGGCAATCAGTGGTTCACGCTTGCGGGCGCATCCGAGCGCGTGCTCGTGATCGGCGGGCACATGGACTCGGTGCCGAACGGCGGCTGGCTCGACGGCTGCCTGAACGTTCTCGCCGGCGTCGAGGTGCTGCGCCGGCTCGCCGAGCAAGGGACGCCGCCGCTCACCGTCCGGCTCGTCTCCTGGGCGGACGAGGAGGGGGCCCGCTTCGGACGCTCGCTGTTCGGCTCGTCGGCGGCGGCGGGCTCGATGCGCGACCAGGACGAGTTGCGCTCACTCACCGACCGAGACGGGGTCGCGTTGCCGGATGCGCTGCGCGAGCACGGTGTCGACCTGGACGGCGCGCTCGCGGCCAGCTCACAGCTCGAAGGCGTGGCGGCGTACCTCGAGCTGCACATCGAGCAGGGGCCGGTGCTCGAGTCGCTCGACCTGCCGCTAGGCGTCGTGCTCGGGACGTTCGGCGTCGAGCGCTCGCGGTTCACGTGGCGCGGCCAGGCGGCACACGCCGGCTCGACGCCGATGGACCAGCGACGCGACGCGCTCGCTGGAGCCGCGAAGCTCGCGCTCTACATCAGGGAGATCGCCGCCGAGGTGGGAGGGGGCGCAGTGTGTACGTCGGGCGGTGTGGTGACGCGGCCGGGCATCGTCACGTCGGTCGTCGAGACCGCCGAGCAGCTGCTCGACCAGCGTCATCTCGATCCGGACGCCCTCGCCCGCATGCTGCAGCTCGCGAGAGACGCGGCGGAGCGCTTTGCCGCCGAGGAGAACATTGAGGTCGAGTGGGAGCGGATCTGGAGCATCGAGCCGATTTTGTTCGACGAAGGGCTGATCGCGCTCGCCGACGAAGCGGTCCGCGAGGTCTCGGGGACCTCGCACGAGCTGCCGTCGGGTCCGCTGCACGACGCTGCCGAGGTCTCGCGGGCCGGCATCCCGACCGTGATGCTCTTCGTGCAGAGTCTGCGCGGTCTCTCGCACACGAAGCTCGAGGACACGAAGGCCGAGCATCTCGAGCTGAGCGTCCAGGCCCTCGACCGCCTGATGACGAAGACCCTCGCCGCACTGACCGCCTGACGGCCCGGTCGCACTCGGGGGCCGGTCCTCTGCGGCCAGCGCCTGCGGGACACGCCCCGGTGTCTGACACGGGCGTGTCCGAACGGCGGTTCGAGCTGCAGGTGTTTTACGGTTCGGTACGGAAGCCGTTCGCCTTTTGTTGCACGGGTGGACCGCGTGGAGGGCTAGCCGAGCGCGGCCCGGAGTTGCGCTGCGTAGCCGGCGCGTTCGCGGGCCGGGACCCACCGGGACTCGCCTTGCCGGGCGTAGAGGGCATCCTCAGCCCACCGGGGGAAGACGTGGACGTGGAAGTGCCACACGTCCTGCTGGCCGCCCGGCTCGTTGTGCTGCCGCGTCGACGTTCCCTCGCAGGCGTACGCCGTCTTCATCGCCAGCGCGATTCGTTTCGCTGTCGCATACACCTCGCCGAGCAAGGGATCGTCGATCTCGTAGAGGTTCTCCACGTGCGCGTTCGGGATGACGATCGCCGCACCTGGATTGGCCGGCCACCACTTCGGCGAGACGAACGCCGTCGTGCGCTCGTCACGCCAGACGACGTCGTCGACACGGTTCCGCTCCGTTTCCGTGCCGCCGAGGAGTTGACAGAACGGGCAAGCGTAGCCTGGCGGCTCGTGCACCCGGGCCTACTCGGCGACGACAGGATTCGAGAGCGTGCCGATGCCCTCGACCTCGACCTCGACGACGTCGCCCGCCGCGAGCGCGAGCTTCGGGTCGCGGGCCCAGCCGACGCCCGGCGGCGTGCCGGTCAGGATCAGATCGCCCGGCTCGAGCGTGAACGTGTTCGAGATGTAGGCGACGAGGAACGGCACCGGGAAGAGCAGATCGCGCGTGTTCCCGTCCTGCAGCACCTCGCCGTTCAGACGCTGCACGACGCGCAGGCCGCTGCCGTCGCTGAGCTCTGCCACCGGCACCAGCTCGGTCCCGAGCGGGCAGAACGTGTCGAAGCCCTTCGCCCGCGTCCATTGCGCCTCCGTGTACTGGATGTTGCGCGCCGACAGATCGTTCGCACAGCGGTAGCCTCGGATGTGGTCGAGCGCGGACGCCTCGGGGATCCTGTGGCCCCCTACGCCGATCTCGATCGCCAGCTCCGCTTCCGCATCGACGTGAGTCGCCTCGCGTGGGAGGACGATCGGCTCGCCCGGCCCGATCAGGGTGTTCGTGAACTTGCCGAAGAGCAGCGGGGCTTCGGGCGGCGTGTCACCGAGTTCCGCCGCGTGCTCCGCGTAGTTCCGACCGACACAGATGATCTTCATGCCGCGATTCTGACGGACTAGTGTTCTCCGCACCGCGAGGAGGAGATCCCATGAGCCTGAGCTTCGGCGTCACCGTGCTGCCTGACCCGCCGTACACCCGGATGATCGAGCTGATCCAGCTCGCGGAGCGTCACGGGTTCGAGTACGCGTGGACCTACGACTCGCACGTGCTCTGGCAGGAGTCGTTCCCCGTGTTCGCGCTGGTCGCCGACCGCACGTCGACGATCAAGCTGGGCCACATGGTGACCAACCCCGGCACGCGCGAGCCGACCGTGCTCGCGAGCGCCTACGCGACTCTCCACGACATCTCCGACGGGCGAATGATCATGGGCATCGGCCGCGGCGACTCGGCGCGCAGGTACATCGGCCAGCAGCCGGTGAAGGTGGCCGAGTTCGAGGCCGCGCTGCAGATGCTGAAGCCGTTCATGAACGGCAAAGAGGTCGAGTGGAACGGGAAGCAGCTGCAGCTCAAGTGGGTCCGGCCCGAGCTGCCCGAGATCGAGATGCACGTCGCGGGCTACGGCCCGAAGGCGCTCGGCGTCGCGGGGCGCCAGGGCGACGGCGTGATCATCCAGCTCGCCGACCCGGACATCATCCAGTGGATCATGACCACGGCACGCCAAGCCGCCGAGGAAGCCGGTCGCGACCCGGCAGCGCTGAAATGCATCGTCAGCGCGCCGAGTCACGTCACCGACGACCTGCAGGACGCGCGAGATCAGGTGCGCTGGTTCCCGGCGATGGTCTCGAACCACGTGCAGGACCTGATCGACCGTTACGGCACCGACGGCAGCGCGATCCCGAAGGCCCTGACCGACTACGTGCAGGCCCGCAAGTTCTACGACTACAACGAGCATTCACGGGTCGGGGCCAAGCACGGCGAGTTCGTGACCGACGAGATCTGCGACCGCTTCTGCGTGATCGGCAGCACCGAGCAGTGCAAGGCGAAGCTGGAGGAGCTCGCCGGGATCGGCGTCGACCAGTTCAACATCTACCTGATGACGCACGGCCAGGAGGAGACGCTCCAGACCTACGGCGACGACATCATCCCGCAGTTCGAGAGCGTCACCGCCTAAGGGTTCGTTCAGGGACATACCCGATAGCGCGTCTCGGGATTCTCGGTAATCTCGGACCCATGAGTGCAAACGGAGCAGTTGTGAGCGCCCTGGACCTCGTCCGGCGCTATGGAGAAGGAGAGACCGCCGTCGACGCGCTGCGCGGCGTCTCGATCGACGTGCAACCTGGGCAGCTCGTCGCGGTCATGGGGCCCTCGGGCTCCGGGAAATCGACGCTGATGCACCTCCTCGCGGCGCTCGACAGGCCGACCAGCGGCACGGTGTGGATCGCCGGACAGGTGCTGGGCTCGCTGAGCGACCGCGACATCACGATGCTGCGCCGCGAACACATCGGCTTCGTGTTCCAGTTCTTCAACCTGCTGCCGATGCTGACGGCCGAGGAGAACATCCTCCTGCCGCTCTCGATCGCAGGTGAGAAGCCCGACCCGGCGTTCTTCGCCGACCTGCTCGACCGCGTCGGCCTGGCCGACCGGAAGAGCATCGTCCGTCCGAGCTCTCGGGCGGGCAGCAGCAGCGCGTCGCGATCGCGCGTGCGCTGGTCTCGCGGCCCAGTGTCGTCTTCGCCGACGAGCCGACCGGAAACCTCGACTCGAAGACGGGGGCGAGATCCTCAAGATGCTGCAGGTCTCCACGAAGGAGCTCGGGCAGACGATGGTGATGGTGACGCACGACGCGAACGCGGCATCGATCGCCGACCGCATCCTGTTCCTCGCCGACGGAGTGATCGTGCGCGAGCTCGGCCAGAGCGGCCCGAGCGAGATCCTCGCGACGATGAACGAAATCTCGCAGTGACCCGCGTCGCACTCAGAGGGATGCTCGGCCGCAAGCTGCGGACGGTCCTGACGATGATCGCAATCGTCCTCGGCGTCGCGATGGTCAGCGGCACGTTCGTGCTCACCGACTCGATCGACAAGGCGTTCGGCTCGATCTTCACGGACGCTCGCAAGGGATCCGACGCCGTCATCACCGGTAAGGCTGCGACGAGTACGAACAGCGGCTCGTCTGCGCCGACGTTGTCGGCGTCGCTCCTGCCCAAGGTGCGTGCGCTGTCGGACGTGGCCGCAGCCGAAGGCAATGTCGGCGGCGAAGCGCACCTGATCGGGTCGAACGGCAAGGCGATCGTGAACGGCGGCGCCCCGAACCTCGGCTTCAGCATCGCGAACGGCGCCTCACGCTTCAATCCGCTCTCACTCCTCTCCGGCCAGTGGCCTCACGGCGACGAAGTAGTGATCGACCACAAGACCGCGGACGACAAGCACCTTGCGGTCGGCGACGAGATCGGCGTGCAGGCCGAGGGGCCGGTCGTGCGGCTCAAGATCTCGGGCATCGTCAAGTTCGGCACGGGCTCGCTGGACATCGGCGGGGCAACGCTCGCCGGCTTTGACGTCCCGACGGCACAGCGGCTGTTCAACAAGCCTGGTCAGTTCGACGAGATCGACATGGCGGCCAAGCCCACCGTCTCGGACCAGCAGCTGGTCAACCAGGTCAAGCCGATCCTGCCGGCGAATGCGCAGGTGCGCACCGGTGCTCAGCAGGCCGCCGAGGACGCCAAGGACACCGACTCGTTCATCTCGTTCCTGCGCGGGTTCCTGCTCGCGTTCGGTGGGATCGCCCTCTTTGTCGGGAGCTTCGTGATCGCGAACTCGCTCTCGATCACGATCGCCCAGCGGACACGGGAGTTCGCGACGCTGCGCACCCTCGGCGCGACCCGAGGTCAGGTGCGGCGGTCGATCTTCATCGAGGCGCTGGTGATCGGGACGATTGCGTCCGTCACGGGCCTCTTCCTCGGGCTCTTGCTCGCGAAGGGCCTGTTCGGGTTCTTCACCGCGATCGGCTTCACGCTCCCGAACACCGGGATCGTCTTCGGCACCCGAACCGTGATCATCTCGCTGCTCGTCGGCATCATCGTCACGCTCGTTGCGAGCCTCCGGCCTGCCGTACGTGCGACGCGTGTGCCGCCGATCGCCGCCGTGCGTGAAGGCGCGACCCTGCCGCCGTCCCGCTTCGCGCGGTTCCGCACACCAGGCTCGCTGATCGTGACCGGCCTCGGCTTTGCGGCAGTGATCTACGGGCTCTTCAGCGTCCAGCTCTTCGGCCAGCACATCGGCACGACCGGTGTGCTCGTCTGGATGGGGGTCGGAGCCCTCCTGGTCTTCATCGGCGTGTCGCTGGTCTCGGTGCGGTTCGTCCGGCCGCTGGCCTGGTCGATCGGGCCGCCGATCAAGTGGCTGCTGACCATTCTCTGGCTCGTCTTCCTGTTCCTGATCCCGCTCGGCTGGATCTACCAGGTCTACTACCGCCTCCGGTACAAGGTCTGGCCGACGTACATCGATCGCTCGTCGGCAGCCGACCTCGCACGCGACAACGCGCGTCGGAACCCGCAGCGAACCGCATCGACCGCCGCCGCGCTGATGATCGGCCTGGCGCTCGTCACCATGGTTGCGTTGCTTGCCTCGGGCATCCTCGCGTCGTTCACGGGCGCGGTCGACAAGATCTGGACGAACGCCGACTACGCGATCACGGCTCAGAACAACTTCGACCCGATTCCAATCGCGGCTGCGAACGCTGCCGCCAAGGCACCGGGTGTCTCTGCCGTCGGCAATGTGCGCACCGGCGACGCGCGCGCTTACAACAAGAACTTCTTCGCGACGGCCGTGAACCCGGTCGGCGGCACGATGTTCTTGCTCGACTGGAAGGAAGGCTCACAGGCGGTCTTCTCCGAGCTCGGCGCCGACGGCGCCTTCATCGACGACGGCTACTCCAAGAAGCACAATCTGCATATCGGGTCGCCGATCACGCTGACGTTCGCGAGCGGCGCGAAGCAGACGTTCAAGATCAAGGGTGTCTTCAATCCGCCGACCGGGGGCTCGCCGTTCGGAACGGTCACCATCTCGCAGACGGCGTGGGACAAGCTGAACCCGGACCCGAAGAACCTCTACTCCTTCGTGCGCATGCAGGGCGGGGTCACGGCCGCGAATCAGGCCGCCCTCGACGCATCGCTCAAGAGCTTCCCGAACGCGAAGGCGCAGACGCGACAGAAGTTCATCGACAATCAGACAGCTGCGCTCAAGGGCATCCTCAACGTGTTCTACGTGCTGCTTGCGCTGTCGGTGATCGTCAGCGTGTTCGGCATCGTCAACACCCTCGTCCTGACCGTGTTCGAGCGGACGAGGGAGATCGGCATGTTGCGTGCGATCGGCATGACGCGGCCACAGGTGCGTCGCATGATCCGGCAGGAGAGCGTGATCACGGCGCTGATCGGCGGGGTGCTCGGGATCCTGCTCGGGATCGTGCTCGGAGGCCTGCTGATCTACAAGGTCGACTTCATCGTCTTCTCGCTGCCAGTCACCTCGCTGATCGTCTTCGCGCTGGCCGCGATCTTCGTCGGCATCCTCGCTGCGATCTTCCCGGCGAGACGCGCATCGCGTCTCAACATCCTCGAAGCGCTCCAGTACGAGTGACGACGCACACGCTCGTCCGGCTGCTCGAGCTGCACGTCGCGGGCGATGCACGGGAGGAGGCCGACCGCTGCGCGATGGTGCGCCTCGCGCGCGACCTGAGGGAACCGCTCTCGCGCGACGAGCCGAGCGCGCACTTCACGGCCTCGGCGTTCGTGATCGACGTGACCGGCGACCGCACGTGTCTCGTCCGGCACGAGAAACTCGGCAGGCTGCTGCAGCCGGGTGGCCACATCGAGGAGGGCGATGAGACGCTCGAGGCGGCGGCGCTACGGGAGGCACACGAGGAGACCGCGCTCGAGCTGACGCTGCACCCGACCGCGCCCCGGCCGTTCGACCTCGACATCCACGAGATTCCCGAGCGTCCCGGCGAGCCCGCACACCGGCACCTGGACGTGCGCTACCTCGTGATCGGACACGGCGAGCCATCCGCCGGTGCGGGCTGGCATCCGCTCGGCGAGGTGGGCGACGCGTCGGTCGACCGTCTCGCCGCCAAGGCGCGAGCGCTCAGAATCCCGGCGTCGGGCTGAGCTCGAGCGGGCTGGCCGGGAGGCCGGCGACCGGCTCGCGCACGTTGTACGCAGCCGGCGCGACGTCGTTCGGCGCGTCGGGGTGGAAGATCGAGGCGAGCGTCTGGATCTGGTCGCGCCCAGGGCCGAGCTCGAACTGGCCACCGCCGTAGAGGCCGATCTCGTGCTTGCGGCAGGCGTCGTAGAAGTCGAACAGCCGCCGGACCGAGCCGAAGCGGGACGGCTTGCAGTTCAGGCAGCGAGGCTGGAACGGGAGCGCCTCGACGTCACTCCACTCATGAATCGCCGCATCCCAGGTGATCCGGTCGCGATGTTCGTCGAGGGCGGCGAGCGTCTCCGGCGTCAGCGCGGGATCCTCGATCCAGGCGTCCGGGAACGCGTCTGCGATGCGGGCGTAGAGCTCTGGATCGGGTGGTGAGCCGAACTCGGCACGGTAGATGCCCTTGAAGTCGACCGTGTCGACGCAGCCGGCGCCGGCGAGGTGCGCGATCAGGGTGTCCGGCCAGTCGCGGTCGGGGTCGAGCTTGAAGCGCAGCTCGGGCGCGAGCGCGAGCCACTGCTCGACCGCGGTGCTGCGCGTCGAGACGACGAACCGGAGCGGCTGCATAGGCTTGCCGAGCGCTTCGGCGAGGGTCAGGCCGGCCTGGCGCAGTGCGAGATCGAGCGCCGCGGACTCGAACGCCCAGCGCCGGTACTCGGTCTGACCGGCCTGCAGGAGCGAGAACGAGTCGAGCGTGTGGTGTCCGGCGAACGGCAGCTCACCGCGCCGCGCCTGGAAGCGCTCCTGTGCTGCCGGGTCGTAGTCGACCTCCTCGCCGCGGCCCCAGACGCCGCCGCCCCGCAGGACGACGACCGTGCGCTTGAGCGTGAAGTTCGCCGCCACCTCCTGTTCGAGCGGCCCTAGCTCGTACCCGTCGATCTCGAGCGGCAGGTCCTTGACGGCATCGTAGGTCGACACAGCCGCGAGACTAGCGGCGCCGACGCAGGTGGCGTTGCAGCGCCTCGAGGCGGTCGTCCCACTCCTCGCCGGTGCGGGTCAGCCGGTAGCGCGTCTCGCGGCCCTGCCGCTCCGACTCGACGAGCCCCGCGCCGGCCAGCGCCGCCAGGTGCTTCGAGACGGCTTGCCGTGTCATCGGCAGCTCACCCGTCAGCTCGGTCGCCGTCGCCGTCCCCTGGTCGGAGAGGAAGCCGATCACCTGCCGGCGGTTGGGGTCGGCGAGCGCGCTGAAGACCAGGTTCAGCGCATCAGGCAAGAGCGAACGCCGAGGCTTGAAGCTCGAGTGCCGTCGTCCACGCGGGCGCGGTCTCGACGACGGTCAGCCGTGTTCCGTCGACGTCATCGTCGAGCGTGAACTCGACCTCGCCTTCATCGTCCCACTCGAACGCGAGCCGCCGTTCCGGGTCGACCTCGGTGACGGTCGCAGAGCGCTCCTCGCCGTTCGACCAGCGGAAGCTGGCACCGCCGCCCGGGCGGAGGTCGAAGTCGACGTCGTTGGCGAACCACTCGGCGAGGCGATCGGGATCGGTCAGCGCATCCCAGACGTCTTCGCGTGGGGCGGGCAGCACGATTTCACGACGGATCATATGCAACCTCCAAGTTGCGCTATATTCATGCAACCAACGAGTTGCATGTTATAGGAGGTCGTGATGTTGGTGGGCTCGGTCGTGCCGATGGTGCTGGAGCAGGACGGTCGTATGGAACGTTCGTTCGACATCTACTCGCGGCTGCTCCGCGAGCGGATCGTCTTCCTCGGGCAAGAGGTGAACGACGACATCGCGAACCTGATCGCGGCGCAACTCCTCTTCCTCGACGCCGAACAGCCCGGCAAGGACATCTATCTCTACGTCAATTCACCCGGCGGCTCGGCCTATGCCGGCATGGCCATCTACGACGCCATGCAGTACGTGCAGGCGGACGTCTCGACCGTGTGCCTCGGGATGGGCATGAGCGCCGGCGCCATGATCCTCTGTGGGGGCGCACCCGGGAAGCGCTACGCGCTCCCGAACGCCAAGATCATGATCCACCAGGGGTCGGGCGGCTTCCGCGGCACGCCGGCCGACATCCAGATCGCGGCCCGCGAGATCCTCGACATGACGAAGCGAATGGCCGAGATCATCGCCCGCCACAGCGGGCAGGACGTCGACCGGGTGCTGCGTGACATCGACCGCGACCGGTTCATGACGCCCGAGGAGGCGGTCGAGTACGGCCTCGTCGATGCGATCATGCAGCCGCGTGGGCTGGCAACCGGTTGACGAGACGGCAGACGGCTTCGGCTGGCTCGAGCAGCGGTCCCTCGTCCGGACGTCGCATGCGCTACTCGTCGACGGTCGAGTCTGGCTGATCGACCCGGTCGACGGCGAGGACCTCGAGGCGCGGATCCGCGAGCTCGGGCCGCCCGGCGGCGTGCTGCAGCTGCTCGACCGGCACGCCCGCGACGCCGCCGTCTGGGCCGCTCGGCTCGGAGTCGAGCTGCATCGGGCCTGGGAGAGCGTCGGCGATGCGCCGTTCGAGGTACTTCCGGTCGTTCGCCGGCGGTGGTGGCGGGAGGTGGCGCTCTTCGAGCCTGTCGGCAGGACGCTCGTGTGTGCCGATGTGCTCGGGACCGTTCCCTTCTTCGTCGCCGGTGACGAGCGGATCGGCGTCCATCCGCTCCTGCGGCTCACCCCGCCGCGTGTGTTGGCGCGAGTCGAGCCGGCGCGCGTGCTCGTCGGGCACGGCGCCGGGCTTGCCGACGACGCGGCACCGGCCGTGCGCGAGGCGATCGCCACCGCCCGACGCCGCTGGCCGCGTGCTCTGGCCGGTGGGGTTAGTGCAGTGAGAGCCGCAAGGGCGGCCAGTAGGTGAGGAACAGCGGGCCGACGAGACGGTCGCGCGGCACCGAGCCCCAGGTGCGGGAGTCGCAGCTGTGTGACCGGTCGTCGCCCATGAAGAAGTAGTGCCCCTTCGGCACGCGCCACGTGCCCACGGTCGTGTCCTCGGAGCGTCCGAGCACGTAGTTCTCGTGCAGCGGCTTGCCGTTGACCGAGATCAGGCCCGCACGCTCGCTGACCGTCTCGCCGGGCAGGCCGATCAGGCGCTTGACGAAGGTGCCGCCCTCGCCGCAGGCGGACGCGGCTGCCGCAGGAGCCTGGAAGACGACGATCTGCCCGCGCTTCGGGTCGCTGAACCGGTAGGCGAGCCGGTTGACGATCACGCGGTCGGAGAACCGGCCCTCGCACCAGGCCCCTGGCTTCGCGCAGTGCAGCGTCGGCTCCATCGAGGACGAGGGGATCCGGTACGGCTTCGCGACTTCCGCCTCGAACGCGAGCACGAATGCTCCCGCCACGGCGATCGTGATCGCCCAGTCGACGACTCTGCGCAGGCCCGGCACCCCGGAATGGTACGCGGGTTCGGTGACTATCCGCGCAGGGTGTTCTTGACGAAGAACAGGAGGTTCGCCGGGCGCTCGCCCAGGCGCCGCATCAGATAGGGGTACCACTCCGGCCCGAATGGAGCGGCGACGAGCACCTTGAAGCCGCGGCGGACGAGGTCGAGCTGGAGTTGCGGGCGGACGCCGTAGAGCATCTGGAACTCGAACCGGTCCCGCGGAATCTCGTGGTCGGCTGCGAAGCGAATCGCATGCTGGATCAGGCTCGAGTCGTGCGTCGCGATCGCCGTATGACCGGCCTCCGTCAGCATCCGCTCGAGCAGGCGGACGTACGCTGCGTCGACGTCGGCCTTCCGTGGGAAGGCCACCGCTTCGTGCTCCAGGTACGCCCCCTTGACGAGCCTGAGGTTCGGCTCGAGCGGAAGCAGCGAGTCGAGGTCGGCGGGGGTGCGATAGAGGTACGACTGGAGCACCGTCCCCACGCGATCGAGCCCGTCGGCGCGCAGCCGGCGGTAGAGCCGCAGGGTCGCCTCGACGAACGGCGACTGCTCCATGTCGATCCGGATGAACCCACCCCGCTCGCCGGCGAGCTCGACCAGCCCGCGGACGTTCGCGTAGGCGAGCTCCTCGTCGATCTCCAGCCCGAGGTGCGTGAGCTTCAGCGCGACGTTCGCGCGTAGCTGCTCGTCAGCGATCCGGTCGATGATCTCGCGGTAGGCGGCGACGACGTTCTCGGTCTGGGTCGGGGAAAGCACACCCTCGCCGAGCAGCGTCGTGTTCGCCCAGAGGCCCTGATCGTTCAGGCGCCGTAGCACGACGATGCATTCGTCGAGCGTCTCACCGGCCACGAACCGAGAGGCTCCGAAGCGCATGCCGTGGCGACGCACCACGCCTTGCACCCGGCTGCTGTCCGCGGCAGCGAGGATCCCTGTTCGTAGCGTTGAGTTCAGGCTTGTGGTCAGGCGTGCGCCAGCAGCCACTCGTTCACCTCGGACAGGCGGCGCTCGGCGAGCGTCAGGTGCCCGTCGCTCGGGTCGATCCGAGCCTCGACTCCCGCGACGCGCGCGGCGAGCCAATGGCCGTGCGAGACGGGAACGAAGCGATCGTCGTCGCCGTGCAGCAGAAGCACCGGTTTGTCGATGGACGCCAGATCGAAGCCCCACGGCCTGTCGAACGCGAGGTCGTCGTCGAGCCAACCGTCGACGCCGGCCGCCAGGCCGTGGCGGTCGGTCTCGAGCAGGTAGGCGGCGAACGCGCCGGTCAGCACGGCGCGGTCGGCCGGGCCGAGGAGCGTCTCCATCACCTGAACGAGCTCCTCGGGGTCGGCTGCGAGCAGCGCGACCGACTCTGTCTCGAGGTACGGCCGGAGTACCGCTTCGCCCGCGCGCACCTTGCCGAACTCGACGTGGTTCTCTTCGCCCATGCCCTCGAGCCAGTCGAGGCCGTCGGCGTCGATGGGCGCGACGGCTGCCAGGCTGGCGACGGCGACGAGCCGCTCGTCGCAGAGCGCGGCGCAGGCCAGCACGTGCGGCCCGCCGCCCGAGATCCCCCAACTGCCGAAGCGCTCGAGCGAGAGCGCGTCCGCGATCGCGCCGACGTCGGCCGCGCAGTCGGCGACGCGTCTTCCCGCGTGCCGGGACGAGTCGCCGTAGCCAGGACGGTCGTAGCCGAGCAGCCTGACGCCCTGTTCGCGCGCGAGTGCCTCGTGCGGGCTATAGAGCAGGCCCGAACCGGGTGTCCCGTGATGCATCAGCACCGGGAAGCCCGCTGGGTCGCCGCCTTCGTGGACGCAGAGCGTCCGGCCGTCCGGTGTGGCAACCGTCCTCACAGCCGTGAGCTTACGCGCGTCCCTACTCTGGCTGCCGATGAGCTCTCGCTCGATCCGTGTGGTTCGGGTGTGCCTGCTGGTCGCGATCGTGGCGTGGTTCTTCTCGCCACCCGACTGGCGGTACGCGATCCCGCTGTGGTTGCCGTTCGTCGTCGCGCTCGTGCTGGAGATCGAGTTCGCAGTCGGCGGGTTCCGGCAGCGTGGCCGCACGGTCGCGCGTGAGCGTGGCCGTGGCCCGCAGCGCGTCGACCTCGAGCAGTTCGGCTGGGACGGCGAGGAGCCGGACGACGAGGATCCCGAGTTCTGGCGCTCGCGGCCGGTACCCCGCCGCCGCGCCACGTTCGTCCGCCGCCTCGCGATCTCGTTGGCAGTACTCGGCTTCGTTGCGCTCGCTGCCTGGGCCATCAACGGACGTCGGGGGTGGAGCGCGCTCGACCACCGGACGCAGGCGCAGGTCGAGCACGTCCTCTCGGGCGAGGCATCCCGGATCGCCGGGCACCCGGCCGCTGTGCACTGCGACACCGCAGGCCGGCACGTTGGGGCGGTCCAGGAAGCCGACGGGCTGGCCGAGGTGGGCGGCCGGAACGCCTGGCTGACCCCGGCGATCTGTTACCAGCTCTATCGCGTGCTCGACAAGCACGACACACACTCGTTCAGCCCCACCGGTCGGGCGCTGGCCGTGCTGGCGCACGAGTCGTGGCACCTGCACGGTGTCTCGTCCGAGGCGCTCGCGAATTGCTACGGCTTCCAGTCGGGCGTCACCATCGGCATCCGGCTCGGTCTGCCCGCGTCCCACGCTCGAGCGGTCATGCGTGAGCAGCTGGCCGACAACGCCTCCGATGCTGCGAGCACGCCTGCGTACCTCGTCCCGCACGGGTGCAGCAACGGCGGGCAGTACGACCTGCATCCCGCCTCCCCCGAGTTCCCATGAACGACGGAGGCCGCGTCACCGCGGCCCCCGTCGTGAACTGGCTGTCCTGCGGCGCGGCTCAGCCGCAGCCGGTCGAGGTGCCGCAGTCGCGGCACGTGTAACACGTGCCGGCCCGCACCATCCGTCCGCCGCAGCGGTTGCACTCGATCGCGTCCTCGAAGGAGTTGAAGAGCGCCGTCTGCCCGGGTGCCGGAGCGTCGGCGGGCGGGGTCGAGGTGGTGCCGCCGTTCGCGTACTGGTCGGCGAGCTTCGCCCGAACCTCGGCCGAGAGGATCCCTGCCTCCTCCTGCTGGTCGACGTCGAGGAACTTCTTCCCGAGCCAGCGGAAGATGTAGTCGGGGATCGACTTGGCCGCCCGGATGTCCGCGTCGTTCGTCGGGCCTGACGGCTCGAAGCGGAGGTGCGAGAGCTTTGATACGTACACCTCGGCCGGCACGCCGTACTGCAGCCCCATCGAGACGGCGATGCAGAGGGAGTTCATCAGGCCCTGCAGCGTCGTTCCGTCCTTGGCGATGTCGACGAAGATGTCGCCCGGCTGCCCGTCGTCGAAGACACCGACGTGGATGTAGCCCTCGTACTCGCCGACCCGGAACTTCCGTCCGACCTCGGTGCGGTCGTCAGGCAGGCGGCGGCGGCGCGGCGCGGCGACCAGGCCGGCCGGCGCGAGCGGCTGCTGGGCGCCCTTGTCGGTCTTGCCCGACAGCGGCTGGGCGACCTTGCAGTTGTCGCGGTAGATCGCGACCGCCTTGATCCCGAGCTTCCAGGCCTCGGTGTACAGCTTCGCGACGTCGTCGATCGTGGCCGTTTCCGGCAGGTTGACGGTCTTCGAGATCGCCCCGGAGATGAACGGCTGGATCGCGCCCATCATCTTCACGTGACCGCGGTAGTGGATCGCCCGCTCACCGACGGCGCAGTCGAACACCGGGTAGTGCTCGCTCTTGACGTACGGCGCACCGACGATCGTGTTGCGCTCGTCGATGAACGCGACGACCTCGTCGACCTCGGTCGGTGCGTAGCCGAGCTTCTCGAGCCCGCCCTGCACCGTCTTGTTGACGATCGTGATCTCCCCGCCGCCGACGAGCTTCTTCGACTTGACGAGTGAGAAGTCAGGCTCGACGCCGGTCGTGTCGCAATCCATCATGAAGCTGATCGTCCCGGTCGGAGCGAGCACGGTCGCCTGGGCGTTGCGGTAGCCGCTCACCTCGCCGAGATCGAGCGCGTCGTCCCACGCCTGCCGCGCTGCGGCGAGCAGGTCGGACGGAACGGTCTCCGGGTTCGCGATGTTGCCCACGGACGCCCGGTGCTTCGCGATCACGCCGAGCATCGCCGCAGCGTTCGGGCGATAGCCGGCGAACGCGCCCATCCGCCCGGCGATCTCCGCCGACTTGCGGTAGGCACGTCCGGTCATCAGGGCGGTGATCGCCGCTGCGTACGCGCGGCCCTCGTCAGAGTCGTACGCGAGCCCACGGGCCATCAGCAGCGCACCGAGGTTCGCGTAGCCAAGGCCGAGCTGGCGGTACGCCTTCGCGTTCCGCTCGATCTCCGGCGTCGGATAGGACGAGTTGCCGACCGCGATCTCCTGCGCCAGGAAGACGACGTCGCAGGCGTGCTGGAAGGCTTCGACGTCGAGCTCGCCGTCGTCGCGGCGGAACTTCATCAGGTTCAACGACGCGAGGTTGCAGGCCGAGTCGTCGATCGACATGTACTCGGAGCACGGGTTCGACGCGTTGATGCGGCCCGAGTTCGGGAGCGTGTGCCACGCATTGATCGTCGTGTCGTACTGCACGCCTGGGTCCGCGCACCGCCAGGCGGCCTCCGAGATGTCGTGCAGGAGCTTGCGCGCCTTGATCGTGTCGACGACCGTGCCGTCGGTGCGTGCGGTCAGGTTCCAGTCGGCGTCCGTCTCGACGGCCTCCATGAAGGCATCGGAGACACGGACCGAGTTGTTGGCGTTCTGGTACTGGATCGACGCCCAGTCCGGCGAGTCGAGCGACATGTCGTAGCCGGCGGCCTCGAGCACGCGCGCCTTCTCTTCTTCGTGCGCCTTGCACCAGACGAACTCGAGGATGTCGGGATGGTCGACGTCGAGCACGACCATCTTGGCCGCGCGCCGTGTCTTGCCGCCCGACTTGATCGTGCCGGCCGACGCGTCGGCGCCGCGCATGAAGGACACCGGCCCGGAGGCATGGCCGCCCTTCGACAGCTGCTCCTTGGAGGAGCGCAGCCGCGAGAGGTTGACGCCCGAGCCCGAACCGCCGCGGAAGATGATCCCCTCGCGCCGGATCCAGTCGAGGATCGCGTCCATCGAGTCCTCGATCGAGAGGATGAAGCACGCGGAGCACTGCGGCTTCTCCTCGAACCCGACGTTGAACCAGACCGGCGAGTTGAACGCCGCGAGCTGGTTGACGAGGATCGCCTTCAGCTCGTCCTCGAAGGTCTGAGCCTCGTCCTCGGTGGCGAAGTAGCCGCCGTCGCGACCCCAGGCGCCGATCGTGCCGACGACGCGGCCGATCATCTGCTTGACCGAGTTCTCGCGCTCGGGGCTCGTCATGCGGCCGCGGAAGTACTTCTGCGCGACGATGTTGGTCGCGGTCTGCGACCAGAACTTCGGAAACTCGACGTTCTTCTGCTCGAACGCCGGACCGTTCTTGCCGGGGATGTGCGCGTCGCGCACCTCCCACTCGATCTCGGCGAACGGATCGCGGCCGGCGATCGTGAACAGCCGCCGGACGGCGAGGGTGGCGTCCTCGTCGACGGGATGGTTGACGAGCTCGTCGGGGTCGATCTGGACGGTCGATTCGTGCTCTACGGACGCCATGTGCTCCTCTTTTCTCCTACGAATTCTAGTTTCTGGGGGGTTCCTGCCGGAGTCGGCGAAGGACCCCGTCGGGCGAGCTTGGGAACCTTATGGAGGGGACCTGACGGAGCGCCCCGACGCCCCCGCGACCGGGTTCTAGACGTCCCGGCGGCGCGCTTGCACGCGCTTGGCGATCAGGCCGGCAGCGCCTGCTGCGACCAGCAAGAGCGCGAGCCCGCCGAGGATCAGCAGCGGCGTCGGGATCGAGGATGGGTCGTCCGAGCTGACCGTGCCGGCGAGGCCGCCGTTGTCGTTCCGGCCCGGCTCGCCCGTCGTCGAGGTGGTCGACGTCGAGGTGGTCGTCGTGGCGCCCCCGGTGCCCGAACCGCCTCCGCCGGATCCGCCCGAGCCCGACCCACCCGAGCCGCCGCTCTGCTCCGGCGGCACGAGC
Organism: uncultured Actinomycetes bacterium; assembly: GCA_963847475.1. Taxonomy (GTDB): domain Bacteria; phylum Actinomycetota; class Thermoleophilia; order Gaiellales; family Gaiellaceae; genus PALSA-600. The sequence goes on along the minus strand of CAWJZZ010000014.1, from coordinate 76,381 downwards.
GTGTTGTTGCTCACGTTCTTGTGCTCGCTCTTCTGCTTCGTGATCGCCGACTGCAGGGCGCGCAAGATGTCGTCGTGCGCGCTCGAGTACGTCTGCACGTCGGACGGCAGGTGCTTGAGCGCGTCCTTGTAGCAATGCACCGGATAGGTCTGGTCGATGCGCCCGTCGTACCAGTCGTTCAGCAGCAACTTCCAGCACGGCGTCGCAGCCTCGGCAGGTGCCGCACGCACGGCCGAGCCGGCGAAGGCAGCGCTGACCAGCGCCGCGAGCAGGGCGGCTTTGACGATTGAAGTGGCGAGAACGGAGCGGCGAGGCATGTGCGGGCAGAGTCGCGGGCGCCAGCCTAAGCCCACGGTGTAAGGCGTTTGTGAGCCGCCAGGGTAGCGGTCGGTAAGCATCCTGCTCGCCGTCAGCGAACGGTGCTAGCTTCGCGCGCAGATGCCGGTGATCCGCGATCTGCCGCTCGCCGCATCGCTCACGCTCGCCGGGCTCGCCCTCTTCTTCGGCGGAGGCGGCGACGACGGATCCCTCTGGTGGCTCGGCGCGGGCGCAGCGATCGCGATCGTGGTTCTCGGCGCCCTGCACGGGCTGCCCCGTGGCTGGCTGTCGCTGGCCCCGCTCGCCGGGCTGGTCGCCTGGCTCGCGGCGTCGATCTCGTGGTCCTGGCTGCCGGCCCGCTCGTGGGACTACGCCGATCGCGGCCTCGTCTACCTCCTCTTCGCCGCGCTCGGGCTCTGGCTGACCGGACGGACGCGCGGGCTCGCGCTCGGCCTCTCGGCGCTGCTCGGCGCGGTTGCCGTCTGGGCGCTGCTCGGCAAGGTCGTGCCGCCCGTCTACGACTACGGCGCTCCGGGTGTCGCCCGCCTGCGAGGCCCGGTCGGCCTCTGGAACCAACTCGCGCTGCTCGGCGACTTCGCGCTGCCCCTCGCGCTCTGGCGCAAACGCCGGTCGGGGACGCTGCTCGCCTTCGCGTGGCTCGTCGCCCTGGTGCTCACCTACTCGCGCGGCGGCCTGGCCACGGCCGCGCTCGTCGTGACCGCGTACCTCCTCTTCACCGATGACCGCTGGGAGAGCGCGGCGACGCTGCTCGCCGCAGCCGTGCCTGCCGCGCTGGTCGTCGGAGTCGCCTTTGCCCTACCGGGCGTGACGAGCGACGGCCAGTCGGACACGACTCGCTGGCGTGACGGGTTGATCTTCGGCGCGGTGCTGCTCGCGGGTGCGGGAGCCGCGGCGGCCCTCGCCGGTGCGCCTCGCCCACGCAACACACCGGCGCTCAGGCGGGCGCTCGTCGCCGGTGGCGTGCTCGCGCTCGCCGCGATCGTCGTCGTCGGCGTGCTGAAGGCCGGCTCGTTCGGCAGCGGCACGTCGGTCGGGAACGGCGGCGCGCGGTTCGGCTCCGGCGCCTCCAACTTCCGCACCGTCTGGTGGCATCAGGCCTGGCAGGGCTGGCAGGGCGACAAGCTGGCCGGCACCGGCGGCGGCACCTTCCACCTGACGAACCTGCGCTTTCGGTCCTCGTACCTCGACGAGACGACCGAGCCGCACAGCCTTCCCCTCCAGTTCCTGAGCGAGACCGGCGTGATCGGCCTCGTGCTGCTCCTCGCGGCGTGCGCGTTCCTGCTGCGCGGATCGCTGCGGCGGCACGGACCCGAGCTCGCCCTGGCGCTGGTGCTGCCGGCGTACCTCGTGCACTCCCTGATCGACATCGACTGGGACTTCGCCGCGGCGTCCGTGCCCGCATTCCTCGTGGCGGGCGCGCTGGTCGGCCGCGAGCCGTTCCGGCGTGTGCCCTTCTTCGCCACGCTCGCTGCGGCCGGTGTTGCCGCGCTTGCGATCGGCGTGCTGGTTCTCCCGTGGCTCGGCAATCGCTGGTCGACCGATGCACTCGGTGCCTCACCGGCGCGCGCCGTCACGCTCGCCACGCGCGCCGAATCGGTCGATCCACTGCTCGTCGAGCCCCTCTGGGCGAAGGCGCTCGCCGCCGAGCAGCGGGGCCGCGTGCAACTCGCCTTCGACTACTACACGCGGGCCGTCCGCCGCCAGCCCAGGAACCCGCAGACCTGGCTGCTGACCGGTCGCTTCGCGTTCGCCCAGGGCTGCTACCAGACCGCTTACACGTACCTGGAGAAGTACACGGAGCTGGACAACAAGGCGCGTCCGAGCGCCGGCGCCGACGAGTACAACGCCGCGCTTCGCAAGGTGAATGCCGGGAAGGGGCGCTGCTAGCGCGCGCCGAGCAGAACGACGAGCTGCGCGCCGTGGAGTGCCGCCGGTGCGAGCCCGTCGAGCGGGCCGACGACCTTGACGCCGAGCACGTGGGCGAGTCGCACGGCGTCTCCGCGGTAGGCCGAGCGGTACATGATCACCGTGGTCGCGTAGTCGGTGCGCTTCGCGTTCGCTGTGCCGCGCACGAGGTAGCCGGCCGACTGCAGTCTTCCGGCCTCACCCGCGGCGGCGCCCGAGCGGCCGTTGCCGTTCAACACCCACACCTTGGTCTCGCCGCGGCTCAGCTTCGGCCGCGCGACGACCTGCTTGACATGGGGGACTGTCTTGACCGTCTTCTTCGGTGTGGCGAAGGCGGCGGCCTCGGCATGACGCTGCATCGCGTGTGACAGCGGCTTGGCGAGCAAGAGCACCGCTGCGATCAGCAGCAGCACGAGCTCGACCGCCGCGACGAGGCTCGCGACCAGGGTCGCGGTCCGCCAGGGGCGGATCAGCATTTCGGGTGCGGGAAGCGGCGCGTCCATAGCGCCACTCGATTTCGCTACGCCGGCTGGGCTTCCTTCGTCCAGGCCCAGGTTTCCGCGAGCCCATCGGCGAGGGGCACCTCGGCCCGCCAGCCGAGCTCGCGCTCGACCAGCGAGACGTCGAGCACGGACCGGCGGACGTCGCCGAGCCGGGCGGCGGCGTGGCGCGGCTGCGCGTCGCTGCCGGCGACGGTCGCGCACGCCGCGAAGAGCGCCGAGACGCTCGTGTCGACGCCGCTGCCGACGTTGTACGGGCCACCCGCGTGGCCCACGGCGGCGAGCGCAGCTGCGACGACGTCGGCCACGTAGACGAAGTCGCGGCTCTGGCTCCCGTCGCCGTAGATGACGATTTCCTCGCCACGAGCGAGCCGCTCGAGGAAGATCGCGACGACCCCGCCTTCCAGCCCCGAGTCCTGGCGCGGGCCGTACACGTTCCCGAACCGCAACGCGATATGGGGGGTGCCGTGGATGCGGTTCCAGCCGGCGAGGTACTCCTCGCCGCACTTCTTGGCGATCCCATAGGGCGAGAGAGGCAGGAACGGCGTCTGCTCGTTGGCAGGCTCGGCGCACTCGCCGTAGCCGGCGCCCCCGGACGAGGCGAAGATCACCTGCGCTTCGTGCGCCGCAGCGAGCACGTTGGCGGTGCCGACGACGTTGACCGCGGCGTCGTAGCCGGGCTGCTGCATCGACGTCTGCACGTCGGCCTGCGCCGCCAGGTGGAAGACGACGTCGGCCTCGACGACGAACGGCTCACGGATGTCGTGCTCGACGAGGTGCGCGGCAGAGCTCACGAGCTCCCGGCGGCCCGTGGCGAAGTTGTCGACGACCGTCACGTCGTCGCCTCGCGCCACCAGGGCGTCGACCAGGTTCGAACCGATGAACCCTGCGCCCCCTGTGACGACCGCCCGCATGGAGGCCGTACATTAGCCGCGGCATGTTCATCACTCTGGAAGGGATCGACGGCTCGGGGAAGAGCACCCAGGCCGAGCTCCTGGCCGCCTGGCTGCGGCAGGAAGGGCGAAGCGTCCTGAGCACCCGAGAGCCGGGTGGCACGCCGGTGGGCGAGGCCGTCCGAAGCCTGGTGTTGCACGGCGACGATGTCTCGCCCTGGGCGGAGGCTGCGTTGTTCGCCGCCGCGCGCGCCGAGCACGTCGAGAGTGCGATTCGACCCGCGCTCGACCGCGGCGAGGACGTCGTCTGCGACCGCTACCTCGACTCGTCCGTCGCGTACCAGGGGCTGGCCCGTGGGCTCGGCGAGGACGCCGTTCGGGAGCTCAACCTCACGGTCACCAGGAAATTGCTGCCCGACCGCACGTTCCTCGTGCTCGTCCCCCCGGAGGCGGCGCGCCGCCGTGCGAGCCCGCACCGCGACCGGATCGAGCAGGAGGATGATGAGTTCATGCACCGCGTCGACGCTGCCTACCGCGCACTCGCCCGGCGCGAGCCGGGACGCATCGTGGCGCTCGACGGCGAGCGGCCGGCCGCCTCGATCGCGGAGGAGATCCGTGAGCACGTTCGAGCGCTTCTCTGAGCACGAGGAGGCCGGGCGCCTCCTCACCGCTGCGCTGCGCGAAGGCCCGGCGCACGCGTACCTCTTCCACGGGCCGCCGGGCGTCGGCAAACGGGAGGTCGCGCGCACCTTCGCTCGCGCCCTCCTCGGCACCGACCGAGAGTTCCACGCCGACCTCTACGAGCTCGATGCGCTCGGCGAGATGATCCGGATCGACGCGATCCGTGAGCTGCGCCGGGATTTGCACATGCGGCCCTTCGAGGCCGACCGGCGCGTGTACCTGATCCAGCGCGCTCACCTGTTGAACGACGACGCTGCCGACGCACTGCTCAAGGATCTCGAGGAGCCGCCGCCGTACGCGGTGATCGTCCTCGTCGCCGACGACCTCGGTCCGATCCCCGAGACGATCCGCTCGCGCTGTCAGCTGGTGCCGTTCCGCCGGCTCTCCGAGCGTGCGGTGCGCGAGCTGGTCGACGCCAGGGCGCCGCAGCTCGCGGACGCCGAGCGCGCGGCACTCGCGCGCGTCGCGGCCGGCCGGCTCGACCGCCTCGAGCGGGTGCTCGACCCGTCCTCGCGCGCCCGGCGTGAGGCTCTGCTCGACGCGGCTCGTGCGCCCTACCTGGAGGAGCGCTTCGACCCGTCGGAGGCGGCCGCGATCGTCGTTGCGAACGCGCAGGCTCGGGGTGCCGAGGCGCGCGAGGTCGAGGAGGGGCGGATCGCGGAGCTCGATTTGTCCTCGCGCGACGCCGAGCAGCGCGTGAAGCGCGCGGCTCGCGGCGCCGAGCGTGAGGAGCTCCTCGCGCAGCTCGAGGAGTTGGCGGCGTGGTACCGCGATCTCGTGGCGGTCGCGGTGGGAGCCGACGAGGCGGCGATCCACCTCGACAGGCTCGCCGAGCTTCGCACCGATGCGACGCGGGAACGGATCCTCGGCGCCGAGGGCGCGGCCGAGGCGGTACGCGAGCTCTGGCGTGAGCTCGAAGAGCTGAACCTCGCACCGCAGCTCGCGCTCGAGGCGCTCTTCGTGCGGATCGCGCGCGAGCTGGCCGCGTAGCCGCGGCTACACTTGCGCCGCCCCGCCGACGTAGCTCAGCTGGTAGAGCACTTCACTCGTAATGAAGGGGTCGGGAGTTCGAGTCTCCCCGTCGGCTCTCTGACAACGCGTCGGCCGTCGCGACGTCGCGGGTGGCCAACCGACATGACCCCTGGCGCGCAGGCCCTGCCGGCGCACCCGCTCAGGGATGATGCGCCCGGAGCCGTGCTCATCGCATCGATCCAGGGCTTCGTCGAGGCCCACAGCCAGTGGGCGCTTCTGCTTCTGTTCGCGCTGCTCACGCTCGAGTCGTTCGGCCTGCCGGTCCCGGGCGAGACGGTTCTGATCGCCTGCTCCGTCCTCGCTTCGCAGGGGTCGCTTTCGATCGGATGGGTCGTCGTCGTTGCCGTGGTCGCTGCGATCGTGGGGGACAACCTCGGCTACTGGGCCGCGCGAACAGGCGGCCGTCCACTGCTCGAGCGCCACCGGCTCACGCGCCGCTATGCCGAGCGCTACATCCCGCGAGGGGAGCGGTTCTTCGCGAGGCACGGCGGCAAGACGGTCTTCATCGGCCGCTTCGTGGCCGTCCTTCGCGTCACCTCCGCCTGGATCGCCGGCCTCTCGCACATGCATTGGTGGCGGTTCTTCGCCTGGAACGCCGCAGGCGGGATCGTCTGGGCGACAAGCGTCGCACTCGTCTCCTACTACCTCGGGGACGCGGCTGCGAGCGCGCTCGGCCGCTACGGGTTGTACGCAGCGGGTGGGGCGATCCTCCTCTCGGGCCTCGGCCTGCTGCTCGTGAGATGGATCGAGCGGCGCGTGCTCAAGGAGTGAGACGCGAAATCGGCCGTTAGTCCGCGGAAGACCCGGTCACCCAGGCCCGGGCGTCGTCTCGCTCCGACGGTTCGAAGAGCCGCAGGTCGCCGGGGGCCAGCCAGCCGAACGCGCTCGCTCCGTGCCTGATCCAGTCCTTGTCGGTGACGAGCGCCATCCGCTGCCAGGAGGAGCGGTGTTTCAGGCCGACGGAGCCGGCCGCCTGCACGTCCTGCCAGAGCGCGCCCAGGTCAAGGCCGTGGAAGTCGTCAGTGAGCTCGAAGTAGATGTTCAGCTTCTCACCACGCTCGAGCGCCGCGTAGATCGGCTCGATCATCTGCCGGTACTCGCCGCTCGAAATCGTGCCGGAGGCGCGAAAGCCGAGCACCTCTGGAGGCAGATCGGAGATGCGCTCGACCACGCCGCGAGTCTAGGCCCTTGGGCGCCCGAGCGAGACGAGTCAGACTGGTGACACCGCAACCACGCGATCAGCCTCGCACACTCCCTCGCAGGCTCCGGGAGCCCGACGGCGAACGGAACGCGTGAGGATCAGCGACACTCGCTGCCGCCGACGAGAAGCGAGGCTCCGTGAGCAGCACCGCGTTGACCACCAGTGCCGAGACCGTCGAGCCCGAGCCGGGCCATCCCGTCCGCCGGATCCTGATCATCCTCGGCGTCGTCCTCTGCGGTGCCGCGTTCGCCGAGCTCGTCGGCTGGGACCTACGCGACTGGTTCAGCGACCTCTGGGACACACTGACGAGCATCTCTGTCGAGTACGTCGTCGCGGCGGTTCTCGCCGTGACGGTGCAGACGACGGCGACCGCGTTCGCGTGGTTCTCGATTCTGCGCTACGCGTATCCGGATGGGACGGTCCGCTGGCGGCAGGTCTACGCCGCGTACGCGACTTGCGTGGCGATGAACAACATCCTGCCGGCGAACCTGGGCACGATCGTCATGTTCGTGATGCTGACCACGGTGATCGTGGCGGCGACCTTCGCCGGCTTGCTCGGCGGCTTCGCGGTCCAAAAGATCTTCTTCGTGCTTGCGGGCGCCTTCGTCTACCTCTATCTGTTCCTCTCGGTGCCCGGGTCGTTCGACCGTGACTTCGCCTGGATCAAGGAGCATCCCGCGGCCGTCGTGATCCTCGTCGGCGCCGGGCTCTTCGTGCTCGTCCTCGTCGCCCGGAGCTTCTGGGCGAAAGTCGTCAGATGGTGGGAGCAGGCGAAGGAGGGTGGGCAAATCCTCACGCGCCCCGCTGCCTACCTCGGCCGGGTATTCCTGCCCGAGTTCGTCGCCTGGGCCGCGAGTCTCAGCGTCGTCGCGATCTTCCTCGCTGCCTACGCCATTCCCGTCACCTTCCACTCGGTGATGTCGGTGGTCGGCAGCAACTCGATCTCCAACACCGTCTCGGTGACACCCGGTGGCGCCGGCGTCAACCAGGCGTTCAATGTTGCGGCGCTCAGCGACATCACCGACTCGCAGACGGCGACCGCGTACTCGGTCGCACAGCAACTGATCACCACCGCCTGGACGATCCTGATGGCGCTCGTCCTGATGATCTGGGTGTTCGGGTGGGGCGGTGGCAAGGGGCTCGTGCAGGAGTCCTACGCGCAGGCGAAGCAGAAGGCGCAGGAGCAGAAGGCGAAGCAGGGTGGCGGGTCGACCGGCGTCGAAGTCGGGCAGCCGGCCGCGAGCTCGTGATCGAGGCCCAGCGGAGGCCAGGACGTATCCGGCGCTGGCTGCCGCCGACGCTGGCGGTTCTCGGGCTCCTGCTCGCGGCGTTCTTCTTCGTCGTCTACCGGCAGGTGTTGACGATCACGCAGAAGCCGAGCTGGCCGCCCACCGCCGGCGCCGTCACGGCCGCGGGCGCCGAGCTCGCGACCGAGCGCTTCGCGGCTCGGACCGACCCGAAGCCGGCCGATGTCGGGATGCCGTACGCGTGGTCGACGGCCGCGACGATCGAGCCCTGGCCTGAAGGGAAGAACTTCTTCCCACGCATCTACGCCGACATCGAGGATGCGCGCTCCTCGGTGCACATCCTGATGTTCGGGTGGCGCGAGGGGAAGGTCGGCACCAAGCTCGCCGACCTGCTCGTGCAGAAGCTGAAACAAGGTGTCGAGGTGCGGATCATCGTCGACGGCCAGGGGAGCCAGGTGTTCGGGCCGGCAGGGCTCGATGTTCACGCGCCTCGCCGACGCAGGTGCGCAGATCGTCGTCAACGATCTGCTCCCCTGGGACGAGGACGGCCTCTACCCCGACCACCGGAGTTCGACTGGAGCCAGGACGACGTCGGCCATGCCGACCACCGCAAGCTCTACGTGATCGACGGAACCGTCGCGTGGACCGGTGGCGCCGGGATCGAAGATCACTTCGCAAATGGCGAGTTCCACGACGTGATGGCCCGGGTGACCGGGAACGTCGTGCGCCAGGCCCAGGCGCTCTTCCTGATGAGCTTCCGCGGCCACGGCGGCCCGCTGCCGCACGACCTCTCGAAGTACTTCCCTGCCCAGCCGACGCCCGGAACCGTCCCGATCGCGCTACTCCAGGTCGCGCCAGGCGGGTTCCAATCGGCGACCCAAGCGATCCGGGCGCTCATCGACCACTCGAGGACCCGCCTCGACATCATGAATCCCTACTTCACCGACGCCGACATCGTCCAGCGCGTGATCGCAGCCGCCAAGCGAGGTGTGAAGGTGCGGATCGTCGTCTCCGAGAAGTCGAACAACACGCAGGCGACGGCAGCGCTGAAGCGCCACTACGCGACCACTGATCGATGCGGGCGCGCAGATCTGGGAGTACCCCGGGGCCGTCGTGCACGCGAAGCTCGTGGTCGCCGACAACACCGTCGTCTTCGGAACCGTGAACTTCGACGCGTGGGCGCTCTACCGGAACTACGAGGTCGCAATGATGGCGCGCAGTGCCGCCGCGGCGACGCTCTTCGAAGAGCGGGTCTTCGGCCCGGACATCGCGCACTCACACCCGGGCAAGCCTCCGACCGGCCTTCGTACCCGGCTCAACTCCTGGGTCTGGGACAAGCTCGCGTACTTCCTCTAGTAGTCAAGGCCTGGGCGCAGCCTGTGCACGGCGGCGAGCACCGCGGCACCGGCGAGGACAGCCGACGCAGCGACCGTCAGCCAGACGCCCCAGCCCGAGCTCCCGCCGAGGACCGCGCCGTCGTTCACGACGTCGTCGACAGCGCGTCCAGATCATCACCGCCGCGGCTCCGAGCACCAGTCACGATGCCGAACCACGAGCCGCGCGCGAGGGCGCCGACACCGACGAGCGCGATCAGGCCGAAGATGACCACGAGCCAGCCGTTGTGGGGGCCTTCGACCCCGTCCAGCGAGCCCGGCGCCGTGTTCCGCCAGACGCCGAACACGCCGACGATCGCAAACACGATCGCGGCCCGGCAGGTCCAGGCGACTCCATGTCCTCCGATTCGCACGGACTCGTCGCTGCTAGCTGCGCAACGGTTCGGCCGGCGACATCGTCACTGCGCCGTCGACGTCGACCGAGACGACCTGCCGGCCGGGCGAATCTGCCTTGCGGAAGCGCGCGAGCAGCGACCAGGATCGGGTCGGCACCAGGATCGCCTGAGTCGGTGTGCGGCTCTCGATCGTGAAGCCCTCGTCCACCCGCGTCTCGAGGAACGCCGTCAGCGCGTCCTGCCGCAACGTCTCGTTGGATTCGGCCATTCGCTGATCCAGCGTACCGGCGTAGCCAGACGAGTCATTCGGCAAGGATCGCCCTGAGGGACGAAGATGCGAGTGGATGGCTGCGGCCGTGACACCGACATCCGCAGGGCCTCGCGCCTGGCGCTGGGTGCTCGTCCCGCTTTCGGCCGGTGCGCTCGTCTCGCTGAGCGCCGGCCTGCTCGCGCACCACGACCCCCGCTCGAAGGGCTACTTCCGGCTCTTCTTCTCCGATCCGATCCATCTGAAAGCCGGATTCGCCACCGCGGCCGCCGTGCTCGCCTGCTTCCAGCTCTTCACCGCGGCCTGGATCTTCCGCAAGCTTCCGTGGCCGAAGCCCTCGTGGGTCAACCCGGTCCATCGCTGGTCGGGGCGGCTCGCCTTCGCCTTCACGCTGCCGGTCGCCTACCACTGCATCTTCAAGCTCGGCTTCCAGGATCCCGACGGCCGCGTGCTCGCACACTCCCTCTTCGGCTGCGCCGTGTACGGCGCGTTCGCGGCGAAGGTGACGATCCTGCGGCTGCATCGCTTCCCGAAACCGGTGCTGCCGATCGCGGGCGGGTTGCTCTTCGCGATGCTGATCGGGGTCTGGTACACGAGTGCGCTCTGGCTGTACGGCCAGAGCACGCCGGCAGCCGCGGCCACTCCCGGCGCGATCCCGGCGGCGGCGCGTCCCGCTGCCGGTGCGGCCGTGTTCCGAACGGCAGGCTGCGGCTCATGCCACACGCTGGCGGCTGCGCGCTCGCACGGGCAAGTCGGCCCGAACCTCGACAAGCTCAGGCCGTCGTTCGCCGCGGTGCAGACCCAGGTCGAGCAGGGCGGCGGCGGGATGCCGCCGTTCGCCTCACAGCTCACTCCCGCGCAGATCCGCGACGTTGCCGCGTTCGTGGCGTCGCGCGCCGGTCCCTAGCGCCTTCGCAGGCCACGGGCAGCGGCGTATGATTCTCGCTGCAATGGTCGCGCGGCAGCTCCGACGGAGGGGGCTTGCGACATTCGCGCTTCTCGTCGTAATGGCAGAAGTCGCCGGTCGCAGTCTCACTGCACGCGTCGACGCGAGGCTGCACGTCAATCCGCTCGCGAACTCGGGCACGAGCTACTACCCGTTCCTGCTCGTCGGCCTGAAGATCGTCTGCGCCTTCGCGCTTGCGGCGCTGCTGGCACGTGCGAGTCGCGCCCGTGCCGCTGCCCGCGCGGGCGAGCGCCTGCTGACGGCGGTTGGCCACCACCACGAGCGCGCGAAGCCGCGACTCAGGCCGCAGCTGTCGTTCCGCGTCTGGCTCGCCGCGTTCGCGGCCTCGTCCGTCGTCTACCTCGTCCATCTCGACATCGAAGACACCGCGGTCGGTCGGTGGCCGTCGCTCGACCCATGGCTGCACACGTACTCGCTCCCGGTCTTCGCCCTGCTCGCCGTGGCCGTCGCGTGCGCGTGGCGGTTCGCGAGCTGGCTGCACGATGTCGAGGACTACGTCGAGCGCACGTTCGCGCGTGTCCGGCGGATCCTTTCCGACGCTCTCCGCATCACACCGGCGACTCCCCGGCCGGCCGACGACGCCGCACCACGGCGCCGCTTCGGCCAGTCATTCGAGTCTCGTCCGCCTCCGCTGACCGCCTGACCCGCGGCCAGATCTGACGACCGCGGGAGTCGTGTTGGTCCGACTCTGCGAGGGAGGCTATGGAAACATCATTCGTACGTACCTATCCGGCAGCGCACACGCGGCGATACCACCGCGTGGGGCATGTCGTGTCGTTCGTCGGCCCCGCCATCGCGGCGGCGGGGCTGATCTGGGCGATCCTGCAGCCTTGGCGGCTGACGCTGTTGCATCCGGGCCGCGAGTCGTTCTGGTGGCTCGCGGTCGAACCGCCCCTGCTCGTGATCCTCGTCGGGCTGCTCTTCACGCTGCTCGTCGCGCGGCCGCTGCTCGCCGACCTGGAGGCCCACGATGCAGCCGCACGCTGAGATGGTCCACTGGCTCTTCGGAGCCGGGATCCTCTTCGTCGGGCTCTGCCTGTTCTGCGAGGCGCTCGTGGGCACAGAGGTCTGGCGCATGCGTGCGTGGCGGGCGTACCTCTGGCCGGGTGTCGCGTTCGCGCTCGGCGTCCTGCTCTGGCCGGTGATGGCGCTGTACACGAACTCCGCGATCCACATGTACGCACATGGCTCGTGGGCCGAGGTGCTGATGGCCGCAGGAGGCTGCGAGCTCGCTCTGGTCCGTGGGCGGCTGACCTCTCCGTGGTGGCGCCTCACCTGGCCGCTCGCGTTCGTCGTCACCGGAACCGCGTTCCTCGTGCACGAGCAGAACTCGTGGCTCTTCGCGCGTTCCGCCTTCCTGCACCACACGCTCGGCTGGACGTTCGTCGCGATGGCGGTGTTCCCGCTGGCGCTCATCTGGCGGCCGAACTCGGTGGTGCTCCGGTCGGGGTTCGCGCTGATGGTCGTGCTCGTCTCGCTGCAGCTCTTCTCGGACCGGGACGTCGCGCCGATCTTCGGCCACCTCTCGCCCGTCGCAGGAGCGCCGCACCGATGAGAGCGCTCGCCGTCACCCTGTTCGTCGCGCTCGCGCTGCCCGCGGTCGCGTCGGCGCATGCGACTCTTCGTTCCGCAAGCCCGGGCTTCGGCGTCGAGGTTCAGCGTGGACCGAGCACGATCCACCTGCGCTTCGATCAGCACGTCAAGGTGCTGCCCGGCGCGGTGCGCGTGCTGAACGGCGTCGGGCGCGACTTCGCAGGCGCGTCTCACGTGCAGGGCAATCTGCTGATCGCAAGCGTGCGTCCGCTCAAGGTCGGTACGTACACGGTTCGCTGGCGCGCCATCTCGGCCGACTCGCACGTCGTCTCCGGCGTCTGGACGTTCGGCGTCGGCGTCCCGGCGCCGCCCGTCTCCGCTGCGTACGGCGCCGGCGGCCCCGGCACGCTCGAGCACGTCGTCCGCTGGCTCTGGTTCCGTCGGGCTCGCGCTGACGATCGGGGCGCTCGGGCTTCGGCTGATCGTGCTGCGTGGGCTCGAGGTGCCGCGCCCGCTCGAGCGGAAACTGGCCGTCGCGGCCGGCGCCGGGGCTGTGCTCGCGCTGCAGGCGGGCATCGCCGCGTTCTCGCTGCGCTCGGAAGACGCACTGCAGTTGTCGTTCGGACGCTTCCTCTACGGCGATCTCTCTCCGATCGCGCAGACCCGTTTCGGTCAGGCGTTCGTCGTCATGACACTCGCGTTCGCCCTCGTGCTCGCGCTCGTCTATCTCGCGTGGCTGCTCGACCGGGTCGAGCCGCTCGTGCCCGCCCTCGTGATCGCGCTCGTGTTCGTCGGCGGCCTGTCGGTATCTGGACATGACGCCGTCGACGCCGGTTCGTCGTGGAAGACGGAGCTCGCCGACTGGGTGCACATCTCAGCGGCCTCGCTCTGGATCGGCGGCCTGGCGACGATGGCGGGCCTGGCCTGGTTCGGCGCCCCGCAGCTGCGGCGAGACATGTTCAGGCAGTTCTCGCGGATGGCGACGGTGCTGATCGCGCTGGTGCTCGTCGCCGGCGCGTACCTCGGCATCGTCCGGCTGCCACACGTCCACGACCTGTGGACGCAGAGCTACGGCCGCGTGCTGCTCGTCAAGCTCGGCCTGGTCGGCTTCGCCTTGCTCTGGGGTGCGTTCCACAAGTTCGTGATCGGGCCGGCGCTCGATCGCGCCGACGACGGCTTCCTGACCGGATCGGTCGCAGCCTCGCCGGTGAGAGCCTCGTCGGTGTCGCGGTCCTGCTCGCCGCCGCGGTGCTCGTCGACTCCAAGCCCCCGCCGCGGCCGAGCGGCGCCAACCAGGCGCAAGCCCCGCTCACGCAGGGAGATGGGCGATAGGGCGCGTCCGCCGGGTTACTCTCCTTCCGTGCCGCCCGAGCAGCGTCTGCGCGAGTTGGGGATCGTCTTGCCGGCGGTGCCGGCGCTCGACGGGCCGCGCCTGACGCGCGTCGTCGTGCAGGACCGTCTGGTGTTCGTCTCCGGAGACGGTGACGACAGCGTGCTCGGCTACGTAGGGTCGGATGTCTCGGTCGAGGACGCGGCGCGTGCGGCTCGCACGACAGCCCACCGCCATTGCACCGTGCTCCGCGAGGCGCTCGGCTCGCTCGACCGCGTCGAGCGCTGGGTGAAGACACTCGTGCTCGTCCGCTCCGCGCCCGGGTTCGCCGATCAGCCCACCGTCGCGAACGGGTACTCGGAGGCGATCGCCGAGCTGTGGGGCGACGCCCTGGGTCTCGGCGCGCGGAGCGCGATCGGCGTGGCGGAGCTGCCGGGTGGAATGGCCGTCGAGGTCGAGGCGATCGTTGCCCTTGCCTGACCTCGTCAGCTACCGCGATCGGTTCCCGATCCTCGACTCGACGACCTACCTGATCAACCACTCGCTCGGCGCGATGCCTGCGGAGGCCGAGCGCCGCCTCGAGCAGTTCGCCCGGGAGTGGAAGACGCGCGGCGCTCGCGCGTGGGGCGAGGGGTGGTGGGAGTCGGCCGTGCGCGTCGGCGACCTGATCGGGTCGATCGTCGGGGCTCCACCGGGCTCGACCGTGATGCATCAGAACGTCACCGTCGCCGAAGCAATCGTGCTCTCGTGCTTCGACCTGAAGCCGCCCCGCAACCGCATCGTCTTCGAGGAGGGCCTCTTCCCTTCGGTGCGGTACGTGCAGCAGGCGTGGTCGAGGTTCGGGGCCGAGGTCGTCGTCTGCGAGGACGCCGAGGGCGTGATCGAGGCGATCGACGAGCGCACACTGCTCGTCCCGGTCTCGCACGTGCTCTACAAGACGGCCGAGATCCAGCCCGTCGAGCGGATCGTGGAGCGCGCGCGCGCGGCCGGTGCGTACGTCTGTCTCGACGCCTACCAGTCGGCGGGTGCCGTGCCGCTCGACGTGACCGCGCTCGGGATCGAGTTCTGCGTCGGCGGCTCGGTCAAGTGGCTGTGCGGCGGGCCGGGCGCGGGCGTGGCTGTACGTCCGTCCCGACCTCGCCGAGCAGCTCTCGCCGGCGTTCGCCGGTTGGCAGGGTCACGCCCGGCCGTTCTCGTTCGAGACCGAGATGACGCCGGCGCCCGGCGCGGCGCGCTTCCTGACCGGCACGCCGAACGTCGCTGCCAACTACGCGGCGAGCGCGGGCTACGAGATCATCGGCGAGATCGGGGTCGAGCGGATCCGGGCCAACTCGATGCGCCAGACGGCGCTGCTCGTCGAACTGGTCGACGCCGCCGGGTTCGAGCTGACCTCTCCGCGCGACCCTTCTATGCGCGGCGGCTCGGTCGTCTTCCGCGTGCCCGACTTCCAGGCCGTCCACGCGGAGCTCGCGGCGCGGGAGATCATCTGCGACTACAGGCCCGACGCCGGCCTTCGCTTCGGGCCCCACTTCTTCACGACCGACGAGGAGCTTCGCTTCGCGGTCGGACAGGTCACCGAGATTCTCGCCTCGGGCGCCCATCTCGCGCGCTCCGGCG
This sequence comes from uncultured Actinomycetes bacterium, assembly GCA_963847475.1. GTDB lineage: Bacteria > Actinomycetota > Thermoleophilia > Gaiellales > Gaiellaceae > PALSA-600. The sequence goes on along the minus strand of CAWJZZ010000014.1, from coordinate 61,139 downwards.
CCGCCGCTGCGTACTAGCCGACCGGGAGCAGCGCACGCAGGCGCTCGGCGACCACGGGCGCGGTCGGCGCGTCCTCGTGCCGCACGTAGACGTAGGCGGGGTCGCGCAGCGCCGCCGCGATCTCCCGCAGCTGGTCGTCGCTGTACGGCGGCTCACGTAACCGCACGTAGCTGTAGGGCTCGGCGTCGCTGTCGCCGACCCGCACCACACCGGCGGCGCCGTCCCACGACTCGTGCCGAAAGTCCCACGCGAGCTTGACGCCCGGCGGCGTCGAGCCCGCCACGAACGAGACGAGCCCGTCGTCGCGTGCCGCCTCGACGACGACACGGATCGGCCCGAGCCGATCGCCCAGCGCGAGAGCCCGCTCGAGGAACGGCGTCACCCGGTCGAGGCGGGTCAGCGGCAGCTTGACCGCGAACTCGAAACCGTCGGGCACCGCGTCCGCCCACCGCGCGAACTGGTCCTCGCTCGGTAGCCGGTAGCCGGTCGCGTTCAGCTCGACCGTGTCGAACCGTTCTGCGTAGTAGCGGAGGAACTCCGCCGGCTGCAGGCCGTCGGGGTAGAAGCCGGGCCGCCATGAGGGATACGACCAGCCCGAGGTGCCGATCCGGATTGCCATCCCGATACGGTACGTCCGAGGGCCGGAGCTAGCGTCCGCCGGCCGTGACTGTGACGACCGACGTCAGTTCCGAGCAAACGATCCGCATCCTCGACCACGGCTTCGTGCGGCTCGACGATGCCATGGCCGACGACCTTTCCGTGGTCAACGGCGCGCGCGTCTCCTTCGCTCGGCACAAGGACGAGATGGATGCCTCGGACGAGGGCCTGATCCGCTTCCTGATGCGCGATCGCCACGGTTCGCCGTTCGAGCACAACGCATTCCGCTTCCACATCCGCTGCCCGATCTTCGTCGCGCGGGAATGGTTCAGGCATCGCATCGGCTCGTTCAACGAGTTCAGCATGCGCTATGCGAAGGCGACCGACGACTTCTACGTCCCCGACGCGGACGACGTCCGCACGCAGGTCGGCAAGCCGGGCGCCTACAGCTTCGAGCCGGTCAACCCGGAGCTGGCGGAAGAGACCCGCGAGGAGCTGAAGGCGGTTTACGACCAGGCCTACGAGACCTACACGCGGCTCGTCGAGCAGGGCGTCGCTCGCGAGCTCGCCCGGTCGGTGATGCCGGTCGGCGCCTACACCCAGTTCTACTGGACGGTGAACGCCAGGGCGCTGATGAACTTCGTCTCGCTCCGCAACTCGGAATTCGCCCAGCTGGAGATCCGGCGTTACGCTGAGGCTGTCGAGGCGTTCTTCGCGCAGCAGATGCCCGTCACTCATGCGGCATTCGTTGCAAACGATCGTACGGCCCCGTAGTCAAGCGGCCTTAATCAGGCCTCAACCTCAGTCCTAACAGTCTTGTAACAGACTGTCACTAAGTTCTGGGTAGCCCAACCAGAAGGACCAGGAATAACGCCGCCTTGCCAGCCGTTTTAAAAGGTGACGGAAGACGCAGATCTGACAAACCGCGCGCCCGTCCCCTCGAAGTAACGAAGGAGTTCGTTGACCGAAATCAGCCTGACTGAAATCAGCACGACCACGGCCGTCGCCGAGGCGCTCGAGGCGCTGCTCCACCTGCGCGACGAGCACGGGGCGATCACCCCTGCCGACGTCGCCGATGCAGTTCTCACCACGACCTCGACGAGGCCGAGGCGGAGGCGCTCGCGCACGAGCTCGATGCGCACGGCGCCGCGCCCGAGCAGGAAGAGGAGGAGCCCGAGCTCGACCTCTCGATCGGCACCGGCCTCTACACGACCGATTCGTTCCAGATGTTCCTGAACGAGGCCGGCCGCTACCCGCTGCTCACGGCCGCAGAAGAGGTCGAGCTTGCGAAGCGCATCGAGAAGGGCGACATGCAGGCGAAGGAGCGCATGATCAACTGCAACCTCCGCCTGGTCGTCTCGATCGCGAAGCGCTACCAGACGCAGGGCATCACGCTCGGCGACCTCGTCCAGGAGGGCGTGCTCGGCCTGATCCGCGCCGCCGAGAAGTTCGACTGGCGCAAGGGCTTCAAGTTCTCGACGTACGCGACCTGGTGGATCCGCCAGGCGGTGCAGCGTGGTGTCGCCAACAAGGCGCGCACGATCCGCATCCCGGTGCACGTCGTCGAGCGTGAGCAGAAGGTCGCCCGCGCCCGCCGCGAGCTGGTCGCAGTGCTCGAGCGCGACCCGACGCCCGAGGAGATCTCGAAGCACTCGAAGCTGCCGCTCAACCACGTGCACGAGGTGATGGCTGCCGCCCGCGCGGTCGCGTCCACCGACATGCCCGTCGGTGACGACGGTGACGCATCGTTCGGCGACCTGATCGCCGGTACCGGCCCGTCGACCGAGGAAGAAGCATCGTCCTCGCTCCGCGACCTGGCAGTCCGCCAGGCGGTTGCGAACCTGCCGGACCGCGAGCGTGACGTGATCGAGCTTCGCTTCGGTCTCGTTGGTGACGGCCCCGCCTCGCTCGAGGCGATCGGCAAGCAGCTCGGACTGACGCGCGAGCGTGTGCGCCAGATCGAGACCGAGGCACTGCGCAAGCTCGCGCAGAACGAAGACCTCGCTGACGCCGCCTAAGACGTGAGTCCCGGCCCTGGTTTCCTTCGGGGAGCCAGGGCCGGATCTTTACTCTCGTGCGGACGACGCTGCAGCGTTCACCGCTCACGACGAGTTGCAGCTGTTCGCGCTGCTCGCTGCGGTCGCCGTGCTGCTCGTGGTGGCGTCGCTGGCCCGACTGCCGCCGCCGATCCTGCTGGTCGTCGGGGGCCTCGCGCTGGGCTTCGTCCCGGGGCTCCCTCATCTGACGCTGCCGCCCGACCTGGTGCTCGTCGCGATCCTGCCGCCGCTCCTTTACTCGGCGGCGTTCTTCACGGGGCTCCGAGACCTGAGGCGAATCTGCGGCCGATCTCGCTGCTCGCGGTCGGCCTCGTCGCCGTCACGACGCTCGGCGTCGCGTTGGTCGCGCATGCGGCGATCCCGAACCTGTCGTGGGCCGCCGCCTTCACGCTCGGCGCCGTCGTCTCACCCACAGACGCGCTCGCCGCGACCGAGATCGCCCGCCGGGTCGGGGCACCGCGGCGCGTTGTCTCGATCATCGAAGGCGAAAGCCTCCTCAACGACGGAATCGCGCTCGTCCTCTACAAGACGGCCGTCACCGCAGCTGTCGCCGGCACGTTCTCGCTCTGGGACGCGTCGTGGCGCCTCGTCGTCAACGTGATCGGCGGCATCGCGGTCGGGCTCGCCGTGGGCTGGGTCGTGCGCCAGGTGCGCCGCCGCGTCGACGACACTCCCACCGAGGTCGCGCTCGCTTTCCTCTCGGGCTATCTGGCGTTCCTGCCCGCGGCCGCCCTCGGCGTCTCCGGGGTGCTTGCGGCGGTGACGATCGGCGTGTACATGGGCTGGTACACCCCGCAGCTGACGAACGTACAGACGCGACTGTCGGGCAACGCGTTCTGGGAGATCCTCGTCTTCCTGGTCAACGCACTGCTGTTCGTGATCGTCGGGCTCCAGCTGCGCGGGATCCTCGACCGGTTGAACGTCACCGGATCGCTGCTCGCCGACGCCGCCTACGTCACGCTCGCGGTGATCGTCCTGCGCATCATCTGGGTGCCCGATCTTCACGTATGTCCCGCGGCTGCTCTTTCGCAGCGTCCGCGAGCACGATCCCTACCCGCCCTGGCAGGCGCCCGCCGTGATCGCGTGGGCCGGGATCCGCGGCGCTGTCTCGCTCGCGGCGGCACTCGCGCTACCGCGTCGCTGTGCGAGCCGCGACCTGATCGTCTTTCTGACGTTCGTGGTCATCCTGGTGACGCTCGTCGGGCAGGGCCTGACGCTCGACTGGCTGATCCGCGTCATTCGCATCCAGGAAGACGCCAGCGGCGATCGCGAGGACGCGAAGGCGCGCATCCATGCGGCCGAGGCCGCGCTCGCCCGCCTCGAGGAGCTGGCCGACGAGGAGTGGGTGCGGGAAGACACTGTCGAGCGTCTGCGCGGCTCGTACCGGTTCCGCTCGAATCGCTTCCGCGCGCGGATCGACGGCGTCGACGACGACGGGGTCGAGGAACGCTCCGCGCAGTTCCAGCGCCTCCGCCGAGAGCTACTCGAGGCCGAACGGCAAGCGGTGGTCGCGCTGCGGAACGACGGTGTGATCACCGAGGAGGTGATGCAGCGCGTCCAGCGCGACATCGACCTCGAGGACTCGCGCCTCGATCTCTAGGCGGGTGCGAGGGCGGGCTGCGGCTGCGGGCCACGGCTGATCTGCGTCACCAGCCCCACCGCGAAGAGGCAGAGCAGGCCGGACGTCCCGAACGCCCAGCCGTAGCCGCCGAACCAGGTGCGGACCGCGCCGGCGGCCCATGCAGCTGCGGCGGCGCCAAACATGTGCGCCGCGAAGATCCAGCCGAAGACAACGCCGACGCGCTCGGCGCCGAAGATCTCCGCGGTGAGCGCGATCGTCGGGGGCACGGTCGCGATCCAGTCGAGGCCGTAGAAGATGACGAACAGGACCAGCCCGAAATGCGGCGAGCCGAACGCGTACGGAAGCATGAGCAGGCTGAGCCCGCGCAACCCGTAGTACCAGGCGAGCAACAGACGGGGGTCGTACCGGTCGGTCAGCCAGCCGGAGCAGGTGGTGCCGATCAGGTCGAAGACGCCGATCGTCGCGAGCAGTGACGCCGCCGCCACTTCGCCGAACCCGTGGTCGACGGCGGCCGGAATCAGATGCGTCCCGATCAGCCCGTTCGTGGAGGCGCCGCAGATGAAGAAGCTGGCGGCGAGCAGCCGGAACGAGGTCGTCGCCCAGACGTCGCCCAGGACTCGCGTCGGCATGCGCAACGGGTTGCCGCTCGGGGCGGGCGGCGGCTGGATCTCGGTCGACCCGTACGGCGCCAGGCCGAGGTCGGCGGGGCGGTCACGCAGGAAGAGCAGCACCAGCGGCAGGACGACGAGCAGCGCGACCGTTGCCGCCGTGCCGGCGGCGTACCGCCAGCCGTAGTGCTCCACGGTCCACGCGAGCAGCGGCAGGAAGATCAGCTGCCCGGTCGCGTTCGCCGCAGTCAGGATCCCGGTCACCAACCCGCGCCGGGCGACGAACCAGCGATTCGCGATCAGCGCGGCGAGGGGGAGAGAGATCGCGCCGGTCGCGGCCGCATTGACGAGGCCCCAGAGCAGATCGAGCTGCCACGGCTGATCCATCACGGTCGTCAGGGCCGAGCCGGTCGCGATCGCGAGCACCGCCGCGACGATCACCCGCCGCAGGCCGAAGCGCTCGACGAACGCGGCCGCGAATGGGCCTGCGAGCCCGTAGACGATCAGATTGAGGAAGACGGCGAAGCTGATCGTTGCCCGGCTCCATCCGAACTCGCGCTGGAGCGGCACGATCAGCACGGCCGTCGTCGAGCGGAAGCCTGAGGCGGTGATCAGCGTGATCAAGCCGACGGCCAGCACGATCCAGGCGTAGTGGAGCCGCCTCATGGGAGGCTCAAACGTCTCGCCCGAGGCGGCTCTTCCCGCCGCGCGGCTACGTGGTCAGAACGACGGCGCCCGGGTCGTGAGAGCCGTCCGGCTGCGCGGTCACGACCCAGCCGTCGGCGTTCGACGTGTCGTAGGGAATCGTGAACCGAACGGTCGTCTTGTCGCCGTTGACGCGGAAGGCGCCGCACGGCTCGACCGGCTTGTGGCCTTTGGTCAACCACAGCTCGTAGTAGCCGGCGCGCTCGGTCTGCTTTGGCAGCCCCGTCACCTCGAGTTCCATCGGCCAGTTGCCGACGTCGTCCCGGGACGAGACCCGGATGATCGCTTGCGCCTCGCTGCCGTTGCCCTTCATCGGGACGACCTTGTTGACCTCGAACGCCTGTTGGCTTCCCTTCGAGTGGCCGAACAGATAGCCGCCGCCGAAGGCGAGCACGGTCACCGTCGCGGCGACGAGCGCCGCAGCCACCCAGCGCCGGCGGGGCAGCAGCGGGAACTGCACGATCTCCGCCTCCGCAGCCTCGGGCGTGCGCTCGAGCGCGGGGGGCAGGTCGGGCGGCGGTCCGGCCTGCACCAGCAGCTCGTGGACACGGCGGAGCCGGGCCTCCTCGTCCGGGTCGAGGCCGCTCGGTGCCGACGATGTCGCGGAATTCGCTCATAACGGGCCTCTTGGTCGAAGCTCGTCTCCCAGGATCTCCGAGAGGCGGGTCAGTGCGGCGCGGGTGCGGGTCTTCACGGTACCGAGCGGGATCGCCAGGAACTCCGCCACCTCCGACTGGGAGAGGCCGCTCCAGTACGCGAGCGAGATCACTTCGCGTTCACGCTCGGGCAGTTCCTCGAGCGCGCGGTGCACCCGCCAGGCGACCCAGCTCTGCTCGGCGCGGTCGAGCGGGCCGGCCTCGCGGGACGGCTCCTCGGGGATCTCCGCCGGCAGGTCGGTGCGGGCGCGGGCGCGGTCGACGATCGCGTTCCGTGCCACGGCGTAGAGCCACGGCGCACCGGGGCCGCGCTCCGGCCGGTACGACCCGGCCGAGCGCCAGATCGACGCGAACGTCTCCTGGACCGCGTCCTCGGCGCGTCCGCGGTCGCCGAGCCGGCGCAGCGCGAGCCCGAAAACCGGCCGCGCGTACCGGCGATAGAGATCCTCGAACGCCGACCGGTCGCCGGTGGCCGCCCGCTGGATCAGCTCACCGTCGCTGGTCACGAGTCGCATCGTACGGAGTGGGATCGCACATCGTCACTAAGAGCTTCTACGGAATCGCCGCCCAGGCCGGATTTCAGGGAGCGCCCGCCGTCGACCACGAGCGTCGTGCCCGGTCACGAAGCCGGCTCCCGCGAGATAGGCGACCGCCTCTGCGACGTCCTCCGGCGAGCCGACGCGGCCGAGCAGCGTTTCGGCGGCTCGGCGCTCCTCCTGCTCGGGCTCCACGGCGACCGGTCCCGGCGCGACGCCGCAGACGCGCACCTCGGGCGCCAGCGCTCGCGCGAGCACCCGGGTCAGCATCGCCTGCGCCGCCTTCGCCGCCGAGTGCGCCGGCGAACGAGGTCCAGGCCTGGAACGACGGCGACGTCCTCGACGATCACGAGCGTGCCGCGCGTCTCGCGCAGACGCAGGGGCGGCGGCCTGGGCGAGGAAGAACGTGCCCTTGGCCGTCACGTCGAGCGCCTCGTCCCAGAGCTCCTCGGTCACCTCGGCGAGCGCCGCGGGCACGAAGCCTCCCCCGGCGGAGTGCACGACGAGATCGAGCCGGCCGAGACGCTCGAGCGCGAGCCGGACGAGCTCCTGCGCGCCCTGGGGCCGCGCAGGTCGCCGTCCGCACGGCTCGCGGCGAAGACGCGGAACCCGTCGCGCCTCGAGTCGCGCTGCGATCGCGCGGCCGACCCGGCCCGTCCCGCCGGCGATCAAGGCCGTCTTGTCAGCGCTCTGTAAGGCCATGCTCGATGGGAGTAAAACAGGCACCGCACCCGCGTCGTTCGCGCTGCGGATGGGCAACGATTGAAGAGTTCGATACCTCGACACGGCAGGAGACCACCATGCGCAAGCTGATCGGAGCTGATGACGATACTCGCCGCGCTAGCGATCGCTGGCCCGGCGGGCGCTGCTACCAGGACCGTGAACATCTTCGCCTCGGGCTTCTCGCCGAAGTCGGTCACGATCACCGAAGGCGACACGGTCACCTGGACGAACAAGGACGCGAACGCGAACCACCAGGTGCTCGCGTCGAAGGGCGAGTTCGTCTCGCCGATCCTGCACCACAACTCGAGCTACTCCTTCACGTTCAGGGCTGCCGGGACGTACAGCTACTCGGACGAGTTGCACCCGAAGCTGACCGGCACGATCACGGTCAAGGGGCTGCCGCCCACCGTCACGCTCGGCGCGTCGGCGCCGGTCATCACGGCGGGCGCGAAGGTGACGGTGAGCGGTGTCGTCTCGAACCACAAGGCCGGTGAGACGGTGGCGATCTACTACCGGCCGTATCCGCAGCCCAACCTGATCCAGCGCACGACCATCCTGACCTCCGACGGCGGCAACTACAGCTTCATCGTCGCTCCGGGGATCCTGACCACCTACGAGGCGGCCTGGAAGGGTGCCTATCTCGGCTCCCGTCACCGTGCAGGTTCAGCCGAGCCTGTCGCTCGGGCGCAACAACGGCTGGATCGTGCACGCCTCCGCGTCGCGGTCGTTCGCCGGCCGCTCGGTGCAGATCCAGCGCCTGAACGCGTCGACCGGCCAGTGGGTGACGCGTCCGCAAGGTGCAGCTGAACTCCAAGTCGTCGGCGCGCGTCACCGCTGCCGCTGCCGAAGGGCGTCAACCGCCTGCGGGTGACGATGTCGGTCAACCAGGCGGGTGCCGGCTACCTCGGCGTGATCGGCCCGACGCTCGTCTGGCGCCAGACCTGAACACGCGCGCGCTCGTGGCGCGTGGGGGTGTCAGCCCCCGCGCGCCTCGTAGCGCCGAGCGACCTCGTCCCAGTTGACGACGTTCCACCACGCGCTCAGGTAGTCGGGGCGCCGGTTCTGGTAGTTCAGGTAGTAGGCGTGCTCCCACACGTCGATGCCGAGCAGCGGCACGTCGCTCGTCATCAAGGGCGTGTCCTGGTTCGGGGTCGAGACGACGGCAAGGCCGGTGCCGTCCCAGACCAGCCAGGTCCAGCCCGAGCCGAACCGCTTCACGCCGGCGTCGTTGAGCTGCGCCTTCAGCTGGTCGGCGTCGCCGAACGTGTCGCTGATCGCGTCGGCGAGCGCGCCGCTCGGGGCGCCGCCTCCGCCCGGCTTCATGATCGTCCAGAACAGTGAATGGTTCGCGTGGCCGCCGCCGTTGTTCCGCACCGCGGCCCGCTCGTCTTCCGGCACCTCGTCGAGCAGCGCGAGCACCTGCTCGAGCGGTCGGTCGGCCCACTCGGTTCCGTCGAGTGCCTTATTCAGGTTGTCGACGTAGGCCTGGTGGTGCTTGTCGTGGTGGATGCGCATCGTCTGCTCGTCGATCGTCGGCGCGAGCGCGTCGTAGTCATAGGGAAGCGGGGGAAGCTCGTGTGGCATGCGGTCTCCTTCGGGTCGATCGGTCGTCACAAAGATATGCTCCGCGCCGCGACCCAGGATTTGAGAAGGAGAGACATGGCGCCTGCGTACAGCCACGAAGAGATCGCCCCCCGCGAGCTGAAGCCCGCACTGTTCGAGCTCGACGGGATCTCCCGCGAGACGATCGAGGCCCACTACAAGCTCTACCAGGGGTACGTGAACAAGCGGAACGAGATCCTCGGCAAGCTGGCCGACGCCGATCCTGCGGCCGCGAACCAGGTCTACTCCGACTTCCGCTCGCTCAAGGTCGACCTGTCGTTCGCCGTCGGCGGGATCAAGAACCACGAGATCTACTTCGAGCATCTCGGGGGCAGCGGCGGCGAGCCGACGGGGCTGTTCGCCGATCTCGTCAAGCGTGACTTCGGCTCGGCCGCCGACTGGAAGGCGGATCTGAGGGCGACGGGTCTCGCCGGCCGCGGCTGGGCGTGGACGGCCTACGACTGGGACGAGGGCCGGCTGTTCAACTACCTCGGCGATGCCCAGAACACGTTCCCGGTCTGGAACGCCACGGCACTCGTTGCGCTCGACGTCTACGAGCACGCGTACTTCGTCGACTTCGGCACCGATCGGGCGGGTTACATCGACGCGTTCTTCCACAACCTCGACTACGACGTCGTCAACGACTGGGCACAGCGGTACGGCGTCCGGCCCTGACCGGTAGCGTCCCGGGGTGAGTTTCGCCGCCCTCGTGGCGCTCGGCTACCTGCTGGGCTCGTGCCCGTGGGGCTACTGGCTCGTCCGGCTCGTCAAGCATGAGGACATCCGCAAGGTCGGCTCCGGCAACATCGGAGCCACGAACGTCTGGCGCACCTACGGCCGCTGGCTCGGCGTGCCCGTCGTCGTGCTCGACGTGCTCAAGGGCTTCATCCCCGCCATGCTCGGGATGCTGTTCGTCTCGCCTCACTCACTCTCGGGCGTGATCGCGGGCGCTGCAGCGATGCTGGGCCACTGGCGCCCGCTCTTTCTCGGGTTCGCGAAGGGCGGCAAGATGGTCGCTACGTGTGGCGGCGTCTTCTTCGGCGTCGCCGCGTGGGTCGCGCTGACCGCCGGCATCGTCTGGCTCGCCGTCTTCCTGATCTCGCGCTACGCCTCGCTCGCGTCGATCGTGGCCGGGATCGCCCTGCCAGTCTGCGCCTACCTCTACGGCTACCCGACGTCGGTCGTCGTCTTCGGCACGGTGGCCGCGGCGGCGATCCTCTTCCTGCATCGCGCCAACCTCGGGCGTCTCCGCTCTGGGACCGAGAACCGCTTTCACTTCCGGCGCGCCGCGAATGCGTAGGGCACTCGTCGTGGTCGTGTTCTGCGCGGCGCTCTGGCTCAGCCCGGGTGCATTCGCCGCGGGCTGGTGCGGCGGCAACCAGGAGACCGGAGCCGACCGGGCCGACATCGTCACGGCACAGCAGATTCACGCCCTCGTCGCGATCCCGTCCGACGCCGCCGATCCGTTTGCGACCGATGCGGGTCGGATCGCAGATGACGTCAACTCGATGCTGACCTGGTGGCAGGGGCAGGATCCGACGCGGGTTCCCCGCTTCGACCAGGCGGCGTTCGCGGGCGGGCCTTGCCTCGACATCAGCTTCGTGCGGCTGCCGGAAACCGGCGCCGCGTACGCGAGCGTCGGTGCGTCGGGGATGTTCGGAGCGATCAGCAACAGCCTCTCGTCGACGGGCAGCCGGTTCAAGGACTACCTCGTCTACTACGACGGGCCTTCGGTGCAGACGAACGTGTGCGGGGTCGGCGGCACACCCGGGTTCGACGAAGGCCCAGGCGTGGCGGTCGTGCTGCTCCAGGGGTGCCCGGATGTGCCGAGCGACAGCATCGCCGCCCACGAGCTGCTGCACGCGCTCGGCGCGCTGCCGCCCGGCGACCCTCACCCGTGTCCAGGCGACTCGGGCCACCCGTGCGACTCACCGACCGACGTCCTCTACCCGTTCGCCTCGGGCGGCCCGCTCAGCTCGCTGGTGCTCGACTTCAACCACGACGACTACTACGGGCACTCGGGCTCGTGGCCGGATATCCAGGACTCGCTCTGGTTGCACCACGTCGGCGTGGCGGAGGAGCCCCTCGGGGTGGCGTTCTCGGGGGCGGGGCGGATCACGAGCGACCTGCCCGGGCTCGACTGCACGGCGTCCTGCTCGACGCAGTGGGACCAGGGCGCCGTCGTGACGCTGGCGGCCGCCCCGGCCGGCACCGATCGGTTCGTGCACTGGACAGGGGCCTGCAGCGGCTCCGGTGCGTGTGCGCTCACTCTGAATGCAGCCGCGACCGCGACCGCGGTCTTCGGACCGTTGCGGGTGCCGCTCAAGCTCTCCGTGACGGGGAAGGGAAAGATCACGTGCGGGCGCACGTGTGGCCGCACGATTCCCGGGGGCGACCCGCTGACGCTGCGCGCGGTGCCCGCCAAGGGCTTCACGTTCGTCCGCTGGAGCGGGGCGTGCAAGGGCAGCAAGCCGACGTGCCGGCCTGCCACCGACTTCGCGCTGTCAGTTCACGCCGCGTTCAGGCGGCGCTGAGCCACTCGCGCAGCTCGGTGGGCGCCGAGACGGCGGTACCCGTCAGCTCGCTGCGCAGCTCGCCGACCGTGCTCGAGCGTTCCGCGAGGACGTCGTGGCGGTGGATCGTCTCGAGGTTCACCTGCTGCGAGTGGATGAAGTCGGAGTCGTCGAGCTCCGGATAGCGGGCGAGCGTGGTTGCCAGCGCGTAGCGGACGGAATCCTCGACGAAGCGAGGTTGGAGGTGCGCATGCTCGACGACGAACAGCTCGTCGGGCCGCTTCAGCAGCTCGTAGATCGGTGAGCTCATCGAGTGCTCGACGACGTCGACGAGGTGCTCGGCGTTGATGTTCGCGTCGGTGCCGACGAGCAGGGTGCCGCGGCCGCGTTGGTTGTGCGTCGCGAGCGGCACGAGCTCGAGAATCCGCTCCACGTCGCCGTCGGCGAAGCCCGCCTCGAGCAGACGATCGCTCGCCGCGCCACGCACGAGCCCCTGCGCACACGGGCAGGCATTGATCCCGAACGCCTCGACGCCGACGACGCGCCTGACGCGCGACCGCGACGCGGCAGCGATCCCGATCAGGGTCGCGATCTCCTGTGTGCGCAGGCCGGTGACCGGTGTGCGGCGCTCGAGAGGGTACTGCGCCCTGATCTGTACCTCGGCGCGCAGTGCGTCCTGGCGTTCGACGACGTGGGCGGCGATGTGCTCGGCCAGCGTCTCGACGAGGAACGCCTCCCCGATCACGACCTCGTCCACCGCTTCGCCGAAGATCTCGGGGAAGCGTGACATGTGGACGCCCTTCTGGGCGGGGTCGAGGTCGACCGTGCAGGAGATCTCGGCGGCGAAGGTCTTCTCGTGACCCTCGTGCCGGATCCGGATCGCCTTCTGGATTCCCGTCACGCCGGCGCGGGTCAGGCCGATCCGCACCTCCGGCGCCGAAGCCTGCAGATCGCCGACAACCTCGTTCCGGAAGCTCGTCATCGGGTAGAACGGTACGCGATGACCGACGCCCAGCGCTTCTCACGGATCGTCTCGCTCGCCTGTCACGACCTACGCACCCCGCTCGCGACGGTGTACGGGTTCTCGAGGACGCTCGAGCGTGGTGGTGAACTCGACGAGCGGAGCGCCCGGTTCGTGACGATGATCTCGCAGGCGTCCGAGCAGATGACTTCTCTGCTCGACGAGCTCGGAGTCGCCGCGCGGATCGAGGGCGGCCGCTTCGAAGCCGGTCTCGTCGAAGCGGACACCGTCGCCCTCGCGACGTCCGACGACGAGCGGATCGTGACCAGTGGCACCGGCGAGACGATCGAGACTGAGCCCGTGGCGCTGTCGCGCAGCCTTCAGGCGCTCGCCATCGCGGCGATCCGCTTTGGCCCGGTCGAGCAGGTGACCTGGGTGGTCGACGGGCGCGCGCTCGCGCTCTCGCCCGTGGTCGAGGCCGCTGCGCCGGTCGTCCTCGGCGACGAGATCCGCGACCTCGGCGCGCTCGTCGCGCGCCTCGTGATCGAGCAGCTCGGCGGGTCGCTCGCGCTCGCGGGCGAGACGCTTCGCGTGCAGCTCTAGCGGCTCGCCGCGCCCGTCGGCGCGGCGCGGCGGCGGCGCACGCTCAGGAGCAGCGCGATCCCCGCGGCGGCGATCGAGAGGCCGATCGTGTAGTGCACGAGGCTCCAGACCGTCTGGGCGGCGTCGTGTTCCCACTCGCCTCGCTGCAGTGAGCTCGACGTCGTCTGGTCGGCGATCAGATCCTCCCCGTTCGGGAAGCGCAGCGTGTGGTGCAGCTGCCAGCGGTCGAGCCTGACCGTCAGTGAGAGCGCGATGATGCAGGCCGCTGCCGACGTGACGTAGAACGCGAACGGGAAGTGGGCGGAGACCCACGAGACCAGCACCAGCAGCAGGGGCGGGACGAGCGCAACAAGCCAGATCTTCGCCTCGTTCGCGCCGGTCGGCTGGTGGTAGATCCGGGCGATGCCGGAGCCGCGGGTCCACTCGACCACGCGTGGCTTCTCGAGCGCGAGCGATGCTGCCATCAGCGAGGCGAAGAAGACGGGGATCGCGAGGAAGCCGCCGAGCGCGAGTGGCGCCTTGGACGGTGGGACGAACGACCGGAGCGTGCTCACAGCCGGCCCGCCTCGATCACGCGTGCCAGGAACTCCCGTGTCCGCGGCTCGTTGGGCGTGCTGAAGATCTGCTCGGGCGGACCTTCCTCGCAGATCACGCCGGCGTCCAGAAAGCAGATCTTGTCGGCGACCTCGCGCGCGAACGACATCTCGTGAGTCGCGACGATCATCGTCATGCCGGTCTCCGCGAGCCCGCGTACGAGGTTGAGGACATCCGAGACGAGCTGCGGATCGAGCGCGCTCGTGATCTCGTCGAGCAGCATCAGCTCGGGCCCCATCGCGAGCGCGCGCGCGATCGCGACTCGCTGCTGCTGGCCGCCGGAGAGACGGTCCGGGAACTCGTCTGCCTTGTCGGAGAGGCCGATCTGCTCGAGGAGCTCGAGCGCGACCAGGCGTGATTCACGCGCGCTGGTTCCGTTCACCTTCTTGGGCGCGAGCACGATGTTCTGGAGGACGGTCATGTGCGGGAAGAGGTTGTAGGCCTGGAAGACGATTCCGATCTTGCGGCGCAAGGCGTTCACGTCGACGCGGCCGTTCGTGATCTCGGCGCCGTCGACGACGATGCGACCCTCATCGACCCTCTCGAGCAGGTTGATGCAGCGTAGGAGCGTCGACTTCCCGGAGCCGGAGGCGCCGATGAGGCAGACGACGTTGTGCCGTTCTACCTCGAGCGAGACCTGGTCGAGCACGCGCAGGTCGCCGAACGATTTCGAGACATGATCGAGCTGGACGAAGCTCACGTCGCGCCTGCGCGCTCCCTGCGCTCACGCGTGAGGATCAGGTGGTCGGTGAAGCGCGCGAGCGGGATCGTGAGCAGCACGAACAGGACGGCGGCCACGGTGTACGAGGTGAAGTTGGCGTAGGTCTGCGAGAAGGCCTGCGCCTGCAGCGCTGCCTCCGCGACGCCGATCACGGACACGAGCGCGGTGTCCTTCTGCAGGCCGATGAAGTCGTTGAGCAACGGCGGCACGACGCGCCGCACGGCCTGCGGAATGACGACGAACCGCATCGACTGCCAGTACGAGAGTCCGAGCGAGCGAGCCGCCATCCGCTGCGACGGATGCACCGATTCGATCCCAGCCCGGTAGACCTCGGTTACGTACGCGGTGTATACGAGCGTCAGTGCGATCACGCCGTAGGTGAAGTTGGAGCGTCCGCTGATCACGCTGATGTTCAGGGCCGGCAGGCCGAAGCCGATCACGAACGCGACCAGGATCAGCGGCGTGCCGCGGAAGAAGTCGGTGTACGCGATCATCAGGGCGCGGAGCGGTTTCGCTCCGCGCCCTGGGAGACCACGAACCACGGCGACCGCGAGGGCGAACACGAGCACGAGCGCCTCCGCGACCACCATCAGCTTCAGGTTGACCTGGAATCCCGCCCAGACGTTCGGGAACGCGACCCGAAAGGCGTACGGCGAGAAGAACGTTTGGACGACCTGATGCACCTAGACCACTAGCGGCTTACTTCAGCGTCGGGATCTTGGAGAAGTCGACGTTGAACCACTTCGTCTGCAGCTTGCCGATCGTGCCGTTCGCCCAGAGCTTGTCGATCTGAGCGTTGACGAGCGGGGTCAGCTGCGAGCCCTTCTGGAGCACAGCGCCGTACTGCTCCTTCGTGATGATCTGGCCGGCGACGCTGCCGTAGCGGGTCGGGCGGGCCTTCTTCTCGGAGGCGACGATCGGCGTGTCGAGAACGATCGCGTCGCATCTACCGATCTGCACGGCGGTGAACGCGGCCGCGGTCGACTGGTAGATGAGCGGCGCCTTCGTCGGATGCAGCTTCTGCTGGATCCACGTCAGGCCGGTCGTGTCGGTCTGCGCACAGGTCTGCAGGCTCTTCAGGTCGGCGATCGAGTGAGGCACCTTCGCCTTCTTCGACAGCAGCACGCCCTGGTTCGCATCGAAGTACGAGTGCGTGAAATCGACCGTCCGCTTGCGCTGCGCGGTGATCGTCGCTTCCTGGAACGAGATGTCGAACGTCTTGTGCCCGGGGGCGAAGAGCTTCGCCCATGGCGTGTACACGTACGACGGCGTCAGGCCGAGGCCCTTGGCGATCGCCGCAGCCAGGTCGACCTCATAGCCTTTCGGGCTCAGGTAGTTCGAGCCGCGGATCTTGCCGTTCGCGAAGTTGACGGCGGGGTCGCCGAAGCCGACGACGAGCTTGCCCGCGGTCATCGTGGGCGGACTGCTCGTCCGGGCCGCGGCGACTGCCGCGAGGGAGACCGCCAACGCCGCGACGGCGACGAGAGCGACGAGACGCTTCACAGAGTTCCTCCTGTCGGTTGCCTGGGGGTGGGGTTCGATTCTACGCCGCGCCGAGTTGCGTCCCGACCCAGCGCTGGAACGCGGCCAGCAGCGGTTCGGCGTTCAGGAGCAGGCGCCCCTGCTCGAGCATCCCGGAGGCCATGCCGCGGTGCACCGACTCGACGAGGACGCTGTCCTCCCGACCGACCTGGTCGTCGAACGCGAAGAAGTCGGCGACCCAGGCGGCGTCGGCGTCCGGGGCGAAAAAGTAGTCGAGGTAGCGCTCGGTCCGGCCGGCGCTCGCCGGTGCGATCGGGCCGATCGAGAGGTTCGCCGGGCCGGGGAAGACGTTCAGGCCCGTGTTCGGGAACAGGAGGTGGAACTGCCCGCGCTCGCCGGTCTTCTTTGCCTGCGCGAACTGCGCGGCGAAGGTCGGATGAGCCTCGAGCAGGTAGCGGTCCGGATGGACGTCGACCTCTTCGCTGAACGAGGGGTGCGCGGTCGGGCAGTGGTAGCACTCGAGGAAGTTCTCGACGACGATCTTCCAGTTCGCGTCGGAACCGAACTCGACGCGGGAGTGGAACTCGAGACCGTCGATGTCGATGGCACGCGCGAGGATCGTCGGCAGCTCGCCCAGGTGTTCGGCGAGCGACACGGCGGCCGGGTCGGGGTTGACGAACAGGAACGGGCCCCAAGTGCCGACGCTCGCGGGCAGCAGCGACCAGTCGTCGGCGTTGAACTCGACCTCGCGCTCGGAGCGCGGCGCGTTTCGCAGCGAGCCGTCGAGGTCGTAAGTCCAGGCGTGGTAGTGGCACTGCAGCGTGCTCCGCTTGCCGCAGCCTTCCATCAGCACCGAGCCGCGATGGCGGCAGACGTTCACGAACGCACGGAGAGAGCCCTCCCGGTCGCGCGTGACGAGGATCGGCACGCCACCTGCGTCCGTCGCGAGGTACGAGCCCGGCTCGGCGACCTGTGCCGCCCGGCCCGCGTACTGCCACGAGCGCGCGAAGATCGACGCGCGCTCTCGGCGCAGCAGTTGCTCGTCGCTGTACCACGCGAACGGCAGGGTGAGGGAGTCCGCCGACGCCGCCATGCGCCGATGCTAGCGGTGTCTCCCGCTCGGCTAGCATCGATCCCACCGGAGGTGTGTTCGTTGTCGGTACGCGTTCTGCCGGTTGTCGTAGTCGTCGCGCTCGCCGTGCTCGGATGGGTCGGTCGGTCCGCGAACGGTGCGACGCCGCCGCTGCCGAATGCGGCCGACTTCAGCTCACGCGTCGACAATCCGTGGTTCCCGCTCCTGCCCGGCAGCGTGTACGTCTATCGCGGTGTCAAGGACGGCCAGCTGGCGCGCGACGTCCTCACTGTTACCCACGACACGGCGACCATCGACGGCGCCCGGTGCGTAGTCGTCCGCGACCGGCTCTACCTGGCCGGCCACCTCGAAGAGCGGACGACCGAGTGGTACGGGCAGGACAAGCAGGGCAACGTCTGGTATTTCGGCGAGAACACCGCCGAGCTCGCGAAGGACGGGCATGTGACGACGACCGAAGGCACCTGGCGGGCCGGAGTCGACGGCGCGCGCCCGGGCATCTTCATGTTCGCCCGCCCCAAGGCCGGCCAGGCGGGCCGGCAGGAGTTCTACAAGGGGCACGCCGAAGACCGGTTCAAGGTGCTCCGCCTCGGCGCGGCGGTCCGGGTTCCATACGTCGCCACGCACAAGGCCTTGCTGACGCAGGAGTCGACTCCGCTTGAACCCGGCGTGCTCGACCACAAGTTCTACGTCCGCGGCATCGGCACGGTGCTGGAGCAGACCGTCAAGGGTGGCGACGAGCGCGCCGCACTCGTCTCGTTCAAGCCGGGTAGGTAGTCGTTACCACCTTGGTGCTGCGCCTGCGTTCGTGCGCATGCGCGTGCGGTCTCGACGCGAGCAATGCGAGCAGCGCGACCGCGACGAAGTTACGGAAGGTCGGCTCGGGCCAGTGCACCCGGGCCGATTCCTGGAACCACGACGGGTCGGCGAGAAAGACGATCGCGGTGATCAGGACCTTGCCGAACCACGAGACGACCAGGAAGACGGTCGCGAGCACGATGCCCCAGAAGCCCAGCTCCGGCAGGCCGACCGCGGAGGCGAGGCCGAGCACGTTCCACGCGAGCCAGAAGATAAGGGGCCCGAGCAGCATCGCGATCAGCAGCGCGATCAGCACGATCGTCAGCCCGCCGGCGACGAGCGCTCCGATCCCGAGCAGGCGGAGCAAGCCATGAAGTCCCGAGCTCATGGGTCGAGTCTATGGACCGCCGGAAGAGGTCGGCTAGCGCACCGGAGCGACGAGCGAGCGCGAGGGCCAACGGAGCGCCTGCACGAGCCAGCCGCCGAGCGCGAGGAGCAACAGCCCGAGTGCCAGTGCGATCAAGAGGAGTCGTTGCTGGTCCATGCCTACGAGACGGACGAGCGCCGCTCGATCTTCCCGTCGTGGATCGCTTCCGCCGGTCGCGCTAGGCCCAGGGGAGCCGGGCCCAGTAGGACGGCTTCCCCGGCTGTGGCCGCTCGAAGGGCGCGTAGGCCTCTTTGGGGTCCGGGGTCTCGCTCGCTGCGCTCGCGCCGTAGCGCCCCGCGAGCTCCGAGACCGGGTAGAGAATCTGCTCGTTCTCCGACCGTGCGCCGGCCATCAGGATCACGCACGGCCCGTCGCCCGCTCCGACGAAGACGTGCTCGGTTCCGGCGGGGCAGTGGACGAAGTCCCAGGGGCCGAGCAGCCGCTCCTCACCTTCGACCAGCACCTTGCACTCCCCGGACAGCACGAGGAACGCCTCCTGTTGTGACTCGGAGTGGTAGAGGCAGTTCGGTTGGCCGGGCTCGAGGACGTTGAGGTTGATGCCGAACTGTGGGAACCAGGCGTTCCGGCTCTCGAACACGCAGGCCGAGCCGAACACGTCCGAGCTCACCCATTCCGTGTCTCGAACGTTGACGACGAACCAGCCTTCGCCGGTCGGTGCGAGCCCTGCCCCGGAGTCCTCGAGCTGTGCCTCGTGCATGCCGCAAGCCTAACGGCGGGGCTACGGGATCGATCGGTAGAGCCGCAGGAAGGAGCGACGGAACCCGCGCGCGGGCCAGAAGCGAGACGACAACAGGTTCGTCTCGCGCCAGTCGGTGACGAGCGACTTGTACCCGTGCTCGTGCGCCCAGGCGAACGCCGCGTCGGTCAGCGCGAGGCCGGCGCCCGAGCCGCGGACGTC
This sequence comes from uncultured Actinomycetes bacterium, assembly GCA_963847475.1. GTDB lineage: Bacteria > Actinomycetota > Thermoleophilia > Gaiellales > Gaiellaceae > PALSA-600. Next base: position 41,965 of record CAWJZZ010000014.1, on the reverse strand, counting down.
CGGCAAGCTCGCCGCCCAGCCGAGACACGCCGCGTCGTCGGGCTGGGCGAGACCGCGGTGCATCGACGCCTTTTCGACGGGTACGATCTCGAAGCCCGCGATCACGCGCCCGTTTCGTTCGTAGACGAGCTCGCCGAGCTCGTCGTTCGAGATGTCCTCGACGAGCATCGCGCGCAGGTCTGCTTCGTCCTCCTCCGGGTTGATGCCGCTGAACGTCGGCGCCAGCGCATGGTGGCGGCCGACGAGCGGGGCCTGCTCGACCAGCGCGTCGAGATCGCCGTGCTCCGCACGCCGCGCTCCCGGCGACCAAGGCCGCTGCTCGACCTCCTTGAGCCCGTGTGCCTGCTGTGCGCCGAAGCCGAGCCGGAACCAGGCGTCGACCTCGTCGTCGAGGGCCGGTACGAGGGCGTAGTGACGCGTGCGACCGGCGTCGACCCACTGCTGCGCTGCGACGGCGTAGAGGTCGCGGGCGATCTCCGGCTCGGCGACGGCGTATCCGGCCGCCTCGACCCACACGTTGGCGCCCCAGGTCGCGTCGTCCTTGCGCGTCCCGAGGAGGAACCCGACCTCCTGTCCGTCACGAACGGCGACGGCGCCCGAGGCGTGCTCCTGCTCCCAGAGCGATGCCACTTCGGCACGGGCGTTCGCGGCGGCCTCGAACCGCTCGGAGAGCAGCGGCTCCGCGAGGCGGTGGGCCTGATGCCGGGCCGCGAGCAATGCTCCTGCAGCGTCGAGGTCACCCTCCGCGAAGGCACGGATCTCGAGGCGGCCCACTCGGCGACGATAGCGGCCATAGGGTGTGGCTGTGATGCGTGAGACGCCCGCGAACTCGCGAGCAGGCAGCGAACGAGAGTGGTCTCCACCCGAGACGCGCTACGCACAAAGCGCAGGCTTGAGCATCGCGTATCAGGTATTCGGTGACGGGCCGATCGACCTGGTGTTCATTCCGGGGTTCGTCTCGAACCTCGAGCTGACGTGGGACTGGCCGCCGCTGGGTGCGTTCTATCGCGCATTCACAGCGTTCGCGCGCGTGATCCTCTTCGACAAGCGTGGCACCGGCCTGTCCGACCGTGTGCGCCTGATGCCGACAACGGAGGAGCGCATGGACGATCTCCGAGCGGTGATGGACGCGAGCGGTTGCGAGCGCGCGGCGGTCGTTGGCGTCTCCGAAGGAGCGCCGCTCGCGATCTCGTTCGCGGTTGCACACCCGGAACGCGTGCACGCACTGATTCTCTATGGGCCTCTACCGAAGGCGACGCGGACCCACGACTATCCGTGGGCGCAGCCCGCGGAGTGGTGGGAGAGCGTCGCGACCTACTTCGAGCGGGCGTGGGGAAGCCCGGAGTACTTGAGCGGGGACGTGGCGTGGCGAGCTCCCAGCGAACGCGACAACGAAGCGTTCATCAAATGGTGGGGCATCTACCGCCGGCTCGGCGCGAGCCCGGGTGCAGCTGCCGACCTGACGCGGATGAACGCACGAATCGACGTCCGCGACCTGCTGTCGCAGATCGCGGTGCCGACGCTCGTCGTCGCCCGCGAGCACGACCAGGTGATCTCCGTGGAGCATGCCCGCTATGTCGCGAACCGTGTGCCCGGAGCGACGTACGTGGAACTGCCGGGCGACGACCACCTTCCCTTCGTCGGTGATGCCGTCTCCGTGCTGAGTGCGATCGCGCGGAAGCTCGGCGTCGAAGGTGAGTTGTCGATTGCCGAGTACGCGGTGCGGTCGCCTCCCGGTGAGTGGCCCGAAGGCGGGGCCGCAGGCGTGCTCTCGGCTCGTGAGAGTGAGGTGCTGCGCTGGGTTGGGCGCGGCAAGCCGAACGCGGAGATCGCAACCGCGTTGTATATCTCCGAGTCCACGGTCCGGAAGCATTTGCAGAACGCCTACAGGAAGCTCGGGGTCTCGAGCCGAACCGCGGCGGTTGCCCTCCTGAGCGGCGGTGGCCGCTGACGCGTGGCGACGCGGCCGTCGCGAAAAGAGTCGCGGAATAGCGAATAGACCGCGACGTCCCGGAGTGCGACGCTCGAGCGGCACGAGTACCAGCCCAGAGTCCGTCCGCGGGTCGATGCCCGCGACAACGTAGGAGGTTCAGGATGAGAGCTCGCGTGCTTGCCGCGCTCTTTACGGCCGTCATCATTGTTCCGTCTGCCCTGGCGTCCGCTTCCGGACCGCGAAGTGGCGATCTCCATGCGACCAAGAACTGTCTGGGGTTCACCGGCGACCCGGGGTCGTACTGCGAGATCACGACCTCGAACCTGCCGCAGATCGAGGTCGGCACGCGGATCAACTACCTCCAACCGCCGCTCCTCCTGACCCCAGGCGGAACCGACGTCATTCTCGACCCGCCGGGGCCTGGCAACAACATGGCCTTCGGCAACTGCTCGCTCGCGGTGGGTCAATGCACCTTCTGGGGCGGCACCGGGAAGTTCAAGCACTTCCAGGCCAGCGTCGCGGTCACCTCGCTCGGTGGCTACGACTGGGCGTGGGACGGGACGTACAGCTTCAACCCGCAGGACTAGGCGCTGACGGCATACGAGGGGTCGGGAATGAAGGTCGTTCCCGACCCCCGGTCAGCCCGTCGCGGAGCTCTGCGCTTCTTCGCCCGCCGAGTGGCAGCTTCGGCAGCGCGCTTCGTACGAGTCGAGCGCGCCGACCTGGATCGTCGCACCGCCGAACGGCGCGGGCTCGCCGTCGACGAGCCGCTGCGTCATCGTCGCCGGACCGCCGCAGCGGTGGCAGACGGCTTCGAGCTTGTCGACGAACTCGGCGACACAGAGCAGCGTCGGCATCGCACCGAACGGCAGCCCACGAAAGTCCTGTGCCAGGCCAGCCGCCACGACACGCGCTCCCCCTTGGACGAGGCCGTCGATCGCGTCGACGATGCCGTCGTCGAAGAACTGCACCTCGTCGATCCCGACGGCGTTGTAGCCGCGGGCAAGCCGCAGCACGTCGCCGCTCGTCGACGCGGTGACGGCTCGCATGCTCGCTCCTGCGTGCGAGACGACACGGCCGACGTCGTAGCGGTTGTCGATCACCGGCTTGACGATCAGCGCGCGTTGTCCAGCGATCTCCGCGCGTCGAAGGCGCCGGATCAGCTCCTCGCTCTTGCCGCTGAACATCGGCCCGCAAACGACCTCGAGCCAACCACCTCTCGTGGGCTGTGTCCTGATCACCGCGCGGAGGCTAACGGTCCGGCAGGACGTGGCCGTTCAAGCCACTCACGAACCTCGTTCGAACCTCGTTCGAACGAGGTTCGAGGGTCTGCGCTGGAGCCCGACGTCGGCTTTTGTGAGCAACCGCGAGTTCGTCGACGGTCCTGCGGGACGTGGCCGTTCAAGCCACTCACGAACCTCGTTCGAACGAGGTTCGTGAGTCAGCGCAGGAGGCGCGAGAGCCGCCGGTCCTTGAGCGTGCGGCCGCCGGTCTGGCACACCGGGCAGTAGAAGATCGTGTGCTCTTCGAAGTCGACGCGGGCGAGCGGCGTGCCACAGCGGGGACATGGCTTGCCGAGCGCGTTGTGGATCCGGTAGACGTCGGCGTCCTTCGCCCCGCCGAGCCGCAACTCGAGGCCTCGTGCGAGCTCCGAGCGGATCGCGTCTGCAAGGCGCTCCGTCTCCTCGTCGTCCACCTGGGTCGACAGTGCGTACGGCGAGAGCTTGGCGGCCCAGAGAATCTCGTTCGCCCAGGCGCGGCCGATCCCCGCGATCAGCCGCTGGTCGCGGAGCAGCGAGTGGAGGCGGCGCGAGTCGCTGGCGAGGATCCGCGCGACGTCGTCCGTCGACAGCCGGTCGGCCTCCGGCCCGAGGTGGGCGAGCTCGTCGGCGACGGCGTCGGAACGGAGCAGCCACACTCCGGCCCGCTTCTTCGAACCCGCCTCGGTCAGCTGTAGCTCGCCGCCGTCCGCGAACCGCAGCCGGAACATCGGCGTCTTCGCACCCTTGGCCCCCGACGCGACGTACTTGAGCCTGCCGGCGCTCATCAGGTGCACCATCAGCACGAGCCCGCCGTCGCTGGTCGGCAGCAGGAAGCGCTTCGCGCGCCGCTCGACGCTGCAGACGTCGTGCCTTCGAGGTCGCTCAGCGGCGGGTCGAACGTCTTCAGCGTCGCGATGTGCGCCGGGCCGGCGTGCTCGACCGGCGACCGCTCGACGAGCGGGTCGAGTTGCTGCCGCCACGCTTCGACCTCTGGCAACTCCGGCAACGTTAGGCTCCCTCGAGGGATGGACGCGATCAGCGTAACCGTCGAACGCGGTGGCACCGTCGAGGCGATTCACGAGGTGCACGTCGTCTCGAGCGCGGGCGAGCGACGAGGCGACGCCGCTCTCGTCTGCCATCTGCGCTCCTCGATGAAGCCGCTGCAGGCGATCCCGTTCGTCGACGGGTACAGCGACCTCGCGACGGACGAGATCGCGATCGCGTGTGCGTCGCATGACGCCGAGCCGGCCCAGTTGGCGGCTGTTCGGAAGGTGCTGACGCGGGCCGGAGTCGGTGTCGACGATCTGGAGAACGGGGTCCAGGACGGGCGGCCCGACGGAAAGCTCGGACACAACTGCTCGGGCAAGCATGCCGGGATGCTGGCGGCCTGCAGCGCGCACGGCTGGCCGCTTCATCCGTACCGCGATCCCGCGCATCCGTTGCAGCAGCGGATCGCCGAGCTCGTCCCCGGCGTACCGGGCGTCGACGGCTGCGGCCTGCCGACGATGGCGATGTCGCTGGAGGAGATGGCCCAGCTCTTCACGACGATCCCCCGGCCGATCGTTGCAGCGATGCGGGCGCACCCGGAGCTGATCGGTGGCAGCCGCGCCGACGACACCGAGCTGATGCAGGCCCTGCCCGGGTGGGTCGCCAAGCGCGGCGCGGAAGGATTGTTCTGCGCGCTCTCGCCCGACGGCGTCGCCTGGGTGTTCAAGGTCGCCGACGGCGCAACGCGCGGCCTACGGCCCGCGCTCGGTCAGGTGCTCGGCATCGACGCCTTCCGGACGGTTCCCGTGCGCAACTCCCTTGGCGAGGTCGTAGGGTCGATCCGATGAAAGTGTTCATCGTCAGCGACATGGAGGGCGTCGCCGGAATCGTCAAGTGGCAGCAGGTGAGCGGCGGCCACGCGATGTACGAGGAGGGCCGTCGGCTCTACACGGGCGAGATCAATGCCGCGGTCCGCGGCGCGAAGGCGGCCGGCGCGACCGAAATCGTCGTCATGGACTGCCACGGTGCCGGCGAGGGCTGGACGTTCAACTCGCTGATTCCAGAGGAGCTCGACCCGGACTGCGAATACGTCGTCCAGAACGAATGGACGGAGTACATCGAGTACCTCGAGGGCGGCGTTGACGCCGCGCTCTTCGTCGGCATGCATGCGATGGCCGGCACGCGTGACGGCGTGCTCGCGCACACCGTCAGCGGCTCGTCGTGGTGGCGCCTGCGGTTCAACGGCGTCGAAGTGGGCGAGACCGGGATCAACGCCGCGCTCTGTGGCACCTGGGACTGCCCGGTCGTGCTCGTGACCGGCGACGAGGCCAGCTGTCGCGAGGGAACGGCGCTCCTCGGTGCGGGCCTCACCACCGTCGCAGTCAAGAAGGGCCTGGGGCGGTTCAGCGCACGGCAGTTCCCGGCGCCGAAGGCGCGCGAGCTGATCGAGGCCGGCGCCCGCGCGGCGCTCGGCGATCTGCGTGCGGTCACGCCCTACCGTCCTGGCTCGCCCTGCGAGATCCTCGTCGACTTCAACACCTCGGACCACGTCGAGAAGTACCGCCACCGCGCAGGCGTCGAGATCACCGAAACCCGGCAGATCGCCTCCCGCGCGGACGATTGGTGGACCGCGTGGCGCCAGTTCTTCTTCTAGCGAGATGCCGGTCGTCGCGTGTCTCGGAGACTCGATCACCGAGGGCTCGCCGTACTGGGACTCCAGGCGCCGAAGCGGCGACCCCGAGGGTCAGTGGGAGCACTGGGCCGGGCTCCTGCATCCGCAGCTCGCCTTCCTGAACTACGGCATCTGGGGCGAACGCACCGACGAAATCGCCGAGCGCTTCGACCATGCCGTTGAGGGTGCCGACATCCTGATCGTCCAGGGCGGAATCAACGACATCGCGCAGGGGCGCCCGGTGGCGCCCGCAGCCGAGACGCTGAGCGCTCTCGTCGAGCGCGGCCTCGCCCGCGGGCTGGCCGTCTACGTCTGCGACGTGTTGCCGTGGAACAACGGGTGGCCGGCGAAGGAGGCGCCGATCAGAGAGCTGAATGCCCTGATCCACGCCTTCGACGTGCCGTGCCTGCCCTTCCACGACACGCTCGAGGATCCCGAGCTGCCCGGGCGCATGAAGGCCGACTGGACGAACGACGACGGCGACCATCCTTCGCTCGCCGGCTACCGCCGGCTCGGCGAGGTCGCGTTCCGGCTCTAGAGCGAACATCTAGCCTGCGGCTATGTCCCTGCTCCAGGTGCGCGGCGTCGCGAAGAGCTTCGGCTCGCGGCTGATCCTCGACGGCCTCGACCTCGATGTCGAGCCGGGCGCCTGCCTGGGCCTGATCGGCCCGAACGGCGGCGGCAAGTCGACACTGCTGCGCATCGTCGCCGGCGAGGAGACCGCGGACCGTGGCGAGCTGACCCAGCGGCGTGGACTCGTGCTCGCGTTCCTGCCGCAGCAACTCGAAGGCGACGACCGCGGAGCGCTCGAGACGCTGCGCGCAGCGCGGCCGGACCTCGACGAGCTCGAGGCGGAGCTCGCGCAGGTCGAAGCCCAGCTCGGCTCCGCAGGGTCGGACCTCGATCGGATGAGCAGGCTGCTGAGCCGGCAGGAAGATCTACTCGAACGCTGGACGGCGGCAGGCGGGCCTGGGTTCGAGGGCCGGGCGCGCGCCCTGCTCGCGGAGGTGGGGCTCGCCGACGACGATCTCGCGAAGCCGACCCGCGTGCTCTCGGGCGGTCAGCGGAAGCTCGTCGGGCTCGCCGCCTGTCTCCTGCGCGAACCCGACGTGTTGCTGCTCGACGAGCCCGAGGCGCACCTCGACGTCGATGCCCGCGAGCACACCGAGCACCTGATGCGTTCGTTCGACGGCGCCGTGGTCGCGGTCTCGCACGACCGCTACCTGCTCGACGAGACCGTCTCGCAGATCGCAGAGCTCGACGGTGGGCGCATCCGGATCTGGCCGGGAAACTACTCGGCCTACACCGTCGCGCGTGAGCTCGAGCAGCAGCGCCAGCAGCAGCTCTACGTCACGCAGCAGAAGGAGATCGCGCGGCTCGAAGAGGCGATCCGTCGCTTCAAGGACTGGGCGAGCCGTGTCCCGGACGAAAGGCACATCAAGCAGGCGCGCAACAAGCAGCGGCAGATCGACCGCATGGAGAAGGTCGACAGGCCGGTGCTCGAACGGCGCCGGATCGCGCTCGAGCTGCATCCGCATGCACGTGGCGGCGAACGCGTCGTCGAGCTCGACGGTGTCGGCGTGTCGCTCGGCGGCCGGCCTGTGTTCAGCGGCGTCGACCTGACCGTCCTGCGCGGCGAACGCGTGGGCGTGGTCGGCGACAACGGCGCCGGCAAGTCCGTGCTGCTCCGCGTGCTCGCCGGCGAGCTCGAGCCGACCGAGGGGGAACGGAAGGCAGGCCCCTCGATCCGGTTCGGCCGGCTCGCCCAGGATCGGCGCCCGCCCGACCCGGGCGCGACACCGCTGCAGCTCGTGCGGCTCGAGGCGCCGATCTCCGAGGGCGAGGCTGTCTCACGCCTGATGAAGTTCCGCTTCAACTACGAGCAGGTCGGCCGGCCGATCGGCTCACTTTCGGGCGGTGAGTGGACGCGCCTGCAGCTTCTCCTGCTGATGCTGCAGGGCGCGAACTGCCTGCTACTCGACGAGCCGACGAACCACCTCGACATCGACTCGGTCGAGATGCTCGAGGGCGCACTCGAGGACTTCGACGGCACCGCGATCTTCGTCTCGCACGACCGGTATTTCCTCGACCGGATCGCCGACCGAATCCTCGAAGTGTCCGGCGGCCGAGTGCGCTCGTACGAGGGCGGCTGGTCGTCCTGGCGGGCGCGGTCGGAGGACTACAGCGTGATCTGAGCGTCGGCCTGCTCGATCACGAGCGGGTCGTGTGTCGAGCACACGACGGCTGCTCCCGTGTCGCGCGCGAGTCGAGCCAGGAGCACCGCCACCGCGATCGCGTTCGCGCCGTCGAGGCGCGACGTCGGTTCGTCAGCGAGCAGCAGCGCGGGTTTCGAGGCAACCGCGCGCGCGATCGCGACGCGCGCCCGCTCACCCTGCGAGAGGCGGCTCACGTGCTGCGTCGCCCGCTCGCCCAGGCCGACCGACTCGAGTGCCGCCAGCGCCGCGAGGCGGCTGCCTTCCTCGCGGCCGCGCAGCGCCAGCACCAGCTCGACGTTCTCGAGTGCAGAGAGGTGCGGCACGAGCCCGGCCTGCTGCCCGACGTAGGCGATCTGCTCGCGCCGGAGTGCAGCCCGCGCGCTCCGGTCGAGTGCACTCAGGTCCGTGCCGCCGACCACGATCGAGCCTGCGTCGGGAAGCTCGAGGCCGGCCAGCAGGTGCAGGAGCGTCGTCTTGCCGGAGCCGGAGGGGCCGACCACGGCGTGCAAACGGCTCGCGTCGAACGCCGCGTCGAGACCGTCCAGCACGACGGTGCTGCCGTACCGTTTCGCCAGGCCGCGCGCCTCGGCGACGCGGTGCGTGTCGTGGAGCGTTTCGGCGACCGCAGTGTCGGAGGTCGACTGGGTCAGCTCACGGCCCGCGGCTGCTGAGACGAGCAGCCCACCGTCGGCGAACGTTGCCGTCGCGTGCGAGCCGATCCCTGCGCGCAGCAGCAGCTCCTCCGGCAGCCGCAGCCAGCCACCACGACCGACGACGATCGTGTCGCTCGCGACGTCGTCGCGCGCCCATTCCTCGGAGACGCGCCCGTCGCGGATCCGCACGATCCGGTCTGCGATCCGCGTCGACTCGGGATCGTGACTGACGATGACCGTCGTGCACCGATGCTCCCGCACCAGCTCTGCGAGCACGTCGTACACCTGGTCGGCGGTCTTGCTGTCGAGCTCGCCGGTCGGTTCGTCGGCGAGAAAGACGCGCGGCCGGTGCGCGAGGGCCGCGCAGAGCGCTACCCGCTGCTGCTCGCCTCCCGAGAGCTCGCCGGGCCTGCGGTGGCGCTTGTCCGCGAGGCCGACCCGTTCGAGCAGCTCGTCTGCGCGTCGCGCCCGCTGCGCGCCCGGGGTGCCCCGCAGTCCGAGCTGCAGCGCGACGAGCTCGCGCGCCGTCAGCTCCGGCGCCAGCGCTCGCCCGTAGTGCTGGTCGGCGTAGCCGAGGAGCGTCGAGCGATAGCGCGCAAGTTGGCGCGCCGGCAGCTTCGCAAGGTCGTCGCCGTGCACCTTCACCTGCCCCGCCGAGGGGCGCTCGAGCCCTGCGAGCAACCGCAGCAGCGTCGATTTGCCGGAGCCACTCGGGCCGAGCACGGTCACCACCTCGCCCTCGGCAACTCGCAGCGACAACCCTTGCAGCGCCGCGGCGTCACCCTCGGGCGTCGAGTGAACGCGGAAGACGTCCTTCAGCTCGATCGCGCTCACGCCAGCGCCTCCGCGGCTCGCGCCGGCGCGTGCCCGCGCAGCGACGTCGCCGCTCCGACGAGCAGTGCCGCGACGAGCACGTAGAGCGCGGTCGCCAGCAGGAGGAGCGGTACGTCGAGCACGAGTTGCAGCGGGGGTTCGGGCCGGGCCGCGGCGGCGGTGACGGAGACCAGCGAAATCACCAGCGAGGTCAGGATCGCGCCGAGCGCGAGACCACCGACCACGCCGAACGACGCGACGAGCAGCGCCCGCAGGCGGAGGTGTGCGCGGATCGTCGCCGGCGATGCTCCCTGAGCCTCGAGGTCGAATAGCTCGCCGCGATCGTCGCGCACATCGCCGACGACCGACAACAACAAGCCGACGAGGGCGAGGAGCAGCGCGACGGCGGCCGTGCCGGCGAGCGTCAGAAGCGCCCCTCGCGCGAGCGGGTCGGCGCGCAGCTCGGAGAGCGTGTCGGCCCGCGCTTGGAGCGCCAGCTGCGTGAACGGTGCGTGAGAGAGCGTCGTTGCCGCGGAAGCCTCGTCGGCGGCCGGCACGTTCACCCACAGCTCATCGGTCGTGCCTAGGCCGGGCGAGCGCGTGTCGAGGATCGTCGCCGCGTCCGTCCTGTCGGCGACGACGGCGTCCCCGGCGACCGACGGGAAACGGCGGATCGTGCCGACGATGCGAGCCGCGATCTGCTCGCCTTCGACCTGGAGCGGGATGATCCCGTGCGGTCCCGCTTCGGCGAGCACACGCGGCGTTGCCAGCACGGGCAGCGGCACCCCGTCGGTGGGTTGCCGCGGACGGAAGACCCCGTTCTGGTCGGAGGTGAGGACGTAGCCCAGCCGGGCAGCGCCGCCCGACACACCGCCGCTGCCGACCCAGCTCGCGAACGGTGTGTGCACGAGCCGCCCGTTGACGCGTGCGTCACCGAAGCTGATCTCGCCCTTCGCGCTCGGCTGCAGCCCGAGGCCGCCGTTCGCCGAGAGGCGATCCTGGTTCAGGATGTCGAGCCTGAGCTGCGCCAGCGTCGCACCGATGAACGGGATGCGGCCGTGGAGCAGCGTGACCTTCGGGCCGTTCGTGTGGCCGAGCGCCACTGCCTCGTAGTCGCCGAGGCGGGAGCGGAAGATCGCCCGCACGCCGATGTCGTCGCCCTTGGCGCTCACCGGCAGCGAGAACTGCCGTCCTGGCGGGAGGCTGGTCGTGTGCAGGGCGACATTCCGCCGGGGCGTGATCGCCGCCGCGAGGGCGAGGAGCGGCTTGGAGGCGAAGTCGGTGCGCCAGCCGCCGACGCTCGCGACACGGTGGGCCGGCAGCCCGAGGAACGCGAACGTCGTCCCGGATGGGACGTTGCCCGAGAGACGAAGCACCGAGGTCGTCGTCCCCGGGTATCGGTCGAGGGGCGCGCCGTGGAGCACCGGCACGAGCTGTGAGAGGTCTTCGGAGAGCACGAACGACGCCGGCACCGCGAAGCTCGCTTCGTCTTCCTGTCCGCGCAGGAGCGTCGAGCGATAGGTGACCGCAAATAAGGCCAGCCCGAGGCTCGCGACCAGGAAGGTGGCTGCGATCGCCGCGTGCCCCGGGTTGCGGGCGAGCGAGGCTGCGGCCAGCCGGAGTGCGATCGGCCCGCGGCGGCCGGCCCGGCCGACCGCCCTCAGCGTCGGCCCGAGCAGGCGCGCCGCGCCGACCGCGGCGGCAAAGACGATCAGTGCCGGGACGAGCAGCAGGAACGCACTCGTCCCGCTGCCGCCGGTCAGTTGTTGCGAGTCGACCGACCCCCGGGCCCAACCGACGAGGACAACGGCGACCGCGCCGAGCGCGGCCACGTCGAGCGGGGTCACGCCGGCCCGGCCGAGGTGCAGTGACGGCGCGCGTACCGTCGCGTACAGCAGCAGCCCGGCGACGGCGGCGACGCCGGCAGCGGCCAGCAGGCCGCTCGGCGACAGGAGTGCGTGCCGGACGACATCCCCCACCGGTGAGCCGGCGCGGGAGGCCACAACCGCGGCGGCCAGAGCGCCGACAGCCCACCCGACGACCGTGCCGGCTGTCGCGAGCGAGAGCGACTCGGCGAGCGTGTGCAGCTCGACCTGCCACCGCCGCGCACCGAACCAGACCAGGCGTCGGCGCGCGTCGGTCACGTCACGGCGCATGGCTGCGGCCGCGAGGATCGTGAACGCCAGCAGCAACGCGCCGCCTTCGCCGCCGAGCAGCAACAGCCGGCGTGCAGCCGCGGTCGACGAGGACGCTGCGGTCGCCAGCGCTTCGGTCGGCGCCGTGACCTGGAACTCGTCGGAGCTGGCCTCGATCTCGGCGGTCAGGCGCTGCACCTTGCTCCGGAACGCGGAGACCTCCCACGGGTGCACGTCCCCGCCCCTGATCGGGACGAACCACGCGTACGAGCGGTAGAAGGTCTGCAGCTCCGTGTTGTCGGACAGGCCGGCGACGCCGTTTGCGATCACGATCGGCGACGGCTGCGGGGTGTGGTAGCGAACGGCCTGCGCGACCATCTCGGTCGGCGGCGCGGGCAGCACGAACGGCCCGAACGGCGCATCGGGTTTGAGCACCGCCCGGCCGACCTCGATCAGCTTCAGATGCGGGGTCGACGGGATCGGTCCCTCGCCCTGCAACCGGAGCACCTCGCAGTGCGAGGGACGGCAGGGGCTCGGCAGGCGGCCGGAGACAAGGCGGACGTAGCGGCCGAGGTCGTCGGCTGCCCGCAGGTTGACGAGGCGCTGTTGGATCGATGCTTCGCGGAAGAGCATCGCCGCCGCCGGGCGGTGGCCCGTGATCTGCTGCACGCGCGGCACGACCAGCCGGTTCAGCCGTGTGAAGTCGTTCGTCGCCCCACTCCACGCCACGGCCACCTCGCGGTCTCCGGGCGTAAGCCCCGCGGTCGCCTGTGCCAGCGCACGGTCCTGCATCACCAGGCGGCCGGCCAGCACCGCGGCGAGTACGGCGGCACCCGCGATCACCCCCGCGGCCACGAGCAGCAGTCGCTTGCCGCCCACACGGAACCGTGCGGCGACCAGTCGCAGGGGGAACCCGAACCGGCGAAGAGACTCGAACACCAGTACAGCGAGTCTACCGGTGTCTAGACTGCGAGGCAACGATGAGCTCGCGCTACGACGTCCCGAGAGCCGCGCCCGAACCGCTGCGCGCCGTTCAGCTGTTCGTGAACAGCATCGACCGCGAGCACGAGCTCGACTGGCTCGACGAGTGGTTTGCCGAGCACGGGCCGGTCGCCGAGCCGGCGCGCGCGCGGCCTCTGCGTGAGGCATTCCGGGCGCTCGCGCTCGCCAACAACGGCGTGCCTCTCGACCCGGCCGCCGTCGAGACGCTGAACGCGGCGGGGGCGCGCCTGTCGCTGCGCCTCGACGCCGACGGAAGCCCGCAGATCGCCGACGGTGGCGATTCGCTCGACCGGCTCGTTGCGATCGCCTTCGCTGCGATGCTCGACGGTTCCTGGGGCCGGCTCAAGGCCTGTCGCAACTGCCGCTGGTCGTTCTACGACGGCTCGCCGAACCGGTCGGCGACCTGGTGCTCGATGCAGTTGTGCGGCAATCGCGCGAAGACGCGCACGTACCGCACCCGCCGTCGAGCGGTGTAGGGTCGCGCGCGTGCGGACGCGCGCGGCGATCGGTGGGGTCGCGCTCGCGGCCAGCGCGGGATGGAGCCTTGCGAACGTGGGCGCGGTCGCCGGACGCACAGCGGACGCGTACGGCGTCTCGCTGGCCGTCGTCGGGCTGTTCACAACGGCGCTCGTGCTCACGCATGCGGCGATGCAGATTCCCGCGGGCCGCTTCTGTGACCGCTTCGGCGCGCGCCTCGTCGGGGCGGTCGGGGTGGCCGTGATCCTGTGCGCGTCTCTCGCAGGCCTGATGCTGCGTGAGGCCTGGTTCGCGATTCTCGTGCGGCTCGTGACCGGCCTCGGGCTGGCGGGTGCCTTCGTCGGCGGGGCGGACTACGTGCGCGCGACGCTTCGTTCGCCGCTCGCCCAGGGGTTCTACGGGGCCGCATCGATGGCCTCGGCCGGACTGGCGCTCGCGCTCGTGCCGCTCTGGCCGGGCTGGCAGGCGCCTTTCGCCACGGCCGCGATCGTCGCCGCCGTCAGCCTCGCGCTGATTGCGATCGCACCCTCGAGCGGCCGGAGCGGCGAGGCAGAGCGAACCGCACGGATCTTCGATCGCCGCCTGGTGCCGCTCGGTGTGATGCACGCGGCGTCGTTCGGCCTCTCCGTCGTGATCGGCAACTGGGTCGGCACGCTGCTAGAGCGGGTCGGCGGCGAGTCGGCGCACGTCGCCGGCGTCGTCGGTGGGCTCGTCCTGTTCCTGGGCGTCATCTCACGACCCGCCGGCGGCAGGCTGGTCGACCGTCCGGCTGTCGTGCGCGCGAGCTTCGTGTTCGGCGCCGTCGGGATCGCGCTGCTCGCGGTTGCACGCCCGCCGGCGCTCGCGGTCGCCGCCGCCGCGATCGTCGGCCTGGCGGCCGGGATTCCTTTCGCATCAGCGCTGTCCGGCGCGCAGCGACTCCGGCCCGATGCGCCGGGCGCCGCTGTCGGCTTCGTCAACCTCGCTGCGACGCTCGTGATCCTCGTCGGCACGCCGCTCCTTGGGCTGACGTTCTCGCTGCCGGGCGGCGGCCGGGTCGGTTTCGCGATCGCCGCCGTGCTGTGCTTCGCTGCGACCGCTAGCGCGCGAAAAGCTTCACGCCGCTCTCTCGTTTAGCTAACACGCGGCTGGGAACCTGACCTTCTATGAAGTTGACTGTTCTGGCAGTGCTCGTGGCTGCTGCCACATGCGCAGCCGGGGCTCGCGCAACTCCTGGCCTGCAGGTCGGAATCACCGACAGCGGCAGCGCGTACTTCAACACCGATGCCTTCTATCCCGACCTGAGCGAGTTGCACGCACAGGTGCTGCGCGTGCAACTGCACTGGGGTGGCACGCTCGGAGCGGCGAAGAGCCGGCCCGAGAACGCGGCCGATCCGACCGACCCGGCATACGACTGGGCGCGGTACGACGAGCTCGTGCGTGCGGCCACCGACGCGGGTGCGCAGGTGATGTTCACCATCTTCGGCACGCCGACCTGGGCGAACGGCGGCCGCCCGCCGACGTACGCACCGACGCAAGGGTCCGATCTGGAGCAGTTCGCGTACGCCGCGGCCAAGCGCTACAGCGGGACGTTCACCACTGCGAACGGAGACGTGCTTCCGCGTGTCCGTTACTGGACCGCCTGGAACGAGCCCAACCTGCCGCTCGGCCTCCTACCGCAGTGGCGGCGTGTCGGCGGCCACTGGGTGATCCAGAGCGCACGCGACTACGCGCGCATCTGCAACGCGGTCGTCACCGGCGTGCACGGCACGCTGGTCCCCGGCGAGCTCGTCGCCTGCGGCGACACCGCGCCCCGCGGCAACAACGCGCCGACGAGCAGTCGCCCGACGACATCTCCGCTCGCCTTTCTCCGCGCGATGAAGAACGCCGGAGCACGCGGGTTCGACGCGTACGCGCATCACCCGTATCCGAGCGGCCCGAGCGAAGCGCCGTCGATGCGTCCCAAGTCGAGCACCGCGGTCACGTTCGGGAACCTCGGTGACCTGATCAGCCAGGTGACGAAGCTCTATGGCCGCAAGCCGATCTGGCTCGACGAGTACGGCTACCAGACCGACCCGCCCGACAAGGGGCTCGGCGTGTCGCCGGCCAAGCAGGCGCGCTTCCTGACGCAGGCGGTGGCGCTGGCGCGGGCGAACCCACGTGTGACGATGCTGCTGTGGTTCCTGATTCGCGACGAACCGCAACTGAGCGGCTGGCAGTCGGGGCTCGAAACGCGAACCGGAGTGCACAAGCCGGCGTTCGCGGCGTTCGTGCGGGCCGCGTCAGACGCCTAGCACGAGCGCGAGCAGAGCCTTCTGCACGTGCAAGCGGTTTTCGGCCTCGTCCCAGATCGCCGAGCGCGACCCGTAGAGGACGCCCGCCTCGATCTCCTCGCCCGGGTGAGCCGGCAGGCAGTGCATCACGAACGCGTCGGGCGCCGCCGCGGCGAGGAGTGCCTCGTCGAGCCGGTAGGGCTCGAGCGCCGCGAGCCGCTCGGCCCGCTCGTGCTCCTGACCCATGCTGATCCACGTGTCCGTGACGACGACGTCGGCGTTGCGCACGGCCTCCCGAGGGTCGCGAACCACAGTTAGTGCCAAGTTGGCACGAGGTTCGTACCCGGCCGGGCACGCAGCCACGACTTCGAAGCCGAGCAGCGCTCCGAGCGAGGCCAGCGAGACGAGCACGTTCGAGCCGTCCCCGACCCAGCCGACGCGTACGCCCTCGAGTGAGCCGAGCCGGTCGCGGATCGTCAGCGCGTCGGCGAGCGCCTGGCACGGATGCTCGTCAGCCGTGAGCGCGTTCAGCACCGGCACGCTCGCCCACTCGGCCCACGCCTCCAGCTCCGCGTGTGCGTGCGTCCGCACCGCAAGCACGTCGACGTAGCGTGAGAGCGCGCGAGCCGTGTCTGGCAGCGACTCGCCGCGCGACAGCTGCAGCTCGTCGGGTGAAAGCGGGATCGAGGTGCCGCCGAGGTGCGAGATTGCGACCGAGAACGACACTCGCGTCCTCGTCGAGTGCTTCGAGAAGTAGAGCCCGAGCGTCGCGCCCGGTGCACGCGGCGTGCGGTCGCCTCTCAGGCTCACGGCCCTGTCGAGGATCGCCTCCGCCTCTGCCGGGACGAGGTCGCCGATGCGCAACAGGTCGCGCCCGACGAGCGAGACTTGCAGCGGTGCCGTCACGACCAGCGCTCCCGTGCCTCGGTGACTGCGGCGGCCACGTCGATCCCACGCCCGAGCAGATACGACTCGGTCACCTGCTCGGGCGGCGCGAAGCTCCCGGTCCGCACCGCCTGCGCAACCTGCTCGTGCGCATCGCGAAACGGCACACCCTCTCGCACGAGCGCCTCCGCGGCGTCCGTTGCGAGCAGGAGCGGATCGGCGGTCGCGGCCGCGAGCCGTCCGTGGTCGAACGCGAGGCCGGCGACGAGCACCCGCAACGCTGCGAGGGCGCCTGCGACGTCGCGCCGGGCAGCGAATACCGGCGGCTTGTCCTCCTGCAGGTCTCGATCGTAGGCAAGCGGCAGCGACTTGACGGTCGCGAGCAGCCCCGTCAGCCTGCCGATCGCCGTTCCGGCTTTGCCGCGCGCGAGCTCGGCGACGTCGGGGTTCAGTTTCTGCGGCATGATCGACGAGCCGGTCGCGCTCTCCTCCGAGAGCCGCGCGAACCCGAACTCGCTCGTCGTCCAGAGCACGAGCTCCTCGCCGATCCGCGACAGGTGCGTGAACAACACCGCCGTCGCGTACAGATAGTCGAGCGCAAAGTCGCGGTCGGCCACCGCGTCGATCGAGTTGCGCATCGCGTTCGGCGGCAGCGGAAGCTGCAGCGTCGAGCCGGCGAGCGCGCCGGCGCCGAGTGGAGACGGTGCCGCCTGCGCTGCCGCGAACGCGAACCGGGCGCGATCCCGTTCGAGCATCTCGACCCACGCCAGCAGGTGATGGCCGACCGTCACCGGCTGTGCGCGCTGCAAGTGCGTGTACCCCGGCATCGACGTCGTCGCCTCGGCCGCCGCACGCTCGAGCAGCACCTGAGCGAACTGCGTCAGCGTGGCCTTAGCCTCGGCGCAGGCGTCCGCGACGTAGAGCCGGAAGGCGGCCGCCACCTGGTCGTTGCGCGAGCGTCCGGCGTGGATCTTGCGGCCGATCGAACCGAGCTGGCGCTCGATCGACGAATGCACGTCTTCGTCGGAGGGGTCGACCGCTTCGATCGCCGCCAGCAGTTGGGTGGCCTCTGCGAGCTCGGCGTCGTCGAGAATGCCCGCGGCATGCAGCCGCTGTGCGTGCAGGAGGGTCGCTTCGATGTCGTACGGCAGCAGCTCGGCGTCGTCGGCGCGCAGGAACGCCCACGCCTCGGCCGACAGCTCGGTCGTGACCCGACCGGCCCAGAGCGTCACAGAGACCATCCGAGCTCGGCCAGCATCCGGCGTGCGTCGGTGATGTCGTTGATCTTCACCGCGAGTTGCCCGATCCGGTCGGCCGCGGTGAAGGCGGTGGCGCTCCGCTCCATCGAGAGCCGCTCCGGGTCGTAGGTCAGCGAGTCGCCGCGCGTGTCGAGGATCGTGTAGTCCTCGCCGCGCCGCAGCTCGATCGTCACCTCGCCGCTCACTGCGGGCGCGACCCACCGCTGGAGCGCGTCGCGCAGCATCAGCGCCTGCAGGTCGAACCAGCGGCCCTCGTACAGCAGCCGCCCCAGCCTGCGCCCCTCGTCCGCGTACCGCTCGAGCGTCGCCTCGTTGTGGATCGCCGTCAACAGACGCTCGTAGGCGATGTGGAGGAGCGCCATCCCGGGTGCTTCGTAGATCCCGCGGCTCTTGGCCTCGATGACGCGGTTCTCGATCTGGTCGGACATTCCGAGTCCATGCCGCCCGCCGATTTCGTTCGCCGCGCGGATCAGCTCGACCGGGTCGGCGATCGTCGTGCCGTTGAGCGCAACCGGTAGGCCGCGCGCGAACTCGATCGTCACCGCCTCGGGCAGGATCTCGACGTCGGAGCGCCAGTGGGCGACGCCCATGATCGGCTCGACGATCGCCATCGACGTGTGCAGCAGCTCGAGGTCCTTCGCCTCGTGGGTCGCACCCAGCAGGTTTGCATCGGTCGAGTACGCCTTGTCCACGGACGTCGGGTGGGGCAGGCCGCGCTCGACGAGCCACTCGCTCATCTGGGTCCGCCCACCCAGCTCATCGACGAACGCCGAGTCGAGCCACGGCTTGTAGATGCGGAGCTCGGCGTTCACGAGCAGCCCGTACCGGTAGAACCGCTCGATGTCGTTGCCCTTGTAGGTCGAGCCGTCCCCCCAGATGCCGACGCCGTGCTCGGCCATCGCGTGCACGAGCTTGGTGCCCGTGACCGCGCGTCCGAGCGGCGTCGTGTTGAAGTAGCGCCTGCCCGCGGTCGAGATGTGGAAGGCGCCGCACTGCAACGCAGCGAGCCCCTCGCGCGCCAGTGCCTCCTTGCAGTCGACGAGAACTGCCTCCTCCGCGCCGACCGCGAGCGCCTTCTGGGGTACGGACTCGATGTCCGGCTCGTCGTACTGGCCGAGGTCGGCGGTGAACGCGTACGGAACCGCGCCGTGCTCGCGCATCCAGGCGAGCGCGCAGCTCGTGTCGAGCCCGCCGGAGAACGCGATCCCGACCCGCTCGCCGACCGGCAGCGAGCCGAGGATCACGCGTGTCGCAACATCGACGCTCACAGGTGGCTCCGGAGGTGCGTGTCGAGGTCCGTTGCGCTCAGCCCGTCGCGAGCGGCGACGAAGACGGTGTTGTCGCCCGCGATCGTCCCCGCCACCTCGGGTAGCGCCGCGTCGTCGATCGCGTCGGCCAGGGCGACCGCAAAGCCGCGAGGCGTCTTGATCACGAGCGTTGCGCCGGAGGGGATGGTCTCGCCCATGAACCGGCGAAGCGCGCTCGTCAACTCGTCCAGCCGCCGGAGGTCGGCGGCGCCCGGCAGTGCGTAGACCAGGCGACCTTCCTCGTTCCGGACCTTGACGAGGCCGAGCTGCGCGATGTCGCGCGAGACCGTTGCCTGGACGGTCTCGATCCCGATCACCCGCAGCGCCTCGGCGACCTCTGCCTGGGTCGACAGGGGCTGCTGCTGGACGAGGCGCAGGATCGTGCCCTGCCGCTCGAACTTCGTCGTCACGAGAGGACCTCCGCCAGGAGTTCGAGGCCGTGCTCCGCTTCCTCGCTGCTGAGCGTGAGCGGCGGTGTGAGGCGCAGGACGTTCTCGCCGGCGCTGCCGATCACGAGCCCCTGCTCGAGTGCTGCCGCGACGACGGGGCCGGCCAGCCGGTCGAGCTCGACCGCGAGCAGCAGCCCGAGCCCGCGCACTCGACCGAACGGCGCGAGGCCGTCGAGGAGCTGTCGCGAGCGCTCGCGTACCGACGTCAGCAGCTCATCGTCGATCGCAGCGACCACCGCGCAGGCGGCGGCACACGTCACCGGGTTGCCGCCGAAGGTCGACGCGTGGTCACCGGGAACGAACCCCGCGGGTGCGTCATCCGAGACGAGCAGCGCGCCGATCGGCAGGCCGTTGGCGAGCCCTTTGGCGAGCGTCACCGCATCCGGGCGAACGCCGTACGTCTGCCACGCGAAGAACGAACCGCTGCGCCCGACACCGGTCTGCACCTCGTCGAGAATCAGCAGCGCACCGTGCTCGTCGGCGAGCTCGCGCGCCTGAGCGAGCATGCGAGCGTCGAGCGGGTGGACGCCACCCTCACCCTGCACCGGCTCGAGCAGGATCGCCGCCGTGTCGGGGCCGACGTGCTCGGCCAGCGTCGCCGGGGTGGCGAACACCGCCCCGGGGAGGAGCGGCTCGAAGGCGGCGCGCTTCGCCGGCTGTCCTGTGACCGAGAGTGCGCCGAGCGTGCGGCCGTGGAATGAGCCGTCGAGGGCCACGATCTGGCTGCGACCGGTCACCTTGCGCGCCCACTTCAACGCGGCCTCGATCGACTCCGCGCCGGAGTTGCAGAAGAAGGCCTGCGCGCCGCCGAAGCGATCCGAAAGCGCCGACGCAAGCTCGCTCATGGGCTCTGTCCAGTAGAGATTCGAGACGTGCCAGAGCCGGTCGAGCTGGGCGTGTGCTGCGGCCAGCGGCGCCGGATGGCGGTGGCCGAGCCCCACGACGGCGATGCCGGCGAAGAGATCGAGGTAGCGCTTCCCGTCGGAGTCGATCAACCAGGAGCCGTCACCCTCGACGAACGTGACGTCGAGCCGCGCGTAAGTCGGCAGGAGCTTGTGCCAAGTTGCAACTTGGGTCATGCGACGACCGCCGTCCGTCCGATCGTGGCCGTGATCCCGCTCGCCGCGGCGAGGGCAGCGGCGCGCAGCTTCGGGACGATGCCGCCGTCGAAGGCACCCTCGGCCAGCATTCGGCGCGCTTCGCCGACGCCGATCGCGTCGACCACCTCGTCGTCGACGTAGAGCCCGGCGACGTCGGTGAGGAAGACCAGGCTGCGGGCACCGAGCCCGAGTGCGAGCGCGGCGGCAGCGTCGTCGGCGTTCACATTGAGCGGCCCGACCGCGAGCGGCGCGACGACCGGCACCAGTCCGGCGGCCAGCGCATCGAGCACCTTCCGGGGCCGGCACGGGAGCGGATCGCCGACCTGACCCAGCGGCGGCACCGGCACGGCGAGCAGCCCGTCGCGATGCCCGAACACGGGAACGGCGAGCTCACCGAGCTCACTGCACAGCGCGGCATTGACGGCCTCCATCGACTCGCGCACGACCTCGAGTGCGATGCGCGACGTGCGCCGGCGCCCCTGGACGAACTCCACAGCGATTCCGCGCCTGCGCATCTCCTCGGTGATCTGGGGACCGGCGCCGTGCACGACGACCACCTGGTGCCCCTCCTCGGCGAGCCCCAGGATGCGGTCGGCTGCGTCTCCGGCCACCGCTCCGCCGACCTTGACGACGAGCCGCGTCACGATCGGTACTCCGCGTTGATCCGCACGTAGTCGTACGAGAGGTCACTCGTCAGATAGGCGGCAGTGCCCTCGCCGAGCCCGAGATCGAGATCGATCGTGCACACCGCGCCGTCCACCGGTGGTTCGGTGTACTGCGGCGCACCGGCAACGAGCACGGCCGTGCCGTTGTAGGAGAGCGAGACGAGCGTCGCGTCGAGCTGGGCATAGCCTCCTTCGAACGGCGCGCTGCCTGCGGCCATCAGTACGCGTCCCCAATTCGCGTCGCGGCCGAAGAGCGCCGTCTTGACGAGCGGCGAGGTCGCGATGCGCTGGGCGATCGCGCGAGCCTCGGCCGAGCTCGCCGCACCGGCGACGTTGATCTCGGCGAGCAAGGTCGCGCCCTCCCCGTCGCTGACGATCTGCGAGGACAGGTCGCGGCAGACCGTGCGCAACGCCAGTGCGAACGACACGTCGGTAGCAGGTGAGCGGTCGATCCGGGCCGCGCCCGACGAGAGCAGCACGACCGCGTCGTTCGTCGAGCACTCGCCGTCGACGGAGATCGCGTTGAAGCTCTCGGCGACCGCGGGCCGCAGGAACTCGATCGCCTCGCCCGCCGCGAGGGGATAGTCGGTCGTGACGACGGCGAGCATCGTCGCGAGGTTGGGGTGGATCATCCCGGAGCCCTTCGCCATGCCGCCGACGCAGAAGCCCTCGCCGCGCGAGAGCGATGTCTTGGCGACCGTGTCCGTCGTCAGGATCGCCGTCGCTGCGTCGGCGCCGCCGTCGACCGAGAGCCGTGTGGCGGCCAGTCCGAGGCCGTGCTGGATGCGCTCGACGGGCAGCGGCGCGCCGATCACGCCGGTCGAGAGGACGATCACCTGCTCGGGAGACAGGCCCAGCAGGTGGGCAGCGGTCTGTGCGGTGGCGCGCGCATCTGCCTCGCCCTGCGCACCGGTCGCCGCATTGGCGACGCCCGAGTTGATCACGATCGCCTGGGGCTCGGCGGCGAGGAGATGCTGCTTCGAGACGACGACCGGCGCCGCGAGCACCCGGTTCTGCGTCCACATCGCGGCTCCCGTCGCCGGCTGCGTCGCACGCACGACCGCCAGGTCGAGCTTGTCGCGGCGGATCCCGGCATGCACGCCGGCCGCGGCGAAGCCGGCTGCGGCGGTGACGCTCATACCAGCACTCCGGTCAGCCGCAACCCGGCGGTCGGCTCCAGGCCGAGCGCCAGGTTCGCGTTCTGCACCGCCTGGCCGGCCGCGCCCTTGCCGAGGTTGTCGAGCGCGCAGATCACGATCGTGGTCCCGGTCTCACCGTCCGTGAAGACGCCGAGCTCGGCCGTGTCGGTGCCCTGCACGCGCGAGAGCTCCGGCGTTACGGCCTCGGCGAGGACGCGCACCGCCGGGCAGTCGGTGTAGGCCGTCTCGAGCAGCCCGCGGACGTCGGCGCTCGTCTGGATGTAACAGGTGGCGAGCAGCCCGCGGCGCACCGGCAGCAGGTGCGGGACGAAGCAGACGGCGAAGCCGAGCTGCTGGGCGATCTCCGGTGCGTGGCGGTGCGCACCCACCGAGTACGGCGAGAGGTTCTCGAGCACGACGCCCGCATGCGACGACGCGGACAGCGACCTGCCTGCGCCCGAGACGCCCGACTTCGCGTCGATCACGGCGCTCTCGGTGACGTCAGCGAGCGGGCCGAGGGCGAGCAGTGCCGCGGTGGCGTAGCAGCCGGGGTTGGCGATCAGCCGGCCTGACGGCGGGTAGAGCTCCGGCAGGCCGTAGCTCCAGGCGCCCGGTGCCGTGTCGTACCAGGCGGCCGCGAGTCTTGGATCGGTCAGGCGGTGCGCGCCGGAGAGGTCGACGACCACGGCGCCGGGTGGTGGCTCGAACGCGGCTGCCTCGGTGGTGGACAGGCAGAGGAAGAACACGTCGGCGCCGCTGGCCCTGGCTTCGGCGTTGGTCACGAACGCCGGCGCAGAGCCGTCCAGACGCGGATCGAGGCAGGCAGCGTCCTGCCCGGCGAGGGTGTCCGAGCCGAGGGCGGCCAGGTCGAGTTCCGGGTGCGCGAGCACCCGGTCGAGCGTCTCCTGCCCGACGTAGCCCCCCGTGCCGATGATCGCTGCCGCCGCCATCAGCTGCGAAGTATACAGCTAGCTGAGAATTATGCAGAGATGCTGATCGTCGCTCCGGGTCGCAGCCGTCGCAAGAGCGGGATCAGACGCGTGCGCGGCAGGCTCAGGCACCCGTTCGTCGGGTGGCCGAGGTCGTCGTGCAGGAAGATCGCCGAACCGCGCCCGGGCCGAGCGGGCGAGGCGTTGTACTCGATGAACGCGAACTCCCGGTAGGCGACGGTGGCACGCCACAGCGCTTCGCTGCGGCCTGCGAAGGGCGGTTCCGTGCCGCACGTGACGTGGCGAAAGTGGTTGTAGGTCGGTGATGTGGAGTCTCCGTCCCACCAGTCGCCACACCGGAGCCGCCGGTAGGAGAGCCGTACGCCGGGGTTCGGATCGAGTCCGTAGACCGTCGGGCCGATCGCGAACGTTCCGAGAGGGGTCGTCCCGTCGCCCTCATGGCGGTTCGCGGAGAAGCCGGCGTAGCCCGCTCTGGCGCGAAACGGGCCCGCGACCCGCTGCCCGCACTCGAGCAGCGAAAGTGACGCAGTCGTCGAGCGGACGCTCGGGGCGGTGACCACGATGCGCTGCGGGCACGCGTGCAGCGCGAGCACGAGAGCGAGCGTCAGCATCGTCGACGGCCAGAGTACGTACGCTGCGCCGGCGATGGCAGCTCTGCCGCCATTCCAGGCCAGCGTCGCACCCGTGACCGCCGCGGAGCTCGGACGCTCCTGGCATCCCGGCTGCCCCGTCGCGCCGGCGCAGCTGCGACGGCTCTCCGTCTCCTACGTCGGCTTCGACGGCCGTTCACACCGCGGCGAGCTGGTCGTCAACCGCACCGTCACGGGGCAGCTTCGAACGGTCTTCCGCAGCCTCTACGACGCCCGGTTCCCGATCCGGCGAATGGTTCCGATCTCGGTGTACGGCGGCAGCGACGACCGCTCTGCCGCCGCCGACAACACGTCCGCGTTCAACTGCCGCGCCGCCGTCGCTGCCGGGCCGGTGCGCTGGTCGGCACACGCCTACGGCACGGCGGTCGATCTGAACGACGTCGAGAACCCGTACGTCGTCGGGAACCGTGTCATACCGCCCGCCGGCGCGGCGTTTCGCGACCGTGCGCGTGTGCGCCCCGGGATGGCCTTGCGTGGAGGGGTGCTCGTGCGCGCGTTCGCGTCGATCGGCTGGCTCTGGGGTGGGCGCTGGGCCGGAACGCCCGACTACCAGCACTTCTCGCAGTCGGGGGGCTAGACGTCCGGGCGGATGTCCTCGAGGCGGTCGACGTGGGCGAGCGCGGGGAAGAAACGACCCCAGACGAGAGCGAGGCCGATCGTGATCGCGCCGCCGGCGACGACAGCCGGGACGGCCCCGATCAGGGAGGCAGCGACGCCGGACTCGAACGCCCCGAGCTCGTTCGATGCGCCGATGAACACGCCCTCGACAGCGTTCACGCGTCCGCGCACGGCGTTCGGCGTCGCCAGCGCGACCGTCGTCGAGCGGATGTTCATCGACAACATGTCGACGAAGCCGCTCACTGCGAGCGCGGCGAAGGAGAGTGGGAACCACCGCGAGAGTCCGAACACGATCATGCTCGCGCCGAAGATTCCTACGGCCAGGAGCAGCGTTCGGCCCGCCCGGCCCCCGAGCGGCTTGCGGGCGAGCATGATTCCGGCGGCGAGCGCACCGACGGCAGTCGCACTTCGCAGCACGCCCAGCCCGAACGGCCCGGTGTGCAGGATCGACCGGGCGTAGAGGGGGAGCAGGGCGACGGCGCCGCCGAACAACACCGCGAACAGGTCGAGGCTGATCGCACCGAGGATGATCGGCGACGAGCGGATGAAACGGACGCCGAGCAGCAGGCTCTCGAGCGTCGGACGCCCTCGTGGGCCGATCGGATCGACCCGTTCGGGCTGCCGCACCGTGAGGGTCACCACGGCGGCGGCGACCAGCAGGACGGCGCCCACGGCGTACACGAGTTCGGGCTGCACTGCGAAGAGCAGACCGCCGATCGCCGGCCCCGAGACGTTCGCAACCTGGCCGGCGACCGATCGCATCGCGAGCGCTCCCGCGAGCAGCTCGGTCGGGACGATCTCGGGCGTCAGCGACCGGCCGGCGGGCGCGCCGATCGCACTCGCGGCGCCGGTCAGCGCCGCGAGCACGACGTACGGCCAGAGCTGATCGGCCCCGCGGATCGTGACCAGTAGGAGCAGGGCGACGACGACCGCCTCCGCGAAGCTGGACGCCGCAGCAATCAGCACTCGTGGCAGCCGGTCGGCGAGCTGTCCGGCGGGCAGGGCGAGCAGGACGAGCGGCAGGAACTCTGCGAGCCCGATCAGGCCGAGGTCGAACGCGCTCTGGTGGATCGCGTAGACCTGCCAGCCGACGGCGACCGACACCATCTGCCCGCCGAAGCTCGAACCCAGCATCCCGAGCCAGAAGCGGCGGAAGTCGCGATGGTGGAGGGCGGGCGGCAGACGTGACATGACCAGGCACTCTGCCTTCACAGGTAGTTCCTAGGTTGCGCTGAGGCTCTCCTTGGGTTCGTACGCGACCGTGGTTGCAGACATCGATGAGGAGGCCGGGAATGAGCACGAACAGGAATCGCGTCGTCGCTGCGCTCTGCGTGGCGGCTCTCGCGGGTGGAGTCGCGGGAGCAGGCGCGGTTGCGCTGTCGCACGGATCGTCGAGTTCGACGCCGCCGACGGCTGCAGCCGTCGCGCAGGTCTCGAACACGGCGGCCGGGGCGTCGCTCTCCGTGGCGCAGATCGCAAAGCAGGGCACGCCCGGCGTGGTCGAGGTGGACGCGACGAGTACGAACAACCAGTCGCCGTATCCAGGCTCGAGCTCCGAATCCGCGGCGGAGGGAACAGGCTTCATCTACGACACGAGCGGGCACATCGTCACGAACGAGCACGTCGTCGACGGTGCGAGCTCGGTGCGCGTCAAGCTGGCGGACGGCTCGGCGTATACGGCGACGGTCGTCGGCACGGACATTTCGAGTGACCTCGCGGTGCTGCACATCGCCGCGCCGGCCTCGAAGCTCAAGCCGCTCGAACTCGGCGACTCGAGCGCGCTGGCTGTCGGTGACGGCGTGGTCGCGATCGGCAACCCGTTCGGGCTGGACGGCACGGTCACGAGCGGAATCGTCAGCGCGATCAACCGTGAGATCAGCGCGCCCGACGGCACGCCGATCGAGGGAGCGATCCAGACCGACGCGGCGATCAACCACGGCAACTCGGGCGGCCCGCTGTTCGACCTCGCCGGCAAGGTCGTCGGTGTCACCTCGCAGATCCAGAGCGACTCGGGCGGCAACGACGGCATCGGCTTCGCCGTTCCGTCGGACACCGTCAAGAACATCGCGGGCCAGCTGATCGCGAAGGGCTCCGTGCAGCATGCGTTGCTCGGGGTCACGATCCGCACCTCGGCCAGCGGCGTTGCCGTGGCGGCCGTCGAGAGCGGCAGCGGCGCCGCCAAGGCCGGTGTGAAGTCCGGCGACGTGATCGTGGAAGTGAACGGCAAGGCGGTCAGCTCCTCGGACGAGCTGCGCGCAATCATCGGCGCGCACTCGCCCGGTCAGTCGCTGACGCTCACCGTGCATCGCTCCGGTGAGACGAAGACCCTCAAGGTGACGCTCGGCTCCCGCACCAGCTGAGCCCGTCACGGAACCCCGGTGTCTGACTCGTGTCAGACATGAGTCAGACACCGGAGTCCAGCACCGCGCCGCTGCTGCGATCGGGGAGGGCGCGTGTCGGTTTCGACCCAGCCTTGTCTCACTTCCGTGTGTCAGACACGAGTCTGACTCGAGTCAGACTCGGGGGGTCACGCCGGCACCAGCGCAGCCGTGCTGAGGACGACCACCTTGCGGCCCTTCGAGGTGGCCGTCACCTGGTTGACCAGCGCATGGCCTGCGTCGTCGGGGGTGACGACGTAGCTCGCGGCTTCGGCACCCGCGATCGGGATGCAGAGTCGCCCGTTCGCGTTGCAGCGCAGCCACGCGTACGCGAGTGACTCGGGCACGGCGGTGTAGCTGCCGTGGGTCACGGTCAGCACCTGACCGACCGACGCTATGCCCGCCGGCGCGGGCTGCGCGCGCGCCGCGAACGAGGAGCTGGCGCTGCCGACCACCCCGGCGAGCGACGAGTAGGCGATCGTCCCGCCCGCAGAGTCGGTCGCCCGCACCGTCAGGCCGATCGTGTGCGAGACGTCGGCACCGACCTGCGTGTAGGTGGTGCCGGTGGCGCCGCGGATCGTGCTGCAGTGTGCGCCTCGCCTGTCGCACCGCGACCACTGGTACGCGTACGAGATCGGGCCGGCGCCGGTCCACGTTCCCGCGCCACCGGTCAGCTGCTTGCCCTCGGCGAGGGTGCCGGCGATCGTCGGGCGGCTCACGGCGACGGGCCCCGGCGCGGCGCGCACGACCGGGCTGGCCGCGCTCAGCACCGACTGCGTCGACGCGCTCACGACTGCGACCAGGACGCGACCGAGATCCGTCGGCGCGACGGTGTACGTGGCTGCGTGCGATCCCGTCAGCGCCGAACAGGCGCGCGCGTTCGCGTTGCACGACAACCAGCGATAGCTCGGCGTCCCGGCCGCCGCGCTCCACACCGGCGCTGCGACCGTCAGCGAGCGGCCGACGATCGCTTCGCCCGCCAGCGCCGGTTGGGCCGTCGCGGCGACACGGGCGTGGACTGCAGCGACGAGGCCGACGAGCGGCGCGTAGGCGGCGGTCGTCCCGGTCTTGTCGGAAGCCCGCACCGTCAAGGCGAGGGTATGGCCGACGTCTCCGGCCACCTCCGAGTAGCTGCCGCGAGTCGCACCGTGAATCGAGCTGCAATGCGCACCGTTCGCATCGCAGCGGGACCATTGGTACGCGTAGCGGATCGTGCCGCGGCCCGTCCAGCTGCCCGGCTTGGCGCTCAGTCGCTCGCCGACGCGGATGACGCCGCCGATCGTCGGACGCGAGGTCGAGATTGGGCCGCTCCCCGCGAACGAGACAGAGGCGAGGATCAGCGCGAGAAGCTTCGTCACGTGCCGCACTAGAGTAGGCGCGAGATGAGACGGGTCGCCATCCTCGGTGCAGGGCGTCTCGGCGAGTCGCTGGTGCGCGGCATCCTCAGCTCGGGGTGGCGTGGAGGCGCCGACGTCGTCGTGACCAGTCGACGGCCGGACCGCCTCGCCGATCTCCAGGACCGCTTCTCCGTCGAGGGCACGACCGACAACGCCGCTGCCGTCACCGGTGCGGGTCTGGTGATCGTCGCCGTGAAGCCGCAGGACATGCCGGTCGTGCTCGCCGAGATCGCACCCGCGGTGACGTCGGAGCAGACGCTTCTCTCGGTCGCGGCCGGAACGACGACCCGGTTCATCGAGGGGCACCTGCCCGAAGGTGCGCGTGTCGTTCGCGCGATGCCGAACGCGCCCGCTCTGGTCCACGAGGGAATCGCCGGGCTCTGCGGCGGCGAGCACGCGCGTGAGGAGGACGTCCAGCTCGCGGCCGAGGCACTCGGGCATCTGGGAGCCGTCGTGCGTGTCGACGAGCGGGATATGGACGCCGTCACGGCGCTGTCCGGCTCCGGGCCGGCGTACTTCGCGCTGCTCGCCGAGGCCATGATCGAAGCCGGGCTGCTGCTCGGCCTGAGCCGCGACGTCTCGACGCGGCTGGTCGTGCAGACGATGTTCGGGAGTGCGCTTCTGCTCCGAGACGAGCAAATGCATCCCGTCGAGTTGCGCGAGGCCGTGACGTCACCGGGCGGCACGACGACCCGTGCGATTCGCGAGCTCGAGCGCTCCGGGGTGCGGGCAGCGTTCCTGAATGCGATCACGGCGGCCACCGAGCGCAGCCGCGAGCTAGCGAATGAGTAGCTCGGCGATCCCGAACGCGAGCAGTTCCTCGACTTCGGCGATCGTGTCGCTGCGCAGCTCTGCGGCGTCGTGCTTGTCGAGCTCGAAGGCCCGGACGACGCGTTCGACGGCCTGACGCAACGTCAAGTTGCCGTCGAGCACACCGACGACCTCC
Organism: uncultured Actinomycetes bacterium; assembly: GCA_963847475.1. GTDB lineage: Bacteria > Actinomycetota > Thermoleophilia > Gaiellales > Gaiellaceae > PALSA-600. Next base: position 12,820 of record CAWJZZ010000014.1, on the reverse strand, counting down.
GCCACGTCTGGATCGAGCTCGAACTCGACGTGCGTGCCCTCCTCGAGCGCCAGCACGGTCTCGGGCTCGCGCTCTCCTGGTTCCAACACCCGGTCGATCCGCACGTCGCGGGCCAGCACGACTGTCTCGTCGAGGAGTGCATCGGTGCTCGCGAGCTCGGCGAGGCGCGCATGGGACGCGAAGGCCCGCTCGATCTGCTCGCCTGCGAACTCCAGTTCGTCGCTCTCGGCCGAGTCGAGGCGGATCGTGTAGCGCTCGCCGGCTCGCCGGTGGAGCAGCACCGCACCTTCGCTGATCCAGCCCACGTCGAGCTGTTCGAAGTAGGCGAGCCATTCGTCGAGCGCTGCCCCGTACGCCTGCGGGTCGACCGCCAGGTGCTCGTTCCAGCCCGCCGCGTGGGCCAGCGGATCCGCGCCCTCGAGCCCGAGCACCCAGGCGTCGCAACGCGCGTGCCCCAGCCAGCTGACGACTCGCTCGTCGGGCTCGTCCTCCGACTCGGCGACCCAGCTGACGAGCAGTGAGGCGAGCCCGTCGTCGGCGAGAGCCGCCGCTGCCTGCTCGACAACGCGTTGCGACAACTCGTCGGCCGGCAGTCCGCCGTCGCGGTACTGCCAGCGCGACTCCGGCGAGACGACGTACGGCGCGTTGCACGTGATCAGGTCGAATTGCTCACCGGCGACCGGGTCGTAGAGGCTCCCGAGCCGCGTCTCGACGTTCCCGAGGTCGTTGAGCCCCGCGTTGATCGCCGTAAAGGCGAGGGCGCGAGGGTTGACGTCGGTCGCGATCACGTGGTCGCAGTGCGCGGCTGCGAGCAACGCGTGGATGCCGTTGCCCGTGCCGACGTCGAGCGCGCGACCTGCGCGCCGGCGCGGCGTGAGCGCGGCCAGCCAGGAGGCGGTCGGTGTGTACGGCGCGACGAAGCCGACCGGATCGTCGGCACCGCGGGCGAATCCGTCGAACGCCATCAAGAGTCCTTCGACCGGGACGATGCGCGCCCGCGGCCGCAGCAGCACACCGTCCAGCTCGGCGAGGCCCAGCGCGACGAGCGCGTCGACGCCGCCGGCGGTGAGCGCGACGCGCGCTGCGCCCACATCCACCGGGAGCTGCAGGAGACACAGGCGCAGGCAGGTTGCGAGGGGCGAGTCGTCGAGCCGCCGTGCGTGGACCGGCACCTCATCCGTCTCGGCCGCCGGCCCGTCGTCGCCGAGCCGGTCGACGACGGCCTCTTCGTCGTAGCCGACGGCGCGCAAGGAGTCACCGAGCCTCGCGGCAGCGCCGACGTCTGCGACCGGGTCGAAGCGCTGGCTGCTCAGGTGCTCAGCGGAACGCGTCGAGGCCGGTGAGCGTGTTGCCGACCACGAGCGTGTGCACTTCGTGCGTGCCCTCGTAGGTGAGCACCGACTCGAGGTTGTTGATGTGCCGGATCACCGGGTACTCGAGTGTGATCCCGTTGCCGCCGAGAATCGTGCGGGCGGTTCGCGCTGCCTCGATCGCGCCGCGAACGTTCCCCATCTTTCCCATGCTGACGTGCTGGGGCAGCAGCGTGCCGGCGTCCTTCATGCGGCCGAGGTGGAGTGCGACGAGCGTCCCGCGGTTCACCTCGAGCGCGATCTCGGCGAGCTTCTGCTGCGTCAGCTGGTACCCGGCGATCGGCTTGCCGAACACGATGCGCTCCTTCGCGTACTCGAGCGCCGACTCCAGGCACGCACGTGCGGCACCTTCGGCACCCCAGACGATTCCGAAGCGGGCTTCGTTGAGGCACGACAGCGGCCCGCGCAGCGACGTCACCTCCGGGAAGCGATTCTCCTCGGGCACGCGCACGTCGCGCAGCACGAGCTCCGACGTGATCGACGCGCGCAGCGACAGCTTGTGCTTCATCTCCGGCGCGTCGAACCCGGGGAACCCCTTCTCGACGAGGAAGCCGTTGATCTTGCCGTCCTCGGTGCGGGCCCACACAACCGCGACGTCGGCGATCGAGCCGTTCGTGATCCACATCTTCGTGCCGTTCAGGATCCAGTCGCTCCCGTCGCGCCGGGCGGTCGTGCGCATCGAGCCGGGGTCGGAACCCGCGTCCGGCTCGGTCAGGCCGAAGCAGCCGAGCAGCTCGCCCGCATGCATGGGCGGCAGCCAGCGCTCCTTCTGCTCCTCGGTCCCCCAGCGCCAGATCGCGAACATCGCCAGGGAGCCCTGGACCGAGACGAAGCTGCGGACGCCCGAGTCGCCTGCCTCGAGCTCGAGGCACGTCAGCCCGTAGGCGACGGCGCTCGCGCCCGGCAGGCCGTAGCCGTCCAGGTGCATGCCGAAGAGCCCCAGCTGGCCGACCTCCTGCGCGAGCTCGCGCGGCAGGATCCCCTGCTCGAACCACTCGCCGATCTCGGGCAGGATCCGCTCGCGCACCCAGGCGCGAACGGTGTCGCGAATCGCGCGTTCCTCGTCGCTCAGAAGCGCATCGATCGCGAGGAAGTCGAGCGGATCTGTGGTCGGTTGGGCGATCGTCGTCGTCGCGGCCATCTGCACGGAACTTGTACCACGCTGGTCGTTTCTCGCTTGACTCTTTTGCGCTCGCGCGCGAGTCTCTGGTCAACTGCCTCGAGGGTTCGCCGCGAGTCCCCGGGGCTCAAACAGCGAGAAAGGATCGACATGGAGCAGTTGAAAGGCCTCCCGCTGGGCAGGCAGCTCATCCTCGGAGCGGGGGTCCTGCTGCTCATCGACCTGTTCCTGCACTGGCAGAGCGTCGATATCGGGCCCTTTACCGCCTCGCGCAACGGCTGGCACGGATTCTGGGGAGTGCTGCTCGGGCTGCTGACGCTCGCGCTCGTCGCGTGGGTCGCCGCTCGTGCCTTCGGCGTCGAGATGCCGATGGAGCTGCCTGAGGGGTTGACCTCGCTGATCCTCGGCGTGGTGATCCTTGCGTTCGCCCTGATCAAGAACCTGACCGACGACTACTCGACCCTCTGGAGCTACATCGGGATCGTGTTGGCGGCGATCGTGGCGTGGGGCGCGTGGCTGGTCTACCAGTCGAGCGGTGAGTCGATGCCCAGCATGGGTAGCAGCGGCGCGAGCTCACCGACGCCGCCGCCCGCGGCGCCGACGGCGCCCGAGGCGACTCCGGACTCGACCTCCGGCACCGACCTACCCTGAACGTCTGGTCGTGCGGCCGCCGCGCCCGCGGCGGCCGCGATCGACCTGCTCGCGCTCGCGCAGCCAGCGCCACGCCCGGTGCACGCCGAGCGCGGCGGCCACGACGCCACGCCGCGAGAGCTCGACCGCGTTCGCGGCAACGACCGCGAGGCGGCGGCGCACACCGGGCCAGCGCTCCCGCACGACCATCGCGGTCGTCGCGACGAGTGTCGCGACGCGGCGGCCGATCGTCGGCGGCAGCGCGTCGCTCGAGCCGCTCGCAATCACGAACACCTTCGCCGCGGGCACGACAGCGGTGAGCTCCGCCGGCGCCACGTGTGCGCGCCTGATCGCGGCGTGACGCCTGACCACCATCGCGTCGACCCGTTGCGTCGACGGGTCGAGCACGACGTCCTCGACCACTCCCAGTGAGCGGCCGCCGCGCTCGACGAGCTCGAAGCCAGAGCCGTTCACGAGCCAGTAGCGGCCGACCGTGCTGTCGATGTCGAAGGCGTGGTCGGCGGGCATCGTCCCCACGCAGGTGCCCGTCAGGGCGAGCGCAGAAACCTTGGGGCTGCGACGAGCTCCGACATGAGCGCCCATTCCGGCTCGTAGACATGTGCGGACTTCGCGTGCACCGTCAGCGGCCCGACCGGGCGCCCGAGCTCCTCGGCGACGTGTTCCAGCAGACGAGCCAGCTCGACGAGGTTCCCGTACGCCTTCTTCCCGAAATCGAGACTGTGCGCGTAGACGACCAGCTCGACTGCGCCGTCCGGGATCCAGAAGTCGAGCAGGCTGACACACGGGATGTAGGCGGTGTCGGTCAGCGGCTGGAAGGTCGTCACGCTCGCTGATCTGCTCTCGGGGTCACCGCGCAAGCGTTCGACGACCCACCGGATCTGGTCGCGGCCGGTGCCGGCGTAGTTGAACAGGCGAACTGCGTAGCTCTTCGCGTCGCCGAGCTCGGGCACGTCCTTCTCGACGAAGAAGTTGTCGTGCATCCACGCGAGCCACTCGGGGTCGCCGAGCTGCGCGATCAGCGGGTCGTCGGCCGCAGGCTGCTCGACCGTCAGGGTGAGCAGCGCGAGCTCGCGCGTGACTTGGCCGTCGTAGCGTTCGAGTCGACCGCGCTCGAGGATCGCCTGACACGTTTGCAGCCACCCTTCGCCGAGTGTCGGCGCGTCGACCACGACGATTCCCATGGGCGGGACGCTAGCCGCTTGACGTGCGGCGCGGACCGCGGCTACCGTGGCATGGCTGTCGACGAAGGAGGGGTGCCAACATGACTGTGAGTTCTGCCCTCTTCCTCGGCGTCGCCTGACCTCGCCGGCCGGCAGCTCGTAACCTCAAAGCTCGCTCTGCCGTCACGAGACAGGCGTCGCTTCGCGACCTTTTCTCTCGACGAAGGAGCTTCGTTGCCCGACCCTGGTTACCACACGATGCGCCTGCACGCCCTCGATGCGTGGGTGCGTCACCCGTCGGTGCTCACAGACGCCGACGGTCTGAAGGAAACACTGCGCGCCGGTGCCTCGGCGGGCGGGGCGACCGTGCTCGGAGAGCGCTTTTGCGTCTTTCCGAACGACGCCGTGACCGGCGTGCTCGTGCTCGCCCAGTCCCACCTCAGCATCCATACGTGGCCGGAGTTCGCCCTCGCGAACGTCGACCTGCTCTCGTACGGCGACGTCCGGGCCGACGAGGTGATGCGGGTGATCTGCGAACGCCTCGACGTCGACCACGCCGACCTCACCTTCATCCCGCGTGCCGTTGCCTGAGCAGCAGCTCGTCGCCGAGGTCGCTGCCGCTGTCGGCCTCGTCGAGGGCGAGGCCGGCGTGCGGAACGTGCTCTCGGTCCTGGCTCGGCTCGAGCCGGTGGCGACGCGGCGGATCAGTCGCACTGCCGAGCTACCGGTCCCGCTCGTCGCGGCGATCTGCGGCGAGTTACGCCGGCGCGGCATCGTCGCCGCAGCGCGGCCCGCCCAGTTGACGCCCGAGGGGAGGCGTCTGTTCGGCGGCAGCGGCCTCGGTCTTGGCGGGACTGGAACCTGTGCCGCGTGCGGCGGCCGTGGGCTCGTCGCTCCAGCTTCGCTCAGGCCGGCTGCTCGGGAGGTGGAGAAGCTCGCGGCGAGCGCTCCCGCCGCAGCGCCCGAGCTCGACCAGTGCCACTGCACGTTCGATACGAAGCTCCTGCGGGTGCTCGCGCTGCACGAGGCGGACGCCCTCGTCGGCCGGCGGATCCTGCTGCTCGGCGACGACGATCTGACGGCGACGACACTCGCCGCGGTCGTCCGCCGGCTCGGTTCAACCGGAACGATTCGCGGGCTGACCGTGCTCGACGTCGATCCGAGGGTCGTTGCGTTCGCCCAGCGCCACTTGCGCAATGCGCCGTTTCCGGCGACCGTCGTGCGGCACGACCTGCGAGACCCACTCCCGGCTCATCTCGTCGCCGGCTTCGACTCGGTGCTCCTCGACCCGCCCTACACGCTCGCCGGCGCACGGCTCTTCCTCTCCCGTGCGGCCGACGCGCTTGCGGGCGAGGGTGGGACCGTCCTCTTCTCGTTCGGCTCGAAGCGCCCAGGCGTCTCGTTCCGCGTGCAGCAGTCGCTCACCGAGATGGGCTTCCTCGTCCGGCGGCTCGTGCGCGACTTCAACGAGTACGTCGGGGCGGGCGTGCTCGGCGGTTCGAGCCACCTCTACGAGCTCACCGCGACGAGCGAGCTGCGCCCCGCAGTCATCGGGCGCTTCGACGGGCCGCTCTACACCGCCGAAACCGGAGCTGCCTGAACCGGAACCGCGGTGTCGAGCTCGCGGCCGAGCGGTGAGCGGGCGAGCAGCCAGAACGAGAGCTCGACCGAGGGGCCGATGCCGATTGCGTACACGATCGTGCCGACGCCGAAGGTGCCGCCGAGCGCGATTCCGAGTCCGAGCACCGACAGTTCGAGCACGGCGCGAACCACGCCGATCCGAATGTGGGTCCGCTGCGCGCCGACGACCATCAGCGAGTCGCGCGGCCCGGCGCCGAGGCCGGCGCCGAGGTAGAGCGCCGTCCCGACGCCCATCAGCCCGATCCCGGCCGCGAGCAGTGCGATGCGCACGCCGAGTGGGTCGTCGCTCAGCCCGTCGACGAAACCGACCGACATCAAGAGCTGGACCAGCGTGCCCACGAGCAGCGCGTTCGCCACGGTGCCGAAGCCGATCCGCGCGCCGAGCACCCAGGCGATCGCCAGCACCACGGCACTGACGACGACGTTTGCCTCGCCGAACGAGAGCGAGGAGTGCTGGCTGATCCCCTGATGGAGCACGTCCCACGGCGAGAGCCCGAGCTGCGATTCGAGCAGTGCGACGATCCCGGCCGCGAACAGCGAGAGTCCCACCAGCAGCACGGGAACACGGACGAGCAAGCCCCCGCGCACGTGTGGTGTGTCGCGCATCACGACCACAGTGGTACCCGAGGAGCCCGACTCGACGCTTCGGGTCGGCGGCTACCCTGGCCGCGCGAAATCCCTAGACCGAGGAGATACATGAAGCTCGTTGCTCTCGCAGCGATCACAGCGGCGCTGTTGGTGCCGTCGGCGATCGCGGCGACACCCACACTGAACGGCACGGTCGGCCCCGGCTTCACGATCACGCTCACCAAGGGCGGAGCGAAGGTCACGAAGCTCACGGCCGGTAGCTATGTGATCAAGATCGCCGACAAGTCGAGCATCCACAACTTCCGCCTCAAGGGGCCCGGCGTCAGCAAGTCGACGACCGTCCCGCAGAAGGGCACCTTCACCTGGAAGGTGACGCTGAAGAAGGGGAAGTACACGTACGTGTGCGATCCGCACGCGTCGTTCATGAAGGGCTCGTTCACCGTCTCGTAGCTCGCCGGTCGCTAGGCGGGCTGCGATCGGCTCCGGCCGGCTCGCGGCCCGCCTACCGGCCGACTCCTACGGCAGCCGCAGCGATGCGAGTCCGGCAGGTGCAGCGGATCCGAGCTGCGTCGGCCAGGTGCTCAGGTCGACCGGCCCGCCCGCAACGGCCGGCAACCGTGTGAAGAACTGACGCTGGTTTTCCCAGAAGCGAACGACCTTGCCGCTCGTTGATGCCGGCAGCACGATCGTGAAGCGACCCTGCGCGTCGGGCCAGCGGTTCGAGACCGGCTTGATCACGCCGCCGGGCCCCGAGACGCCGACGACCAGGCCCTGGTAGACGGCCCCCGGGTAGGACGTCGGCTTGCTGATCGTGTACTTGGCACCGCTTCCGAGCTGGATGTTCATCGAGGAGGAGTGGAGCCGATCGAACGGGGTGATCGTCCCGAGCGTTCCGCCGTAGGACGTCCCGCCGTAGGCGACGCCCACACTCAACGGCACGGGATCGGCCGACGTCTCGTCAGACGCGGCGAAGAACGACGAGTAGTGGCCGTTCTGGTCGGACGCCGACGAGAACGTCCAGAAGTCGCGGTCCTGGGTGCGCGTGATCACGACCGCATTCGAGACCGGATTCCCGCTTGCATCGGTGATCGTGCCGGTCAGTTGGTAGGTCTGGAGCGCGACCGGCGGCGGCGCGGTCCCGGCAGTGTCGTGCACCCGCCCGGTGATCGCGATCGTCCCGTCACTCCGCTTGGTCGCGCGCAGACCGTCGATGCGGTAGCCGACGCTGAAGCTGCCCGACGCGCCGAGCAAGGCGGAGCGCTGCGCATCCGTGAGGGGGCGTCCGCTGACGGTCGCGGCCCCAAGCCCGGCCACGCGAATCTGGTGTTTGCGTGCCACTGTCCGGTCGGCGTCGTAGCGGAAGGCGCCGGAGGCGTCCGTGGCGCGCCGCACGACGTACCCGTCGACGCTGATCCGGGCGTGGGCGACCGCGGCGCCCTTCAACAGGAGACGCCCGGACATGGTCTGGACGTTCGAGGAGTTGGCGTCCCACGGCTGAACGGCGATCGGAGCCTGGGTGGCGATTCGTGCGCCCGATCCGGCGGCGCTCCGGCTCTCACGGTGCGCGGATGCGACCGTCCGCGCCTGCACGCTTGCGGACTGTGTCGCGGCAACGACGGCTCCGGTGGCAGGTGCGGCCGAGTCGGCGCGCGTCAGCGGCAGGACCGGCGGCGGCGATTGCTTCTGGGACGCCCCGAGGGTGAAGATCTGCAACTCACTCGCAATCCCTCCGCCCGAAGAGGTGGGCGTGCCGCCCGACGTGATCGCGATGTACTCCGTGCCGTTGACGGAGTAGATCGAGGCGCCGGCCGCGATCTGGTGTCCCGTCTGGAAGGTCCAGAGCACCTTGCCGGTCTTCAGATCGAACGCGCGGAAGACCCCGTCGCCGCCGCCTGCGAAGCCGAGACCGCTTGCCGTCGTCGTCACTCCGCCGCGCTCGGGCTCCGGTGTCGTGAACTTCCAGACGCGCCGGCCCGTCCGGATGTCGATCGCGCTGATCGAGCCGTGGTCGTGCCATCCCGGCAGCACCGTGCCGAAGTTGCCGTTCTGCAGGCCGAGGAACACATCGCCGAGGAGGAACTTGCGGCGCTTCTCCGTCGGAGTCAGCGCCGCCTGCACCTCGACCGCGGCGGTCTCCGCCGCACCGTTGAACACGTAGTTCGTCGCAGGGTCGAACGACGCAGGCGAGTAGTTCACGCCGCCGAGCGAGGACGGGAAGACCGTGACTGCCCGGCCCGGTTGCAACGTCGGGTGCTCGGTCCGGTCGATCACCTTCACGCGCTGGTAGATCGGCCGCCCGGTCGCTGCGTCGTACGCGAACCAGACCCCTTCCATGGTCGCAACGGAGACGACGCGTGTCTTCTTGCCGCCGGTCGTCGCGTTGTAGACCATCGGCGGCTGCGCAGTGTCGTACGACCACTCGTTGTGTGCCATCTGCTGCTGCCACCACTTGAGCCGGCCGCTCGCCAGGTCGACGGCAACGAGCGAGTCGGCGCGCGGGTTCGAGCCGGGCCGAATCGACGGGAAGTAGAGCGGGGTGGCTGAGCCGGTGCCGAAGTAGAGCGTGTTCGTCGTCGTGTCGATCGTCGTCGGCGTCCAGACGACGCCGCCGCCGACGAGCGTCCCGTAGTGACGCCACTGGGTTCCGGCCGGCGGGATCGTCCAGAACGGGTTCGGCCAGGCCGGTGTGAGATCGGTGTGGTACGCCATCACGAAGCCGCGCACGCCGTACTCGGAGCCGGCGGCCCCGATCACGAGGCGATGGTTGGCACAGATCGGCGCACTCGTCTCGGAGTAGCCGTAGCTCGACGAAGCGCCGGGCACCGCCTCCGCGATCGGCACGCGGCGCTCGAGCTTGCCGGTCGCCGCATCGAGCGATGCGATCGTCATGTCGAGCGTCAAGACGAACACGTGCCCGTCGCACAGCGCGACACCGCGGTTCGCGACGATCCCGAAGTTCCGGAAGACGGCGATGTTGTCCGGCGTCCAGCGCCACTTCACCGCTCCCGTCGTGGCGTTCAAGGCGAAGACGCTGTCGTCGTTCGTGGTCACGTACAGCGTCCCGTTCGACTCGACCGGGAACGACTGCTCCCCGCGTCTGACGCTTGCGTCGATCGCATGGAAGTCGACGGTGAACAGACGGCCCAGCTTGCTCACGTTGTCCTGCGTGATCTCGGTGAGAGGCGAGTGCCGCACCTCGTCGGGCGTGTTGCCGAAGCCGAGCCAGCCCACGTCGGCCCCGGCCGAGGGGCGCGCCGCCGCCGACGTGAGGAGCACGCAGGCTGCGACCGCAGCGAGAACGATCGCGATCACGGAAATCGGGGGACGCCGCGAGATCACCGGATCAACCATCGTACGCTCGGAAACGCTCCGGACAAAAGAATCAGCCCGGCGGCCGCGATCAGCGCCAGGCCGGCCGTGTAGGGGGCAAGGGGTGTCTGCGTGCGAACCGTGGCGCCTGAGTCGGCAGTGGGGCCGTGGCCGACGAGCCGTTGCAACGTGCGCCTTGCGCGACCAAGATCGTTCTCGCCGTACGCCTGGCCGCCGAGTGCAGACGCCAGCGCGTCGAGCGACGCCGCCCCCGACGGATCGGGCCGGTAGGCCGACTCGGCCTGGCCGTCGGCGTCGTAGATCGCCTCGTCGGGGCGCCAGAACCGGACGAACACCACGTGGTAGCCCGGATGTCTGGCGAACGCGGTTGCCACGTCGGCCGTCTGCACCGGGTTGGTCTCGCCATCGGTGAGGACGACCACGATGCGAGAGCGGGCGCGCGGGTCGAAGAATCCGCCTTCGGGGATCTGCTGCAGGGCGTCGTATGACGTCGCCCGGACAGCGCTCGCCTGGGGTGGCGGGTTCTCGATCGCGACTCCGTCGCGGACCACTTGGGTGAATCCAGCACGCCCCGGCACGGGCAACAGGTACGGCAGCACACGGTCGGTCAGGCCGGCGACGCCGGCGGCAACTGTCGGCATGGCTGCGCGCAGCTGCTCCGCGGCGGCAGCTGCGCGGTCGAGCCGCGTCGGCGAATGGAGCTTGGCGGACGCCGCCATCGAGCGTGACACGTCGAGCACGAACAGGACCTGTGCATCGCGGCGGACCCTGAGGTGACGGTCGCGGCTCACTGCCGGCTGCATGGCGGTCAGCGTCAGCAGCGCGACGAAGGCGACCACGAGTGCCAGGCGCGCGCGCGCCCAGCCTGGCTCCGGCGGCGGCAGCCGCAAGGTTCGCCGGACCACCTCGGCGCGTCGCCGCCCGGCGACGGTGGCGGCGATCGCGACCACGCCCACGATGCCGACGACTGCCGCACGTGGCGTGAGCAGCGTCAGTGACACTCCCACCAACGGTCAGTACCCCTTGCCGGGCGTGCCGCCGCCCGCACCGCGGTGGCCGCCGCGGCCTGTCGCCCCGCCGAGCCCCTGCCCCGGCCGGGTGCCCTTTGCGGCGGAGAGTCGCAACAAGAGCTCGAGGTCGAACTTCGCGTCGCTGCTCCGGTCGTCCGCCCGGATCGCGTCGGTGAGATCCGCGATCGCGCTGTCGAGCTGGTCCTGCCCGCCGCCGGCAGCGCTCGCTCCGAACGTCAGCACACCGAGCAGCGTCCGCGCCTGTGCGGCGCTCGAACTGTCGCCCTTCGCCGCGGAGGCGGCGAGCGCGTCCTGCGCAGCGGCGCGCGTCGTTTGAACCTGGGTTGCGTTGTCGAGCCTGAGGTGGGTCGCGGCGGCGAGTTGGTAGAGGCGGAGCGCGCGGCGGAGCGACAGGTCGTCGCTCGTTCCGAGCAGAGAGCCGGCCAGACCGCCAACGTGCGTGTGCGGGTTCCAAGTCGCGGCGGCCGGCGAGTCGGCGTATACGACGTCGCCTCCGTTCAGCGACGAGTCCCACGAGCGCGCGTCAGCAGCGAGCAGGAACGCGAGCACCGCGAGCGCGAGCAACCCAGCTGCGGCAAGCAGCTTGGCCGTCACCGGCTCCCCCATTCGAGCGGCGGCGCCCAGGCTTCCACCGCGGCCAGCGCCGCGCAGGCGACGAGCACGCACAGGGCGAGCACCCACGGGAACTGCGTGTGGGTGACCGGCGTTCCAACACCGGGCGTGGGCGCCTGCACCATCGTGGTCGCCGGCGGGAGCGAGCGACGGAACAGCGCCACGTCTGCGGGCGCCGGATTGAGCCCGACGATGCGGACGGGGACGCCGTCGCGCCGGTAGGCGAGCAAGATCGACGCCAGGCGTGTCAGGTCACGTGGGTCGTCGCTGAGGTCGCTGATCAGGACCACGGTCGGGCGCGGGCCGCCCGAGGCGACCGCCAGCGTGTGCGCGAGCGTCAGTCCGGCGGAGATCTTCGTGCCGCCGCTGAAGGACGCCGTCCACGGATTTGGCGGAAGCGTCGGCGCGAACCCGGCCTGTGGCACACGGGGCAGGGTGAACAACCGCACGAGTGGCGTGAGATCCGACGCAGGCGTGCCCTGTGGCAGGGCCTCGTACGCCTGGTCGGAGAAGAGGATCAACCCGAGCTTGCCGTTGCTCCGCGCGAGCCCCGAGAGTGTTGCCCCGATCTGCGAATAGGTGTCGGTCGAGATGCTCGCGGACAGATCGAGGACGACGATCGTGTCGCCCTTGCCTGCGAGCGGCACCAGCGCGTGGGTGTTCGGGTGGCGCGAATGTTGCAACGCCAAGAGCACGGAACCGAGCACGACGAGTGCAAGCGCTGTTCGCACCACGGTCGTGCGACGGGCGGCACCTGCAAGGCGCGGAGCGTCGGCAAGCGGGATCGAGCTCACGCCGGACGCTCCCGCTCGACGCCTTCGACGAGCTCGGTCAGTGAGTCGGGCGTCGGCGCCGGGCGTGACCACGCGAGGTCGTCGGCGGCAGGCGCGAGGTCGGTACCGCGACGAGCCAGGAGGCGCGCGAGATGACCGACGGCGGCGCGCCGGTCGGGCTCCGCTCGGGTGCGCGCGTCGCGTGCGAGGGAGAGCGCGTGGGTCAACTCATCGGTTTGCGCCGAGCCGCGTGGCCGCCGTGCGCGCAGCAGAGCCGCCGCTGCCAGACCGGCGGCGCAGATGACGAGGATTGCGCCCGCGCCGTCGAGCAGCGCGCCAAGGAGCGATGGCCGGAGCCGGTAGCTCGGCGCCGGAGGCGTGGTGTCGACGCGGAACGGCGGCGAAGCCGCGCTCAGATCGGCTGCAGTGACCCGCCCCGAGACGGTCAGCGGCACCCAGGCGGCTGTCGCGCGCAGCACTGCGCCGGTGGTGCGCGTGGCGACAGCTTGCACGGCGGCCGGTGCGATGCTCCGGCGTGCCGAGG
>CAWJZZ010000013.1:0-39958 GCA_963847475.1 uncultured Actinomycetes bacterium | reverse complement strand
GAGCCCGTCCAGACCGGGCAGGCCGACGTCGAGGACGAGCAGATCAGGGACCGATCGCTCGAGCGCCGCCAACGCCGCGCCCCCGTCGTCGGCGCCGGCGACGACGTAGCCGTCCGCCGCGAGCGTGCGCTCGAGCATGCGGCGGATCGACCCGTCGTCGTCGACGACGAGAACTGACGCGGTCACACGGCTGAGGGTAGCCCTGCGGGCTCGGCTCTAGCTCCGAATCGCAGCCGCGACCAGCGACACGCCCGGGATCTCCAGGCCTGTCGGCGTGGCGTAGCCGCCGATCGCAATGCGCGCTCGCTCACGCAGCGCCTGCGCGGCCGGCTCAGGGAGCGTCGCAAGCCTCTGGGCCAACGGGCCCGCCAGCGCGGCGGTGCGATCCCACCACTCCTCGACCGATGCCGCCCGGTAGGGCGTCGAGGCTTCCCGGACGTCGACGGCACTGAAGCCGGCGTCGGCGAGGAGCGCTTCGAGTCGCCCGGCATCGTCGAGCGAGAACGGCCCGGGAACGCCCGGCGGAGGCACGGGCGTGCCGAGCTCCGCACTCACCGCGTCGAAGACGACGCCGAGCCACGGATTGCGCTCGCGCGGCCCCCAGACCGAGATCGCCAGCCGTCCCCCGGGCCGCAGCACCCGGCGCAGCTCGCGCGCGGCGCGGGCCGGGTCGACGACGAGCATCAGCCCCTCACGGCAGACGGCGACGTCATAGGACGCGTCCGGCTCGTCGATCTCCTCCAGGTCGACCACGCGCGTGCTGACGTTGCGGAGCCCGAGCTCGGCGACCCGTGCCGCAGCGATCGCGACCATCGCGGGAGCGACGTCGGAGAGAACGACCTCCCCGGTCTCACCGACTCGCGCCGCCGCCGCGATGCCGACGTCGCCGGCTCCGCACGCGAGCTCCAGGACCCGCTCGCCTGGCCCCGGTGCTGCGAGTGAGAGCAGCTGCTCCGTGAGGGCCGCGCCTCGCGCCGCCACGAACTCTGCGTGCTCGTCCCAGCCGCCTGCCACGGACTCCCACATGCGGTGACTTCGACCGCGGCGCTCCTCCAGGTCGATCATTCCCCCAGCGTTCACAACCCAACCTCCCTATTTGGTTGCACTATAAGTGTAATGAAGTGAGTGGTAGAATACTGAAATGAGCGAACCTGTCAAGCGCACGCGCCGCTACGAGTCGCCGCGCCGCCGCGAGCAGGCGGCCGCGACGCGGCGCGAGATCCTCGATGCGGCGCACCGGCTGTTCGCAAGACGGGGCTATGCCGGGACGACGATGACCGAGCTGGCCGGCGAGGCCGGCGTCGCCTTGAAGACCGTCTACGTCGCGTTCGAGACGAAAGCGGGCGTGCTGCAAGGCCTCTGGAATCTCTTGCTGCGCGGTGATGAGGGCGCTGTCCCCATCTCGGAGCAAGCGTGGTACCGCGCCGTGCTCGACGAGCCCGACCCCGAGCGGCAGCTGCGCCTGAACGCCGCCAACTCGCGACTCGGCAAGGTCCGTCTCGGCACGGTGCTCGAGGTGATTCGCGCAGCGGCGCCGACCGACCCGGAGATCGACGCGCTCTGGGAACGGATCCAGCGCGAGTACCACGCGAATCAACGCGCGATCGTGGACAGCGTGGCCGAGAAGGGCGTCCTCAGGCCCGGACTGGACGCCGGCAGGGCGGCGGACATCGTCTGGGCGGTCAACAACCCCGACGTCTGGCAGCTGCTCGTCGGCAGGCTGGGCTGGTCACCCGAGCAGTACGAGCGCTGGTGCGCCGACACCGTGTGCCAGCAGTTGCTCGGGAGCGACTAGAGAACCTCGCGATGCGGAGCAGCGGCCCTCGGCCTGTCAGATGAGCCTCCGGATCATCCGGAGGCCGGCTCCCGCGCTCTTGCGAAACGTCACGAGCGCCACCACGGCGAGGCCGGCTGCGACCACTGGCACGAGCGAGCGGACCTCGGCCTGCAGCGCGTTGAGATCGGCGTCGAGACGTTGGCGCTCGGCGGCGATCTCCGTGCGGATCTGCTCGGTGCCGCGGCTCTCAGACATGGGCCTTCAGCGTCTCGAGCGTGCGGTCTGCCTCCTCGAGCGCCTGCGACGGTTTCGGAGGCGAGGCTTTGCGGACGTAACGCATCGCCAGGAACCCGGCGATCGCCGCAACGAGAACGAGGAGCCCAGCCACGATGAGCAGCGACAGCCAGAGCGAGAGGGTCTCGCTGAGCGCGGCTGCGATCGCGGCGAAGGCAAAGCCGATGCGTAGACGAGCAGAAGGGCGGCAACGGCCGCGAGACCTCCTGCGATCCCGACCGCCGTCGCTTTCTGCTTTCCCTCGAGCTTCGCCAGTTCGAGGTTCAGCCGCACGAGCGACTGCGTGCGAGTTCTTCACCGCCTTGACACGGGTCACGACGCCGAACACGGCGCGAGCATACGCCATGCACAGACAACTGGCCATGCCCTGAACGCCTGCTCCGTGAGGCACGCCAGCCTCGAGCTCGTGACCGTCGTCCGACAATAGGAAAAGCCCCGTTGCCAGGGCTTTTCCGTTAGCAGGCCTGTAAGCCGGATTCTGTCGAGGGTGACCATCCCTCTTTGCAGCTACCCGGGCCCTCGGCGGGCAGCGTCTGCGGGCCCTGTTCGCCTTGCACCGGACGGGGTTTAGCTAGCCGCCGCGTCGCCGCGACGCTGGTGGGCTCTTACCCCACCTTTTCACCCTTACCGCCGTCGCCCCGAGGGACGCCGACGGCGGTGTCTTTTCTGTTCCACTTTCCGTCGGCTTTCGCCGCCTGGCCTTGCGCCAGCGTCCTGCCCTACGGTGTCCGGACTTTCCTCGAGGCGCCGTCGAAACGACGCACCGCGGTCACCCGGCCTGCAGCGACGATTCTAGCCCGGCAACGAGTGCCTGTTCGTCGCCGAGTTGGCTGCCGCACTCCGGACAGAACACCTCCGCCTGGGCATGCATGACGAACTCTCCGCAGACGAGACACTCGAGCGAGGCGCCGCGAAGCAGGGCGACGAGCTCCTGGTCGAGCGTCCGGTGCAGCGAGGCGATCGTCATCTGACGAGTCCTAGAGCTCCCGGAACACCCCGACGACGCGGCCGAGGATCTGGACGTGGCGCGCGTAGATCGGCTCGAGCGACGCGTTCTCGGGTTGCAAGCGGATTCGCTTGCCTTCGCGGTAGAAGGTCTTCACCGTCGCCTCGTCGGTCGACTCGTCGTCACCCGCGAGCGCCACGACGATCTCGCCGTTCCGTGCGTCCTGCGCCCGCTGGACGATCACGAGATCGCCGTCGAGGATCCCGGCGTCGATCATCGACTCGCCCTTGACGCGGAGCAGGAAGTCGCCCTTCGTCGACGCGGGCATCGGGAGGTACTCCTCGATGTCCTGCTCGGCGAGGGTCGGGCCACCGGCGGCGATCTGCCCGAGCAGCGGCAGATGGGCGACGACGCGCTCGTCGGACTGCTCCGGCTCGCGCCGCTCGCGGCCGATCAGCTCGAGCGCGCGCGGCTTCGTCGGGTCGCGATGGAGCAGCCCCGCTCGCTCGAGATTGGCCAGGTGAGCGTGGACGGTCGACGGCGAGGCGAGCCCGACGTGCTCGCCGATCTCGCGAACGGTCGGCGGATAGCCGTGCCGGTCGACGTATTCGACCAGGTAGTTCCAGATCTCCTGTTGGCGGGCGGTGAGCACCGGATGGTTCCTCCGAATCTCGACGTCGGGGACGAACGTGTGTTCGCCGTCAGGGTAGAGACTCCTGCGGACGCCGTCAACCCGGCCGACGGAAGGCAAGCCGCCCCGCTCGTTGCAGGGTCGGCTCGATGCGCTGGAGAGGACTTGAACCTCCACGGCCTTGCGGCCACTAGGCCCTCAACCTAGCGCGTCTACCAATTCCGCCACCAGCGCCTGAGAGCGCGCCCAGTGTAGCCGCGCGCCGTTCGTCACTCGATCGGTGTGAGCTCCCGTTCGAGCGTCGCCCGCTCCGGCTCGAGCCAGTCCGGCAACGCGAGCGACGTGCCGAGCGACTCGCGCGGCTCGTCGACCATGAACCCCGGCGCGTCGGTTGCGATCTCGATCAGCATCCCGTCCGGCATGCGGAAATAGACCGAGTGGAAGTACTTGCGGTCCTGCACGGGCGTCGGGCGGAGGCCGAGGCCGGTCAGCCGCTCCTGCCATTCCTGAAGCTGTGCATCGTCGTCGGCCCGCCAGGCGACATGGTGCGTCGTCCCCGGCCCGACCAGCGCCGGCTCCTCGAGCGGATCTCCGAAGAGGAGCTGTCGATCCGGCTCGAACAGGCCGGCGTACAGATCCGGGTTGCCGACGACGGCAACAGCGTGCAGGGCGGGCTCGGCGGCGGGCTCGAGCCGGAGCCTCAAGCCGTCGGGATCGACGAGCTCGGCCGGCGCCGTGACGGCGGGGGTGGCAAGACCGAGCCAGTCGAGCGTGCCGCGCCCGATCCGTCCCGCTTCGGCGCGCGGCCACTCGAAGAAGGTGAGCAGCGTCCCGGGCGCACCGGCGGTGTCGCCGAAGTAGAGGTGATAGCTGTGCGGGTCGTCGAAGTTGACCGTCTTCTTGACGAGCGTGAAGCCCAGCTCGCCGCGGTAGAAGTCGAGCGTCCGCTGCGCATCCGAGCACACGCACGTGACGTGATGGAGCCGCGCCAGCTGCACGCTCCTGAGTCTAAGGCGCGTCTACTGGAGGAGCCGGAAGAGCAGCACGGTGTTCAGGAAGAACAGCACCGCGACCAGGAGCGTCAGGCGCGTGAGGTTGCGCTCGACGATGTGCGTGCCTCCCTGCGACTGCGGGGTGAACCCCATGCCGGCGAGCCCCGAGTCGCGGCCCGAGTGCATCAGGATCAGCCCGACGAGGGCCGCGGAGAGCAAGACGTGGACAACGGCGAAGAACGGCAGCATGCGGCGGGATTGTAGCCCGCCCGCGCTAGCGTCCTCCGGCCTCGAGGATCGCATGCACGAGATCCTCGGCGATCTGATCCTTGGTCACATACGCCGACGCGCCCGCGGCGCGGGCTCGCGAGACGTCGCTGGTCGCGGCAGAGCCCGTCACGACCACGACGGCCGTGTCGGGCAGCTCCGCACGGATCGTTCGAGTCGCATCGATGCCGTCCATCACGGGCATCGCGACGTCCATCACGACCACGTCCGGGCGAAGCTCGCGTGCCAGCTCGACCGCTTCGCGTCCGTCTCCGGCCTGCGCGACCACATTGATCCGCGCATCGGTCGAGAGGATCGCGGTCAGCGCCTCCGCGAACATGCGGTGATCGTCGGCGATCACCACTTTCAGCTTCCTCGACCTCGACCTCGGCGCCATCGCGGACTAGCTTATGCGCGTGACCGACGACGACGTGCGCCAGAAGATCCACGATTTGCTGGTCACCGGCGACAACCGTCTCAAGCAGGGCGTTTCGCCGCTGAAGATCCGTGCGAGCTACGAGCAGGCGCTGGCGCTCGCGACGGAGCACGGGCTCGCCGAGTCGATCCGGCCGCTCGTCGAGGTCAGGCTCGCCGACCTCGAACGGCTCGCAGGAGAACCTCCTCCACCCGAGCCGCCTGCGTCTTGAGATCGTGCGGCTCTGCCGCGCTGCGCGCGGCGGGGTTCGGCGACGGCAGCGACGCCGCCACCTCGAGGGCGCGCGCCAACTCGGCCTGATCGAGTGGATCGACGAGCACACCGGCATCGGGCGTCACGAACTCCGGGGGGCCTCCGATGCGAGTCGCGACCACGCTACGGCTGCACGCCAGCGCCTCGAGCAGCGCCTGCCCGAACGGCTCGATCAACGCCGGTCCGCACACGACGTCGGCAGCGCTCAGCCAGCCCGGGATCTGGTCGTGCGGCACCCGGCCGACGACGCGCACGCGTTCGCGTCCCTCGAGTCTCGTTCGCAGCGGGCCGTCGCCGACGAACGTCAACGAGCCCTGGCCGAACTGCGCGAAGGCATCGGCAAGCCGGACGACGTTCTTGCGATTCGTCAGCGAGCCGACATGGACGAAGGCGGGGTGCTCGAGCGCCGCGGCCGGGGCGACTCCGTCGAACCGCTCGAGGTCGACGCCCGAGTCGATCACCGCGGTCTTCCCGCGCGCCTCCGGCAGGCGCTCCTCGAGCTCACGCCGCAGATAGTCGGAGACCGCGATCACGGTCTCGGCACGCTGCACGACTCGCCGCGTCAGCCGGGCGACGCCCGGAACGGCACCGACGTTTCGCACGTCGCGGCCGTGGGCGGTGACGACGAGCGGTGCATCGACCTCCGCCGCGAACAGCCCGGACGGCACCAGGAAGTGCGCCCACACGACGTCCGGCGTGGCCGCTGCCCGCACACGCCGCCGCAACTCGAGGAAGCGCGCCTTCCCGCCGGCGCGGCGGTCGAGGACGGCGAGCGAGACCTCGTGGCCGCGCTCGCGAAGTGCCCGCTCCTGCTGAGCGACGAACGGGCCGAGGTCGGGATCGGCCGGTCCCGGATACATCTGCGAGACGATCAGGATCTTCACACGGCACGTCCGGAGAACCGGGACGCGCCGGTCAGAGAGCGTCTCGCGACTGTCGGGTCGATCGCCAGCAGCACCAGGTCGGCGATCAGGTTGAGCACGATGATCGCCGACGCGGAGACGAGTGTGATCGCGAGAATCACGGGTAAGTCGTACCCCTGCAGCCCGGCCAGCGCACGGATCATCGTCCTGCCGAGCCCCGGCAGGCCGAAGACCGTCTCGACGTACATGGCGACCCCGATCGCGGTGCCTGCGTCCATCGCGACCATCGTCACGATCGGCGCGATCGCGTTTCGCAGCGCGTGCGAGCGAATGACGCGGGCCTCCGATGCGCCCTTGGCCCGCGCGGTCCTCACCCATGGCTCCTCGAGCACCTCGAGCATGCGCGCACGCACGATTCGCATGTAGAGCGCGACGAAGAACAGCGCGAACGTCAGCCACGGGAGCAGCAAGTGCCACGCCCACTGGCCGGCACCGCCGCACGGGAGCGGCGCCCCCGTCGGTGCGGAACGGGCGGCCTCCGCGACGGCTCGTGCCGACGGCTTCGCGACCGTGCAGTACCCGGAAGCGGGCAGCAGTTTCCACCGGTTGCCGACGAACAGTTGCAACAGCAACCCGACGACGAGCGGATGCGTCGAGATCGCCGCGATGCCGAGGGCGACGGACAACCGGTCCGCGAACGAGCGCGGGCGCGTCGCCGCGAAGACGCCGAGCGGCACCGCGACGAGCAGGATCAGCACGAAGCCGCCGATCAGCAACGAGGCGGTGACGAGGGCGGCCCGCCAGACCATTGGACCGACCGGCGAGCCGACGGCCGATCCGCCGAAGAAGCTGATCGTCGCCCACGACGTGCCGAAGTCACCGTGCAGGAGCCGTCCCATGTACTTCCCGTACTGCACGATCGCGGGCCGGTCGGTGCCGAGCAGATGGTGGGCGTTCGCGATCTGCTGTGGCGAAGCATGCTGCATGTCGACGAGGAAGCCGGCGGGGTCCGCGGGCACCTTCAGGTAGATCGCGAACGTGATCACGGAGAGGATCCAGAGCAGGACGACGGCGACGCCGAGCCGGCGGGCGACGTAGACGAACATCAGCCGCTCACCTGACGCCCCGCGGGTCGGTCGCCTCGCGCAACCCTTCGCCGAACTGGTTGAGCGCGAACACCGTCACGAAGATCGCGAACGAGGGACAGAGCGTCAGCCATGGTTGCGTCGTCGCCGGGTTGTACGGGTTCGGGCTGAGGATCGAGCCCCAGGTCTGGGCGAGCAGCGTGCCCCAGCTCGCAGTCGGCAATCTGATCCCGGCGCCGAGGAACGTGACGCCGACCTCGATCATCACGTTGGTCGCGACCAGCAGCGTCCCGTAGGCGAGGAGCGACGGCACGACGTGCGGCAACAGGTGCGTGCGCATGATGCGCGAGTCTCTCGCCCCGACCATCTGTGCAGCCTCGACGAACTCCCGTGCGCGCAGCGACTGGATCTGCGTGCGGACGATGCGCGCCGGGTAGAACCAGGTGAACGCGCCGATGATCAGGATCAGCTGGAAGACGCCCTGGTTGAGCAGGCCGCCGAACGTCCAGCGCGTCAGCCCGTACGAGAACAGGCTGCCGATCATCACCAGGAAGAGCAGGAGGGGAAACGCCATCACGAGGTCCGTGAAGCGCGAGATGACACCGTCGGTGATACCGCCGAAATACCCGGCCAGCGTGCCGAGAATGACGCCGATCAGGAGCGCGAGCAGCGCAGCGCCGATCGCCACCTCGAGCGAGACTCTGCCGCCGTAGAGGATGCGGAGGAACTCATCACGCCCGAGCTGACTGTCGGCGCCGAGCAGCAGCAGCGTTTTCGGGGTGCCGGCCGGCGGCGGGGTGTGGTGGAACGCGAACGGCTGGTCGTCCGCGACCCGTGAGGTGGCGTAGGTGACGGTGAATGGCCCGGCGGGGCGGAGCCCGACACTGACCGAATACGGGAAGAGGTCGTTCGGTCCGTGCCCGATCGCCTTTGCGTAGATCCGCGCGCCAGGCCCGACCGCGAACAGGATCACCAGGAGCAGGATCCCGCTGCCGAGCGCGACCCGATCGCGTTTCAGGCGCCGCCAAGCGAGCGACCACTGCCCCTGCGGGCGCGGCGCCGTCATCTCGCCCAGCTCGACCATCGGCGGTCAGCTCGGCGCGCGTTCGTGGTCGTACATGCCCCACTCGTCCCGGAGCACGTTGCAGATCTCGCCGATCGTGCAGCGTGCACGCAGCGCGTCGCGCATCGGCAGCAGCAGGTTCGACGTACCTCGAGCCGCGTCACGGACGGCCGCGATGCCCGCAGCCGCGGCCTCCGCGCTGCGCTCGGCCCGGACGCACGCCGTGCGCTCACACTGTCGCTGCTCGCCGGCCGGATCGATCGCGTGCAGCTCGATCGGCGCCTCCGATCCGGCCACGTACTCGTTGACACCCACGATCACCCGGCTGCCGCTCTCGACCTCCTGCTGCCAGCGGAACGCGGCGCTCTCGATCTCACCCTGGACGAAGCCTCGGTCGACCGCCTCCACCGCGCCTCCGAGCGAGTCGACCCGCTCGATCAACTCCCAGGCGCGAGCCTCGAGCTCGTCGGTGAGCGCCTCGATGTAGAACGAGCCCCCGAGCGGATCCGCAGTGTCTGTCGTTCCAGCCTCGTTCTGGAGGATCTGTTGGGTGCGGAGCGCGATCGTCGCCGCACGCTCCGTCGGCAACGCGAGCGCCTCGTCGAACGAGTTCGTGTGCAGCGATTGCGCGCCGCCGCACACCGCCGACAGGGCCTGCACGGCCACCCTGACGATGTTGTTCTCCGGCTGCTGCGCGGTCAGTGTCGACCCACCGGTCTGGGCGTGGAAGCGCAGGGCGACGGCCTTCGGGTTCGTCGCACCGAACCGCTCGCGCATGATGCGCGCCCAGAGCCTGCGCGCGGCACGGAACTTGGCCACTTCCTGGAAGAAGTCGTTGTGCGCGTTGAAGAAGAACGACAGGCGCGCACCGAAGTCGTCGGGGGACAACCCGGCGTCGACGGCCGCCGCGCAGTAGGCGATGCCGTTCGAGAGCGTGAACGCGAGCTCCTGAACCGCGGTCGAACCGGCCTCGCGGATGTGGTAACCGGAGATCGAGATCGTGTTCCACGAGGGAATCCGCTCGGCGCAGTACGCGAACAGGTCGGTCGTCAGCCGCATCGACGGCCGCGGGGGGAAGATGTAGTTACCGCGCGCGATGTACTCCTTGAGGATGTCGTTCTGCACCGTTCCGCGCAGTGCGGTCGACGGAATGCCCGCCTCCTCCGCCACCAACTCGTAGAGCAGCAACAACAGCGCGGCCGGAGCGTTGATCGTCATCGAGGTCGAGACGTCGCCGAGCGGGATGCCGTCGAGCAGCACCTCCATGTCGGCCAGCGAGTCGATCGCCACACCGGTGCGTCCGACCTCGCCGAGCGCCCGTGGGTCGTCCGAGTCGTAGCCGAGCTGCGTTGGCAGGTCGAACGCGATCGACAACCCCGTCTGGCCTCGCTCGAGGAGGTAGCGGTAGCGCTCGTTCGACTCCTCCGCCGAGGCGAACCCGGCGTACTGCCGGATCGTCCAGGGCCGCCCGCGATACATGTCGGGGTACGGGCCTCGCGTGTACGGATAGGCGCCAGGCAGGTCGTCGGCGCCATGCACGTCCTTCGAGGTGTAGACCGGCTTCACCTCGATCCCCGATTCAGTCTCCCGTCGGTCGGTGGCCGCCACGCCCGGATCCTACGTGTGCCCGCCCACGGTTACTCTGGGCCTGTGACTGTCACCGTGCGGCTCTTCGCCGGCCTGCGCGAACAGGCGGGCTGGTCGCGCCGCGAGATCGTCGCTGCGACAGTGGCCGACGTCTGGCCGGCGCTCTCGCTCGGTGACGAGCCGAGCGGGTTGCTGTACGCCGTCAACAAGACCTACGCGTCGCCTGACCAGGTACTCGAGGCGGGCGACGAGGTGGCGTTGATCCCACCCGTCTCGGGCGGGGCGTTCCTGCTCAGCGGCGCCGAGCTCTCGCTCGACCGGGCGATCAGCGAGGTGCGCGACGATCGTGCCGGCGCGATCGCGACGTTTACCGGCACGACGCGTAGCGAATCACGTGGACGCGACGTCGCTCATCTCGACTACGAGGCCTACGAGGGCATGGCCGAGCAGGTGATGGAGGAGATCGCAGGCGAGCTGCAGGGCAGCTACGAGCTTTGCGCGATCGCGATCCACCACCGCACCGGGCGCGTCGAGATCGGTGGGACCTCGGTCGTGATCGCCGTGTCGGCGCCGCACCGCGCCGACGCACTGGCCGCGTGCAAGGACGCGATCGACCGACTGAAGGAGCGTGCGCCGCTCTGGAAGAAGGAGGTCTACTCGGGCGGCGAAGAGTGGATCGGACGAGGCTCATGAGCTACGACGACCTACGCCAGTACGACCCGATTCACCCACGCGGGCGCGACTGGCGCGGAACGTTACGCCGCCTGTTTGGCCCGATCATCGCGGGCGCGATCGCCTTGGCGAAGTTCTCGTTCGTCCTCGTCAAGTTCGGCAGCATCTTCCTCGCGGTCGGCCTGTACATGCTCTTCTTCCGCTGGCAGTTCGCCGTCGGGTTCGTCTTGCTGATCCTGCTGCACGAGCTGGGCCACTACATCGAGGCGAAGCGCGAGGGCCTGAACCCCAAGCTGCCCGTGTTCATCCCGTTCCTCGGCGCGTACGTGAAGTACTCACGCGGGAACCCCTGGCAGACCGCGCGGATCGCGCTGGCTGGGCCGATCCTGGGCGGCGTCGCGGCACTCGTCTGCTATCTGATCGGGCGGGCCAACGGCTCCGACCTTTTCCTGGCGCTCGGCTACACCGGCTTCTTCCTCAACCTGGTCAACCTGATCCCGATCGGGATTCTCGACGGCGGGGCGATCTGGCGGTCGGCTCGCTGGCTGCGGGTCGGCGGCGGTGGCTCGAAAGCGCTGATCGTGTACGCCCTCTACGCGGCGACCGCGATCGCACTCGCGATCGGGATGATCGCCTCACACGTGCCGCGCAGCCGCGTCTCGTGACCGACGACCGCAGGATCCTCGACACCGGCACCTCCGACATCGACGAGTCGGTCGCGCGGATCGCCGCCGAGTTCCGCGCGGGCTTCGAGAAGGTCGCCGAGATCGACCGGCCGGCAGTCGCCCTGTTCGGCTCCGCCCGTGTCCACGATGACAGCGAGCCCTATGGGTGGGCGCGCGCCGTCGGGCGCAGGTTCGCCGAGTCGGGCTGGGCGGTGGTCACCGGCGGCGGCCCCGGAGTGATGGAGGCCGCGAACCGTGGCGCGCAGGAGGGCGGTGGCCTGTCGGTCGGGTTCAACATCGAGCTGCCCCACGAGCAGGGCGCGAACCCGTACCTCGACATCTCGTACACCTTCGATCACTTCTACGCACGCAAGGTGTGCTTCGTGCGTCCGTCGGAAGGATTCGTGATCTTCCCGGGTGGGTTCGGCACGCTCGACGAGCTGTACGAGTCGCTGACACTGATCCAGACCGGCAAGATCGAGAACTTCCCGGTCGTCCTGTTCGGCTCGGACTACTGGGGCGAGATGATCGACTGGATCAAGGGCGAGTTGCTCGCCGGCGGAATGATCTCCGACGAGGACCTCGCGCTCCTGCACGTCACGGACGACCCCGACGACGCGGTGCGCGTCGTGCTCGCGCACTACGAGCAGCGCCGCCGCGCCTAGTAGCTAGATCGTCGACGGGATGACGATGTACGGGCCGGGCGGTGTCCTGCCGGGGCCGTAGACGGTGGTCGGGCTGTCGGGGATGTAGTGGGAGCGGAACGTGTTACTGCGCAGGAGCTTGCCCTGCGCGTCGTAGACCTTCCGGCCGACCGTGACGTCGAAGCCCTGCTCGCCGGTGCCTGCGACGACCTTGACCGAGCCACGCGGGGCTCGCGGGTCGACGGCGTAGTTCATCGAGGGGCCGGTCCAGTTGACCTGCGGCCCCGTCGTTGCGACGACTCGGCGATGCTCGTTGGTCCCGTAGAAGGTGAACGTGAGCGTCGAGTCGGTGTACGACGTCTTGATCAGCAGTCCGTGCTTCAGGTCGTTGCGGAACTTGAAGTCCGGACCACCCCACGACACCGTCGCGTCACGGCCGATCGGGTAGTGCGAGAGGTAGAGGTTGTGGTTCGTCCGCTCGAGGATCGGCAACCCGAGCTCGAAGGCGTCGTTGAACAGCGTCGTCGCGGTCTGGCACACGCCGCCGCCGATCGAGGGCAGCACCAGCGAGCCGATGATCTCCTGGCCCTCGAGGAAGCCACGCTCGGCAGTACGCTCGCCGACCACGTCGTTGAACGAGAAGTCGTGGCCCGGCTCGATCACGGTGCCGTCGATGAAGTCGGCCATCAGATGCACGTTGTGGATGCGGTTCGACGACGACTCGCCCATCTGAGTCGTGTACGAGACGAGCTTCTGGCGGATCCCGAGCGCATCTGCGTCGGCGGTCGTCAGATCGGGGTCGCGCGGACCGAGCTCGACCTCGGCAGTGCCGTCGCCGTGCGCGGCTGCCGTCACCGTCGCGGCGAGCCGCTGCGGAACGACGTCGCGGCCCGGGCGTGACGGCACGACGTGCACGCTCTCACCGGCGACCGCGAACTGCGCGTTGTGCGCGTGAGCGGTCCAACGTCCGACCCGAGGGCGAACGAGACGCGCGAGCGACTCGGGATCGAAGCCGACCGCGTAGCGGTGCTTGCGGGCCTTGATGCGCAGCGACCGCGCGAGCTGGATCGGCGTGAGCGAGCCGAGCCGCGCACCGTGGTAGGCGAGCGGGACCGGGCGATCGAGCAACACGCGGGCGGTGGAGCCGGCGCTACGTGCAGCCGGATCGAGGATCGCGGGCTGCACATCCGAGAAGGGCGCGTCGATCGTGCTCGTGTCGCCGCCGAGAAGCTCGAGCAGCGAAGCACGATCGAGCTCACGTCCGACCCTCGCCGGTGAGACGACCACGGTCGCACCCCGAAGTGCGACCGACGCCGAGACCGCCGGCCGCTCCGCGCGACCGATTTCACGCAGCACGTCGGCCGCACCACCGGCGCGCGCGACCACCGGTGTCACCTCGTCGTGCGACGGCACGACGAGAGCCACCGGAGAGCCTGCGCTGAGCACCCGTTTCGCCGTCGCGCGTGCATCGACCGAGACGAGCCACCCGCGCGGGACATGGTAGGAGCGCCCACCGGCGCGGATCGTCACCGGGCGCCTCGACCACGCCGCAAGGTCGCGTTCGATCTCGGCCCGGGACTGGCCGCCGACGTCGATGCCGAGCACGCTGACGCCGGGCTTCGCCGCGCCCTCGTACTGGATCGCCCGGGCAACGGTTGCCCCGACGGCGGTGAGCACGACAAGCGCGACCGCGACGAGAATCCCCCGTTTCACCCTGACAGTGAAGCAGCGACGACGGCGGACTATCGTGGCAGCCGTGGAGCTGCGGGATCTTCCTTCGGTCGACGAACTCGCACGGGAGAGCGGTGATGCGCTCGCGGTCGACGCGGCGCGGGAACTGCTCGCCGCGGCACGGGAGGAGATCAGGTCGGGCACCGACCCCGGCGATCTCAGGGAGCGTCTCCAGAAGCGTCTGGCTGCGGCGCACCGCCCGGCCCTGCGCCGCGTCCTGAACGCGACCGGGATTCTCGTGCACACCAACCTGGGCCGGGCGCCACTCCCGGCGGCGGCGGCCGACCGGGTGGCGGAGATCGCCCGCGGCTACTCGAATCTGGAGTACGACCTGATCGACGGCACCCGCGGCTCGCGGCAGGACCACGTGGCTGGGGTGCTGCGCCGGTTGACGGGGGCGGAGGCGGCGATCGTCGTCAACAACAACGCCGCGGCGATGCTCCTGGCCCTCGCGGCCCTCGCCGAGGGCCGCGAGGTGCTCGTCTCCCGCGGCGAGCTGATCGAGATCGGGGACGGCTTCCGCATCCCCGACGTGCTGGCCCGCTCGGGGGCACGTCTGGTCGAGGTCGGGACGACGAACCGAACCCGCGCGTCCGACTACCTCGACGCTGCCGGCCCGGAGACGGCGCTCGTACTGCGCGTCCACCAGTCGAACTTCCGGGTGGTCGGCTTCACCGAACGCCCGGCCGCCACCGAGCTGGCCGTCGTCGCCCGACAACTCGGGGTTCCGCTGCTCGACGACCTGGGATCTGGCGCGTTCACGGAGATCGCCGACGAGCCGACCGCGCGTGCCGCACTCGCCGCCGGCGCCGACCTCGTCTGCTTCAGCGGCGACAAGCTGCTGGGCGGCCCGCAGGCCGGCGTCGTCGTCGGTCGCGCGGATCTGATCGAACGGCTCCGCAGGCATCCGCTGCACCGGGCACTGCGCATCGACAAGCTCGGTCTGGCCGCGCTCGAGGGAACGCTGCTGCTCTACCTCGACCCTGAGCGTGCGTTGCGCGAGGTACCCGTGTTGCGAATGCTGCGGGAAGAGCCTGCCGTCGTCCGGGCACGCGCCGAGCGGCTCGCGGCAAGCGTCGGCGGCGAGGTCGAAGAGACGGTCAGCCGTGTCGGCGGGGGCGCGCTCCCGCTTGCGGAGCTGGAGTCGTTCGCCTGCGCAGTCGACGAAGTGCTCGCCCCGAAGCTCCGCGCCTGCGATCCCGCAGTGATCGGGATCGTTCGCGACGGCAGGCTTCTGCTCGACTGCCGCACGCTCGCCGACGACGAGCTCGCTGCCGTCGCCGCGGCGGTGCGCTCATGCCGCTGACGGTCGGCACCGCCGGCCACATCGATCACGGCAAGACCTGGCTGGTGCGGGCACTGACGGGCAAGGACACCGATCGCCTGCCGGAGGAACAGCGGCGCGGCATCTCGATCGACCTCGGCTATGCGCCGCTCGAGCTTCCGGACGGCCGGCGTCTCTCCCTCGTCGACGTCCCGGGCCACGAGCGCTTCGTCCGCACGATGATCGCCGGCGCAACCGGGATCGACCTCTTTCTCCTCGTCGTCGACGCCCAGGAGGGAGCTCGTCCCCAGACACTCGAGCACCTCGCGGTCCTGCGACTGCTCGGCGTCGATCGCGGCGTGGTCGCGGTCACGAAAGCCGATGCAGTCGACGCCGAGACACTGGCGCTTGCGCTCGCCGAGGCGCGCGAGCTCGTGCCCGGCAGTGAGGTCGTGGCCGTCTCGGCGAAGACCGGGGCCGGTCTCGACGAACTACGGGCCGCGCTCGCGCGCGTCGAGGTGGCGGAGCGCCGCCCTGACGCGGCAACACGCCTCTATGTCGACCGCGTCTTCACGCTTCGCGGCATCGGGACGATCGCGACCGGGACGCTGTGGGCCGGCACGATCGCCGCCGGCGACCTGCTGCGCAGCGAGCCGTCGGGGCGAGCCGTCCGGGTGCGGAGCGTGCAGGTGCACGACGCGACGGTCGAGCACGCCGACGCCGGCCAACGGGTCGCGGTCAACCTGCCCGGGTTGGAGCGGACCGAGCTCCGGCGCGGCGACGCGCTCGTCACCCCCGGGCACTACCCGGTGTCCTACCGGCTCGACGTCGAGTTGGCGCCGCTCGAAGACATCCCCGCAGCCGTGACCGTCCACGTCGGCACGACCGCGACCAGCGCACGGGTGGTTCGCAGTGGCGACTTCGCCCAGCTGCGGCTCGCCGAGCCGGTGGTCGCCGCGCGCGGCGACCACGTGATCCTGCGCACCGAGACGACGGTCGCCGGCGGGGTGGTGCTCGACCCGTCGCCGCCGAGGCGACTCGACCCTGCGCGACTCGAGGTGCTCGCGAGCGGCACGCCCGCCGAAATCGTCCAGGCGATCGTCCACGAACCGATCAGCGGCCGCGAGCTGCAAGCACGCGGCCTGCTCGAGCCACGCGAGCTGGCAGCGGGGCTTGCCACCGTTCGCGCCGCGGGAGAGCACTACTTCTCGGAGGCATGGCTCGCCGAGCTCCGGGCCGACGTGAAAGAGCGGCTCGCCGCCCAGCGCCAGGCCAACCCACTCGATCCGGGCCTCCCGCTCGCGGAGCTGCTGCCGGCCGAGGTGTGGGCACCGCACGTGGCGAACCTGCTCGAGGTCGAGCGGCGAGGCGCGAAGCTCTACCTCCCTGGCGCAACCGCGAGCCTCGGCGAACAAACCGAGGCGGCGGCCGAGCTCGAGCTGCAGCTGGCGCAGGACGGATTCGGCAAGCTCACGGACCAGCGGCTCGGAGCCTTCCTCGAGGCAGAGGGGAGACTGCGCCGGGTCGGTGACGGCTTTGCCGTCTCGAACGAGCTGTACGACCGGGGTCGAGCTGCGTTGGCGACGCTCGAGCCGATCACGCTGGCGTCCTTCCGCGACGCGCTCGGGGTGGGCCGCAGGACGGCCCAACTCCTCCTCGAGCGATACGACGCAGACGGCTTGACGCTCCGCCGCGGCGACGTGCGCACACTCCGGCGCGCAGGCGGCCGCGGCTCGAGCTCTGGTTGAATGGCGCGCCTTGGAGTGGCACGGGCCCGGTGGCCCAACCGGTCTTCAAAACCGGTACGCCGTCGTAACCCGGCGGTAGGTCGGTTCGACTCCGGCGCCGCTCCGTCCGACGCGGTCCCTAGACCGATGTGGGCAGAAACAAGCCGTAAGTCGGGCGCCGAATAGCGCGGGCCTCAGCTAGATATGGGACGACGGGGGTCGTTTTCGAGGGAGAGGAAGAGATGGTTGCAGGCCGGGAGAGACGGAGGGTGTGGCTTCGCCGTGCAGCGCTCGCTGCGGTGGCGCTCACCGTCGTGGCTGTGTCGTGGACCGAGCGTTCGCCTTTCCTCGGCAGCAACGCCGCCGACGCCGCGCGACAGGCCACCGCCGTCGCCGCGCTGCCCGCAGGCTTCCAGGACCAGATCGCCTTCAGCGGGCTGACGTTCCCGACCGCAGTCCGGTTCGCCTCCGACGGACGAATCTTCGTAGCGGAGAAGAGCGGCCTGCTCGAGGAGTTCGACAGCCTGAGCGATTCCTCGCCGACCCAGGTCGCGGACTTTCGCAGCGAGACCGACGACTACTGGGACCGGGGATTCCTCGGGCTCGCGCTCGATCCAGACTTTCCCGCGAGCCCGTACGTCTACGCGTTCTACGTCTACGACGCACCGCTCGGGCAATCGGCTCCGGTCTGGAACGACGGCTGCCCGTCGCCCCCCGGCCCGACGACCGACGGCTGCCCAGTGCAGGCGAAGCTCGTGCGCCTCACCCTCTCGGGGAACTCGGTCGCGGCGTCGACCACGCTGCTCTCGACCGGCTGGTGCGACCAGTTCCCGAGCCACTCGGTCGGGGATCTGAACTTCGGGCCCGACGGCAACCTCTACGTGAGCTCGGGCGACGGTGCCAGCTTCACCTTCATCGACTACGGGCAGGCCGGCGGGGGCAGCGGCTCGCCGACGGCGAAGAACCCGTGCGGCGACCCGCCGGCCGGAGCCGGCGGCACGGAGTCGACACCGACGGCGGAAGGCGGCTCGCTTCGCAGCCAGAGCGTCCGGCGTCCGGCCGGCGAACCTGTCTCGCTGGACGGCACCCTGCTGCGGATCGACCCGGCCACCGGTGCCGCCGCCAGCGACAACCCGAACATCGGCGCGAGCAACGCCAACGCGAAGCGGATCGTCGCCTACGGGATGCGGAACCCGTTCCGGTTCACCTTCCGCCCCGGCACCGGCGAGGTCTGGATCGGTGACGTGGGCCAGGACACGTGGGAGGAGATCGACCGCCTGCCGTCGACGACGAGCATGGTCAACTTCGGCTGGCCGTGTTACGAGGGCAACGGCCCGATGCCGGGGTTCCAGGCCGCCGGCCTGAACGCGTGCACGTCCCTCTACGCGGCGCCGTCGTCGGTGCAGTCGCCTTATTACACGTACAACCACGCCAATCACATCGTCGCGGGCGAAAACTGCCCGACCGCGAACGGCTCGGTGATCTCTGCCATCTCGTTCTACGCCGGCGGCGCGTACCCCGCGGCGTACAACGGCGCCCTCTTCTTCGGCGACCATTCACGCAACTGCATCTGGGCGATGATGCCGGGTGCGAACGGTTTGCCCGACCCGACGAACATCCAGACGTTCGTCAGCGATGCCGGTTATCCGGTCGACCTCGAGGCAGGGCCGAACGGCGACCTGTTCTACGTCGACTTCGACGAGGGAACGATTCATCGCCTGAGCTACCAGAGCTCGACGTGCTCGACCGGAAGCTTCCACGTCGACTACTTCAACAACACGACCCTCGCCGGCTCGCCCGCGCTCAGCCGCTGCGAATCCGGCATCGACTATTCGTGGGGATCGGGCAGCCCGGACCCGTCGATCACCGCGAGTGACTTCTCGGCCCGCTGGGCCGGCAACTTCACCTTCGCCGCCGGCACGTACAAGTTCACGGCTTCGACGAGCGACGGGGTCAGGCTGTGGGTCGACGGCACGCCGGTGATCGACCAGTGGCAGGACCAGGCCGAATCCACCTCGACCGGCACGATCGCGCTCGGCGCGGGAACCCATCAGGTAAAGGTCGAGTACTACGAGTCGACCGGGGCTGCGGCCGCGCACGTCAGCTGGGCTCCCGCCCCGCCCGTCGACGCACCGCCTGTCCCGGTGATCGATTCACCGTCGTCGTCGCTGACGTACGCGGTCGGCGACCGGATCGACTTCTCCGGACACGCAACCGATCCCGAGGACGGCGCCCTCCCGGGCTCCGCACTCTCGTGGACACTCCTGATCCACCACTGCACGACGCCGACCACGTGCCACGTCCACGTCGTGCAGACGTTCTCCGGCGCGAGCGGCTTCTTCAACGCCCCCGATCACGACTACCCGTCGTTCATCGAACTGCAACTGACCGCGACCGACAGCCAGCACACGTCGACGACGACCAGCGTCGAGGTGCAGCCGAAGACTGTTGTGCTGACCTTCCACTCGGTGCCGACCGGGATGACGCTCGCCGTCGGGTCGTCCAGCTCGCAGACGCCCTTCACGCGCACGGTGATCGCGAACTCACTGAACTCCATGAGCGCTCCCACACCGCAGTCGCTCGTCGGAGTCGGGTACGACTTCTCGTCCTGGTCGGACGGCGGTGCGGCAACGCACGACCTGACCGCCCCTGCGAGCAGCGCGACGTACACGGCGACGTACACCGCGAGTGCCGGGCCGCCGCCGCCACCCCCACCCCCACCGCCGCCCCCCGCTCCGGCCCCGGAGCCCGTCGCGGCGACCCTCGACCTCGGCGTCACCCTGGTCGGTCCGACCACGGCGACCGTCGGCCAAACGGTGTCCTACACGGCGCATCTGGCCGCCACCGGAACTGCCTCGGCCCACGACGTCGGCTTGACGCTCGTCGTCCCGGCCGGCCTGACGGTGGCAAGTCTCCCTGGCGCCTGCTCGGCGGCCGCTTCGGTGATCGTCTGTCATCCGTCGGGCGCCGTCACGGGCGGCGCGGCGGACTCGTTCACCGTGTCGTTCACCGCGACCGCGGCCGGGGCCGACACGATCAAGGCGTCCGTCGCCTCGGCGCAGGTGACCGATACGAACAGCGCCAACAACAGCGCCTCCGTCTCGACCTCGATCGCAAGCGCAGCGACGAAGCTCGCCACCCGTCGAGCCGAGGTCGCGCCCGCCAAGCCGAAACGTGGCAAGGCGCTCGTCGCGTCGATCGCTGTCGTGCGCGCGGCCTCCGGCGCCTGGATCCGGCCGACCAGGATCACCTGTTCCGCCCATGTCGACTCGCACCTCGTCCGGGCAGTTGGCGGCTACCGCGCAGGTCGTGCGTCGTGCAAGCTCACCGTTCCGCCAAGCGCTCCCAGGGGCTCCGCGATCGACGTGGTGCTCGGTGTCAAGGTCGGCTCTCAGCACGTGACGAAGCGGTTCACCACGCGGGTCGCCTGAGCCTGTCTCGCGTCAGAGCCTGATCCGGAAGGTGCGCCGAAGCACGAGCACACCGGGCCGTGGTTCGACCAACCCGACGACGACCTGCACAGGGCCGCGGAGTCGCCCGGTGTAACGCGCCTCGACGAGGCCGCGGGTACGGGCGAGCAGTCGCCGCGGTTCGCCGTGCAGTCGCGCGAGTATCCGACCATGCCCGACGAGGCTGAGCTCGAGTCGCCGCCGTGCGAGCCACTCGTCCACGTTGCCTCGGTTCGCGACCGACACCTCGAAGCGCACCTCTCGCCGATGCCGTTCGACACGCAGGCCGCCGACGGCCAACTCGCCGCACGACCGGCCCGGGAACGCGAAGGTCGACCACGACTCCGATGCGCAGGTGCGCCAGCAGCGCTCGTCCCGTCGGCAGGCGCGTAGTGAGCAGGACGACGAGCGCGTGATCGCCGGGACGCGCCGCGGCGGCTCGCGTCGCGGTCACCGTCAGCGCCACCACCGACCTTCCCGGAACAGCGACCCGAGCCGGGCGAACCCGGACCCAGGCGGCGAACACACCGGGCGCTCGCAGCCGCGGGCGGCCGCGAAGATCGAGTCGATACCCGGCGGGCGCCGCGTCGATCACGACCGGGTCGTCGCCAGGGTTCTCGACGTGGATCGTGGCACGACCGGGAGTCGTGAGCATGACCCGCGCCGGCCACGCGGCGATCGCAAGCGCCGCCGGCAGCCTGCTCGCCCCCGACACAGCGGGGGCGAGCAGGGTCAGGGCCGCGGCAAGCGTCGCGGCGCCTCTCACCGGCTGAGGACCGTGAAGGTGACCGCCGCTGAGTACCGACCGGCGGGCACGGCCGGCAGCGCGGCCGTGAACCCGAGCGTGGCCGGCCATACGTCGCCGGTCACGGCGCTTGGACCCGCCGTTGTCCCGACCGCGAGGTCGGCCGCGGGTGAGATGGGGATCGCGACCCGTGCTCCACCCGCAAGCCCTGGCCCGAGCTGGCCACCCGTCGGCGCGCTGGTCGCGATGCCGAGCGGAAGATCGGCAGGAGCGAATGCCGACCGGTGCACGTCGAGCGAGTAGCCCGCTGCGACGTTGCCTGTGACGGTCACCGCCTCGGCGAGCGGCGACGGGACCGTTCCGGTCCGGACTTGCCCGAAGCTGAGGCTCGAGCGCTCGAGGCTGATCGACAGGAGCGACTGCACGTCGACGTCGACCTGCGCGCCCTGGGAGGCGCTGCCGCTCGGAGGCGAAGAGCCGGCGCACGTCACAGCCGGCGAGACCGAGTTGCGGGGTGCGGGTGCTGCGGATGCGAAGTCGGCCGCGTTGTCCCCCGAGTCCGTACACCCGGAAGCGTCCCGCTGTGCGGCGGTCGTGCTCGACAGCGCCGGCGCAGGGCCGGTGCCTTCGTAATCGCCGGCGCTGCCGTAGCCGACGAGATCACGGATCGACGTGGCAGTAGCGCAGCTTCCGGGCGAGGCGCCGCACGTGAGCGCTGTCGCGTCCTGCACGAGCGCGACCTTGCCGCCCGATGCTGCGAGGTTGGTCGTGCCCGTCGCATCCGGCGTCGGCAGCGCCGAACCCACCGCAGCGGTCGACGCGAGTTGAACGAGGTACGAACGGCCGGCACCGATCGAACCGCTGAGCGGAGTCGCCGACCAGCTGGTGCTGCCGGCGCTCGCGTACTGGATCGTCCAACCGCTGAGATCGACGCTTGCGGCGCCGGGGTTGAAGAGCTCGACGAAGTCGTTCGCGTACGTCGCGCCGGCGTTGCCGCCGCCGGCGTACACCTGGCTGACGACGACTCCCGGCGACGCGCCGACGGCGGACGGCGCCAGTGCGGCAAGCAGGGCGAGGACAAAACCGAGGAGAGCTGAGACTCGATTCATGGGCGGCTCCGATCTGACGTGGACGAGGTGCCTCCTTCGTAGCCGCCGCCGGCGCGCGTCGAAAGTGTCCGTTCGGAAATCGACACGATGTTGACGCCGGTTTGTGACGAAGCGCCCGCGTCAGGCGGCGAAACGAGCGAGCTCGTCCGCGCAGACCTGCAACCAGCCCCGCGACCGGGGGAGCGGCACCGGCGCGCCCCAAGGAGCACGCAGCGCGACGCCGTGGACCGCGCCGGCGAGGAGCGTGTACTCGCCGTCGGCGCCGGCAGCGAGCGCACGCTCGAACCCGCGGCGCGAGCTCCCGGGTGACACGCCGGGCACGCCTGGGAACGCCCGGTCGAACCGGCCGTGCACGACCCGGAGCCGCTTTCCCCGCAGCCCCACGAGCGACAGGCGCTCGGGCAGCCAGGGCGCGAGTCCGAGGACGCCGACGACGGAGGGCTCGCCGGCGACCGCGGCCGAGACCGCCCCGCCCATCGAGAAGCCGAGCATCAGCGTCCGGGACGCAGCGACGGCTGCGATTGCCTCACGCGCATCCTCGATGCACCAGTCGAGCTGTTGCCAGGACTTGATGCGATAGCGCACCTCGGCGAAGCGCAGGGACGGGAATTGCGGCGCGAGGCGCTCGACGAGCCACTCGAGCGAAGCGCTCCAGGTGCCCTCGACGCGCTTGCTCCGGCCGCCGTTGACGCAGATCACGGCGTCACCCGTT
This sequence comes from uncultured Actinomycetes bacterium, assembly GCA_963847475.1. Taxonomy (GTDB): domain Bacteria; phylum Actinomycetota; class Thermoleophilia; order Gaiellales; family Gaiellaceae; genus PALSA-600. Next base: position 17,047 of record CAWJZZ010000013.1, on the reverse strand, counting down.
GCCGGCCCGCGCACACGCAGCTCTGCTCCGGCAGGCAAGGTTGCCACGGTCGGCGACGATACCCTTGCTACGGTGTGTGCACGGACGCCTCATGGCGCCGTGAGATCTGGCTTCTCGTTCCTCCTTTGCAGGCGTTCGAGTTTTCCGCATCTCGAACCTTGTTTCAGAAAAAGGAGTCGAACCCAATGTCACAGACATTCCAGACGCTTGGCGTCAGCGCGCCGCTCGTGCGCGCTCTCGCCAAGCACGAGATCACAACACCATTCGCGATCCAGGAGCTCGTCGTCCCCGACGCGCTCGCGGGCCGCGACATCCTGGCCCAGTCGCCCACGGGATCCGGCAAGACGCTGGCCTTCGGACTGCCGCTCGTCGAGCGCGCAAGCAACGGCGGCCGCAAACCGTCGGCGCTCGTGCTCGTCCCGACCCGCGAGCTCGCCACGCAGGTGGCAGCCGACATTCAGCCGCTCGCCGCTGCGAAGGGCCTTCGGGTCGGCGCGGTCTACGGCGGCAAGTCGGTCGACTCGCAGGCCCGGCGGGCGCGCGAGGCTCACATCCTGATCGCCACGCCCGGTCGTCTCAACGACTTGCTCGAGCGGAAGCTCATCTCACTCGAAGGTGTCCGCGCACTCGTCCTCGACGAGGCCGATCGGATGCTCGACATGGGCTTCCAGCCCCAGGTCGACCGCATCCTCCGCACCGTCCCGAGTGCACGGCAGACAATGCTGTTCTCGGCGACGCTGGAAGGCGCCGTCGGGGCACTGGCCGACCGGTACACGAACGATCCGGCACGCTTCCGCGCCGACCTTCCCGTCGAGCGCCAGGCCGGCGACATCGAGCACGAGTTCGTCGCGGTCACACACGACAAGAAGCTCGACCGCCTGATCGAGCAGCTCGAGGCCGACCGAGGCCTCGCACTCGTCTTCGTGCGCACCAAGCACGGGGCCGACAAGCTCGCGAAGAAGCTGGCCCGTCGGGACATCGGCGCCGTCGCGATGCACGGAAACCTCTCCCAGAACGCCCGTGAGCGGGCGCTCAAGCGGTTCGAATCGGGTCACGTCTCGACGCTCGTCGCGACAGACGTTGCTGCCCGTGGCCTCGACGTCGACGACATCACCCACGTGATCAACTTCGACCCGCCCAGGGCCGACGAGGACTACGTGCACCGGGTCGGCCGCACGGGCCGGGCCGGCCGGAGCGGAACAGGCGTCACGTTCGTGCTTCCGGAGCAGCAGACGGACGTCGGCAAGCTTGCAGTCCGTCTCGGTCACGGTGCCGCGTTCGCCGCGTCGGGCATGCGCCAGACCGCCACGGCGCCCCCGGCTCGTCGCCGCCGCCGCGGTCGCTAGGACCGCTTACCGGTGAAGGCCGAGCCGGCGACCGAGGACGGCGACGCCGGCCAACAGGCCGACACCCTCGATCGCGCCTCTCAGCAAACCCTCGACCCCGCTGGACTCGAGGACTGCGCCGCTGACGGTCGCGAAACCGACAGCGAGCAGACCGAGCGAGACGAGCACACCTGCCGCGTGCCGCTGGAGCGGCCGCGGCAGGTCACCCGACAGTCCGACCGCGACACCGACCGGCACCGGTGCGATCCGCGCGGCTCGCACGACCGCGAAGGTCGCCGCCGCGAGCGGGACGAACGACGCCGCCGCGCCGACGACCGCAAGCCGTGTCCACCAACCCGGCATCGGGCGCAGCTCGAGCGCGTACAGGAGCAGCGAACCGCACGTCAGCGCGCCGGCCGCAAGCGCGACGAACGCGCGCCGATGCACCAGGCGCAGGTCAGCGCCCGACAGCTCCCTACGTAGCGCGCGTACCAGCGTGAGCACGCCGGCGACGAACGCGATCTGGCCGAACGCAACCAGGCCGAGCGCGCTTACCCAGACGGCCCAGGGTTGCGCGGCGGACGACGGATAGCCGCCCGCCGCGGTGATCGCACGCGTGACAGCGAGGAGGACCAACGCCGCCAGTGCGAGCGAGCCGAAGCTGGCGCGCGCAGCAACGCGCGTCCGCACGACGCCGAGCTCCAGCGCGAATCGCTCGGCAACGAGCCTGGGCGGTCCGAGCTCGGCCTGCGGGTCGCAGCGGAGATGATCCTCGACCTCGACGACGACTCGCTCGACGAGCCGGCGGCCGAAACCGATCGAGCGCAACTCGGCGCGGAGCTCGGAGAGGTACGTCACGTGAGCACCGCATCCACGGCGTGGGCGAAGCCACGCCACTCGCCGCGCCGACGTGCGAGCGCCGCCGTCCCTCTCCGCGTCAGACGGTACGTCCGGCGCTTACGGCCACCGACCGTCGACCAGGCGCTCGACAGCAACCCCTCGCTCTCGAGGCGATGGAGCACGGGGTAGACCGTTCCCTCAGCGAGGTCGAAGGCGCCTTCGCTGCGGGCGCGCAGTTCGTCGATCACCGCATACCCGTGCAACGGGGCGACTTCGAGCGTTGCGAGCACGAGCGTGTCGAGATGCCCCTTGAGGGACTCGGCCTTCATACCTACCGATGCTATACCTCGTAATGCTAGGCGTCAATGCTGAGTCGCGCAGAACTTGTCGCCTGCCGTCACTTCGTCGAACAGCCGCAACTGCTGACGCTCCCACGCGACCTTCGCCCGGTCGGCGGGATCCCACGCGCCGGGGTCGGCCGTCTCGGCGACGACGTCAGGGGTGACGCCAGGGCCGACGACGCTGATCCGATAACGGTTGCCGTTGCCGGCCGGCCGCGGCGGCGAGCCCGGCAGCGAGACGTCGTGCGTGGGCCAGAACGAGTAGCAGAACGCCCCGGTCGGGTTGCGGAAGACGATCGACGTCTCGCGCTCCCAGCCGGGCCCGTACTGCGAGTCGTGCGTATCGATGTACAGACTCCGTCCGTAGCCGTCGGTCGGCGCGCCCTGCGAGGTCGTATGGAAGCCGTGCACCGGCTTGCCGCCGTAGGCGAGCCGGCCGAAGATCCCGTGGGCTGCACCGTCGAAGGCCCAGTCGGCGTAGAGCTCGAGGCGTGCGAGCGGCCCGCTCCAGTGCGAGAGCCGCAGTTCCTGGGCGCGTTGCCAGTTCGTCCACGACGCGAAGCCGCGATGGGGCAGATTGCGCTGCCAGCGCTGCACCGCCCAGTACGAACCGTCGTCCGCCTTGCAGGCGGCGACCAGATAGGCGAGCGGTGGGCCGTCATAGCGACCGCACCGGTGACCGAAGCGCACCCAGACCGCTCGACCCTGGGTGCTCAAGCCGCCGCTGTAGTCATGCCGGAACCGGACCTGCGGCACGTTCGGATCGGGCGTCAACGCGTTGACTGCGCCCCACGCCAGCACGTGCCGGGTCTGGCCTCGTGCTCGATATGTGACGAGCGCCGTCGACCCGCGCACCGCGAGCGTGACGTCCGTGGCGTTCAGGTCGAGCAGGTCGGACGCGTGCGCACGCGGCACCAGTACGATCGCGGCTGTGAGCGCGAGGACGATCGCAGCGGCCCTGACGCCACTCCGGGACGGCGGCAACGCACTGGACGAAGCGGCGGTCGCTCCGTATCTCGACTTCCTGGCGACGAGGGGCATCGATGGTGTGCTCGCCCTTGGCTCGACGGGCGAAGGCATCCTCCTGTCACGGCTCGAGCGTCAAACCGCACTGGCCTGCTTCGCTGCAGGCCCTCTCCCGGTGCTTGCCCACTGCGGCGCGCAGACAACGGCGGACACGGTAGCGCTCTCGGCGTACGCCGCCGAAGCCGGGGTGGAAGCAGTCGCGGTGATCGCCCCGCCGTACTACCAGTTCGACGACGACGCCCTGCTTGCGCATTTCGCCGCTGCTGCCCGTGCCTGCGCCCCGCTCCCGTTCTACGTCTACGAGCTCGAGAAAGCCTCCGGCTATGCGATTCCCGTCGCGGTCGTCGAACGGCTCCGCGAGACCGTCGACAACGTGGTCGGGATGAAGGTGAGCGACGCGCCGTTCAGCAAGGTCGAGCCATACCTGCTCGATGGACTGGACGTCCTGATCGGAGCCGAAGCCCTGATCGGCGAAGGGCTGGCGGCGGGCGCCGCCGGGGCGGTATCGGGTCTCGCCTCGGCGTTCCCGGAGGTCGTCGTGGAGGCGGTCCGGAGCGGCGACTCGACTGCTGCCGGCAAGCTCCGGGCGACGGTCGAGCGGTTCCCGCGCCTGGCCGCGTTGAAGGCGATCGCGGTCGCCCGCGGCGTGCCGATGCGCGAGGACGTGCGGGGACCGAATCGCGGGCTGACGGATCCCGAGCGGGCCGAGCTGCTCGCGGCGGTTCTCTAGGAGAGCTCGTCGATCGAGCGGCGCGCGCGCTCGTGGACCTCGGCGCGCCGGGCGTCGACCTCGTCGACCGCCTCCGGCTCGGGCTCCTCTGCCACGAGAGGCGGTTCGACCGGCTGAGGCTCCGCGAGCGGCACCGGCTCGACGATCGGCTCGGCGGTCGTGCGGGACTCGGCCAGCTTTGCGCGGAGCTCGTCGGCCGGCGGCGCAGTTGCCCGGCGGCGGTGACGAAGCCACGCGCGCACGCCGAAGGCTCCGGCAGCGAGGGCGAGCAAGCGCTTCACAGGCCGGTCACGCGGGCGATGCTACACTCCCGCCGCTTCTCGCCACGCCCGTCGCGCCGTCCCCGAAACGGCGTTCAGGAGGCGGGGCCGATTCAGTCCATGAGAAGGAGGAATTCGGGCCGTTGAACGACTACGAAATCATGCTGCTGCTGGACCCCGAGCTCACCGACGAGCGGGGCGACGAGATCATCCAGCGCATCCGCACCTCGGTCGAGGGCGGGAACGGCACCTGGGACGGCCACGAGCCGTGGGGTCGACGCCGCCTCGAGTACGAGATCGACCACAAGGGCGAGGCCGTCTACCACCTCTTGCTCTTCACCGCGCCCGCCGAGACCCTGGCGGAGATCACGCGCGTCCTCAAGATCACCGACGGCGTGCTGCGGCACGGCGCCTACCGGCGGGTCAAGGGCGCGAGCCTGAAGGCACCGGCGCAGTCGCCCGCGCCGACGCCGACGGCAGCCGAGCCCGTAGCGGCCGCTGAGCCCGCAGCCGAGCCAGTCGCGGTGGCGGCGGCCGAGCCCGAGGCCGAGCCGGTCACGTCCACGCCCGCCGATGACACCGCGCAGGCCGCGGAGTAGCCTGCGTCATCGACCTGTAGGAGAGGAGCGAACGTGGCAGCCAACATCAACCGTGTCGTACTCGTCGGGAACCTGACGCGCGACCCCGAAGTCCGCCAGACACCGAGCGGGACATCCGTCTGCAGCCTCCGCATCGCCGTCAACAGCCGGCGCCGCGACGAGAGCGGGCAGTGGACCGACAAGCCCAACTACTTCAGCGTCTCCGTCTTCGGCAACCAGGCCGAGAGCTGCGCCCAGTACCTGTCGAAGGGCCGCCCGGTCGCCGTCGACGGCCGCCTCGACTGGCGCGAATGGCAGACGCAGGACGGCCAGAAGCGCGAGGCCGTCGAGATCGTCGCCGAGTCCGTGCAGTTCCTCGGCTCACGCGGCGACGGCGAGCAGGGCGGCGCCAACCAGTTCGTGCCAGCAGGTGCCTCGAGCGGCGGCGACGCCGACTTCACCGGCGCCGACGACGACATCCCGTTCTAAGGAGAAGAGCTTGCCGTCACCGAAAAACGAACGCTCGAGCAGCACCCAGGGCAGGAAGCGCGGCGCACCCACCGGGCCGGGCCGCCGCAAGAGCTGCTTCTTCTGCAAGTCGAAGGTCGACGAGGTCGACTACAAGAACATCAACGAGCTGCGGCGGTACGTGTCCGAGAAGGGCAAGATCCGCAATCGCCGGATCAGCGGTGCCTGCCGCCGCCACCAGCGCCAAGTCGCGGTCGCGGTCAAGCGCGCACGTGAGCTCGCACTGCTCCCGTACGTCGGAGACAAGTGAGCGCGATGGAAGTCGTTCTGAAGCAGGACGTCGACGCGCTCGGACTGCGCGGTGACGTCGTCAACGTGGCTCGCGGCTACGCGCGCAACTTCCTGCTGCCGCGCGGACTCGCCGAGCTCGCAACCCCGGGGCTGAAGCGGGAGCTGGAGCGGCGAGACGAGCAGCGCGCGCGGCACGAAGCGAAGTCCGTCGACGAGGCACGCGCGATCGCAGCGCGGCTCGACGCGCTCGAGCTCCGGTTCGATGTCACCGCCGGTCCGACCGGGTCGCTGTTCGGCTCGGTCACGGCGACGAACGTCGCCGACCGACTCTGGGAAGCCGAGAAGCTGCGCGTCGACCGCCGCAAGCTCCAGATGGAGACGATCAAGCGGATCGGCCGCTACACCGTCGCGTTCGAGGTCTTCCCCGACGTCGTCGCCGAGTTGAAGCTCGTCGTCGCACCGGAGGGCGAGGAGTTGCCGCCCGCCGAGGAGCTGGCAGCGCTCGAGGCCCAGGAGATCGCGGCAGCCGAGGCAGCCGCCGCAGCGAAGGAGCAGGCGGCGCCGGAGTACCTGCCCGAGGACGAGGAAGCCGACGCGGCCACGGTCACACCGGCCGAGGCAGCTGAGCGGGCCGACGACGTGCCCGCGCTCGATGCCCCCGTCCCGGCGGAGGCCCCGCAGGACGAGGCCGTGCAGGACGAGCCGGACGAGGACGAGCCGGCCGCCTGAGCGCCCGTCCACAGGCTCTCCACCGGCCTGGGGACAACGATCCACCGACTGTCCACAACGGGCCAGGGCCTGTGGATTTCGCACGGAACTTCCCGCAAAGACCGTCCGGTTCGTCCACTACCGGAATGCGAACGTGTGTTCTATCATCCCTGCACCTGACCGACCCATGCCGCTGACACACCGTCTTTCCACACCCTTTCGCCAACCCGCCCGGGACAGTTGACTACCCGCGGTATGGCAATGCCTGCCCAGGCGCTCGTGACCGCCCCGATCCCGCCTCAAAACCTCGACGCGGAGGAATCCGTGCTCGGGGCGATGATGCTCTCTCCCCTGGCGATCGGGGCGGTCACCGAGTCAACCAACCTGAGCGCCGCGGACTTCTACCGCGAGAGCCACGGCCAGATCTACAAGGCGATCCTCGCGCTCTACGCGAAAGGCGAACCCGTCGACGCGATCACCGTCGTCGACGAACTCGACCGCACGCAGGCGCTCGATGCAGCAGGCGGGCAGGAGCGCGTCCACGAGCTCGCGACCCTCGTCCCGGCCGCCTCCAACGCCCCCCACTACGCGCGCATCGTCAGCGAGATGGCGACGCTGCGCGGACTGATCCGCGCCGGCAACGACATCGCGCGGCTCGGGTTCGACCGCCCCGGCGAGACCGTCGAGCTCGTCGATCGTGCCGAGTCGATCGTCTTCAACCTCTCGCAGCAGCGCGTCTCGAGCGAATTCGCGCACATCGACGACCTGCTCAAGGACTCGTTCGAGACGATCACGAAGCTCTACGAAGCCGGCAGCGACATCACGGGGACTCCTGCCGGGTTTCGAGACGTCGACAGGCTCACGTCCGGTTTCCAGCCGGGCAACCTCATCATCGTCGCCGCACGCCCGTCGATGGGGAAATCGGCCCTCGCCCTCTGCATGGCAGCGAACGTCGCCGTTCGCCACTCCATCCCGGTCGCGCTCTTCACACTCGAGATGTCGAAGGCAGAGGTCACGCAGCGGCTCATGTGCGCCGAGGGCAAGGTGGAGTCGCAACGTCTGCGCACCGGCAAGCTCGCCGTCGACGACTGGCCCCGCTTGACCGCAGCGTGCGACAAGCTCGCGAAGGCGCCGATCTACGTCGACGACACCGGCTCGATCACGATGATGGAGATCCGCTCGAAGCTGCGCCGGCTGAAGATGAAGGAGCCCGAGCTCGGGCTCGTGATCGTCGACTACCTGCAGCTGATGACGAGCGGAACCTCCGTGGAGAACCGCGTCCAGGAGGTGTCGCAGATCTCACGCGCCCTCAAGGTGCTGGCGCGCGACCTCGAGGTCCCGATTCTCGCGCTTTCGCAGCTGTCCCGCGCCGTCGAGCAGCGTCACGACAAGCGGCCGATCCTCTCCGACCTGCGCGAGTCCGGCTCGATCGAGCAGGACGCCGACCTCGTGATGTTCGTCTACCGCGACGAGTACTACAACCCGGAGGACACCGAGTCGGCAGGGATCGCGGAGCTGATCCTCTCGAAGCACCGCAACGGCGCCACCGGGATCGAGAAGCTCGCCTTCCAGAAGCGCTACGCGAAGTTCGCCGACCTGGCGGCGGGCGCATGACGACGGTCTGGCTCAGCCCGTCGGCGACGAGCTTTGCCTGCCTGTGCGAGCCGTGTCTCGAGTCGGCGCGCCGATCGGGAGCCTTGTTCGCCGATGCGCTCGCGCTGGCGTCGGTGCGCGGCTCGATCTCGCCCGAGGTCGACACGACCGAGACACGCTGCGCGGCCGGACATCAGCTGCTGCTGCGGCGGGTCTCGCGACCACCCGGCCTCGTGTACCGAGACGAGAGGCAACTCCAGCTCACATGATCGAGCGGCAGCACGTCTGGCTCGGCCCGGAGGCGACGACCTTCGTGGAACCGTGCGAGGCGTGCCAGGCCCTGCGCGAGCCGGTCGACGGCGACCTGCTGCTCGTGCAGGGCACTCTCCGCAGGGAGGCCGACGTCGGCTTCACCACGTGCCGCCGCGGGCACCGGATCGTCGTCCGCCGGATCGCGCCAGCGTCCCCACGTCGCCGGCTCGCCGCCACGTTTTAGTTAGCCTGCTGCCGTGCCCTCGACAGTGATCGTCGGGGCGCAGTGGGGCGACGAGGGCAAGGGCAAGATCGTCGACCTGCTCGCCCAGCAGTGCGATGTCGTCTGCCGTTACCAGGGCGGGCCGAACGCGGGGCATACGATCGTCGTCGGCGACGAGACGTTCAAGATCCGCCAGACGCCGAGCGGTGTGATCTCGGGCAAGACCTCCGTGATCGGCGCCGGCTGCGTGGTCGACCCGCAGGTGCTGCTCGACGAGCTCGACGAGTTGCGCGCGCGTGGCATCGACCCATCGGTCGTCGTCGTCTCGGGGAACGCCCACCTGATCATGCCGTGGCACGTGGCGATCGACCAGGCTTCCGAGCGACGGCTCGGCTCGCTACAGATCGGGACGACGCGCCGCGGCATCGGCCCCGCGTACGCCGACAAGGCGTCGCGGATCGGCATCCGCGTGCAGGACGTCCTCGACCCGAAGATCCTGCGCCAGAAGATCGAGGTCGCGCTGGCCGAGAAGAACGTCTGGCTCGAACGTGTCTACGAGGTCGAGCCGTTCGAGCTGGAGACCGTCTGGGCCCGGTACGCCGGGTACGCCGAGCGCCTCGCGCCCTACGTCGGCGACGTCTCGCTGCTGGTCGACACCGCGCTGCGCGACGGCAAGGACGTGATCTTCGAAGGCGCGCAGGCGACGCTGCTCGACCTCGACCACGGCACGTATCCGTTCGTCACGTCGTCGAACCCGATCGCATCCGGCGCCGCCACCGGTGTCGGCATCGGGCCGACTCGCATCGACCGTGTGCTCGGAGTCTCGAAGGCCTACGTCACGCGCGTCGGCGAGGGGCCGTTCCCGTCGGAGATAGCCGGGCCGACGCAGGACCTGCTCCGCGAGCTCGGCGGCGAGTACGGGACCGTGACCGGCAGGGAGCGCCGCTGCGGCTGGCTCGACCTCGTCGCGCTGCGGTATGCGGTGCGGGTCAACGGCATGACGTCGCTGGCGCTGACGAAGCTCGACGTGCTCTCGCCGTTCGAGGAACTGCCGGTCTGCGTCCGCTATCGGCTGCGAGACGGGGCCGAGACGGAGCACTTCCCGGCCCACCAGTCGGACTTCCACCATGCCGAGCCGGTGTGGGAGACGTTGCCGGGCTGGGGGCAGTCACTCGACGACGCCGCCTCGCTGAGTGCACTGCCGACCGCGGCACGCGAGTACGTCGAGTTCGTCGAGCAGGCACTCGAGGTGCCGATCGAGCTGGTCGGCGTCGGGGCCGCGCGCGAGCGCGTGCTCGTGTGACCGGCCGGTGCTCGCGGTGACCGCGAGCGGCTGGACCCAGGTGATCGTCGCCCTCTCGATCTTCGTGCCCGTGATCGTCACCGCACTCATCACCTACTACGTCCTGCGCGGCGCGAAGGACGACCCTGACGAGCAGCGCTGGCGCAGGCTCGAGCTCGAACGGCGTGAACGCGAGCAGTAGACTCGCCGCGTGAAAGTGCTCGTCGTCGGTTCGGGCGCACGTGAGCATGCGCTCGCCTGGCGCCTCGCCCAGAGCACACGGCTGACGGAGCTCCACGCCGCCCCTGGCAACCCTGGCATCGCGACGCTCGGGACGTGCCACCCGGTGCGCGCCGAGGACGGCGACGGGCTCCTCGCACTCGCGCTCAGCCTCGAGATCGACCTCGGAGTGATCGGGCCGGAGGCGCCGCTCGTTGCGGGCGTCGCCGACCTGTTGCGGCGAAACGGCATCGCCGTGTTCGGGCCGAGCGCCGAGGCGGCACGAATCGAAGGGTCGAAGGCCTTCGCCAAGGACGTGCTTCGGGCAGCCGGCGTGCCGACTGCCGAGACGCTCTCGGTGGCGCGCGCGCCGTGCGTGCTCAAGGCCGACGGGCTCGCTGCCGGCAAAGGCGTGTTCGTCTGCCACACGCGTGAGCAGCTCGACGCCGCACTCCCAGTCGTCGAGGCGCTCGGGCAAGGAGTGGTGATCGAGGAGCTCCTCGAGGGATACGAGGTGTCGCTCTTTGCATTGTGCGACGGACGCCGCGTCGTCCCGTTCGGCTCAGCCCAGGACTTCAAGCGCGCCGAGGACGGTGACGCCGGCCCGAACACCGGCGGGATGGGCGCCTACTCCCCGGTGGCGGAGTTCGACGGCGGAGCACTCGTCTCCGAGATCCATGAGCCGGTGCTCGAGGAACTCGCACGGCGCGGCGCTCCGTTCATCGGCTGTCTGTTCGCCGGCCTGATGATCACCGCCGACGGGCCTCGCGTGCTGGAGTTCAACGCCCGGCTCGGCGACCCCGAGACCCAGGTACTGATGCCCCGCGTCTCGGGCGACCTGCTCGGTGCGTTGAGCGCGGCCGCGGGCGGCGATCTCTCCGGCACCGACCTCACGCTCGACGACCGGGCGGCGGTCACGGTCGTGCTCACGAGCCCGGACTACCCGGGTCGAAGCGACTATCCAGGCCTGCCGATCACCGGCCTCGAGGACGCCGCCAGAACTGGCGCGCTCGTCTTTCAGGGCGGAACTGCTGCGCGGGACGGGCGCGTGACCACGCGAGGCGGCAGAATCCTCTCGGTGACCGCGACCGCCGACACGATCCCAGCCGCGCGCGAGCGCGCGTACGAAGCGGTCGACCTCGTCTCGTTCGAAGGCGCCCGCTTCAGGCGCGACATCGCCGCGGCGGTCGGCAGCCGACCTTGAGTACCACACCGCGGGTCGGGGATCCTGGTCGGGTCGGAGTCGGATCGCCCGCGGATGCAGGCGGCGCTCGACGAGCTCGACGTTCGCGGCATCGCCTGGGAGTTCGAGGTGCGCTCGGCCCATCGAGCTCCCGATGCCGTCGCCGAGTACGCGAAGAGCGCCGCGGGCCGCGGCTTGCAAGTCCTGATCTGCGGGGCCGGCCTTGCCGCCGCACTGCCGGGTGTCGTCGCCGCGCACACCGAATTGCCCGTGATCGGTGTCCCGCTGCGCTCGTCGATGTCGGTGCTCGACGGCCTCGACGCGCTGCTCTCGATCGTGCAGATGCCTCCCGGGGTGCCGGTGGCCACCGTGGGCGTCGACAACGCGAAGAACGGCGCGGTCCTGGCCGCGCGCATCCTCGCGTTGGCCGCCCCGCCCTCCTGAGCCCGCTCTACACTGGCCCGGGTGATCGCCCGCTACTCCCGTCCGGAAATGAGCCGGATCTGGTCGGAGGAGGGCAAGCTCGCACGCTGGCTCGACGTCGAGCTGGCTGCGCTCGACGGCTGGGCCGAGGTCGGCGCCGTCCCAGCGACGGACGTCGCTGCCGTGCGCGAGCGTGCCGTCGTCCCGACCGCCGCACGGGTCGCCGAGATCGAGCTCACCACCGACCACGACCTCGCCGCCTTCGTCGACGCAGTCGCGGAGCAGCTCGGGCCCGAAGGCCGGTGGGTTCACTACGGGCTCACCTCGTCTGACGTGGTCGACACCGCGCTGGCTCTTCAGATCAGAGACGGCGGTGCCGTGCTCGTCTCGGGGCTCGACCGCGCGCTCGCCGCGGTCGTCGCGCGAGCCGAGCAACACCGTCGGACGGTTTGCATCGGCCGCTCACACGGGATCCACGCGGAACCGATGACGTTCGGCTGGAAGCTCGCGGGTTGGGCGTTCGAGCTCGACCGCGCACGCGAGCGGCTCGAGCGGGCGCTCGAGTCGTGCCGCGTCGGTCAGCTGTCGGGAACGGTCGGCACGTACGCGGCGATCGACCCAGAGGTCGAGCGCATCGCGTGCGAACGGCTCGGCCTCGAGCCGGACCCGGTCTCGACCCAGGTGATCTCGCGCGATCGCCACGCAGAGCTGCTCGCCGCGCTCGCGATCTGCGCGTCGTCCCTCGACCGGTTCGCAACCGAGATCCGCCACCTGGCGCGGACCGAGGTTCGCGAGGTGGAGGAGCCCTTCGCCGCCGGCATGAAGGGCTCGTCGGCAATGCCCCACAAACGCAACCCGAAGGTGGCCGAGCGGATCAGCGGCCTCGCCCGCGTCGTCCGAGCCGCCGCCGGGGTCGGTCTCGAGAACATGCCGCTGTGGCACGAACGCGACATCTCGCACTCCTCGGCGGAGCGGATCGTGGTGCCCGATGCGTTCCTCGCGCTCGACTACATGCTCGACCGGTTCACGTGGATCGTCGAAGGGCTCGTCGTCCACCCGGAGCGCATGGAGCGGAACCTCTGGGCCTCGCACGGTTTGTTCTTCTCGCATCGGCTCCTCCTCGCCCTCGTCGCCAACGGCTCGGATCGCGCCGAGGCGTACCGCGTCGTGCAGCGAAACGCGATGCGCGCCTGGGACGAGGAACTCGATTTCGCGACGCTCGTCCGGGAAGACGCCGACGTCGCATCGGTCCTCGACCCCTCTGCGCTCGACGAGGTGTTCGACCTGGACGCAACGATTGCCAACCTCGACCGCACGTTCGATCGTCTTCGCCGTCTGACCACGAAGGAGGAAGCCGCTCATGTCTGAAGCCACGCACGTCGGCAGTGGCAAGGTTCGGGAGCTGTACGCACTCGACACCGACCGGCTGTTGCTCGTTGCGAGCGACCGCATCTCGACCTTCGACGTCGTGCTGCCGACGGAGATCCCCGACAAGGGGCGCGTGTTGACGGGGCTGTCCGGCTTCTGGTTTGCACGCACGAACGGTGTCGTCTCGAACCATCTGCTCGAGCTGCGAGACGACGGACGGTCGACGGAGTGCCGTCGGCTTGAGATGCTGCCGATCGAGTGCGTCGTTCGCGGCTACCTCGCGGGCTCCGCCTGGAAGGACTACCTGGCGACCGGCGCCGTCTGCGGTCACACGTTGCCGGCGGGGTTGAGCGAATCCGAGCAGCTGCCAGAGCCGATCTTCACGCCCGCGACCAAGGCGCAGTCGGGCCACGACGAGAACATCGATCGTGCCGCAGCCGTGGAGCTCGTCGGTCGCGACCGGTTCGACGAGGTCGAGCGAACCGCGCTCGAGCTGTACGCGTTCGTCTCGGACCACGCACGAGCGCGCGGGATCATCCTCGCCGACACGAAGCTCGAGTTCGGCATCGACGAGACAGGGCAGTTGGTACTCGGCGACGAGGCGTTCACCCCCGACTCGTCACGGTTCTGGCCCGTCGACGACTACGAGCCCGGCCGGACTCCACCCTCGTTCGACAAGCAATTCGTCCGCGACTACTGCGAGACGCTGGGCTGGGACAAGACGGATCCGGGGCCGGAACTCCCGGAGGACGTCGTCGCCGGGACCCGCGCGCGCTACATCGAGGCATTCGAGCGCCTGACCGAGATCCCGTTCGCGGACTACGTCGTCGACCCGCGCGTCGTGCTCGCATGAGGGCAACCGTGCTCGTCCGCCCCAAACAGGGCATCCTCGATCCGCAGGGCCAGGCCGTCGAGAGCTCGCTTCGCCACCTCGGCTTCGAGATCGCCGAGGCGCGCGTCGGCCGGCTGGTCGACGTGGAGCTCGCGACCGACGATCGCGAGCAGGCGCTCGCCGCCCTCGAGCAGATGTGCGAGCGCCTGCTCGCCAATCCGCTGATCGAGAGCTACTCGATCGAGCTCGGAGCATGACTGAGACCCGCGCATGAGTGAGGCTGCCCGGCCGACCGTGGCCGTCGTCGTCTTCCCTGGCTCGAACGACGATCGCGACGCGCAGCACGCCCTGGAGCTGCTCGGGGCCGACGCGCCGCGGATCTGGCACACGGCAGACGAGCTGCCGCGCGAGACGGCCGCCGTCGTCGTGCCGGGAGGCTTCTCCTACGGCGACTACCTGCGCTGCGGTGCGATCGCCCGTTACTCGCCGGTGATGGGGGCCGTGATCGACTTCGCCGCCCGCGGCGGCCTCGTCCTCGGCATCTGCAACGGGTTCCAGGTGCTCACCGAGGCGGGCCTGCTGCCAGGCGCGCTGCGCCCGAACGCCTCGCTGTCGTTCGTCTGCCGAGACGTCCCGCTCGTCGTCGAGCGAACCGATACGCCGTTCACGTCGCGCTGCGCACCTGGGCAGGAGCTCACGATCCCGGTCAAGCACGGCGACGGCTGCTGGTTCGCCGACGACGCCCTGCTCGGCCGACTCGAAGCGAACGGCCAGCTGGTGCTGCGTTACGCAGACGGGGCGAACCCGAACGGGTCGATCTCGGACGTGGCGGGCGTCAGCAACGAGGAGGGCAACGTTCTGGGGCTGATGCCCCACCCGGAGCACGCGGTCGAAGCCGCTGCTCGGGTCGACCGACGGCGCACTGATCCTCGGCTCGCTGGTCGACGCGGCTCGGTTGTCACTCGCTGCGCCCGTCTAGGCACCACCACCGCTCACGAGTCGCCTCCGGAGAGCCCGAGCGCGTCGGCGAGCTCGGGTGTCTGCTCGAGTGCGGTGTGCAGGCGGACGACGTCGCGGGCACGGAGGGTCACCGGCCCCCGCCGTGAGACACCGTCGGTGGAGTAGGCGAATCGCACGAGCCGCTCGCCGCGCGAGCCTTCGAGCAGCTCGACGACGGAGGAGAAGCGCTTCTCACCGGCGCGCTGCGGCAGCGTCACCCGCTCGATCAGCGAGGCTTCCCCCCAGGGAGTGGTCAGCTTGGCGCTCATGACGCGACCCTAGAGGGGCAAACGTGACGCGTGGGAAACGCCTCTGTGACAAAAGAGCGCCAATTGCGCCCGGGGTCAGGCGTCGATCGTGACGTGCCCGGGCTCGGCGGCGACGCGCTCCAGCCACGCCCCGATCGCCTCGTACGGCGCGAGGTCGAACCCGCCCTCGTGGGCGACGTGCGTGTAGGCGTAGAGCGCGATGTCGGCGATCGTCATCGTCTCGCCCACCAACCATTCGCGGCCGGCGAGCCGGCCCTCCATGACGTCGAGCGCACGGTAACCCGCTCTCGTCCGCTCGGGCAGCCGGTCCTCGAACAGCTCCGGCCTTCCCGAGTAACGTGAGCCCGAACCGCGCGACGGCGATCGCCGGCTCGTGCTCGTACTGCTCGAAGAACATCCAGCGCAGCACCTGAGCACGGTCGAAGCGATCGACGGGAACGAAGCGCGTGCCTTCGCCGAAGTACCAGCTGATCGCGCCGGACTCGGCCAGCGCGCGACCGTCGTCGAGCACCAACGTGGGCACTCGAAGCGCGGGATTGAGCTCGCCGAGCAACTCACGTCGGCCGGATCGGTCGACGACGTCGACGGTGTGACGCTCGTACGGGATGCCGAGATGCGCCAGGAGCAGCCGAACCTTGTAACAGTTGCCCGAGACCGGGCTGTCGTAGAGCAGCACCGTCAGAGCGTAGTGCTCAGCCGGCGAGAGCCAGCAGCTGCTCGAGCGTGTTCCAGTTCCGGGCGGTTGCGGTCGCGCCGAGGCTCCGCTCGGAGAGTTGCTTCGCGAGCTCCGAGCGTCCGACGCCGCCGGGGTGCCACGAGTAGAGCTCGCGGCCGTGCACGGCAAGCCGCTCCGGAGAGAAATCGACGGCGGCGAGCCGCGCCGCGCGCTCGGGCTCGAGTGGCTCCCGCAAGAACGTGACGAGATAGCGCGACCGATCGACCGCCTCGGAGCCGAACGGGTCGTGCGCGAGCACCGCTTTCAGCTCGCTCGGCGTCCGGACGAACACGTCGACATCGAACCCGAGGCCGGCCGCGAGCTGCTGCTCGAGTGCGGCCTCGAGGCGCGCTGGCCCGCAGCGAGCTCTCGAGCACCACGTTGCCGCTCTGGACGTAGGTGCGAACGTCCCCGTGGCCCGCTGCTCCGAGCAGCTCCCGCAGTGCCTCCATCCGGACCCGCCGGCTCGCCCCGAGGTTGATCCCGCGGAGCAGCACGATCCTCGTCGCCACCGCGTCGTTCTACCACGGCAGGTTCGCCGCGGAGTCAGGCGTCTAGGAGGAGCCGATGATCTCGATCCGGTAACCGTCTGGGTCGCGGACGAAGCAAAGCCACGAGCCACCTTCGCGGACCTGGTACGGCTCCGCTCTGGCTCGATGCCCTGCTCGGCCAGCCGCGCCAGCGTCCGCGTCGAGGTCCTCGACGCCGATCGCGATGTGGCCGTAGCCGGTGCCGAGCTCGTACGTCTGGCCGTCGTGGTTGAACGTCAGCTCGAGTTCCTCCGTCCTGGCCCGGCAAGCCGAAGAAGTAGTTGGTCGCCTCCTTCTCGCCGTCGCGGACGATGTCCATCTCGCGACGGAACTCGATGCCGAGCGCCTCGTAGAACGCCGCGGCTCCTCGCCGGGTCGGTGATGCGATACATCGTGTGCAGGTAGTTGGCCATGCCGGATCCTGCCATAGCGGCCCACCAATCGTCCGTGCCAGACGCGGCCGGTCAATCGATCGTGCGCAGGAACGACTCCACCGTCTCCAGGAACCGCTCGGGCTCCTCGACGTGGGGCATGTGGCTGGACTCCTCGAAGATCGTCCATTGCGAGTCGGGTATGCGCTCGTGGATCTCAC
>CAWJZZ010000012.1:0-451655 GCA_963847475.1 uncultured Actinomycetes bacterium | reverse complement strand
CATCGGCGCTAACGGGCTTAACTTCTCTGTTCGGAATGGGAAGAGGTGTTTCCCCGTCGCTATGACCGCCCAACTTGTGAGCGTGCGCGCATAAAGCAGCGCACCCTCAAAACTCCATAGCAGCGAACATGAGTTCAAAATCAAGACCTCGAGCAATTAGTACGGGTCCGCTGAACACATTGCTGTGCTTGCACGTCCCGCCTATCAACGTGGTGGTCTCCCACGGCTCTTACTCTCTCTAGGAGATGGGAGCTCTCATCTTGAGGTGGGCTTCCCGCTTAGATGCTTTCAGCGGTTATCCCATCCAGACGTGGCTAATCAGCAGCGCTCTTGGCAGAACGACTGATACACCAGAGGTCCGTTCGTCTCGGTCCTCTCGTACTAGAGACGACTCCTCTCAAAGCTCCAACGCCCATGGTGGATAGGGACCGAACTGTCTCACGACGTTCTGAACCCAGCTCGCGTACCGCTTTAATGGGCGAACAGCCCAACCCTTGGGACCTACTCCAGCCCCAGGATGCGACGAGCCGACATCGAGGTGCCAAACCCTTCCGTCGATGTGGACTCTTGGGAAGGATAAGCCTGTTATCCCCGGAGTACCTTTTATCCGTTGAGCGACGGCACTTCCACTTGTTACCGCCGGATCACTATGGCCTGCTTTCGCACCTGCTCGAGCTGTCGCTCTCGCAGTCAAGCTCCCTTATGCCATTACGCTCTACGCACGATTTCCAACCGTGCTGAGGGAACCTTTGCGCGCCTCCGTTACATTTTAGGAGGCGACCGCCCCAGTCAAACTACCCACCAGATGCTGTTCCCGCCCCGGATCACGGCAGCGGGTTAGAAGCCCAGACTACGAAGGGTGGTATCCCAAGATTGACTCCACCGACACTGGCGTGCCGGCTTCACAGCCTCCCACCTATCCTGGACAACGTACCCCGAACTCCAACATCTAGCTGTAGTAAAGGTTCACGGGGTCTTTCCGTCCAACCACGGGTACTCGGCATCTTCACCGAGACTACAGTTTCACCGGATCCCTCGAAGAGACAGCGCCCAACTCGTTACGCCATTCGTGCAGGTCGGAACTTACCCGACAAGGAATTTCGCTACCTTAGGACGGTTATAGTTACCGCCGCCGTTTACCGGGGCTTGGATTCAAAGCTTCGCCCGAAGGCTAACCTCTCCTCGTGACCTTCCGGCACCGGGCAGGCGTCAGCCCCTATACGTCGTCTTTCGACTTCGCAGAGACCTGTGTTTTTGGTAAACAGTCGGTTGGGCCGTTTCACTGCGGCCATCTCGGGCTTTAATCCGCGAGGGATTATCACCCTACCATGGCGCCCCTTCTCCCGAAGTTACGGGGCCATTTTGCCGAGTTCCTTTTCGAGGGTTCTTCCGATCGCCTTGGTATTCTCTACCTGCCCACCTGTGTCGGTTTTGGTACGGGCACGTCCCACCTCCCTAGACGCTTTTCTAGGAGGCATGGTGGCGGCCACTTCGAGCTGAGCGCTCTCGGCATCCCGTCTCAGGCTATGTGAGCGACGGATTTCCCTATCGCTCGCCCTACGCGGTTACCCCAGGTCGACCATCGCCTGGGTTGGCTTGACCTACCCCGTCCCGCCATTGGTGATAGCGGTGGGGACGTGGTACTGGAATATCAACCAGTTGTCCATCGCCTACGCCTTTCGGCCTCGGCTTAGGTCCCGACTAACCCTGAGCAGATTAGCTTTACTCAGGAACCCTTGGGCATTCGGCGGACGTGTTTCTCACACGTCTTTCGTTACTCGTGCCAGCATTCTCACTTCCCAAGCCTCCACGGCTGGCTTCCGCCGCCGCTTCGCTGGCTTGGGAACGCTCCCCTACCACTCCATCCGAAGATGAAGTCCGTGGCTTCGGCTCCATGCTTGAGCCCCGTTACATTGTCCGCGCCCGACCACTTGACCAGTGAGCTGTTACGCACTCTTTGAATGGTGGCTGCTTCTAAGCCAACATCCTGGTTGTCTCTGCAATCGGACATCGTTTCCCACTTAGCATGGAATTAGGGGCCTTAGCCGACGGTCTGGGCTGTTTCCCTTTTGACCACGAAGCTTATCCCCCGCAGTCTGACTCCCGCACTCTGGAATTACGGCATTCGGAGTTTGCCTGACTTCGGTAAGCTGGTAGGCCCCCTAGGCCAAACAGTGCTCTACAACCGCAATTGAACGTGCGAGGCTATACCTAAATATATTTCGGGGAGAACCAGATATCTCTGAGTTTGATTAGCCTTTCACTCCGATCCACAGGTCATCCGCCCAGTTTTCAACCTAGGTCGGTTCGGTCCTCCACGGGGTCTTACCCCCGCTTCAACCTGCCCATGGATAGATCACTCAGTTTCGGGTCTACCGCCCACGACTGAACGCCCTGTTCAGACTCGCTTTCGCTACGGCTCCGTTTCCTTAACCTCGCCGTGGACGAGTAACTCGCTGGCTCATTATGCAAAAGGCACGCCGTCACCGGACATTGCTGCCGGCTCCGACCGCTTGTAAGCACACGGTTTCAGGTGCTATTTCACTCCCCTTCCGGGGTACTTTTCACCTTTCCCTCACGGTACTTGTTCACTATCGGTCGCCAAGGAGTACTTAGCCTTGCGGGGTGGTCCCCGCGGGTTCCGACCGGGTTTCCCGTGCCCGGCCGTACTCAGGTACTTCAGAAGCGAGGCTCAGTCGTTTCGGCTACGGGGCCTTTACCCTCTGCGGCGTGCAGTTCCATGCACTTCGCCTACGACAGAACTTTGTAACTCGCCGACCCGCCGGCAGACGGATCATCTGAAGCCCTACAACCCTCCCGTGACAACGGCTGCCGCCTGTCACATCACGGAAGTTTGGGCTCTTCCCTTTTCGCTCGCCACTACTCAGGGAGTCGAGGTTTCTTTCCTTTCCTCTGGGTACTTAGATGTTTCAGTTCCCCAGCTTGCCTCTTCGCACCCTATGTATTCAGGTGCGAGTACCAGCGCATTACCACTGGTGGGTTTCCCCATTCGGAGATCCCGGGGTCAAAGGTTGGTCAGCACCTCACCCGGGCTTATCGCAGCCGCCCACGTCCTTCTTCGGCTCTTGGCGCCAAGGCATCCACCGTGTGCCCTTAGTCTCTTGATCGTGAAGAACTCATAATTCGCAGCTATGGAGTTTTCAAGGTGCGCGCGAGCTCCCGCCCGCCGAACGTGAGACAACCGAGCGCAATGCCTTTGCAGGCACCGCCCCGGTCTCTCAAAACTCAACAGCGAAACGAACTTCTCAAGTCGAGGTCGACGTTGATCTAGGCGAGTCCAGCAATCCGGACGAATCTGAAGAACACAGATCCATCGACGAGCTGAACAGCCACCAGTGGTAATTGCCACTGGGATCCCTAGAAAGGAGGTGATCCAGCCGCAGCTTCCGCTACGGCTACCTTGTTACGACTTCACCCCAATCATCGACCCTACCTTCGACGGCTGCCTCCTCAAAGAGGTTAGCCCACCGGCTTCGGGTATTGCCAACTTTCGTGGTGTGACGGGCGGTGTGTACAAGGCCCGGGAACGTATTCACCGCGGCAATGCTGATCCGCGATTACTAGCAACTCCGCCTTCATGAAGGCGAGTTTCAGCCTTCAATCCGAACCGGGACCGGCTTTTTGGGATTCGCTCCCCCTCACGGGTTTGCAGCCCTTTGTACCGGCCAATGTAGCACGTGTGTAGCCCTGGACATAAGGGTCATGCTGACTTGACATCATCCCCACCTTCCTCCGATTTGTCACCGGCAGTCTCCTATGAGTCCCCGTCTTTCACGCTGGCAACATAGGACAGGGGTTGCGCTCGTTGCGGGACTTAACCCAACATCTCACGACACGAGCTGACGACAGCCATGCAACACCTGTGCACGAGCCCCGAAGGGCTGCCGTATTTCTACGACATTCCCGTGCATGTCAAGCCCAGGTAAGGTTCTTCGCGTCGCGTCGAATTAAACCACATGCTCCGCTGCTTGTGCGGGCCCCCGTCAATTCCTTTGAGTTTTAGCCTTGCGGCCGTACTCCCCAGGCGGGGTGCTTAATGCGTTAGCTTCGGCACAGAGGGAGTCGACACCCCCTACACCTAGCACCCATCGTTTACGGCGTGGACTACCAGGGTATCTAATCCTGTTCGCTCCCCACGCTTTCGCGTCTCAGCGTCAGTACCGTACTAGAGAGCCGCCTTAGCCACGGGTGTTCTTCCTGATATCTGCGCATTTCACCGCTACACCAGGAATTCCACTCTCCTCTTCCGGACTCTAGTCACATGGTTTCCATCGGCGTCTCGAGGTTGAGCCTCGAGTTTTCACAACGGACCTACATGACCGCCTACACGCTCTTTACGCCCAATAAATCCGGACAACGCTTGCCCCCTACGTATTACCGCGGCTGCTGGCACGTAGTTAGCCGGGGCTTCTTCTGGAGATACCGTCACCCTCTGGGCTATTCACCCGAGTAGCTTCGTCTCTCCTGAAAGGGGTTTACAACCCGAAAGCCTTCTTCCCCCACGCGGCGTCGCTGCGTCAGGCTTTCGCCCATTGCGCAAGATTCCCCACTGCTGCCTCCCGTAGGAGTCTGGGCCGTGTCTCAGTCCCAGTGTGGCTGATCGTCCTCTCAGACCAGCTACGGATCGTCGCCTTGGTGGGCCGTTACCCACACCAACAAGCTAATCCGCCGCGGGCCCGTCCTTGGTCGAAGGCCGAAGCTATCTTTTCCAACCGCCCCGAAGAGCTGTTGGGCCATCCGGTATTAATCCGGGTTTCCCCGGGCTATCCCGGTACCAAGGGTGGGTTGCCCACGTGTTACTCACCCGTTCGCCGCTTTCCCCAGGCCCGAAGGCCTGGTTCTCGCTCGACTTGCATGTGTTAAGCGCGCCGCCAGCGTTCGTCCTGAGCCAGGATCAAACTCTCCGTGAAGAAGTGATTGCCGGCACATGGTGCCTCCGGCAGACCTTTCACTTCGAGCTTGCACTCTCCGAAGAGAGCAACTGCTCAAAGGTCGGTCCCGAAGGACCGACGAGGTTGATAACTGTTCCTTCCCCCTCTGAAAGCAGGGTCGGTCCAGGTCTCGACGTATCGAAGAACGTTCGCTGTTGAGTTTTCAAAGACCGGTGCCGCGTCTACATGACCGCGTAAAAAAGCCTCCGACTCGCGCCAGAGGCCTCCAAGGAAACGAATCGTATCGGATACGAGTCGGGCCGGGGAGGCTCCTAGGTCGAGGTTTCAGGGACGTTCCTACGCTGTCCTCTCGGACGGCCGAAGAAGTATAGCGGGTGCCCCTAGGGTGTCAACCGGGCGAAACGGCGCTTCCCGACCTGCAGCAGCGCGCCTGCGAGCACCGAGCGCGGCACGTCGAGCCCGGGCGCCGGAGCGCCGTCGAGCTTCACGCCGCCCTGCTCGATCAGGCGGCGTGCCTCCGACGTCGACGCAACACCGAACTCGGCGACGAGCAACGCCGGCAGGTGCACGGGGTCGCCGCCCGGCAACGCGACCGCGGGCACATCCGACGGCGCCTCGCCGTGCCGGACGACGCGCGTGAAGTGCTCTTCGCCTGCTTGCGCACCCGCATCGCCGTGCCAGCGGGAGGTGATCCGGCGCGCCAGCTCGAGCTTCCACGACATCGGGTCGTCAGGATGCTCACCCCCTACGAGCATCTCCCACCACTGGGGCAGCCCGGCGTCCGGGATCGACATCGTCTTGCCGAACATCTCCTCGGGCGCATCGGTGATGCCGATGTAGTTGTCGCGCGACTTCGACATCTTCAGCTCGCCGTCGGTGCCGACGAGCAGCGGGAAGGTGATCACGATCTGAGGCTCCAGGCCGTATTGCGGCATCACGTCTCGCCCGGCGAGCAGGTTGAACCGCTGGTCGGTGCCGCCGATCTCGATGTCCGCCTCGATCGCGACCGAGTCGTAGGCCTGCATCACCGGGTAGAGCAGCTCGGAGAGCGAGATCGGGACGTGCTCGGCGAACCGATTCGCGAAATCGTCTCGCTCGAGCAACCGTGCCACGGTCATCGTGCGGGCGAGCCGCACGGTATCGGCGTAGGAGAGCTTCCCGAGCCACTCGCCGTTGAAGCGCACCTCGGTGAGCTCCCGGTCGAGGATCCGGAACGCCTGCTCTGCGAAGAACTGCGCGTTTGCGTCGAGTTCCTCGTCGGGCAGCACCGGCCGCTCCTTGGAGCGTCCGGAAGGATCGCCGATGCGAGCCGTGTAGTCGCCCACGATCAGCACGATCGTGTGTCCCGCGTGCTGGAACTCGGCCAGCCGGTCGAGGACATAGGCGAACCCGAGGTGGACGTCGGGCGACGTCGGATCGACCCCGAGCTTCACTCGCAGCGGGCGACCGAGCTTCAGCTTCTGCTCGAGGCCGCCCTGCGGGAGGACGTCGACGGCGTGCCCGGTGAGCGCTTCGACGGTCACAGCCGGGCTAGACTACCCCGGTTCTGGCGCTCTTTCGGAGAAACACACGCCGGCCCCGTCGTCGGCGGATCCGCAAGCTCAGACTCCTCGCCCTTCTTGTCATCCTCGGGCTGCTGGGCACGGCATCGTTCACCGTCGGTCTGCTGACCGCGGTCGCTGCCAAGATCCCGCAGCTCGACCCGGCACGGCAGAAGCAGCAGGCGAACACGTACGTGTACGCATCGAACGGTTACACCGTGCTCTCGATCCTCCGCGGCGAGCAGGCGCGGATTCTCGTGCCGTCCGGAGGGATCTCGCCGTGGATGAAGCACGCAATCGTCGCCGCCGAGGACAAGCGCTTCTACGAGCATCGTGGCGTCGACCTCCGCGGGATGGGACGCGCTCTCTACGCGGACGTCTCGCACCGCGGCGCCGTCCAGGGCGGCTCGACGATCACGCAGCAGTTCGTCAAGAACGCGTATCTGACGAGCCAGAAATCCGTCGGGCGCAAGCTGTTCGAGGCGGCGCTCGCCTGGCAGCTCGAGCAGCGATGGACGAAGGACCGGATCCTGACCGCGTACCTGAACACCGTCTACTTCGGCAACGGTGCGTACGGGGTCGAGCAGGCCTCGCGGATCTACTTCCACCACAAGGCGCGCACGCTCAATCCCGCCGAGTCGGCGCTGCTCGCGGCGATCCCGGAGGATCCGAGCTCCTGGGACCCGGTCGCCCACCCTCAGGCTGCCCATGATCGCCGCGACCTCGTGCTGCGGCTCCTGCTCTCACAGGGCTACCTCACGCAGAGCCAGTTCGACAAATGGCACGCGTATCCGATGCCGGACCCGAAGGACGTGTCGCTGCCCTCGACGCAGGGCGTTGCGGCCCCGTACTTCGCGAACTACGTGAAGGAGCAGCTCGTCAACCACTACGGACCTGCGCGGACGTTCGGCGGCGGCCTGAAGGTGACCACGACCCTGAACGTCGGCATGCAGAAGATGGCGCGTGACGCGATTGCGTCGGTCCTGCCGCAAAACGGAACCGGGCCGACGGCGGCGGTCGTGGTGCTCGACGCGCAGAGCGGCGCCGTGCTGGCGATGGTCGGCGGCGAGAACTACCACCGCAACCAGTTCAACCTGGCGACGCAGGGCGAACGCCAGCCGGGCTCGTCGTTCAAGCCCTTCGTGCTCGCGACCGCGCTGCGGCAGAACGTCGCACCGTCGTCGGTCCTCAACTCGGCGCCCGTGACGATCAACGCAGACGGCCGCCTCTGGAAGGTCAACAACTACGAGGGCGAGTACCTCGGCCGGATCGACCTGACCCACGCGATCGCGTACTCCGACAACTCCGTCTTCTCGCAGCTGACGGCGCTCGTCGGTCCGCGCAACGTCCGCGACACCGCGCGTGCGCTCGGGATCACGACCAAGCTGAACGGCTACTTCGCGATCGGGCTGGGCGCCGAACCGGCGACGCCGCTCGAGATGGCGCGTGCGTACGCAAGCTTCGCCGACGGTGGCTTCCGCGTCGACGGATCGGTCTTCGGCGATCAGCCGCGCGCCGTCACGAAGATCCAGGATTCGAAGGGCCACGTGACCTCGAACGGCGTGGTCGCGCACCAGGTTCTGACCCCCACCCAGGCCGAGACGGTCAACCAGCTGCTTCAGGGAGTCGTCCAGTACGGCACCGGCAAGGCCGCGCAGCTGCCAGGGCGGCAGGTGGCGGGCAAGACCGGGACGACCGAGAACTTCGGCGACGCCTGGTTCGTCGGCTACACGCCGCAGTACGTGGTCGCCGTCTGGGTCGGCTACCCGGACAAGCTCGTCCCGATGACGACCGAGTTCCACGGCAAGCCGGTCGCAGGCGGGACGTTCCCAGCACTGATCTGGAAAGCCCTGATGCAGAAGGCGCTCGCGAAGCTTCCGCCCGAGACATTCACTCCACCCGACTACGGTTACGCCGCACCGGTCACCGTCGTCAACCGCGGCGGTGAGCTCGAGCGCGACGACGGTGTCTGCCGCAACACCGCGCAGCTCGAGTTTTTCGGCGGCGAGGTGCTCGACAACGGTGGTAACCCAGCTCGCGTGGCGACCTGCAAGGCGAACGAGGTGGAGATCCCCGACACGGTCGGGATGTCGCTCGCAAGCGCACGGTCGAGGCTTCAGGGCCAGCCGTTGACGCCTCAGGTCGTCTACAAGCCCGCCCGCACCGGTCAGACGCTCGGCGTCGTCGTCGGGCAGCTGCCGCGGAAGGGCACCGCGTCGGCCGGCGATCCGATCACGATCGTCCTGCCGAAGTCGCTGCACGGGGTCGTCCCGAACCTCGTCGGCCTGCCGCTCCAGCGAGCCGAGACGAAGCTCGCACGCCTCAAGCTCGTAGTCTCGACCGCGGGCGCCAAACGCGGCAAGGTCGTCAAGCAGTCACTGCGCCCACAGACCGCGTCGCAGCCCGGCGAGCACATCGTGCTCACCGTCCGGGGAACGGGCGGCTGACGAAGCGCGACCCCGCCAGGCCGTACCGCCACGGTCGATCGGCGGCCTTGGTGATTCCGATCCGCGTACCCGTCACCACCTCCACGGGCGCACGCCGGGCATGCAGCGAGAACGGCGCTCGATCGAGGCGCAGGCCGTCGTGCTCATGCGTCACCCCGAGCGCCTGACAGAGCCGCCCCGGCCCGCTGCAGAGCAGACGCGGATCACTGAGGCCGCGCCGTGTCGCCATCACGTCGAGCCCCTTGATCGGTTCGAGCGCGCGGATCAGTACGGCACCGGCGACGCCCTCCGAACAGCAGACCACGTTGAGGCACCAGTGCACGCCGTACGAGCGATAGACGTACGCGTGTCCACCCGCGAGGAACATCGAGGCGTTGCGTGCAGTGCGCCGGTTTCCGTAGCCGTGCGCGGCCGGGTCATCGGGGTCGTACGCCTCGACCTCGACGATCAGACCGCCGACGCCGTCGACGAGCAACTCGGCGCCGATCAGCTCCGGCGCGATCTCATGTGGGCTACGTCTGAGGTTCATGGCTGTCGTACTTGAGGAACCCTGGTAACGCGAGCGCCGTCGCGATACAGGCGACGATGCAGAACAGGCCGCCCGAGACGATCGAGAAGCGCAGCGAGGTGAGCGACGCCAGCACTCCCGCCTCGAGGTCGCCGAGGTTCGGCGCGCTGGCCACCTGCGCGAACTCGATCCCTGAGAGCCGTCCTCGCAGATGGTCGGGTGTCGCGCGCAGCAGCATCGTGCTCCGCAGCACGGCGCTGAAGAAGTCGGCACCGCCCGCGACGGCCAGCAGGATGAGCGCCGGCCACAGCGAGGTCATGAACCCGAACGCGGCGATCGCGGCCCCCCAGGTACAGGCGGCGATGGTCACCGCCACCCCCTGCCGCCGCACGTGCGTCGTCCACCCGGAGGCCAACGAGCAGACGAGCGCGCCTGCGTATGGAGCGGAGTACAGGAACCCGACCGTGGCCGCGTCGCCGCCAAGGCTGTGGAGAGCGAGCGCGGGGAACAGCGCCGTCGGCATGCCGAAGACCATCGCAGCGGTGTCGACGGCGAAGATTCCGAGCAGCGCCTGACGCCCGCCCAGGAAGCGGAAGCCGTCGAGGATCGAGCTCAAGCTCGGGCGGTCGACCTCGCCGAGCGGTGGCAGCTTCGGCAGCAGCCAGATGACGACGAATGAGGCCACGTAGGTGACGAGGTCGATGGCGTAGGTCCACGGCACGCCGGCCGCGGCGATCAGCAGTCCACCGACCGCAGGCCCGCCGACCGCCGCGAGCGAGTTGTAGACGCTCGAAAGAGCTGAGGCGGCGGCGATCTGGTCGTCCGGCACGAGGCGTGGCGTGAGCGAGCTCAGCGCGGGTCGCCCGAGGCTGAAGATCGCGACTGCGAGACCTTGCAGGAGGAACAACAGCCACACCCGCGGATGCGCGAGCAGCGAGTTCCCGAGAAACAGGGCCGCGACGAACGCCATGCCGGTCTCGGTCCGCAGCAGCACCGTGCGTCGGTCGAGCGCGTCGGCGATCGCTCCGCCGATCAGCGGGACGACGAGCAGCGGGATCAGCGAGGCCAGACCGAGCAGCCCGACCAGCGCCGTCGAGTGCGTGAGCGTATAGACCTGGTAGGGAACTGCAACGACCCCGATCTCGGCGCCGATCGTCGAGACGGCCTGGCCGAGCCACAGGTTGCGAAAGTCGCGCTCGCGGAACGGTCGCGTGTCGACGCGGAACCGCCGGAACAGCCGAAGAAACATCTAGAAACCTAGAAGAGGTTCTCGTCCTGCGGCGCAGGGCGTGGCCGAGTGCGGCTCGCGCCGCCCATCTCGGCCAGGATCGCACGCTCGGTGCGCGAGGCGATCAGCGGGTCGGGGATGCCCTCGATCCAGACGCGTGTGCGGGCACCGGAGCCACGCTCGTCATCGCGCAGCGGCTCCACGGCGAAGATCTTGTCGGCGCGGACGTACTTGCCGAAGCCGAGGAAGACCATCTTCGGTGGGTCTGCCATAGGACCAGCCTAGAAACTCTCAGCCGAGCGCGCTACGCAGAGCCTCGACCACGCGCTCCTGATCCGAGCGATCGAGTCGGGCGTGAAACGGCAGCGCCATCGTGCGCGCGCTGCAGTCCTCGCTGACCGGCAGCATCCCCTCGGAGAAGCCGTAGCGCTCCCGCATGTACGACTGGAGGTGGATCGACGGCAGGTACGGCGCGGTCGCAATCCCGTCGGCCGACAGTCGAGCCATCACCGAGTCGCGATCGACGCCGGCCGGCAGCTTGACCACGTAGACGAACCACGAGCGCTCGTGGTCGGCATCGTCCGCAAGCGGAGCCTCGACGTCGACGTCGGCGAGCAGCTCGTCGTAGGCGGCAGCGACAGCACGCCGGGCGGCCAGGATTCGATCGAGCTTCTCGAGCTGGCCGATGCCGAGCGCAGCCGAAAGATCGTCGAGCCGGTAGTTGTAACCAAGGCGTCCATGCTGCAACCAGCTCGACGTCTCGAGCCGGCCCTGGTTGCGCAGCGAGACGAGCAGCTCGTGCTGAGCCGCCGAGCTCGTCGTCACCGCTCCACCCTCGCCGGTGGTCATCTGCTTGTTCGGGTAGAACGCCCAGACGGCGGGATGTCCGTGCGAGCCGAGCGGGCGACCCTTGTACCGCGCGCCGAGTGCCTCGCAGGAGTCCTCGATCATCGCCAGGCCGTGCCGGTCGCAGATCGCGAGCAACTCGTCGTACTCGGCCGGGTAGCCGAAGATGTCGACCGCCACGATCGCCTTCGTCCGCGGTGTGATCGCCGCCTCGACGGCCGACGGATCCAGGTTGAACGTCCGCGGATCGATGTCGGCGAAGATCGGAGTCGCACCTTCGTAGATCGCACAGTTCGCCGACGCGACGAACGAGTACGGCGAGGTGATCACCTCGTCGCCCGGCCCGACGCCGACGAGCCGCATGCAGAGATGCAACCCGGCTGTCCCGGACGAGACCGCGGCGGCGTGCGGAGCGCCGACCGCGTCGGCGAGGAGCGATTCGAAACGCGGCCCGGTCGGTCCGAGTGAGAGCCAGCCCGAACGCAGCACCTCGAGCACGAGCTCCTCGTCGCGCTCGTCGATCCACGGCGCGCTCAGGTTGATCCGGGTGGTGGTGCTCATCTCAGAAAACCACGTGCCGAGGGTCAGCTGCGCGCGAGCTGTGGCACCGGGTCGAGCCAGTGCGACCATTGCTCACGTTCGCCGCGCACCGTGCCCAGGTACGCCTGCTGCACGGCCTGGGTGATCGGCCCGACGCCGAGCTCGTGATCATCGACCGAGCGCAACGGCGTCACCTCGGCGGCCGTGCCGCACATGAACACCTCGTCGGCGAGGTAGAGGTCGGAGCGGATCAGCGCCTTCTCGATCACCGTGTACCCGAGGTCCTGTGCGATCTGGGTGACCGAGTCGCGCGTGATGCCCGGCAGGATCCCTGTCGCGAGGTCGGGCGTGTAGATGACGCCGTCGCGGACGATGAAGATGTTCTCACCGGAGCCGTCTGCGACCGTGCCCTCGGCGGTGAGCAGGATCGCCTCGTCGTACCCCGCGTTGTTCGCCTCGGTGACCGCGAGCATCGAGTTCAGGTAGACGCCGGTCGCCTTCGAGACGTGCGGCACGACGTTCGGCGAGACGCGCTGCCAGGAGGAGATCTTGGCGCGAATGCCTGTCTGAAGGCTCCCCTCCCCGAGGTACGGCGCCCACGGCCAGCTCATGATCGCGACCTCGACCGGGTTGCCGCGCGCCGCCACGCCGAGCTCGCCGTAGCCGTAGAAGGCAATCGGGCGCAGGTAGCACTCGGGCAGCCCATTGGCACCGATCACCTCGTTGCAGGCGGCACTGAGCTCGTCGACGGTGTAGGGGAGCTGCATGTAGAGGAGGCGCGCCGAGTTCTGCAGACGCTGCATGTGGTCACCGAGGCGGAAGACAGCCGGTCCCTTTGGCGTGTCGTAACAGCGGATGCCCTCGAACACGCCCGAGCCGTAGTGCAGACCGTGAACGCCGACATGGACCTTGGCGTCGGCCCAGTCGACGAGCTCGCCGTTCATCCAGATCTTCTCGGTCTCCTGCACCTTCGCTCCTTCCCGCGGGAGAGCGAAGTCTAGCTCGCGGACACGATGTCAACGACGCTCGCGCCGGCGAGGCGCTGGAGCTCGATCGGCGGCAGCGAGGCCATATGTGACGGGCTGCCTGCTCCGATCCAGACAACAGCGTGGCCGAGCAGGCCGCGGTCCATCAGCGCCCTCGTGATCGCCCGCTGCGGGAACGGCGCTACACCACCGGGCTCGAAGCCCGTGGCGTGAACGACCTCGTCCGCCGTCGCGACGCGGACGTGCTCGGTTTCCAGGATGGCTGCGATCGCATCCTCGTCCGCCCGGCGGTCGCCGGGGACGAGAGCGAGCACGTATGCGCCGTCGCAGACGAGAACCAGCGACTTGACGATCTGCGCCAACTCACAGCCGGCGGCCTCCGCGGCAGCGCGGGCCGTCGGCGTTCCGCCCGCGAACTCTTCGATCCGCGAGTCGACAGCCGCCGCTCGCAGCACCTCGACCACCCGCTCGACCGGCTCCGGCCAAGCCGTCATGCCGGTGAGACGATCACGAACGCGTCGTCGACGCCGGTCTGGAGCCGAGCGAGCAACTCCGGAGGGGCGTTCGAGTCGATCGTGAGCGCCATCAGCGCCTTGCCCCCTTCCCGGTTCCGGGAGACCGCCATGTTCGCGATGTTCACCCCCGCTTCGCCGAAGAGCGTGCCGACCCGACCGATCACGCCGGGCACGTCGTCGTAGCGGAGCAAGACGACTCGGGGCGCGAGCTCCATCTCCAGCTCGAAGCCGAGGGCGGAGACGAGCCAGTGGCGATCGTCGGTACCGATCGTCGTCCCGGCAACCCGCGCGCCGTCGGCGGTCACTGCGACAAGGCTGGTGAAGTCGCGCGACGACCGGCGCTTCTCCTCCACCACTTCGACGCCGCGGTCGGCGGCGACGACCGGGGCATTCACGTAGTTCACGGGTTGGTCCGTCTGTCCCTGGAAGGCTCCGTTGAGCGCCGCGATCGTGAGCAGCCGCGTGTCGTAGTCCGCGAGCTCGCCGTACACCTCGACCGAGAGCCGGCGGACGTCGGGACCGCCGAGCGCCATCGCAAACCGGCCGAGTTTCGCGGCCAGTGGGATGTACGGGCCGAGCACCTCGAGATCGTCGGCTCCGACCGTCGGAATGTTGACCGCGTTCGTCACGAGGCCGCCCTCGAGCGCGGCAACGACCTGCTCGGCGACGATCAGTCCGGCGCGGTCCTGGGCTTCGTCCGTCGAGGCGGCAAGGTGCGGGGTGACGACGACGTTCGGCGCCTGCAGCAGTGGGCCGTCGTACGGCTCCGGCACGAACACGTCCAGCGCGGCGCCGGCGACCTTGCCGGATTCGAGCGCGGCGACGAGGGCGGCGTCGTCGATGAGGTCGCCGCGTGCCGCGTTGACGATCCGCACGCCGTCGCGCATCTTCGCGATCGCGGTCGCGTTGATCGCCCCACGCGTGTCGTCCGTCAGCGGCAGATGCAGGGTGAGGAAGTCGGCCCTCGACAGGACCTCGTCGAGGGTCAGGCTCTCGACCCCGAGCTCCCGGAACCGCTCGGGCGAGACGAACGGGTCGTACGCCACGACCCGCATCTGCAAACCGAGGGCGCGCCGCGCCACCTGCCGGCCGATCCGGCCGAACCCGAGAACGCCGAGCACCTTGTCCGCAAGCTCGACACCGCCCCACTTCGACCGCTCCCATCGCCCCGCGACGAGCGCTGCGTGAGCCTGCGGGATGTTGCGGGCCAGCGCGACGAGCAGGCCGATCGTGTGCTCTGCAGCCGAGACGACATTCGATTCCGGGGCGTTCGCGACGACGATGCCGCGGCGGGTCGCCGCGTCGACGTCGACATTGTCGACTCCGACTCCGGCGCGACCGATCACCTTCAGGCGGGTCGCAGCGGCAATCACCTCGGCGGTGACCGCGGTCGCGGAGCGGACGATCAGCGCGTCGTAGTTCCCGATCAGCTCCTCGAGCGGGGTCTCGGTGTCGAAATCGACATCGAAGCGTTCGCGGAGCAACTCGATGCCGGCGTCTGCGATCTGCTCCCGAACGAGGACCCGGGCGGTCACGCCGCGACGGGGGACTCGAACGCGGCGAACGCCTTCGCCACGGCGACGCCCCGCTCGATGTCCGCACCGAGCTCGGTCAAGGACAACTCCAGCGCGGCGAGCGCGCTCGCGATGTCGAAGACGTCGAACCAGCCGATGTGGCCGATCCTGAAGATCTTCCCCTTCAGATGAGCCTGGCCCGGTGCGAGCGTGACACCGTGACGCTCGCGAAGATGCAGGAGCAGCTCATCGGAGTTCACGCCGGCCGGAGCGTGAACCGCGGTGACGACGGCGGCGGTGTCGTCGTCGGGCGAGAACAGCTCGAGGCCCATCGCCTTGATGCCTGCACGCGCTGCCCGTCCAAGCCGGACGTGCCGCTCGAACCCCGCCTCGAGGCCGTCGGCGAGGATCAGGCCGAGCGCGACATCGAGGCTCTTGATCAGCGAGACCGCCGGGGTGAAGGCTGCGTCGAGCTTGTCCTGCGCCGCCTTGTTGGCCAGCCAGTCGAAGTAGAAGCTGCGCGACTTGCGAGCTCGTGCGAGTACGTGCGCGGGCACGGAGACGGTGGCCAGACCGGGTGGGCACATCAGAGCCTTCTGCGAGCCGGAGATCGCGACGTCGATCTCCCAGGCGTCGGTCTCGAGCGGGACTGCCCCGAGCGACGAGATCGCGTCGACGACGAGCATGGTGTCTCCGACGGCCTCCTTGATCCCCCGCACGTCCGCGACCACCCCGGTCGAGGTGTCGGACTGCTGGCACAGGACGATCTCGACGCCTGCCTCGGCGACCGCTGCGCCCACCTCGCCCGGATCAGGCGACTCGCCCCACTCGTAGCGGATCGGGAGCACTTCGACCTCGTGCTGCTCGCAGATCGCGACCCAGCGCTCGCCGAAAGCACCGTGGCTGACCACGGCGACGCGGTCGCCTGGGGTGCAGAGGTTCGCGACCGCAGACTCCATCGCGCCCGATCCGGACGCAGTGAAGAGCAGCACGTCGGAGCGGGTGCGGTACACGTCCTGCAACCGGGCGAGCACACGGGCGTACAGCTCGCGGAAGTCGGGCCCGCGGTGGTGGACGATCGGCTCGGCACCGGCCGCGAGCACCTCTGGCGGCACGGGTGTCGGGCCTGGCGTGAACAGGTAGCGCTTCTCCACGGCAGCAACGCTACCGATGGACGCTGACACCGACGCCCGGCACCGAGCAGACTGTCGCTGTGGATGTTCTGCTCTCGTTCGCGGCGGCCCTGGTCTCGCTCCGCCTGGCCGGCCGTCTCCTGAAGGCGCGACGCGTCGCCTGGGGTGCAGGGCTGCTGAGCTTCGCAGCTGCGGCCGGCGCGATGGCGTGGGGCTCCGCACACGGCTGGGACGACGCGTCGTTCCGTGTCTACTACCTGGCCGGGGCACTGCTCTCGGCCCCGTTGCTCGGCATCGGCTCGCTGCAGCTGGACGGCCGTCGCTGGGCGACGCCACTCGGCCTGCTCTACGTCGGCCTGGCGATCGGAGTAGCGGCCGCGATGCCGCTGCACGGAACGTTCTCGTCGACCGACGTGCCCCGCGCCCAGGATCACGTCGACGTGTTCCCGCGGGTGCTCGCGATCGCAGGCAGCTCGCTCGGCGCCCTCGCGGTCGTCTACGTCGCGGCGGCGACACTACGACGCCGTCCGCTCGGAAACGCACTGCTCGTGGCCGCGGTCGCGGCCGCAGCTCTCGCGTCCGCACTGACCCAGACTGCTGTCGCCGCCGCTGCCGCCGGCTTTGCTCTCGCGGCAGGCCTGCTCTACGCATCCGCCCGCCGTTAGGAACTGATCACGCGGCCGGCTTCGTCGGTGCTTCCACCGCGTACCACGCGATGATGCGGGCGGCGAAGGCCTCGTCGTTCTCTTCGTTCTCGCTCTTCTGGAATGCCTTCGTGCGCACCTCGCCGAGGTACTTCGCGATCTCTGCCGGGCCTTTGCCGCGCTTCAGCATGCGCCCGACGCGCTGCAGGTACGCGTCGTAAAGGTCGGCGTTCGCGGGGTCGTCGTAGACGTTGGCCGGGTCCCAGTGCTCGATCGCGAGCACACGCAGCTCCCGCAAGCCGCGCTCCGACCACCAGCGCCCCCAGCGGGTCGGGCTGATCAATTGAGCGTCACCCAGACTGCGCCCTCGCCGGCGGCGATCCCGCGCGGCAGCCGCCCCACCGGAACGACCGCTGACACCCGATTCGTAGCTGCGTCGATCCGCGCCACCGTTCCGTTGCCGCACGCCGTCCAGACTGCACCGCCGCCGTAGGCGAGCGCGAGCGCGTTCGAGCAGGCAGGGATCCGTGCAGCGATTCTCCCGAGCTTGGGGTCGACCCGCAACACGCCGCCGTCGCTTTCGCTGATCCAGAGCGAGCCACCACCGACCACGACGCCGGTCGGGTTTGCCGGGACGTTTCCCGCAGCGAGGCTCGCGTCGGTGACCAGCGTCATCTCGTTCGTCTGTTTGCCCGTCTTGGTCGACACGCGGGCGACCCGGTTGCCGATGCTCGCGACGTAATAGACGGCGTCGTCGGTCGCCGCGATCAGGTCCCCATAGATGCCGATCGCGACCCGCCGCAGCTCACCGGTCGCGGCGTCCGAGCGGGCGGCGCCGCGGACGTGCCCACCGAGGTAACCCGTCGACCAAAGCGCGTTTTGCGACGCGGCGACGAACGACGCACCGGTCGAGGTGTCGAATGTGCGATCGACATCGCCGGTCGCCGGATCGATGCGCTCGAGCTTGGCCTCTTCGATCGGGGCGCTCGGAACATTCCGGTCCCGACCCACGAACCACACGCCTCCTGCGCCGACCGTCAGCCCGTTCGCAGTTGCGTCCGGGTCGAGCGTCGAGACAACGTGATGTGAATGCGCATCGATGTGCGTCACGGTGCCCTCGCCCTTGTTCAGCACCCAGACGCCGCCGAAGCCGGTTGCGACGAGCGTCGGCTGCGCACCGACACCGACGCGAGCGACGACCCGTGCGCCCACGGGGTCGATCACTGCCACCATCCCGCCCGGCTGTGCTCCCGCATCGTCGGCGCCGCTCCGTGCGACGAGCACCAGGCCGAGGTCGGCCGCCGCGACGAGAACGACGACTCCGACAACGGCGAGCACCCACCTGGGCACGGTCACGCTCCGAGTCTAGAGCCCGACTACCATGGCCGGAGATGCGGAAGGCTCTGTTGCTCGCAGCCGCCGGCTCTCTCGTCGCCGCCGCTCTGGTCGCCCGCGCGGGCGGCAGCACGAGCGCGAGCCCCACGTACAACCGCGACGTCGCCCCGATTCTTGATGCGAAGTGTGCATCGTGTCACCGACTCGGCGGGATCGCGCCGTTCGCCCTCACGACCGCCGCCGACGCGCAGGCCCACGCCGCCGGGATCGTGCGCATGACGCAGGCCGGGTTGATGCCGCCCTGGATGCCCGGCGCGGATTCGGCACCGATCATCGGCCGTGACAGGCGCCGTCTCACGACTGCGGAACTGCAGACGCTCGCCCACTGGGCGGCAGCCGGCGCTCCCGCCGGGAGTCGTGCCGACCGCCACTCGAAGCCGAGAACCGGCGCGGGGCTCGGCGGGCCTGGCAGGACGATCGTGCTCGCACCGCCGCGCGCCTACGCGCCGCACGCCGCAGGCGGCGGAATCGACGACTACCACTGCTTCCTGCTCGACCCGAAGCTGAAGCAAAACGCGTTCGTCACGGGCGCGCTGATCCAGCCACAGCGGACCGGGATCGTGCACCACGTGATCCTCTACGAGGCAGCCGGTGCGCAGGCGACGGCCGCGACGCAGTTGAACGCGAAGAGCGGCGGCAAGGGCTGGTCGTGCTTCGGCGGCCCCGATCTGCCCGTCGACCTCGCTGCGCCCGGCGCGTCCGACCGCCTCGGCCAACCGCCCTGGATCGCGGCCTGGGTGCCCGGTCATACGACGAACGCGCTACCCGCCGGCACCGGCGTGCTGCTGCACAAGGGCGCGAAGGTCGTGATGCAGGTGCACTACAACCTGATCGAGGCGTCGGGCCCCGACCGCTCACGTGCCTGGTTGCGCATTCGCCCCGCGACGACGCCCCTGACCGCGCTCGAGACACACCTGATCGCCGCACCGGTCGAGCTCCCGTGCCCGTCCGGGGTCAGCGGCCCACAGTGCTCCCGCACTCAGGCGATCCAGGACGTGACGGCCAAGTACGGCGCGGAGGCGGCGTTCACGCCCTACGCACTGCTGCGGCTCTGCGGCAAGACGCTCGCGGACTATCCGACGAAGGTCGGCGCCGGTACGAAGATCACGACGTCCTGCGACCGGCAGTTCAGCTCGGCCCAGACGATCTACGGCGTCGCCGGCCACATGCACCTGCGCGGACGTGACATCTCGGTGGTGCTCGACCCGGGAACGCCGAGGGCGCAGACGCTGCTGCACATCCCGGCCTGGGTCTTCCACTGGCAGGACGTCTACTACCTGAAGACACCGGTGAAGGTCACGGCCGCCGACACGGTGCGCGTGACGTGCACCTTCGACAACTCGAAAGCCGATCAGCCGGTCGTCGGCACGAGGCAACTCACCCCGCGCTACGTGGTCTGGGGCGAAGGCACCACCGACGAGATGTGCCTCGCGATGCTCAGTGTGGCGCCGTCTTAGGCGAGTTTCCGACGCACGAGCTCGTTGACTGCGCGGGCGTCGGCCTTCCCCGCCATCTCCTTCATCACCTGGCCGACGAAGAACCCGAGCAGACCCTGTTTGCCCGACCGGTACTGCTCCACCTGCTCCGGGTTCGCGGCGAGGATCCGCTCGATCACCGGATCGAGCTCGGCGGCGTCCGACACCGCCTTCTGCGCGACGTGTGAGTCGGCGCTGAAACCAGGCTCCCCCACCCTGGCGAGCGCGTCGTCGAAGACGCCACGCGGGATCGAGGAACGTGCCTGGACGAGCTTCGCGAGCTCGGCCGGGTCGACAGCGTCCGGATCCGTGCCGGTCGCCACGAACTGGTTGGCGAGCACGTTCGCGGTCTCCTTCGCATCCGCGCCGGCAGCGACCGTGCCGGCCCAGAGCTTGTCGAGCCCGCCGGTCACGAGCACGTCCGCGTCGTAGAACGAGAGCGTGTGCGCGAGGCGCGCGATCCGTGCGCCGGGCAGCTCGCCGATCTCGCCGCGCAGTCGCTCGACGAGCTCGGCCGGCGGGTGGACGGGGACGAGATCGGGCTCCGGGAAGTAGCGGTAGTCCTCCGCCTCTTCCTTCGAGCGCATCGGCGGCGACTCTTCGTGGCCAGGGTCGAAGTGGAGCGTCTCCTGCTCGATCGTGCCGCCCTCCTCGTACACCCGGATCTGGCGCGCGATCTCCCGTTCGATTCCCTTGGCCGCGAAGTTGAACGAGTTCATGTTCTTCAACTCGGTGCGAGTCCGCAGCTCGGTCGAGCCCGCGGGGCGCACGGACACGTTGACGTCGAACCGCATCGAACCCTTGTCGAGCTCGGCGTCGGACAGGCCGAGCTCGACGACTGTCTGACGCAGTAGCTGCAGGAAGCGCTTCGCGGTCTCGGCGTCGCGAAGATCGGGCTCGGTGACGATCTCGACCAGTGGCGTTCCGCCGCGGTTGAAGTCGACGAGCGTGGCGGTCGCCCCGTGGATCCGACCCGATGAGGCGACGTGCACGTTCTTCGCCGCGTCCTCCTCTAGGTGAGCCCGCGTGATCCCAACGACGATCTCGCCGTCCGCCGTCGGCAGCGCGAGCTTGCCCTTCGCGCACAACGGCTCGTCGTACTGGCTGATCTGGTACGCCTTCGGCAGGTCGGGATAGAAGTAGTTCTTGCGGTGGAAGACCGCCCGGTCGGCGATCGTGCAGTCGAGCGCAAGCCCGAGCGAGATGCAGTTCTCGATCGCGCGACGGTTCGGCACGGGGAGTGCGCCCGGGAAGGCAAGGCACACCGGGCAGACATTCGAGTTCGGCGCGTCGCCGAACTCGTTCCGGCAGCGGCAGAACATCTTCGTCCTCGTCTTCAGCTGGACGTGGATCTCCAGCCCGATCACGGGTTCCCAGGCGGCAGGGGCGGTCATCGCAGCCTCACCGGCACGACATCGAAGCCGAGCGCCCGCTCGAGCGCATGCCCGGTCCGGAAGAGGGTGTTCTCGGCGAACTGCGGCCCGATCAGCTGCAGCCCGACCGGCAGCCCCTCCGACAGGCCGCACGGGATCGACAGCCCCGGCAGGCCCGCCATGCAGGACGGGATCGTGAGCAGGTCGTTCAGGTACATCGCAAGCGGGTTGCCGACCTTCTCGCCGAGCGGGAACGCAACCGTCGGGCTCGTCGGGGAGACGATCACGTCGAAGTCGCGGAAGACAGCGTCGTGCTCGCGCCTGATCATCGTGCGCACCTTCTGCGCCGTTCCGTAGTACGCGTCGTAGTAGCCGGAGGACAGCGCGTAGGTGCCGATCATGATCCGGCGCTTCGGCTCGTCGCCGAAGCCGTCGCGCCGCGTGGCCATCACCATCTCCTGAAAGTCGGCGCCGTCCGAGCGCAGGCCGTAGCGGGCGCCGTCGTACCGGGCGAGGTTCGACGATGCCTCCGAAGGCGCGATCAGGTAGTAGCAGGCCACCCCGTATTCGACCGAGCGTGGCAGCGAGCATTCGGCGACGTGGGCACCGAGCTGCTCGGCCTGCTCGAGCGCCTTGCGCACCGCGGCGCTGACCCCGGGCTCGATGCCCTCCGCGTCGTTCATCTCGGTCGGCACACCGATCCGCAGCCCCTTCAGATCTTCCGCGGTCGGCAGCTCCACGGCGGGGACGTCGACGGTCGTCGTGTCGTTCGCGTCGCGGCCGGAGATGATCGAGTAGAGGAACGCACAGTCGCGCACGTTCTTCGCGACAGGACCGACCTGGTCGAGTGACGAGGCGAACGCGACGACGCCGTAGCGGGAGACGGTGCCGTAGGTCGGGCGCAGCCCGACGTTGCCGCAGAGCGCGGCGGGCTGCTTGATCGAGCCGCCCGTGTCTGAGCCGAGCGCCCACGGCGCGAGGCCTCCAGCGACTGCCGCGGCGCTGCCGCCGCCCGACCCACCGGGAACGCGCGTCGGGTCCCACGGGTTGTGCGTCGGTCCGTAGGCCGAGTTCTCGGTCGACGAGCCCATCGCGAACTCGTCGGTGTTCGTCTTGCCGAGGATGCGCAAGCCGTGCGCCTTGCACCGCTCGATCACCGTCGCGTCGTACACCGGGACGTAGCTCTCGAGCATCTTTGAACCCGCCGTCGTGCGGATGCCCTTCGTGCCGATCACGTCCTTGATCGCGATCGGGAGGCCGTCGCCCCCGGGGTCGTCGGCCAGGGTCAGGTACGCGTGTAGCTCGGGGTCCCGCTCGCCGATCGCGCTCACGTACGCCGCGAACAGCTCGGCACCGCTGATCTGCCGCGCTTCGACCAGACGCCACGCCTCTTCCGCGGTGAGCCGCAGGGTGTCGATCGCAGCGCTCATGCCGGCGGCACCCGAAAGAGGTCGCCGTCGCGGTCGGGCGCGTTCGCGAATACGTCGTCATGCGTCAGGCACGGCTCCGGCTCGTCCTCGGCCCAGGCGTTCTGGATCTCGAGTGGGTGGGCCGTCGGCGGGACGTCCGAGAGGTCGAGCTCGGACACCTTCGACACCGCCTCGAGGATCGCCGACAGCTGCTCCTGGAACTTGACGACGTCGGCGTCGCTCAGTTCGAGGCGGGCGAGCCTCGCGACCTTCAGCACTTCGTCCTTCGAGATCCCGGCCATCGACTCAATCCTTCCAGGTAACGACGAGAGGCTCCTCTCGGAGCCTCTCGTCCAGCTTGGTTCCGAGCAGGTCCTAGAGCGGCGTGACGTTCGCTGCCTGCAGGCCCTTGTCGCCCTGCACGACCTCGAACGACACGCGCTGACCCTCGGTCAGCGACTTGTAGCCCTCACCGTCGATGGCCGAGAAGTGGACGAACACGTCCGCCTCGCCGTTGCCACGTTCGATGAAGCCGAAGCCCTTCTCGTTCGAAAACCACTTGACCGTACCTTCAGCCACTTCTTCGTACTCCTTGCTGAGATGACTACAAGCCCGCCGTGACCGACGGAGCGGGCGGAACACTAACGAATCAGCCGAGGCAGACGCAAAGGGTCCGAGCGGCGGTCGCTCAGCCGGGATAGACAAGATCGCCACGGCGGTACTGGGCGCAGCGAACGGCGTTCTCGAGCAGGCAGGCGATCGTCAACGGCCCGACGCCACCGGGGACCGGTGTCATTGCCGACGCGACCTCGAACGCGCCCGGTTCGACGTCGCCGACCAGGCCTCCCTCGGTGCGGTTCATGCCGACGTCGATGACGACCGCCCCGGGCCGGACCATGTCGGCGGCGACGAGCGCCGGCGAGCCGACCGCGACGACCAGCACGTCCGCGGCACGGGTGTGGTCGGCGAGCTCACGCGTCCGTGAATGACAGACCGTGACGGTGGCATTCGCCTGCAGCAGCAGGTGCGCCATCGGCTTGCCGACGATCGCGCTGCGTCCGATCACGACGGCACGGGCGCCTTCCAGGGCAACGTCGTGCTCGGCGAGCAATGCCATCACGCCACGTGGAGTCGCCGAGACGATCGCCGGGCGGCCCAGGTAGAGCTCTCCGGCGTTCAACGGGTGCAGCCCGTCGACGTCCTTCGCCGGCTCGATCGCACGGATCACGTGCTCCTCGTCGATGTGGCCCGGCAGCGGCAACTGGACGAGGATCGCGTCGACCTCGTCGGATGCGTTCAGCTCTGCGAGTCGCGCGAGCAGCGCCTCCTCGGACGTCTCGGCCGGAAGCCGGACGTCCACGGCGTCGAAGCCTGCCTCGTTCGCCGCCTTGTGCTTGAGGCGGATGTAGACCTCGGAGGCGGGATCGTCGCCGACGAGCACGGTGATCAGGCCGACGTGCCCGATCGCGCGGACCTGTGCGGCGACGTCGGCGCGGATCCGGTCGGCGAGCGGCTTGCCCCTCATCATCGTCGCGGTCATTCGGGGAGTCTAGGCTGGCCCCATGCGCTGGCCCCGGAAGAACGACCAGGCCTCGATCGACGCGCGCCGAGCCGCGATGGGAGTCGCCGACGGCCTGACGACGTCGGTCGATCTCACACCGTTCGCCGCCGCAGCAGAGTCGCTCGTCGGCGTCGCGGTGATCCCCGTGTCGGCGGTTCCGATCGAGATCGAGCTCGGCGCCTATGAGCTGTCGGAGGACGGCGCGGTGGCCGACACCGGGCGGGCCACCGAGACCGTGTGCGTTCCGCTCGCCCATACCGAGGGAAGCTTGACCGCGTCGATGACCCGTGGGGCGCTCGCCGCCGGAACCGTGCGGACGTACGTGCTCCACGACCGCATCACACGAGCCTCCTGCTTCGTCTGCAGCGACGCTGCCGCTGCGCTCGCGCTCTCGCGCTGGGTCGAGGCCGAGGTTCCGGCGATGCAGCAGTGGCTCGCGACCTCCGACGACCCGTCGCTCTCGAAGCGAGCGGTGCTGCGTGAGGTGAAGACACACGTCGTGGGACCGATGTGCCACGTGCTCTGGGCGTGGACGACCGGTGACGCCGTCGGGCCCAACATGATGACCCGGAACTCGTATGCGCTGAACATGGCGTACGTGATGCAGCGTGCGCCGGTCAGGCCCGAGCGGGCGATCCTCGAAGCGAACATGGGCGGCGACAAGAAGCCGTCGCACGAGTTCTTCCAGTCAGGCCACGGCAAGACAGTGCTGGCCGAGGCGTTCCTGTCGGACGACCAGATCCGGCGCGTCCTGCGCACGAGCGCCGAGGATCTCGTAGCACTCTCGTGGGCGGGAACGCACGGCGCGGTCGCGAGCGGGATGCAATCGGTGGCGTTCACGCCGGCGTCGGCGGTCGCAGCGGTCTTCGCGGCGACCGGACAGGACCTCGGCATGGTCGGCACCAGTTCGATGGCGCATGGGACGGCGCGCCGAGTCGAGGGCGGGCTGCAGGCGACGATCCGCTTCGGCGGGCTCGAGGTCGGCACCGTCGGCGGCGGCACGACCTTGCCGTCGGCCCGGGAGTGGCTCGCCTCGATCGGCTGCAGCGGCTCCGGGACCGTCTACCGCTTCGCGCAGATCGTCGCGGCGGCCGCGCTCTGTCTCGAGATCAGCGCGTCCGGGGCGATGGCGACCGCGGGCAGCGAGAACTTCTTCAAGGCGCACCACGAACGCGGTGGCCTTCGGTGATCGCGCTCGTCTTCCGGTACGAGGTGCGGGACCCGGACGAGTTCGCGCGCGTGTACGGGCCTGACGGCGAGTGGGCGCGGTTCTTCCGGCAAGGTGCGGGCTACATCGGCACCGAGCTGCTGCACGACGTCGAGGAACCTGAGCGCTACCTGGTGATCGACCGCTGGGAGTCCGCGGATGCGTACAACACGTTTCTTGCTGCGTTCCCGGAGGAGTACCTACGGCGCAGCGACGAGGCGCGCTTCTACTACATCCAGGAGCTCCGGTTCGGCACGTTCGAGAATGTGTGGCATGAAGATCCCGCCACACCATGACCCGGCGTGCTGGGGCTGCGGCGACAACCCGATCGGGCTCAAGCTGCCGTCGCCAACGGCAGAGGGCCTGTCCGAGTACGAGGCGTACTTCCAGTTCGACGAACGCCACCAGGGTGGCCCCGGCATCACCCACGGCGGCCTCGTCGCCGCGGCGCTCGACGAGGCGGTCGGGCTCCTCGCGACCTGGTACGCGTTCCCGTCGGTGACGGCGCGGATCTTCGTCCGCTATCGCCGCCCGGTGCCGATCAACACCGAGCTGCTGATCAACGCGCGACTCGACGACGCGCGTGGCCGGCGGCTGCACGTCGACGCAGCGATCACGGACGGGGACGAGCGGCTCGCCGAATGCAAGGCCGCACTGCTACACGTCCCGCTCGAGCACTTCCTGGCGACTCCTGAGGGCCGGGCCGCGGCCGAGCGCTGGGGCTAGGTGCGAGCGAGCACCTCGCGAACGCCCCGCAGACGTGTGGCCAGCAGCGCCGAGGCCTGGGAGCTGTCGAGCGTCACGTCGGGTGCACGGTCGGGGCTCGTCTGGGCGCGCTCGATCCGGCGTTCGTCGGCTCCGAGCAGCACGGCGAACTCGTAGCGGCTGACGTCGTCGGCGCCGGCGACGTGCAGTGGCCCGGGAAACTCGAGCTCGAGCAGATCGAGCAGCGCACTCGCCAGGTCGCCGGTGTGGATCGGCGAGCGGAACTCGTCGATGAAGAACCGTGTGCCCTCCACAGCGAGCCGCTCCTGGATGCCGTCAGCGCCGCCGTAGAGCAGTGACGTCCGCACGATCGTCGCCGCCGGATAAGCGTCGGCGACACGCAGCTCTGCCTCCGCCTTCGAGCGGCCGTAGTCGTTCACCGGAGCTGGGACGTCCTCCTCGGTGTAGTGCCCGACCGTGCCGTCGAACACGACGTCACTCGAGATGTGGACGAAGCGGCTCCCGGCGGCGGCGCGAGCGACGATCTCGGAGCCGTCGACGTTCGTCGACCAGGGATCGTCGTAGTGGCGATACGCGGTGTGAATGACCGCGTCGACGCCGTCCGTCGCGCGCGCAACCGCCTCGGCGTCGCGGACGTCCGCCTGCACCCACTCAGCGGCCAGCGCGGGTTGGGCGCTGAACCAGGTGGCACGAACTTGCCAGCCGCGCGTGGGCGCGAGCGAGACGAGCGTGCGGCCGAGGGTGCCGCCGCCCCCAGTAACGAGCAGCGTTCCCATGACGAAGGCTGCTTACCAGCCGCGCGTCTCGAGCAGCTGGCTCGGGTCGAGCGTCTGCGTCGAGATTCCGACCATCGCCTCGCCGAGACCCGCGGAGACGCGTGCGAGCACGTCGGCGTCGAGGTAGTGCGTCGTCGCCTCGACGATCGCACGCGCGCGGTCAGCTGGATTGCCGGACTTGAAGATTCCGGAGCCCACGAACACGCCGTCGGCACCGAGCTGCATGCACAGTGAGGCATCCGCAGGTGTCGCGATGCCGCCCGCGGTGAACGTGACCACGGGCAGGCGCCCGTTCTCGGCCACCCACTTGACGAGCTCGTACGGTGCCTGGAGGTTCTTCGCCTCCGAGTAGAGCTCTTCGCTGCGTAGCGATTGCAGGCGGCGGATACCGCCGAACACGGAGCGCATGTGCGTCACCGCGTTGACGATGTCTCCGGTTCCGGCCTCCCCTTTGGTGCGGATCATCGCGGCACCCTCCGCGATCCGCCGCAGGGCTTCGCCGAGATTGGTGCAGCCGCACACGAACGGCACCGTGAACTGCCATTTGTCGACGTGATGCTCGAGGTCCGCGGGCGTGAGCACTTCCGACTCGTCGATGTAGTCGATCTCGAGCGACTGGAGGATCTGCGCTTCGGCGAAGTGCCCGATCCGGCACTTGGCCATGACCGGGATCGTCACCGCTTCCTGG
Source organism: uncultured Actinomycetes bacterium (assembly GCA_963847475.1). GTDB lineage: Bacteria > Actinomycetota > Thermoleophilia > Gaiellales > Gaiellaceae > PALSA-600. The sequence goes on along the minus strand of CAWJZZ010000012.1, from coordinate 424,230 downwards.
ATGCCCTTGATCATGTCGGGGTCGGACATGCGCGCAACACCGCCGTCGCGGCGGATGTCGGCGGGGACCCGCTCGAGCGCCATCACGGCGCAGGCACCTGCTTCCTCGGCGATCTTGGCCTGCTCGGCGTCGACCACGTCCATGATCACGCCGCCCTTCAGCATCTCTGCGAGGCCGCTCTTGACACGCATCGTCCCGAGCTCGTGCATGGTCGTCATGCTATCGATCCGAGCAGGCGCTCGATCGCCGGCGCCACCTGCCAGTGGTCGCGGAGTGCGACGTATTCGCGCCGGGCGCGCGCGGCTCGTGAGGCCGAGGGCGAGCGCTCCGCGCGCAGCATCACGTTCTTCGGTGTGTGCTCGGTCGCGACGAACTCAATCACGTCGACTCGATAGCCGTGGGTCTCGAGCGCCGAGGCGCGGAGCGCGTCGGTGACGAGGTCGGCCTGCCGGCCGAGCAGGACGCCGTGGCGCAGAACGCCATCCTTCGATCGCTTCGCGAGTTGCCCCGCCAACTCATGGTGGCAGCAAGGGGCGACGACGATCGCCTCGGCACCGAGCCTGACCCCGGCTGCGATCGCCTCGTCACTGGCCGTGTCGCAGGCATGCAGCGACACGAGCAGGTCGACGGGTCCGTCGCCTGCGTAGTCCGCGATCGTCGTCGCTTCGAACGATGCTTCGTCGTAACCGAGGTGCTCCGCGATTCCACGCACGGTCTGGATCACGCCCGTGTTCGCGTCGAGACCGACCAGCTCGACACGCGTCCCCACTTCCCGCCCATACGCGACGAGCGCCAGGCTCATGTACGCCTTGCCGCAACCGGCATCGACGACGCGGATCCGCTCGCGTTCCCAGAGCGGCAGCGCGCGCAACAGCTCGACGTAGTGCTGCACCTGCCGCTCCTTGTCGCGCGAGATCTTCGTGGCCTTGAACAGCGGGTGCCCGTCCGGCAATGGGTGCTGCAACTCACGGTCGTGCCGATCGCCGACTGCTGCCGACGACGACGGGCGTGCATTCGAGACGAGCCAGCGACCGCGTTTCGTTCGGCGCGCATGAATGTCGCCGTCGGGCGACAGGAGGTGGACGTTGCGCGCCTCGGTGAGGATCGAGTCGAGACGTGCGGGCCAGTCGGCGCGGAGGACGATCTCCGTCTGCGCACCGTCGACCAGCTTGATCGCAGCGCCTCGCCGGAGCGTGACCGGCGTTGCCGTCACGCCGTCTGCGACGAGCTTCCTCCAGCCGTCTCCGGCACCACGCTCGCGGAGCTCGTCCATGCCTGGGAGTGTAGGAAGACGACCTCGAGCTCGGGAGGCGGCCGTCGGAGGAACCCGGCGACGACGAGCAGTTCGTCGGTCGCCTCCGGCGCCAGGCTCGGCTCGGCCCGGGCGACAGCCGCCAGGCCCGCCTGCCATTCGACACCGTGGGCACCGTGGAACGGGCGCACGCACACGACCTGGCCCTTCGCGATGTAGAAGCCACGCCGCCCGGCTTCTCCGTCGGGCGCCACCACACAGACGGCGAGGGCACGAAGGCGCTCGAGCCGGGCGATCTCGCCCGCGACCTGCTCGAGCGCGGAGATCCGATCCCGGAGCCGAGCGGCGTCCTCGAAGCGCTGCTCGCGGGCGAGGCGCCGCAGCTTCTCTTGCAGCTTCTGAACTGCGTCGTCGAGCGTCTGCCAGTCGACGCCTTGCAGGGCGCGCGCGGCGAGCTGTCCACGCCGGCGGCTCTTGATCGGCCCGAGCGGCCCCGGCGACGCGGTGCAGACCACCGTCTCGCCGCGCCGCCGCAGGTAGACGTAACGGTCGGGACGGGCCGAGCGTGCGTTCGCGGGCGGACGGAGCTCGCGGATCAGACGCAACTCCGTCAGCGCGGCTTCGAGCTCGGAGCCGGTGACGCGCCATTCGATTCGCGCCAGCGCACCCAGAGCGGCTTCGACCGCCGGCCGCTGACGGTCGGATCGGAAGTAGGAACGGAGGCGTGCGCGCAGGTCGCGCGCCTTGCCGACATACAGCACCTGGTCGTGGGCGTCTCGGAACAGGTAGACGCCAGGTTGCTGCGGCGCGCCGAAGGCGAGCTGACGCTTCCCGTGGCTGCGGCGGGGGCGCGTCGCGGCAAGCTCGACCAGATCGTTGACGGTCGTCGCGCCGCGTTCCTGCGCCATCCCGATCAGCCGGACGAGGATCTCGGCGGTCGCCTCGGCGTCGGGCAGCGCTCGGTGACAGGGCCGGGCGTCGGTGACGAAGCGGTGCGCCAGCGCGGTCAGGTTCGCCGGCTGCCTGCCGAGCAGCCGTCGGGCGAGGCCGACGGTGTCGACGACTGTCGCGTTGACGCGGCTGCCGGTGAGGCGCATCGTCTCGTTGTCGAGGAACGCCATGTCGAAGCGTGCGTTGTGCGCGACCAGCACGGCGTCGCCGGTGAACTCGAGGAACCGACGGATGCCGGCTGCGACCGGCGGAGCACGGCGAAGCTCTGCGTCGCGGAGGCCGGTGAGCGCCGCCACCGCCGGTTGGAGCGGCGCGCCGGGATTCGCGAGCGTCTGGAAGCGATCCGTCAGCTCGAGCCCGCGCACGCGCACCGCGCCGATCTCGCACGGGCGGCAGGTCCCGGGTCGCAGGCCGGTCGTCTCGAGGTCGAAGACGACGTACGTGGCCTCTTCGAGCAGCAGGCGATCACCGACAGGTGCGGCGAGTGCGACGAGGTCGCCTGCCCAGCGCAGGCGCGCGTCGGCCGCCACCGCCTCGTCGAGCAGCGAGCGTGCAAGCCCGGTCGGGACGGCGCTGCCGAGCTTCAGCACCTTCCGCGCCGCCTCCTCGGCCGGCACCGGCCCGCGCCGGTCCTCGACCAGCTCGACGAGCCGATCGGCAGCATCGAGTCGCAGCTGCATCCGTCGAGGCTACTACGAACATACGTTCGCGTCCACTCGGGGACGGTCGCGCGAGCCGCGGAGGGGCCGCAAGGACGGGTCCGAGGTCAGCTGCGGGAGCGACCTGACCCACCTCTCCCCCCGCGACGCGCGCGTGCCCCCACTGTGGCGGCGCGACCGCCGCACGGCACTGGTCTTCCGTCGCAGTGTTTTGGTCGAACGTCCAGCGCGACCAACCGACGCCCGGCGCCGGCCCAGCCGTCCGGCAGGACACGGTTTTGCGCCAGAGAAGGGACTCCTGAGCGTCCGGGGAGCCGGCGCTCCTGGCTGCGGGACGGCTGGCCCCTCCCTCTCCCCGGGGCCGCCGTCCTCGCCGCCTGGTTCTCTTGCTCGCTTTCGCGGGTCGACGGCCCAGCGGTCACCCTCTCCCCGCGTGGCGCCGCCAGGCCGTCAGGTCCGGCTGACCCCTCCTTGGCCGGACCAGGGCCTCCGTACTGGAGGCCCGCAAGGCGTCCTGCCCGCGCCGGCTGCCGGTGAAAGCGGCAACGACCGAGTCCGAACAGTTCCCTTACGTCGCTTGGCGCGCGGGGCCGAACCGACGCTTACGGGAGATAGACGTCATCGACCGCGAGTCCGGGATCGGGGAGCTGTGTGAAGGTGCGGTTCGACAGCGAGACGGCATACCGCTTCGAGAGCGGCCTTGGCGAATTGCTGTAACAGAGCGTGCAGCCGACGTCGCCGGCGTCGATCACCGCGACGCGTTCGGGCGAGATGCCGTAGAGGGTGAGCTCGGGCAGCGGACACCGGCCGCTCGGCCGAGGGCACGGAGCAGTGACGAGGCGACGCAGCTGCCCGGTTGTGGGATCGAGCGAGAACAGCGAGCGAGCGCGGGCGAGGATCAGCTCGTTTCCCTGACCCGACCACTGCGCCTGCAACTCGTCGAAGCCGCCGTACGGCGAGGCGGAGGTCTGGAATCGCGTGATGGGCAACGGCGAGCGGCTGCCATCCGGTGGCACGAACCAGAGGTTGCACGGGGCGCCGTACCCGCAGTCCGAGTAGACGAGGCCGGATCCGTCGGGCAACCACGCCGCACCGCCGATCGGGTCCGTCTTGACGAGCGTCACGGTCGCGTTCGAACCGTCGTCCGTCACGATCTTGAGCTCCTCGGGTCCGACATGGCTCCCGTAACAGTCGCCGTCGTTGTGGCTGAGATCGAACGCCGCGGTCTTCCCGTCCGGCGACCAGCCGAGCGCATACAACCCCGCCAAGAGCCGCGCCGGGCGGCGCGCCAGGGCACGTAGGTCGGTGCCGTCAGTGTTGATGCGGTAGATGCCGTCGCTGTTGCAGTCGTGCAAGTCGTCGACCGTGAACAGGAGCTTGCTGCCGTCCCGGGACGCGTGGACGCTACGAAACGAGACGGGAGTCGCGTTCGCCCGCCGCGGAAGGTCGGCCGTCGACACCACCTGCTGCAGATGGCTGCCGTCGGCGTCGACGACGTAGAGACCGTTCAGCTTTGGCGTCCGCCGCAGGAACACCACCTGCTTGCCACCGGGCAGCCAACGTGCGCAGCAATCGGTTCGGAGCTCGCCGGGGGCCAGTCTCGGAGTGAGTGCGACCCGCGACCCACCGGCCAGGTCGCGCGATTCGAGCCAACGCCCGGTCTTGGTGACGTGCTCGTAGATGAAGACACCGCTCGGTGGCGGGGCGGCGGTGCCGCCATACGCAAGGGTTGCGAGCAGAAGCCCGATCAGCGCCAGGAGCCCAGCCGCGACGACGCTCCCTCGGCGTCTCGCCTTCGCCCGTCTACGCCCTTCCGTTCTGCCAGCGATCACTGCGGCTTCTCGTCCTGGTCGGCTGAGCCAAGCCTAACCGGGTCGAGGAGCCGAGTTTGCCCGACTCCCTCGTTCGAGTCATCCCCTTCCGGATGGTCGTGGGCGAACCAGCCGGAGGAGGGGTGCGTGCCGGCGCTGTTCCCGTTGATGTGCGACAGGTCCACACTCAACGACGGCGCCTAGCGTCGCGTCGAACGAGCAAAGGAGCACTCTCTTGCGCACCACGATCTCCAGAAACCAAGCAGACTCCCGGTACACACTCCGCGACGCGGTCGAGCTGATTCGTACCCAGCTTCGCCGCGAGGATGGACAGGCGATGACCGAGTACGGCGTCCTCCTCGCTCTGATCGCTGTCGTCGTGATCGTCGCGCTGCTCGTCCTCGGCCCGAAAATCGCGGCTGTGTTCAGCAACGTCTCTGCTCAGCTCTAAGCGGCCGAACGACGCAGTTGCTGCGCGGAGCTCGCTGGAAGCATTCGTCGCTCAGGCGGCGAACGCTTGGTAGTCGAGCTCCGCGTCGTCGGCCGGTCTCCGTTCACTGAGGCGGCAGGAGGTCGAGGGCGCGCTGCGCGTCCGCGCGCTGAACGTAGATATCGCATGGACCGGCAGGCCCGGTCAGCGACGTGATGCCGTACGGCCCGACCCCAGCCGACTTGTAGAACGCCTCGATGCCGTTCGCCTTGAGATCCGAGACGACGAGCTCGGCGAACGGCACGTTTGGCACGCTGGTGATCCGCACGATCTCATCCGGGTCTGCGTCGGTCATCCGACCAATCCTGACGTATGCGTGACCGATTCCGCTTCCGCTTCGCGCCAGGCCGCTTGCAACGGCCCGCGGTAGAAGAGCGCTAGGGGCACCGCGACGACGATCAGCACCGCCTCGTCGAATGGACCTGGAATCGGCAGCAACCCGAGCGCCGCGAGCCAACGAAGCGGCCGCGGAATGCGCTTGTCGACCGCTGCGATCCCCACTGCTCGAACTAGCCGCTTGAGGAAGCTCATCCCGACCAGCCTAGAGATGCCACACGTTGCGGTCGCTCTTGAAGGACAAGGGCCCGCGTGGCCCCGAACAACCCTGTTACACGGCGTGTTCGAACGGCGAGGTCTGCACCCGGGTCTAGCACCGTGCGGCGCACTTGCAGCGTTTACGGTGCTCGCCGCTTCCGCTTCACGGTTGAGAGGATCGCGGCCGGCCTCTTAGACCTAAAGGCGGCCGAACCGGGAGCGCCGTCAGCGGTCTCGACCGATCCCTCGGCGAGACTTGCTTCCCGGTCCGGTCTTCTCACGGTATGCCCGGGATCAGTCGATTGCCACGTTTTCCGTGTGCGTGCGTGCCCGGTTCGTTGTTACAGCTCCTCCATGTCCAGACACCCTGCAATAGATTTCTGCCTCGCTCTCGTAGAACGGCTCGGAATCGTTCAGCGTCTGGTAGGGCACGATGACGCCCGTGTAGAAGCAGTGAAAGTCCGTATCGTGAACCCCGAGTTGGAAGGTCTCATTCGTTTGCAGGAGATCGTCGGAGAAGGTGTCTTCATCCAGCACTTCGACTTTGATCGTGAGGAGTTGCTCAGCAAGTAGCCGAAGTGCTTCGGTATTCAGTTTGACCGTCCCACCAACCGTCAGGTTCAAATCCTCACTGGTTGATCGTTTGGGGTTGTTGATGTAGATCCAGGCGCCCAGCATCTTGGCTTCCGCCGCCATGTCACACCCCTTTGTCTGAGACTTGTTGACTTCCATCGATCGGCTCCCGGCACCAGCAGAGCCGAGTCCAGACCTCGACAGCCTCCGCGCTCTCAGCTTTCGCCTTGACGTTCTCGGCTGCCTCACGTGCGCGTTCGCCTTCGACGCGAACGACTCGCTCGACCTCCCCTGGTTGACGACCAACCTCCGATCCTACGCTCGCTAGCTCGAACAGTCGCCCGGCCCCATTCTGAGCCCGGTGGACTGCCGTTCTCTACATCCCAAAGAGGCTGGAACACTCACCGTACGAAGCTTTCGCATTAGCCGGTGCACAGCCCGAAGCTTCGCCTCCTGCAGCGCTGAGGCATCCCCGATAGTCCAGGTGTAGATCGGGACGAACGCGCCCCCTTGCCGTCATTCTGGCGGGGGCGGGTCTCCGTTTTCCGTCGAGTCGTCCGGACGTAGCCGTTGCGAAACGGTGCGTCCGCGGAGCGTGTCCCATTCCCAACCTTTCGAGAGCCACGACGCACCGAACGCCCAGGCGCAGGTCACTTCGCCGATCAGGACGTCCCAGTCAGGGCCGAACCGGTGGTGCGGAACCGACGTCAGAAGGATGAAGAGGATGCCCCAGACCATGAACAACGAGGCGGTCTTGTGGAAGCGGCGCCAGAACCTCGGCGACCGATGCTTCCCCGGCGCCTTCGAGGGCCATTTCCCTTCGCGGACACCGAACAGGTAAGAGACGATTGCCAGTCCGACCACGAAGAGACCCGTCCCGATGACGTGGAGATACCAGACCTTGGTGGGCGTCCAGTGTTGCTCGAGCGGCGTCAGGACCGGAAACGGGATGCTCTTGCACGTAGCCGATACGACGGTGTTGTGCAGTGTCAGGCAGTCAGGGCCGGGCTTCGTCGGGAACCACGCGAGACATAGCGCGCCGAGCCCCGCGACGATGCTGGCGGTGTTGTCGAGGGTTCGCTCCACGATCTTGTAACCGACGAGGAAGGCGCCCGTTCCGAAGATGATCGTGACGAAGACGTCGTGCATTCCCGACCAGTAGTAGGCGCTCATCGAGTCGCGCGTCTTTGGATGGCCGTGGAAATACAACCGATCGATCACGAGCAACGCGATGGGCAGCAACACGCCTGCGATGCCAACGAAGATCCGCATGACCAGAATCGATCGCACGTACATGACCGCTTCGCGCTGTGTCGGATCGTTCGGGTCAGGCCTGTACGGAGCCTCCGTGTCCGGCCGAAAAATCGGCCACCACCACGTGAGAGGCGGCATGTGTGCAACCGCCCAGTCCGAGCGACTCGCCTTGGCGACAAGCTGGGCCAAGGCGAAAACGACCAGGAGAAGCCCGAGACCGAAGAGGAACGTCCCCGCATCGAGGTGATGGCCGGTTCCGTCGCCCAGCAACAGCCAGGTCATGCAGGCGACGCTGACGTCAGGCCGCTCGCCTGTCAAGATCCCGTCGGACAAACGCGAAAACCCCTGCGGGCGCTACCAGCGAGAGACGCGGGTCTCACCGGTGTATGCACCACACGGCCAAACCCGGCACCCGTGACATCTATGACCCACTGAGCCATGCGGGTTTGCGCATGGCCCCGTGGTCTTGAAGGGCCCGCCTGGATTCGAACCAGGGACCAACGAATTATGAGTTCGCTGCTCTAACCAGCTGAGCTACGGGCCCGGGATTGCGAGCGTACTCGTTAGACTGCGAGGCCGATGAAGGTGTTCCAGGCGGAGCGGGAGTTCCAGACCAGTGGCGGGCTCCACGTCACCGACATCACTGCCGAGGTCGCCGAGATCGTTCGCGAGTCGGGAGTCGTCGACGGCATCTGCTGCGTCTACTCGCCGCACACGACGTGCTGCGTACGCGTGAACGAGTACGAGCGAGGCATGTTCGAGGACTTCGGAACGCTCCTGCGCAGGCTCGTACCGCACGAGACGTACTACGCGCACGACGACTGGGATCGGCGCACCGAGAACATCTGCGAAGAGGACAAGGAGCAGGCGAACGGGCATGCGCACTGCATGTCGATGATCCTCGGCTCGGCCGGCGAGTCGATCCCCGTCGGAGACGGCGAGCTGGCGCTCGGCACCTGGCAGCGCGTGCTCTTCATCGAGCTCGATCGCTCCCGCCCGCGCCGCTGGCTCTGCAAAGTCGTCGGCTCGTAGGCGTACGCCGCGCGACCCGCTGCGTCTGACAGGAGTCAGACACGTGTCTGACACACGGCTTTGCGCCACCTCCGTGACGTCTTTGTGACGGCGTTCAGGCAATCGCGCTGCGGAAGCGCGCTTTGGACCGGTGTGACAGATCGCGCACACGCGTCCGTACCGGACAGGCGACCGCTCGAACTCCGTGAGCTTCGCGGTGACCCTACGAGTCAGACACGTGTCTGACTCGAGTCAGACTCCTGGGGTCACCGCGGGGTCAAGCAGCCTTGATCGCCGCGAGCTCGCGGCGCTCAGCCAGACGCCGTAGCGCATCGGCCTCGAGCTGGCGGACCCGCTCGCGCGTGATCCCGAGGATCCGCCCGATCTCCTCCAGCGACTTCGGCTCCTCGGTCCCGTCGAGGCCGTACCGCAGCCGCAGGATGCGCTGGTCGCGGTCCGACAGCTCCGCGATCGCCGCGTAGAGCGCGTCCTCCGTCAGCTGCACCTCGACCTGCTCGTCGGGTGTCGCCTCCGGGCTCGCGAACAGATCGCCGTAGGCCATCGAGTCGTCCTCCCCGACCGGGCGGTCGAGCGACGCGACGGCACGCGCCGCGACGCGCACCTCCTGCACTTGCTTCAGCGGCAGCTTCGCCTGCTCCGCCACTTCTTCGTCGGTCGGCGCGCGCTCGAGCGTCGCGAGCAGCTCGCGCTCGGCGCGCGACATCCGCTGCTCACGCTCGACGATGTGTACCGGGATCCGGATCGTGCGCGCCTTGTTCGCAACCCCGCGCTGCACGGCCTGCCGAATCCACCACGTTGCATACGTCGAGAACTTGAAGCCCTTCCGCCAGTCGAACTTCTCGGCAGCGCGGATGAGACCGATGATCCCCTCCTGGATCAGATCGAGGAGCGTCAGACCATGCCCCTGATACTTCTTGGCAATCGAGACGACCAGACGGAGATTCGAGTTGACGAGCAGATCCTTCGCCGGCTTGTCACCGTCTTCGATGCGCTTCGCGAGCTCCACCTCTTGCGCTGCGGTGAGCAGCGGATAGCGGCCCGCCTCGTTCAGGAAGAGCTGCAGCGAGTCGGTCGTCGCCGCCGCCATCTGCGTGTTCGTGTACACGACGTCTTCCTCGATCGCGCGCGAGCAGTCATCGGTCAACTCGATGCCGTGTGTCTCAAGCCGCTCGAGCAGCGCGTCCAGCTCTTCTTCTTCGAGTTCGACTTTCTGGGCGAGCTCGTGGAGCTCGGTCATGTGGACGCAGCCGTGCTCGTCCCCGTGCTCAAGAAGAATCGCGATCGGGTCGACGGTCATCGCCCTCCGCTACCCCGGTCGTCGCGTCTGTAACCGCGAGCAACCGTTTGACATTTGAAGGAATCCTTACACCACGGGAAGCCGCGGTTCATCCCCTTCGGGAATCGTGCCGTGGTGAAGCTCCACCCCGCCCCGCCGATGCCCGCCTCCGCCACCGGAATCGCGGCCTGGATCTGGCTCGTACTGGCGATCTGCGTGATCGTCGCTTGGGCGTACGTGCTCACGTCCCGCCGCTGACGCGCCGCCCGTAGGCGTTACCATCGGCGGCATGTGGTGGCTCCTCATACCGCTCATCGTGATCTCCGTGGTGCTGCTCTTCTTCGGGCTGCTCGTCTTCCTCGGGCGCTTCCGGAACGGCGCGCTCCTCCGTCCGCTGGTCACGAGCCTGTCCCGGATCGGGTTCATGCGGCGGTTCTTCACGAACATCTCGACGAAGGCGATCGAGCGTCAGAACCCTGAACTGGCAGGCGCGATCAAGAAGATGAACACGGTGGCGTCGAACCCGAATCCTCAGGCGATGCAGAAGGCGATGAGCCGTCTGACGCCTGCCGAGCGACGCGCGTACATGGAAGCGGCGCAGGAACAGGGCGGCGTGCCCGACACCGCGAACCGGCAGATGCGGCGGCAGGCCGAACGGCTGCAGCAGCAGAGCCGCGGCGGCCGCCCGGGCGGCGGCGGCACCGCCGGCCGTAAGCGCAAGCGCAAGTAGCAGCATCCTGATCACGGCCCTTGTGTCGTGAGCGACAGGCGGGTTGGATGGAGCGGTGATCCGTCCGCGACAGGTCGTCGGCGCACTCGCCGTCGCCGCACGAAACGCCGACATCCGGCGGGCCGAGCTGGCCTGGGGCGCGTCCGTCGCAGCGGAGTGGGCGCACTTCGTCGCTCTGGGCGTCTTCGCCTACGACCGTGGCGGCACGTCTGCCGTCGGCGTGGCGGGCCTCGTCCGGCTGCTGCCGGCCGCGGTGATCGCACCGTTTGCTGCGACGCTCGGGGATCGCTTCCGCCGCGAGCGGTTCCTGCTCGTCGTGTCGTTGGGCGGTGCTGCGGCGCTCGCCGTCTCGGCGCTCGGCGCTCATGCCGGGAGCCGGCTCGTCGTCCTCGCCGGCGCCGCCGGCGTCGGCGTCTCGTCGACGCTCTTCCGGCCGGCGCTCCAGGCACTCCTGCCGACGCTCGCGCGGACACCGACGGAGCTGATCGCCTCGAACGGCGCTACCTCGACGATCGAGAGCCTCGGCACGCTGATCGGGCCGCTCGTCGCGGGTGTGCTCGTCGCGAGCTCCGGCGTCGGCACCGTGTTCGCGATCGGCGCTGCAGCGCTGCTCCTCTCAGCGACACTCCTCGCTCGCATCTCGGTCGAGGGTCGTATGACTCCGGCTGTCGAGCGACCCGGTCTGATCCTGCAAGGCTTCCGCGCGATCGCAGAGGTACCGCGCGCAAGGCTGCTCGTCGCACTGATCGCGGCACAGGCCTTCGTTCGCGGCTGCCTGAACGTGCTGATCGTCGTTGCTGCGTACGAGGTGCTCGACGGCGGTGCGGCCGAGGTCGGCTATCTGACTGCGGCGATCGGCGCCGGCGGCCTCCTCGGCGCGTTCGGGGCGGTCGGGCTCGGAGGCAGCCGGCTGGCAGCGCCGTTCGGCTGGTCGCTGATCTTCTGGGGCGCACCGATCATGCTGATCTCACCTTCGCCGTACCTCGTCACGGCGATCCTGTTGCTCGCAATCGTCGGAGCAGCCAACAGCGTTGAAGACGTCGCCGCGTTCACGCTCGTGCAACGCGTCATCCCCGACGACGTCCTCGCACGCGTCTTCGGCGTCGTCTGGGGCCTGGCGATGGGAGCGGTCGCACTCGGCTCGGTCGCCGCGACCGGAATCGTCCAGATCACAGGCGCGCGGCTGGCGTTCCTGGCAGTTGGCGCGATCCTGCCGATCCTCTCGGTGCTCTCGTATCGCCGGCTGCTGGAGCTCGATGCGGCGGTGCCCGCTGCGCCCCAGCTCGCGCTCGTCGAGGGCGTGCCGATGTTCGCTCCGCTCTCGCTCGCGGCGAAGGAACGGATCGCGTCGCTGCTCGTCCCCACGGCCGTCCAGACCGGGGACGTCGTGATTCAGGCCGGCGACGTGGGCGACAGCTTCTACATCGTGGAAACGGGCGCGCTCGTCGTCGAGACGTCAGAGCGGCAGACGACGGTCGGTCCGGGCGGCTTCTTCGGCGAGATCGCACTGCTTCGCGACGTGCCGCGGACTGCGACCGTGCGGGCGACGACCGAGTCAGGGCTGTACGCATTGCAGCGAGAGGCGTTCCTCGCGGCGGTTACCGGCCACTCTGTCGCACACACCGAGGCGCACGCCGTGGCGACCGCGCGGCTGGCGGAAGGCTGATGACGACCGCGGAGCTCGACGGCGTGATGAACGCCCACGCCTACCTCCGCGTCGAGCGGCCACCGTCGCTTTGGGCTCCGCAGTCGGAGCTGGAGCCGTTCGTCCGGATGCTCGGCGAGCTGATCGTGGTCGGGCTGCTCAGGAACGGCAACGTGCTCGGGGAACTGACGCTCAACGTCTCGAACGTCGTGGTCGAGCCGCCGGCAGCCGGGCCGATGCCTGCCGGCGTGTTCGTTGCCATAACGATTCGCGGCCGCGGCGACTGGTCGCCCGAAACGACGTGGCCGACGCCCACGACCTCGAGCGCCGAACTGGAGTCCGCAAAAACAGCCGCGCGAGCGGCCGGCGCGGTCTACCTCTACAGCCGCGTGCTCGGCGACGACGAGGGCTCGATCACGGTGCTGCTGCCGACGAACAGCGCCGCCCTTGACATCAAGTCGCCTTGAACCTGCATGCTGTGGACGCTACCCGCCGCCAGGAGGTCGTCGAGATGACCGAGACATCGATCGCGTGCACGCTGGGCGCCAACGACCTGGCCGCGCTCGCCGCTCGCTGGCGCACCGTCCGAAGCGAGGCCGAACTGGGACGGCACAACACACGGGAAGGTCTACGAATGGAGTTCCGGGCCGACGCGGGAGTCGAGGATGAGCTCCGCGCGCTCGTCGCGGTCGAGAGCGAGTGCTGTGCCTGGGCGACGTGGAACGTCGAAGGTCAAACAGACCGCCTCTCGGTCGTCGTCGCCTCGACCGGCGAGGGCATCGTCGCCCTGCACGGCATGTTCACCTGACGTCGTGCGTCAGGTGGCGTGGTAGCGCGCCGCCTCTTCCGAGCCGCCAGTCGCGTCGCCGGCGCTGTAGGAGTGCGCACCGGCGCCGGCCAACTTGCCTCCGTCGACGATCAGGTACTCGTCACGGATCGGTCGTCCGTCGAACCAGCACTCGAGGATCTCGCGAGTGCCTGCTGCGTAGCGCGCCTGCGCCGACAGCGATGAGCCCGAGATGTGCGGCGTCATGCCGTGGTGGGGCATCGTCCGCCACGGGTGGTCGTTCGGCGCGGGCTGCGGGAACCAGACGTCGCCCGCGTAGCCCGCGAGCCGACCACTCTCGAGCGCCCGCACGACAGCGTCGCGGTCGCAGATCTTCCCGCGCGCCGTATTGATCAGGTAGGCACCGCGCTTCATCCGGCCGATCAGCTCGTCGTCGAACAGGTGCTCGGTCTCGGGATGGAGCGGGGCGTTGATCGTGACCACGTCACAGACGCTGACCAGCGACTCGACGTCCGGGTGGAACGTCACCCCGAGCTCCGCTTCGGCCTCGGCCGGCAGCCGCGTCCTGTCGGTGTAGTGCAGACCGACGTCGAACGGCTTCAGCCTCCGCAACACGCCTGAGCCGATGCGCCCGGCCGCGACCGTTCCGACCTGCATCCCTTCCAGGTCGTAGGAGCGCGAGACGCAATCCGCGATGTTCCAGCCGCCGTCCCGCACCCATTGGTGCGACGGAAGGTAGTTGCGAACGAGCGACAGGATCATCATCACCACGTGCTCGGCAACGCTGATGCTGTTCGAGTAGGTGACCTCGGTAACCGTGATGCCGCGGTCGATCGCGGCTTGCAGGTCGACGTGATCCGAGCCGATTCCCGCCGTGATCGCAAGTTTCAGGTTCGGTGCCTTCGCGATCCGCTCGGCGGTCAGGTACGCCGGCCAGAACGGTTGTGAGATCACGATCTCGGCCTCCCCGAGCTCACGCTCGAACATCGAGTCGGGCCCGTCCTTGTCGGCGGTGACGATCAGGCGGTGGCCGCGGTCCTCGAGGAACTTCCGCAAGCCGAGCCCGCCGGAGACGCTGCCGAGCAGCTCGCCGGGCGTGAAGTCGACTGCCTGCGGCGTCGGGGTCGTCTGACCGTCGAAGTAGCGCTCGATCGTCGGGATGTCGTCGCGCGGATACGAGCTCGGATACCCGTCGACGGGGTCGTCGTAGAGCACGCAGAGGATCGTCGCCATCGGCAACGCAGAGTCTCAGGCGCGCTGTCGACTGTCAAACAGCTCGCCGCTCGAGCCTCGCCGCGAGCGCGCGGACGCTTGAGTGAAGCTCGGTGGGCTGGCGGATCGCGAAGTCGCAGTCCAGCCCGGCCAGGATCGCCGCCACCCAGTCGAGCGAGCTGCTGCGCATGCGGAGCAGGGTGCCGCCCGCGTCTTCGGCGAGCTCGGCCAACGTCGGCGGGACTCGCCTCGTCGCCACGTCGGGCGCGAGATCGAGCCACACCTCGACCTCCCACGTCCACGGCACGCGCGCCAGCGACGAGCTCACGTAGGCGACCGCGTCGAAACCCTCGGGCGGATCGAAGACGGCACCGTTGACCAGCTCGACGCGGCCGATTCGATCGACGCGAAACGTCCGCAGATCGTCGCGGTCATGGTCGTGGGCGGCGAGGTACCACCTGCCGCGGTGGACGACGAGGCCGTACGGGCTGACACGGCGTGTCGACGCCACGCCCGAATAGGAGCTGTAGTCGACCCGAACCCGGCGTCGCCTGCCGATCGCGTCGGCGAGCGACAGCAACGCCTCGCTCTGAGCCGGGACACCGGCAAGCGGAGGAGCAGTGAACCCCAGCGAGCTCTCGAGCGCCGCGACCTGCCGCCTGAGCGTGGTCGGCAGCACCCGGTGCAGCTTCCGGAGCGCGCCGTCCGCAGCATCGTTCGCGTTGTCGAGCCCGAGCCGTCTCGCCGCGAGCAACCCGAGCGAGACGACCACTGCCTCGTCGTTCGTCAGCATCAGCGGCGGCAGGCGGTACCCCGGCCGGATCCGGTACCCGCCGCCGACGCCCCGCTGCCCCTCGACCGGGATCCCCAGCTCCTCCAGGGCCGCGATGTAGCGCCGGACGGTACGCGGCCCGATCGCCAGGCGCTCGCCGATCTCGCGCCCGGTCAGGAGAGGCTGATCCTGGAGCAACTCGAGGAGCGCGAGGAGCCGTGAGGTCGGCGTCAGCACAGCCGACAGTCTCGCAGCAATAGAGGGCCTGACCAGCCCTATTTGGCCGCTAGCGTCGTGGGACACCGTCCGACAGGAGGCTCCGCATGACGACCACCGCAGCACGCACGTCGAGTGCACGCGACTTCGACTTCTGGCTCGGCACCTGGCGAGGGCAGAACCGCCGCTTGCGCGAGCGCCTCGCCGGCTGCGAGGAGTGGGACGAGTTCGAGGGCGTGGTCGTCGCTCGCCCCATGCTGGACGGGTTCGCGAACGTCGAGGAGTTCACCACCGACTTCGCCGGTGGGTTCGTGGGCATGGCCGTCCGGGTCTTCGACCCTGAGACGCGCCTGTGGGCGATCTACTGGGCCGACAGCCGCATGCCGGGGCTACTCGAAGCACCGGTGATCGGCTCGTTCGCTGACGGCGTCGGCATCTTCGAATGCGAGGAGTTGTTCGAGGGCCGCCCGATCACGGTCCGCTTCACCTGGTCGGAGATCACGGAGACGTCAGCGCGCTGGGCGCAGTCGTTCTCGGAGGACGGCGGCGCGACCTGGGAGACGAACTGGACTGTCCTGCACACGCGGGTCTAGCGAGCGGCTGCGGGCTCGACCGAGGCGTCCCTGAGGTACTGATGGACGAACGCGATCGCCATGCTCCCTTCGCCGACTGCGGCGGCGACACGTTTCACCTGGCTGAAGCGAACGTCGCCGCACGCGAAGATGCCAGGGACGCTCGTCTCCAGCAGGTAGGGGTCGCGGTCGAGCTCCCAGCGCCCCGCCGTGCGCACATCGGGGCCGGTCAAGACGTAGCCATGTCCGTCGAGCGCGATCTCAGGGGGCAGCCACGCCGTGTCTGCATCGGCGCCGATGAAGACGAAGAGCCCTCCCGAATCGAGCCGTGTCGTCGCTCCGCTCGTCGCGTCGAGAATGTCGATCGCCTCCAGAGAAACCTCCCCGTGAACGGCAGCGATCTGAGCACGGAAGATGGTCGTGATGTTGGACCGGGTCGCGAGCTGGTCGATCAGGTAGCGGGACATGCCTTTTTCGAGGTTGTCGCCACGGCAGAGGATCGTCACGCTGCGCGCATGGTTGGCGAAGAACAGGGCTGCCTGCCCCGCCGAATTGCCCGCGCCGACGATGTGGACATCGAGGCCATGAGTGTTCGGCGCCTCGCTCCGCGCGGCGCCGTAGGAGATGCCCTTGCCAGAGAGCCGGTCGAACCCCTCGATCGACAGGTGACGCCAAGACACCCCACAAGCGAGCACGATCGTGCGCGCCCGCAGGACCTCGCCGCTGTCGAGCTGCAGCTCGCGACGTTCCGTATCGATGCTCGTGATCGCGCTGGTGACGAGAATCTCGGCGCCGAGTCGGCGCGCCTGGTGCAGGGCGCGAGTCGCGAGCTCGTCTCCCGAGACACCTGACGGGAAGCCGAGGTAGTTCTCGATCCGCGAGGAGGCCCCGGCCTGCCCGCCGGGCGCGTCGCGCTCGATCACGACGGTACGCAACCCTTCCGACGCTCCGTACACGGCCGCAGCGAGGCCGGCCGGGCCGCCACCGACGATCACCGTGTCGTACTCGGTCGCAGCCGGCTGGATGGTGAGGCCGAGCAGCTCGGCGACCTGGCGAAGCTCGGGGCGAGCGACGACGTCACCGTCGACGACTCGAATCACCGGGCCGTCGTCGACCGAGGGCAGCGCCCCTCCCCACTCGTCGGCTGCATCCGGCGCGTCTGGCGTGATCCAGCGAAAGGTCACCTGGTTGCGGTCGAGAAAGCGACGAAGCTCAGCACAGGACGCATCCCAGCGGTGACCCAGCACGATCGCCCGGGGCGGCGGCGCCTCGGCGACGATGCCTTGCAGCCCACCGATCCGCTCTCGCGCCAACGCGCCGAGCCGCACGCCGATCTCCGGGAACGCCGCGGCGATCGCGTGGTAGTCGCCGGCCGCGACCCGCATCACACGCGTCGGTTCGGCGGCGCGGAACCCGAGTGGGAACGGAGTGCCGAGCGCGATCGGCACCTCACCGAAGAGCTCGCCTGCCTTGCGTCCACCGACAACCGTCGGAATCCCGTCGACGAGCCCGAGCGTCTCCAGCCGCCCCTCGAGCACGGCGAACAGTGCCCGCTCGTCACCCTGGTGCACCGCGTACTCGCCCGGCACGAGCCTGATGTCGGCCGCGTTGCGGGAGAGGCGGTCGCACTCCGCCGGTCCGAGCCCGGCGAAGATCGAGATGCCGGCGATGTCCTCGGCGGTCACCAACGCTGTGTCCCATCGTGCGCCACGAGGCGATCTTACGGGCGGCGCGAGTACACGAGCAGTCGTCCGAAGGGACGGGTCGAGGTTCGTCCCCGCGAACGACGCAGGTCGAACCTGCGGCCGATGCGTCACGACGGCCGACACCGCACACTCGGCGAATGGAACAACGTGCTCGCGGACTCGATGACGCAATCCGCCCGGTGGCGCGGACGAGGACGCTTCGCCGCCTGACCCGGTCGTTGGACTCGCTCGTCGCCATGAACGCCGACCCACACGTGGTCGCAGCGCGTGTCGGGATGCTGCTCGCACCCGCGCTCGCCGATCCCACCCTCCTCGAAGCGCGGCACTGCGAGCCCGCCGAGGACCGGTACCGCCAGCACCTCGTTCACGTGCATCCGAGGGGCCGGTACTCGATCGTCGCTCTCGTCTGGAAGCCGGGCCAGGCGACGCCGATCCACGACCACCGCTGCTGGTGCGTCGTCGGCGTCTGGCGCGGGCTCGAGCGAGAGATGACTTACGACCTCCACGGCGATGCCGGCTCGGAGTACCTCGTGCTGCGCGGGTCGACCGCCACGGTGCGCGGAGACGTCTCGGTGCTCGTTCCACCGGATGAGGACATTCACCGTGTCGAGAATGGCGGCGAGAGCCTGGCGATCTCCGTTCACATCTACGGAGCCGACATCTCGGTGCTCGGCTCGAGCATCAACAGGGAGTTCGGCGCCGACCTCGTGCGCGCCCGTCAGTCTGCGCCGACCAGCGGCCGAGTGTCGTGGCGGGCGCTCGAGCAGCGTGGTGCCTGACACCTGCGGACAGGTGCCAGGCACACCACTTGCGTCAACTCAGGACGCGGCGATCCGCACGATGCGGCCCGCGCCCGCACCGAAGCCGAATCCACGCTCGCTCACGTAGAACGCTCCATCCGGCCCGATCGCCATGCCGGTCGGGAAGACGAGGCCCGAATAGACCGTCTCGGCCGGGTGCCCCGCGCGCACTCGGACGATCGCCCCCGTCCCGGGCGTCGGGCCACCTGGAGTCGTGCTGGATTCGAGCGCGTACAGCTTGCCGCCGTGGAACGCGAGCCCGAGCACCTGCTCGAGCCCCGACGCCTGCACGCGCAGCCGGCCGCTTGGGTTCAGCTGGTAGACGTGCTCGTCGGGCACCGTGCCATCACTCGCACCGAACTCGCCCAGGTTGCCGATGTACCAGACACCGTGATGGGCGATTGCGGTCGGAACGACGTGGCCGACCTGCGCCGAGATGTCGAGCACCCGGCTGATCGAGCCCGAGGGCGTCACGCGGTCGAGCTCGCCGTGGTTCGAGTCCATCGGATAGAGCGCGCCGCCGGCCGACGCCATGCTGTACCAGGTCCCGTCCGGCTCGAAGTCCTCCGAGTCGGAGTGGGCGACCGGATGCGCAGCCTGGAACGCGCTCAGGTTCGCGATCACCGACCAGCTCGTGCCCGGGCCGACCTTGATCACGCCGTTCGGCACCGACGGAACGCCGTGCGAACAGCCTGCGCCCGCGAGCAGCCCATACAGCTGGTTGCCGATGAACGCCACGCTCGAGACGCCGCTGACGAGGTTGCCGAGCGCAGCACTCGTCTGGCTCGAGGGCAGCGCGTTGACGACCGTCGAGACTGCACCGGACGGGCTGACCTTCGAGATTCGCCCGCCGAGTACCGGGTCGCCCGTGCTGCCGAGGTAGGGCGCCGCTGCGCCGGCGACGAGCGGACAGCCGCTCGGGGCCGGTGTCGAGCCGCCGAGACCGCCCTCGGCGACGTAGAGATAGCCGTCCGGGCCGAAGGTCAGGCCGCGTGGGTTGTTGAACCCGGACGCGAAGGTGGTCGCCACGGGCGCCGCATGCTTCTTCCCATGGCCGGGCGGCGGACCTTTGCCGGCTGCTTGGACGCTGGCGACGAGTGTCACGAGCACGATTGCCGTCGCGAGCACAAGACTCCGTCTCATGATCTCCCCTTTCGGTCGAGACTCGCGGATCGCCGATCTTACCGCGGTTGCCTTTGCCGAAGCGCTCTGACACGCTCGCTCGACAGTCCGGCCAGCACCACCGTGCCGGCATAGCGAAGGGAGCGGCATGCACGCAAGATTTGCCACGTACAGCTACACGGGCGACGTGCACGACCTGGCTCGCAGGGCCGAGGCGGGGATCCTGCCGATCTTCGAGGCCCAGCCCGGCTTCAAGGCCTATTCGGTCGCAGCGGAAGGCGGTCAGCTCCTGTCGATGAGCGTCTAGGCTTCGCGTGCAGAGGCCGAGGCCGGCAACGAGGCGGCAGCCGGGTGGGTCGCCGAGAACATGGCGAGCGAGCTCACCGGAAGCGCCGTTCGCTATGGCGAGGTTTTGTTCAGCACCGCGCTCGGCGTGACGACAGCAGCCGCAGCGACCGCCTAGCCAAGGACTGAGGCCGGGCGGCGGGGTGCGCCGCACGGCTCGAGCCGTGCGACGCGCGTTCTCACGCACTGGCATGTTCTAGGCTCAGCCAGTGACCTGCCCAGCGTGCGGCACCGAGAATGTCGCCACCGCGAAATTTTGCAACGGGTGCGGGGCGCCGCTCGCGGTCATGTCGGAGCCGAGCGAGGAGCGCAAGATCGTGTCGGTCCTCTTCTGCGACCTGGTCGGGTTCACCGCCGCCTCCGAAGCAGCCGACCCCGAGGATGTTCGCGCCCGTATCCGCCCGTACCACGCGAGCCTGCGGCTTGAGCTCGAACGCTACGGCGGCACGGTCGAGAAGTTCATCGGCGACGCCGTGATGGCGGTCTTCGGCGCGCCTGTCGCTCACGAGGACGATCCCGAGCGGGCCGTTCGCGCCGGGCTGCGGATCATCGAGGCGATCAGCGAGCTGAACGAGCGAGAGCCGGAGCTCGACCTTCAGGTGAGGGTCGGCATCAACACCGGCCCGGCGGTCGTGTCGCTGCAGGCCCGGCCCGAGCACGGTGAGGGGATCGTCACCGGCGACGTCGTGAACACGGCGGCGCGCATCCAGTCGGCCGCTCCGATCAGCGAGGTGGCGGTCTCGGAGGAGACGTTCCGCCAGACGGAGCGCGTCTTCACCTACGAGCAGCTCGCGTCGGTGGACGCGAAGGGGAAGAGCTCGCCGATGCGTCTGTATCGCGCCGTAGCGGCGCGAGGACGGTTCGGCGCCGACCTGATCAGGACACAGGAGAGTTTGTTCGTCGGCCGCGAGGTCGAGAAGACACTTCTCCAGGGTCTCTTCGACCGGTGTGCTCGCGACTCGACGGTCGAGCTCGTGACGCTCGTCGGTGAGGCGGGCGTCGGGAAGAGCCGGCTCTGCGCCGAGCTCTTTCGCTACATCGACGAGCGTCCCGAGCTGATCCGCTGGCGGCAGGGCCGGTGTCTCCCGTACGGCGAGGGGATCACGTTCTGGGCGCTCGGAGAGCTGCTCAAGTCGCATGCCGGCGTGTTCGAGTCGGATTCGCCCGAAGCTGCGGCGGCGAAGCTGGATGACGCTCTCCCCGAGGTCGAGGAACGCGACTGGCTGCGAGCGCGGCTCCTTCCCTTGCTCGGCATCGACTCCGGGCAGTCGGAATCGCGCGAGGAGTCGTTCGCTGCGTGGCGGCGCTTCGTGGAGTCGATCGCGGCGGACGGGCCGGCCGTCGTCGTTGTTGAGGATCTCCACTGGGCCGACGCGTCGCTGCTCGACTTCCTGGCGTACTTCGCGGAGTGGGCGCACGGTGTGCCGCTGCTCCTGTTGTGCACCGCACGCCCGGAGCTGTTCGAGAAGCACGGGACGTGGGGTGCCGGAACGCGCAATGCGCACACGATCAATCTGTCCCCACTCTCGGAACGAGAGACGAGCGAACTCGTCGGTGGCCTGCTGGAACAAAACGTGTCGGAGCAGGTGCGGCAGGCGATCCTGGAGCGCGCGGGCGGCAACCCGTTGTACGCCGAGGAGTTCGTCCGCCTCGTCGCCGACCGCGGGCTTGGTGACACCGGCGACGGGGTCGCCTTCCCGGACAGCGTCCAGGCACTGATTGCGGCGCGGCTCGACATGCTCGCCCCGGAGCGCAAAGCCCTGCTGCAGGACGCGGCGGTGATCGGCAAGGTGTTTTGGGGTGGCGCACTGGCTGCGATGGGTGACGTCGACGAGCGCGAGGTCGAGTTGGCGCTCCACGAGCTTTCCCGACGCGAGCTCGTCCGTCCCGCACGGCGCAGCACGATGGAAGGCGAGAGCGAGTACGCGTTCTGGCACGTGCTCGTCCGTGATGTCGCGTACGGGCAGATCCCCCGCGGCGCACGAGCGCGCAAGCATCAGGCCGCCGCAGCGTGGATGGAGGGAAAGGCCGGGGATCGCGTCGAGGATCTCGCCGACGTTCTCGCACACCACTATCAGCAGGCGCTCGAACTGGCGCACGCGACCGGCGATGCGGTGCTGGAACAGACCCTTCTGCCACAGGCACGCCGGATGCTGGAGCTGGCGGGCGACCGAGCCGCGGCGCTCGACCTGCCGAAGGCGGAGAGCTACTACCGGCAGGCCGTGGAGCTGCACGATCCGGACGACCCCGCGCTCGCTCCGCTGCTGCTGAAGACCGGACGCCTCGTCGTCGGACTCTCGGTTGCGCGTGCCGACGACGACGTCGGCCGTGCGGCAGCCATCTACGAGGCGGCTGGCGACGAGCTCGGCGCCGCACAGGCGCTTGTCGACCTGGGCCGCTTCGCCTCGTACAAAGGCAACGACGCCGAGGAGCATGAGTACGCGGAGCGTGCGCGGCACTTGCTCGAGCGGCACCCACCCGGACCTGTGTTCGCGGCTTACCTCCGGCAGCAGGCGGGCGACGACATGATGAACGGGAGGGCCGCAGAGTGTGTCGTGAGCTCAGATGCGGCGATTGCGCTGGCGACTGAGTTCGAGCTAGACGCCGAGGTAGCAAAGGCGCTGCAGTACCGCGGGATCGCGCGGACCGAGCTCGGCGACCTGGGCGGGCTCGACGACGTCCGCGAATCGCTCGAGCTTCTGGCCGGCGGTCCGGCCGGACCGGTGGCCATCGGCCGGCTCAACCTCGCCGATGCCACCTGGATGTCGGTCGGCGCCGAGGCAGGGCTCGACCTGCACCGGTCGTTGCAGGCCTTCGCCGAGACGCGCGGATTGCGAGGCTCGCTCTGGTGGTCGAGGTCGGAGTCGACCTGGATGCTCTTCGATCTCGGACGTTGGGACGAGTTGCTCGCGATCGTCGATGAGGTGGCGGCGTCGAGCGGAGAGACGGGCGGGCTCCAGGCGCTCGAGCTCGGCTTGCCTTATCAGGCACTCGTCCTGATGCGGCGCGGGAAACCGTCGCTCGCGACGCCAGTCGCGGCCGGCGTTCTGCCGAAAGCTCGTGCAGCTGCCGACCTGCAGCTCCTCGTGCCGTCGCTCGCCGTCAGCGCGCTCGTCGCCTCTGCAAACGGCGACAACACCGCTGCACTCGATCTCGTACGAGAACTGCTCGAGGTTACGCGTGGTCGCTCCGACCGACACCGAGCCCTCTTCCTGCCCGAGCTCACGCGACTGTGCGCGTCACTCGACGCCCTCGACCTCGCGCGTGAACTGGCCGTCGGGATGAGCGTCGAGCTCGGACGAATCGGGTGCGCCCGCATTGCGGCGGCCGCCACGCTCGCCGAGTCGGAGGGACGCGTCTCCGACGCGTTGCCACTCTACGACCAGGCACAGAGCAAGTGGCGCGCTTTCGGTGCAGTGCCGGGCTTGGCGGACGCGCTGCTCGGGAAGGGTCGGTGCCTGGTCACGCTCGGACGAGAAGGCGCCGCCACACCCGTGACGGA
Organism: uncultured Actinomycetes bacterium; assembly: GCA_963847475.1. Taxonomy (GTDB): domain Bacteria; phylum Actinomycetota; class Thermoleophilia; order Gaiellales; family Gaiellaceae; genus PALSA-600. The sequence goes on along the minus strand of CAWJZZ010000012.1, from coordinate 400,989 downwards.
GGCACACGGACTACTCGGCAGCCTGGGGGATCTGACGACCCAAGCCGAGGCAGCAGACGTCCTGGCGCGAGCGGAGCCGCCAACGGGATCGCCGGTCCCGGCGCGCGCGTCGCGGGAAGACGCGAGCTAGCGTCTCGCGCCTGTGGTCACCGCCGACGAGATCGGTCGGATCGACGTGTTCGCGGACCTCGCCCCGGCCGACCGCGAACGCCTGGCGCTGGTGGTGGCGGACATCACTCTCGTTCCCGGCGAGTCCGCGGTGCACGAGGGTGACGCGCGGGCGCTCTTCGGAGTCCTCGACGGCCGCCTCGAGGTGATCCGGCGCGTCGACGGTGTGGAGAGCGTGATCGGCGAGCGCTTGCCAGGTGAGGTCTTCGGAGAGATGTCGATCGCGTTCGGGATGATCTACCCCGGCGGGTTCCGAGCGGCGGAGGTTTCGCGCGTCTTCCGGATCGAGCTGGACGACTACCACGTGCTCGCCGCAGCGGCGCCGGCCGTGGGCGAGCGCATCGGCACCCTGGCGAACAACCGGCTCGGAGGAGCCAAGGGCCTGCAGGCTCGTGCGTCCGCCCCGGCCCCGTTCCGGGCGACGGTCCTCGGCCATCGCCGCGACGCTCGCTGCGCCGAGCTGAGGCGCTTCCTCGATCGCAACCAGATCCGGTTCCGCTGGCTCCAGCCGGACGTGGCGGCCGACCTGGAGGAGTGGTCGGGCGGCCGGCCGGCAGAGGCCGATCTTCCCGCCGTTCGCGTCGTGAACGGCAAGACGGTCGTGCGGCCGCAGCTTCGGCGAGTGGCCGAGCTGCTCGAGCTCCCGACCGAGCCGGCGGCCGCGGAGTACGACACGGTGATCGTCGGCGCCGGGCCTGCCGGCCTCGCAGCCGCCGTGTACGGCGCCTCCGAGGGACTCCGCACGATCGTGATCGAGCGCGAGGCACCCGGCGGCCAGGCGGGCACGTCCTCCCGGATCGAGAACTACCTCGGCTTTCCCTCCGGCGTGTCGGGCGACGAGCTCTCGAGCCGAGCGCTGCAGCAGGCACGAAGGCTCGGCGCCGAGATCCTCGTCACGAGGTCGATCACGCGCATCGATACTGCGACCCAGCAGGTGCAGCTCGACGGCGGCGACATCCTGAAGACGCCGACGATCATCGTCGCCTGCGGCGTCGCCTGGCGGCACCTGGCGGTCGACGGCTTCGACCGCCTTGCGGGTCGAGGCATCTTCTACGGCGCCGCACGAAGCGAAGCAGCGAACACTCACGGCCTCGACATCCACATCATCGGCGCAGGAAACTCAGCCGGTCAGGCGGCGATGTTCTTCTCGTCGCACGCACGCAGCGTGACGATCCTCTACCGCGGCGAGACGCTCGCACGAAGCATGTCGCAGTACCTCGTCGACCAGCTCGAGACCCGGGCGAACATCCGGGTGCTCTATCGCAGCGAGGTGGTCGCGGCGTACGGTGACGCCTCGCTCGCAGAGATCGACGTCCGCGACACGGCGACCGGCGAGACGAGCCGGCTCGCGTCGAGCGGGCTCTTCATCTTCATCGGTGCCGATGCCGAGACCGGGTGGCTCCCTCCTGAGATCGCACTCGACCCGAAGGGCTACGTGCTCACGGGCCTCGACGTGCGCGCCGCCGGCGCTTGGGAGCTCGACCGCGATCCGTATCTACTGGAGACGAGTGTCCCGGGCATCTTCGCGTGCGGCGACGTCCGCTTCAGCCCGGTGAAGCGCGTCGCGGCGGCAGTCGGCGAAGGCAGCATGGCGATCGCCTTCGTGCACCAGTACCTGAGGGAGCACGCCTAGATTCGTCAGGCCCCGAGGTACCTGTCGCGCACGGTCGAGAGCAGCGTCCCGCCGTGTACCGCTTCGCCACTGGGAGCGACGACGTCGACGACGAAACCTGGATAGCGCGCGGTGAACCGGTCGTCCTTCCATTTCCGCACGTTCGCGCTGCTCTTCATCGCGCGCCGATAGGGATAAGGCGGGAGCTTCGAGCGGTCACTACGCACGTCGCGACCGTCGAGATGGCGCAACCGCACCTCGAACCCTTCGACCCTCGAGATCGTTCGTTCCACGCTCTTGACGCTGGACATCTGATCCCCACTCTCAGGTGACCAATTGCGGGTACGAGCCTACAGCCGTCGTCAGGCATCAACCTTCATCAGGCGTTGCGGAATCACTCCGCCCGAGCGCGAGTTCGATCGCGTCCTCGAGGGACATGCCCGCTCCTGCGGCAAGTTCGGAGGCCAGCAGCTCCGGCCCCAGCGCGGACTCGAGCCGCGCCGCTGTCCGCCATTCGACCTCGAGCGCCAGGTACTCCTCGGCAGCACCGAGACGCAGTGCGAGTTCTCTCGCCCGGCCGACGAGACGAGCTCCCGTGCGGGCGTCGCCGGTCTCGGCAGCTAGCTCGCCCAGGCCGAACAGCGCCCAAAGCTGGGACTCGACGAGCCCGATCTCGTTCGCCGCCTCGAGCCCGCGGCGGTAGAAGTGGCGCGCGCGGTCGAGGGCACCGCGGCCCTGATTCGCCCAGGCCAGGTTGGTGTACGCCCGCGCTCGCCGGTCGAGGTCGCCGCGCGCCTCGCCGATCGCAAGGCTCTCCTCGAAGAACGCGATCGCGCGCTCGTAGTCGCCCTCGCGCGCCAACAGGTCGCCCATATTGTTCAGCGCAATCGAGAGCAACCATGGTTCGCCACCACTCCGGCCAATCGCAACCGCCTCCTCGAGCAGCGCGAGCGCCCGATCGCGATCACCCCGTCTGGAGGCGACGATCGCAAGCAGGTGGATCGCGACCGAATACACATGCTCCTGTTCCATCGCTGTCTTCGAGATCTCGAGGATGCGCAACCCCAGCTGCTCGCCTTCGTCGGTGTCGCCTTGCCATTGCGCCAGGATCGATCCGCCGTGCAACGAATCAACGAGCCGCTCCGGCTCGAGATCTGCCCCTAGGGTGACTGCGGCGGTCAGGTAGCGCCGCCCCTCGGTCCAGTGACCGCGGGTCTGCCAGTACGGCCAGATCGCCCCCGAGAGCCGAAGGGCGCCATCCGCATTCCCGCTCTCGAGCAGGTGCTCGAGCGCCACGCGCAGGTTCGCGTGCTCGGAGTCGAGCAGCTCGAGCCACCTCCGAGCCTCCCGCGCCCGCAACTCAGGGCACGCACGCTCGGCGAGCTCGACGTACCAGGCCGCGTGACGGTCACGAAGCGAGGACGAATCTGCGAGCTGGTCAAGCCGTTCGGCGGCGAACTCACGGATCGTCTCGAGCATCCAGTACCGCTCGCCGGTACGACGAAGCAGGCTCTTGTCGACGAGTGAGGCGATTCCGTCGACGTCGGCGCCGCAGATCTCCTCGGCGGCCTCGAGCGTGCACCCGCCCGCGAACACGGCCAGACGGGCGAAGAGGTCCTGCTCGGCCGACGTCAGCAGGTCGTGGCTCCAGGCGATCGTCGCACGCAGCGTGCGTTGCCGTTCGGGAGCCGACCGTGAGCCGCCGGCGAGCAGAGGTAACCGCTGCTCGAGCCGTTCGAGCAGCACCGCCGGCGAGAGCACTTTCACGCGCGCGGCGGCAAGCTCGATCGCGAGCGGCAGACAGTCCAGACGCCGGCAGATGTCGGCAACCTCGCCGTTGGCGGAGAAGTCGGAACTGACGGCCAGGGCACGCTGCACGAAGAGCTCCACCGCTTCCTGCTCGCGTAACGGGTCGACGGCAACCTCCCACTCGCCGTCGATGTGCAGTGGCTCGCGGCTCGTAACGAGCACGGTCAGCCGCGGACAAGAGCCGATCGTCGCGGCGATGCCGTCTGCCGCGTCGAGCAGGTGCTCGAAGTTGTCGAGCACCAGCAATAGCCGCTTGTCGCCCACCGCGGCCGACAGCGTGTCTTTGGATCCCAGCGCCTGACTCGCTGCAGTTCTGACGAGTGCGGGATCGGCGAGCGACGCGAGCGGGACCCACCAGACCCCCCGGTCGTAGTCGTCGGCTGCAGCCGCTGCAGCTTGCAGCGCGAGTCGAGTCTTGCCGCTCCCACCCGGGCCGCTGAGCGTCACGAGCCGGACGTCGGACTTCCGCAGAAGCTCTGCGATCTGGCCGATCTCCCGCTCGCGACCGAGGAACGGTGTGGCGGGAACCGGCAAGTTCGTCTCGTGCAGCGTCTTCAACGGTGGGAAGTCGTTCGTCCCGAGCTGGAAGAGGCGCTCCGGCGCGCTCAGGTCCTTCAGTCTGTGCAGGCCGAGGTCGCGCACGTCGGCACCGGTGAGATCCACGGTCGCCTGTGACAGAAGCACCTGACCGCCGTGCCCGGCGGCGGCGATCCGTGCCGCCCGGTGCACGTCGAAGCCCACGTAGCCCTCATCGGCCCTGAGCGGTTCACCCGTGTGCAGACCCATCCGCACGCGCACCGGGCCGTCTGCAAGCGCGCGTTGTGCGTCGGCCGCGGCGGCCACGGCATCGGACGCGCGTCCAAAGGCGACAAAGAACGCGTCGCCCTGCGTGTCGACCTCGACCCCCTCGTGCCGCCGCCAGGCGTCTCGCAACACGCGGTGGTGCTCGGCGAGCACGTCCGCGTAGTCGTCGCCGATCTCTCGGAGCAGCCGCGTCGACCCCTCGATGTCCGTGAAGAGGAAGGTCACCGTTCCGGTCGGGAGCTCGGGCTGCACCGTTCGATTCTCTCCCGTTGGGAACCCGACTACCAGTGCGGGCGCTAGGCGAGCAGCTTCCTCGTCTCCTCCGCGAACCAGTCCAGCTCCATCCCCTCGAAAAGCCGGGCAGCATCCACGAGCATCGACTCGTCCGCGCGTGCGAAGCCGAGGGCGCGAAGCGCAAACGGCTCCACGTAGGTGCTGGGTCGCACCCACTTCGGCGCCTCGTCCTCGATCGATCCGCGATCACCGAGTGTGATCAGCGCGTCGAGCAACGCGGCCGGCATCTCGTAGGCCCACGGCTCGAGATCCTCAGGAACGATTGCATCGATGAGCCGGCGGAGCTCCCCGTGATCGTCGCGCGCGATCGCGAGCCGGAGCCGCGGGGGCGCGAGCCACTGGCGGTAGCCCTCGAATCCGAGCGCGTCCGCCTTCGCCACCAGGCGGCTCGCCTCTGCGCCGTCGCCGCAGTATGCGCTCGCCACCGCTGCGTTCAGGAGCGAGGCGCCGTTGAACGCGCAGGGTGTGTGGGCATTCGCCTCAACCGCCTCCTCCGCCGTCGGCGTCAGCTCGCGAACGCCGTCCCAACGACCTGCGACCGCCGCCACGTAGAGGCGACACCCGACCCCGTGGAGGCGATGGTGAGGCGTGAGGGCCGCGACCATCTCCTCGTGCAACAGACTCGCCTCGGTCGCGACGCCGATCCTGCCCGCGGCGAGGTCGATGAACCCGCCGGTCATCAAGGGCATGGCCCTGTCGTTCGGATCGATCACCTCGGGGGCGAGCGCGGAACTACGCCATTCCTCCAAGCGCTCGATCGCCTGTTCGAAGGCACCTTTGCCCCATGCCGAGAACGCGAGGGCCTGCAGCGTCAACAGTCGCAGCGCGGGGTCACCGATTTGCTCGGCGATCTTGTGCGCTTCGAGCGCTGCGGCTTCGTCCTCGTTCCACATCGAGAACGCGATGAGTGCCTTTGCCCTGGCCGGCGAGCCCTCATCGGCGAGCTCGAGTGCCTGGTCGATCCAGCTGACGACGACCTCGCGATCCGGCTGACGCCTCCACATCCCTCCTCGCGTGCCGGTCTGGAGAGCCATCTCTGCGTAGAGGTCGGCCGCGGGTCCGCCGAGCTCGATCGCCTTCTGCGTCGCCGTCCAGAACGCCTCTCCGTCGAATTTCAGCGCGTTCGCGTGGCCGATCTCCTGCCAGAGCCCGGCCTGGCCGGCGCGATCAGGCTCGAGCTCCAGCGCCCTTTCGAGTAAGGCGATGGCCTCATCGGCCTCGTAGCGAGCGAGCGCCAGCTTCGCCGCTCGCTGAGCCCAGGTGACAGCGTGCTGCCGCAACGCGGCCAGCTGTTCGTCCCGTCCGCCCCACGCCAGGTCGGCGTCTTCGGGCCGGGCGGCTTCGAGGTAGTGGTAGGACAGCAGCGCGGCGTACTCGTCAGTGCCGTCAGCGCTGCTCTCCAGCCAGCCGGCGAAGGCCGCGTGGAGTTGCGCTCGCCTTGCCTTCGGCAGGCTCGCGTAGGCGACCTCGCGCGTGAGCGCGTGCTTGATCGCGTACTCCCGCTCGCCCGCAATCGAGGAACCGACGCGGCGACGGATGAAGTCGCGATCTTCGAGCAGCCCGAAGTCCGGACGCACATCGCCGCCGACCAGCTCGTAGACCGGTCCGGTCCAGAAGATCCGCCCGACCACTGCGGCCGCCTGCAGCGCGGCCTTGTCGGCGGCAGGGAGCAGGTCGATGCGGGCGGCGAGCACGGCCTGCACCGAATCGGGCACCTGGAAGTCCGCCGGCAGCGCGCCCACCGACCAGTCGTCGTTCTCGCGCCGGAGCACACGCATGTCGATCAGTGTTGCCACGAGCTCCTCGACGAAGAACGGGTTCCCCTCGGCCCGTTCGACGACGACCTCTCGCAGAGAGTCGGGCAGCACGACGCCGAGCAACTCGTCGAGCAAGCGGCCCGCGCCCTCCGGCGGCAAAGCCTCGAGCTGAAGTTGAGGTCCGTTGCGCCGGCCCGCCCAGCCCGGTCGGCGGTCGAGTAGCTCGGGCCGTGCCGTCGCAAGCAGAAGGAGTGGCCCGTCCACCTGGCCGACGAGCGTTTCGAGCAGGTCGCAAAGATCGTTCTCAGCCCAGTGCACGTCCTCGATCAGCATCACCGTCGGCCTATCGGCGACGAGTCCGTCGAGGAAGTCGACCCACGAGTCGTGCAGGCGCTCGCGGGCAACGAGCGGGTGCAGGTCTTCGGGTGGCGCCAAGCCGAGCGTGAGGCCAAGTGACGGGTGGGTGCCAAGCCGTTCAGCGACGATCTGGGGAGAATCGCCGTCGAGGATCTGGAAGTGCTCCTTGAGCACCTCGGCGAGCGGCCAGTACGTGATGCCCTGCCCGTAGGAGAGGCAGCGGCCGGTGCAGCGCAGTGGCGGCGCGTCCTGCGTCGCCAGCCACTCCCACAGCTCGCGGACGAGGCGCGTCTTCCCGACGCCGGCGTCACCGAGGATCGTGACCAGCTGCGGGCCTCCGCCCGCCGCGACAGCACCGTAAGCATCCTGGAGCTGGGCGAGTTCGACCTCTCGGCCGACGAATGCGCGTCGCAGCCCGCCAACTCCACGCGGGCGCATCAGCGAGAGCGCACGAACGAGCCGGCGGCACTCGAGCCCTCCGGACTTCCCTTTCGCCTCGACCGTCACCGGCTCCCCGAACTCGAACGCGCCGCGTGCAGCGAGCACCGTTCGCTCGCCCGCGAGGATCTCGCCGGCCGCGGCGGCCTGCTCCAGCCGCGCACCGACGTTCACCGCGTCGCCGCTGACGAACGAGCTGCCCTCACGTTGGCGCCCGAGCACCACTTCTCCGGTGTTCACTCCGATCCGCAGGGCCGCCCGGTCACCGAACAGCTCGCCGAGCCGGCGCTGCATTGCCAATGCCGCATGCAACGCACGCTCCGCATGGTCCTCCTGCGCCGCGGGTGCTCCGAACGCGGCCATGACCGCATCCCCCACGAACTTCTCGACTGTTCCACCGACGCGCTCGATCTCTGCGGCCATCGCCTCGTAGAAACGATCGAGGAAGGCTCTCGTCCGCTCAGGGTCCTGCGCATCCGCGAGCTCCGTCGAGCCGACCAGGTCGGCAAAGAGGACGGTCACGAGCTTGCGCTCTTCGGCAGGAGCCGTTAGCGCCTGCACCGGCGCAGCGCAGGCGGGGCAGAAACGGGCGTCGGCCGCGAGGCTGGCGCCGCATCGGTGACAAACCACAAGCCCATCCTCCCTCACGCGACGCCGGAACGTTGTTGTGCGAGACTTTCTGCGGTGCCTCGCCCTATGCTCGTCGCGGCCGCGCTGACGGCTTTGGCCCTAGCGGCCGCAACGCTCCATCCCGTATCGGGCGGTGCGGCGGCCCTAGCCGGCTGGTCGGGCTCCGCCTCGTGCACGATCACTGTGAGCGGGCCGGGTTACCAGCACTCGGAGACGCAGAGCTGGCAGGTCAGCGGTCCCGCGAGCGTCCGCGGGAGCTTCCGGTTCGTCGCCGCGCGGTGGACCGACACAGGTAGCGGCTCCTCACAACAGACGCAGGGTGACCAGACGCGCAACATCACCTGGACAGTGAAAGCGTCCGCACGCGGGCGGTTCCAATTCGTCGTCCGGGCGTCGGACAAGAAGCTGATCATCGGGCAGGCGAACGCCCAACTCCGAGTCCCGAACGGCATCACCGGGACGCAGCAGCTCACGGTCGGAGGGGTTGCGCAGGACCCGGGCCCTGTCGCGCTGGAGGCCTTCGAGACCCAGCTGCCGCGGATCGTCACCAGCCGGACCAACCGTCGAGTCTCCGGTTCGATGCCGCCGACGGTGGTGCACGGATCGTTCGCGCCGTTTCAGCCGGCTGCGGCGACGGTGACGAAGAGGTGCGCCTGGAGGTTCGCCAAAGCCGGTTGACAGTTGCCAGCGGCTACTGCTCGTCGCGGAGAACATCGTGGCTCAGCGTTTCGGTGTCGATCAGGCGTTCTTCTACTCGGGCCGCCCACCGAGGCTCGCAAACCACCAGTAAGCCCTCTGCATCCACGTCCGCCGGCCACGCGACGAAGAGCGAGTACCAGAGAGCTTCGTCGAGCGATTCGTCCAGGTCGGAGGTGAGGACGAACCCAACCGGTAGCGCGCCGCGTTGCTCTCTTTCGATGAACTCGAGGTCGAACGCTAGATGCACACGGTTTGCGCCGGGACCCCATGAGCAGGCGTAACCGCAGCCTTGATCGAGCAGCTTGCCGGCGAATCCTCGCAACTCATCGTCGCTCGACTCCTGCGTGTCGAGCACCGTGAGCAGAACGAATCCTGGCCGCAGCTCGATTTCAGACGGCCAATCACCTAGGGCGCTCGAGACCGCGAGATAGAGCTCGCGACCCGCACTCGAACGACCGACCAGGCGGGCTGAACTAGTCAACGTCATCCTGAGCAGCGAACGGATATGGACTCAAGGCGAACGCCACTGTCTGCTCGAAGGTCATTTCGCGACCGATCAGAAGCGCCGCAGCGAAGCCATCCTCTCCGAGCTCAGACGCGAGGGCGCTTCTCGTCTGCTCATCCACGCGCCGTTCCTCGGGCGTGGCCGCGTGCCCCGTTTCCTCGCGCAGCGTTTCGATCGCGCCCAAGAGCCTGGCGGCCCGCTCCGCCTCACCTCCCGAGACAACGAGCGCGGCAAACTCTTCCAGGGCCCAGATCGCCAGTTCCTTGTCGACCAGCGCCTCGGCGTACTCGAGACTCTCACGCAGGAGTGCCGCGGCCTGGTCGCGCCGCCCCTCTCGGGACGCGACGGCGCCGAGACCGACGAGATTTTCGACGATCTTTCTCGCGTCGCCAAGCTCGCGGAAGAGTCCCAGACTTTCCTCGAGGCGACTCCCCGCCTGCGCGTAGTCGCCCTGTTCCCCCGCAAGAGCCCCCAAGTTGCTGATGGCCACCGCGAGAAACCACAGGTAGCCGCCCGCGCGCGCAAGCTCCGCGCCCTCCGTGTATGCCGCCTCTGCTCGCTCGTAGTCTCCGAGCGCTTGGGCATTTAGACCTACGCCGATCAGCGAGCTCGCGACACCCTCTGCGTCGTCAAGGCGGCGGGCGAGCGCGAGTCGCTCTCGCATCAGCGCCTGCGCGCGCCGGTAGTCGCCGAGCCGGTGAGCGAGGAGACCGGCCCCGAAGAGTGCCTTCAGGCGAGGCCGCGATTGCTGATCGTGCGTCGCGAGCGCTTCCTCGCATCGGCTGTGTCCCTCGCGCAGATGACCCCGCACGTACCAGAAGCGCATCAACGCGCCCACGAGCTCAAGCTCTTCGGCGCCGAGGCCAGCATGTCGCAGCGAGTCTTGAGACAGGCGCAAGTTGTCATGTTCTGCCTCAAGCCGTTCGAGCCACGTTGCTTGCAGTGGTCCGGTCAGATGGGGCTCAGCTTCCTCCGCCAGCCGTAGGAAATAGTCGGCGTGTCGGCGGCGGAGGGCCCCAGCATCTTCGAACTGCTCGAGTCGCTCGGTGGCGTACTCGCGGATCGTCTCCAGGATCCAGAAGCGCTCGCCTGAATACCGGAGCAGGCTCTTGTCGACCAGTGACTGCAGGACGTCGAGGTTCGCGTCCACGACCTCCTCGCCCGCCTCGAGGGTGCAGCCGCCACGGAAGACCGCGAGCCTGGCGAAGAGGAGCTTCTCCGTGTCCGTCAGCAGCTCGTGCGACCACTCGATCGTGGCCCGGAGCGTCCGTTGGCGCTCCGGCGCGTCTCGGGCGCCGCCTGTCAACAGCGGCAGCCGCTGCTCGAGCCGCGCGAGGATCTGCGGCAGGGAGAGGGCTTTCACCCGGGCTGCCGCCAGTTCGAGCGCGAGCGGTAGGTCGTCCAGGCGCCGGCAGATCTCCGCCACCGCCTCGTCGCCGCCGAAGTCCGGCTTGACCGCCCGGGCACGCGCAGCGAAGAAGTCGACGCTGTCCTGACGGGCGAGCGGCGGCACCGGGTACTCCTGCTCTCCTGTGACGTGGAGAGGCTCACGACTCGTGACGAGTAGGTTCAGCCCGGGGCACGCGGCAAGTAGCCCAGCGAGTTCGTCCGCCGCCTCCACCACGTGCTCGAAGTTGTCGAAGAGCAGCAGCGTCGCCGTCTGGCCGATGTGCTCTGCCAGTCCGTTCCTCGCGCCGACCGCCTGCGCCGCCGTCTCGAGAACGAGCGCAGGGTCGCGAAGTGGAGCGAGCGGCACCCAGAAGACGCCGCCGGGGTTGCGGTCCGACGCCGCTGCCGCTGCCTGGAGGGCGAGCCGCGTTTTCCCGGCACCTCCGGGGCCGGTCAGCGTGAGCAGACGAACATCGTCCCTTGCGATCAGCTCGTGCACTTCATCCAGTTCCCGCTCCCGGCCCAGGAAGGGCGTACCTGGGATGGGCAGATTCGTCCGGTGAAGGCTCTTGAGCGGCGGGAAGTCGCCGTCCCCGAGTTGGTAGATCCGCTCCGGCGCCGTCAGGTCCTTCAGCCGATGCTCGCCCAGGTCGCGCAACCCCTTGGTGCCCGCAAGTGCGGCGGTCGAGGCCGAGACCAGCACCTGCCCGCCGTGGCCACAAGCAGCGATGCGCGCGGCCCGGTGCACGTCGATCCCGACGTAGCCCTCCTCACCCACGTGCGGCGTTCCCGTATGGACCCCCACGCGCACGCGGATCTGTCCCGAGGCCAGTGCGTCTAGTGCCTCGGCGGCGGCCGCCAACGCGCCGGGCGCGGTCGGGAAGGCGACGAAGAAAGCATCGCCCTGCGTGTCGACCTCGACGCCCTCATTGGTCGCAAACGCCTCGCGGACGATGCGGCGATGCTCGGCCAGCGCGCGTGAGTAGTCCTCCGCGCCGAGTTCGTGCAGCAACTTGGTCGAGCCCTCGACGTCCGTGAAGAGAAACGTGACTGTCCCGGTCGGGAGCTCCGGCTGCACCCGCCCATTCTCTCGAGTCCGGGGCCGAACCACCACCGCACGGGCCTGGTCCGACTGAGCGAGTGGAGGCGGCGGGAATCGAACCCGCGCAAGATTTCAACCGATGGCGCCGGCTATCCGCCCAACTCCTCGCTTCGCACGAGCCCGACAGCCTCTTCCCATCTCATCTTTCGACCCTCTTCGAGGACGGCTGACGCTCGCGGCTCGCCGAGCCTGGAACGGGCTGCCCCGAGGTCGCGCTCGCGCCAGGTCTCGACGACCCGCGGGCGAACCCCGACCCCGAGCTCTTCCCAAGTCGCGTCGATGGCTCCCTCGAGGCGAAGAGCGTTTTCGTCTCGTCCGAGGCCTGCCAGGGCCATGGCGAACCCGAGCACTTCAAAGGTCTGGCTGACTACATCTCCGTCCCGGATCCAGAGCTCGAGGCGGCGGGAGTAGTGTCGGGCGGCAAGCATGTAGTCCTGCCGGTGCATGGCACAGTCGGCGAGGTAATGATCGTCCTGGAGCTCTTCGGCCAGCGGCTCCGCTCGCTCGAACTGCCCGGTTGCCAGCAGGAGCTGGCAAACACCGGCGAGGGACGTGGCGACGTGTGATCGCTGACCGAGACTGCGCGCGAGCTCGAGGTTCTGCTCGTGCACCTTGAGTGCCTGCACGCTGTCTCCGCCGCGGTAGAGGACCATGCCGAGCTCGTTGCGAGTTCCAAGCAACTCGGACTCGTCGTCGGCGGCCTGCCAGATCTCGATCGCCAGCCGGAGGCGACTCTCCGCCGCTTCGTACCACCCGCTGTACGACTCGAGAACGGCGAGCGAGGACAGCGCTCTGGCGGTCAGCCGTCCGTCGTCCGCGCGTGGCGCCAGCGCGTCCTCGAGCCGCCGCGAGGCCTCCGCATACGGCGGCCTTTTGGCCCAGAACCAGCCGAGCGCCCCGGCGAGCTGGAGGTAGCCGAGGGAGTCGTGCTCTCGCATGAAATCGAGCGCGGAGCGAAGGTTGTCGTGTTCCTCGTCGAGCCGGTGCGACCAGACCGGCCCGAGATCGGACCGCCCGGCATAGGCAGCCTCGGCGAGTCCGAGGTAGTGCGCGGCGTGCTGACGGCGCACGACGTTGCTCTCATCGTGTTCCTCCAGCAGCTCCCTGGCGTACTCACGGATCGTCTGCAACATCCAGAACCGCTCGCCGGAGTGCCGGAGCAGGCTCTTGTCGACGAGCGACTGCAGGGTGTCCAGGTCGGCCTCCACGATCTCCTCGGCCGCCTCGAGTGTGCACCCCCCGCGAAAGACGCCGAGCCTGGTGAACAGGAGCTTCTCCTCGTCGGGCAACAACTCGAACGACCACTCGATCGTCGTCCGCAACGTCTGCTGGCGCGGATCCGCACCACGGCCCGCCCGGAACAAATCCAGTCGTCCCGATATCCGCTCGAGGATCTGAGCTGGTGTGAGCACGCTAACCCGGGCGGCTGCGAGCTCGAGTGCCAGCGGCAGGTTGTCGAGTCGGCTGCACAGCTCCGCGACGTCCTCATCCGACTCGACTCGCGCCCGCGCGCAGAACAGCGCGACGGCTTCGGGCTCGGCGAGCGCCGGCACCGGGTACACGACCTCGCCGTCGACTCGCAGCAACTCACGGCTGGTCACCAACATGCACAGCTTCGGACACGCCCGAAGCAGTGCCGCCAGCTCGACCGCCGAATCGATCACCTGCTCCAGGTTGTCGAGCACGAGAAGGATGTTTTTCTCGCCGATGTGCTCCGCCGGCTCCTGGGTCGCTTCGAGCGTCTGCGCGATCGATGCCAAGACGAGTGCCGGGTCCCGAATCGGTGCCAGCCCGATCCAGAAGACTCCTGCGCCGAAGTCGCTCACCAGCTCCCCAGCTGCTTCGAGCGCCAGCCGCGTCTTTCCGGTCCCTCCAGGCCCTGCAAGCGTCACGAGCCGCGCCGCGTCCTGGCGAACGAGAGAAACGACCTCCCTCACCTCCCGCTCGCGGCCCACGAACGAAGAGAGCGCCACAGGCAGGTTCGTGTTCGAGATCGTCCGAAGCGGCGGAAAGCGCTCGAGCCCCAGCTGGTAGAGCAAGACCGGCTCCGCGAAGTCCTTCAACCGATGCCTGCCCAGCTCGAGCATGGCGCCGACGACCAGCTCGTGCGTCGCCGCCGACAGCACCACCTGCCCGCCGTGGGCTGCGCTCATGATCCTGGCCGCCTTGTGCACATCTGCGCCGACATATTTGGGCGGATCGAGCAGAGCCTCGCCGGTGTGCACGCCGATCCGCACACGCACCGGCCCCTCGGCCAGCGACGCCGTCGCCTGCCTCACCGCCCCCACCGCCTCCGACGCCGACCCGAACGCGTAGAAGAGCCCGTCACCCGCCTCATCGACCTCGTAGCCCGAATGTGCGGCAAACACCTCTCGCACGACCGAATGATGTTCGGCCAGCGCCTCCCGATACGCCTGCGCACCGAGCCCGTCCAGAAGCGTCGTCGAGCCCTCGACATCCGTGAAGACGAACGTGACCGTTCCGGACGGCTGCACCGTCACCGCGGCATGATCCCCCACTGGCACTTGACGCACAAGCGTAAAGGCCAGAGCTGTGGGTGAGTGGAGGCGGCGGGAATCGAATCCGCCTGACATTCCCGCCGCGCGGTCTTACCCCGCGAACCGCATCTCGCACCGCGCGATCTTGGTCTCATGAATCGTCAGTACGATCGTTCGGTCGCGCGTATAGGCGATCTCACCGGTCCTGAGTGAATGGTAGGCGGCGCGAACCTCGCAGCCGAGGCGGCCCCCGCCGTAGTCCACCCAGTTTCCCGACTCGAACTCAACGTCGAGACTCGGTGGCGGCCGGCGCCCCGTCAGGTCATCCTCGATCTCTGCCACTGCGCGGAGGGTGTGCTGCGGCAGGACCCACTCCACATCCGGTGACAGGAGCGACAGGACGCCTTCGCACTCCCCCGTTCTGAGGGCTACCTCGAGGGCGGTTCGAAATTCGTCAGCGACTTCGATCTTGGTCACGCGCGTGGCCGCCCTCTGTCGTCGCGGATTGTTGACCCAACATGTCAGAACTCCACTATTGTCTCGCGGCTCAAGTCAGTTTCCGGCACCAGCCTTCACAGGGTTGACCGGCGGCCTGTAGCCGGGTGTCTCTCCCGCTTCTGGCACGAGGCGCTTCTTCGCGAGCTGTTCGACGAGCAAATCGAACATGTGCGCCTCGAGCGTGCGGGACCGCTCGTCTGCGTGCGTCGGGTGGACGAGGTTGCGTTCTTCGTACGGGTCGACGGTCAGGTCATAGAGCTCGTACTCGTCGGGTTCAGGCTCGGTGACGGTGAATGTCTTGCTCTTGTGGATGCGCTCGTCACGCTGGCCGGGCACGGTCCAGAACTGCTGGTTGTCGTGGTAGCGGGTGAACTTGACGAGGTGCCGCTCGCCGTCGACCTCGACCTCGGCGATGACCGTCTCGAGGTGGTTCGGCTGTTGGATGGTGCCCGACCGGTGTAGCAGCCTGGCCGCCTTCTGGAACGGGCTCGCGGGAGCCTCGTTGCCCTCGCTGATCTCGTCGTCGGTCGTGAACAGGATCGGCTCGGACGGCGCCGTGGGCTCCGCCGCGCGGATCGCCTCGGAGAGATCTCGCCCGATCAACGGCCGTGTCTCCTTGTGGTCCATTCTCAGTGTGGCCAGGGCGCCGTCCAGGTCGATCCCGGCCAGGCCGAGGAGGGTCGGGATCAGGTCGGCGTGACTGGTCGGCACGTCGAGCTCGCGAGCGCCGCCGGGAAGAAGCGGACTGGACACGACGAACGGCACATGTAGCGCCTCTTCGTAGGCGACGTGCCATTTCTCGTGCATGCCGTTGTGCGAGCCCTGCAGGTCGCCGTGATCCGAAGTAAAGACCACGATCGTGTTCTCGTACGCGTCGCTTGCCTCCAGTGCGTCGAGCACCTTGGTGATCTGCTCGTCGACTGTCGCCTGCAACTGGTAGTAAAACTTCAAGTGCGTCTCGATCCACGGCTGCGGCGCCAGGATCGTTCCCCACAGATCGACCATGCTCTGCTGGCAGGCCGGCTTCGTCGACAGGTCCTCCTTGTGCGTCGGCGCCTGCTCGATATTCGGGACGGTCGATGGGTGGTAGCGCAGTCCCTGGGTCAGCGCGATGACTCCGAACATCGAGTCGTCGTGCGGGTTGAGGAACGAGCAGACCGCAAGCCACGGCTGATCGCTCTCGTCCCCGTCCAGCCGCTGCAGCAACTCGACCGTCTCGTCCGCAGTGAAGACGTCCTTCACCGTCCCGGTGTTGTGCTTGCCCAGGCCGTGCGGCTCGGGACCAACCCACTCGGAAAAGCCGTACGGATCGAGGAGATCCGCCTCCAGATATCTCTCGATGTTCTCTTGCTGCGGCTCGCCATCGTCATTGATCGAAAGGAGGTAGCCCTTCCCATCATCGGCGTCGAGGTGTGCATGCGACGCATGCCACTTCCCCTTGAAATACGTCCGATAGCCACCAGCCCGGAACCAGTCACCCATCGTCGGCACGTCGTCCGGCGCCAACCAGAACATGTCGTCGCCATCATCGCTCTTCGTCAGCCCGGGCGTCTGCGAGACACCGTGGAGCGAGGGATGGTGCCCGGTCAGTAACGAGGCGCGGCTCGGCGCGCACGCGGCGGTGATCGGATAGTGGTGCCTGAACGAGACGCCGTTCGCGCGCAAACGCTCCTGACCCGCGCAGTGCACCCTGCGATACGCCGCCAACTCCTCCGATTCATACGGCGGCGGATAGTGCAACTGATCGGTCATCACTAGCAGGATGTTCGGGCGACGACTCTCGCTCGGTTGGCTCATTCGGGGGTCCCTTTCCCAGCGACTGGCTGCAGAATGCTGTCGACGAGCCCGTCTGCGAACGCTTTCGCCTGTTCCTCGAAGCCGGGCTGCAGATTCGGTGGCGGCAACGTGAGTCCCATCGAGCGCTTCTGTGGCTCGCCGTGCTTCATGTATCCGAGCCACGACATCATCGACTTGACCTGTCCTCCGGCGGCGACGAAGTGTGTCTGGCCGGTGAACTGTCCGCCGTTCTTCTCAGCCAGCCTCCGCTGCTGGCGGAGGTTGTAGCCGTAGTAGCGGCGCGAGATCGACACCGTTGCGAACGGCTTGCCGTCGAGGATCACCTTCGCCGCAGGTGACTCAAGGTACGAGCGGATCGGCATTGACAGTTGGATCCACCAGGTCGGAGACGCGATCAGCACGAGGTCGTAGTCGCCCTCTTGTGCCTGCGCGGGAACGCGGATCTCGCCGGTCTTGTGACGCAGCTGCGACGTGAGCATGGTCGATACCTGTGAAATCGGGTGCTTGAGTGGGAATTGCGAGAAGAGCTTCGGCACGTACCGCTGGTCAGTGAACTCGATCATCGCCTTCGTCACCTCGCACCCTCGCGCCTCGAGCTCCCCGGCGATCGCGTCGGTAACTCTGCCTGTCTGCTTCGTGTACGTGTGGTAGACGATCAGCACCCTCGGCTTCGCTACTTCATTCACGCCCTCTCCTTACGGCTCGACTCGAGTCGAGAGCCATCAACCCTAGGCGAAGATACGGCCAGGCGATGGCTCCGACATCATCCCACGCGGACGCGGAACCGGGCGCTTCCACGAAGTCCGGGCGTACCTGTCCCGACGGCCGTTCTAGGGTTGCGGTGAGTTCGATGGACGCCGACATGGCAGCCGTCTTCCTCTGGGGCCGGCGGCTCGATGCAAATCGGAATTTCATGGAGGCGGCGGGAATCGAACCCGCGTCCGCGGACGCACCGGAATGAGCGTCTACAAGCCTAGGTCGCCGTTTACTTTCGCTCGCCGGCCGGTTGGCGACCGACCTACCGTCGAGCTAGCCCTCCTGAAATGTCGCGCCGCCGACGAGTGGCTCTTCTTTGGCGCCGAGCCCGCTTGTTGATGCCGCTTCCGGGTGGCGGGCACGCCCGGGGCGACACGCTGGTCTAAGTCCTAGAACTTAGGCAGCGAGTGCGAGGTTTGAATCCGCACTTGCGTTTGTTTCCGGTTGTTTTAGGAGGCCGACCGGAGACCTCCGCTTGCAGCTCACCCGGAGAACCGACCACGTCGAAGCCATGGCGCCCCCGTATGTTTTGTTGCGCTCATTGTACTCCGGGATCGGGCGGCGGGTTGACTTTCGATGTCGGGGCAGAATCCGCTGTCGCAGTGCCGAAACGGTTGGCCGCGGTCACCTCCACCCGCAGCAGGAAGTTGACGTCGGCCGAGTCGACGACGTACGTCCGCGAGGTCGCTCCGGCGATGTCGTTGCAGCTCGTTGCCGTCTCGTCGCAGCGCTGCCACTGGTAGGTGAACGACGCAATCGTGTCCCAGATCCCGGTCGATGCGGTCAGCGTCTCGCCCTGCTGCGAATTGCCGGTCACGTCAGGGATGCGATACGGCTGTGGGGTCAGCGCTGCGTCGATGTGCAGGATCGAGGCTGTGGCAAGCCGGCGACTGTCGGCGAGCGCGATCGGGCGCGTGCCCGCGATCACGAACGCGCCGACGACGCGGTCGAGTTGCACGTAGAGGACGCTTTCGTACACGCGGCCCTTGGCCATCTGCACGCTCAGTGGCAACTCCGCAGCGTGATCACCGACGCGCGGCGAACGCGGCGCGGCGAGCTTGACCGCAGTCCTCTTCACGCGCAGGCTCTCCGCGACCGCGGCCACGAATGCGGCCCGTCCCGCGGGCGAGGCGAATGCGGCCCGGACCTGTGACAGCGCCGTCGCGGCGCGAGCAACGGTTGCCGAGACGAGCGCCTCGGACTGGACGTAGCGAAGCCCCGACGCCCCACTCGGTGCCTTGAAGGTGAACGTCCGCTGATACGCGGCGACGTAGTTCTTCTCGTGCACCGGCCCCTGGCTCGTCTGCTGCGCGCCCGGCAGATCGGAGCCCTGCAGCGTCAGCATTGCCGGCGCCAGATCGGGAGCCGTGGTCGTGGCGGTCGCGGCGGCGGTCAGGGCCAGCGCCACGACGGAAAAGGCGACTGCGGGACCCCACCTCACGCGCGCAGAGTAGCCGTAGATGACTGATCCCCAATTGAGCCGTGGCACGACTGGGGGCCTGCACGCGGCGCATTGCGCCCGCCTCGCCCGGCACCAAGGCCAACCGGCCTTGCCACCGGTCGAGTCGACCACACTGCTTGGCGCAGACCCTCCTCGCACTCACGTCAATCGGGGATCAGTCATCTCCTAGCGGCGGCTCTTCAGCTCACGGTCGATCTGCCGCTTGACGTCGCGTTCGATCACATCGCGCCGCTTGTCACGTGTCTCCTTGCCGCGGGCGACGGCCAGTTCCACCTTCGCCTTGCCGTCCTTGAAGTAGAGCCGCGTCGGGACGATCGTCAGGCCCTTCTCGCGCACCTGGGCGTTCAGTGACTCGATCTGGCGGCGGTGCAAGAGGAGCTTCCGCGGCCGGACCGGCTCGTGATTCGACCGGTTGCCGTGGTCGTAGGTCGAGATCTCGACGCCGTGCAGCCACGCCTCCCCGTCGCGGATGTCGGCGTATGACTGCGCCAGGGTCACGCGGCCGTCGCGCAGCGACTTGACCTCGGTGCCGGTCAGGACGATGCCCGCCTCGACCCGCTCGAGCAGCTGGTAGTCGTGACGCGCCCGACGGTTGTCGGCGATCTGCTTCTCAGCCATCAGTGCCTCTCCGGCGACTGTTGCCATGGCTCGAGCGTGCGAAAAGCAAGCAATGCAAGGACGCAGGGAACCCCGATAGCCGGTGCTATCGGGGTGACCGAGGACGCGGCAGTGCGCAGCTTTGCAGCCGCCCGAGCCGTGGAGGACAGTTGCCGGTGAGGCACAAAAGCGAGAGTAGCGTTGAGGGTCGGACCAGGGTGATGCCGGATAGCGCCCGAAGCCTTCAGTCGGCACTCTCGAGACATGAGCGAACACATCACACCCACAGCAAGCATCAAGCGCCTCGAGCGCAGTTCGTCCGACCGTGTCGTCGCCGGCGTCGCCGCCGGGCTCGGTCGGTACTTCGACCTCAACCCGGCCGTCTTCCGTCTCGGCTTCGTCGTTCTGACGCTGCTCGGCGGCGCCGGCATCCTCGTCTACCTCGCCGCCGTGCTCGTGATCCCGGTCGAGGGTCGCGACCAGTCGATCGCCGCCCAGGTGCTCGCCGAGCGCAGTGAGCGGCCCGGGCCTCTCGTCGGCCTTGGACTGGCCGCGGTCGCACTCGCCGTCCTGCTCTCCCGCGGCGACCTCTGGCCCGCGGCAGGTGCAGGCTGGATCCTGATCCTGATCGCAGGCCTGACCATCCTCTGGGCGAGCCGGGAGACCCGGCGAGGCCGCAAGATCGCGATCGTCCTCGGAGCAATCGCCTCGCTGTTCGCGATCACCGTCGTGACGGCACTCGTCGTGGCCTTCGCCTGGTTCAACGTCAGCCTCTCCGACGGGATTGGCGACCGCACCTACCAGCCGGCAACCGCAGCCGAGATCCAGCCGGCGTACGAGCTCGGCATCGGCAACCTGCGGGTCGACCTCTCGCACGTCTCGCCGTCGACCGCAGCACGGGTCCGGGCGAAGGTGGGGATCGGCGAGCTCAAGGTGATCGTCCCGAAGACAGCAGCGGTGACGGTGAACGCGCACGCCAAGGCCGGCGACGTCTACGTCCTGCGGCGTCATGACGACGGTCGCGACGTGCACATCCAGGCGGGCACGGGCAGTGCGCTCGTGATCGACGCGACGGTCGGGGCCGGCCGGATCGACGTGGTTCGCGCACGGTGAGCTCCCTGGCGGCACCTCCGCTCGAGCGGAGCGAGCACGACCGCGTGATCGCGGGCGTGTGCGGTGGGCTCGCGTCGGCGCTTCGCGTCGATGCGACGCTCATCCGCCTCGCGTTCTCGTTGCTCGCGCTCGCGGGCGGTGCCGGCATCCTTCTCTACCTGGCCCTCTGGGCGCACTCGGAAGGACGTCGCCCGATCGTCGCCACCGGTCTCGCCGTCGCCTCCGTCCTCGCCCTGCTGGTAGCGCTGGGGATGTCCGGAACGGCACTGATCGGGGCGGCATTCATCCTTGCGGGCGCCGCGATCGCGGCAGCGCGCGGCGGCTCCCTCCGCCCGGGCGGCTCGCTCCCCATTCCGGCGATCGGCCTCACCACCGCCGGCGCCGTGATCCTGCTCGGCCACCTCGGCGCCTCCGGTTCGTTCGTTGCGCCGGGCGCAATCGCCGGGACGCTCGTCCTCGTGCTCGGGCCGTGGCTCTGGCAGCTCGCCTCAGAACGCGCCGAGCGGATCCGCCTCTCCGAGCGCGCCGTCGTCGCCGCGCGTGTGCACGACTCGGTCCTGCAGACGCTGGCGCTCGTCCAGAGACACGCCGACGATCCACACCGCGTCGCGTCGATCGCCCGGCGGCAGGAGCGTGAGCTTCGCCGCTGGCTGTATGGCACGGGCATCCAGGACGCCGCCACGCTCGAAGACGCGCTCGCCGACGCCGCCGCCGAGATCGAGGAGCTCTACCGCGTCAGGATCGAGCTCGCGACCGCCGGCCGAGCCGAGCTCGACTCCTCGCACGAGGAGCTCGTTCTCGCCGCCCGGGAGGCGATGGCGAACGCGGCGAAGTTCTCCGGCGCCGACGAGATCGCGGTGTATGCGGACTCGGACGCCGGCGGCAGCGCCGTCTTCGTCCGCGACCGGGGTCGTGGCTTCGACCGCGACGCCGTCCCCGCCGACCGCCGCGGCATCGCCGAGTCGATCGAAGGGCGCATGCAGCGGGCCGGCGGGTCGGCCACGATCACGTCCTTGCCGGGCGAGGGAACCGAGGTCGAGCTGAGATTGCAGAGGCCAGCCTGATGCGCCGGGTAGTACTGGTCGACGACCACGAGCTCTTCCGCGCTGGCGTCCGCAACGAACTGGCCGACGCGGTCGAGATCGTCGGCGAGGCCGGCAGCGTCGCTGAGGCAGTCCCGCTGATCCGTGAGCTCGACCCCGAGGTCGTGCTGCTCGACGTCCACCTTCCGGACGGCGGCGGCGAAGCCGTGATTGCCGCAGTCGCGCCTGAAAGGCCGGGCGTGAAGTTTCTCGCTCTCTCGGTCTCCGACGCAGCCGAGGATGTGATCGGCGTGATCCGCGCCGGCGCACGCGGCTACGTGACGAAGACGATCTCTCGCGCCGAGCTGACCGACGCGATCGAGCGTGTCGCGGCAGGCGACGCCGTCTTCTCGCCGCGGCTCGCGGGCTTCGTGCTCGACGCATTCCGTGCGGGCGAGCCGGTCGGCGCCGATCCCGAGCTCGAGACGCTGACCGCGCGCGAGCGCGAAGTGCTGCAGCTGATCGCCCGGGGCTACCGCTACAAGGAGATCGCGGCCCGACTGCACCTTTCGGTGAAGACAATCGAGGCGCACGTCTCCAGCGTCCTGCGCAAGCTGCAGCTCTCCTCACGCCACGAGCTGACTCGCTGGGCGCACGAACGCCGACTCATCTAGCCGAGCGACAGGTCGACTTTCCCCTCGCTCTTCGTGATCGACTCGACGCGGACGTCGAGCGGGTCGCCGAGCCGGTAGGTGCGACCGGTCGTGCGGCCCGTGAGGGCGATGCCGAGCTCGTTGAGCTCGAAGAACTCGCCGTGCAGCCGGCGGGCGGGCAGGAATCCTTCGAAGACGTCACCGAAGCGGCAGAACAGCCCCGAGTTGATCAGGCCGATGATCTCGCCGTTCCACACCGTCTCCCAGCCGAGCTCGAAAAGCCGACGGTCGAGCAGCCAGGCGAGACAGATCTCGTCGGCCAGGTACTCGGTCTTCGCCGCGTCGCGCTCACGGGCCGAGGTGTGCTCCGCGAGCGACTCCAGGTCACCCGGCAGCGGATCGTCGGCCAGACCGAGCTCACGCAGCAGCGCTCGGTGCACGATCAGGTCGGGGTAGCGCCGGATCGGGGACGTGAAATGGGCGTACGCCGGGCTCGCGAGCCCGGAGTGCCCGAGGTTCTTCGGGTCGTACCGCGCCTGCTTGAGCGCGCGGAGGACGAGCGCAGGGAACGCCTCGCGGCCGCGGCCGGACTGCTCGACGTAGGCCGTGATCTCCTCGGAGATGGCGCCGGTCAGGCCCGCGGCCTGCTGCGGCGTCATGCGCTCCGGAACCGGCGGTATGGGCACGCCGAGTGCGACGAGCTTTGCGAGGAGGTGCTCGACCGCCTGCGGATCAGGTCGCTCGTGCACGCGATAGAGCGCCTCGCGGCGCCGCCCCGACAGAAACGCCCCGACGAGCTCGTTCGCGAGCACCATCAGCTCCTCCACGAGCATGTGGGCGTGCGGCTCGCCTTCGAGCCAGGCATCGGCGACGCCGCCTTCGCCGTCGAAGCGAAACGCGATCTCGGGCGTCTGCACCTGCAGCGCGCCGCGCGCGAAGCGCTTCGCTCTCAACTCGCGGGCCAATTCGTCGTTGAGATCGAGCGCGGCCAGGATGTCGGCTGGTGCGTCGCGCCGCTGCGCCTCGCCGTACGTCAGCCGTGCGTCGGAGCGAATCACCGAGCGGTAGAACTGCGGCTCGCCCGACGGCGGGATCTCGACCGTCACACAGAGCCGATCCTGGTGCGGACGCAGCGAACAGAGATCGTCGGCGAGCTCGTGCGGCAGCATCGGCGCGACGCGGCCGGGGACGTACGTCGAGAAGGCGCGCCGAGCGGCGCCCTGGTCGAGCGGCGAGCCCGCGCCGACGAACCACGAGACGTCAGCGATGTGCACCCACGCCCGGATGCCGTCGGCCTCGCGGCGGAACGACAGAGCGTCGTCGAAGTCTTTCGCGGTGTCCGGATCGATGGTGTACGTCAGCAGCTCGCGAAGATCGACGCGGTTCGAGACGTCGATCGCCCGGAACTCGTGCTGCTCGAACGGCTGCCGGTCGCCGCGCTCGACGAGCAGCGCTTCGAGCACGTTCTCGACGTCGTCCGCGCAGCCGAGGTTCTGCTCGACGTGTGCGCGGCCGCGCCCGGTGCGCACGACGGCGAGATCGCCGCGTTCGAGATCGCCGGCTCCCTTCAGGTCGAGGGTGATCGGGACGCCGGGCGTGAAATACGGCTCGCCGATGAGCAGCTTGCCGCGGCGGCCGACCTCGACGACGACGCGGGTCTGCTGCGTCAGATCTTCAGGAAGCGACGAATCGTCAGGCCGGAGCCGATCGCTCCGAGGCCGAGGCCCATCGCGATCAGGATCAGCGCCGTCAACGAGAAGGACAGCGCCTTCACGTCGGCATCGCCCGAGAGGTGCGGCGAGATCGCGGGCAGCGCGATCACCTTGCCGAGAACCAGGAAGATGACGGCCAGGACCGAGCCCGCCAGGCCGCAGAACAGCCCCTCGAGCATGAACGGACCGCGCACGAACCAGTTGGTCGCCCCGACGAGCTTCATCACCTCGATCTCACGTCGCCGCGAGAAGATCGACAGGCGGATCGTGTTCGCGATCAGCAGGACCGACGCGATCAACAGGATCACGGTCGCGATCGTGAACACCCCTTCGATCACGTGGGCGACCTGGAGGATGCGATGCGAGACCTGTTTGCCGTCGAGCACCCGGTCGACGCCGGGCGGCTTGTGCGGCAGCACGATCGAGTCGTAGAGCTTGTCGACGTTCTCGGCGCGGTTCGGCGTCACCTCGAGCGAATCGCCGAGCGGGTTCGAGGTCAGGTTCTTCACCAGCTCGGGATAGCGCTTCTTCATGATCTCGAGGCCCTGTTCCTTCGAGACGTACTTGATGCCGCCCGGCTTCACGTACTGGTTCTGCTGCAACATCCGGGCAACGTCGTTCTTCTCGGCCGACGTGACCTGAGGCATGAAGTAGACCTTCACCACGAGTTGCCGCTTGACGTGGTTCGACCACGAGACCGTCCACGTGCCGAGCGCGATGAACAGGCCGAGCAGGAACATGCCGATCAGCACCGTCATGGTCGCGGCGACGGTCGTCGAGAGGTTGGCGCCGAGCGAGCGCCATGCCTCGGAGAAGAGCAGCTTGAAGCGGCCGGCCACTACTCGTAGCCTCCACGCCGCTCGTCGCGCGCCAGACGGCCGTCCTCGAGCGCGATCACGCGCTTGCGCATCTTGTCGACCATCTCGCGGTCGTGGGTGACCATCAAGATCGTCGTCCCGGCGCGGTTGATCCGGTAGAGCAACTGCATGATCCCGACCGACGTGTCCGGGTCGAGGTTGCCGGTCGGCTCGTCGCAGACGAGGAGCGGTGGATGGTTGACGAACGCGCGCGCAATCGACACGCGCTGCTGCTCGCCACCCGAGAGCTCGTCGGGGAGAGAGTTCATCTTGTGCGAGAGGCCGACCATCGCGAGCACCTCGGGCACCTTCTTGCGGATCGACGCGTTGTTCTCGCCCTGCACCTTCAGCGCATAGGCGACGTTCTCGGCAGCCGTGCGCCGCGGGAGCAACTTGAAGTCCTGGAAGACGCAGCCGATGTTGCGACGCAACATCGGCACCTTGGATGCCTTCAGACGGCCGAGCTCACGTCCGCCGATCACGATCTTGCCGCTCGACGGGTCGAGCTCCTTCAGGAGCAGTCGTACAAGGGTCGACTTGCCCGAGCCTGAGGCGCCGACGATGAAGACGAACTCACCTTTGTCGATGTGGAAGGTGACGTCGCGCAGCGCAACGACATCGGGCTCGTAGATTTTCGTGACCGAGTCGAACACGATCATCGACGCTGCGCCGGGCCGCGGCTGCGGAGTCGGTGACTCGACGGGAACCGTCGTAGGAGTGGCTGTCACTTGCGTTTCCAACACAGCAATGAAAAGGGGCGTCGGAAGCGAGGCGCCCGGGTGCGTAGGTGCAGCGCAGTGTACCTCACCCTCTAGACGATCCTCCCGGCCGCCCGGGCGAGCAGGTACTCGCGGATGAACGGGTCGAGTTCCCCGTCCAACACAGCCTGGGTGTTTCCCGTCTCATGGCCGGTGCGCGCGTCCTTCACGAGTTGGTATGGCTGCAGCACATAGGAGCGAATCGATTCGCCGCCGAATCCGGTATCGGCGGAGCCACCCCGCTCCTTCGCCATCAACGCCTCGCGCTCCTCTTCCGCTTTCTCGATCAGCCGCGATTTCAGCACGCGCATCGCGGTCTGCTTGTTCGCCGACTGCGACCGCTCGTTCTGGCACTGCACGACGATGCCGCTCGGCAGGTGGGTGATGCGAACCGCGCTGTCGGTCTTGTTCACATGCTGGCCACCTGCGCCCTGCGCGCGGTAGGTGTCGATCTTGAGGTCGCCATCGTCGATCTCGACGGCGGCATCGGCGGGCAGGAGCGGCGCGACGATCACGGTCGAGAACGCCGTGTGGCGGCGGTGTGCCTGGTCGAATGGGCTCAGGCGCACGAGCCGGTGCTTGCCTCGTTCGGCCTTCAAAATGCCGTACGCGTTCTCCCCGGCGACCGTGAACGTCGCCGACTTGAGACCGGCCTCCTCCCCCGGGCTCGCTTCCAGCAGCTCGACGTTGAAGCCACGGTTCGCCGCCCACCGCTCGTACATGCGGAGCATCATCTCGGCCCAATCCTGTGCATCAGTGCCGCCCGTACCGGACTGCAGCGTCACGACCGCGTCGCCGGTGTCGTAGTCGCCGTTGAACAGAGCAGCCTCTTGCAGCTGCTCGAGCTCGGCGCGCAGCGGAGCGAGTGTAGATGCGATCTCGCCTTCGAGCTCGCCACCGTCCATCGCCGCGAGCTCGCGTGCGTCGTCGTAGTCGCGCACGAGCGTGCGGTAGCCCTCGAGCCGTCGCGAGACACGTGCATGTTCCGAGGAAACGCTCGCGGCGCGGTTCTGGTCGTCCCAGAAACCCGGCGCGTTCATCTGCTCTTCGAGCTCTACGACGCGGCGTTCGAGTGAAGCGGGGTCAAAGATACTCCCGGACCCAGTCGAGCTGGGTGCCGAGCTCAGCGAGCTGGTCGGTGAGTGATCTGCCGTCGTCGGTCATCGCTGGAGGATGGTAGCCGCCTACTTGGCGCAAACGCGACGCGGGCTCAGCCCGGTCAGCGTCTCGAGTCCACGCGAGACGTTCAGATCGACGCCGAGTTGCACGAGCCCCGGCTGCGTCGCCTGCAGGCGCACAGTGCCGTCGACGCCGCGCCAGACGCAGCCTTGCGAGGTCTTCCAGTACGGCGACCAACGCACTTTGACGCGGTAGCGGCCCGGCGCCGACACGGAGAAGACGAGGCGAGTCGGCCAGAGCCAGAAGACGTTCGCGTCACCGGCGCCGGTGACGATCGGCTGCGGATGAGGCACCTCGTACACCTTCACGTGCAGGCTCGAAAAGACCTCCTTCAGGCCGGAGCGGCCGCTGCGAATCAGCCTCGCCTCGCCGCGGGAGCTGTAGTCCGGCGGTGCGTCCGACAACACGACGTACCGCACGCCGAGCCCACGTAGCCACGACTCGTAGGCGCGGGCGGCCAGCGTGCGGTCGTAGAGCAACTCGTTCTGCGGGAAATCGTTCTGCCGATACCAGCCGCGAACGATCGGAATGCCGGCGTCGGGCAGGTAGGCCGCAGGCCAGTGTTCGATCGTGTCGACGGCTTCGACGCGGTATGACGGGCTCAGATTGTGGCGCAGGAACCCGATCGCCGGCTGCCAGTACGACACGCTGTGCGCCGGATCGGCCCCCGCCGCACGCGCGGTGTGCGCAAGCGCCGAGATGTTCCAGAAGCCGCCGACCGCGACCAGCGGGATGATGAGCAAGATCCGTTTCGGCGCGACCGTCGCCGCGAGCAGGGCGAGCGGGATCGCCATGAACTTGAGCCGCTCGACGTTCGCGCCAAGATCGCTCGGGACGACGAACGCCACGAGCAGCGCCGCGAGGAAGACCGCGAACAGCCCGAACAGCCGCCTCGCACGCGGAACCCGAACCGTGACCGCGATCCCGAGCAGCCCGAACACGACGCCGGGGACCAGGTCGGCGACGCTGAACGGGAACTGCCCCTGTTCGGGGAAGAGGCGACGCAGGACGAGCTCGAGCGCCACGGCCGCGACGATCACGACCACGGTCGCGCGCCGTGGAGTCGGACCGAGCGCAGCGCCGGCGAGCACGAGGACCAGCAGCAACAGGGAAAGCGGGCTCGCGAGCAGCGTCAGGAACAGCAGGACCGCGAAGCTGCGTCGGTGCCCTCGCTGGAGCGCGGCGAGCGCCAGCAGCGCGAACATCGCGCCGAGCGCGAAGGGAAACGCCGCCGAGAGCACGATGCCCGGCCAGAGAATCGCGAACGTCCGGCTCGAGAAGCGCGCCGATGGGCCCCACTCCTGCCAGACGACGAGGGCGAACGCGAGCGCGGCGATCCCGATCGAGAGCATCGCGAGCAGCTTGATCCCGAGCACCGCCGCCAGCGGGTAGTAGATGAAGCTGTAGGTGACGAACGAGTAGCGGCCTGCGTACCAAAAGTTGTTCCAGACGGCGAAACCGTGCTGGAGCAGGAACGTGCGCTGGTAGGAGTGAGCCGCGAGATCGACGCCGGGAGGCCCGAGCCACAGGAGCACGCCCGCGAGCACGGCCGCCACGACGGCGGAGAGGAACCACTCGCGGGCGAACAGACGACGTTCTGCGCCGCTCACAAAGGAGAGCCTACTAATCGCAAACGCCTCAGTCGTCGCGCAAGCGCGACCAGATGCCCACGTCGGTCCGGATGCCCTCTTTGAAGTGCTTCGAGCGCAGGATGCCTTCGCGGCGGTAGCCGTTCCGCTCGGCCACCCGCTCGGAGCCTGTGTTTTCGGCGTCGATCCGTAGCTCCAGGCGAAGCAGGTCGAGTGTCTCGAACCCCCACTCCGTGAGCAGCGACACGGCCCGGGACGCGACGCCCCGCCCCCTGGCCGGTGCCGCGATCGCGTAGCCGATCTCGCCCTCGCGGGCGCCGAGGTCGAGCTGGACGATCGCCGCAAACCCGAGCACCTCTCCGTCGTGGGTCAGAGCTGCGAAGCCGGCGCGGCCGCCGGTGCGCCACGCGTCCTCGTAGCGGCCGATCCAGCCGCGGACGAACACCTTGCCCGGCTCGTGCGGGATGTATGTGAACCGCTGGATGTCGGGGTCCTGCACGATCTCGACGAACGGCGCGACGTGCTTGCCCGAAAGGGGCTCGAGCCGGATCAGGTCGTCTGCGAGCGGCGGGTCGGGCGGGGTGAGCGTGCGCCCGGTCAGGCGCCGTGGCACTTCTTGAACTTCTTGCCCGAACCGCACCAGCAAGGATCGTTGCGCCCGATGTTCTCGAGCTCCGAGTTGACCTTCGGCTTGGCGGCCACGGGTGTCGCGACCGAGCCGCCGCCGGCGCTGGCGGCGGTCGACGTGCCCGCGGCGAGAATCGCCTCGGCCCCGGCCAGTGACTGGTGCTCGTAGCTGAGCGTGCCGTTGCCGGAGCCGTTCGCCGGCGGCGCCTGCTGCAGTTGCGTGGCCGCCCCGTCGTCGGGTGTCACCTCCGCATGGAAGAGCAGCGTCACGACCTCGGCGCGGATCGCGTGGGTGAGGTCCTGGAACATCAGGTGGCCCTCGTTGCGGTACTCGACGAGTGGGTCCTTCTGCGCCATGCCGCGGAGGTGGATGCCCTCGCGCATGTAGTCCATGTTCTCCAGGTGCTCACGCCAGCGGATGTCGACGGTCTGCAGGACGATGAACCGCTCGAGATCGCGCATCAGCCCTTCCTGGACCTGGTCGAGCTCCTTCTCGCGCTCGGCGTAGGCGTCGAGCGCGTCGTCGACGAACTCCTGGGTGATCGCTTCGTGGTCGAGGCCCTTCAGCTCGTCGGCGGTGACACCGGTGCCGTAGACGTTCTCCATCGCGGCGACGAGCCCCTCGAGATCCCACTCCTCGCTCAGCTCCTCCACGGTGTACTCGGCGACGACGTCCGAGATCACCTCGGGCAGCCACTCCTCGCGCAGCTCCTCGCTGAGGTCCTCGCCGTGCAGGACGCTGTTTCGCTGCTCGTAGATGACCTGCCGCTGCACGTTCATCACGTCGTCGTACTTGAGGACGTTCTTGCGGGCGACGAAGTTCTGCTCCTCGACCTTCTTCTGCGCGTTCTCGATCTGGCGCGAGAGGATGCTCGCCTCCATCGGCTGGTCGTCGGGCAGCTTGAAGCGCTCCATGATGTTGTGGATGCGGTCGCCGGCGAACATGCGGACGAGGTCGTCCATCCCCGACAGGTAGAAGCGGGTCTCGCCGGGGTCGCCCTGGCGCCCCGAACGACCGCGGAGCTGGTTGTCGATGCGGCGCGCCTCGTGGCGCTCGGTGCCGAGCACGTAGAGACCGCCGAGCTCACGCACCTGGTCGTCGATCTTGATGTCGACGCCGCGGCCCGCCATGTTCGTCGCGATCGTGACCGCACCGACCTGGCCGGCGTCCTTGATGATCTCGGCCTCGCGCGCGTGCTCCTTGGCGTTCAGGACGTTGTGCGGCACGCCCTTGCGCTTGAGCAGCTCGCTCAGGTACTCGGAGGTCTCGACGGCGATCGTGCCGACGAGCACCGGCTGGCCCTTCTCGTTCCGCTCCTTGATGTCGTCGACCACGGCGTTGAACTTCGCCTCGACGGTCTTGAAGATGAGGTCGTTCTTGTCGTCACGCGCAACGTCGACGTTGGTCGGGATCTCGACGACGTTCAAGGCCGTAGATCTCGACGAACTCCTTCTCCTCGGTCTTCGCCGTACCGGTCATGCCGCCGAGCTTCTCGTAGAGCCGGAAGTAGTTCTGCAGCGTGATCGTCGCGAGCGTCTGGTGCTCCTCCATGATCGGGACGCCTTCCTTCGCCTCGATCGCCTGGTGCAAACCCTTCGCTCCAGCGACGGCCTTCCATGATCCGGCCGGTGAATTCGTCGACGATCTTCACCTCGCCGTCCTGCACGAGGTACTCGACGTCGCGCTTGTAGAGCGCCTGCGCCTTGAGCGCCTGGATCAGATGGTTGACGAGCTGGACGTTGTTCGGGCTGTAGAGGTTTTCCACGCCGAGCGCACGCTCGACCTTCTCGATTCCCGACTCGGTCGGTGCGACGGTCTTGTGCTTCTCGTCGTAGAGGTAGTCGTGCTCCTGCTGCAGCGCCTCGTCCTCCAGCTTCGTGCCCTTCGACTGGGCGCCGTCGAGCCCCTTCACGATGCGCGCGAAGTCGTAGTACGTCTTCGCGGCCGTGGTCGGCTCGCCGGAGATGATCAGCGGCGTTCGCGCCTCGTCGACGAGGATCGAGTCGACCTCGTCGACGATCGCGTAGTCGATGGCCGCGCTGCACGACACCTTCGAGGCTGATCGACATGTTGTCGCGGAGGTAGTCGAAGCCGAACTCGGAGTTCGTGCCGTAGCGTGATGTCGGCGTCGTATGCCGCCTTGCGCTGCCTCGAACGACATCGTCGACTCGATGGACGACGACCGTCATCCCGAGCCGCTCGAAGACGCCGCGGTTCCACTCGGCGTCGCGCTGGGCGAGGTAGTCGTTCACCGTGACGAGGTGGACGCCGGTCCCGGGCAAGGCGTTCAGGTAGAGCGACAGGCTCGCGACGAAGGTCTTTCCCTTCACCGGTCTTCATCTCGGCGATGTCGCCTTCGTGGAGGACGATCCCGCCCATCATCTGAACGTCGAAGATGCGCTGGTCCGACTCGCGAACCCGCGCCTCGCGCACGGCTGCGAACGCCTCGAAGAGGAGGTTCTCGAGCTCCTCGCCGTTCTCGAACCGCTGCCTGAACTCGGCCGTCTTCGCGAGCAGCTCCTCGTCGGAGAGCTTCTGGAAGTCCGGCTCGAGCGTCGCGATATAGGCGGCCTGCTCGGCGAGCCGCTTCATGCGCCGCCCCTCGCCGAAGCGAAGTGCCTTCTCGAGCTGTCCGATTGCCGGCATCGACGACAGGGTACCGCCGTCTCAGAGCGCGGTCGCCTCGACCTCCCAGAGGTCGCCGTCGAGCCTCCGGCCCCGGACGACGTACTCGGCTCCCTGCGGCCGCTCCGAAGCGCTCGAGGGCCGGCGCCCGGCCGAGAACCGTCTTCCCGTCGACCTGGAGCGAGCGCCCCTGGTGCGTCACCGCCAGCTCGGCCTCGTCCCCGGTCAGGCCTGGCACCTCGGCGACCTCGATCCGCGCAGGCGCCGACTGCCCAGGCCGTCTCGGTTCGGCGCACCGCCTCGGCACGGTAAGGCGGCGCCAGCAGTGCGTCGAGCGGCGTCCGCGAGCGGCGAGACGCCGTCGTCGGGCTCGTCTTCCTCGACCAGGAGCGTGTGGTCGGCCAGCGAGACGAAATGGACGGTGTCGCCGCGAAGCAGCGGGCGATTCGGCGGTCGCGACGGCGTCCCAGCGCCGCGCCCGCGGCACGCCGTGGATGCCCGGCTCGCCCCGCGCCTCGCCGTCCCACCCGGGCGCCTCGGCTGCCAGCGACGGAGTGGGACCCGGGTCGGCGAGCCGGGCCGCGAGATCGGCCTCCTCGCGCGAGCCCCTGGTGGAGGGGCTGCCGCCGCCGCACACGGCGCAACCCAGGCGACGTCGCCGTTGTGGGCCGTATGGCGGCGCGGCTCGACGTTGCGGCGCTCGCGGTAGCGCTTCACCTGGCGCTCGAGCTTGTCGACGAGCTGGTCGATCGAGACCTTCATGTCCGGCGACGCCTCCCGCGCGCGCAGCGTCGGCCCCTTCGTGAAGATCGTCCCTTCGGCCATGTGGCTGTCGGCGATCGACGGGTTCGCTCTGCTCGGAGAGCTCCACCTCGACCTGCGTCGGTTCGGCGAGCTGCTTGCCGAGCTTCGCCAGCTTTCGCTCGGCGTACTCGCGCAGGGTCGGGGTGACCTCCACGTTCTTGCCCTTCACCTGAAGCCTCATTGCCGCCTCCTTGGTGGTGGTCAGTCCCGTCAGCACCGAGCCTAACGCACGGCCCGCGCGAAGGTGACGACGTCGACGGGGCGCGCCCCGGCGCGCCTGAGCGCCGACGCAGCGGCGCCGCGCGGTGGCGCCGGTCGTGTAGATGTCGTCGACGAGCACGACGTGCGCGGGGCCGCGCGACCGCCCGGAACGCGCCCTGCACGTTGCGCCCGGCGGCGGCCGCGGCAGCCTCGCCTGGCGTTCGGCACCGCCGGTCCGCTCGAGCAGCCGGCGCGGCTCGAGCCCCCAGCGCCGGCCGAGCTCGGCGGCGAGCGACTCCGCCGGGTGGCGGCCCGCGGAATCTGGCGCTACGGGATCCGGCGGGACGTACGTGATCGCGTCCGCAGCGGGCGCCGCGAGCTCGACGCGCGACGATCTCGGCTGCCAGGGAGCCAGCGCGGCGGAGCCCGCGCTCCTTCCAGGCGCGGACGAACGGGCGCGCCGGGCCTGCGTACGCGTAAGCCGCACCGCGCGAGGCGAACGCGAGCCGCCGGCCGGCGCACTCGCGGCAGCGCCGACCGGCCAGGCCGTCGGCGCGCCGCAGCGCGCGCAGCAGGGCGCGCACGACCGAGCGAAACGAGGACCGGCAGGCGCGCGCAGAGACGGTCGGCCGGGCCACACCGCAGGAGACGCAGCGCGAGGGAATGAGCAGGTCGACGAACCACGCGCCCGACGCTACGTCGGCGAACCGTACGTGTCTGTGACGGCTTCGCAGCAATTGTGTGCCGGGCGTTAGCTCGGGCGAGTAGCGCCGCCCGCGTCGGCAGCCCGCGCGCTGCGCGCAGGCGGTTGTCGGCCTCGAGCAGTTGCTCGGGATCGCCGATGTCGTACCAGCCGCCTCGAAATGCCAGCCGTAGACGGGCTCGCGCTCGCTGGAGCCAGGCGACGAACCGGCCCGGCTGGTCGGGCGGGTTGCCCGCGTCCAGATACGCGCCGACGAGCGGCACGTGCTCGCGGTGGAAGAGATACGTGGCGGTCGCGGCGAGCGTCGACGGCGGGTCTTCCGGCTTCTCGACGAACCCGACGACCCGGTCGTCGGCGTCGAGCGGCGACGATCCCGTAGCGGCGGGCCAGCTCGAGCGAGCCGACGTCGCGCACCGCGAGCGCGCTCGCAGCGTCACCCTTGCCCGCGCCAGAACGCGACGAAGCTCGACAAGGCTGAAGTCGAAGAGGTTGTCGCCGGCGATCACGAGCAGGTCGTCGTCGATCGCCGGCGCGCTCGATCACGAACTGCAGGTCGCCGATCGCGCCGAGCCGGTCCTCGTTCGACGCTCGTGCCGTCGTCGTGGACGATGACCTCGCGCCCCTCGGCCCAGCGCGCGAACGCCGGCGCCTTCGCTCGCGTTCGTGACGACGTGCACCTCGTCGATCTCGGCCGACCTCGTCGATGCCGGTCGACGATCCAGTCGATGATCGGCCGGCCCCCGACCGGGAGCAGCTCCTTCGCCCAGGTGTCGGTGAGCGGACGCAGCCGGGTCGCGTAGCCCGCCGCGAGGATCGAGCGCCTTCACGCGGCGCCCACGGCGCTGAGCGAGCGCGGTGTCGACGGCGCGCGGTGCACCCCGTGCTCGGTGACGATCGCCGCGATCAGCTCGGCCGGCGTCACGTCGAAGGCAGGGTTGCGCGGCGGCGAACCGCGCGGTGACCTCGGCCGGGTCGCGCTCCTCGATCGGGATCGCGGCACCGTCCGGAGTCGCGAGGTCGACGGTCGAGGTCGGCGCCACGACGTAGAGCGGGATCCCGTGGTGGCGTGCGAGCACGGCGAGCGAGTACGTGCCGATCTTGTTCGCCGTGTCGCCGTTCGCCGCGATCCGGTCGGCGCCCGTGACGACGCAGTCGACCTCGCCGCCGCCATCAGCGACGCGGCGGCCGAGTCGACGATCACCGTGTGCGGGATCCCGGCCGTCTCGAGCTCCCACGCGGTCAGCCGCGCGCCCTGCAGCAGCGGCCGTGTCTCGTCGACCCAGACGTGCGCGAGCAGGCCGCGCTCGCTCGCCGCGAGCAGCGCGCCGACGGCGCTGCCGTAGCCGCCGGTCGCGAGCCCGCCCGCGTTGCAGTGCGTGAGCGCGCGCGTCCCGGCGCGAAGCAGCTCCGCGGCGTGCGCGGCCATCGCGCCGGCAGCGGTCGACCTCGTCGCCGGTGCAGTCGCCGTGCAGCGCTCGAGCGTCGGGTCGTCGCGCATCTGGTCGAGCGCCCAGGCGAGGTTGACCGCGGTCGGCCGCGACTCGCGCAGCACGCGCGTCGGCCTCCGCGGGTCCTCGCCGTGCGCGACCGCGAGCGCGATACCCGTACGCCGCCGCGATCCCGATCGCGGGCGCGCCGCGCACGACCATCGTCCGGATCGCCTCGGCGACCTCGCCGGCGCTGCGGCAGCGACCTCGACCTCCTCGCCGGGCAGCCGCCGCTGGTCGAGGAGGACGACGGCGTCCTGCTCGAGCCGGACGATCCGCTCAGGCTCGAGCACGCGCACGTACCCGGATCCGAATCAGGTTCCCTCGTCCCACGATGCGAGGTACTTCGCCTGCTCGGCGGTGAGCTGGTCGATCGTCGACGCCCATCGTCGCGAGCTTCAGCCGGGCGATCTCCTCGTCGATCTCGCGTCGGCACCGGGTACACCTTGTTCTCGAGCGACGCCGCGTGCTGCGACCGCGTACTCGGTCGCCAGCGCCTGGTTCGCGAAGCTCATGTCCATGACGATCGCCGGGTGGCCCTCGGCGGCCGAGATGTTGACGAGCCGGCCCTCGGCGAGCAGGTAGATGCGGCGGCCGTCGGCGAGCGTGAACTCCTCGACGAAGTTGCGCGCCTCGCGCGTCTCGACGGCGAGCTCGCGCAGCGCCGGGATGTCGATCTCGACGTTGAAGTGCCCCGTGTTGCAGATGATCGCGCCGTCCTTCATCACCTCGAGGTGCTCGCGCGCGATCACGTGCTTGTCGCCGGTCGCGGTGCAGAAGATGTCGCCGATCTTGGCGGCGTCTGCCATCGGCAGCACCTCGTAGCCGTCCATCAGCGCCTCGAGCGCGCGCATCGGATCGACCTCGGTGACGATCACGTGCGCGCCGAGGCCCTTGGCGCGCATCGCGACGCCGCGACCGACCCAGCCGTAGCCGGCGACGACGAACTTGCCGCCGGCGATCAGGACGTTCGTCGCGCGGATGATCCCGTCGATCGTCGACTGGCCGGTGCCGTAGCGGTTGTCGAAGAAGTGCTTCGTCCGCGCCTCGTTGACGGCGATCACCGGGAACTCGAGCGCGCCGTCGGCCTCCATCGCCTTCAGGCGGATCACGCCGGTCGTCGTCTCCTCCATGCCGGCGATGATGTCGCCGAGCTGCTCGCGGCGCGAGCTGTGCAGGACGCTGATCACGTCGGCGCCGTCGTCCATCGTCAGCTGCGGCTTGTGGTCGACCGCCGCCTGGATGTGCGAGTAGTAGGTGTCGTTGTCCTCGCCCTTGATGGCGAAGACAGAGATGTCGAACTCGTCGACGAGCGCGGCCGCGACGTCGTCCTGCGTCGAGAGCGGGTTCGACGCGCAGAGCACGACGTCGGCGCCGCCCGCCTTCAGCGTGCGCATCAGGTTCGCCGTCTCGGTCGTCACGTGGAGGCACGCCGAGACGCGGTAGCCGGCGAGCGGCTGCTCGCGCTCGAACCGCTCGCGGATCGCCGTCAGGACCGGCATCTGCCGGTCGGCCCAGGTGATGCGCCGCACGCCCTCGGCTGCGAGGGCGAGATCCTTTACGTCGTGTCGTCTTCGTCGTGGCCATGTTCCTCTCCGTCTTTGGTCGCGGGCAGTGTAGTTCGGTGGTCAGGCGGCGAGCAGCCGCTCGTGCTTGCGCTGCTCCCACTCGACCCAGGAGCCGCGTCCTCGCCGGCGGCGAGCCAGCCGTCGACCGCGGCGCGGAGGCGCCGGCTCGCGCCGCAGCCGCACGTGCGAACGCGAGCTCGGCGAGCTCGAGCGCCGAAGCCGTCGCGCAGACCGCTCAGCGAGCGCAGGCGGTTCAGCTCGGCGAGCCCGTAGAGCGCGGTACCCGGCGGCGGTGCGCCGCGGCACGACGAGCCCGTGCTGCTCGAGGTAGCGCAGCATGCGCGCCGACCAGCCGGTCTCGGCCGCGGCGGCGCCGACGGTCAGGCAGCTCCTGCATGCGACAGACCTTACCACAAGTCTGTGAATGTTACGGGCGTTCGAGGTGCCCTCGCGCCCGTAGGCGTCCTCGAGCCGGACGACGTCGTCGAGCTGCGGCGTCGAGACCTCGAGGATCGTCGTGTCCTCGATCGCCGTCACGCGATGCACCGTCCCGGGCTGTGTAGTGGAACGCCGCGCCGGCGCCGACGACCTCGTCCGCAGCGACCGGCTCGCCGACCTCGCCGAGCTCGAGCTTCGCGCGCCCGGACTGGACGAGCCACGCCTCGTCCTTCTCGCGGTGGAACTGCAGCGACAGCGACTGGCCGGCCCTCACGAACAGCACCTTGCCGCAGTACGTCGTCGGTCAGCGCCCAGATCAGCTCGTAGCCCCACGGCTTCTCGACCTTGCGCACCTCGTGCGCCCAGGCGTCGAGATTGTCGGAGATTCGGCGAGTCGACGCTCATCGCCCGCGATCGTTCTCACGTGCGAGCCACTCCGGATGCGCGGCGACGTGCTCGCCCGCGACCCGCAGCTCCTTCGGCGTGTTCACCGTCAGCCAGAGGCCCTCGTGGCGGTAGGCGTGCAGCCGGCCCTCGGCGGCGAGCTCGGGAAAGGTCGACGACTCGTGGTCGCCGCGGTCGGGCAGCCGCTCGATCGCCTCGGCGGACAGCACGTAGTTGCCGCAGTTCACCCAGTAGGGGACGCGAGCCGCCCTCCTCGAAGCCGCGGACGACGTTCACGTCGTCGACCTCGACCAGGCCGAACGGCGACTTCGGCTGCGCGACGGTCAGCGTCGCGAGCCCGCCCGCGGCGCGGTGCGCCGCGAGCAGGGCGACGAAGTCGACGGCCACGAGCTCGTCGCCGTTCAGGCGAAGACGTCGCCGGCGTCCGACCTGGAGCGCGCGGCGAACTTGATCCCGCCCCCGCGCCCGAGCCGCTCCGGCTCCTCGGCGGCGACGATCTCCGCGCCGAGGCCCGCGAGCTCCTGCTCGAAGAGATTTCCCTGCCCTGCGGCACACGAGAAGATCACGCGCTCGACGCCGGCGCGGACAAGCCGGCCCGACCTGGTAGGCGCGAGCGGCTTGCCGGCGACCTCGACCAAGCGCCTTCGGACGGCCGCCGGCGGCAGTCGCCGAGACGCTCGGCCTTGTCCGCCGGCGAGGATGATCGCCTCCACGGGCCACCTAGACACGGTCTGCGGTACGGCGTCGGCCGCCAGCAGCGGCCTGCCGATTCCCTCGTAGCTGAAACCGGCACGGCGCGTCTCCTCCGGGTCGAGCAGGTTGCGCCCGTCGACGATCAGCGGGTTCGCCATCGCCGCCAGCGTCTCCGCGGACGCCAGGCCCTTCAGCTCCGGCCACTCCGTCACGATCACGGCCGCGTCGGCGCCCTGCACCGCCTCGAGGACCGAGCCGACCACGTCGACCTCGCTCGGCAGCGAGCTGCCGTCGGCGACGGGATCCCACGCGCGGACCTCGGCTCCCTCGGCGAGCAGGCGCGAAGCGAGGACGATCGACGGCGCCTCGCGCATGTCGTCGGTGTCCGGCCTTGAACGCGAGCCCGAGCAGGGCGACCGTCTTGCCGCGCAGGCTGCCGAGATGGCGCTTGAGCTTGCCGATCATGCGCCGCTTCTGCAGCTCGTTCACCTCGATCACCGCCGAGAGCAGCTGGAAGTGGTAGCCCGAGTTCGACGCGAGCTGCTTCAGCGCGAGTGAGTCCTTCGGGAAGCACGAGCCGCCGTAGCCGATCCCGGCGCGGAGGAAGTGCGAGCCGAGGCCGATGGTCGAGCCCGACGCCCTCGGCGACCTTGACCACGTCGGCGCCGGTCGCTTCGCACACGTTCGCGATCTCGTTGATGAACGAGATCCGCGTCATCAGGAACGCGTTCGCCGCGAGCTTGATCATCTCGGCGGAGTTGACGTCGGCACGCACGACGGGGCCCTCGATGCCCTCGTAGAGCCCGGCCACCGCCTCGCCGTCCTCGGCCTGGAACGCGCCGACGACGACCCGGTCGGGAGCCATGAAGTCGCGCACTGCGTGTCCTTCGGCGAGGAACTCCGGGTTCGAGACGTAGCCGACGTGCGAGAGACCGCGCAGGTCGAGGCCGGCCCGCACCTTCTCCCCGGTCCCCACCGGGACCGTCGACTTCATGACCAGGATCGGACGACCGGAGAGCTCCGGCAGCTCGTCGACGACGGTCCAGACACGCGAGAGGTCGGCGTCGCCGGAATACGTGGGCGGCGTGTCGACGCAGACGAAGAGGAACTCGCAATCGACGACGTCCTCCACGTCGAGCGTGAACGTGAGCCGCTCGGCGATTCCGCGCGCAGCAGCTCGGGCACGTCCTGTTCGTGGAACGGCACCTCGCCGCGCTGGAGCATCGCGATCTTCTCCGGCACGACGTCGCGGATCACGACCTCGTGGCCGAGCTCGGCGAAGCACGCTCCAGTGACGAGGCCGACCCAGCCGGCGCCGAAGATCCCGATCTTCGAACTGTTGCCCATCGGCGCGGAACCTACTTTCCGGTTGTTAGCGGTTTTAGACCCTTGGCGATCGCGAGCATCGTCTCGTTCGAGAGCGAGTCGAGCAAGGTGTTGACCACCCAATAGCGTCGCACCGTGCGCGGCGCAGGACGACCATGTGCAGGCTGCGAGCCCGAGTAGTAGAGGTCGAACTCGCGACCGCCGAGATCTGTGCCGGAAGCTTCGGTCGTTGAGCGCGGGCGCGCCGTCCAGTCGGTCTCCTGGATCCCCCAGAACTCGTTGCCCGCGGTCTTGAAGATGAGGCGGACCGCCTTGTGCTTGCCACTGATGAAGTACCGGCGCACCGGCTTGTCGCCGGAGAGCGTGTCGGGGTAGGAGCTGCGCTCGAGCACGGTCGGGTTGAGCAGCGGGAAGTTGACCTTCTTGACGTTGGGCTCGAGCAGCGGCGCGCCCTGCGACTGGTCGTAGCGGACGTACGCCGGCTGGTGCTTCGGCACGACCTGCTGCGGCGCCTCGGCGAGACCGTGGAAGGCGGTGCCGAGCACGACGACGAGCATCGAGCCGGGGTCGAGTGCGAGCAGCCCGGGGGTGCGCGGCAGCTTCGCGACCTCGGCCGGCTGCATCAGGTTCTGCAGCGCCGTGGCCGCCGCCTTCGAGCGCTTCTGCGCCGGGTCGTAGTAGATCTTCGAGTGGAAGACTGGGCTCGGTGCGTCGGCCTTGAGGTTGTTCGGCGGAATCAGGGTGCGGTAGCCGCGCTGGCCGAGGACGTACGACGTGTCGGCCGCGGCGGCGGAGATGCCGCTGCCGTTCAGGACGGTCACCGTCACCGACGAGGGAGGCGGCGCCTTGGTCTTGATCTTCTGCCCGAGGGCGGCGGCGTTCGCTGCCTTCGACGACCCGACGTCCGGATTCGAGAACGTCTGCACCGCCTTCTGGATGTCGTCGGTCGAGGCCTGGCAGCCGAGCCCGCAGCACGACGTTCTCGATCTTGTCCTGGAACAGGTGGCCGCTCGGCAGCCCGTAGGCGAAGAGCGCGTAGTTGTAGACCTGCTTGCCCTGCAACTTGCGTCCTCCCTCGGCGACTTCGATGTTCCGGGTGATCGCGTTCACGAGGCTCGGCACGCTGAACGGCGAGAAGTTCGCGCCGACCTGTTCCCGGAACGCGCGCACGAATTCCTGCTGGCGCGCGACGCGGTAGAGGTCGGAGTCGGTGTGCCGGTAGCGGACGAAGTCGAGTGCCTGCTGCCCGTCGAGACGCTGGTAACCGGGCTGCAGGTCGATGTTCGCGAAGTTGTTGTACGCGGAGCCGGTGTTTCGGTTGTAGTAGCGGCGGTCGACGTCCATCCAGACGCCGCCGAGCTTGTCGACGACCTCCTTGAAACCGTGGAAATTGACCGTGATCAGGTAGTTGACGGGTAGGTCGG
Organism: uncultured Actinomycetes bacterium; assembly: GCA_963847475.1. Lineage (GTDB taxonomy): Bacteria > Actinomycetota > Thermoleophilia > Gaiellales > Gaiellaceae > PALSA-600. The sequence continues at coordinate 360,632 of CAWJZZ010000012.1, read as the reverse complement.
TCAGCTTCTCGACCGTCAGCAGGGTGCCTTTCGAGCCGCAGCGCGAGTACGCCGAGTTGATCCGGTCGGTCGTCACGGCGGGCGCGCCGGGGCTGCAGTAGATCGGGACGTCGAGGTCGCGCGGGAACGAGAGCAGGGAGATCGACTTCGTCCGGGGATCAGCGCGGATCAACATCAGCGTGTCGGAGAGCGAGGGGCGGTTCGCCTCGACGCCGGCTCGATGGTCGTACCCGATGACGAGCGCGATCGCAGGCTCGTTGGCCTTCGGGATGTGCAGCACCTTCTGCGCCTTGACCACGTCCGGCGTCGACGCCTGTACGGCGGCGACCGACTGGTGGAAGTAGAGATAGGAGCCGGCGGCGACGGCGAGTCCAAGCGACGTGATCACCAGGAAGGTGCCGACGAGGATCCGGGCGACGAGCCCGAGACCGGATGGTGGTGGGGGTGGCGGCTGCCGGTAGCGGGTGACGGTGCTGATCGCACCGGGCGGGAAGATGGCCCGGCCGTTGCCATTGGACGTCGCGCCGCGCCCGACGCCTCTCTTCAGTGTCGTCCGCATAAAACGATCGGCGCCCAGCGGGCGCCTACGGGGGGAAGGATAGCGGAGCCACCGGAGGCTTCAGGACCTGGGCAAACGCCCCGCGACAAGCCGCGCGAGACGCAACTCGGCCGCCTCCACCGCCCCACGCGCGGCATACGGAGCGATCGTCGTCAACGTCAGCTCGGAGCGTCCTTTCCCGACCAGCAGGACGTCGACGAGGATGCGGACGCGGCGTCCCGCGGCCGAGACGTCGGAGACGATCCGGAAGTTCGCGGTGTACCGGGCCACCGGGGAGAACGCCGTGCGGGTCGCCGAGACGATCCTGGCCTGCGCTCCGAGCTCACGGCCGAGCAGCTGTTTCAGGCAGACGAGCGCCGCGGGTCGCACCGACCGGTGCCAGTCCGCGCCCACCATCGTGGCCGTCTTCAGCAGCAGCACCTCGGAGTCGAAGCTCAAGGCGCCGTTCGTGAACGCGCTCTCGGCGGCGCCCGTCGTGACGAGGTCGGAGTCTTTCGGGTGGTAGCCGACGCAGCCCGAGCCCGAGGCGAGGTCGGGTTTCTTGGCGCCGCCGTTCCACCCGGTCCCGCCGAGGTCTGCGCGGCGTACGACGGCGGTCCGGGCGCGCGCCTGGTCGGCAGGACTGAGCCGGATCTGATTGGCCTGCGCTCCACCCGCGGCCGCGAGCGCCAGCAGCGCCGCGATCAGGAGAGGCTTGGCGCGAGCCATCGTGCCGCCTCTTCGAGGGACTGCCGTTTGCGCCCCGCGTAGTCGCTGAGCTGGTCGTCGCCGATCCGCCCGACGGCGAAGTACTTCGCCTGCGGGTGGGCCAGGTAGATCCCGCTGACGGCCGCAGCCGGTGTCATCGCGAAGCTCTCGGTCAGACGCATCCCGGCATTCTCTGCCCCGAGCAGGTCGAACAGCTTGCTCTTCTCGCTGTGGTCGGGGCAGGCGGGGTAGCCGAAGGCGGGCCGGATACCGCGGAAGCGCTCCCGCGAAGACGTCGCCGAGCGGCAGGTGCTCGCCCGGCGCGTACCAGGCTTGCCGCACTTGGAGGTGGAGCCACTCGGCGCAGGCCTCGGCCAGGCGGTCGGCGAGCGCCTTGACGATGATCGCGCGATAGTCGTCGTGCTCTGCCTCGAAGCGTGCCGAGAGCTCGTCGGCGCCGTGGACGGAGACGGCGAACGCACCGACGTGGTCGGCCGCGGGAGCGACGTAGTCGGCGAGGCAGCGGTTCGGACGCCCGTCGCGCATGGTCGGCCTGCTGGCGGAGGAAGCAGAAGCGGGTGTCGGCGACGACGATGTCGTCGCCCTCGGCGTGCGCCGGCCAGTAACCGTGCACGCCGCGCGCTTGCAACAACTTGTCACGTGTGATCTCGGCCAACAGCGTGGTCGCGTCGTCGTACAGCTCGCGCGCAGCGGGATTGTCGAGGATCGCCGGGAACTTGCCCTTCAGATCCCACGCGTGGAAGAAGAACTGCCAGTCGATGAAGTCGCCGAGCTCCTCGAGTGTCGGCGCGACGTCGCGTAGCCCGACGAACGGCGGGACCGGCAAATCGTCGAACGGAACCTGAACGCGGTTCGCGCGCGCCGCCTCGAGGATCAGCAGCGGCTTGCGGATCTTCTCGGCGTGCTGAACGCGCAGCCGCTCTTGCAGCTCGCGGTTCTCGCCGTCCAGCTCTGCCCTGCGTCCGGGGTCGAGCAGGCGCGCGACGACGTCGACGACGCGGCTCGCGTCGAGCACGTGCACGGTCTCGTTCTCGTACTCAGGCGCGATCTTGACGGCGGTGTGCTGCCTGGATGTGGTCGCGCCGCCGATCAGCAGCGGGAGCTCGAGGCGGCGGCGGGCCATCTCCTTCGCCACCTCGACCATGTGGTCGAGCGACGGCGTGATCAGCCCGGAAAGCCCGACCACGTCGACCCGCTCGCGCTCGGCAGTCTCGAGAATCGTCTCGGTCGAGACCATGACGCCCAGGTCGAGCACCTCGTAGTCGTTGCAGCCGAGGACCACGCCGACGATGTTCTTGCCGATGTCGTGAACGTCGCCCTTGACCGTCGCGAGCAGCACCTTCCCCTGCGCGGCGCGCGACGCCGTCCTTCTCGTCCTCCATGAACGGCTGCAGGTAGGCGACGGCGCGCTTCATCACGCGCGCCGACTTGACGACCTGCGGCAGGAACATCCGGCCCGAGCCGAACAGGTCGCCGACGACCCGCATGCCGTCCATCAGCGGCCCCTCGATCACGTCGAGCGGCCGCGCGGCGTCGAGCCGGGCTTCCTCGGTGTCTGCCTCCACGAAATCGACGATGCCGTGCACGAGCGCATGCTCGAGGCGCTTGCCGACCGGCGCCTCGCGCCAGCGCAGGTCGAGCTCGCGCTGCGCGTCCCGGCGCCGCGATAGCGGTCGGCGAGCTCGACCAGCCGCTCGGTCGCGTCGGGCCGCCGGTTGAAGATCACGTCCTCGACGTGCTCGAGCAGCTCGGGCTCGACGTCCTCGTACACCGCCAGCTGGCCGGCGTTGACGATCCCCATGTCGAGCCCCGCCTTGATCGCGTGGAAGAGGAACGCCGCGTGCATCGCCTCGCGGACCCGGTCGTTGCCGCGGAACGAGAAGCTGAGATTCGAGATGCCGCCGGAGGTATGCGACGCCCGGGCAGCGCTCCTTGATCGCCGGCAGGCTCTCGATGAAGGCGTGGGCGTAGTCGTCGTGCTCCTCCATCCCGGTGGCGACGGCGAGCACGTTCGGGTCGAAGACGATGTCCTCGGGCGGGAAGCCGACCTCGTCGACGAGCAGGTCGTACGCGCGGCCGCAGATGGCGACGCGGCGCTCGACGTCCGTCGGCCTGGCCCTGCTCGTCGAACGCCATCACGACGACGCCTGCGCCGTAGTCGCGGATGCGCCGAGCCTGGCGCAGGAACTCGTCCTCCCCCTCCTTCAGCGAGATCGAGTTGACGACCCCCTTGCCCTGGAGGCAGCGCGAGCCCGGCCTCGAGCACCGTCCACTTCGAGCTGTCGACCATGATCGGCAGGCGCGCCACCTCCGGCTCGGTCGCGATCACGTTCAGGAACGTCGTCATCGCCTCCTCGCCCTCGAGCAGGTCGGCGTCCATGTTCACGTCGAGCATGTTGGCGCCGCCGCGCACCTGCTCGAGCGCGACGCCGACCGCCGAGCCGAAGTCGCCCGCCTCGACCATGCGACGGAAGCGCGCCGAGCCGGTGACGTTCGTCCGCTCGCCGATCAGGACGAAGCCGGTGTCGGGGCCGATCTCGAACGTCTCCAGGCCGCTGAACCGCGTTTGTGCCGACTTGGCACGAACTGGGGTCCGCGGCTCGAGCCCGCGCACGGCTTCGGCGATCGCCCGCGTGTGCTCGGGCGTCGAGCCGCAGCAGCGAGCCGACGACGTTCAGCAGGCCGTCCTGGGCGAACTCGCGCAGCAGCGTCGACGTGATCGTCGGGTGTCTCGTCGTAGCCGCCGAACGCGTTCGGCAGGCCGGCGTTCGGATGGCAGGAGGTGAGGCACGGTCGCGACGCGCGCCAGGTCGGCGACGTACGGACGCATCTCCGTGGCGCCGAGCGAGCAGTTGATGCCGACGATCAACGGCTCGGCGTGCTCGATCGCGGTCCAGAACGCCTCGATCGTCTGCCCGGTCAGCGTCCGGCCGGAGAGATCGACGACCGTGACGCTGATCCAGAGCGGCAGCTCCGGGGCGACCTCGCGCGCGGCGGCGATCGCAGCCTTGCAGTTCAGCGTGTCGAAGATCGTCTCGATCAGCAGCAGGTCGACGCCGCCGTCCGCGAGCGCCGCGGATCTGCTCGGCATACGCCTCGACGACCTGGTCGAAGGTGTGCGTGCGGAAGCCGGGGTCGTCGACACGCGGGCTGAGCGAGAGCGTGATGTTGAGCGGGCCGACCGAGCCGGCGACGAACCGGTCGCCGCGCGACCCCACGCGCGATGCTGCGCGCCTGCGACGTTCAGGTCGTAGACGGCCGCCTCGAGCCCGTAGTCGGCCTGGCCGATCGAGGTGGCCGTGAACGTGTTCGTCGTCGCGATGTCGGCGCCGGCGTCGAAGTAGCTCTCGTGCACGGCTCGCACGATGTCCGGCCGCGTCAGGTTGAGGAGGTCGGGGTTGTTCAGCAGGTCGCGCGGATGGTCGGCGAACCGCTCGCCGCGAAAGTCGTCCTCGCTGAGACCGCTCGACTGCAGCAGCACGCCCCACGCACCGTCGAGCACGAGGATCCGCTCCTCGGCTGCTTCACGGATGTGGGCTGCGACGTCTCGGGTCATAAGCTCTTTAGGCGTTTGGTGACCCGGTCGCCAAGCTGCTCGTCAAAGTTCTCCGGGGGACCCAGCGTAGCGCCTCAGCCGGAAAACACCAGCGTTTCCGCGTGGTTGGCGGCTTCGTCGCGGCCCGGCGGCGTCAGCAGCAGGTCGAGGTCCTGCTCGACGAGGGGGATGCCGCTCGCGCGGTAGAGGGCAGCCGTCCGCTCGCGGTCGAACGGCGTGCAGCGCAACTCGACAGCCGGACCGAGGAGCGCCCAGCGAGCACCGGGCTCGTCCTCGTACGGCCGGCCGACGCTCCCCGGGCCGACGAGCCGGACATCCCCCACCTGCCGGTCGTACGAGACGTGCACGTGGGCAGTGACGACGACGCGCTCCGGGACGCCGCCCATGAACTCGGCGACGCGCTCCGCCGGAGTGCGGCGGCGTCACGCACTCCTCGTCGCTGCGCGGCGAGCCGTGGACGAACCGCGTCGGCCCGAGTCCGTCGATCTCGGCGACGACGCACTGGTCGAATCCGTGCACGAACGACGTGGCCTCGGCGTCGTGCTGCGCCGCCAGCCAGCTTCCGCGCTCGTCGAGAAGGACACCGACCGACCGGTCGGCGTTGCCGCGCACGAACCGCACCGGCGTCTCGATCGCCCGCACGACGGCAAGCGTCTCGTTCGGCAGCGGGCCCCAGGTCAGGTCGCCGCAGAACACGATCAGGTCGACGTGCTCGGCTGCGACCTCGGCGAGCACGGCTTCGAGCGCCGGCGTGTTGGCGTGCACGTCCGCGAGCGCCGCGACGCGCATCAGGGTTACGCCGCGGCCGGCGACGGAGAGCTGGTTCTCGGCGTGGCGGATGCGCTGCTCGACCTGCCAGCGGTCGGCCGTCGACTCGCCCCGCTCGATCGCCTCGAGCTCGGCCTGCGCGGCCTCGAGCTGCTCACGCGCCCGGGCATCGTCGATCTCGTCGGCCTTGACCGCGGCGTCGACGAGCGCGATCGCGCGGTCCTGCAGCACCTGGAAGAACCCAGGGCCCGGTGGCGTACTCGATCACCTCGGACGACGAGACGTGCACCCGCGTCGAGCCCGCCTTGAGGGTCGCGATCAGCGGTGCGTGCCGGGCGAGCACGCCGATCTCGCCGGCCGCGCCGGGAACGATCATCATCTCGGCGTCGCCTTCGTACGCGGCGCCGTCGGGCGTCACCAGCGAGACCGAGAACGGCTTCCGGTCGGCCATCTACGCCGCGGCGGCCGGACATCTGCTGCGCCCGCTCGACCGCGCCCTCGATCGGGCCGACCATGTAGAAGGCCTGCTCGGGCAGCTCGTCGTGCTGGCCGTCGAGGATCTCCTGGAAGCCGCGGATCGTGTCCTCGAGCTTCACGTACTGGCCCGGCGTGCCGGTGAACTGCTCGGCGACGAAGTTCGGCTGCGACAGGAACCGCTGGATCTTGCGGGCGCGCGTCACCGTCAGGCGGTCCTCGTCGGAGAGCTCCTCGATCCCGAGGATCGCGATGATGTCCTGCAGGTCCTTGTAGCGCTGCAGCACTTCCTGCACCCGCGTCGCGGTGCGGTAGTGATCGTCCGAGACGATGCCGGGCTGCAGCGCGCGCGACGTCGAGTCGAGCGGGTCGACGGCCGGGTAGATCCCCTGCTCGACGATCGCGCGGGACAGCGTCGTCGTCGCGTCGAGGTGGGCGAACGTCTGTGCCGGCGCCGGGTCGGTGAGGTCGTCGGCAGGCACGTAGATCGCCTGCACCGAGGTGACCGCGCCCTTCGTGGTCGACGTGATCCGCTCCTGGAGCTGCCCCATCTCGGTGGCGAGCGTCGGCTGGTAGCCGACGGCGCTCGGCATGCGGCCGAGGAGCGCCGACACCTCCGAGCCCGCCTGGACGAAGCGGAAGATGTTGTCGATGAAGAGCAGCACGTCCTGGCCCTGGTCGCGGAAGTACTCCGCCATCGTCAGGCCGGAGAGGCCGACGCGCAGGCGCGCTCCCGGCGGCTCGTTCATCTGGCCGTAGCAGAGCGCGACCTTGTCGAGCACGCCCGACTCCTCCATCTCGAGGAGGAGGTCGTTGCCCTCACGCGTGCGCTCGCCGACGCCGGAGAAGACCGACACGCCGGCGTGCTGCGCGGGCGATGTTGTGGATCAGCTCCTGGATCAGCACCGTCTTCCCCACGCCGGCGCCGCCGAAGAGGCCGATCTTGCCGCCGCGGACGTACGGCGCGATCAGGTCGATCACCTTGATGCCGGTTTCGAAGATCTCGATCTTCGGCGTCAGCTCGCTGAACTCCGGCGGATCGCGATGGATCGACCAGCGCTCCGCGTCCTTCGGCGCCTCCTTCTCGTCCACCGGCTCGCCGAGCACGTTCCAGACGCGTCCGAGCGTGACGTCGCCGACGGGAACCGAGATCGGCGCCACCGGTGTCGACGACCTCGGTGCCACGCGCGATCCCGTCCGTCGCGTCCATCGCGACGGCGCGCACCCGATCGTCACCGAGGTGCTGCTGCACCTCTGCGATCAGGATGCTGCCGTCAGGCCGCGTGATGCTGAGCGCCGAGTAGATCGACGGCAGGCGGTCGGGGAAGACGGCGTCGACGACGACGCCCTTGATCTCGAGCAGGCTGCCACGGTTGGTACTCGTTCCGTTCGTCGACACGGTCTTATGACTCCTGACGCGGGGAAGGTGCGATGATGGCTCGCTGCGAGGCGCGAGCATGCGCGCGCCCGCCGGCCGAGCAGGCGCAGCCTAGCGAAACGCGGCTCGGGCTCGCGTCCCCTGCTGAGCTCTGCCGCCCTCAGTGCTGCCGACACACGGTCGGCGTGATCGAGGCTTCAGACGTACGAGGTGATGAACGATGGCTGCATCGGAGACGACTGATTAGATCAGTCGTCTACCTACGACTCGCCAGGCGTCTGCCTGTTACGCGGGATCACGCGTCCCTGATCGATCAGCGACGATCGGCGGAGGGCCCTGAGCTCGTTCGGGCGAGTCGACCGAGCTGAGCATCGCGACCGGCTTCGCTGCGTTGGCAGCCTGGCCGTGCCCGGCGACGCCGCCGACGACTGCGGCGATCGCCGCCGCGGCGACGAGTGTCGCGGCCGCAGCCGAGCGGACGAGCGGCAGCGGACGGCGGTTTCGCCTCGGGAAGACGAGCGCGAGCGGCGCCGGCCGCTCGAGGCACGCGGCGGCCAGAGCGGCCGCGACATCCTCGACCCCACGCGCGAACTCGCGGCAGGAGCGGCAGCGGCCGAGATGGTCGTCGAGCAGCGCCGACTCGAGCTCCGACAGCTCGCCGTCGACCCGCAAGGACGCCCACCTACAAGCGCGCTCGCACAGCGGAGAGATCAGTTCCATGCCTTGTGGGACGCACGGAGGGTGCGCCTGGTTAGTCACAGATCGTGATCAGACGACCGAGTAGCGCGTATCGGCGATCGCGCCGAGCACGATCAGGACGAAGCCGAACACGACGAGCAAGGCTGAGAACGAGAGCGTCTCCCGCTGTTCGTCGGGCGACGCCCACCGCACCCAGCGCTGGAGCGAGAACGCGCTCCACCCCTCGCCCTGCGGGCGGGCCGGCCCGCGGTTGCCGACGAAGAAGCCGCTGATCAGCAGCACCGAGCCGACGCAGTACCAGCCGACCGAGAGCGCACGTCCGACGCTCGAGCCGACGATGAACCCGATCAGCAGGGCGAGCACGCCGGTGCCGCCGACGAGCGTGACGAAGATCAAGGCGATGCGGCGGGTGGCTTCCCGCACCGCGTCAGACCGTCTCGGCCGCGGGTGTCGGTGCGACTTCGGTGCCCGGGCGGCGCATTTCTTCCTCGGACATCGGCCAGCGCTCGAGCGGGAAATGGCACTTGGCGACGTGGCTCGAGTTGCCGCCGCGGTTGGAGAGCGTCGGCTCCTCGACGTCGCAGCGCCCCTCGACGAAGCGCGGGCAGCGCGGATGGAAGCGGCAGGCGCTCGGCGGGTTGATCGGCGAGGGCACGTCGCCCTCGAGGACGATCCGCTTGCGGTGCCGGCCGACGTCGGGGTCGGGTACCGGAACGGCCGAGAGCAGCGCGCCGGTGTACGGATGCTTCGGCGTGGCATACAGGTCGGCGCGCTCGGCGGTCTCGACGACCTGGCCGAGGTACATGACCATCACGCGATCCGAGATGTGACGGACGACGTTCAGGTCGTGCGCGATGAAGATGTAGGTGAGCCCGAAGTCGCGCTGCAGGTCCTTGAGCAGGTTCAGGATCTGCGCCTGGACCGACACGTCGAGCGCCGAGACGGGCTCGTCGCACACGATCAGCTTCGGGTTGACTGCGAGGGCGCGCGCGACGCCGATCCGCTGGCGCTGTCCACCTGAGAACTCGTGTGGGAAGCGGTTGTAGTGCTCCGGGTTGAGGCCGACGACCTCGAGCAGCTCCTGCACGCGCCGCTTGATCTCCGAGTCGCTGCCGAGCTTGTGGACCTGCAGCGCCTCGGCGACGATGAAGCCGACGCGCTTGCGCGGGTTCAGCGACGCGTACGGGTCCTGGAAGATCATCATCATCTCGCGGCGGAACGGCCGCATCTCCGAACGGGAGAGCTTCGTGATCTCCTGGCCACGGAAGGTCAGCCGACCGCCGGTCGGCTCGAGCAGCTTCATGATGCAGCGGGCCATCGTCGACTTGCCGCAACCCGACTCGCCGACGACGCCGAGCGTCTCGCCTTCGCGCAGCGCGAAGGAGACGCCGTCGACCGCTTTCACGGACGCGACTTCCTTCTGGAAGACGATGCCGCGCGTGATCGGGAAGTGCTTCTTCAGGTTGTCGACGACCAGGAGCTCGTCACCGCGGAGGTCGAGCTGCGGTTGGACCTGCGCCTGCTCGGCCGAGGCCATCAGTGGCCACTTCCGTAGGGGCGGTGTTGATCCGCCGAGCGAAAACCAAGTCTCGCAAGGACGCAGGGAGCGTCCATAGCCCTAGCTATGGACGTGACCGAGGACGCGGCGAGACGCAGTGTTTGCAGCCGGCGGAGCGGCGCCGCATCTACGGGAGGGATCACTAAGCAGCCTGTCCTTCGCCCATCATCACGGCGAGGAGCTTAGCCGCCTCGCGGTCTTTCGTCTCCTCGTCGAGATGGCAGGATTGGAGATGCCCGGGGTCGCCCGAGACGGGTGTCAGACCCGGGTCGACCTCCTTGCAGATCGGCATCACGTAGGGGCAGCGTGGGTGGAAGCGGCAACCGGGCGGGGGCCGGAGCATCGACGGCGGCTGGCCCTGGATCTGCACGAGCCGCTCGACGTCGGCGTCGAGCCGCGGCAGCGAGCCCATCAGCCCCCAGGTGTACGGGTGGTGCGGCTTCTTGAAGATCTGCGAGACGGCGCCCTTCTCGGCCACCTCGGCGGCGTACATGACGACGACCTCGTCGGCGATCTCGGCGACGACGCCGAGGTCGTGGGTGATCATGATCACGGCGCTCCCGAACTCCTCCTGGAGCTTCTCGATCAGCGTCAGGATCTGGGCCTGCGTCGTCACGTCGAGCGCAGTCGTCGGCTCGTCCGCGATCAGCAGGTCCGGGTTGTTGATCAGCGACATCGCGATCATCACGCGCTGCCGCATACCGCCGGAGAACTGATGCGGGTAGTCGTCGAGGCGCCGCTCCGCGCGCGGAATCCCGACTGCATTCAGCAGTTCGAGCGCGCGCACACGGGACTGCTTCTTCGAGACGTCTTCGTGCAGGCGCATCGCTTCGCCGAGCTGGTCGCCGATCTTGTGGACCGGGTTCAAGCTCGTCATCGGATCCTGGAAGATCATCGCGATCTCGCTGCCGCGGATCTCGCGCAGCCGCTTCGGGCTCGCGGTCAGCAGATCCTCGCCCTTCCAGAGCGCCGTGCCGGTGGTGCTCGCCGAGCGCTTCGGATTGAGCCCCATGATCGTCAGGCAGGTGACGCTCTTGCCGGAGCCGGACTCACCGACGATGCCGAGGGTCTGGCCCTTGTCGACGGAGAACGAGACGCCGTCGACCGCACGTACGACCCCGTCGTCGGTCTTGAAATACGTCTTGAGGTCGTTGACCTCGAGCAGGGCCATCAGGCGCTCATCCGATCACGCAGTCAGCGGACGCGGAGGGCGCCCTCGATGTCACCGGATGAGCCACGATCAACTAAGCCTAATGCGTGGATCGATAACCGCGTAGAGCAAGTCGACAATCAGGTTGAACAGGATGATGCAGAGGGTCGCGAAAACGACCACTCCCTGAGTCGTCGGCAGGTCGAACGAATCGATCGCATTGATCGCGGTCTTGCCGAGTCCGGGGAGCCCGTAGACCGACTCGGTGAAGATCGCGCCGCCGAGTGCGATGCCGATATCCATGCCGAGCATCGTCACGACGGGCAAGAGGGCGTTGCGGAGAACGTGGGAGCGCATGACGAGCCACTCCGGCGCTCCCTTGGCTCGGGCGGTGCGGACGTAGTCCTCCCCGAGGGCCTCCATCACGTTCGCACGGATCATGCGGACGTAGAGGGCGGCAAAGAGGATCGCGAAGGTCGCCCACGGCAGGACCAGGTGGTAGGCCCATTGGACCGGCCCCTGTTGTGGCTGGCCGCAGTCGAAGAAGCACGCGTACCCGGTGATGGGGAACAGGCCCGCCTTGAACCCGAAGAAGTAGGCGAAGATGAGGCCGATCCAGACCGGGTGGGCCGAGATGCCGATCAGGACGAAGACCATGGCTATTCGATCGAGGAGCGATCGCGGACGCAGCGCCGAGAGGATCCCGACGGGCAGCGCGATCAGCATCCAGAAGACTGCTCCGCCGAAGACGAGTGAGGCGGTGACCGGGGCGGCGTTCAGGACGACCGAGTTGACGGTCTGACGGTTCGTGAAGGAGCGGCCGAGGCTCGGCTCCTTGAAGTGCGGGTTCCCCTGGACGATCCCCGCGACGGGCATCAGCCGCCCGAAGAACTTCCCGTACTGGACGTAGAGCGGGCGGTCTGTGCCGAGGTAGTGGGCCGCGCGCTGGATGCACTCAGGTGTGGCGCGCTGGCCGCAGGCGAGCCGGGCCGGGTTGGCCGGGATCGCGTAGAAGATCACGTAGGTGACGATCGTGACCGCTACGAACAGGACCCAGGCCCACATGAGGCGGCGGATGAGGTAGCGGAACACGGGTCGAGACTTTAACCGATGGTTTGTTGAGAGGGTGTTGAGAGCTAGATGAAGATGTGAAATAGGGCGCCCCCGAAAGGGCGCCCTATTTCGATTTCGATCGACTCAGATCGACCGGATCAGCGCTCTACTTGATGCAGAGGGCCGCCAGGTCGACGCTGTAGGTCGAGTTGTACGTGAAGCAGCCCACACGACCGGAAAGCAGGATGCGGTCGTTGAAGTTGTTGCGGGCAGCCCACGGCGGGTTCTTCGCCATCATCGAGACGTCGAGGTTCCCGTACGCCTTGTACCGCGAGTTCCCGGACAGCAGGGCGGCGGACCGCATCTGCTTGTTGTAGGCCGGGTCGTTGAAGTACGCGACGTTGTTGTTGTTCGAAGCGTGCAGGCTGTCACCCGACAGGAGCACGTTGATGAAGTCGTACGGATCGGCGTAGTCGGCGATCCAGCCTTCCGACGTGATGTCGAACGGCTCGCCACGGGTGCCTTCCTTGTCGATCTGCACCGCGCGGGCGAACAGGTGGCTGTTCACGTTCAGGCCGATCTGCTTCAGGTTGAACTGCACGATCTGCGCCACGAGCGGAGCGGAACCACGGTTCGAGGTGTAGTACTCGATGGTGGTGCCACTCGGCACGCCCGACTGAGTCGCCCACTTCTTGGCGGTCGTCAGGTCCGGGCCCTTGAGCGGGTACAGGTTCGCGTCACGGAAGCCCGCGATGCCCGGAGGCAGGACCTGGTCGGTGCGCTTGCCGGCGAGGTAACCACCCTGCGCCAGCATTGCGGTGCGGTCGATCGCGTAGTTGACAGCCTTGGCGAGAGCCGTGCCCTTCGCGCCCTTGAACAGCGGACGGTCATGGTTGAACGCCAGGTAGCTGACACCGAGCTGCGGCTTGACCCAGAACTGGCCCTTGTTGATGCCGTACTTCTGGGCGGCCTCGGCATACGACGCGGGCGGGATACCGCCGGCGGCGTAATCGGTCGCGCCCTGCTGCGTGCGCAGGTAGGTGGCGTCGAGCGAGTTGCCGATGATGTAGTTGATCTGCGTGACGTTGTGCGGGCGCTTGCCCTTGTAGTACGGGTTCGCCTTGATCGTGATCGACTTGTTCGGCTGCCGGTCCGAGATGTAGTACGGACCTGCCGACGGAGGTGCCAGCACGCCGTTCGGGTCATGCTGCAGACCCGTCGGGACAGCGCAGAAGAACGGCATCGCCATGCGGGCGAGGAAGTCAGGGGCTGCCTTGGTCAGGTTGATGACCAGGTGCGAGCCGTTGACCTTGACACCCGAGACGGGCGACTTGTCGGAGCCGGCCACGTCGCTGAAGAACGGAAGAGCAGGCGACTGCATCTTCGGATCAGCGTCGCGGTCGAACGCCGCCTTGAACGCAGCCGCTGTAACCGGCTGACCGTTCGAGAACTTGGTGAAGCCGGCGTTGACCGTGAAGTCATAGGTCTTGCCGTTGTTCGAGACCTTCGGGAAGCCAGTTGCGGCCTCGGGAACGAGCTGAGAGCCCTTCGCGCCGTTGGCGTCTGGGTAGTTCATCAGCTTCAGGCACGTCGCGTACTCGATCTCCCAGCCGGTCGACAAATAGTCGAGGGCCGGATCCGTGTAGTCGACATCCGTCGAGATGTCCACGTTCAGCGTGCCGCCCACAGCACCGGACTTACCGGTCTTGGCAGCAGCGCTTCCAGCGAACACCGCGAGCAGGGCGATGGCGACCGTGACGGTCGAAAGCCACAGCTTTCTACTCAACGAAGTGCTCCTTTCTTGGGGTAGAGCCGGCGGTTTTCGCTTGGGGCCCGCCAACTCAGGCGCAGAACGCATCCTCGGTCAACTGTGACGAGGCGGCGGCAGTTTAGTTAGTTCTTCGTTAACTGCAAACCCCAAATGAACGACCGCGATCAAAGCCGCGAATCAAGGACAGGCCCTCGTCAGGCGGCAGGCGGCGCCGGCCCAGGCGCGGCAGGCGATCCGGTAGGAAGGCGCCTCAGTGAGTGGCGCGCGGGTCGAACGCGTCGCGGAGGCCGTCACCCAGGAGGTTGAAGGCCAGCGTCGTGATCAGGACGGCGAGGCCCGGCCACACCATCAGCCACGGCTGCACGGTGTAGTAGTCGGGCGCGACGCCGAGGAGGTTGCCCCAGCTCGCGGTCGGCTGCTTGATGCCAACGCCGAGGAAGGAGAGGCCCGCCTCGCCGAGGATGAAGCCGGCGACCGAGAGGGTCGAGTAGACGGTGATCGGGGCGACGAGGTGCGGGAGGATGTGCGAGCGGATGATCCGCCAGTCGCTCGAGCCGGTCATGCGTGCGGCTTCGATGAACTCCTTCTCGCGGAGGCTGAGGACGACCGCGCGGATGATGCGCGCCGGGTAGAACCAGCCGAAGACCGAGAAGACGACGAAGAGGGTGAAGACGCCGGGGCCGATCAAGCCGCCGAAGGTGATGTTGTTGATGCTGTCGCCGACGGTCGAGGCGAGCGCGATGATGAAGAGGAGCGCCGGGAATGCCATCGTTATCTCGGTGACGCGGGAGACGATCGTGTCGACCCAGCCGCGGAAGTAGCCGGCCATCGAGCCGAGCAGGACGCCGATCGAGATCGAGCCGATCGTGGCGAGCACGGCGACCTCGAAGGAGATGCGGGCGCCGTAGAGGAGCCGCAGGAACTCGTCGCGACCGAGCGTGCTGTCGGCGCCGAGGATGAAGAACGTCGTGCCGCCGAGCCCGTCGGAGACGTGTGAGAACGGCCCGATCGGCGCGCCGAGCGGCGTCAGCGCCGAATAGAACTGGTCGTTCGGGCCGTGCCCGAGGAAGTGCGCGGCGATCGGAGCACCGATGAACGCTGAGAAGAGGAGCACGATGATCGTGACGCCACCCGCGATCGCGATCTTGTCGCGACGGAACCGGCGCCAGACCTGCTCCCAGTAGCCGCGAGCCTTGACCTCGATGTCGCCGAGCTCAGGCCCGGACTCGAGCGCGATCGCTCCGGCCAGTCCAGGACCGGAACCGAGGATCTCGTGCTTCTCATCTGTCTGTGCCACGGTCGGCTGAGAGTACATCCTCCCCCGCGAACGAGTGATCGCAACAGACGATCTGGACCATTAAGCGCGCATTAACCACCGACCGCTGAAGACGATCGCCGGGTCACAAACAACCGCCGCCGGAGGCCGGCTTGGCCGGCCGGGAGGCGCAGTCAGGTCGCGCGGGCGGCGATCCCGGAAGGGAGGGCCTCGGGAGGGAAACCCGTGGTTTCCCTCCCGAAAGCGAAGCCGGCTTAGCCGCTTAGCGCGTCGGCGCCGGCCACGACTTCCAGGATCTCCTGGGTGATCTCGGCCTGGCGGGCGCGGTTCATCGCGAGCGTCAGGCTGTCGATCAGCTCGCCGGCGGCCTTCGACGCGTTCCGCATCGCGGTCATGCGCGCCCCTTGTTCGGAGGCGGCCGACTCGAGCAGGGCGCGGTAGATCTCGGTCTCGACGTAGACGGGCAGCAGGCGCGCGAGGATCTCCTCCGGCTCCGGCTCGTAGATGAAGTCGGGCGTGCCACTCCGAGCCTCCTCCTGCGCATCCTCGGCGGTGCCTTCGAGGATGTCCTGCGGGATCGGCAGCACGTCTCGAACCGTCACCTTCTGGACGAGCGGCGAGACGAAGGCGTTGTAGACGATCACGACGCGATCGACTTCGCCCTTCGTGTAGGCCTCCGAGATCGCGTGGGCCATCGCCTGGGCGTCGCTGTAGGCGGGCTTGTCACTGAAGCCCGACCAGGCCTGTCCCACCTCGAGCCGGCGGAAGCGAAGCGTCGAACCGGCCTTCTTTCCCGACGGGAAGAACACCACCTGCTGGCCGTCAGCCTCCACCTCCCGCATCAGCGCGAAAGCGCGACGGAGCACCTGGGCGTTGAACGCCCCAGCAAGGCCACGGTCGCCGGTGACCGGGACGATCGCGACGTGCTCGACCGTCTCCCGCCGTTCGAGCAGCGGCAGCCGTACCGCGCCGGCGGCCTGCGAGACGCCGGCCATCAGCTCGAGCATCCGGTCGGCGTACGGCCGCATGGCCTCGATCCGCTGCTGCGCACGCCGAAGACGAGCCGAGGCGACGAGCTCCATGGCCCGGGTCAGCTTGCGCGTGTTCGTGATCGAGCGGACGCGCCGCTTCAGATCCTGTGTGGAGGCCAACTAGGCGGCTTCCTCGGCGCTCGACTGGAAGCGGTTCTTGAACTTCTCGATCTCGGCGTTCAGCTGCTCGCTCGTGTCGTCGGCGAGGTCGCCGGACTCGCGGATCGTCTTGTAGATCGAGCCGTCGGCCCGCAACTGCTCGCGGAGCTCGTCCTGGAACCGTGCAACGTCCTCGGTCGGGATCCCGTCCAGGTGGCCGTTGACCCCGGCGTAGAGCGCGACCGCCTGCTCCTCCATCGGCCACGGCTGGTACTGCGGCTGGTTGAGCGTCGCGACCATCTTCTCGCCACGGTTGAGCGCGCTCTGCGTCGCCTGGTCGAGCTCGGAGCCGAACTGCGCGAACGCCTCGAGCTCGCGGTACTGCGCCAGGTCGAGCCGCAGGCGGCCGGCGACCTTCTTCATCGCCTTGGTCTGTGCCGACGAACCCACCCGCGAGACGCTCGTGCCGACGTTCACGGCCGGGCGCACACCGGAGAAGAAGAGGTCGGACTGCAGGAAGATCTGGCCGTCGGTGATCGAGATCACGTTGGTCGGGATGTAGGCCGAGATGTCGCCGGCTTGCGTCTCGATGATCGGGAGCGCCGTCAGCGAGCCTCCCCCACGCGCATCGCTCAGCTTGCAGGCGCGCTCGAGCAGCCGTGAGTGCAGGTAGAAGACATCGCCGGGGAACGCTTCTCGGCCCGGCGGGCGGCGCAGCAGCAGCGAGAGCTGCCGGTACGCGTCTGCCTGCTTCGTCAGGTCGTCGTAGATGATCAGCGCGTGCTCGCCCTTGTAGAGGAAGTACTCCGCCATCGCGCACCCGGCGAACGGGGCGATCCATTTGATCGGCGCCGCCTCCGAAGCCGATGCGGTGACGACCGTCGTGTACTCCATCGCCCCGGCTTCACGAAGGCGCTCGACCACCTGGGCGACGGTTGACGCCTTCTGGCCGATCGCGACGTAGATGCACTTCACGTTCTGGTCGTGCTGGTTCAGGATCGTGTCGATCGCGATCGCCGTCTTGCCCGTCGAACGGTCGCCGATGATCAGCTCGCGCTGGCCACGGCCGACGTTCGTCATCGAGTCGATCGCCTTGATCCCGGTCTGAAGCGGCTCCTTCACGGGCTGGCGGTCGATCACGCCTGGCGCCTTGAACTCGACCGGCCGGGTCTCGGTTGCCTCGATCGGGCCGAGCCCGTCGAGCGGGTTGCCGAGCGGGTCGACGACCCGGCCGAGCAGCGCTTCGCCGACCGGGACCGACGCGACCTTGCCGGTGCGGCGCACGGTCTCGCCCTCGGACACCTTGTCCCACTCGCCGAAGAGCGCGGCGCCGACGTTGTCTTCCTCGAGGTTGAACGCGAGGCCCGTGACACCGTGCTCGAGCTCGAGCATCTCGAGCGCGAGGCAGTTCTCGAGGCCATGAATGCGCGCGATGCCATCGCCGACCTGCAGAACGTTGCCGACCTCGGCCAGGTTGGACTCGGCGTCGAAGTTCTCGATCCGGTCGCGCAGGATCGATGTGATCTCTTCGGGACGAAGCTTCATGTGGTCTCTTAGCTCCTTGCTTGGCTGAAGTCGTGGCGTAGTCGGTCGAGCCGGCCGCGGACGCTCGCGTCGAGCCTCATCGAACCGGCTTGGAGGACGATCCCCCCGATCAGATCTGGGTCGACCTTGCGTGTGGCCTGCACTTTGCGGCCGGAGGCGCCCTCGATGCTGCCGAGGATTCGCTTGAAGTCCGCCTCGGAAAGCTCGGTTGCGGTCGTCAGCTCGACGTCGAGAATCCGCTGCTCCGCGGCGACGAGCGTGTCGAGCTCGTCTGCGATCTGTGGCAGCTCCCCGGCTCGCCCCTTCTCGGCGAGCAGCCGCAGGAAGTTGCCGACCTGGGGGTCGGAGCCCGCTGCGATACGTGTCAGCACGTCCGCCTTGACGTCGCTCTCGACCTCGGGGTTCTGCAAGAACGAGCGGAGCTCTTCGTTCGAGTCGACGGCCGTGCGGAGCTCCTGCACCTCGCGGTGCACGGTTTCGAGCGTCCCTCGCTCCTGCGCAGCCTCGAAGAGGGCGCGCGCATAGATGCGGTGCGCGACGGCTACGACCGGCTCCCTTCGAGGGCGGAGAAGTCGATCTCTGCGAGGGCCTCGTCGATCAGGCGCTGCTGGTCGGCGCCGGTGAGCGATTTGCGGGTGATCTTCTCGGCTGCGGCGAGGCTGAGCTTGCCGACCTCGTCTCGAATCTGGCCGAGCGCCTGCTGGGTCGCCTGCTCGATCTGACGGCGGGTTTCCTCGAGCCTGCGCTGGCGGTCCTCCTCGGTCTCCTCACGGACCCGCTCGCGCTGCGCGTCGGCGACGCGCCGCGCCTCGCTGAGGATCTCCTCGGACTGCGTCTTGGCCTGTCCGATCAGCTGCCGATGCTCCTCGACGAGGCTGCGGGCCTCGGCTCGGGCGCGATCGGCTTCGTCAACCGCGCTCTGGATGCGCTCGCGGCGATCGTCGATCGTCGCCTGGATGCGCCCGAACGCCACCTTCTTGAGCACGAAGAACGTGATCAGGAAGCAGACGATCGTCCAGATCATCAGCCCAGGTGTGACCTGGATCAGTGGGTTCGACGCGAGCATCGGCTCAGACCAGGACGTAGGCGAGGATCGAACCGAGCAGGCCGTAGAAGACGACCGCCTCAGTGAGAGCGAAGCCGAGCCACTGGATGCCCTGCAGCTCGCCGCGCAGCTCGGGCTGGCGGGCGACCGACTGGATCATCGAGCCGAAGATGTTGCCGATGCCGACACCGGCGCCGAGCGCGCCGAGACCGACGCCGAGCGCGAGGCCGATCGCCTTGCCGGCCTTCGTGACGTCGCCGGTGGTTGCGGCGAGGATGTAACCAAGCATTCGTTTTCCTCCTAGTGCTCCGGCTCGATCGCCGAGCCGATGTAGATGGCGGACAGGGCAGCAAAGATGAAGGCCTGGATCCCGATCACGATCAGCACCTCGAAGAGGTAGAACGCTGTCGCCACGGGGATCACGACGATGGACAGGTAGTAGTTCTCGAGGATGAACATCAGGCCGATGAACGTGAGGATCAGGATGTGGCCGGCGAGCATGTTGGCGAACAGACGGACACTGAGCGAGATCAGCCGCATGAACTGGCCGAGGATCTCGAGCGGCACGATCAGGGCGAGTAGCGGCTTCGGCGCCTCCGGGATCCAGCTCTTGAAGTAGCGCGTCGGGCCGTTCCAGCGGATGCCTTCGTAGTGCGTGAAGACAAAGGTGAGCAGGGCGAGGGCGAGCGTGACCGAGATCGAGCTCGTGGCGGCGTAGATGCCCCACGTCGGCACGCCGTGCCAGGTCTCGCCGGTCAGCGGCAGCGGCACGAAACCAAGGAAGTTGACGACGAAGATGAAGAGCATCAGCGTCGCGACGTACGGGAACCAGCGGGCGATCGCCTTGTGTGGCAGGCCCTGCTCGGCGACCTGCGTCTGCGCGATCTCGTAGACCATCTCGCCGAACGTCTCTCTGCGCCCGGGCTTCTGGCCGATGCGCGTGCGCATGAAGACGATCCCGAAGAGGATCGTCAGCACGCTGCCGAGCATCAGGTAGACGACCGCCTTGGTGATCGACAGGTTGAGCGGTCCCAGGTGGATCGGCACCCACTCGTGCTGCTCGAACTCCTTGGTCGGGTCGAATTCACCGCGTGCGAACGCGTTCGCCGGCAGGAGCAGCGCGATCGTGCTCAGCGCGAGGAGGAGGCGCTTCACGAGGAGACGGCCTTCCCGGCTTCGGGTCCCGTGTAGTAGGCGACGAGCTGCAGGCCGAGGGCGGCCGAGTAGCCGGCGGCGTACACCAACGCAGCCGCCAGGCCGACCCATTTGTCGGACACTGCGACGGCGAAGATGACCACCATCACGGCGATCGCGCGAAAGAGCATTCCGAAAGCTGCCACGCCTGCGGCGGCGAGGTTACCCGTCCGGGTCTGCAGCCGCGTCAGTACCAGCCCGAGCGCTTCCGACCCGAACCACAGGACTGCCCCGAGCGCCCAGCCCTCGACGGGCCAGCCCGCGATCAGGAAGATCGGCAGTGCGAGCAAGATCACGATCGCCCCCGCGACGGCGGGCAGGAGGGCCGGCGGTGCGGCGCGTGGTTGTGTCCAGGCGGGCATCAGATGTTGCGGTACTTGATCACGGTTGCGGCGACTCCGACGGGGATACCGACGACGGCGCCAAAGGCGAGCCCGTAACCGAGGTTCCCCGCCGCCCAGCCGATGAGCGTGCCCGCGACGATGCATGCCGCGGTGAACCCGATGAGCACGCTGCCCGCGCCGGCGAGGGAGAGCGACGGTCGCTGAGCCTCCACCGCCGCAGAGCATACCAGCCCTTTGTGACACCGGTTTTCCCGTAGGAGAGCCGCCCTGGGCGCCGTTTGTGACCCTGCTTGTAACACTGTGTTACTTGCGCTGTTCAGGCGGCCCTACGGGCTGCGTCGCGGCGGCGGGCGCGAGGGCTCGACAGCCGGACGAGCTCGAGCACGTAGACGACGTAGAGCGAGAACGCGATTGCGAGCAGCCCGGCGACGACGTCGATCCCGACGTTCGTCAGGTTCCAGTCGCCGCGTTGGTGCGGCGGGGCGAAGTGACTCGCGAGGGCGGCGAGGGCCAGGGTCGCGCACCACGCCCAGAGGTAGACGACGGCTCGGCGCTGCGAGAAGCCGACGCGCATGAAGCGGTGGTGCAGGTGCCTCGCGTCGGCCTGGTAGATCGGCTGGCCGCTCCGCAGGCGCTTCGCGACGACGAACGACGTGTCGAGCACCGGCACGGCGAGCACGAGGAGCGGCAACAACAGCGTCGCCAACGCCGCCGTCTTCAGCAACCCCTGCACGGAAATCGCGGCGAGCGTGAACCCGAGCAGCAGCGCACCCGAGTCACCCATGAAGATCCGCGCCGGGTAGAAGTTGTGGCGCAGGAAGCCGAGGCACGCGCCGCAGACGATCGCAGCGAGCACCGCCGCACCGATCCGGCCGAGCGAGAGCTCGATGATCGCAGAACGTCGCGCCCGAGATCGCGCAGACTCCCGCGGCGAGACCATCGAGGCCGTCGAGGAAGTTGACCATGTTCATGACCGCGACGATCCCGATCACGGTCAGTGGCACTCCGACCCAGGACGGAACCTGGTGGATGCCGAGGATCGGGAAGGTGAACCGTTGCACCCAGATGCCGAACCCGGCCGGGATCGACGCAGCCAGCACCTGACCGCCGAGCTTCTGCCACCAAGGGAGTCCGCGCAGGTCGTCGATTGCGCCGACCATGGTTGCGACACTCGCCCCGAGCAGAATGCCGCGCAGCCCGCCGCCGAGCGGCACGAACGCGAGCGCGGCGACGAAGATGCCCATGAAGAGCGCCAGCCCGCCGAGCCGGGGGATCTCCCGCCGGGTGCGGTCGCCCTCAGCCGGGCGCTCGACGAGGCGCAGGTGGCGTGCGGCGCGGCCGACGATCGGCGTGAGCACGAGCACGATCACGAACGCGGCCAGGGCGCCCCAGAGAACCTCCAGGTGGTCTGTCAGCTGCGTCCAGACCATCGCGACTACTTCGTGCCGTAGAGCCGGTCTCCCGCATCGCCGAGACCAGGGACGATGTAGCCGCGCTCGTTCAGCTGACGGTCGATCGCCGCGACGACGATCTGCACGTCAGGGTGGTTCTCCTGGATGTTCGCGATGCCCTCCGGCGCCGCGATGATCGAGATCAGCCGCACACTCGACGCGCCGGCGTTCTTGACGAGCTGCACCGCGTGCGCTGTCGAATTCCCAGTCGCGAGCATCGGGTCGAGCAGGATCACGTCGCGGTCGGCGACGTCCTGCGGAAGCTTCACGTAGTACTCCACCGGCTGCAGGGTCTCCTCGTCGCGATAGAGCCCGATGAACCCGACGCGAGCACCCGAGATGAGGGTCAGCACCCCGTCGAGCATGCCGAGGCCGGCGCGCAGGATCGGGCAAACGGCGACCTTCTTCCCGGAGATGCGAGGTGACGGAGTGGTCTCGAGCGGCGTCGAGATCTCGACGTCCTCGGTTGGCAAGTCCTTCGTCGCCTCGTAGGTGAGGAGCAGCGTCACCTCCTCGACGAGCTTCCGGAAGTGAACGGTCGGCGTGTCCTTGTCGCGCAGGTACGAAAGCTTGTGTTGGACGAGCGGGTGCCGAACCTCGGTGACGCTCACGCGACGTAGCTCGTGTAACCGCGGAAGCCCGGGTAGAGCGGCCGGCGCTCGCAGAGCGCCTCGGCGCGACCGCGGAGCGCAGGCACGTCGGCATCCTCGTTGAGCGAGTCGACGATGATCGCCGCGACCTCGCGGAAGTCGGCCTCGTCGAACCCGCGCATCGTCACGGCCGGCGAGCCGAGCCGGACGCCCGAGGCGACCATCGGCGGCCGCTCGTCGAACGGCACCGTGTTGCGGTTCGCCGTCAGCTTGCACTCCTCCATCCGCTCCTGCGCGGCCAGCCCGGTCCACTCGGTGGCGCGGAGGTCGAGTTGCACGAGATGCGTGTCGGTGCCGCCCGTGAGGACATCGTGGCCCCCTTCGAGCAACCCGCTCGCGAGCGCGTCGGCGTTGGCTCGCACCTGCCGCTGGTAGTCGCGGAAGGCAGGGCTCATCGCGATCTTGAAGCAGGCTGCCTTCGCGGCGATCGTGTGCATCAGCGGGCCGCCCTGCATGCCGGGGAAGTTCGCCCGGTCGACCTTGGTGGCGTGCTCGGCGCGGCAGAGCACGAACCCGGCGCGCGGCCCGGCCAGCGTCTTGTGCGTCGTCGAGGTCACGAAGTCGCAGTACGGCACTGGGCTCGGGTGGAGTCCCGCTGCGACCAGCCCGGAGAAGTGCGCCATGTCGCACATCAGGAGCGCGCCGACTTCGTCGGCGATCTCCCGGAAGCGGTCGGCCTCGACGGTGCGGGGGTAAGCCGAGCCGCCGCACACGATCAGCTTCGGGCGCACCTCCTTCGCCTGAGCGAGCAGCTCGTCGTAGTCGACCAGCATCGTCTCGCGGGAGACGCCGTAGTGGTGGAACTCGTAGAGCTTCCCGGAGAAGTTGACCTTCAGGCCGTGGGTCAGGTGGCCGCCGTGGTCGAGCGAGAGGCCGAGCACGCGATCGCCGGGCTTCAGGACGGCGAAGTACACCGCCATGTTCGCCTGTGCGCCCGCGTGTGCCTGGACGTTGGCGTGCTCGGCGCCGAACAGCTCGGTCGCGCGGTTGCGCGCGATCTCCTCGATCTCATCGACAACCTCGCAGCCGCCGTAGTAGCGCTTGCCCGGATAGCCCTCCGCATACTTGTTCGTCGGCACGGAGCCGACCGCTTCGAACACGCTCGGCCACGTGAAGTTCTCGGAGGCGATCAGCTCGATCTGGCCGCGCTGCCGATCGAGCTCACGCTCGAGCAGCTGTGCGATCTCAGGGTCGATCTCTGCGAGCCCGAGCGTCTTCAGCTCGTCGAACGTCTGGTGGGCCACCGCCATCACCCGGATCGTACTCGGGCGCTCCGGATGCGGGCGATCGCCTCGGCAGACGGCGACGCGCCCTCGCGGAGCACTCGCGGCTCGGGGCCGGTGAGGTCGAGCACCGTCGACGGCGTTCCGGGCAGCGTTCCGCCGTCGAGCGCCAGGCAGGCTGCGCGGAGACGCTCGGGAACCTCGCGGAGGCTGCGCGGGTCTGGACCGCCGGGCTCGTTGGCGCTCGTGGCGGCAACGCAGCCGACGGCGGCGAGTACGCGGCGCACCTCCTCGGGGAGGTTCGGCACGCGGACGCCGATCGTGACGTTGCCGGAGCCCGCCAGCCACCGAAAATGGCTCGACGGGTTCGGCAGCACGAGGGTGAACGGCCCCGGCAGCAGCGTCTCGAGCTCCAGCTCGTGCTCGCGGAGCTCGGGCACGAGCTCGACCACTTGTGCAACGGTCGCCCCGAGCAGCGCGGTCGGCTGCTCGGGACGCCGCCCCTTGAGCGCGTAGAGCCGCTCGACCTCGCGCTCGCCAGGCGTCGAGACGAGGCCGTAGACGGTGTCGGTCGGCAACAGCGCGGGGAGACCGGCCCGCAGCTGCTCGATCAGCCGGTCGGCGTCGGACGCCATCGTGCCTCCACCACTCGCTCGCGCCCGGCCAGGTCCCGACCGATCGCCGGCGTCTCGTAGCCCAACTCGACCAACGCGCTCGCGATCTCGCCGGCGTGGTCGGCATGCACCTCGAGCACGAGCTGGCCGTCGAGGTGGCCGCGCGCCTCGGCAGCCAGTCGTGCCGTCTGGCCTTCGTCGACGAGCGCCCTGCGCGGCTCCCAGTCCCGTACCTCAGGCTGGAGCTCTTCGAGCTCGCCGGCGCGGACGTATGGCGGGTTCGAGACGACGAGATCGAACGAGCCGTCGACCGCGGCGAGCAGGTCGCTCTCGACGAACGTGACGGCGAGCCCGTTGGTGTGTGCGTTCTCGGCTGCGAGCGCGAGCGCCTCGCTGGAGATGTCCGTGGCCGTCACGATCGCGTCAGGGCGCTCGTGCGCGATCGCGAGGGCGATCGCGCCGGTGCCGGTGCCGACGTCGACGACGCGCGGCGCGCTCAAAGGCTCGATGAGCGCCAGACACCGGTCGACGACGACCTCCGTCTCGGGCCGCGGGACGAGCGCGCGTGCGTCCGTCACCAGCGTCAACCGGCGGAAGTCCCAGTCGCCGAGCACATAGGCGAGCGGCTCACGCCGCCCGCGTCGGGAGACCAGCTCGCGCGCGGCGGCACGCTCGCTCTCGTCGAGCGGCCGGTCGTGCTGGGTGTAGAGCTCGATCCGCGAAAGGCCGAGCGCCCGCGCGACGAGATGCTCGGCATCGAGGCGCGGGCTCTCGACGCCACGCTCGGCCAGGTAGCCGGACGCGCCGGCGAGCACCTCGCCGAGCGTCACCGCTCGAGTGCGCGGCGCTGCTCGTCGGCGGTCAGCGCGTCGGTGAAGTCGTCGAGCGAGCCGGCGAGCACCTGCTCGAGCGGCACGTTCACCTTCACCCGGTGGTCGGTGACCCGGCTCTGCGGGAAGTTGTAGGTGCGAATCTTCTCGGCGCGCGCTCCGGACCCGACCTGCGCGCTGCGGGCGGCGGCCTGCTCCGCAGCCTGCCGTTCCCGCTCGGCCTCGAAGATCCGCGCGCGCAGCACGCGCATCGCCTTCTCGCGGTTCTGCAGCTGCGAGCGCTCGTCCTGCATGGCCACGACGATGCCCGTCGGCAGGTGGGTGATCCGAACAGCCGAGTCGGTCGTGTTCACCGACTGGCCGCCGGGCCCCGAGGAGCGGTAGACGTCGATCTTCAAGTCGCTCTCCTCGACCTCGACGTCGACGTCTTCTGCCTCCGGCATCACCGCGACAGTGGCGGTCGAGGTGTGAATCCGCCCCTGCGACTCCGTCTCGGGGACACGCTGCACGCGGTGCGTGCCGCCCTCGAACTTGAAGATCGAGTAGGCGCCGTCGCCCTTGATCGCAAACATGCCCTCCTTGAGGCCGCCGGTGTCGCTGGGCGCCACCTCGATCTCCTCCCACTTGAAGCCGCGACGGTCGGCGTAGCGCTGCAGGATCTTCGCCAGGTCGCCGGCCCACAGCTTCCCTTCCTCGCCGCCCTCGCCACCGCGGATCTCGACGATCACGTCCTTGTCGTCGGCCGGATCCCGCTCGGCGAGCGCGAGCTTCAGCTGCTCTTCGAGCCGCACCACATCGGCCTCGTAGTCGGAGACCATCTCGCCGAGCTCCGAGTCCCCGCGCGCCGCCTCCAGATCCGCGCGCGCCTGTTTCCACTCCTGGGCGAGCTTCCAGGGGGCCTCGAGCTCCTTCAGCCGCCGCCCCACGTCCGCCGCTTCGCGGTGGTCGTTGTAGACCGCGGGGTCGGACAGCCGCTCCTGTGCCTCGGCATAGGAACGATCGAGCTCTGCTAGCAGGTCGTCGAGGGCCGCCATGCCGCCCTCAGGCGAGCGTTGCGTCGACGCTCACGTCCGGGACACCGGCGAGCGCCTTCGAGACGGGGCATTCCAGCTTCGCAACCTCGGCGGCCGCCGCGAAGGCTTCCGCGTCGAGGTCCGGCACGGTGCCGCGAACCGCCAGCGCACCCTTGACGATCCCCTGCCCCGGCTGAAAGCTGACAGTCGCCGACGTCTCGAGCCGCTCGGGCGGCGTGCCGCCCTTGGCGAGCCCGTTCGACAGCGCCATCGCGAAGCATGCGGCCCAGGCCGAGGCGATCAGCTCTTCGGGGCTCGTACGGCCATCGGGCTCTTCCGCACGCGAGGCCCACGTCACGTCGAGCGGGCCGAACGCGCCACTTGGCGCGGCGGCGATCGTTCCGCTCCCACTCAAGAGGTCTCCATGCCAGACGACACTTGCGGTGCGATCCGTCATGCCATCACCTCCACGCGGCGGTCGGTCGGTCGTTCGCGGCCCTCGAGATCGAGCACCTCGCGCAGGGCGCGGATCGAGACTTCGAGCTGATCGAGCGTCGGCTCACGTGTCGTCAGCCGTTGCAGCCAGAGACCGGGCGCGAGCAACGTCATCAGCACGCGGCTCGACTGGTGCTGGCCGGCGAAGCGGATCAGCTCGTAGGCGATGCCTGCGATCACGGGCAGCAGCACGATCCGGCTGACGATCAGCCAGTACCAGACGGGACGGCCGAGCAGCGCGTAGACGAACACGCCCACGACCATCACCCAGAGCAGGAACGCCGTGCCGCAGCGCGGGTGGATCAGCGAATGGCGCTGTGCGTTCTCCGGCGTCAGCTCGTCGCCGGCCTCGTACGCGTTGATCGCCTTGTGCTCGGCAGCGTGGTACTGGAAGACGCGCCGGAGCGACGGGATCAGGCTCAGCACGGTCAGGTAGAGCACGAACACGCACACACGCACCACACCCTCGACGAGCACGAACCAGTTGCCGTTCGAGATCGGCAGCAGGTCGGTGAGCAGGGCCGGGCCGACCTTGAACATCATCACGGCGAAGCCGATCGCCACGAGGAACGCGAAGGCAAGTGCCCAGCGTCCGATCTCAGCGGGCTCACCGTCTCCCTCGGCCTCCTCGGCGGCTGCGTAGTTCGCGCTCACGCTCAGTGCGCGGAAGCCGATCGCGAGACTCTCACCGAGTGCGACGACGCCGCGGACGATCGGCAGACGCAGTGTCCAGTGACGGACGGCAAGCGGATCGATCCCCTTCGAGACGTGCGCGATCTCACCGTCGGGCTTGCGGACTGCGACAGCCCAGTTGCGAGGGCCGCGCATCATCACGCCCTCGAGCACAGCCTGGCCGCCGACGGCCTGCGACATCGCTGTTAGGAGGACGAGCGCGCGGCGCGCTCGGCCTTTTCGAGCCGCCGCTGGAAGCGCTCGACGCGACCGCCCGTGTCGACGAGCTTCTGCTTGCCGGTGTAGAACGGGTGGCAATTCGAGCAGATCTCGACGTGCAACTCGGGGCGCGTGGAACGCGTGGTGAACGTGTTCCCGCAGCTGCAATGCACGGTTGCGAGGACGTACTCGGGGTGAATGTCGGCCTTCATCGCCGGGCCAGGATAGCAGCGGCGGTTTCGCTGGCGACGTTGCCGCCGGAGACCAAGACGACCGGCCGGTCGGCCTGAATCTTGCCGGCGAGCCACGCTGCAGTTGCTGCCGCGCCGGCCGGCTCGCAGGCGAGTTTCGTCCGTTCGTAGAGGAACCTGAAGGCAACCTCTATCTCCTCTTCCGTGACGAGAACACGCTCCAGGTGCTTGCAGATCTCGAGCGGCAACGCCCCGACGAACGGAGCGTTCAGACCGTCCGCGATCGAGGTCGGCGTGACCGGCGTCGAGCGGCCGCTTTCGATCCCGGCGTGCAGCGCGTTGCTCGTCTCCGGCTCGACCGCGACCACGCGCATCGTCGCGCCGATCGCCGTCTGGATACCGCCGATCAGCCCACCGCCGCCGACCGGCACGATCACCGCGTCGGCGTCCGGGGCGTCCTCCTCGATCTCGAGGCCGACCGTGCCCGCCCCGGCGAGCACGAGGGGATCCTCGAACGGATGGACGAGCGCCCGGCCGGTTTCGTCCTGCAGCTCGGCGAGCCGCTCGAACGCAGCCGCCGGGCCGGCGGCCTCCAGATCGACCGTCGCGCCGTACGCGCGGGTCGCCTCGATCTTCTGCGCGGATGCGCCCTGCCACATGACGACGAGCGCATCGATGCCTTCGGCAGCGGCCGCGAAGGCGACCGCCTGGGCGTGGTTGCCGGCGCTGATTGCGATCACGCCGCCACGCTTCTCCTCGGCAGAGAGCGAGCTGATCTTGTTCAGCGCGCCGCGCGACTTGAACGACCCGGTGCGCTGGAAGAGCTCGCACTTGAGGCGCGCTCCGAGCGTACGGCTCGACTGCAGCGGCGTGCGCTGCAGGCGCTCGCCGATCGTCTCGCGGGCGCGCTCCACGTCGTCGCGGGTCGGAACCATCGACCGAACCGTACTCCGGGCTCGTGCGAATGAGCCCCGTCAACCGATTCCGGAGGAACGATGAAAAATCTCAGAACCTCGCTTGTCCTGCTCTCGATCCTCGCTCTCGCCGTCGTCGCGGCAGCGTCAGGAGCACTGCAGAGCTCGGCAGGCAAGGGCTCGGCCGGTCCGGGCGCTCAGAGCCCGATGGCCGGCATGAACATGTCGATGCATGCCGCGTCGTCCACGGCTGCGTCGTCGTCGAAGGCCGTGCAGTTGCGCATCACGCTCGACGAGCTCCTCGGCGAGCACGCGCTCCTTGCGATCCAGGCAACGCAGCGCGGCTATTCGGGCGGCGCCGACTTCAAGGCGATTGCGGCCCAGCTCGACGCCAACTCGGTTGCGCTTTCGAAGGCGATCGCGTCCGTCTACGGCCCTGCCGCCGGCAAGCAGTTCCTGGACGGCAAGAACCTCTGGCGCGCGCACATCAAGTACTTCGTCGACTACACGGTCGCGCTCGCCAAGCACGACACCGCCGGCCAGAAGAAAGCA
Source organism: uncultured Actinomycetes bacterium (assembly GCA_963847475.1). Classification (GTDB taxonomy): domain Bacteria; phylum Actinomycetota; class Thermoleophilia; order Gaiellales; family Gaiellaceae; genus PALSA-600. The sequence goes on along the minus strand of CAWJZZ010000012.1, from coordinate 331,600 downwards.
GTCGCGAACCTGATGACGTACATCCAGGTGCAGGCGGCATTCTTCGCGAAGGCGACCGGGTTGCCGAAGGCAGCCCTCGTCAACGATCTGACCGCACACGTGCTGCAGCTCAAGGGTCAGCTCGACGCGTACGCCAAGGGCGACTACGCGCAGTCGTACGCTCTGACGGACGGTGCCTACAAGCACATGTTCATGACGGGCGATCTGCTCTCAGCCGCGATTGCGAAGCAGAAGCACCTTGGTTCGACGACCGGTAAGGCCGCCGACTTGGAGGTGACGCTCGACCAGCTGCTCGGTGAGCATGCCTGGCTCGCCACGTGGGCCACGCAGGCCGGCGTCAGCGGTGGGAAGAACTTCCCGGCACTCGGCAAGCAGCTCGACAAGAACTCGGTTGCGATCTCACAGGCGATCGGCTCGCTCTACGGTGCCGCCGCCGGCAAGCTATTCCTGGACGGCGCCAACCTCTGGCGTGCGCACATCAACGACTTCGTCGCGTACACCGTCGCGACGGCAAAGGGCAACACCGCCGGCCAGAAGAAGGCCGTCGCCGCCCTCATGACCTACATCCAGGTGCAAGCGGGGTTCTTCGCCAAGGCGATCGGCCTGCCGAAGACCGCTCTGGTCAACGACCTGACCGCGCACGTCCTGCAGCTCAAGGGCGCGCTCGATGGGTATCACGCGAAGCAGTACGACAAGACGTTCCAGCTCGTCGACGGTGCGTACCAACACATGTTCATGACGGGTGACGTACTCGCCGGCGGCATCGCGAAGCAGAAGGGCCTGAACTAGGCGCTCGCGCGCTGGCGCACCGCCTCGAAGAGCAGGACAGCGGCGGCGGCACTCGCGTTCAGCGAGTCCGCCGCCGCCCCGCTCATCGGGATCTCGACCTCGACATCGGCGATCGCGCGCCAGTTGGCGTCCAGACCCTCGTCCTCCGCACCGACGAGAAACGCGGTCGGCCCGCGGTAGTCGGCGTCGCTATGGCGGTGCCCGGCGCCGAGCACCGCCGCGATCTTCCGGTGCGGGAGCGCGGCGATCTCATCGCGGGTCGCCTCGACGATTGGAAGCGTGAAGACGGCGCCCGTCGACGCACGAATCGCGTTCGGGTTCCACGGGTCGACGGTGGCGTCGCCGACGAGGAGCGCATCAGCCCCGGCAGCGTCGGCGGTGCGAGCCATCGCCCCGAGGTTGCCCGGCTTCTCGATGCCGACAGCAACGAGCAGCAGCGTCGATTCGTCCGGCAGCGTCCGCTGCGGGATCTCGACGACGGCAAGCACGCCCTCCGGGTCAGTGCGGTAACTCATCCTTGAGAGCACGCGAGCGCTGACCTCCTCCCCGCCCGGCCAGTCGGCGATCAACTCGGGCGCGAAGTAGACCTCGCGCAGCACGAGCCCGGCAGCCGCGGCACGCTCGACCTCGCGCCGCCCTTCGGCGATGAACATCCCATCCCGCCGCCGCTCGCGCCCCTTCCGCAGCCGCAGGACAGCCTTGACCCGCGGATTCTCCGACGACGTGATCACGTGCCGTATCTAGCCACGTCTGGTGGCTGCCACCGTTAAGGAACCGTCACGGAAGGAGAACAATTCCGTGCCGGTTTCCTCTCGTGACTTGCTCGCGATCTACGCTCGCCCGTATGGGATACACACCTCGCGACGAAGCGCCAGGCATCCACCACGTCACCTGCCGCGGGAACAACAGGCGGCGGATATTTCTGACCGAGCGCGATGCCAACGACTTCCTGCGGCGCCTCACAGGGACTGCGCTCAAGCACGGTTGGAAGATCTACGCCTGCTGCCTGATGCCGAATCACTACCACTCCGTGATCGAGATCGACGAGCGCGGCATGTCCCGCGGTTTCTGCGAGCTCAACTCGGCCTACGCCTGCTCGTTCAACGACCGGCACCGCCGGATCAACCACCTGTTCGGACGCCGCTATTGGAGCCGACGGATCGACGACGACGCCAGCCTGCTCAGCGTCTGCCGCTACGTTCTGCTGAACCCGGTTCGCGGCGGTCTGGTTCACGATCCGGCCGCCTGGCGGTGGAGCAGCTACCGAGAAACCGTCGGGCTCGCCCATTCCGACCTTCCGCTCGCCAGGGAGGAGCTCCTTGCGCATTTCGCCGTGGCCCCGTTGCGCGCGGCCTCACTCTTCCGCGCGTTCGTCCGCGACGCTAGGTGAGCGTGTACTCCGGCCCAGAGCCGCCTTCCGGTGGCGTGAGTCGGCCGCCCTTCGCGGTGATGGCGCCGCACTGGACACAGTTCGACGGTGCCACCTGGACCCGCACGGTGCCGTCGCCGTCGGCTTCGCCGACTTCGTAGACGTGCGCGGGACAGAGGCGCGCCCACATCTCGGCGAGCTCACGCGGCACCTTCGTCTGGATGCGGATGTGGTTCGGTTGATCGTCGCGCGTGCGGTTTCCCGACGCAAAGACGCTCGAGAGCTTGTCGAACGTCAACGTTCCGTCGGCGACCGGATACGAGCGCGCACGGTTCGTCTTGATCAGGGCCTGCTCGGCATCGCGCTCGGTCTTGGAGTCGCCCGGCGGGAACTTGCCCTTCGTCGCCGTCATTGCACCGGCGAGCGCGCCTCCGACATAGAAGCCGTGCCCGAACGCCTGGCGCATGTTCCGCACCTCCTGCAGATCGCGCCAGATGAACGACTGCCGCAGTGAAGCGTCGTAGCTCGCGAGCGCAGTGCGCGGCGACGCTCCCCGCGCAAGCGTTCGCCAGGCAGCCTCGGCGGCGAGCCTGCCCGACTCGATCGCATAGTGGATGCCCTTCAGCGCCGGCACGTTGACCAGCCCGACGCCGTCACCTGCAAGCAGCAGCCCGGGAGCGTGGAACCGCTTCGGCAGCGCGACGAACCCGCCCTCGGGGATCGTCTTCGCGCCCCACTGCACGCGCTCGCCGCCGTCGAGGATCCGCCGGATGCGCGAATGCGTCTTCAGCTCCTGCAACACGTCGTGAACCGACAGCTCGCTGTCCGTGTAGTCGAGCCCGACGACCATGCCGATCGTCACCATGTCGTCGCCCATCGGGTAGACGAACGAGCCGCCGAACTCGCGATACTTCCGGCCCGAACGGAGCGGCCAACCCATCGTGTGGATCACCCGGTCGAGCGGTGTCGCAACCTTCCAGACCTCCTTGACGCCGAGCGCCCACACCTGCGGGTTGTCGCTGCGCAACCCGAAATGGTCGAGCGCAGCCCCGGTGAGATGGCCCTGCGTCCCTTCCGCGAGAATCGTCACACGCGCGGTGATGTCCGAGCCGGGCTCGAAATTCGACAGCGGCTTCCCGTTTCGGCCGCGACCGCGGTCACCTGTGCGCACGCCGAGCACCCGTCCGGCGTCGACGAGCAGCCGTTCCGCAGACGTCTCCGACAAGATCGTCGCGCCCGACTCCTCCGCTTCGTCGGCAAGGAACTTCCCGAGCTGGGACAGCGACGCGATGTAGTTCCGGTCGTTGACCATCGTCGGCGGCGTTGGGATGCGGTACGCATGCCACTTGGTCATGTAGAGCACCGACTCCGCCTCGACCTGCCCGTAGAACGGCAGCTCGTCCATGCGCTTGCGCCCCTTGAAGAGCCGCTGGAGGCCGCGCGGATTGACCACCGCACCTGACAGCAGGTGCGAGCCGGGCGCCTTCCCCTTGTCGAGCACCGCCACCGGAACGTCGCCGAGCCGCTCGGCCACCTCCGGGTGCTCCTCGACCAGCTGGCCGAGGCGGATCGCGGCGGCCAGACCTGCAGGCCCGGCGCCGACGATGAGGAATCCGACCTCGATCCGCTCGTCGACCGGATCAACCGGCGGACCGATCGCCTCCGCAGGCGACCACGGTGGCGGGAAGTCGGACGGCCGGACGCTCACGACCGGCGCGCGCGAACGAGTTCGGTCAGCTTCGGGACGATCTGGTGCAAGTCGCCGACCACACCGAGGTCCGCGAACTCGAAGATGGGCGCGTTTGGATCCTTGTTCACCGCGACGATCACGTTCGAGCCCTGCATCCCGACCTTGTGCTGGATCGCGCCCGAAATGCCGAGCGCGACGTACAGCTTCGGCGAGACGGTCTTGCCCGTCTGACCGACCTGCGCCGAATACGGATACCAGCCTGCGTCGACGACGGCACGCGTCGCCGCGACAGCCCCGCCGAGCGCCTGCGCCAGTTCCTCGGCGAGTGAGAACTTCTCCGGCTCGCCGAGCCCACGGCCGCCGGCGACGATCACGTCGGCGTCCTCGATCGACGGTCCTTGCTGGACCGCGTGAGCCTGCTCGACCATCTCAGCCCGCGACGAGAAGTCCTCGAGCTCGACCGGCGCTTCCTTCACTTCCGCCGTGCCTCCGACCTCGGTCGCGTCGAACGCGCCAGCCCGGAAGATCGCCAGCTTGACGTCGCTCGACCAGCCGACGTCGACGTACACGGTGTCGGCGAGCTGCGGCGCCTTCCCCGTCTCGCCGTCGAAGTCGACGAGACCCCAGTTGAGGCCTGCCTCGAGCCGGGCGGCGAGTCCGGCGGCGATATCGGCGCCGAGCACCGATTGCGCGAACAGCACGGTGTCGAAGCCTTCGTCGCGCACGAGCTTCGCGAGCACGTCGACGCGCGGTTGCGGCAGAGCCCGGGCAACACGCTCGTCGTCGGCGACCCACACTGTGGTCGCACCAAACGCTCCTGCGCCTTCGGCGAGAGCGCGCACGCCGTCACCGACGAGCACACCGGCGATGTCGCCGCCGACCTGCGCCGCCTTGCTCAGCACGCCGAGCGAGCTTTTCGCAATCGCGTCTTCGTGATGCTCGAGGAAGACCAGCGTCTTGGGCATCAGACGAGCCTCTTCGCAACGAGAAACTCGAGAATCTGCTCGGCACCCGAGCCGTCGTCCTCGATCTTGCGTGCCTCGCCGCGCGGCGGCGGATCGTTGAGCGCGACCACCGTCGTCGCAGCCGCTTCGGCCCCGCCGACGTCGGCAGCCGCAAGGGTCTCCTGCGGCTTCTTCTTCGCTCCCATGATCCCCTTCAACGACGGGTAGCGCGGCGTGTTGATCGAGTCGGCGACAGCGACGACCGCGGGAAGCGGCGCGCGGATCGTGTCGTAGCCGTATTCGGTCTGGCGCTTGCCGGTGAGGGAGCCGCTCTCGACCACGAGCTCGCTCACCTGGGAGACGACGGGGGCGCGCAGCCGCTCAGCGACCGCAGCCCAGAGACAGGCGCCGCCACCGTCGGCCGACTGCTGGCCGAAGAGCACGAGCTCGGCGCTCTCACGAGCGAGCGCTCCCGCGAGCGTCTTCGCGGTCGCGAGCAGATCCGAGCCCTCGAGCGACGCGTCGGAGACCAACACAGCGCGGTCAGCGCCCATCGCGAGCGCCTTGCGCAAGGCGTCGAGCGCGCGCTCAGGCCCCATCGAAACGACGACCACCTCGCCGTCGCCGGCGGCTTCCTTCAACCGAAGCGCCTCTTCGATCGCGTAGGTGTCCCACTCAGAGATCGTCAGCTCGCCCGAGCGATCGAGCCGTTTCGTCGCGGGATCCAGGTGACGGCCAGAAGCGGCGTCGGGGACGGCTTTCACGCAGACGGCGATCTTCATGCGCGCGGACTCTATCCGCCCTGCGCCGCTTGGCATCGGCAGAACAGGCCGCTACGGTGCGTGCGCGATGCGGCCCCTCGCCCCGATCCTCGTCGCGCTGGCGCTGGTGGCTGCAACGGCGGCGACGGCGACGAGCGCGGTGCCGCGAATCCTCTTCCCCGTCGTCGGACCGGTCGCGTACACGGACGACTTCGGCGAGCCACGAGGCGGACTGAAGCACCAGGGCAACGACCTGCTGGGCGACAAGCGCGCACCCGTCGTGGCGGTCGAGCCGGGGAAGATCGGCTACTGGACGACCTCGGCGAGCGCCGGCTGCATGCTCTACCTGTACGGCGCGAGCGGGACGATGTACGAGTACATCCACCTGAACAACGATCTGACCGCGGCGAACGACAACAAGGGCAAGTGCGTCCAAGGCGTCGCGTACGCCCTGCCCGACGGCTCGCACGTGGTCGCGGGGCAGGTGATCGCCTACCTCGGCGACTCAGGCGATGCGAACGGCCTGCACCCGCATCTGCATTTCGAGGTGCACCCGAGCGGCGGCAAGGCGGTCGACCCGTATCCGATCATCAAGAAGGCGCCGCACCTGCTGCTCGCCGCCTCCCCGAGCGGCGCCGCGTTCACGCTGCGGTTGACCGGCACGGTCGTCGACTCGGGCACCGACACATTGACGCTCACCGTCGACACGCTCACGGCGTGGCCCTCACACCTCAAGCTGAGGAAGCTCAACCGTCCGCTGACGCTCACCGTTCAGGATCCGGCCGCGGTCGCTGCAGCACCCGGCGACCACATTGTCGCGTGGACGCTGCCGGCGCCCGACACCATGCCGGCGCTGACCGGCGCGCCGGGCGCGATCACGCTCGATCGAATGCAACCCGCTTAGGCGGGTACGCGGGCCTGCAGGAAGTCGACGATCTGGGTCGTCGGCGCGCCGGGCGTGAAGACCTCGGCGACGCCTTGCCGCTTCAACTCGGCGACGTCGTCGTTGGGAATCGTTCCGCCGACCAGGACGAGGAGGTCCTCGGCTCCCTGCGCGCGCAACAACTCGAGGATCCGCGGGACGAGCGTCATGTGCGCACCGGAGAGAATCGAGATGCCGACCGCGTCGGCGTCCTCCTGGATCGCTGTCTCGACGATCTGCTCGGGCGTCTGATGCAACCCGGTGTAGATCACTTCCATTCCAGCGTCGCGCAATGCACGCGCGATGATCTTCGCGCCGCGGTCGTGGCCGTCGAGGCCGGGCTTCGCGATCACCACTCTGATCTTTGCTGCCACTGGTCGGTCAGTATAGGAACGTGAAGCTGACCGTCGTCGGCAGCTCTCCGGCGTGGCCGAACGCCGGCGGCGCCCATTCCGGCTATCTCGTCACGAGCGCGGGCCGCCGTGTGTTGCTCGATTGCGGTCCGGGCGTGCTCGCACGGCTCCGTGAGACGGAGGCCTGGCCGACGATCGACGCGATCGTCATCTCCCACCTCCACCTCGATCACTGCGGCGACCTCGTGCCCTGGCTCTGGGGCCACGTGCTCGGGCCGGCAATCGGCCAACCAGGCCCTGAGCTTCACGTTCCGCCGGCCGGCCTCGCTCGCATCTCGACGTTCGCGCCGCTCGGACGCTTCCTGCAGGTGTTCGACGTGCACGAGTACGCCGACGGCGTTCCGTTCACGGTTGCGGGCCACAAGATCACGCCGCGCGCGGTCGCCCACTACGTGGAGCCGGCGTACGGATTCCGGGTCGAGCACGGCTCTTCGGTGCTCGCCTACTCTGGCGACACCGGCCCGACACCGGCGCTCGTCAGCCTCGCCCGAGATGCCGACGTCTTTCTCTGCGAGGCGACCCTGCTCGAGCCGGAGGGCGATCCGCACGGACACATGACGCCGGATGAGGCCCGCTCGGTCGCCCGCAGAGCGAACGTACGGCGGCTGCTACTGACGCATCGCGCCGCCGAGCACCCGATCGACGATCTCGTCTACGACGGGTTCGAGCTCGAGTTGTAGCCGAGCAATTCGGCGTAGCGCTTCGCTGCGCGGCGCTGCTTGAGGACGTTTCGGATCCCCCAGGCGGCAAGACCGATCACGAGCGCACCGAGGAAGCAGACCGGCAGGAACAGCCACTTGGCCGACACCGCAGCGACCGTCGGCGGGGGGACCGGTGCAGAGGCGACGCTCTTCACCTGGCCCGCGCCTCCAATTCCCTTCGGCACCCACGATGCGACCAGCCAGTTGCGCGGTTGCGACTTGTAGCGCTTCAGCTCGATCGTGAATGTCTTCCCGGCCCAGTCGCTATGAGGGTCTCCGACGACACCGAGATCGATCGCCACGTCGTCTCGGTACGCGTAGAGGATGCTCCAGTTCGCGATCCCGATCGCCGGAAACGGGATCACGTTGTTGTTGCCGGTGTCCCACGACTTGCGGGTCTGCCCGGCCTTCATCTCGGGGCCGAGCATGTTCCACGCCGAGTCGAGATGCTTGCGCGCGACGGCCGTCCGGATGAAGACGCTGGCGGTGTCGAACAACTGCCGCCGGTCGCTCGACGTCAACCTCATCTTCGCGGGCTCCCGGTACACCCAGGCCGGCTTGTCGATCAGCGGCGTCTCGTTCGAGCGTCCGGTGTTGCCGACCAGGATCCCGCCGATCGCCAGCCCGGAGAGCACGGCCAAGCTGCCTACCCCCCAGAAGAGGCGCCGGCGGAACCGGGGCGACGAGAGGCGGCCTGTCATTGCCCTACGCGGATCCCCTGCCTCCCCGGTGGACTAGCTGCCGGCGCCGTTGTTTTCGGAGCCGTTCGGGACCGGCGCGCTCGACTTCGGGTACCAGCTGTTGACGAGCCACTTGTCGCCGCGCTTGACCAGGTCCATCTGGAAGAGCTGGGCCTTGATCTTCGCGTTCGACTTCGGCAGCAGCGCGATCTCGACCATTGCCTCTTTCGGGTACGAGAAGTCGATCTTCATCGGCGCGTACTTCACGTCGTCGACCGGGTACGGGATCACCGCGATGTTGCCGGTCTTCCACTGGGCCAGCGTCTGGCCCTGCCGGATCGAGTCGGTGACGAGCTTGTAGGCGTCGGGCAGGTTCTTGCGGGCGACCGCGGTCTCGATGAAGCGCCGAGCGACGATCGTCGCGCCAGGTGTCAGCTTCACCGTCGGCGGAACCGCCGAGCGGTCGTCAGCCGGCTTGTTCAACAGCGGCGTCGCGGTCGAGTGACCGGTGTTCGAGTAGTGAAAGCCGATGAAGCCGAGCAACGCCCCGATCGCGATGACGCCGACGATCCACGGCAGCGCCTTCTGCCAGCCGGGCTTGCGAATCGGATCACGGTGTTCGAAGACGGTGTCTGCGTTCATCGCCACGTCAGAGTAGACGCCCGATCCGACAGGTCGTTAGCCGCGTCTGTTGAGCGAGTGTTAACGCCGAAGCACGCTAGAAGACCGGCGTCTCACGCCACGTGCCCCAGACGGCGCGGAATGCGTCGCACATCTCGCCCATCGTCACGTAGGCCCGAGATGCGTCGACGATCGCCGGCATCAGGTTCCGTTGGTCGTGAGCTGCATCGTCTTTCAGGCGCGCCAGGGCCGTCTCTGCGGCCTGTGAGTCGCGGCGTTCGCGAAGGGCCTGCACGCGCTCGATCTGCTGCGTCTCGAGCAGCGGATCGACCCGATGGATCGGGATCTGCTGCTCATCGGCGAGCTGGTAACGGTTGACGCCGACCACGACCCGCTGCTCGGCCTCGACCTCGGACTGATAGCGGAACGAAGCCTCGGCGATCTCGCGCTGGAAGAAGTTCTCCTTGATCGCCTGCACGACCCCGCCGAGCTCGTCGATCCGCTCGAAGTACTCGTACGCCTGGCGCTCGAGCTGGTTCGTCAGCTCCTCGACGTAGTACGACCCGCCTAGCGGATCGATCGTGTTCACGACCCCCGTCTCGTGGGCGATCACCTGCTGCGTGCGCAGCGCGATCCGTACCGCATCCTCGGTCGGGAGCGCCAACGCTTCGTCGTAGCTGTTGGTGTGCAGTGACTGCGTCCCGCCGAGCACCGCTGCGAGCGCCTCGATGGCGGTGCGGACGATGTTCACCTCGGGCTGCTGGGCGGTCAGCGAGACGCCTGCCGTCTGCGTGTGGAAGCGCATCAGCCAGGAGCGTGGGTTCTTCGCGCCGTAGCGGTCACGCATCACGTTCGCCCAGATCCGCCGGGCCGCTCGGTACTTGGCGATCTCCTCGAAGAAGTCGAGATGGGCGTTGAAGAAGAAGGAGAGGCGGGGTGCGAAGTCGTCGACATCGAGGCCGCGCTCGATCGCCCATTCGACGTACGTGAACCCGTCGGCGAGCGTGAAGGCGAGCTCCTGCGCGGCGGTCGATCCCGCCTCGCGAATGTGGTAGCCGGAGATGGAGATCGGATGCCAGAGCGGCATCTCGCGGGCGCAGAACTCGACCATGTCCGTGACGAGTCGCATCGACGGCTCGGGCGGAAAGATGTACTCCTTCTGCGCGATGTACTCCTTGAGGATGTCTGTCTGGATCGTGCCGCGCAGCTTGTCGCGGGCGACGCCCTGCTCCTCACCGACACAGACGTAGTACGCGAGCAGGATCGCGGCGGGCGAGTTGATCGTCATCGACGTCGAGACGTCGCCGAGCGGGATGCCGCGGAACAGCGTCTCCATGTCTTCGAGCGAGTCGATGGCGACTCCCTCGCGTCCGACCTCGCCCAACGAGCGTGCGTGGTCCGAGTCGTAGCCCATCAGCGTGGGCATGTCGAAGGCGGTCGACAGTCCGGTCTGGCCGTGCTCGAGCAGGTAGCGGAACCGCTCGTTCGTCTCGTCGGCAGTGCCGAAGCCGGCGAACTGGCGCATCGTCCACAGCCGTCCGCGGTACATCGACGGGTAGACGCCGCGCGTGAACGGGAAGGCGCCTGGATAGCCGAGGTCGCGCTCGTAGTCGAGGTGCGAGCTGTCCGGCGTGACCAGCGGCTCGTTCTCGATCCCCGACATGGTCGAGAACAGCTCACCCTGGCGTTCTGGCGCTGACGCGTACGACTCTTCGCGCCACCGATCGGTCGGCGTCTCTTGCCGTGGATCCTCGGTCGTCGCCATCGCTGAATTCTGCCCGCTCGGGCTACCGCTCGCCGCCGGGCGTCCAGAGCGGCTCGGCGCCGCCGGCATTCGCAGCCCGGGCGAGGATGAAGAGCAGATCGCTCAGACGATTCAGATAGACGGCCGCGAGCGGGTTCACCTCCGCCTCGCGCGCGCAGGCGAGAACCTCGCGCTCGGCCCGCCGGCAGGTCGCGCGGGCCATGTGCAGGCGCGCCGCTGCTTCGGTTCCGCCCGGCAGGACGAAGCTCTTGAGCTCCGGCAGCCCTGCGTTGGCCGCGTCGCAGTCGTGCTCGAGCCGATCGATCGCCGCCTGCGTGACGCGCAGCTTCCCGTCGTCGGCGGCAAACGGCACGGAGAGGTCGGCCCCCAGGTCGAACAGCTCGTTCTGGATGCGCTCCAACTCGGCGTCACCCGCTACGAGACGAGCCCAGCCGAGGACGGAGTTGAGCTCGTCGACCGCCCCGTACGCGCGCACGAGCGGGTGCAGCTTCGACACCCGGGAGCCGTCCCCGAGCGACGTCTGCCCCGCGTCGCCACCGCGCGTGTAGATCCGCGTCAGCCGAACGGGCTCGTCTGGCTTGCGCGACGTCACGGTCTTGTCACACTTCTGTGCGCGCTTCGTAGCGGTGTCTGACACCGGAGGTGGCCAGAGTGCGGTTCGCTGAGCAGGGAGGTCACGATCTCGTCACGCTTCGGTGCGCAGTTCTTCACCGTGTCTGACACCGGACAGGTCCTTGAGTAACGCCCGCGCGATCACGAGGCGCTGGATCTCGCTCGTGCCCTCGTAGATCTCGGTCACCTTGGCGTCGCGGTAGTAGCGCTCGACCGGGAACTCCTTCGTGTACCCGTAGCCGCCCAGCACCTGGATCGCCTCGGCGGTCTGGCGGCGCGCCATCTCCGACGCGTACAGCTTCGCCTTTGCGCCGGCTTCCGTGTGCGGCAGGCCCTGATCCTTGAGCCACGCAGCGCGGTAGGTGAGGAGCCGCGCCGCGTCGAGCTCCATCGACATGTTCGCGAGCTTGTGCTGAATCGCCTGGAACTCGGCGATCCGCTGCCCGAACGCGTGCCGCTCGTGGGCGTAGCGAAGCGCGACGTCGAACGCCGCCTGCGCGATCCCGACCGCCTGCGCCGCGATCCCGATCCGCCCTCCGTCGAGCGTCGCCATCGCGATCCGGAACCCGTGGTGCAGGTCGCCGATCAACCGATCGGCGCCGATCACCGTATCGATGGCGATGTCGTTCGTCACCGACGAGTTGAGCCCGAGCTTCTCCTCCGTGCGCGTGATCGTCACGTGCTCGGTGTCGACGATGAACGCGGAAACGCCGCGCGCGCTCCTCGTCTCACTATCGGTGCGCGCGAACACGAGCAACGTGCCGCCGAGGGCCGCGTTCGTGATCCACTGCTTCGCACCGGCGAGGTGCCAGCCGCCGTCGACCGCGTCCGCGCGACTCGTCAACGCCCCCGCGTCGGAGCCCGAGCCCGACTCGGTCAGTGCGAAGCAGCCGACCCGTTCGCCGCTGGCGAGCGGCGGCACGAACTGCGTGCGCTGGGCGTCGGTTCCGAACTGGACGATCGGCAGTGTGCACGCCGACGTGTGCACCGCCACCGTCACGCCGACGCCGGCGTCGGCGCGTGACAGCTCCTCGAGCACGAGGATGTACGAGAGGAAGCTGGCGCCGGCACCGCCGAGTGCTTCGGGCACGCAGACGCCCATCAGCCCGAGTTCCGCGAGGGAGGCGATCAGCTCACGCGGAAAACCGTGTGCCCGGTCCCACGCCGATGCGTTCGGTTCGATCTCCGCCTGGGCGAAGTCCCGGGCGAGCGCCTGGATCTCGCGCTGCTCCGGCGTGAGCTCGAAGTCCACGGCGGGCACACTAGCGCTGTGAGGATTGCCGCGATCGTCCTGGCTGCACTCGCGCTCACTGCGTGCGGCGGCCACAAGTCAGCCTCGCCGGAGTCGGTCGCGCGCAGCTGGAGCGCCGATCTCAACCGCAACGACAACGAAGCCGCAGCCTGGCTGTTCGCGGACGGCGCACGCGTGATCCAGGACGGCGAGGTCGTGCTCGATGACCACGCTGCCGCCGTGCAGTGGAACGCATCGCTGCCGTGCGGGGGACGGATCGTCTCCGTCAGCCCGCGCGGCAAGACGGACGTGCTCGTCGTCTTCCGCCTCGCGGGGCGCCCTGGCCATCGCTGTGACGGCCCAGGCGCCGACGCGGCTGCCCTGTTCCGCGTCCGCGACGGTCGGATCGTGCTGTGGCACCAGACGACCGTGCCGCCCCCGGGCGGCGACGGCGACACGATCGTCTAGTCAGCTCGTTGTCGCCCTCGTTCTCGCCGCCGCGCCTACTCTCGGCGCGCGCCGACCCGCGTGGGCAACGGTCCCGTGAAACTGCTGTGACTACTTGGGCTCTGGCTCGAGCTTGTAGCCGACGCCGAAGCGTGTCTGGATGAACGAGTGCTTCGGCGCGGGGCGATCGATCTTCTGGCGGAGACGGCGGACGAAGACGTCGACCGTGCGGTCGCGGTGCGTCTCCCTCCGTCCCCACACCTTCTGGAGCAGCTCGTCGCGGGTCACGACGCGACCGCGGTCGAGCGCGAGTGTGTAGAGGAGTTTGAACTCGGTCGGCGTCAGGCCGGCGCTCTTGCCGCCGACGAATGCTTGTACCTCGCGCGGGTCGATGCGCAACTCCTCGATCTCGATCGCGTCGCCGCGCTGCTCCTCGGCAGGCCGCACGCCCCGGCGGGCGGCTGCTCCGACGCGGGCGACGAGCTCGCGCATCGAGAACGGCTTGACCAGGTAGTCGTCCGCGCCGATCTCGAGCGCGTGAACGCGATCGTGCTCGGTGCCCCGCGCCGAGACGACGACGATCGGGGTGCCGATTCCTTCGGCGCGTGCCATCTCGATCAGCTTCCAGCCGTCGAGCTCCGGCAGCATCAGGTCGAGCACACAGACGTCCGGGTTCTCGTAGCGGAGCCGTGCCAGTCCGAGCTCACCGCGGCCGACGACGACGGGGTCGAAACCCGCCGCGACGAGGTGGCGTGCCATCCCGTCTGCGATCACGTTGTCGTCCTCGACAATCAGGACTCGCGCCACGGCCGTACGATAGACCCGAGGTCGGTACTGCCCCGGTTTCGGAATGGTGACGATGTGGTGAACGACGAGCGGACATTCGACGAGCTGCGCACCGGCTTCACCGCGTCGGTCTCGCACGAGCTGCGGACACCGCTGGCACGCATCCTCGCGCTACTCGACAGTGCGTCCCTCCCCGACGCCGACGTGCACGAGCTGATCGACCAGGCCCGCGCCGAAGTCGAGAGCGCCGGGGAGCTGATCGACGAGATCCTTTTCCTCTCCGAGCTGGAGAGCGGCCGCGAGGTCGTCGCGCTGACGCCGACCGAGGCGCGGCCGATCCTCGACCACGTGGTCGAGCGGCTCGCCGACGCGGCTGCACGTGCCGGAGTGACCCTCCGCGTCGCCGGCGACACGACCGTGCCGCTGCGGCCCCGGATGATCCGGATCGTCGGCGAGAACCTGGCCGAGAACGCGATCCGTTACGCAGGGCACGGTTCGACGTTCGTCTTCGAGCTCGCTCCGGGGGAACTGACCGCGAGAGACGACGGCATCGGTGTTGGCGAGCGCGACCTGGTGCGCCTGTTCGAACGCTTCTACCGCTCCGACGCGGCGCGCACCTCGCGGGAACCGGCCTCGGCCTCGCAATCGTCAAGCACATCGTCTCGGCGGCCGGTGGAACGGTCGAGGCCCGCTCCACCCGTGGAGCGGGCCTCGAGATTCGTTGCTCGTTCCCGATCGCCTAGGTGTGAACCGTCTTCAGCGTCTTCTCGGACGCGACGAGCACCGGCTTCGGCAGCGGCACGAAGAGCAGCTTCGCGGTGTACTGGGCCGTCTGCCCCTGGGTCAGCGCCCAGAAGATCATCTTCCGCAGCTCGGGCGCATGTGACGTCTGCTGCGGCACGATCACGTAGGTGTAGGTCGAGATCGGGTACGCGAGCGGCGCCGACTTCGGCGGGTTCACGATGTGCATCTCGTTCGACGCCGGCACCTTCGTGAACGCTGCGGCGGCCGCCTGGATCCGGCGGAGGCTCGGGAAGAGGAACTTCCCGGCCGCGTTCCGGACGGCTGCGAACTTGATGTGGTTCTTCAGCGCGAACGCGACGTCGACGTAGGTGATCCCGCCGTCCGTGCGTGTGACGAGGCCTGCGACACCGGCCGACCCGCGGGCGCCGATCCCGGTCGGGAACGTCACCGCGGTCGAGTTGCCGACCTTCGACTTGAACTCGGGGTTCACGGCCGACAGGTAGTCGGTGAAGTTGTAGGTCGTGCCCGATCCGTCAGAGCGGAAGATCGGCGTGATCTTCAGGTCCGGCAGGTTCGCGCCCTTGTTCAGCGCCTTGATCGCCGGGTCGTTCCAGTTGCTGATCTGGCCGAGGAAGATCTTCGAGATCGTCTTCCCGTCGAGGTTCAGATGGGCAGGAGCGCCTGGGACGTTGTAGGCGACGGACGTCGCCGAGAGAGCCCAGGGAATCTGTACGCAGCTCTTGCAGGCGGTCGCCTGGTCGGGGGTCAAGGGCGCGTCCGACGCGCCGAAGTCCACCTGGCGGGTGGAGACGGCGGAGATGCCGGCGCCGGAGCCGACCGGGCTGTACTGGAGGCTGTAGCCGAACGCCGTGCCGATGGCCGGCGTCCAGACGGAGACGAGCGGCGACACGAACGTGCTGCCCGCGCCGGTGATCGTGGTGTCCTTGCTGGTCGCCATCGCAGCGGTCGCGACGACGAGCGCGGCGGCGGTCGCCGCAAGCGTGAGCGTGAGTGTCTTGGTCATGGCGCCAGACTGCCGCCTCGCCTGATTGGTGTGGGCTGACGCTGTGTTACCAGCAGGTGACGGTCTGGTGAACGCGCGCTGGAGACCGCTCAGCGCGTCGCGCCGAGCTTGCGACGCGAGCGTTCGAGCAGGAAGCGGGCGGTCAGACTCGTGATCAGCACGAAGGCGATCAGCACGAAGGCGAGTGCCCAGGCTTGCTGGTGGAGCTCAGGATCGGGCGCCTCCGAGTACTGGAAGATCGTGTACGGGATCGAGTTGACGGAGTGGGTTGGATTCCAGTCGACCGTCTGACCCGCGAGCACGCAGGTGAAGAGCAGCGGCGCCGTCTCGCCGGCAGCGCGGGCGATCGCGAGCGTCGTGCCGGTCAGGATCCCGCCGAACGCAGTCGGCAGCACGACGCGCAACACGGTCTGCCACTTCGAGACGCCGAGGGCGAGGCTCGCGTCGCGCAGCTCGTTCGGGCAGGAGGGCAAGCACTTCCATGGTCGCGCGGGCGACCAGCGGCAGCATGATGATCGAGAGCGCGAACGCACCCGCGAACGCGCTCTGGTGATGACCCCAGCCGACGATCGGGAGGCTGGTCTTGACCATCAGCGCGAAGACGAAGATCCCGACGACGATCGACGGGAAGCCGTTCAGGACGTCGAGCCAGAGCCGGACCTGGGCGCCGAACCGAGGCGGCGCGAACTCGCTGACGAAGATCGCGGTCAGCACCCCGATCGGCAGTGCCATCACGGTCGCGATCCCGACGAGCAGCAGGCTGCCGACGAGCGCCGGGGCAACGCCGCCGCCGGTCTGGCCGAACAGCGCCGGGCCCTTGGTGAAGAAGTCCCAGCTGAGGGCGTGCACGCCGCGGGAGAACACGGACCAGACGAGGATCCCGAGCACGAGGATCGCGAGCGAATGCCGCAGCGAACGCCGCGGCCTCCGCGAGCCGGTTCTTGATCAGACGCCGCCGGCTGCGGCCGGTGGCGCGCAACGAGATGTTCGGCGCGTCGGTCGTCATCGCTTCAACTCGAACCTCTTGACGACGAGCTGCGCACGTCAGATTGGTGATTCCGATAGGTGATCACGAGCAGGATCAAGGCGAGGTAGATCAGCGAGGCGACGTGGAGATTCGACGACCGCGCCCTGGTACTGGTTCGCGGTGCGGCTCGCCAGCGTGTCGCCCGGCTCGAAGATCGAGAGCTTGAGCGGTGTGAAGTTGCCGATCACCTGGGTGACGGCGATCGCCTCGCCGAGCGCGCGCCCGAGCCCGAGGATGACTGCGGCGACGACGCCCGCCGCGAACCGTACGGCACGACGACCGTCTTGACCATCTCCCAACGCGTCGCGCCGAGCCCCACCGCTCCCTCTTCGAGCTCGTCCGGGACGCCGAGGAAGAGCTCGCGGCAGATCGACGACGTGATCGGGATGATCATGATCGTCAGCACGAGCATCGCCGAGAAAACCGTCGACTCGACCTTGTCGCCGCCGTGGGCGAAGATCGGGATCCAGCCGAACAAGCTTTCGAGCAGCGGCTGCAGATGCTGGGCGTCGAACGGCGCGAGGACGTAGATGCCCCAGAGGCCGACGACGACGCTCGGGACGGCGGCGAGCATCTCGACCAGCGTTCCGATCGGGCCTCGGACCGACGGCGGTGCGAGCTCGCTCAGGAACAGGCCGATCGCGATCGAGACGGGCGCCGCGAGCAGGACGGCGAACCGATGACGTACGAGCGTCGCGATCAGGAAGTCGCGCGCGCCGAACTTGTTGGCGACGGGGTTCCACGTCTGTTCCAGAGGAAACCCCGTGCCGAACACTTTGATCGCCGGCCCGCGCCTGCGACCACCCTAGACGATCAGGACGATCAGCGCAACGACGCCGACGGCGGCCAGCGCCGAGATCCAGCGCACGACGAAGTCGCCCAGGCGGTCGCGCGAGCGTGCGCCGTCCGCGAGGCCCTTCGGCAGCGGGGAGCGAGGCCGGGCTTCCATGCTCGGCGGCAGCATTCCAGCGCACTCGCGCGCACGCGGAGCCCGTTCACCAGCTCGTCACGCGATGTTCACATCCTCTGAACCCGTCGGCCAGGACTGCGACGTAAGACTCTTCCGGGTGTCGTCGCGACTTGCAGACCAGCTCCGCGAACCATCTCCGCCAGATCAAGGGCAGCGAGACTCACCGCCGACCGCGCGCGACGTCGTCTTCGACATCAGCGATCTGACCGTCTTCTACGGTCAGGCTCCGCGGTCAAGGCGTCTCGCTGGCGATCCACAGCAACGCGATCACCGCCCTGATCGGGCCCTCCGGATGCGGCAAGTCCACCGTTCTCCGCAGCCTCAACCGGATGAATGACCTCGTGCCGGGTGCCCGGGTCGAAGGGAAGATCCTCTACCACGGCATCGACCTCTACGGCGGCGATGTCGACCCGATCGAGGTGCGGCGCAGGATCGGCATGGTCTTCCAGCGCCCGAACCCATTTCCGAAGTCGATCTACGACAACGTCGCCTACGGCCTGCGCATCCTCGGACTGAAGGACGATATCGACGGCCGTGTCGAACGCGCGCTCCGAAACGCAGCCCTCTGGGACGAGGTGAAGAACCGCTTGAAGAAGTCGGCGCTCGGGCTCTCCGGCGGCCAGCAGCAGCGTCTCTGCATCGCGCGGGCGATCGCGGTCGAGCCAGACGTCGTGCTGCTGGACGAGCCGGCGTCGGCACTCGACCCGATCTCGACCTCGGCGATCGAAGACCTGATGCACGACCTGAAGCGCGACTACACGCTCGTGATCGTCACGCACAACATGCAGCAGGCGGCGCGTGTCGCAGAGATGACGGCGTTCTTCAGCCTCGACGTGAAGGACGACGGCTCACGCAACGGCGTCCTCGTCGAGTACGACTCGACCGAGAAGATCTTCACCCGGCCCGCCGACGAGCGTACCGAGGGCTACGTCACGGGACGGTTCGGATGAGACTCACCTTCACGGAGGAGCTGGCCCAGCTCGAGGCATCGTTGCAGGAAGAGAGCGACCTCGTCCTGCGCGCTCTCCGCTCGGCGTTGAATGCGCTCGCGCGCGGCGACGAGGAGCTGGCAGACGAGGTGATCCGCTTCGACGATGAGGTCGACAGCCGCTACATCTCGATCGAGGAGGGCGTGCAGTCCCTGCTCGCCCGGCAGACACCGGTCGCTGCTGATCTGCGCTTCGTGCTTGCAGTCCTTCGCGTGAACCTGCACCTCGAACGGATGGCGGACTACTGCGTCACGGTCGCCAAACTGACGAAGCTGATGGGCAACCTGAGCGTCAGCGGCGAGGCGATCAACCGTTCGATCGAGGACATGGGCCAGCGGGCCGAGCAGATGATCCGCGTCGCGATGGACGCCTTCGCCTCACGCGACGCGGAGAAGGCCCAGACGCTCGTCGAGCTCGACGAGCTGATCGATCGTGCGAACCGCGGTGCAGTCGAGGACGTGCTCTCGCTGGGCGACTCGCCCGACGAGCGCGAGTATGGTCTACGAATGCTGGTCATCTTTCGCTGCGTCGAGCGGATCGGCGATCACGCCGTCGACATCGGCGAGCAGGTCGCCTACCTCGTCACCGGCGAGTTCCGCGAGTTCACGGACGCCTCCCACCCCGCCTAGGGGAATCCGAGTGACCGAACCGGGCGTCGAGGACGCGACCCGCCGCACGCGGCTCGCGAACGAGCGCACCTACCTGGCGTGGTGGCGAACCGGACTGACCGCGTTCGCGGTCAGCGTCGGGATCGGCCGGCTCGTGCCCGAGCACACGGACGCCGCCCGCTGGCCGTTCGAGGTGGTCGGCGCAGCGTTCGGCGTGCTCGGGATCGCGTTCGTCTGGGCGGGCTTCGCGCGCGCACGTGCGGTCGAGCGGGCACTCGACGAAGGAACCTTCGCGCGCTTCGGCCTGCTGCCGACCGCACTGCTCCTCGCAGCGGGTCTCGCGCTCGGCGTCGCGGTCGTGGTGCTCGTGATCACGGGCTGACGTTCTACGCGTTCTTCACCAGGATGTTGCCGACTCGATGCGCGGCGGTCTCGCACGCATCGACGGCGTCCTCGAGCGCTTCGTAGATGTCCTTCCAGCGAATCACGATCACCGGGTCGATCCGGTCGTCGACGAACAGACTCGCGCGCGCCGCGCGCGCGACGTCGTCGGCCTCGTCTTCGATCTCCTTGATCCGCATGATCTCGTCCGACGACCCGTGCATGCCCTTCAAGCCGGTGAGCAGCGCCGCGAGCTGCTCGGCCGCCCGAACGAGGAGCCCGGCGAGCTGGACCGCCTGCTTGGTCGTCGACTCGACCCCGTAGAGCCCGAACAGCTCCGAGGCGTTCTCGGCTGCGTCGGCGACGTCGTCGATCGCGAACGCGAGGGTGATCACGTCCTCGCGGTCGAACGGGGTCACGAAGAGCGTGTTCGTCTGGCTGAGGAGCTCGGAGACGATGTTGTCGGCGAGGTGCTCGAGCGCCTTCACCTCGTCCTGCGTCGGCCCGGACGGCCAGTCGACGATTCGCCGTTCCACCGTGCGGACGACCTCGAGCGCGGCGTCACCTGCCTGCGCGAGCAGCACGTAGATCACTCCCGAGCCGGTACCGACCCCGAGTTTCATACGCCGAAGATCCACTGGATCGGCCACCAGACGAGCGCGGCGACACCGGCCGAGGCGGGGATCGTCAGGATCCACGCGAAGACGATGTTGCCGGCGACACCCCAGCGAACCGCCGACAGCCGCTTCGTCGCGCCCGAACCCATCACCGCGCCCGAGACGACGTGGGTTGTCGAAAGCGGGTAGCCGAGGCGGGTCGAGAAGTAGATGACGGCGCCTGAGGCGCGCCTGGGCGGCGAAGCCCGCCGGCGGATCCATCTTGAAGACGCGCTGGCCGAGGGTGCGCATGATCCGCCAGCCGCCGGCGTAGGTCCCCGCCCCGATCGCCAGGCCGGCGGAGATCTTCACCCAGGTCGGGATGTAGAACGTGTCGATCGAGCCGTTCGCGAACAGCGCAAGCGCGATCACCCCCATCGTCTTCTGCGCGTCGTTCGCGCCGTGGACGAACGCGACCCAGGTGCCCGTGACGAGCTGGCCTCCCCGGAACGACCGGTTGGCGACACCGGGGGTCAGCCACTGGAAGAGCCAGTAGATCGCGAGCAGCAGCGCGAACGCACGCGGCGAACGCAATCGTCGGCGCCCAGAGCGCCGGGATGATCACCTTGTGCAGGACGCCGTGCCACTGGACGCCGTCGATGCCCGACTGGGCGACTGCGGCGCCGATCAAGCCGCCGATCAGTGCGTGCGACGACGAGGACGGAAGTCCGAGCCACCACGTCAGGAGGTTCCAGACGATTGCGCCGAGGACGGCTGCGAGCACGGTCTGTCTCGGTCGCGAGACCGGTGTCGATGATGCCCTTGCCGATGGTCGTCGCCACGGCGGTCGTCACGAAGGCGCCCGCCAGGTTCGCGATCGAGGCGATGAGCACCGCGAGCCGTGGCGACAACGCCCGCGTCGAGACCGAGGTCGCGACGGCGTTTGCCGTGTCGTGGAAGCCGTTGGTGAAGTCGAAGACGAGGGCGACGGCGACCGTGACGACGAGGAGCGTCACCGACTAGCGGTTCTTGACGAGGATCGCCTCGAGGACGTCGGCGGCTTCCTCACAGGCGTCGACCGCCTCTTCGAGCTGCTCGTGGATGTCCTTCCACCGGATGATCGTCAGCGGATCGGCGCCCGAGCGGAAGAGCTCGGCGATCGCCTCGCGCGAGAGCCGGTCTCCCTCGTCCTCGAGGTCGCGCAACGCAGCGAGCTGGTGCGAGGAGTCCTTGAAGCCTTCCAGCCGCTCCACCGCCTCGTGCAAGCGCGACGCGGCGCGGTGGATCACCTCGCCCTGCTGGCGCGCCTTGAGCGGGACCTCGCGCACCTCGTAGGCGTCGATGTTGTCGGCAGCCTCGTCGATGTGATCACAGACGTCGTCGAGTACCGACGCGAGCTGGTACATGTCGTCGCGATCGAACGGCGTCACGAACGTGCTGTTCAGCAAGTTGATCACCTCGCGGGTCAACCGATCGCCCTCGTGCTCGAGCTCGCGGATCTCGGCCAGCTTGCCCTGGGCGTCGGGCCAGGCCTCGAGCAGCTCGACGAGCAGCCGCGCGATATCGCGCGCGTTGGCGGAGGCTTGGGTGAACAGATCGAAGAAGCCTCGCTTCTGAGGAGTAAGCCGCAACGGCACCGGGGGGTTCTAGCAGCTAGTTGACGAAGAACCAGACCGAACAGGAGAGACCGGCGACGAAGCAGTAGATCGCAAACGGCATCAGCGTCTGCGTCTCGAAGAACCGCATCAGGAAGCGAACGGCGAAGTATGCCGTGGCGGCGGAGCACAGGGCGCCGACGAGCGCCTGCCCGCGAACGCCGTTGCCGTCCGACCCGAGCAGCTCCGGCAGCTTCAGCACCGCCGCCGCCGCGATGATCGGGGTCGCGAGCAGAAACGCGAACCGCGCCGCGTCCTTGTTCGACAGGCCCGTGAGCAGGCCACCGCCCATCGTCGCGCCCGAGCGTGAGAACCCTGGAATCAGCGCGAGCGCCTGGGCCGCCCCGACGAAGAACGTCCCCCGCCAGGTGACCGTCTGAGCGATCCGGGTGTCGTCCTCCTCGTCCGTCACGGGCGCTCGCCGGCGCAGCAGCTCGGCGCCGTACAGCAGGAGCCCGTTCGCGGCCAGGAAGATCGAGGCGGACTGCGGCGACGCGAAGACCTTGCGCAGCGAGTGCTCGAGCAGCAGCCCGATCAAGCCCGCTGGGATCGTGCCGACGACGAGGAGCCAACCGAGCTTCGCGTCCGAGTCGTTCGGGTCGATACCGCGGTCGCGCAGCGACCGGCCGAGCCCGCGCAGGATGCGCATCCAGTCGCGCCAGAAGAACACGAACAACACGATCGCCGTCGCGAGATGCGTCGCGATCAGGAACGTCAGGAAGTACTTGTCGTTCTGGTGGATGTCCCACCCGAGCAGGCTCGGCAGGATCACGCTGTGCCCGAGGCTCGAGATCGGGAACAGCTCGGTGACGCCCTGGAGGAGCCCGAGGACGATCGCCTGCGGGTACGAGATCAGCTCGGCGACGATCACGTGGGCGGCGATACCGGCCGTTTCGGGCCGGTCTTGAACCACGCGAAGACGAGGCAGGCGAGCCCGACCAGGAACGCAGCGATCCCGTGCTTGACGTGGTGGTGCGACGAACCGGCCTCATGGCCCGGGAAGAAGCTCGGCAGCGAGCTGGCCGGCTCGACCCAGTAGACGATCGCGATCACGATCAGCACGACCCCGACCACGAGGGCCCCCAAGGCGAGTAGACGGTCGTTCGACACGGACGGCAGCATACGGACCGGCCCCGACGACTGCGCTGTCAGAAACCTGACTGATCGTTCGGTCGCGGCTATGCTGAGTTGCTCGTGTCGACCATCCAGCGCATCGTGTCTGACACGACGAGCGAGCCTCTGCTCAACCGGGAGCTGTCGCAGATCGACCTGATGCGGCGCGTCCTCGAGCTCGCCGCCGACCCCGACGAGCCGCTGCTCGAGCGGGTCAAGTTCTGCGGGATCGTCTCGTCGATCCTGGACGAGTTCTTCATGGTGCGGGTGGCCGGCTTGCACGACCAGGTCGTCACGGGGCTCGCCGTCCGCTCGAGCGATGGGCGCTCACCGCAGGAGACGCTCGTGGAGATCCGGCGGGCAGCCCTGACGCTGACCGGAGAAATGACCCGGATCTGGCGGAACGAGCTCTGCCCGGCCCTGGCGCGCGAAGGCATCAGGGTCTGCACGGTCGACGATCTGGACGAGAGTGAGCACAGCGAGCTCGAGCAGCTGTTCCTGCGTCACATCTTCCCCGTCCTGACGCCCCTCGCGGTCGGGCCCGGCCAGCCGTTCCCGTACATCTCCGGTCTCTCACTGAGCCTGGGGCTGCTCGTCCGGGACCCGGAGGCGGGCGAGGAGCGGTTTGCCCGCGTCAAGGTGCCGGAGGGCCTCGACCGATTCGTCACAGTCGGCGAGCGCGGCTTGCTGGTGCCGCTCGAGGATGTGATCGGGCATTTCCTCGCGCGGCTCTTTCCCGAGATGGAGGTGGTGGAGCGGGCGTCGTTCCGGCTCACCCGCGACGGGGACACCGAGATCTCGGACGACGCCGACGACTTGCTCGAGGCGGTCGAGTCCGAGGTGCGCAAGCGGCGCTTCGGCGCAGTCGTGCGGATGGAGGTCTCGAGCTCGATCTCGCGCGAGATGCTCGTCCGGCTGCAGGAGTCCCTGACCGTCTCGGCCGACCAGGTCTATCCGATCGCCGGGATGCTCGATCTCGCCGACGTCGTCCAGCTCTATGCACTCGACCGGCCGGAGCTGAAGTACGCGCCGTGGGTGCCGTTCACGCAGCGTCGGCTGATCAACGAGAACCCCGTCGAACTCTTCGCCGAGATCGCGCGGCGAGACATCATCGTCCACCACCCGTACGACTCGTTCGGGACCAGCGTCGAGGCGTTCGTTCGCGCGGCAGCCAGCGACGACGCCGTCGTCACCCTGAAGACGACGGTCTACCGCACGAGCGAGGACTCGGCGATCGCACCGGCCCTGATCCAGGCGTCGGAGGCAGGCAAGCAGGCCGTCTGCGTCGTGGAGCTGAAGGCGCGCTTCGACGAGCGGCGGAACATCGGCTGGGCGCGATCGCTCGAGCAGGCGGGCGTCCATGTCGTCTACGGCTTCCCGGACATGAAGATCCACGCGAAGACGACGCTGATCGTTCGCCGCGAGGGCGACGAGCTCCGGCGCTACGTGCACATCGGCACCGGCAACTACCACGCGACGACCGCGCGCATGTACGAGGACGTCGGCCTGTTCACCGCCGACCCCGACATCGCCGCCGACGTCGCCGACCTGTTCAACTTCGTCACCGGCTTCGGCCGCCCGCAGCGCTTTCGCAAGATCCTGGCGGCGCCGTTCAACCTGCGGAAGAAGCTGATCGAGCAGATCCGCGAGGTCGCCGCGGCGGCAGACGCGGGCAAGCACGCACGGATCCGGATCAAGTGCAACAGCCTCACGCACACCGAGGTGATCTCCGAGCTCTACCTGGCGTCGCAGGCAGGCGCCGAGATCGATGTGATCGTTCGTGCGAACTGCACGCTCGTGCCCGGCATCAAGGGACTGAGCGACAACATCCGCGTCCGCTCGATCCTCGGTCGCTTCCTCGAGCACAGCCGGCTGTACTGCTTCGAAGCTCACGACTCGCGCTCGTACTACCTCGGCAGCGCCGACCTGATGCCGCGCAACCTCGATCACCGCATCGAGGTGGTCGTCCCCGTCGAGGACACCCATGCGCGGAACGAGCTCGAGGCGATCTTCAAGGCGTTGCTGGCCGACAACTCGCAGGCCTGGGAGTTGAACCGGCACGGCGCCTGGGAACGGGTCCGACCTGCCAAGGGAGACCGGCGGAAATCGGCCCAGGCGACGTTCATGCGCCGGCGCGATCGTGCGCGCCGGCTCACGCGTGCTCACTAGCGCCGTCAGATGGCTTCGCCACCATGGAGCCATGCCCGTCGGAGTCGTCGACGTCGGTTCGAACACGGTGCGCCTGGTCGTCTGGCGCGCAGCCCACCCGATCCGCTCCGAGCGGACGCTGCTCCGGCTCGGCGCCGACGTCGAGGCGCACGGCGAGATCCCGGCCGACAAGCTCGCTCTGACAGCCGATGTCGTCGGGCGTTACGCCGACCTCGCCCGGGCCGAGGGGGTAGACCGGCTCGAGGTCTTGATCACGAGCCCGGGCCGTCAGGCGGCAAACGGTCACGTCCTCGCAGAGCTGCTCGAGACCGCGGCGGGGTGCCCGGTGCGGGTCCTCACCGCTGCCGAAGAGGGACGTCTCGCGTTCGCGGGCGCGATCGATGCAGCGTCGCCCCCGCCGCGTCGCATCGTCGCGGTCGTCGACGTCGGAGGCGGCTCGGCCCAACTCGTCGTCGGCAGCCGTCGCTCCGGCCCGCGCTACACGCAGTCGATCGACCTCGGCTCGCAGCGCCTGACGAGTCGTCTGCTCGGCGAGGATCCTCCCGGCGCCAAGGCAGTCCGCCTGGCCCGAGCCGAGGTCGCCCGGTACGTCGAGCGGCTCGAGCCGCCGCCGGTCCAGTCGGCACTCGCCGTCGGTGGCAGCGCGCGGGCGCTCAGGCGACTCGAACGGGGCCAACTCGGGCCCGACGAGCTTGCCCATGCGATCGACGTGCTCACCGACACTCCGACTGGAGACGTCGCGCTCAGATTCGGCGTCGAGGAGCAGCGCGCTCGAACGCTGCTCGCGGGGGCGCTCATCCTGAGCGGCCTTCAGGAGCTGCTCGGCGTGCCGTTCGAGGTCGTACGCGGTGGCCTGCGCGACGGCGCGCTCGCCGAGCTCGCAGCGCGCCGCGCGGCTGCCTGAGAACCGTCCTCTCGGAGAACCGTTCGGTCCGGGAGAGCACTCCCCCCGCGTCTCCCGGACCGAACTGCGCCATGCCCCCACGACACACCCGCGTTCGAGGCCCACACATGCAGGGCGCGACTCAGCGGTACGGCTGAAGCTACGTTCTCGGCCCAAACGGCGGGGTTACGAATCGGCAACGATCCGGCGACGGGGTGGCCGCTTGCTCTTTCGCTCTTTGCATGCTTCGCTCACCATTCCGGCCATGTGCACCTTCGCCGTCATCGCGCACCGCCACTCGACGACCAATACGCGGCTCGGGTCGGTTCTCTCGCCAGGAGAAGCCCTCCGGCGACTCGGTCCCGGCGACATCGCGCTCGGTCGCCTCGACATCCTGCCGACGCTCGACGGTATTGAGCCTGGCCTGTGGGCGCTCGACCGGCTCGCGGCGCTCGGAGTCACGGTGCTGAACCCAAGCCGGACGCTCGTCGCAGCCCACGACAAGCTGGCGACCGCGAGCGTGCTCAACGCCGCGAACCTGCCGCATCCGCGCACCGTGCAGATCGCACCGTGGCTGGATCTTCCCGAGCTCGAGCCGCCGCTCGTCCTCAAGCCTCGGTTCGGCTCGTGGGGCGAGGACGTGATTCGCTGCGACGACGAGGAGGGCGTCGAGCGGGGCCTCGCCATCCTGCGGGAGCGCGCCTGGTACGCCGCAACCGGCGCACTCGCACAGAAGCTCGTCGCGCCGCGCGGTTACGACCTGCGCATGGTCGTTGCCGGCGGTCGCGTGGTCGGAGCCGTCAAGCGGGTCGCTGCTCCCGGCGAATGGCGGACGAACGTGGCGCTCGGCGCGCGGCGCCAGCCGGTCAACCCTCCGGAGGAAGCGCGCGCAATCGCCCTCGGCGCCGCTGCCGCAGTCGGCGGCGATCTCGTCGGGATCGACCTGCTGCCGTCGGATCTCGGCACGTGGGTCCTGCTGGAGGTGAACGGCGCCGTCGACTTCAACGGCACGTATGCGCTCGGTGACGACGTGTTCGCCGAGACCCGCCACGCGCTCGGCTCGCGCGTCCTAGTAGGTGTAGAACCCGCGGCCTGACTTCCGGCCGAGCCGGCCGGCCTGCACGTACTGCCGGAGCAGCGGGCAGGGCGCGTACTTCGGGTCGCCGAGGCCGCTCTGCAGCACCTCCATGATTGCGACGCACGTGTCGAGCCCGATCAGATCGGCGAGCGCGAGTGGTCCGAGCGGATGCGCGAAGCCGAGCCGCGCAATCGTGTCGATTGCCTCCGCTTCCGCAACGCCCTCGAGCAACGCGTACGCCGCCTCGTTGATGAACGGCATCAAGATGCGATTCGAGACGAACCCCGGATAGTCGTTCGCCTCGGCGGGCTCCTTGCCGAGCTCTCGCGCGAGCCTCACGATCGCCGCCGCCGTCTCGTCCGACGTCTGCACGGCGCGAATCACCTCGACCAGCTTCAGCACCGGGACCGGATTGAAGAAGTGCATGCCGATCACGCGCTCGGGCCGGCCGGTCGCCGCCGCGAGCGACGTGATCGGAATCGAGCTCGTGTTCGAGGCGAGGATCGCCGCGGGCGGCAACACGTCGTCGGCGCTCCTGAACAGCGTCTCCTTGGCTGCGGCGTCTTCGGTGATCGCCTCGATCATCAGGTCGGCGGGGGCAAGCTCGTCGGAGGCAGTGACGCGGGCGAGCGTTTCGTCGGGATCCGGGCCTCCCTTCGCGGCGAGTTTCGTCAGGCTCGTCCGCATCGAGGCGAGCCCGCGCTCGACGGCTCCCGGGTACGGATCGTGGATCGTCACGCGCCGCCCCGAGACAGCGACCACCTGGGCGATCCCGGCGCCCATCTGTCCGGCGCCGACGACGAGTACGTGCTCGAACTCCATCGCCGGCGAGCCTACAAGAGCGTCTCGAGCAGCTCGCGCTCGCCCGCATAGCTCGTGAGCTCGAGCGCGTCTGCGACCGTGAGCCAGCGCAGTTCGTCGACTTCGCCGTCACGGTGGCCGGTGTCGAGCTTCGGTGTCATCCGGAACCACCGCACCTCCTTGTCGCGTCCCGAAGGTGCGTAGGTCGTGACGCCGAGCTGCTCGCCGAGCTCACACTCGAAGCCTGTCTCCTCGAGCACTTCGCGGAGAGCGGCGTCGGCCCAATCTTCGCCCGGCTCGAGCTTCCCCTTCGGCAGGCTCCAGTCGTCGTATCTGGCGCGGTGAACGACCAGCACCTGGCCGTCGCGCAAGACCACGCCCCCGGCGGCCCGGATCAAACCGCGAGCAGGAGCGCGTCGCCCTGGCCGCCGCCGGAGCAGATCGCCGCCAGCCCGACGCCACCGCCCGAACGGCGCAGCTCGTGCACCATCGTCCCGACGATCCTGCCGCCGGACGCGCCGATCGGATGGCCGAGCGCGATCGCACCGCCGTTCACGTTCACCTGCTCCTCGTCGGCGCCGAGCAGGCGCGTCGAGTTCCAGGCGACCGACGCGAACGCCTCGTTGATCTCGACGCGGTCGACGTCGCCGATCGTCTTGCCGGCACGCTCGAGCGCGATCGCGGCGGCATTCGCGGGCGTCCGCGCGAGGTAGGCGAAGTCGTCGGCGACGTAGCCCTGCGAGAGGATCGTCGCCAGCACCTCGAGGCCGCGCTGCTTCGCCCACGACTCGGAGCAGACGATCACGCAGCTCGCACCGTCGTTGACGCCCGGCGCGTTGCCGGCGGTGGTCGTGCCGTCCGGATCGAAGACCGGCTTGAGGGCGGCGAGCTTCTCGACGGTCGTGTCGCGTCGGATCGACTCGTCGGCGATCACGTCGCCGACGGCGACGATCTCGTCGTCGAACCGGCCGGCGTCCTGAGCGGCGGCCGCGCGTGCCTGCGAGCGAGCGGCCCACTCGTCCTGGTGCTCGCGCGAGATGCCGAGCTCGCGAGCGACCTTCGAATTCTGCGAGACCATGTGCAACTGGTCGAAGGTCGACGTGAGCCCGTCGTAGACCATCGAGTCGATCAGCTCACCGTTGCCGAGCCGGTAGCCGAACCGTGCTTTCTGGAGAAGGTAGGGCGCGTTCGACATCGACTCCATCCCGCCGGTGACGACGACGTCGACGTCGCCGGCGCGGATCATCGAGTCGGCGATCTCGATCGCGCGGATCGACGACGCGCAGACCTTGTTGATCGTGTCGGCCGGCGTCTCCTTCGGCAGACCGGCGCCGATCGCGGCCTGGCGCGCGGGAGCCTGGCCTGCACCGCCCTGCAGCACCTGGCCCATGATCGCGTATTGCGGCTCGTGCGGCTCGAGCCCGATCCGCTCCAGCGCAGCCTTGATCACGGTCGCGCCGAGCTCCGTCGCTCGGTAGCCGGCGAGGCCCCCGCCGAGCCGCCCGAACGGCGTGCGGACGGCACTGACGATCACGCTCCGTTCAGCAGTTTCAGCCACGGCCGGAGGGTACCGTCAGGACGATTCGTGACGCTCCGCGACCGTGGCCCGAGATGTGTAACGCGCGGCGCGCGGGATCGTGACGAGACAGTCAAACCGCTGCTCAGCGCACCGCGCATCGGCCACCTCCGGTGTCAGACACCGGAAGTTCGCGGCCGGCGCTCAGCGCACGAACGACGCGCCCGGCTCGAGGCGCTTCGTGGCGGCGACCAGCAGGCGGATCACGGCTTCCACGTCGTCGAGCGCACTCAGCTCGTTCGGCGTGTGCAGGTAGCGCATCGGAATCGAGACCAGGCCGGTCGGGACACCCGCGCGGGCGCTGTGGAACTCGTCGGCGTCCGTCGCCGTCTGCCGCGTGTACACCTCGAACCCGTGTGGGATCGCCTCGGCCTCCGCCGCGTCGGCGAGCAACTGCGAGACGAGCTTGTTGAGCGTCGGGCCTCGCGCGATCATCGCGCCCATCCCGAGCTCGACACGGCCGGCCCGGCGCGGATCGCCGCCCGGAGAGTCCGTCGCCGGTGTCACGTCGACGGCGATCGCCACCGCGGGCTCGAGGCCGTAGGCGGCCGCCCGCGCACCGAAGCTGCCGATCTCCTCCTGCGTCGCGGCAACTGCGACGACGTCGACTGCGAGCTCGCCGCCCAGCTCGCCGAGTCGCCGCGCCGCTTCGAGCACGACGTACGCCCCGAGCCGGTTGTCCAGCGAACGCGACATCACCCGGCCGTTCGGAAGCTCGGCCGGCGCTCCGTTCCAGACGGCCACGTCGCCGACGTGCACGATCCGCTCGGCTTCCTCGCGCGATGACGCACCGATGTCGATGTGCAGATCCGCCAGCTCGACCCGCGGCGCTTCACGTCGTTCCTCCGGCGACAGGCGCTTGCGGCCGATCGCGCCCGGAACGTTGCTGCCGTCGCGCGTCAGGAACTGGACCCGCTGACCGCTCAGCGTCTCGGGCGAGATCCCACCGACGGTCGTGAACGAGAGCAGGCCGTTGTCCTCGACGTTCGTCACGGTCACTCCCACCTCGTCGATGTGAGAGACGAGCGCCACGGTCGCCCCGTCGGACCGCGGCGAGCGAACCCGCGCGAACGAGGTGCCCAGCGTGTCGGAGGTCACAGCCGCGAAGGCCGACGCGGCTTCGCGCCAGATCCGGGTCGGCTCCTCCTCGTGCCCCGACGGGCCTGGCGCTTCGAGGAGCGCCTGCAAGAGGTCGGGGGCCCGCATACGCTTGCGCATTCAAGCAGGAGTCCCTTCGCCCGTCCTCGCCTCGATCGACACCGACCTCGTCACGCCGCTCGCGGCCTACCTGCAGCTGCGCGAAAACGGTCACGCGTCGTTCCTGCTCGAGTCGGTCGACCAGGGCCGGCTCGGGCGGCACTCGTTCGTCGGCTACGGCACCCGGCTCGTCTCGTTCGCCGAGGCCGAGACGATCGACGCACCTGTGGTCGGCTACCTCGGCTATGACCACGTTGCGACGCTCGAACCGACCGTGGCCCTGCCGGACGACGGGCCGGACGTGCCCGAGAGCCGGTTCGTCGTCGCCGACGTCTTCCTGCGCTTCGACCACGTCACGGGAACGGCGGACGTCCTGCACGGCGACAGTGAATTGATCGAGGCCACGCTGAAACAGCCGGTGACCGTCGCCGACGAGCCGGTCGCCACACACGGCGTCACGACGCGCCGGCCCGATCGCGCCGAGCACGAGCGACGCGTGCGCCGTGCGCAGGAACTGATCCGCGACGGCGATGCGTTCCAGATCGTGCTGTCGCAGCGCGCCGAGCGACCCACTTCGGCATCGCCGCTCGCCGTTTACCGCGCGCTCCGCCGCATCAACCCCTCCCCGTACCTCTTCCTGCTCGAGCTGGGCTCACTCGCGCTCGTCGGCTCGTCGCCGGAGACGCATGTGAAGGTCGAGGGACGGCGGGCTAGCTTGAATCCAATCGCAGGTACGACCGAGCGCGGCCCGGGCGACGCAGAGCGCCTGCTCGCGTCGGACAAGGATCGCGCCGAGCACGTGATGCTCGTCGACCTGGGACGCAACGACCTCTCGCGCGTCTGCGTGCCCGGAACGGTCCACGTCGAGCGGCTCCTCGAGCCGGAGCGCTTCTCACACGTCACGCACCTCGTCTCGGAGGTCGCCGGCGAACTGCGTGACGGCGTCACCCCGTTCGACGTGCTGCGGGCGACGTTCCCCGCCGGCACGGTCTCCGGCGCCCCCAAGGTACGGGCGATGCAGATCATCTCCGAGCTGGAGAGCTACCGTCGCGGCACCTACGCGGGTGTCGTCGGCTACCACGCCCCCGGGCTCGGCCTGGACACCTGCATCGCCATCCGCACGGTGCGACTGAGCGACGGACGCGCCTACCTTCAGGCTGGTGGCGGTATCGTCGCCGACTCCGATCCCGGCGCAGAGCATCAGGAGTGCCTGAACAAGCTTGCTGCACTCGAAGCCGCCCTCGATGCTGCGGAGCTGCGTCCATGATCCTGCTCGTCGACAACTACGACTCGTTCACCTACAACCTCGCCGACCTGTTGGGTCAGCTCGGCGCAGACGTGCTCGTGCGGCGGAACGACGACGTCTCGGCCGACGAGGCGGAACGGCTCGCCCCCTCCCACCTCGTCATCTCCCCCGGCCCCGGCCGGCCGGAGAACGCCGGTGAGACGCCCGCGATCCTGCGCCGCCTGGGCGAGCGCGTGCCGACACTCGGCGTCTGCCTGGGACACCAGGCGATCGTGCAGCTCTACGGCGGCGAGGTCGGCCGGGCGCGCGAGCTCGTCCACGGGAAGGCGGCCTCGATCTCCCACGACGGGCGCGGCATCTTCGCCGGCCTCCCCGACGACTTCCAAGCCGGCCGCTACCACTCGCTCGCGGCGACGAGCGTGCCGGAGGTCTTCGAGGTCTCGGCCACGGCCGCCGACGGCGAGGTGATGGCCGTTCGCCACCGCGGGCTACCGCTCGACGGCGTGCAGTTCCACCCCGAGTCGGTGCTGACGCCGCAAGGCCTCGATCTGATCAAGAACTTCCTCGCATGATCCAGGACGCGCTCGCCAAGCTGCTCGACGGCGAGGACCTCTCGCGCGACGAGACCCGCCGAGTGATGGACTCGATCATGGCGGGCGGCGCAACCCCGGCTCAGATCGGCGGCTTCCTGGTCGCGCTGCGGCTGAAGGGCGAGACCGCCGACGAGATCGCCGGAGCGGCGGAAGCGATGCGCGACCACGTCGTGCCCGTCCGGCCGAAACGCGACGACCTGGTCGACACGGCGGGCACGGGCGGCGACGGCGGGAGGACGTTCAACATCTCGACCGCAGCGGCACTCGTCGCCGCCGCCGCCGGCGCCGGCGTCGCGAAGCACGGCAACCGCGCCGTGTCGTCGCTGTCCGGGAGCGCCGACGTGCTCGAACGCCTCGGCTTCGAGCTCGACCTGTCCCCGGCACGCATAGCCGATTCGATCGATGAGCTCGGTTTCGGGTTCATGTTCGCGCCGGCCCATCATCCGGCGATGAGGCACGCCGGCCCGGTTCGCACCGAGCTCGCAACCCGTACCGTGTTCAACGTGCTGGGACCGCTGACGAACCCCGCAGGGGCGCGCGCGCAGGTCGTGGGTGTGTACTCCGCCGACCTCGTCCCGGTGATCGCCGACGTGCTCGCCCGCCTCGGGGCCCGCCGCGCCTTCGTCGTCCACGGCTTCGGCGGGATCGACGAGCTGTCGCCGGCGGGACCGAACCTCATCTGCGAGGTCGTCGACGGCGACGTGCACCGGCGGGAACTCGACCCGCTCGAGCTCGGGATCGCCCGTTGCGACCCGGCCGAGCTACGTGGTGGCACGGCAGACGAGAATGCCGCCGGCATCCGCGCCGTGTTCGCGGGCGCTAACGGCGGCCGACGGGCCGCGATCCTGCTCAATGCCGCGGGAGCGATCGCCGCCGCCGGGCACGCGCCTGACCTCGCCGCCGGGCTCGCCGTCGCGCGCGAGGCACTCGACTCGGGCGCCGCAGGCGAGCGGCTCGAAGCGCTCGCTGCGTTCTCTCGGCAGGCAGGCGGCACGTGAGGTTCGAGGCCGCGCTGGCCCAACCTGGCTTCGGCACAGTGGCTGAGTTCAAGCGCCGCTCGCCCTCGGCCGGCGACCTGCGCCCGGATGGCGACGTCGCCGTCGTTGCCCGCGCGTACGAGTCCGCCGGAGCGCGCGCGATGTCGGTGCTCGTCGACGAACGTTTCGGCGGGACGCTCGCCGACCTCGGCGCGGCGCGAACAGCGACGTCCCTGCCGCTGCTCGCGAAGGGCTTCTTCACTACTCGTGACGACCTCGTCGCCGTTCGGGAGGCCGGCGCCGACGCCGCGTTGCTGATCCTGCGCGACCTCACGGACACGGCCGCGGGCGCGCTGCTCGAAGACGCGCACGCGCTCGGCCTCGACACGTTGGTCGAAGCACACGATGCCGTCGAACTCCGGCGGGCGACAGCGCTCGGCGCTCCGATCGTCGGCATCAACGCCCGCGACCTCGACACGTTCCGCATCGACCGGCGGGCCCAACTGCGGCTGCTCGCCGACGCTCCGCCCGACCGGATCCTGATCGCCGAGAGCGCGATCGAGTCGCGGGCGCAGGCGGCCGAGGCCGAGCTCGCGGGGGCGAACGCCGTCCTGATCGGCTCGACGCTGATGCGGGCGCCGGACCCCGGCGCGAAGCTCGCCGAGCTCGTGGCGCGGCCGCTCGTCAAAGTCTGCGGCCTGACTCGTCAGGAAGACGTCGACGTCGCCGTCGAAGCCGGCGCCGACCTCGTCGGCTTCATCCTCGCCGCGGAGAGCCCGCGACGGACGGACACAGTGCTCGACGCGCCCCAGACGGTCCTACGGGTCGCCGTCTTCGTCGGCGAGCGACAGGAGACGGACGCCGACCTGATCCAGTTCTACGCGCGCGAGAACGGGCACCGCGCGCGCGACGCCGTGCTGCTCCGCGGCGACGAGCAGGTCGGCACCGTCGTCGACCTGCCCTGGCAGGAGCAGGACCCGAAGCACCTCGCGCGGGCGCGCGCCACTCACGGCCGCGTGATGCTGGCGGGAGGCCTCGGCCCGGACAACGTTCGCGAGGCGATCGCCGCGGTCCGGCCCTGGGCGGTCGACTCCGCGCGCTCGACGGAGCAGAGCCCCGGCATCAAGGACCACGACGCGGTCCGAGCGTGGGTCGAGGCGGCCCGGTGACCACCGCCACCACCTTCGGCGCCTACGGCGGGCGCTACGTCCCGGAAACGCTGATCCCGGCCCTCGACGAGCTGACGAGCGCGTGGGAGTCACTGCGCGCCGACCCTTCGTTCCGCTCCGAGCTCGACGGGCTGCTGTCGACCTACGCGGGCCGCCCGACACCGCTGACGCGCGCAGCTCGGTTTGCTCCGGAGCAGCGGGTCTATCTGAAGCGCGAGGATCTGCTTCACACCGGCGCCCACAAGATCAACAACGCGCTCGGGCAGGGCGTGATTGCCCGCCGGCTCGGCAAGCACCGGATCATCGCCGAGACCGGTGCGGGGCAGCACGGCGTCGCAACGGCAACCGTCTGCGCGCACTTCGGGCTCGAGTGCGTGGTCTACATGGGCAGCGAGGACATGCGTCGCCAGGCGCCCAACGTCGAGCGGATGCGGCTGCTGGGGGCCGAGGTCCGACCGGTCGAGTTCGGGACACGCACGCTCAAGGAAGCGACGAGCGAGGCGATCCGCGACTGGATCGCCAACGTCGAGACGAGCTACTACCTGATCGGCTCCTGCGTCGGCCCGGCGCCGTATCCGGAGCTCGTCAGGGAGTTGCAGCGCGTGATCGGACAGGAGGCACGGGCGCAGATTCTCACCGCCGAGGAACGGCTGCCGGACGCGGTGATCGCCTGCGTCGGCGGCGGGTCGAATGCGATCGGCATCTTCTCCGACTTCGTGCCCGACGCGGGCGTCAGGTTGATCGGTGTCGAGGCCGCAGGCGCCGCCTCGCTCGGCGCCGGCCGCGCCGGAGTACTCCACGGTGCGCGCTCGTCGCTACTCGCCGACGCCGACGGCCAGATCCTCGACGCGCACTCGATCTCCGCCGGTCTCGATTACCCAGGTGTCGGACCGGAGCATGCGTTTCTCCGCGACAGCGGTCGGGCCGAGTACGTGACCTGCACCGACGACGAAGCGCTCGTGGCCTTCCACCGCCTCTGCCGGACCGAGGGCATCGTTCCTGCCCTGGAATCGTCGCACGCGCTCGCGCGCGTCCTCGATTG
The DNA here is from genome assembly GCA_963847475.1 of uncultured Actinomycetes bacterium. Lineage (GTDB taxonomy): Bacteria > Actinomycetota > Thermoleophilia > Gaiellales > Gaiellaceae > PALSA-600. The sequence continues at coordinate 296,031 of CAWJZZ010000012.1, read as the reverse complement.
CGAGGCGGAGCTGATCGTCGTCTGCCTCTCGGGCCGCGGTGACAAGGATCTCGCCGAGGTCCTCGCCCGGTGAAGAAGACCCTCGTCGTCTACCTGATGGCGATGCCCGAGACGCCAGCGCTGGCGGTGGCGGCCGTCGACGCGGGTGCAGACGTCGTCGAGCTCGGCTTTCCCTTCTCCGATCCGCTCGCCGACGGGCCGGTGATCCGCCGTGCAGGCGAGCTGGCGCTGGCGGCGGGGATGCGCACGAAGCAATGCCTCGAGGTGCTGGCGGAGACACGCGAGCGCGTCGCTGTCCCGCTGATCCCGATGACCTACTCGTCGATCCTCGACGCATACGGTTGGGAATGTTTCGCGGTGGATGCGGCGGGCGCGGGCGCGACGTCGTTGATCGTGGCAGACCTGCCGAGCGACGTCCGGCCCGAAACGCGGCGAGTCCAGCTCGTCGCGCCGACATCGACCGACGAGCGGCTCCGCCTGGCAGCCGAGTCGACCGACGGCTGGTTGTACCTCGTGACCGTGACCGGCATCACGGGGGCGCGAACGGAGCTCGCACCGACACTTGCACCGCTCGCTGCGCGAGCCCGTTCGGCGACCACGAAACCGCTCTATGCCGGGTTCGGCATCTCGACGGGGGCGCAGGCGCGTGCAGCTGCGGCGCACGCCGATGGCATCGTCGTCGGCTCCGCCGCCGTCGAGGCCGCCGAGCAGGGGGCGTCCGAGCTCGGCCGCCTCGTCGCAGAGCTCCGCACCGCACTCGACAGCGCATAGCCTGTCGGCATGAAGGCCTCCGTCCGCGTCGCCTCGGTCCAGGCCGAACCGGTGGTTTTCAACCGCGAGGCGACGATCACCAAGCTCGAGCGACTCGTCGGCGAGGCGGCGGCGGCCGGCGCCGAGCTGGTGCTGCTGCCGGAGGCGTTCGTGCCGGTGTACCCGACCAACCGCTGGGTCCGCCACCTCGCTCACGGGCCCGACACCGGGCTGTTCGCGCGGCTGCTCGAACAGTCCGTCGATGTGCCCGGGCCGGATACGGATCGCCTTGGCGCGATCGCGCGTGACCACGGTGTGTGGCTTGCGGTCGGCGTCAACGAACGCGAGCGCGGCACGATCTACAACTCGTTGCTGATCTTCGCTGCGGACGGCCGGCTCGCGGTTCATCACCGCAAGCTGGTACCGACGAATCACGAGCGACTCGTCTGGGGGCAGGGCGACGGACGCGGTCTCGAGACCGCCGACACGGGAGCAGCGCTCGTCGGCGGTCTGATCTGCTGGGAGAATCTGATGCCGCTCGCACGCTTCGCGCTCTACGAGCGCGGCGTCGAGATCTACCTCGCGCCCACCGCCGACGACAGCGACGACTGGCACGCATCCCTACGTCACATCGCGCGCGAGTCGCGCGCGTTCGTCCTCTCGTCGTGCTCGCTCCAGCGGGCATCGAGCTACCCGGCAGACGTCCCTCTGGCCGAAGGCAACGAGCTGATCGACCGCGGCGGCTCGGCGATCCTCGCACCCGACGGCTCGTATCTGGCCGGCCCACTCTGGGACGAGGAGGGCATCCTCTACGCCGACCTCGAGCCGAGCGTGCTGCACGCCGCGCGCCAGCGATTCGACCCTGCCGGGCACTACCACCGACCCGACGTGTTGTCGCTGACCGTCAACTCCCCCACGTGACGTCGGTAACCGTGGTCGGCGCGGGCGTGTTCGGCGCCTCGACGGCGCGCGAGCTGGCGCGCCGGGGTCACGACGTGACCTTGGTCGAGCAGTACACGCCGGGCACCGTCCGGTCGGGCTCCGGCGGCGACACACGTCTCTCGCGCGCCGCTCATGGTGACGTCGAGTGGTACACGCACCTCTCCCAGCGGGCCCGGACGCTCTGGCTCGAGCTGCAGGAAGAGACCGGCACACACATCTGGGAGCCGGTCGGCGTAGCCTGGTTCGCCCAGACCGAGGACGGCTTCGAGGCACAGAGCCGCGTCACGCTCGAAGCGGCCGGGGTGGCGTGCGAGTGGCTGTCGCCGGATGACGCCCGCAGCCTCTACCCCTCGCTCGGCGTCGACGATCTGTGCGGCGTGCTGTACGAGCCCGACTCCGGTGTTCTCTACGCACGCCGGGCGACGCAGCTGCTCGTCGAGGACGGGGTCCGCCACGGCGTCCGGCTCGAGACCGGCGCTGCGGTCGTGGCCGACCCGCCTCGGGCCGACGTCGTGGTCTGGGCCTGCGGTGCGTGGTTGCCGAAGCTCTTCCCCGAGCAGGTCGAGCTCCGGATCTCGCGGCGGGACGTCTTCTTCTTCGGCACCGACGGCTCGTGGAACGGCACCCCCGGCTTCTGTGACTACGACGAGCCGTTCTACGGGCACGGCGAGCTCGGCGGCCTCGGCGCGAAGGTCGCACCCGACGTCCCTGGTGCCGAGATCGACCCCGACCGGCTCGACCGGCTGCCGCTGCCGGCGCTCGAGCAGGCTGCGCGTGCGTACACCGCGAAGCGGTTCCCGTCGCTCGCCGACGCACCGATCGTGGGCTCGCGGGTCTGCCAGTACGAGCTGACCGGCGACACCCATTTCCTGTTCGCACAACATCCGGAACGCGATTCGTGGTGGCTGCTCGGTGGCGGCTCGGGACACGGGTTCAAGCATGGCCCGGCACTCGCCGAGTACGTCGCGGACTGCGTCGAGGGCGTCCGTGCGCCGGAGCCATTCCACGCGCTCGGCCCACGCAGCGGCAACGCCGGTCTGCGCACGGCCGCGGTCGGCTAACTCGCGGGCGGCTCGGCCGCTTCGAAGGCGAGCATCAGCTTGCGCAGCAGGTCGTTCAGCTTCTTCTGCTCGGCTTTCGTCAACGCCGACGCGAAGAACGCCTCCTTGCGGCCCTGGATGCCGGCCGCCTGATCCCAGGCCTTCATCCCCGCCGCTGTCAGCTCGACGACGATGCCGCGGCGGTCGTCGGGATCGGGGAGCCGACGCACGAGCCCTGCCAGCTCGAGCCGATCGAGCCGGCTCGTCATGGCGCCGCTCGAGAGCTCGAGGTCGGCCGCGAGGTCACCGGGTGAGCTGCGATGGTCGGCCCGCGAGAGGCGGAGCGTCGTCAGCACCTGCCAGTCGGGGTGGGTCAGGCTGTGCTGGGCGAGCGTCACCTCCATGCCCCGTTTGATCCGGCGGTTGATGCCGCCGATCCGGTCGACGATCGCTTCCACCTCGAGGTCGATGTCCGGATGACCGAGCGACGCGAGCCGCTCCAGGAAGCGGTCGATGTGGTCGCGCTCGGTCACGCGCACATCTTGACAGCAAATGTCTTGACGTCAAGAGGTTCGACTGCTAGTCTCTTGATATCAAGATACTCGGGCCAGAGATGCTTGAGGTGAAGAGATAGGGGGACCCAATGCGGCCGAGTGATCCAACCACGATCAAGATTCTGAGCGACGCGCACGTCGAGTCGCTCCGCGGCGGCGCCCGCAGGCGCGCAACCCGCCGCGTGCCGCGGCGCAACTAGCCGCCGCTCGACTTGGGGCGCAGAACGAGTGCCTGGCACCCTGCTCCGGTGCCAGGCACTTGCGTCTTCGTGCACAGCCTCAGGCGGGCCAGAAGTTCTCGAGCTTCTCGGTGTCGCCGGTCGGGTCGTCGATCCGGGTCGAGACGATCACGAGCTCGGCGTCCTCGGGCTCCTCGTTCCACACCCCACGCCAGGTCTGCGGCGGCACCCTGATCGCCTCGTGCCGCCCGACCTCGACGATCTCGTCGCCGAGCTTGAACTGCAGCCTGCCCGCGAGGACGAAGTAGATCTCCTCCTGGGTCTTGTGACGATGGGCGTACGAGCCCTTGCTCCCGGTGTGTTGCGGCATCCGGCGGTGGGTGATCGCCACCTGCTCGGCGCCGATCGCGTAGGTGATCCCCCGCATCTCGCCGGGATAGTCGCCAAGCCAGTCGTCGACCTCGTCGAGCTTGACGACCTGATACTCGCTCATGCTCGCCTCCCTTCGCTGTGAGCGCTATCGAACACCGCGGAGGGCGCCGCGCGCAACTCGTTCCGGTGGAATTCCCGGCGCGCAGGGTACGTTCTGGCCGCATTGACCTCTGACGCTCACTCCGCGGCGAAGCGCGATCGCCTGATCCTCGTCGCCTGCATCCTCGGCACGGTGATCGTCTTCGTCGACTCGACGGTGGTGAACGTCGCGCTCCCGGCGATCGAGCGCGACCTCGGCGGCGGCCTCGCCCTGCAGCAGTGGGTCGTCGACGCCTATCTGCTGACGCTCGGCTCGCTGCTGCTCGTCGGCGGCTCGCTCGGAGACCTCTTCGGCGCCCGCCGTCTGTTCCTGATCGGCATCGTCACGTTCGGACTGGCATCGATCCTGTGCGCCGCCGCACCCGACGGCACGGCGCTGATCCTCGCCCGCGGCCTCCAGGGGGTCACGGCTGCGCTGCTGACCCCGGCCGGGCTCGCGGTGATCACGGCGACGTTCCAAGGCGAGGAACGGGGCGCGGCGATCGGCGCGTGGACAGCGTGGACGGGGATCGCCTTCGTGATCGGACCGCTGGCCGGCGGCTGGCTGGTCACGCACGTGTCGTGGCGCTGGATCTTCATCGTCAATGTGCCGTTCGCCATCGCCACGGCCGCGCTGGTCGCCTACGCCGTGCCGAAGCACCACCACGAGGGTCGACGCGCACGCGTCGACGTCGTGGGCGGCGTCCTCTGCGCCGCAGGTCTCGCCGGTCCCGTCTTCGCACTGATCGAAGCGCCTCGACGCGGCTTCAGCGATCCGTGGATCCTGGCGACCCTCTTCGGCGGCCTCGCGTTGCTCGTCGCGTTCACCCTCTGGGAACGGCGTGCACGCCACCCTATGCTGCCGCTCCGGCTCTTCCGGCGGCGCAACTTCTCGTTCGCGAACCTCGAGACGCTGACGGTGTACGCGGGCCTCTCGACCCTGACCTTCTTCCTTGTCCTCTACTTGCAGCAGATCGCCGGGTACTCGGCCCTGGACAGCGGGCTCGCGCTGGTCCCGATCACACTCGTGATGTTCGTCCTCTCCCCGCGGATCGGCCGCCTTTCGATGCGGTTCGGCCCGCGCCTCTTCATGGGGGCCGGGCCGCTGATCGCCGCAGCGGCGCTGCTGCCGATGCTCCGGCTCGGCCACGAGTTCTCCTACTGGACCGAGCTCCTCCCCACGCTGCTCGTCTTCTCGGTCGGCCTCTCGATGACCGTGGCGCCCCTGACCGCGACGGTGCTGGCGGACGCCGGCGAGAGCGACGCCGGGGTCGCAAGCGGCGTCAACAACGCGGTCGCCCGCGTCGCCGGCCTGCTCGGGATCGCCGTGCTCGGTGCGGCCGCCGCGGGCAGCACCAACTCGCTCGACCTGTCAGGGTTTCACCTGTCGATGGCGATCACCGCCGCACTCGTCGCCGCAGGCGGCGCCATTGGACTCGCGGGGATCAGGAACCGCACGTGAGCACGAACCACACTGCGGCGGAGATCGTCTTCGACCACGTCACGAAGCGCTACCCAGGACGCGACCAGGCGGCGCTCGACGACCTGACGCTCGAGATCCCGGCCGGCGCCTTCTGCGTCCTCGTCGGCCCCTCGGGCGGCGGCAAGACGACCGCCCTGAAGATGGTCAACGGGTTGATCCCGTTCGACACGGGAGACATCCGGATCGACGGACGGTCCGTGCGTGACCTGCCGCTCGTCGAGCTGCGCCGTGGCATCGGCTACGTGATCCAGCAGATCGGTCTCTTCCCGCACATGACCGTGGGGGACAACATCGGCGTCGTGCCGCGGCTGCTCGGCTGGAACAAGAAGCGCATCGTCGAGCGAAGCCACGAGCTACTCGAGCTGGTGGGGCTCGAGGCGGGCGACGCCAAGCGCTATCCGGCCCAGCTGTCCGGCGGGCAGCGCCAGCGGGTCGGGCTCGCGCGCGCCCTCGCCGCGGACCCGCCGCTGCTCTTGATGGACGAGCCGTTCGGCGCGCTCGATCCGATCACGCGGGTCCGTCTGCAGAACGAGCTGATTCGCCTCCATCGCGACGTCGGCAAGACGGTGATCTTCGTCACCCACGACGTCGACGAGGCGATCAGGATGGGCGATCGGATCGCGATCCTCCGCCAGGGCGGCGTGCTGGCGCAGTACGACACGCCCGACGCGATCCTCGCGCACCCGGCCGACGACTTCGTCGCGCAGTTCGTCGGCGACGACCGGGCCTTGAGGCGGCTCGCCCTACGCACGCTCGCCGACGTGCCGTTGCAGCCGAACGTGCCGGATCTCGAGCCGACGGTGACCGCTCCACCGACGACGACGCTTCGTAACGCCGTGTCGCTGATGCTCGAGAGCGACACCGACGCGGTGCTCGTGAAGGACGGCGAGCGCGTGCTCGGGGTCTTCCATCTCGGCGACGCCGGAGCCCTCCTGTGAGCGTCGTCGTCGCGGACACGGTGATCCCGACCTTCGGGCACGGGAGCTCGTGCGTGCAGGGAGACCACGTCTTCTGCGCCGACTGGGTCCGCGAGCACTGGCACGACACGCTTGCGCCCGCACTCCTCCAGCACATTGTGCTGACGGCGATCGCCGTCGGCATCGGCTTCGTCCTGGCGCTCGCGCTGGCGCTGATCGCGCACCGCCTGCGCCGCCTCGAACAGCCCTTCGGGATCGGCTCGGCCCTGCTCTACACGATCCCGAGCCTCGCGCTCTTCCAACTGCTCGTCCCGTTCACGGGCATCGGTCCTCGACGGTCGAGATCGCGCTCGTCTCGTACACGCTCGTGATCCTCTTCCCGAACATCATGGCCGGGCTCCGCGGCGTCCCAGCCGACGTGCTCGAGGCCGCGCGCGGCATGGGCCTCACGCGCCGCCAGATCCTGCTCCGCGTCGAGTTGCCGATGGCGGTCCCGGCGATCATCGGCGGGCTTCGGATCGCGGTCGTCTCCACGATCTCGATCGCCACGATCGCTGCGTTCCTGCTCCCGAAGGGTCTCGGCTATCCGATCTTCCTGGCGCTCAAGGAGCCGACGCCGTTCAAGACCGAGATCTACACGGCAGGCGCCCTCGCCGTCGCGCTCGCGATCGCCTGTGACTCGGCACTGATCCTGTTGCGTCGCGTGCTGGTGCCGTGGAGCCGCGCATGACGCTCGCCGACGCCGCCAACCTCCACACGTTCGTCGACGCGTTCCGGTTCATCGGCGACAACCCCGGCCTGTTGCTCCACAAGGCGCTCGAGCAGCTGGCGCTGTCCGCCGCAGCGCTCGGGATAGCGGCCGCCGTCGCGCTGCCGCTCGGGATCGCGCTGGGTCACCTCCACCGCGGCTCGGGTGTGGCGATCGGCGCGTCGATCTTCGGTCGTGCGCTGCCGAGTCTCGTCCTGATCGCGGCCTTCCTGACCGTGCTCGGGATCGGCTTCGTCAACAACATGGTCGCGCTGGCGGTGCTCGCGACCGGACCGATGCTGACGAACGCGTTCTACGGCATCGATGAAGTCGATCGAGATGCCGTCGAGGCGGCCCGCGGGATGGGCATGACCGGCCTCCAGATCCTGCGACGCGTCGAGCTGCCGCTCTCGGTGCCGCTGCTCTTCACCGGCATCAGGATCGCCGCCGTGACCGTCGTTGCGACCGCCCCGATCGCCGCGATCGCAGGCGGCGGAGGTCTCGGTGACATCATCGTCAACCAGGCGAGTTACCGCCTTTCCGGCGTCCTCGGAGCATCCCTCTGCGTGATGCTCCTGTCGGCGCTCGTCTTCACAGGCCTACTCGGGTTGGAGATCGCTGTAACGCCGAAGGGCCTTCGCCGTACTAGTGTCATCGGTGACCCATCTGAAAGGAGTTGAAGTGATCCGCAAGCACACGCGCCGTGCCGCCAAGGCGGCATTCGCGATTTCCCTCGGTGTCGCGATTGTGATCGGCTTGTTGGCGGCCGCGTTCGCGCGGCCGGCACACTCGGCCGGGACGACGGTCGTCCTCGGCACCAAGAACTTCGGCGAGGAATACATCCTCGGACAGCTCTACAAGCAGGCACTCGAAGCGAAGGGCTTCTCGGTCACGTACAAGGAGAACATCGGCTCGACCGAGTTGATCCAGACCTCGCTCACCAGCGGCAAGATCAACATGTACCCGGAGTACACGGGCGTGATCGTTCAGGACGTCTTCCATCACACCTCCTCTCCGAAGACGGCCGCTGCCACCTACGCGCTCGCGAGCAAACTCGAAGGCGCGAAGGGCTACACGCTGCTCAAGCCGACGCCGTTCTACGACACCGACGTGGTCGCCGTTACGAACGCGACGGCGAAGAAGTACGGCCTCAAGGTGATCAGCGACCTGAACAAGGCCGGCAAGGTCAAATTCGGTGGCTTCCCCGAGTGCAAGACACGGAACACGTGTCTGCCGGGGTACACGAGGGCCTACAGCCTGAAGAGCGTCAGCTTCGTCCCGCTGGCCGGGATCTCGGCGTACGCCGCGCTCGACGCTGGCAAGGTGCAGGCAGCCGACGTCTTCTCGACCGACCCGCCGCTTGCGAAGCCCTCGAAGTACACCGTGCTCGCCGATCCGAAGCACGTCACGGGCTTCCAGAACGTCGCACCGATCGTGAAGACGTCGGTGGCGACCGCACTCGGATCGAAGTTCACATCGACGGTGAATGCGGTGTCGGCGAAGCTGACGCTGCCGGCGATCATCGCGATGAACAAGGCGTTCTACGTCGACAAGCAGCCTGCGGCGAAGATCGCGAAAGCGTTCCTGAAGGCAAACGGGCTCGCGTAGCCCCTGCACTGCTCGTTCTCGGTGGAGGGTCGACCGGCGCCGACGTCGCCGGCGCCCTCCACCGGTTCGACAGCTCGATCGGTGTCGTGTCCGCTACGGGAGGCGTTCGCCGGTGATGCGCGCGGCGCCTAGCGAGGCGAACAGGAGCAACGCGGCGATCCCGAGGAACCACGACGAAACCTCGCGAGTGGTGGATCGGGTCGCGATGCTGGCGCCAAGCTGCTTGTAGACGTTCTGCACCTTCGAGGCGGTCTTGGCCTCGTACGACTGACCGTCGGTTGCGCGGGCGATCGCTGCGAGCGTGACCGGGTCGGGCCGCACCGGGAAGCGTCCCTGACCGCCGAAACCGCCGCCGTATCCGCCGAACGGGCCGCCACCGACACCGTTCAAGGTCCCGTTCGGTGTTCCCAGCGCGACGGTGAAGACGCGGATCCCCGCGTTGTGGGCGCGCGCCGCACCTTGTAGCGGGGTCAGGACGCCACGCGTCTGCGCTCCATCCGAGAGCAGGACGATCGCTGCCGGCAGCTTGCCGTCCTTGCCCTTCGGCACACCGGCCAGCGCTGTTCTCGTCACCTGCACCGCCTCGCCGAGCCCGTCGCCGATCGCCGTGCCGGCCTCTGGGATGAGCAGGTCGACGCCTTCGTGAAGCACCGATCGGTCGGTGGTCGGAATCACGAGCAGGTCGGGCCGAGCTGCTGAACGAGACGAGCCCGACCTTCACGCCCTTCGGGACCTTGTCGGCGAAGATGTCCATCGCAGCCTGGGCGGCGCCGAGCCGCGTCGGCTTGACGTCGTCGGCCCGCATCGAGCCGGAGACGTCGACCAGCAGGACGATCGTGGCGCGGTCGGCAGGCACCGAGACTTTCGCCTTCGGTCGAGCGAGCGCCGCAGACGCCGACGCGAGCGCGAGCAGGAGCAGCAGCAGCGGTAGCCACCGCCATGGGCGGCGCCGGCTCGTCGCCACCGACGCGAGCACGTCGAGATTCGTGAACGCGACTGCATACTTCGAGCGGCGCCGGTCGAGCCACACCGCGTAGAGGAACGTCAGCGGCACGAGCAACAGCACGACCAGGAACCAGGGCCAGACGAAGCTCACGGTGCGCACTCCGCTCCGACCTGGACCACCGGATGCACGTCGATCGACAGCCCGTCGGTGGCCGTCGCCGTCGCGACGACTTGACGACCGGAGACGGTGCGCGTGACGTCGACGAACGTGCTCGCTCCGAGCTTCGGCGGCTGCTTGACCCGGAACGCCGTCGCGTGCCACGCCCCGACGAGCTGCTCGCTCGGCAGGCAGGCCACCTTCGCGAATCGAACCTGGCCCGGACCGATGATCACGATCCGCGACCTGAACTCGAGCGCCGGGCCGACCGGCGTCACGCGGGCAGAGACCGTCGAGCGGCCGCCGCCGCCGCGCACGGGAATGCACCCGAGCCGCGGCTGGAACGTCTGCGCCTGACCGGAGGTCGAGACGGCCCGGAAGAGCGCGTAGCGAGTGGTCGTCACGCCGGGGGCGACCGGCGCTCCGAGGCGAGCGTCGAACGACACGCGCACTGACCGTGAGCTCGCCTGCGCGTCGAGGCCGCCGACGACGCTGCGCCCGCCCGGGCAGGAGAGGAGGTACGTCGCCCGTCCGTGCGCAGGCACGAGCACCCAGGGCCCTGCAACCGGGATGCAGGCCGTGATGCCGCGGCATTCGCCCGTCGCCGCGCTTGCCGAGGTGGTGAGCGCCGCGAGCGCGAGCGCCGCCGTGGCCGTGACCAACACGGCCCTCATACGAGCCTCCGGAACCACAGCCCGGAGAGGAATGCCCCCGCGAGCATGAACGCGAGGCCGCCCGCTGCTGCGATCGGTGTCACCTCGACCGTCTTGTGCGTGTGGCCGACGCGAGAGCCGAGCTCCGCGTAGGTCGACTTGACGTCGACAGCGCGGATGCCGTTCACGTACTGCCCTCTGCTGAGCTTCGCGATCGCTTGGAGCACCCCCGGTTGGGTCGGGACCTGGATCCGTTCGGTATACCCGCCCTTGACCGGCTGTTGCACGACCCCGTCGGGTGTCCCGACCCCCACCGCAGTGACCGGAATGTGTGCGCTCGCAGCCCGCTGCGCAGCCTGTTCCGGCGTGACCCGGCCCGCGGTCTGGCCCCCGTCGGAGAAGACGACGATCACGGCCGGTGGCCGCTTGCCTTTCTTCGCCGGCACCGATCGCCCGACCGTGACCGCACGGGCCACCGCGTCGGACAGAGCGGTGCCCTGAGGCCCGGTTCGTGCGCGTGCGATCGCAGCTCGTACGAGCGAAAGGTTGTGGGTCGGAGCTGCCGACAGCGTCGTGTGGTCGGAGAACGTGATCAGCGCCATCCGGTAGCCCTTCGGCAGCTGGTCGACGTAGCGCTGCGCCGCGGCTCGAGCCGCACCGAGGCGCGTCGGATTCGAATCCCGGGCCGCCATCGAGCCGGAGACGTCGAGCACGAGGATCACCGTGGCGTCCTGGCGTTTGACGCGAATCGACGTCTGCGGCCGTGCGAATCCGACGAGCAGCGACGTGGCCCCGAGCAGGAGCAGCGCGATCGGGAGGTGCCGGCGCCAGGCGGGCGGCCGTTTGACCATGTTCGGCAACAGCGAGACGGGCGCCCACGCCGCTGCACGCTGGTCGCGGCGCCGGTCGAACCACAGATACCACGCGGCGGCGAGCGGAACCGCGAGGAGGCACGACGAGCAAGGTTGGGTTCGAGAAGCTCACCGGCCCCGTCCACCCCGGCGCAGGAAGGCTGCGAGCGGACGGAGCCAGTCACCATCGGTCGACAGCGGAACGTGGGCGACCCCGGCCGACGCGAGTCCGGCTTTCAGGTTCGTGCGCTCGGCGGCTGCGGCGACCGCGTACCGCTCGCGGAGCTTGCGGTCGCCGGTGTCGACGCGGAGCTGCCGGCCCGTTTCCGGATCGACGAGCCGCAACTCGCCGACGTCTGCCAGTTCCTGTTCGCGCGGATCACGCACCTCGACCGCCAGAACGGTGTGCCGGCCGGCGAGACGCAGCAGCGGTGGCCGCCAGTCGGGCGCGCCACGGAAGTCGGAGACGACGATCACGAGCGCGCGCTGCGTGGTCACGCGATCCGCGAGCTCGAGCGCACCGCGCAGCGAGCCGCTTCCCCCGGGCGGCAGCTCGCGCAGTAGCCGGAGCACTTCGAGCAGCGCTCGCCGGCCCTGCCTCGGCCGCTCGACGCTGGCCTCGGCGCCAAAAGCGATTGTCCCGAGGCGGTTCCCGCGCCGTGTGGCCGCGTAGCCGACCGCCACGGCGACTCCCTCGGCGACGTCGGCCTTGCGCCGGTCACCGGTCCCGAAGGCCATCGACGCTGAGGCGTCGAGGACGAGCCACGTGACGAGCACCCGCTCGGCCAACTCGACGCGAACGTGTGTGACGCCGGTCCGGCGGTGACGTTCCACTCGATCCGGCGCACGTCGTCGCCCGGCTCGTACGGTCGCACCTGCCAGAGCTCGCTGCCGACGCCGGCGAACGCCGAGCGGTAGTCGCCCGCGAGCAACCCGTCGACCCGCCGCCCGACGGAGAGCTCGAGCGCTCGCAGCGACGATGTCGAGAGCGGTCCCGGCCCGGGACGGTCCGGCGTCCGGGTCGGCGCGAACGGATCGGTGGCCGTCGCGGTCACGTCGGGCTACGCGGCCGCCGTTCGCCGTCCGAGATCGATCTGGGGCGCCGGGACGGTCGCGAGCACCGAGTCGAGGATCGCGTCCGGTGCCACTTCCTCGGCCAGCGCACGGTACGAGAGCACGAGCCGGTGACGGAACGCGTCGCGGACGAGCGCCTCGAGGTCGGCGGGAACGACGTAGTCACGGCCGCGAATCAGAGCCAGCGCACGCCCGGCCGCGACGAGGCTGATCGGACCGCGTGGGCTCGCGCCGTAGGCGATGTAGTCCGCGATCTCGTTCAGCCCGTGCTCCCGCGGCCGCCGCGTCGCGGTCGCGACGTCGACCGTCCAGCTGATCAGGGCCGGATCGACGTACACCGCCGCAGCCTGAGCCTGGAGCGCCTTGAGCTCGTCGAGCGAGAGCACCTGCTCGAGCACGGGGCTCGCTTCGAGCGAGCGCGCGACCACGGTCAACTCTTGGTCGTGCGCCGGGTAGTCGACGAGCACCTTGAGCATGAAACGGTCGACCTGCGCCTCGGGCAGCGGATAGGTGCCTTCCGATTCGATCGGGTTCTGCGTGGCGAGGACGAGGAACGGCTCGGGGACCGGATACGTGTTGTGTCCGATCGTCACCTGCCGCTCCTGCATCACCTCGAGCAGGGCCGACTGCACCTTGGCCGGTGCGCGGTTGATCTCGTCGGCGAGCAGGAAGTTGCAGAAGACCGGCCCGAGCTCGGTCTCGAACTCGGTGCGATCCGGCCGGTAGACGCGCGTGCCCACGAGGTCGGACGGAACGAGGTCCGGCGTGAACTGGACCCGCTGGAACGAGCCGCCGAGCACGGCAGCCGCAGTCTTGATCGTCAGCGTCTTCGCGAGACCTGGAACGCCCTCGATCAGGACGTGCCCGCCCGCGAGCAGGCAGACCAGCACCCGCTCGAGCATCTCCTCCTGGCCGGCGATCACCCGCCGGATCTCGAACAGCGCCTGTTCGAGTGAGCCTCCGCTCTCTTCCACGCTCGACCTCCTCGCTCGTTGGAGACGTAAGGATGCCTCTCCCACCTAAGAACTTCCCGTTAAGAGCGTGTTCGGTTCACCGCGTCGTTCCAGGCCTGGCGTTGGCAGGCGACTTCGTCGGCCGACAGCCGCGGCTCGTAGCGGGCGCCGGTGCGCACTCTCGCCTGCGTTCGAGACGCAAGTGCGGCCGCCCCGAGTGCCGTCGTCTCGAGGTCGGCGGCGACTTCGACGGGGATACCGAGGAGATCTGCCTGGTGCTGCAGTAGGAAGCCGTTAGCGCTCGCGCCGCCGTCGGCCCGTAGCGCCGTCGGACGCCATGGCAGCGCCTCGACGACATCGGCCACCTGGTGCGCGATCGCCTCGAGGGCCGCGCGCACGAGCTCCGCGCGCGTCGTCCCGCGGGTGAGGCCCATCACGAGCCCTCTCGCGTCCGGGTCCCACCAGGGTGAGCCGAGCCCGGTGAGCGCCGGGACGAAGACGACGCCGCCGGTCGAGTCGACGCTGCGGGCCAGGAGTTCGCTCTCGGCCGCGCTGCCAAGCACGCCGAGGCCGTCGCGCAGCCACTGCAGCGCCGCACCGCTGACGAGCACCGCGCCCTCGAGCGCGTACCCGTCGACCGCTGCGGTTGCGAGCAGCCCGTGAGGCGGCTGCGGCACGTCGATTCCGGAATGGACGAGCACGAAGCTGCCCGTCCCGTACGTCACCTTCCCCTCGCCCGCGGTATGGCAGCCGTGCCCGTAGAGGGCCGCCTGCTGGTCGCCCGCCAGGCCGCGGATCGGGACGCGCGCGCCGAACAGCTCGCCCTCGCCGACGTCGGCGTCCGACCGGACGATCTGCGGCAGCAGCTCTCGTTCGACTCCGAACAGCGCCAGCAGCTCGTCGTCCCAGTCGACGGCCTCGAGCGAGCAGAGGAGCGTTCGCGATGCGTTCGTCCGGTCAGTGACGTGGACTTGACCGCCCGTCAGTTGCCAGACGAGCCACGAGTCGACGGTGCCGAACGCGAGGCCGGCCTGGGGGCGGTCGCGCAGTAGCCACTCGAGCTTCGTCGCCGAGAAGTACGGGTCGGGCACGAGCCCGGTCCGCTCGCGCACGAGCTCGAAGTCGAGGGTGCGGCAGCGTGCTGCCGTCCTCCGGTCCTGCCAGACGATCGCCGGCGCCACCGGCCGTCCCGTCGCGCGCTCCCAGAGGACAGTCGTCTCGCGCTGGTTGGCAATCCCGATCGAGTCGAGCTCGTGCGCGGTGGTGCCGGCGTCGCCGAGAGCCTCCGCGGCTGCCGCCAGCGTCCCGAGCCAGATCTCGTCGGCGTCGTGCTCGACCCAGCCGGGCTCCGGGAACCGCTGTTCCAGTTCGCGGTAGCCGCGACCGAGCACATTCAACTCATCGTCGACGACCAGGCACGTCGTGCCCGTCGTCCCCTGGTCGATCGCCAGGATCACGCGTGCGCGTCGATGAACGCGAGCGTGCGGCGCCAGGCGTCGGCTGACGCGTCGGCGAACTCGGACTGCTTGCGATCGAAGAAGCTGTGTGGCGCACCGTCGAAGACGACAAGGTCGTGGTCGATGCCGGCGCCGGTGAGCGCCTGCTCGAACGCCTCGTTGTCCGCGGCCGTGATCCCGGCGTCATCACCGGCCTGCAAGGCGAGAATCGGGCAGTCGATCGCGGCGACGCGCTCGATCACGCTCGGGCCGCCGCGCTGCCGCGTCGGCGAGCCGTAGAAGCCGACCGAGCCGCTCAGACCGTGACCCGATGCCGCAGCGACCCAGGAGGCGCGCCCGCCGAAGCAGAACCCGACGCTGAACGCAGACGAGACGCCGAGCGCCCGTAGCCGTTCGACGCCGGCGTGCGCGTCGGCCTGGACGCCGTCGTCCGTCGTCTGGTCGACATGCGGTCCGTACTCGAAGTCGTCGCCACGCTGGCTGACGCCGGCCGTCCGCCCGAAGTAGTCGATCGCAACCGCAGCGTGCCCCCGCTCGGCGAAGCGCAGCGCGAGCTCTTCGTAGAAGTGGTAGAGCCCGCGGACGTCGGGGAGGATCACGACCCCGGTCGCGGTCGCCGCCTCCGGGGTGGCGAGAAACGCCGCGAGCTCATTGCCGTCGGCAGCTCGGAGTGTCAGCGATTCATGCGACACGGAGGCGCCGGCGAGGCGCGGGATCGGTGGCTCGGAATCGGCGTCGAAGCACACGACGCGGATACTAGATCGGCAGCTCGGCGCGGATGCGGGTTCCGGCTCCGACCGGGCTGTCGACGAAGAGCACGCCGTCGAGCGCGGCGACGCGATCGCCAAGCCCAGGGAGGCCCGAGCCGCTGAACGGATGCGCACCGCCCTTGCCGTCGTCCTCGACCACGACGACGAGGCGGTCGCCCGTCTCGCGCACGCGGACCGCAGCACGCGTCGCCTCCGCGTACTTCGCCACGTTCGTCAACGCCTCGGAGACGATGTAGTAGGCCGCGGCAGCGATCGGCGGGTCGAGCCATGCGTCCGTGACATCGAGCTCGACGGGCACGGGAGCCCGCGCCGCAACCATGCGCAGCGCCGGGCCGAGCCCGCGGTCGCTGAGTGCCGAGGGATGAATCCCCTGTGCAAGCTCGCGGAGCTCCTTCACGGCCGACGCCAGCTCTTCGACCGCGAGCGAGAGCGCATGCGTCGGGTCTGTCAGCCCGCGCTGCGCCGCGCGGAGCTGCATCAGCAACGTGATCAGGCGCTGCTGCGCGCCATCGTGGAGGTTCCGCTCGAGCCGCTTGCGCGCATTGTCCGCGGCCGCCAGGATCCGGGCGCGCGACTGGCGCACCTCGGCCTCGTGCCGCTTGCGGTCGGTGACGTCGGTGCCGCTCACGAGGAAGATCGGACCGCTCTCGATCCGGGGCAGCGGCGTACACGTCCACGCGACCTCGAACTCGGTTCCGTCCCGCTGTACCCACTTCCCTTCGTGCTCCGCCGGCGCCTGACGGCGGACCGCCGACTCGATGCAGTCCCGTGCGGCGGCCCGTTCGCCGTCCGGCACGTAGCGGTCCCAGAAGAGCACGCCGCCCGTCTCGTGTGGCTCGTACCCGAGCGTGCGCTCGAAGGCCTGGTTCGACGCGTAGGGCCGTACGCGCCCGTCATCGTCGACGAGGCAGATCAGGCTGGGCGCGTAGTTGGCGATCGCGTTCAGGAGCTCGCGCTCACGCTCGAGCTCGTTGATCCGCTGCCGCAGGCCGGCCGCGGTCTTCGGCCGGCGTGTCGCGCGCGCCCTCGCCATCAGGCCGGCGGGAACTCGTCGTATCGGGGCAGCCCGTCGTCGGGCAGCGGCTCCCACGGGGCCGCGTAGGCGACGAACTGGTGCCACTGCGGGCGGATCGGCGGGTCGGTGTCGAACGTGCCGAGCCTGACACTGACGATCTCGGAATCGGCCGGGGAACGGCTCCAGAGCGCACTGCCACAGGCCGAGCAGAAGCACTTCGGCCAGCCATCGCCCTCCGGCACCCACTCGCGCACGAGCTCGGAGCCCGCGACGATCCGGAAGGATCCGGGCGCCACCCGGGCCTGCGCGGAGGCGGCCGCCCCCGAGCGGCGCTGGCAGCGGGCGCAGTGGCAGTACGAGGCGGAGACAGGTGGTGCGTCGATCTTGTAACGGACGCCGCCACACAGGCAGCCGCCGGTGAGCGCGTACGCCGGCATACCGTGAGCCTACTGATCGAGCGTCAGTACGGCAGTTCGATGCCGCTGACGTCGATCCCGAGCGATCGCGCAAGGCGAACCCCGTTCTCGAGGTCGTCCTTGAGCATCCGGATGTCGGTCTCGCGCATCAGCGCACCGATGAACTCCCGGGCTTTCGGCCGCCACAGCGCGTGCTTGGCGAAGACCGGCAACAGCCGGTTCGCCGCCTCGATCAGCTGGTTCGTCACGCCCTTTCCGGCCCCTTCGAGCAGCACGCGCTCGTACGCCATTCCAGCGCCGTGGTGGATGCCGTCGTCGATCGCCAGGCGGTTGCAGAGATCCTCGAGGACGGTGCCGCGGGAGGACCGCGCGATCATCCGGAACCGCGGGATGATCAGGCGCTCGTAGAACACCTGCATCAAGAAGACCTTCTCCTCGATCGTGTCCGCGTCCAGCGTCATCCGCGCGAGGTCGTCGAGGTACGGATCGCGCTCCGCCATCCCGCCCGCCTCGTGGATCAGCTTCAACCACGCCTCGGTGTGGCGTGCCTCGTCCTGGACCATCGTCGTGTAATAGAGCTTGGCCTCGTGGTCGGGCGCGATCGCGAAGAGCTGCGCCGCCATCTCGACGGCGAGCTCGTCAGCCTGCAGCTGCTGCGTGACGACCGAGCGCCAGAGATCCTGCCGGCGCGCAAGCTTCTGCGGCGAGCCCTTGTATTCCGGGATCGGCGGCAGGTCGCCCCACGGCAGGTCGCGCACCTGCCACTCGGCGCGCTTCGCGAGCTCGTAATAGCGATAGACCCCTTGGAGGTCTCGGCCGCTTTCGCTCTCAGCCGGGGTTTCTTCGACCGCGGTCACGGGCGCAGCCTAACGGGGGATGCGTCGGTATTGTCCCGCAGTCCTACACGAGGGGAGAAACGAACGATGTATCGGATCGTGCTCGGCGCGGCAGCTGTCGCGTTCGTGATCCTTGTCTCCGGCGCAGCTGCGATCACCGGCGGCGTGCCCGACGGGTCAACTCATCCCGAGGTCGGTGCACTGCTCGCACCGCAGGCGTTCTCGGACGGCACGTGGGAGGAGTGCACCGGGACGCTGATCGCGCCCCGTGTCTTCCTGACGGCGGCTCACTGCGACGAAGGGCTCGACCAGGTCAAGGTGACGTTCGACTCGAACTACGTCGCCCCTGGAACCACGTACACGGGTACGTGGCATGCCGACCCGGCGTTCAGCAAGGCGAACGGCGACCCGCACGACCTCGCAGTCGTCGTCTTCGGGAGTGACGTGCCGAACATCACACCGGCGCAGCTTCCGAAGCTCGGCCAACTCGACTCGCTCGCGCACGGCGACGCGATCACCCCGGTCGGCTACGGAGCCCAGTCGGTGACGATGGGCAAAGGCGGAGCGACGTTCCACTATGCGGACATTCGCTACCGGACGGTCGGAACGGTGAACGCGATGACCAAGACGTGGCTGCGCGCGTCGATGAACCCGTCGACGGGCGACGGAGGCACGTGCTACGGGGACTCGGGCGGGCCGAACTTCCTCGGCGCAGGCTCCGGAGAGACCGACATCGTCGCGGCGACGACGATCACCGGCGACTTCGTCTGCCGCGCGACGAATGTCGACTACCGGCTCGACACGCCGTCGGCACGCGCCTTCCTCGGGCAGTACGTCAGCCTGCCCTAGAGCGAGGCGAGTCAAGGCGCCCGGCCCGGCCCGGGCGCCTTGACTTCGCAGCCATTCGGGCGGAGGCTCCACGCTTCAGCAACCGTGGAGGTATCCGATGTTCGCGCGGATCGCGACGTTCGAGGGCGGCGACACCGATCGTCTGAAGGCAATGAGCGACGAACGCATGGAGTCGGGCGACATGAACCCGCCGGAGGGTGTCCAGCGCGCCCTGCTGCTGGCCGATCGCGGTGCGAACCGGCGGCTCTTCGTGACGTTCTTCGACTCGCAGGAAGCCGTCGACGCGGCGGAAGCTCGCTTCGAGTCGATGGGCGACGAGATCCCCGCCGACGTGCGTGGCGAGCGGACCTCGGTCTCCGTCTACGAGGTGGTCTTCGACCAGAGCATGTAGC
Organism: uncultured Actinomycetes bacterium; assembly: GCA_963847475.1. GTDB lineage: Bacteria > Actinomycetota > Thermoleophilia > Gaiellales > Gaiellaceae > PALSA-600. Next base: position 276,932 of record CAWJZZ010000012.1, on the reverse strand, counting down.
GCGCCCTAGAGCAGGCTGCCCGAGATCAGCTGGTCGATCGGAGCGTGCTCGATCGCAGCTCGCAGGAGCAGCGCCACGAGTTGCGGGAGCTCGCCCCGGTTGGTCGCGTCGGTGAGCGCGTCTTCGAGACCCGTCCGCACCGCGCGCTCGACTTGCTTCTGTGGGCGTCCGAGCTGATCTCCCGACCCGGCGAACGAGAGTACGAGCGCCTCACGGCTGACGCCGAGTGAGCAGGCGGCGCGCCCGAGCCCGTCCAGCACGACACGCTGCGTCCCGGCGTCGACACCGTGGCCGGGGAAGACCGGCCGGGCGGCGCACGGCGAGGCGATGCGGACCGGGGTCGTCCTGGCCGCGAGCACCAACTCGACTCCGATCAACACGAGAGCGGCACAGAACAGGGCGACGAGCACGCGATTCACGTGCGCCGCTTCCGGCCGAGGAAGGCAACTGCCGCTGCCGCGGCGGCGAACGCGGCACAGACGGTGAACGCCGAACGGAACGCGGCCGCCGCCGTTCGGCCGACGGTGCCGACGAGCCGGTCGCGCGTCTGCGCCAACGACCGGTCGCTGCCTGCCCCGTGTGCGTCGAAAGGTTGGCGCAGATTCGGCAGGTCGCCCGCGCGTGCACGGTCGAACGCGCGACCGAGATCGAGCGCGACAGCGATCTTGGTCGACAGCCCGACCGGCGCGTCGAGCACGACCTTGGCCGCTTCGAGCTTCGCGCGGTCGGCGGCCGCCGGCAAGCCACCCGAGAGGAGCGGCGCGACGAGGGCGAGCGAGGCCACCAGCCCGAGGTGACGGGCACCGACCGTGCGTAGCGTGCTGCGCGTCAGATCCGTTCCGCCCAGCGCAGTGCGCGACAGGACGGGCAGCGCCAGGCCGAGCCCCGCACCGCAGAGGGCGAGCGCGCACAGCGGCAGAATCGCCCCGAGTCTCGGCAGCAGTGCGAGTGCGACGAGACCGAGTGCGAGCAGTGCCGCACCCGAGACCGTCGCGACCGCCTCCGTCAACGAGCGGCCGAGGCGCGCGATCACGAGACTCGCCACCGGCAGCACGCTCACGATCGCTGCGCCGCGGATCGGCGAGTAGCCCCAACCCGGGATCAACAACAGGACTGAGAGGAACAGTGCGCCGACGAGTGCCCCGAAGAGCAACCCGATTCCGAGATCGGCGACGATCGCCCCGCGGGTCGCGGCCTGCGGTTCGTCAGGCGGGCCGGTAACCGGGTCGGTGCGGAGCGCGAACAAGCCAAACGCGGCCACGGGCACCTGCAGCAAGAAGATCGCGCGCCAGTCGAACACCTGGGTCAGCACGCCGCCGAGCGCCGGGCCTGCGGCCACCCCCACTCCGGCGGCGAGCGTCCATACGCCAATCGCTCGCTGCCGCGAGCCGCCGAGCGTGCGGAGAACGCCGATCGAGCTCGCGAGCACGAACGCAGCGCCGAGGCCCTGCACGCACCGCGCCGCGATCAGGAACCACAGCTCGCCCGCCAACGCGCACGCCGCCGACGCCACCAGGAAGAGGACGACGCCGAACACGTAGGGACGTCGCCCACGGACCGAGACGCCGAAGGCGAGCAGCGCCACCGCGGTCACGGCGACGACGGCGTTGTAGGCGGTGAGAACCCAGCTGACCCCGACGACGGTCGTGTGGAAGCGCCCGTAGAGCTGGGGCAGTGCGAGCGCGACGATCGACGAGTCGGCCGAAGCCGCGGCGACGACCGCCGCGACCGACAGCACCTCTAGACGACGGCTCATTCGTGCGCTCAGAACGCGCCGGCGTAGGCGTTCAGGGCCGGTTGGCCGCCGAGGTGCGCGTACAGCACCCGGGAACCGGGTGCGATCCGCCCGGACCGAACAAGGTCGATCAGCGCAGCCATCGACTTGCCCTCGTAGACGGGATCGGTGAGTACGCCTTCGAGGCGCGCGCAGAGACGGATCGCGGCGAGCGTCTTGTCGTCGGGGATGCCGTACGTCCCGGCGTGCCACTCGTCGAGCAGCACGATCTCGTCGTCCGCCAGCGGGCGGCCGAGTCCGATCGAGTCGGCGGTGGCCCGTGCGATCCGCGCGACCTGGTCCCACGTCTGCTGCACCGTCGCAGATGCGTCGATCCCGAGCACGGTGCGCTCTTGCTGCTGCGCGGCGAAGCCCGCGACCATGCCCGCCTGGGTCGAACCAGTGACGGTGCAGACGACGATCGTGTCGAAGAAGACGCCGAGCTCGCGCTCCTGGGCGGCGACCTCGTCGGCCCAGCGGGCGAAGCCGAGTCCCCCGAGCGGATGGTCGGAGCCACCCGCCGGGATTGCGTAGGGGCGGCCACCTCTTTCGACGACAGACGCGAGCGCTTCCTCGAAGCTCGGCCGGAGGCCGATGTCGAAGCCGGCCGCGACGAGCCGCACGTCGGCGCCCATGATCCGCGAGAGGAGGATGTTCCCGACACGGTCGTAGACCACGTCCGGCCAGTCGACCCAGTGCTCGCAGACGACGACGCAGCCGAGCCCGAGCCGAGCGGCCGTGGCCGCGACCTGGCGCGTGTGGTTCGACTGCACACCGCCGATCGAGACGAGTGTGTCGCAGCCCTGGGCGAGTGCGTCGGCGGCGAGGTACTCGAGCTTCCGCACCTTGTTGCCCCCGTACGCAAGTCCTGAATTGCAGTCCTCCCGTTTCGCCCAGAGCTCGACGCCGCCACCGAGCTCCGCGCTCAGCCGCTCGAGCCGGTGCACGGGCGACGGCCCGAAGAGGAGCGGCACCCGGGCGAATCCCGCCAGACCATGAGTTGCAGTCGATGGCAACCCGGCGAGACTAACCCGCCGGGCGGTAGGTCAGTGGTACTCGGCAGCAGGAACGCCCTGCGGCGCCTCCTGCCTGCTCGAACGCAACAGCGCGCCACCGACACCCGCCGCACCGGCAGCGAACAGCGCCCCGACGAACAGCGCCGCGTGATACCCGCCGTTCAACGCCTCGAGCGGCCCGGCTCCGCCCGCCCGCAGCGTGTCCGTACGCGCGGCCGCGATGCTGGCCAGCACGGCGAGCCCGAGCGCGCCGCCCATCATGAACGACGTGTTCACGACGCCCGACGCGAGGCCGGCTTCCTCCGGAGCGACGTCGGACATCGCCGCGAGCAGCACAGGGTTGAAGGCGATTCCCGCTCCGAAGCCGAGCAGGGCCATGCTGGGAAGCACGTCGACCACGAACCTGCCGTCGACCGGTGCCCTGACGAACAGGAGCAACCCAACGGCCGCAAGCAGCAGCCCGGCCACCAGCGGAGGCTTGATCCCGAGTCGCAGCACGAGCTTCGCCGAGAGGCCGAGCGAGAACGCACCCATGATCAGGTTGGCAGGCAGAAACGCGAGCCCGACCTGCAGCGGCGAGTAGCCGAGCACCAGCTGGAGGTAGAGAGCCGAGAGGAAGAACCAGGCGAACATCGCGGCCGCCCAGAGCACGCCGACGCTGTTCGCGACCGCGACGTTCCTGAGCCGGAACAGTCCCAGCGGCACGAGCGGCGAGGCGACGCGTGACTCGATCACGAGGAAGATGGCCAGGAGCACAGCCGCGAGCCCGAGCAGACCAAGCGTCTGCAGTGACGTCCATCCCGCCTGGTTGCCGTTCACGATCGCGTACACGGCGAGCATCAGGGCCGCCGTCACCGTGACCGCACCCGCAACGTCGAGGCGGCGTCCCACCGCCTTGGTGCGCGCCGACGGCAGCAGCTTCAGCGACAGCGCGACGACGGCCACGCCGATCGGCAGGTTGACGAGAAAGATCCAGTGCCAGTCGAGCGTGTCGGTGAGCACGCCGCCGAGCAACACGCCGATCGTGCCGCCGCCCGAGGCGACGAACCCGAAGACGCCCATCGCCTTCGCCCGCTCGGCAGGCTCGGTGAACAGGGTCATCATCAGCGAGAGCGCGACAGCGGAGGCGACTGCGCCGCCGAGACCCTGGACGGCGCGAGCAGCGATCAGCAGACCCTGCGTGTTCGCGAGGCCGCAAGCCAGCGACGCGAGGGTGAACAGCGAGATGCCGGCCAGGAACATCCGCCGGTGGCCGAAGAGGTCGCCCAGCCGGCCGCCGAGCAGCAGGAAACCGCCGAACGTGAGCAGATAGGCGTTCACGACCCAGGCGAGCGACGTCTGCGAAAAACCGAGGTCGGTTCTGATCGACGGCAGCGCGACGTTGACGATCGTCGTGTCGAGGACGATCATCAGGCTGCCGAGGCAGAGCACGATCAGCGCGAACCAGCGGGTGCGGTTGTCCAGGGCCATCAGGCGATCCTTTCCGTAGGTCTCGAGCGATACGACCACGGCGCCGGCTCGAACTCATCGGCGTAGCGCCGATGAATTTCACCTACCCGAACGGTCACAAGCTGCACATGGACGTGCGCCGGAGCACGATCGTTCACGACGTCGGCGCGATCTCGCTGCCGCACGCGGGGACGATCGACACGCTCGCACGACTGCAACTCGGCGCGTTGCGTCATGGTGTCCGACTGCGACTCAGGGGTGCGTCCGCCGAGTTGCTGGAGCTGATTTCCCTGTTCGGACTGAGCGACGCGCTACCCGTTGTAGTCCAGGGGCAGCCCAAAGATCGGGAAGAGCGTCTGGGTGTCGAGGAAGAAGCTGAACTCGACGATCCGCCCCTCGCGTAGCTCGAGCACCTGCAGCGCCCAGGGCTCGTAGCCGCCGCCCTCCGCCGGCTTGTACTGACCGTAGGCCGGCGCTCCGTTCGCGGCGGGCGCGGGCACGAGCCGCGAACCGCGGCAACCGATCCCGGCACCGAACCACCACGTGAGGATGTCGTCGCGGCCGCGGAGCCAGAGATCGAACGGAGGCATCGACTGCGTCGCGTCCTCCTGGATCAGCGTCGTCAGCGCCTGCATGTCGTAGTCCTGGAAGGCCGTCACGTACCGGTCGAGCAAGGCTCGGTTCTCGTCGTCCAGGGGCAGCACCCGATCGCCGGGCGGCGTCTCGTCGGCCGCCAGCGTGGCGCGCGCCCGCTGGAGTGCACTGTTCACCGAGGCCACGCTGGTCTCGAGGAGCTCTGCGACCTCGGAGGCCTGCCAGTGAAGCACCTCGCAGAGGATCAGCGCCGCCCGCTGCTTCGGCGGCAGCTGCTGCAGCGCCGCGACGAAGGCAAGCCGGATCGTCTCGCGCGCGACCGTCGTCTCGGCGGGGTCGCCTCCGGCGACGAGCAGGCGGTCCGGAAGCGGCTGGATCCAGGTCGCCTCGGGGAGCGTGTTCAGGTTCGCGATGTCCGGCTCACGCGCCGGGCCGAGGTCCATCGGGCGCGCACGCCGCTCGCGCCCGTTCAGCATGTCGAAGCACACGTTGGTGGCGATCCGGTAGAGCCAGGAGCGAAGCGCCGAACGGCCCTCGAACCGGTCGAAGCTGCGCCACGCGCGGATCATCGTCTCCTGCACCGCGTCTTCGGCCTCCGCCGAGCCGAGCATGCGGTAGCAGTAGCCCGTCAGCTCGACGCGATGCTGCTCGAGCTGCGCCTCGACGTCCGCAGTGACGGTGGAAGAGGAACCGGTCACGGGCAGGATCTTAATCGTCGGCGTCTGGTTGCGGCCGACGTTGCCGCGCGCGGGCGAAACCGCGGCGCACGCGGTGCGCGAGGAGCGCGACGAGCACGATCCCGAGGGCGAGAATCGCCAGGGCGATCACCGCCGCCGGCCACGGGTGGTTGACCGCGAGCAGCAGCACCGCGAGCACTGCCGAATCCTCGGAGAGACTCAAGGCGAGATTCGAGACGGGCTCGGGCGACGCGTTGACGGCGAGCCGAAGGCTCGCCTTGGTGGTGTGGCTCGTCAGAGCCGTCGCGCCGCCGAGCGCCGCCGCGAACCCTTCGTTCAGGCCGCCGTCCTGGCCCGCGATCATCGCGCCGAGCGCCGCGGCGAAGGCCGGCCTGATCGCCGTGTGGACGAGGTCCCACGCGCTGTCGACGTACGGAATCTTGTCGGCCGCGAACTCGCAGAGCGCCAGGAAGCCGGCGACGAACAGGACGTCGCGCCGTTCGAGTGGATGCGGAACGAGCTCGAACCCGCCGTATCTGCCGGCGAGCCCGCTGACCAGCACCGTCAGATAGAGGTTGATGCCGCTGGCCCAGCCCGACGTCAGGACGTATGCGAGCGCTTCCACGACAGCTCGTGAGCCTACGACGCCGGCGCTAGGGTCGCGGTGATGTCCCTGTCTGCCGCGGAGCGATACCTCTCACTCGGACTGCAGACCGGCCGGCACGTCGACGGGATCGTCGACGCCTACTTCGGGCCAAGCGAGCTCGCGGCGGCCGTCGAGGCGGCTCCGCCGGTCGAGCCGCGGGTGCTCGTCGCCGACGCCGAAGCCCTGCTCGACGAGCTCGACGACGGCTGGCTCCGCGACCAGGTGGCGGGGCTGCACACCTATGCGCGCGTGCTCGCGGGCGAGCCTCTGTCCTACGCCGACGAGGTCGAGGGGTGCTACGGCGTGCGGCCGACCTACACAGACGAGACCGTCTTCACGGCCGCCCACGAGCGGCTCGACGAGTTGCTGCCGGGAGGCGGCTCGCTGGCCGAGCGCCACGAGCGCTGGCAGCGATCACTCCGCGTCCCCACCGACCAGGTCGAGCGCACGATCTCGGCCGTGATCGAGGAGGCCCGCGTGTGGACGCGTCGCCTGGTCGAGCTGCCGGCCGGCGAGGAGGTGACGCTCGAGATCGTCCGCGACGAACCCTGGCTGGCGTTCTGCGCCTACCTCGGCGGCCTGCGGAGCCGGATCTCCGTCAACGTCGACCTGCCGATGTCAGCAATCCAGCTGCTGATCCTCACGGTTCACGAGACGTATGCCGGCCACCACGCGGAGCGCTCGCTGAAGGAGCACCTGCTCGTCGAGGGTCGCGGTCTGCTCGAAGAGACGCTCGTACTCGTACCCACGCCCCAGTCGCTCGTCTCCGAGGGAATCGCCACGATCGCACCGCGCGTACTCCTCGAGGGCGAGGGCGGCGATGCACTCGCCGCGATCCTGCACGACATCGGCTGCGAGCTCGATCTTCCGCACGCACTCGCCGTCGAGCGAGCACTCGAGCCGTGCCGGTGGGCAGAGGTCAACGCTGCGTTGCTCCTGCACGACGCCGGGGCGAGCAACGCCGAGGTCAAGGCCTACCTCGAACGGTGGGGACTGATGACACCAGAGCTGGCGGCACATCTGATCCGCTTCCTCAACGAACCGACCTCCCGGAGCTACGTGCTCACCTACCCAGCCGGGCGTGAGCTCTGCGGCTCGTACGTGGCCGACCGGCCGGAGCGCTTCGAGCGCCTGCTCACGGAGCAGGTGCGCGTCGGGGAGCTTCTCGGTGAGTGAGGAGTTGGCTGGCCTTCTACCGGTCGAGGTGGCGTGGGACCCACCTGCTGGCCATCACCGGAAGTCCTGTGAGCCGACACGCGCAAGGATCGCCCGACCGTGCGGCCCGCCCCGTCGCCGGCATAGAGCGCCGAATCTCGCGTGCTGACCTCTGACGCACCGACCCGGAACGCAAGAAGGCCCCGTTGCCGGGGCCTTCTGACATAGCGGGGGCAGGATTTGAACCTGCGACCTCCGGGTTATGAGCCCGGCGAGCTACCTGACTGCTCCACCCCGCGTCGCAGCGGAAAGAGTAGCACCGTTACGATGGCGAAATCTCCCTGTTGACCCTGGTTTCGCTGCTTTTCCTGGTGTTCGCGATCGTCGCGTCCACCCTCGTGGTGGTGCTCCGTGCGCGCCGCCTCTTTCGCACCGCCAGGTCGTTTTCACGCGTCGCGCAACCGATGCTCGCGGGCGTGATGGCGACGACCGAGGAGCTCGAGGCCAAGGCCGACGCGCTCCCCGGAGCCGTCGAACGCCTGACCCTTGCGGTCGAGCGCCTGCAGGTCTCGCTGGCCCGCCTTGCCGTGCTCCGCGACGCGGCCGCCGAGGTCAAGCACTCGGTCGACACGGTCCGCGGCGCGGTACCGCGCAAGTGACGCGCGTCGCCGCGGTCGATCTCGGCACGAACTCGACCCGCCTGCTCGTCGCCGACGTCTCGGACGGTCACGTCGAGGAGGTCGTTCGCCGCAGCGTCGTCACACGGCTCGGCGAAGGCGTCGACGCCCGGCGCCGCCTGCTGCCGGTGCCGGTTGCCCGGGTTCGCAACGTCCTCACCGACTTCCGGCAAGAGCTCGAGGCGCTCGGCGCCGAACGAACGCTCGCGGTCGCGACGAGCGCGGTGCGCGATGCCGAGAACGGTGAGGCGTTCCTCGGTGAGGTCGAGTGGTCGTACGGCTTCAAGACGAAGCTCCTCTCGGGCGAGGACGAGGCACAGCTGACACGGCGTGGGATCGGCGCCCAAGCCAGCTCGACCCTGTTGCTCGACGTGGGCGGCGGCTCGACCGAGCTCTCGACGAATACCTTTGCGACCAGCCTCGATGTCGGCTCGGTCAGGCTGACCGAGCGCTACCTCCACGGCGATCCACCGACGCGGCTCGAGCTTGCCCGCGCACGGGCGGCAGTCAATCAGCTCCTGCCACAGCTGACCGTGAGCGACGCGATCGGCGTCGCAGGGACGATCGGCCAGCTGGCCGTGCTGGCGAAGAGCGACCGGCTTTCACGGCTGACCGTCTCACAGCTCCTCTCCGGCCTGGCGAACCTCACCCTCGAGGCGCGGCGACGCATCGAGGGTCTCGACCCGGCGCGGGCACCGGTGATCGTCGCCGGGGCGCTCGTTGTCGACGAGGTGCTCGACCACTATGGGCTCGCGGAGCTTCGCTTCAGCGTTCGCGACCTGCTGGACGGCGCCGCGCTGGAGGCCGCATCGCTGCCGCCGGTCGCCGAGGGCGAGGCCCCTGCCGGGGCATACACGTGCTGCTGAGGAGCGCGACCGCGGCCACAGCCGCCGTGCTGCTCGCCGGCTGCGGCGGTTCGGGGAAGCAGGCGGCGTCGACCGCGGGCTCGCAGCTCCCTCCGGGGTGCAGTGTCGATCAGGTCGACGCGATCGTGACCGGATTCCTGGCCGATCCCGAGCTCGCGCCGGCGCCGTTCTTCCAGCTCTACGCCTCCTCCGAGAGCGACGGGCGCACCTTCCGTACGCGACGGCGAGGAGCGGCCCTCGCGCATCTCCACGCCCGTCTCGCGCTCGGCGAGCGCGATCGCCTGCTCTCACTCCGCGTCTTCGGGCAGGACATCAACCACGTCAACGTCACCTATCAGCTGACCCGCTACGCCCCCGATTTCCGGAGCCGGGGCATCCACACCAGGCTCGCCCGCGGGGTCGGGACGGTCGACTGCGCGCACGGCAAGGTCGCTTCCTGGGCGATGAAAGGGCCCTGAAGTCGAGATACTTGCGCCCGCAATGTTCTCGTGCTACGATCCTTGCGCAATCAAGTATCCCCACGGAGAGGACAGAGCGATGAGCACGATCGAGCAGAACAAGCAGACCGAGCAGACGATTCCGGCCGGGACGTGGCGGGCCGACACGGTCCACTCCCGCGTCGCCTTCGAGGTCCCCTACGCCGTCGCCACCTTCACCGGCGAGGTCCCGACCTTCGAAGCGTCACTCGAAGACGGCACGCTGCGCGGTGTCGCACAGATCCGCAGCTTGCAGGTCAAGGAAGAGAACCTCGAGGCACACCTCCTGTCGCCGGAGTTCTTCGACGCAGAGCGCCATCCCGAGGTGACGTTCGCATCACACAAGATTCGCCGCAACGGCGACGCAGTGTCGATCGACGGCGAGATCACGATCAAGGGCATCACCCGCCCTGCGACGTTGACGGGCACCGCCACCGGGCCGGCCGTCGACCACTTCGGTGCCAACCGGCTGGGCCTGCAACTGACGACGACGGTCGACCGCACCGCCTTCGACATCAACTGGAACATGCCGCTGCCGAACGGCGAGCCCGCATTGTCGAACGACGTCACGCTGAAGGCCGAGCTGACCCTGGTCGCTCAGAGCGAGCACACCGAGGCGTAGAGATGCAGATCCTCGCGATCAGCGGCTCTCTGCGAGCCGACTCGACGAACACGGCCCTCCTCCGCGCTCTGCGCGAGGAGGCGCCGGCGGGGATCGAGATCGCGCTCTACGACGGGCTGAAGGCGATTCCCGCCTACGACAGCGACGACGACGTCGTGCCGGGCCCGACGCCGGTCGAGGAACTCCGCGAGCTCGTACGTGAGGCGGATGCGGTGTTCTTCGCAACCCCGGAGTACAACTCGTCGGTGCCGGGCGCACTCAAGAACGCCCTCGACTGGGCGTCTCGTCCGCTCGCCACGAACGCCTTCCGCAACAAGCCGGTCGCCGTAGTGAGCGCGAGCGCCGGCGCGTTCGGCGGTGTCTGGGCCGCAGCCGAGCTCCGCAAGGTGCTGGGCACGATGGGTGCGCGTGTGACCGAGGCCGAACTGGCGATCGGTCATGCGCACGAGAAGTTCGACGCCGGGCAACTCGTCGACGACGACGTCCGCCAGGGCCTCCGCGACGCGCTGAACACGCTCGTCGCGGAGGTTCCCGCAGCGCTCGCGGCCTGAGTAGAACGGCCTAGTTCTCGAGCTCGTCTGGCGGTTCGTCCTCGGCCAGGCGGCGCTGCACCACTGAGCGCGAGAGCACGCCGAGCAGCTTCGCTCCATCGACGACGGGCACGCGCTCGTAGTCCTGCTGCTCGAGGAACGCGAACGCCTCATCGAGCGGCATCGCCGAGTCGATCGTCGCGTTCGGCTCCTCGGCGATCTCGCCCAGCGTCGTCTCCCCCGGTCGGCGTCCGGCCGCGACGACCTCGCGCACGAGGGTCTTGCGCGTGACGACACCTACGAGCCGGCCGTCGTCGGTCACGAGCACGGCTCGCACCGCATCGCGCGACAGCACTTCACCGGCTTCGCTCGCGGTCGCGCTCACCTCGAGCGTGAAGGGCTCGGGCACCATCGCGTCGCGTGCAACCTGCGGCGTCGTCATGGGTAGATCCCGCGCGCCTCGAGCGCGCCGGACACTTCGCGGATCGCGGCGACGAGCGCTGCATCGCGCAGCGTGATCTCCCGTTCACGTGAGACTTCCCACACGCGGTCGAATGCGTCGGACAGCTTGTCGGCGAGGCGGCGCCGGATCTCCTCGCGGTCCCAGAAGAGCCGCCCCAGATCCTGCACCCACTCGAAGTACGAGACCGTGACGCCGCCCGCGTTCGTGAGGATGTCGGGGAGTACCGGGATGCCGCGGTCGGCGAGAATCCGGTCGCCTTCGATCGACGTCGGCCCGTTTGCACCCTCCGCGACCAGCTTGCAGTGGAGGTTCGCCGCGTTCGCGCCGGTCACCTGATCCTCACGCGCGGCCAGCACGAGAATGTCGCAAGGCAATTCGAGCAGGAGGTCGTTCGTGACCCGCTCGCAATTCGCGTCGTACCCCTCGAGCGATCCGTGCTCGGCCACGAAGGCGTGCAGGGCCGGCACGTCGAGGCCCGCCTCCGAGTGCACGCCACCCGAGAGATCGGAGATACCGACGACCTTTGCGCCGCGCTCGTGCAACTCGCTGGCCGCGATGCCGCCGACGTTGCCGAACCCCTGCACGATGCACCGCTGCTCCGTGAGATCCCACCCAAGGCGCGTGCACGCGCGCTCGATCACCATCACGACGCCGGCACCGGTCGCCTCGTGCCGGAACACGGAGCCTCCGATCGAGATCGGCTTGCCGGTGACGATCTCGGGCACCGCATAACCCTTCAACATCGAATAGGTGTCCATCATCCAGGCCATCGTCTGCTCGTTCGTCGCCATGTCGGGCGCCGGGATGTCGAGCTGCGGTCCGATGAACGGCGCCAGCTCGGCCGTGAAGCGGCGCGTGATGCGCGTCAGCTCGTTGACCGACAGGTCGCGCGGCGTACAGCGCACGCCGCCCTTCGCGCCTCCGTAGGGCAACCGGAGCAGCGCGCACTTCCAGGTCATCCACATCGCGAGGGCCGCGCATTCGCCGAGGTCGACGGCGGCGTCGTAGCGCATGCCGCCCTTCGTCGGCCCGAGCACCGAAGAGTGCTGGACGCGATAGGCCGGGAACGACCCGACCGTGCCGTCGTCGAGCCGGACCGGGAGCATCAGGATCACCGCGCGTTCGGGGTGGCGGAGGCGGCTCGCGACGAAGTCGGGTACCGCGGCGAGCTCGAGGGCATGGTCGAGCTGCTGAGCCGCCTGCTGGTAGAGAGGCGTGTCCCACTCGAGCGTGGGCGCGGCGTGCACCGTTGTCGAGCTGGCCACGGCGGGAGGGTACTGATTCTTTGGCTCGATTAACGGACGAGACCCCGGATCAGCGCCGCCACATCCGGCTCCGCCCCGAGGTAGGAGGCTCGAATCACGGTCCAGGCGCGGATCTTGAAGTCGTCGAGGCCTGCGTCGACGAACGCCTCGATCCGGCGCTCCGTGCGCGCGCGATCGGTCATCCGGTACGAGAGCGGGTTCCAGAGGAACGACGGCACGTCGTACTCGGGGTCGCCCAACATCGCCTTGCTATCGATCGCCACATACCGGTCGCCATCGCTGAGGATGTTGTGGTGGTGTAGGTCGCCATGGATCAACGTCGAGCGTCCGACTTCGAGGAGGTCGAGCAGCTCGCGTGCGAGCGGCACCAGTTCACTCCCCTCATCTCCTTCGCGCTCGCCCCTGTCGATCCAGCCGGGAACGTGGTCGCCGATCCAGCGAAACGGCGCGGCCGCGGGACGCCACAACCTGCGCCCGACGTCGACAGCCGCGGCGACCGCCTGCTCTTCCGGCAGCTCGGAGAGATCCGTCCCGGGCTGCGCGCGTTCCTGCAACAACGCCCGCCGCGACGGGTCGCTGCGGAGGAGGCGAACCGCGCCGTCGCCGTTCCACGCGACGAGCGAGTCGGCTTCGTGCAACGACTCGTCGTCACCCGCCCAGGCAACCTTCAGCACCGCCTCGTGACTCACAGGCGCGACGTACGAGTATCGCGAGAGCGCGTACGGCTCGCCGAGTTCGAGGCCCCAGTCGGCGGCGACCGCCTCCGCGATCGCCTTCATCTGCTCGCTGTCCGGCAGCTCGTCCATGCGGGCAGACGATAGAGGGGGCCGAGGCTGCGGCACCCCGGCCCCCAACCGGCCGAGGGTAGCGGGACCGAGCGCGGAAAGCTGCCCGTGCGCGTCGTCCTCGAGGATGATTTTGGGTTCGGCTCTGCGGAGGACGCACAACGGGTGCAAACAGCGCTACGGTCACGCGCAGTGGACACACATCTCGGCCGAATCAGACGCCTTTTCGGCCGTCGCATCGAGCAGGAACGCGAGCTCCGGCTGGTGGCCGAGCAAGCGGCTGCCGACGAGCGGGCGCGGATCGCGCGCGAGTTGCATGACGTCGTCGCACACTCGGTGTCGGTGATGGTCGTCCAGGCGTCGGGGGTACGGAGACTGCTCAAAGAGGAGCAACACCGAGAGCGCGACGCCCTGTTGTCGGTCGAGCAGATCGGCCGGCAGGCGCTGACGGAGATGCGCAGGATGCTCGGTGTGATGCGAACCGATGGCGACCAGATCGCGTCCCTGGCGCCGCAGCCGGGGCTGCAGCATCTTGAGCGGCTCGTCGCTCAGGTCGGCGAGGCCGGGCTACCCGTGACGCTGCACATCGAGGGGCGCCGGCCGGAGCTGCCGCCCGGGATCGACCTGTCGGCGTACCGGATCGTGCAGGAGGGATTGACGAATGCGCTCAAGCATTCACGGGGCGGTCACGCCGAGGTGATCGTGCGCTACGTCGACGACTCGGTGCAGCTCGAGATCACCGACGACGGCGTCGGTGCGAACGGCGGCGGCGAAGGTCACGGGCTCGTGGGCATGCGCGAGCGCGTCGCGCTCTACGGCGGCACGCTCGACGTGAGGCCGCGCGAGGGCGGCGGCTTCGTTCTGCGCGCCGAGCTCCCGGTGGAGGCACGGCGTTGATCCGCATCCTGCTCGTCGACGACCAGGCGCTCGTGCGCGCCGGCTTCCGGATGATCCTCGACGCCGAGCCCGACATCGAGGTGGTCGGCGAGGCCAGCGACGGCCGCGAGGCGATCGACCAGGCGCGCTCGCTGCGCCCCGACGTGGTGCTGATGGACATCCGGATGCCCGAGCTCGACGGGCTCGAGGCTTCTCGGCGGATCATCTCGGCGAACGGAGACGACGCGCCCAAGATCTTGATGTTGACCACGTTCGACCTCGACGAGTACGTCTACGAGGCGCTGCGGGCAGGTGCGAGCGGATTCCTGCTCAAGGACACGCCCCCCGAGCAGCTCGTCGGCGCGATCCACGTCGTCGCGCAAGGGGACGCGCTGCTCTCACCGTCGATCACGCGCCGGGTGATCTCCGAGTTCGTCAAGGGGACAGGCCCCAAGCCCCAGGCGCAGTTCCCGCGGCTCGAGGATCTGACCGCACGCGAGCTCGAAGTGCTGCTGGCGATCGCCCGCGGCCTGTCGAACGCCGAGATCGCGAAGGAGCTGTTCGTCTCGGAGACGACGGTCAAGACCCACGTGGCGCGGATCCTGATGAAGCTCGGCCTGCGCGACCGCGTCCAGGCGGTCGTCCTCGCCTACGAGGCGGGCGTCGTCCAGCCGGGCGAGCCGGCCGCGGGCTAGACGCGCCGCAGCAGGGCGACCGAGCGGGAGTCGACCAGGACGTCGCCGCCGGGAACCAGCCGCTCGCCTTCACAGCGGCCGCTGGCGAGCACGATCTCCCAGCGCGTCGCGAAGCGGCGTGCGGGCAGACGAAAGGTGATCTCCTCGAAGTGGCCGTTGAAGAGGAGGAGGAACGAGTCGTCGCGCACCTCCTCGCCGTGCGCGTTCTGGGTCGAGAGCTCCTCGCCGTTCAGGAACGCGCCGATCGCACGCGCCCCGGTGTTGTCCCAATCGCGGCGGGTCATCCGGCGCCCGTCGGGTCGCATCCACCACACGTCGGGAAGCTGCTCTCCCTTCCCGTCGAAGAAGCGAGTGCGACGAAAGACCGGGTGGTTGCGCCGCAACTCGATCAGTCGCCTCGTGAACTCGAACAGCTCGTCGTCGCGCGCCTCCCAGTCGAACCACGAGACTTCGTTGTCCTGGCACCACGCGTTGTTGTTGCCGCCCTGCGATCTCCCCCACTCGTCTCCGCCGAGCACCATGGGCACCCCCTGCGAGAGGAGCAGCGTCGCGAGGAAGTTCCGCTGCTGGCGGGCGCGCAACGCGTTGACAGCGGGGTCGTCGGTCGACCCCTCGGCGCCGCAGTTCCAGGAGCGGTTGTCGTCGGTGCCGTCGCGGTTGGCTTCGCCGTTCGCTTCGTTGTGCTTGCCGTCGTACGAGACGAGGTCGCGAAGCGTGAAACCGTCGTGTGCCGTGATGAAGTTGACCGACGCGAAGGGCTTGCGACCGTCGCTCTCGTAGAGGTCTGCCGAGCCGCCGAACCGGGAGGCGAACTCGGCGACCGTCGCCTCCCCGCGCCAGAAGTCGCGCATCGTGTCGCGATAGATGCCGTTCCACTCGGACCAGAGGATCGGAAAGTTCCCGACCTGGTAGCCGCCTGGCCCGACGTCCCACGGCTCGGCGATCAGCTTCACCTGCGAGAGCACCGGGTCCTGGTGGATGACGTCGAAGAACGCCGAGAGCCGGTCGACGTCGTAGAACTCGCGTGCGAGCGCCGAGGCGAGGTCGAAGCGGAAACCGTCGACATGGCACTCGGTGACGAAGTAGCGGAGCGAGTCCATGATCAGCCGCAGCACACTCGGGTGCACCGGATTGAGCGTGTTGCCGGTGCCCGTGTAGTCCATGTAGAAGCGCGGCGTCTCGGGCATGAGCCGGTAGTAGCTCTCATTGTCGACGCCGCGGAGGGAGAGCATCGGTCCGAGGTGGTTGCCCTCCGCGGTGTGGTTGTAGACGACGTCGAGGATCACCTCGATCCCCGAGCGATGCAGCGCCTTGACCATGCCCTTGAACTCCCGCACCTGGTCGCCGGTGGCGGCGTAGAGCGAGTGCGGCGCGAGGTAGCCGATGCTCGAGTAGCCCCAGTAGTTCGTCAGGCCGCGGTCGGCGAGGAAGCTCTCGTCGATGATGTGGTGCACGGGCAGCAGCTCGACCGCCGTCACGCCGAGTGACGTCAGGTGGCTCACTGCATCCGCGCTCGCCAGACCGCCGTAGGTCCCGCGCAGATCTTGACGCACGCCGGCGCGCAGCGCAGTGAAGCCCTTGACGTGCAGCTCGTAGATCACGGTCTCGTTGAGCGGCGTGCGTGGCCGGACGAGCTCGTCGTCCTCCCACTCGAACGACGGGTCGATCACGACGCACTTCGGCATCGCGGCCGCGGAGTCGGAGTGGTCGATCGTCAGGTCGGCGTCGTCGGCGCCCGAGCCGGCCACGTAGGGAAGGGTGTTCGCCGCCTGCCAGTCGACCGCTCCGTCGATCGCCTTCGCGTACGGGTCGATCAGCAGCTTCGCCGGGTTGAACCGCTTGCCCGCGGCCGGGTCGTACGGCCCGTACACGCGGTAGCCGTAATGCTGGCCCGGCCCGACGCCGGGGAGATAGCAATGCCAGTTGTAGGCAGTCCGCTCGTGGAGCTCGATCCGCTCCTCGTTGCCGTGGTCGCCGAACAAGCACAGCTCGACGCGCTCGGCATGCTCCGAGAAGAGCGCGAAGTTGGTGCCCTCGCCGTCCCACTCGGGGCCGAGCGGAAACGGCTTACCTGCCCAGACCGGACGCGTCGACATCGGCAGGACGGTACCCACCCAACCCGATGCCGTCCGCGGCGGCGGCGACGATCAAGCCGTGATCGGCACCGAGTTCAGACAGCTCGCCACCTGGAGCGAGCGACACGAACGCCTCGTCGGCCGGCTGCTGCTCGTGCTCGTCCTGACGGCGGCCGTCGACGTCATCGGCACGATCGCGGTCTACATCTTCGAGCATCAGGCCGCAGGCAGCGACATCCACTCGTTCGGCGACGCCCTGTTCTTCACGACCGTGCAGTTGCTGACGGTCTCCTCGCAGATCAAGAACCCACTCACCACGGGCGGGCGCATCGTCGACGTTGTGCTCGAGCTGTGGGCCGTGATCGTCGTCGCGGGCTCGGCGGGCGCGCTCGCGAGCTTCTTCCAGTCGGCCGACCGTTAGGCGGGGACCGGCCGCAGCCAGAGCACCGAGAGCGGCGGCAGCGTCACCTCGGCCGAGAACCGCTGCCCGTGCCAGCCGCGGCCTCCCGCGTCGACCTCGCCCAGGTTGCCGACGCCGGTGCCGCCGTAGTAGGCGGAGTCGGTGTTCAGGAGCTCCTCCCACGCGTCCGCCCTGCGGCAAGCCGACCCGGTAGCCCTCGCGGGGCACCGGCGAAAGGTTCGCGACGCAGACGACCTGGTTCGAGCCGTCGCGCGAGACCCGCATGAAGGCGATCACGTTGTTGGATGCGTCGTTCGGTTCGATCCAGACGAAGCCCTCGTGCGAGAAGTCCACTTCCCAGAGCGCCGGCTCGGCGCGATAGAGCCGGTTCAGGTCGCGGACGAGATCCCGCATCCCGGCGTGATCGGCGTGCTCGAGCAACCACCACGGCAGCTCCGTGGTCTCGGACCACTCCCACGGTGAAGCGATCTCGCCACCCATGAAGAGCAGCTTCTTGCCGGGGTGCGCCCACATGTACGCGTAGAGCGCCCGCAGGTTCGCCAGCTGCTGCCAGCGGTCGCCCGGCATTTTCTGGAGCAGCGATCCCTTTCCGTGCACGACCTCGTCGTGCGACAGCGGCAGGATGAAGTTCTCCGTCCACGCGTAGACGAGCGAGAAGGTCAGCTCGTGGTGGTGGTAGCGGCGGTGGATCGGATCTTGCTCGAAGTACCCGAGCGTGTCGTGCATCCACCCCATGTTCCATTTGAAGCCGAAGCCGAGGCCGCCCATGTAGGTCGGCCGTGAGACGCCGGGCCACGCGGTCGACTCTTCGGCGGCCGAGATCACACCGGGCTCCCGCGCGTGCACGAGCTCGTTCAGCTCCTTCAGGAACGCGACCGCCTCGAGATCCTCGCGGCCGCCGAAGACGTTCGGCAGCCACTGCCCTTCTTTGCGCGAGTAGTCGAGATAGAGCATCGAGGCGACGGCGTCGACACGCAGTCCGTCGGCGTGGTACTCGCGCAGCCAGAAGAGCGCGTTCGCGAGCAGAAAGTTCTGTACCTCGCTGCGACCGAGGTTGAACACCAACGTGCCCCAGTCCGGGTGCGCGCCGCGCCGCTCGTCGGCATGTTCGTAGAGCGCCGTCCCGTCGAAGCGTGCCAGCGCCCACTCGTCGCGCGGGAAGTGCGCAGGGACCCAGTCCAGGATCACACCGATCCCCGCCTGGTGCAGGTGGTCGACGAAGTAGCGGAAGTCGTCGGGCGACCCCATCGAGGCGAGCGGTGCGTAGTAGCCGGTGACCTGGTAGCCCCAGGAGCCCGAGAACGGGTGGTGCATCACCGGCATCAGCTCGACATGGGTGAAGCCGAGGTCGTGCACGTACGTCGCCAGCTCGTGTGCCAGCTCACGCCAATCGAGCCCGGTGCGCCACGACGGCGCATGCAGCTCGTAGATCGAGATCGGCCGTTCGAGCTGCGCGCGGGACCGGCGCTCCTCGATCCAGTCCTCGTCCTGCCACACGTGCGACGACGCGTGCACGACCGACGCCGTCTTCGGCGGCACCTCCGCCTCGAACGCGACCGGGTCGGCCTTCTCGCGGCCGTCGACGTCGTACTTGTAGTGCTGCCCGGCCTCGGCGCCGTCGACGATTCCCTCCCAGATCCCGGTCTCGGCGACCGGCTGCAGCAGATCCGCGGCGGGGCTCCAGGCGTTGAAGTCACCGACGACGCTGACCTGTCGTGCGTTCGGCGCCCAGACGGCGAAGCGGACGCCACCTTCGACAGGATGCGCCCCGAGCTTCGCCCACAGCTCCTCGTGACGTCCCGCCCGCGCCAGCCAGATGTCGAGCTCGCCGAACGCGCTCGCGCGCGCCTGCGTCACGCGGTCACCTCCTCGTCGAGCATCCGGACCAGGCCCGCCACCGGGATCCGAAGCCAGTCCGGCCGATGATTCAGCTCGTAGCGCAGTTCGTACACCGCCTTCTCGAGCTCGAACACTGCGAGCAGCTTGTCAAGTGCGGCACCGGAGGGCACGAGCGTCGGGTCGATCGCCGACCGGTAACCCGCGAGGAACGAGGAGCGCGCACGCGCTTCCCAGCCCGGAGGCGGTTCCGTCGCGCGGAGCAGCTGCGACGCCGAGGCGGCGTAGGAGAAGGAGCGGAGCATCCCGGCGACGTCGCGCAGCGGGCTGCGCTTGCGGCGACGCTCGGGTAGCGAGCGAGCGGGCTCGCCCTCGAAATCGAGGAGCACCCAGTCGTCGCCCGCGCGGAGGGTCTGGCCGAGGTGGAAGTCGCCGTGGTGACGGATCACCTGGCCGGTGCCGCCGAACTGCGTCCAGAGCCGCAGCCGCTCCCGCACCTCTTCACCACGCCCGCGGATCGGGGCGACGTCCTCGTTGTCGTCCGGAAGGTCGACGAAGACGCTCTCGATCTCGTCGTCGATCGACGCGGTCAGCAAGCCGAGCGACTCGGACGAGGGCGACTCGGGCGCGAAGCTGGGGTCGGTGAGGTCACTGCCGAGCAGCGTGTGCATCCGCGCCGTCGCCTCGCCGAGGCCGTGCAGGCTCGCCAGGAACGCGTCGGCGGTCTCGCCCATCGAGTCGAGCGCCAGGGCGAACCCGTCGGTCCCGCCGGGGATGAACCGCTGGAGGATCCCGAGCGTCGCGTCCATGGGACGGCCTGAATACGCGTACCAGCCGGCGAGCTGCGCGATGTTCTCGAAGCCGCGCTCGGTCAAGAAGCGCAGCAACTCGAGCTCGGGGTTGATGCCGGCCTCGAGCCGCCGGTAGACCTTGATGATCAGCTCCTCGTCGAACACGATCGACGTGTTCGACTGCTCGGCGCCGACCGACCGCGCGTCTCGCAGCGCGAGTCCGGTTCCGGCAAAGCTCTCGACGGCGCCGAACTCCACGGTTCCTTCCTCGGCCGGCACCTTCGCACCCGAGCTGATCATCGACACGAGCTCGCGCACCTGGCCCGGGTCGGCGAGCGCGTCGAGGCCGCCGTCGACGAGCAGTTGATACGTCTCGTGCGTTCCGGTGTCGAAGCGAACCTCGACCAGCTGCAGCTCGAGCGCTGGATCGCCCTCGTGCAGGATCGCGCGGTCGATCACCGTCGCGTGGCCGATCTGCCGCGACTTCGAGCCGAACCAGCGCTGCTCGGAGACGAAGTCGATCAGTTCGCGCTCGTCGGTCACAAGGAGTCTTCTCTCCGCAGTTGGAACCAGAAGAACCCGCGCGGCCCGAGCGTCAGCAGGTACGGCAGCTCTCCGATCCGCGGGAACGCCGTCTGGCCGAACATCTCGACCGGGATCAGGCCCTCGAACCGCGAGAGGTCGAGCTCGACGGCCTGAGCGGATCGCGCGACGTTGTGGACGCAGAGGACGATGTCGTCCTCGTAGGTCCGGACGTGCGCGAAGATCCGCGGGTTGTCCGGACGTAGTGCCTCGTAGGTGCCGAGGCCGAAGACGGGGTGCTGCTTGCGGAGCGCGATCAGGCGGCGCAACCAGCGCAGCAAGGAGTTCGGCTGGCGCAGCTGGGCCTCGACGTTGACCGCCTGGTAGCCGTAGACCGGGTCCATCAGCGGCGGCAGGTAGAGCTGCGCGAAGTCCGCTCGCGAGAAGCCGCCGTTCCGGTCGCCCGTCCATTGCATCGGCGTGCGCACGCCGTCGCGGTCGCCGAGGAAGATGTTGTCGCCCATCCCGATCTCGTCGCCGTAGTAGAGAACGGGCGAGCCTGGGAGCGAGAAGAGCATCGCGTGCATCAGCTCCACCTCGTCGCGGCCGTTGTCGAGCAGCGGCGCGAGGCGGCGGCGGATGCCGAGGTTGATTTTCATGCGGGGGTCCTTCGCGTACTCCTCGTACATGTAGTCGCGCTCCTCGTCCGTGACCATCTCGAGGGTCAGCTCGTCGTGGTTGCGAAGGAAGAGCCCCCATTGCGTCCCGTCGGGGATCGGCGGGGTCTGCTCGAGGATCTCGATGATCGGCAGCGCGTCCTCACGGCGCACCGCCATGAACATGCGCGGCATGACGGGAAAGTGGAACGCCATGTGGCACTCGTCGCCGTCGCCGAAGTACTCGACGACGTCGCCGGGCCACTGGTTCGCCTCGGCCAGCAACACGCGGTCGGCGTAGCCGTCGTCGACCTCGGCGCGGACACGTTTCAGGAAGGCGTGGGTCTCGGCGAGGTTCTCGCCATTGGTGCCGTCGCGCTCGTACAGGTAGGGCACCGCGTCGAGTCGGAAGCCGTCGAGCCCGAGGTCGAGCCAGAAGCGCAGTGCGTTCAGCATCTGCTCCTGCACCTCCGGGTTGTCGTAGTTGAGGTCGGGCTGGTGGGCGAAGAAGCGGTGCCAGTAGTACTGACCGCGTGCCGCGTCCCAGGTCCAGTTCGACGGCTCGGAGTCGAGGAAGATGATCCGCGCGTCGCCCCAGCGTGTGTCGTCGTCGCCCCAGACGTACCAGTCGCCGTACGGCCCGGTCGGGTCGGTGCGGCTCTCGTGGAACCACGGATGGTCGGCCGACGTGTGGTTCATGACGAGGTCGGCGATCACGCGCAGCCCGCGCTGGTGCGCCTGCTCGATGAAGAACTTGAAGTCGTCGATCGTGCCGTAGTCGGGGTGAATCGAATAGAAATCGGCGATGTCGTAGCCGCCGTCGCGGAGCGGGCTCGGATAGAACGGCAGCAGCCAGATGCAATCGACGCCGATCTCCTGGAGGTAGTCGAGCTTGTCGGCGAGCCCGACGAAGTCGCCGGAGCCGTCGTCGTTCCCGTCGAAGAACCCACGCAGGTGGATCTCGTAGAAGACCGCCGTCTTGAACCAGAGCGGCTGCCGCTCGAACCAGTGCCCCGGTTCAGACATGGCCACTCAAGACGTCCGGTGTCAGACACCGACGCAAGCGTGTGTCGTGTGGCAACGAAAGTGTGAAACCTGCTCGCAAGGGGCGTCACGCCGTCACTTTGACGATGTGCGCTTTCCCCGGGGGCAGTTGGACGTAGTTGCGGCCCGCGCGCCACGTGAACGTCGCGCCGGTCAGCAACTCGCGCGCCTCGAATGCCGGCGGGAAGCCGAGTGAGACCGGAATCACACAGACGCCGGCTTGCTCGGCGAACGGATCGATGTTGACGACGCAGATGACGTCGTCCTTCGCGTACGCGACGAGCGCGTCGTTCTCGGTCTCGAGCCAGCGGAGGTTGTCGACCCGCTGCAGTGCGGGCTCCGCACGCCGCATCTCGTTCAGCGCCTGCACCAACGGCAGCAGCGGCCCGTCGAGCGATCTGCGCTTGAGCTGATACTTCTCGGAGTCGAGGTACTCCTCCGACCCGGACTGCACCGCCACGTTCTCGAACGATTCAAAGCCGGAATAGATGCCATAGCTCGGCGAGAGCGTCGCCGCCAGGACGAGCCGCGCCTCGAACGCCGGCGGCCCGCCGACCTGCAGGTACTCGTGGAGGATGTCCGGCGTGTTGACGAACGCATTCGGCCGGTAGAACTGCGACCACGCGATCAGCTGCAGCATGTACTCGTGCAGCTCCCCCTTCAGGTTCTTCCAGGTGAAGTACGTGTAGCTCTGAGCGAACCCGAGCTTGGCGAGCGTCGTCATCAGCGACGGCCTCGTGAACGCCTCGGCGAGGAACAGCACCTCGGGGTGCTTACGGCGGACCTCCTGGATCAGCCACTCCCAGAATGCGGCCGGCTTCGTGTGCGGATTGTCGACGCGGAAGACCGTGATCCCGCGGTCGACCCAGCCGAGCACCACGTCGAGCAGCGCCTGCCACAGGCCGCGCCAGTCCTCCGACTCGAAGTTGACGTTGTAGATGTCCTGGTAGCGCTTCGGAGGATTCTCCGCGTACTTCAGCGTCCCGTCCGGCCGCCGGTTGAACCACTCGGGGTGCTCGCGAAGCCACGGATGGTCCGGCGAGCACTGGATCGCGAAGTCGAGCGCCAAGCTCGACGCCCGCCTTGCGCGCCGCAGCGACCATCGCGTCGAAGTCGGCCCAGGTGCCGAGGTCGGGATGGATCGCCTCGTGCCCTCCGAGCGCAGAACCGATCGCCCACGGTGAGCCCGGGTCGCCGGTCCGGCGGCCAACGCGTTGTTGGGGCCCTTCCGGTTCGTCTCGCCGATCGGATGGATCGGCGGCAGGTAGACGACGTCGAACCCGAGCTCGGCCAGCCGCGGCAGCACCTTCGCGACGCCGCTGAAGCCGCCGAACGAGCGCGGAAAGAGCTCGTACCACGCACCGAACCGCGCGAGCACACGGTCGACGTCGACCTCGAAGCGGGCCGAGACGACCTCGCCGTGCCGATCCGTCGACGCGACCGCCAACCCTTCCTTGGCGGTGATCCGTTCGAGCCCGAGGAGCACGGCCCCTTCGGCCAGCTCACCTGCCAGCTCCGTCTGCCCGGCGGCGACCTTGCGCCGGATCTCGTCCTGCCACGTCGCGATCCGGTCCGTCCACGCGGCGACCGCGAACTGCCAACGCCCCGGGCGGTCCGGCACGAACGTCCCACCGAACCGGTCGTTGCCGAGCGACTCGAGCGGCACCTCCCGCCACGTTCGCTCCCCGGGGCCGCGGACGCGCACGGCCCCGCCGAGGACGTCGTGACCGTCCTTGAAGACGGTCGCGTAGACGTCGACGCGATCAGCGACGGTTCGTTTGACCGGGTAGCGACCGCAATCGACGATCGGCTCGATCGCCTGAATCTGGATCCGTGCCGGTGGTTGCTCTGTCCGCGGAAGGGGCAAGGTCGTGAGATTCTCACCGAACGCAATGGATCTCACACGTTCCTCCGGGATCCTGCTGCATCCGACGTCGTTGCCGAACGGTGTGCTGGACGAGCACGCATACCGGTTCGTGGACTGGCTCGAAGCGGCAGGGCAGCGCTGGTGGCAGGTGTTGCCGCTCGGTCCGCCGGAGGGAATCACCGGCTCGCCGTACATGTCGCCGTCGGCGTTCGCGGGCTCGCCGGGCCTGCTCGCAAAGCCCCGTGCGCGCGTCACCCGCGATGAGGCGTTCGCGTTTCGCGCACGGAACGCGTACTGGATCGAGGACTGGCTCGCCCATGGCGGTTCGCTCGAAGATCAGGTCCGCTTCGAACGTGAATGGCAAGCACTCCGCTCCTATGCAGCGGACCGTGGCGTGCGGTTGTTCGGCGACATCCCGATCTACGTCTCGCAGGGCGGCGCCGACCACATCTCCCACCCGCAACTCTTCCGCCACGGCCAGGTCGCGGGAGTTCCGCCCGACGCGTTCGCACGCACCGGCCAGCTCTGGGGGAATCCGCTCTACGACTGGAGCGCGATGCGCGCCGACGACTATCGCTGGTGGATCGAACGCCTGCGCCACACGTTCGAGCTCGTCGACCTGACGCGCATCGACCATTTCCGCGGCTTCGTCTCCTACTGGGCGGTGCCGGCGAAGAACAAGACTGCCGTCAACGGACGCTGGCTGCGCGGGCCCGGGCGCTCGATCTGTTCACGCGCCCTCGAGGCGGCGCTCGGCGACTTGCCGGTGGTGGCCGAGGATCTCGGCGTGATCACGGAGCCTGTGGTCAGGCTGAGACGCGCGCTCGGATTGCCCGGGATGGTGGTGCTGCAGTTCGCGCTCGGTGACGACCCGACGAACCCTCACCTGCCGCGAGAACCACGAGCGTCACGCAGTCGTCTACACGGGCACCCACGACAACGACACGACGAAGGGCTGGTTCGATTCGCTCTCGCCTGAGGAGCAGGCGTGGACGGAGCTCGACCCGGCGCACCCGGCGTGGGGCCTGATCGAGGTCGCCTGGTCCTCGCGGGCCGCGCTTGCGATCGCGCCGTTGCAGGACGTGCTCGAGCTCGGGACGGAGGCGCGGATGAACCTGCCGGGGACCGAGGAAGGCAACTGGCAGTGGCGCTTCCACGGCCGCGCTCTCACCGCACACAACGCCGGCGCGCTCCGGGAGCTGACGCGCCGCAATCAGCGCGGCTAGTGCCGGGGGAGGGACTCGAACCCCCACGTCCGTACAGGACAGCCGGTTTTAAGCCGGCCGCGTCTGACCAATTCCGCCACCCCGGCACGGGTGCACGGAGGGAAACCTACGGTGGCAAGTGTGCATCCGCTGTAGCCGGGTCACAAACGACTGCTGCCGAAGCCGGGCTTTGCCCGGCGAGAGGCGAAGAGCCGTCGCACGGGCGGCGATCCCGGAAGGGAGGGTTCGGGAGGGAAACCCGTGTTTCCCTCCCGACCTACTACTGCCTGGTTGTAGCGCGCTCTTGGGGAAGATCGGCGACTCGGGGGCGTGGTAGCGGAAGGCCGACTGGAACGCCTTGAACGCCTTCTGGTTGAAGGACGTGCACTCGGCCCAGTTCGTCCATGCGGTCATCGCGATCTTGTTGCCGAGGTTCGGCAGCGGCGCGACGAGCATCGCGGTCGGGTCGCCCGCCAGAAGGCGTCGATGCTCGCGATGTCGTCCTTCGAGACTCTGTTGCCGTACTGGATGATCATCCCGCCGTGCTCGAGGTTGTGCACTTCCTTGATCAGCGGCACCGGCTCGGTGTAGTCGCCCCAGAGGACCCACTGGTAGAAGTGCCGGCCGCTCGACGGCGGATACGAGTTCCAGCTCGGCTTCGGGCTCGGATCGAGCGTCGTGTAGTGCGGTGTTCGCGGCTGCGCCGGGTAGTGCTTGTACGTGCAATTCGCAGCGACGAGCGTTTTCGCCGCGCTCTTCGCGCCCGAGTTGCCGCCACGAACCACCACCAGCAGGACGACCGCGATCAGGGCGATGATCCCCGACGCTGCGACGCCGTAGAGGATCGTCCGCTGCCGCGCGCCGAGCTCGCCGAGCTCCACCCCCGCAGGGGCCTTGCCCTTGCCGCTCGATCCTGTGCGGGTCTTCGGCGCCTGAACGCGCCGGGGCGGCGGCGGAGTGCGGGGCTTCTTCTTGGCCATCGGGGCCGACCATTCAAGCGGAAACGGCGACCGTGTCGCCGAAGAAAGCGGCGACGGCCGCCGGATCCTCGACGACCGGGCAGCGCGGCAGCGCACCCATGAACGCACGCCCGTAGCCGCGCGTCCGGAGCCGAGGATCGAGGATCGCGACGACGCCGCGGTCGCTGTGGCTGCGGATCAACCGCCCGAAGCCCTGTCGCAGCTGCAGCGTCGCCGCGGGCAACGCGTAGTCGGCGAACCAGTCGCCGCCGGCACGCTCGACCGCCTCGCAGCGCGCCTCGTGCAACGGGTCGCCGGGCGCGGAGAAGGGCAGCTTGTCGATCACGAGCAGCGAGAGCGACTCGCCCGGAACGTCGACGCCTTGCCAGAACGTCGAAGTCGCGATCAGCACCGAACCGACCTCGGCCCGAAACCGCGCCAGCAGTCGCTCGCGCGGCTCCTCGCCCTGCACGAGCACGTCGTAGGGGACACGGCCACGCACGCGCTCGCGGTAGGCGTCGAGCGCGCGATAGCTCGACGTGAGGACGAGCGCGCGCCCCTCGGAGAGCGCGAGCAGCGCGAGGATCTCCTCGGCCGCGCGCTCGAGAAACGCATCGCTACGGGGATCCGGCATCGAGCGCGGCAGGTAGAGCAGCGCCTGGTCGGCGAAGTCGAACGGCGAGCCGACGACGGCCTCGCTCGCATCGCGCGAGCCCGAGCCTGCGCCGCACGAACCCGGCGTCTTCGCCGGTGGTGAGCGTCGCGGAGACGAGCACCGCCGTCGGGCCGTCCTCCCACAGGCGCTCGCGCAGCTCCTGGGCGACGCTCACCGGCGCCCAAGCGAGCGCGTCGGGCTCGGACCACACCACCCGTTCGCCGTCCCCCGGCTCGAGGCACGCCTCGACCTGCGCGGCCAGTCCGAGCGCACGCCGGCCGAGTGCGTCGAGCTCCTCGCCCTGGCCATGCAGAGAGGTGGCTAGCTCTCCGAGTGCGTCGCTCAAGACGAGCGCCGCCTCCGGCGGGCAGTCCGCAGGCGCCGCCGGCCAGAGGTCGGCGCGACTGCGCGGAGCAGCCGCTCACCGGCCCGCTCGACCCGCTCGACCTGGCTCGCGGGCAACGGCTTCTGGCCGTCACGGCACGCGCGCTCGACGTCGAGACCGAGCCGCCGCAGGCCGGCGCGGGAGACCCGGCCGCCGAGCCACGAGGCGGCCGACTCCTCGAGCCGGTGCGCCTCGTCGAAGATGACCGCGTCGTGCTCCGGCAGGACGCCGCCCCCGGCGGCGAGGTGCGCGAAGTAGAGCGCGTGGTTCGCGATCACCAGGTCGGCCTCCGCCGGCGCGCTCGCGGGCCGTCTCGGCGAAGCAGTTCCCGACGAACGGGCACCGGCGCCCGGCACAGCGGTCGCCGCCGACCGCGAGCTCGGCCCAGAGCGCCTCCGACGGCTCGACCTCGAGCTCCGCGCGGTCGCCGGTCTCGGTCTCGTCGAGCCACCGCTGCATCGCCTCCCACGCCCTCCCGTCGCGGCCGTCCGGCAGCAACGTCGGCTGGAAGCCGTGCAGCTGGCGACGGCAGAGGTAGTTCTGGCGGCCCTTGACGACCGCCACCGTCACGTCACGCCCGAGCGCGGCAGCCGCGAGCGGAACGTCGTAGCGGAGCAACTGCTCCTGGAGCGCCTTGGTCGCCGTGGCGACGACGACGCGGAGACCCGATTCGAGCGCAGGCAGGAGATAGGCGAGACTCTTGCCGACACCGGTGCCGGCCTCGGCGACGAGGTGACGGCCGGCCGCGAGCGACGAGGCGACCTCGGCCGCGAGCGCGGCCTGCTGGGGGCGCTGCTCGAACTCGGGCAGCGCGCGCGCAAGCGCCGCCGCCGGGGCCGAAGTGGTCGTCCATCGCCGCCAGCCTACGCAACCGAACGGATGTTCTGATTGGGGCGAAACTCTGGAAAAATCCGCTCGTAGCGACTTTCGGGCGCGAGCCCACTTGACGGGTCGCGGGAGCCGTCGCTAGGTTCCCCTCGTCGGATCCGGTAGCTCTTCGGAGTCGCTGGATCCGGCACTCAGCTCCGGTAGACCTTCGGGTTCGCCGGGGCTGATTTTTTTGTGCCGAGGCCGTTCCGTCCGACGCTGGCTCTAGCGTTCACCGGCTCTATGGCACTCGCATTCCTCGTGATCGGCTTTCTGTTCGGCGCCGCCGTGGTCTACCTCTGGGCCCGCGGCTCGCTCGCCGCAGCCGACGGCAGGATCAGTGCCTCGGAGCAGAGCCACGGCGAGTGGGAAGAGCGGCTCAAGGCGGCCACGGGCGACGCGCTCCTGAAGAGCCAGTCGTCGCTGCTCGAGCTCGCGGACGCGAAGCTCGCGCCGATCAAGGAGACACTGACTCGCTTCGAAGTACAGGCGAAGGCCCTCGAAGAGCAGCGCCTGCGGGCGGTCACGGCGGTCGGCGAGCAGCTCCGCGCAGTCGCCGAAGGACAGGAGCGCCTGCGCACCGAGACGGGCAGCCTCGTGACCGCGCTCCGCGCGCCGCACATTCGCGGCAGCTGGGGCGAGGTGCAGCTGAAGCGCGTCGTCGAGCTCGCCGGAATGGTCGACTACTGCGACTTCCGCACCCAGGAGAGCGAGCGCGACGACGAAGGTCGCCTGCTCCGCCCCGACCTGGTCGTGCAACTGCCGGGCGGCAAGAGCATCGTCGTCGACGCCAAGGTGCCGATCGGCGCCTACCTCGACGCGGTCAACGCGGACGACGTCGAGGTCAAGCGCACGCACATGGCGCGCCACGCAGCCCAGGTCCGCGACCACATCGGCAAGCTCGGGCAGAAGCGGTACTGGCGCCAGTTCGAACCGTCGCCGGAGTTCGTCGTCATGTTCGTCGACGAGGGCCTGTATCGCGCGGCACTGGACGAGGACGGATCGCTGTTCGAAGCCGGCGCCGAGTCGGGGGTGATCGTCGCGTCACCCGCCACCCTGATTGGCCTCCTGCGGACCGTCGCCTACGGCTGGCAGCAGGAGACGGTCGCCGAGAGCGCACGGGCCATCTCGAACCTCGGCCGCGAGCTGTACGACCGGCTGGGCATCTTCGCCGGCCACTTCGCCAAGGTCGGCCGCGGCCTCGATACGGCCGTCGGCGCGTTCAACCAGGCCGTCAGCTCGTTCGAGACGCGGCTGCTCGTGACTGCCCGCAAGTTCCCTGAGCTGGGCGTCACGAACGACGAGCTGCCCGAGACAAAGCAGGTCGAGCGGCGGCCGATGGTGCTGAGCGCACCCGAGGTCGTAGCCCTCCCCCGCGCCGACGCAGACGCCGCCTGAGCAGGAACATTCCGACGCTCGATCACGTTTACTCTCAGTGGGAAAGAGAATGTCGAGAGGAGCATGTTGAGCGAGGAGAACGTCCGTGAGCTGATCATCATCGGCGGTGGCCCGGCGGGGTACACGGCTGCCCTGTACGCGGCGCGCGCCGACCTGGAGCCACTCGTGATCGAGGGGTTCGCCTGGGGCGGCCAGCTGATGATCACCAGCGATGTCGAGAACTACCCCGGGTACGCCGACGGGATCATGGGGCCCGAGATGATGTCGGACTTCCGGCGTCAGGCCGAGCGGTTCGGCGCCGAGTTCATCACCGACGACGTGACCAGCGTCGACCTTTCCGCGCAGCCGTTCAGGGTCTTCGTCGGCAACGACGAGTACGTGGCGCGCAGCGTGATCGTGGCCACCGGTGCGAGCGCCCGCTGGCTCGGCATCGAGTCGGAGGAGCAGCACAAGGGACGCGGCGTCTCGGCGTGTGCGACCTGTGACGCGTCCTTCTTCCGCGAGAAGGAGGTCTACGTGGTCGGCGGCGGCGACTCCGCGTTCGAAGAGGCGCTGTTCCTGACCAAGTTCGCCTCGCGCGTCCACCTGGTACACCGCCGGGACGAGTTCCGCGCCTCGAAGATCATGATCGACCGCGCGCGGGCCAACGACAAGCTCGACTTCGTGCTGAGCGCCGAGGTGACCGAGGTGCTCGGCGACGTCAAGGTCGAAGGACTGCGCCTGCGCAGCACCGAGAGCGGCGAGACGTGGGAGGTCGAGGCGGACGGCCTGTTCGTCGCGATCGGCCATGATCCGAACACTGCGCTCTTCGTCGACCAGCTCGATCACGACGACGGGGGTTATCTCGTCACCCGGCCAGGCTCGACCGAGACGAATGTGCCTGGTGTGTTCGCCGCCGGCGACGTGCAGGACCACATCTACCGGCAAGCGGTGACGGCCGCCGGTTCCGGTTGTATGGCCGCGCTCGACGCCGAGCGTTTCCTCTCGGCTGCGGCACACGCCCCGGTTCAGGCGGAAGCCGCCGAGGTCTGAAGCTCGCGGCGTGACTGACGTCCACACGCGGTGGGTCGACCTCGTCGATCCGACCGAAGAGGAGCTGCAGTCGAAGCTGCCGGAGCACATCCACGCCACGGCACGCGCCGCACTCCTCGCCCCTCACGTCCACGACGACGAACCGCGGCCGAGGATCGAGTCACACGGCGACTACATCCTCGGCATCTTCCTGCTGCCGGTCGTCGTCCCGGACGAGGACCGCGTCTACTACCAGGAGATCGACATGATCGCGACGACCGAGCGGCTCGTCTCGATCTCGAAGACCCCTCCCGGCGAGCAGCCGTTCGACCCGCAGCCGGCGAAGGAGGCCTGCCGGACGCACGAGGACGTCGGCATGTTCGTCTACCACCTCGTCGACACGATCGCGGAGCGCTACCTCGATCTCGTCGACAGCCTGGACGATGAGATCGACGAGCTCGAGGATCTGATCGTCGACCACCCGGTCCGCCTGGTCGCCTTCCGGTTACGCGACCTTCGTCACGATGTGCGCGGCATTCGCCGGACGCTCGCACCGACCCGAGACGCTGTCCACAAGATCGTCGACAACCGCGTCGAGCTCGATGAGGGCGAGCTATTCCCGCGGGATGTCGAGATCGCGTTCGGCGACGCCTACGACAAGCTCCTCCGCGCCTCGGAGGGTCTCGAATCGTCGCGCGACGCCCTGTCAGGGGTGCGCGACTACGTGCAGGGGAAGATCGCGAACGACCAGAACGAGGTGATGAAGCGGCTGACCGTGATCGCGGCTCTGCTGCTCGTCCCGACGTTCATCGTCGGCCTCTACGGGCAGAACTTCCGCCACATTCCGGAGCTGCACTGGGGCTTCGGCTACTGGTGGTCGTGGAGCCTGATCATCGTCACGACGATCGCCCAGCTCGTGTTCTTCCGTCGAAAGGGCTGGGTCTAGCCGCGAATCGGCGTCAGCGCCAGGAGCAAGCCGCCGTCGTCGTCGTAGGCCGGGAAGACGTCGGCGACGATCTTCTTCTCGTGCCCGCCGCGCGTGCGAATCGAGAGCTGCTCGCCCAACCTGCGAACCCCCCACTCGCGTGCCAGCTCGACCGGCTTGTCGTCTGACAGCGCCAGCGCCTCGACGACGTCGCGACCCATGAGGTCGGCCTCCGGGAAGCCGGTCAGCTCGAAGATGCCGCGCCCGATAGCCAGCACACGGCGGTCGCGGTCGGTGACGAGCAGCCCGGTGTCGGGCGCCGGGTAGTAGTCGTCGAGCAGTTCGAAGAGAAAGCCGAACCCGCAGTGGCGGCACGCAGGTGCCTGGTCGGAGAAGCCCTCGCGCGCGTCGATGTCGAGGGAGCGTTCCTTGCAGCGTGGACAGATGTAGTACGGCACGGAGGCGCCAGGGTAGCCATGGCTCGACGGGCGCAGCTCAGCGCAGGCAGCCGACGATCGCCAGCTCGACTGCGCCCCCGCCGCTGTACAGCACGTTCGCGACGCGGCGGTCGTGCGCGTCTCCAAGCCTGGCCTCTGCCTTCTCCGCCGCCTCGGCGTCGGCCGCCGTCTTGAAGATGGTCAGGTCCGTCTCGCCGCCGCGGTGGAAGTAGTTGATGCTCGTCACGCCCTCCTCGGTGTTCGCGAAGACGCGGTCGACCGCGCCCTTCGGCACATGCTTGTCGACGCAGGCGCGCAGGTCGGCTGCGCTGCGCGCGCTCGTGCCTCCGCACCCGGCTACGAACGCGAGCCCGCTGCCGACGAGCGCTGCGACGATGGCGCGCATGGCCAAGGTTTAGCTGCTTCGGTCGCCGGCGGTGGCCGCCAAGGTCTTTGTAAGGACGGCCTTACAGACTGGGGTTAGGCTTCTGGGCCGATGAGCTGGTCCGGCACCCGTGCCCGTCTGTTCGCCCTGACCGGTCTCGGGCTCGCCGCCTCGTTCAGCCGCCGCACGCCGGCGTTCAGCGCGACGCCCCTGCTCTCCCGGTTCCGCATCGGCAACGGCGGACGGCCGTTCGCCGGCGACAACGTCACGCTGACGACCCTCGGGCCGGGCTCGGGTCGCGTTGCGGCCCGGTTGCAATTCGCACTCTCGCGCCCGTCGCTGGTTTCGCTCGAGGTGCTCGAGACGGGACAGGGAGCGGCCTCCGAACAGCCGGTCGCCGTCGCGCAGTCGGAGCTCAGCGCCCGGAGCGTGACGCTGCCCGCCGGCGAGCATGCGTTGCAATGGCGCCCGGCGCCGACGCTGCCGGCCCGCACGTACATCGTGCGGCTGACCGCGCAGCCCGTGCGCGGCGGCGGCAACGCGGTCACCGCGCGCGGGGTCGCCCGGGTGCTCGGCGTCGATGCGGCGTTCACGGTGCGGAGCGCGAAGCCCGGCGACACCGTCGAGCTCGTGGTGCGCACCGACGCGAAGCGCGTGACCCTGCAGATGTTGCGGAGCGGAACCGAGCAGGTGCCGACGTACGCGAACAACGTGATCAACGGCGTCCCCGCGGGGGCCGCGACACCGTTCGACTGGGTTGCGAATCGTGATCAGCCCGGCACCGTCCCGGTCGCGATCGGGACCGACTGGCCGACCGGTGTCTACTTCGCCCAGTTGACCGCGGACGACGGACGGCTCGGTTTCGCGCCGCTGGTGATCCGCCCGGCCGCGGCGTCGCAGCGCGTAGCGGTCGTGCTCCCGACGACGACGTGGCAGGCATACAACTTCTACGACGCCGACGGCGACGGGTGGGGCGACACCTGGTACTCGCACTGGAAGACGTCGTTCGTCGATCTGACGCGGCCACATCCGAATCGCGGCATTCCGTACCGCTACCGGAGCTACGACCTGGCGTTCCAGCACTGGCTCGCCCAGACCGGCAAGCACGTCGACCTGTACGCCGACGAGGATCTCGAGTCGTTCGCGTCGGCCGCGGCGCTGCGCGCGGCGTACGACCTGATCGTCTTCCCCGGGCACACCGAATACGTGACCGGCCGGCTCTACGACCTCGTGCAGGGTTTCCGCGATCTCGGCGGCAACCTGATGTTCCTCGCGGCGAACAACTTCTTCCGACGGGTCGACCGGCACGAGCCTCATGTGAAGCTGATCGACGAATGGCGCGACCTCGGTCGCCCCGAGTCCGCGCTGCTCGGTGTGCAGTACATCGCCTCCGACCGCGGTCAGCGACACGCACCTTTCACCGTCGTCGGCGCAGATGCCGCACCGTGGGCGTTCGCGAACACCGGGCTCGCGAACGGCGCGCAGTTCGGCCTCTACGGGATCGAGATCGATGCCCGCAGCGCGGTGTCACCGACCGGGACGCAGGTGCTCGCGACGATCCCCGATCTGTTCGGCCCGGGCCGCTCCGCCGAGATGACGTACTACGAGCACACCAGCGGCGCGAAGGTGTTCTCGGCCGGGGTCCTCAACTTCGGCGGCCAGATCCTGCTCTGGCCCGCGACCGCGCAGCTGCTCGAGAACCTCTGGGAGCGGCTCGCCTAGAGGCGGCTCGACGGGCAGAGATCGGCCGCGAGCGGGCACTCCTCGCAGCGTGGCCGTCTCGCGTCGCAGATCCGGCGGCCATGCCAGATCAGCAGGTGGGGGAAGCGAGCCCAGTCGTCGCGGGGCACGAGCCGCATCAGGTCGCGCTCGATCTTCACCGGATCTTCCTGGCGGGTGAACCCGAGCCGCTGCGAGAGCCGCCGCACGTGCGTGTCGACGACCATACCCTGCGGGTTGCCGCGCTCGGCAGAGACGACGTTCGCCGTCTTGCGGGCGACGCCCGGAAGCCGGAGCAGGTCCTCGAACCGCTCCGGCACCTCGCCGTCGAACTCCTCGATCAGCAGGGTCATCGTCCCGCGCAGCGATCTTCGCCTTCTGCCGGTAGAACCCGGTCGCGAAGATGTCGCTGCTCGAGCTCCGCCTGCGGCACCGCGAGGTAGTCCTCGGGGCGGCGGTACTTCTGGAAGAGCGTCGCCGTGACCCGGTTCACGTTCACGTCGGTGGTCTGCGCCGACAACATCACCGAGACGAGCAACTCGAGCGGGCTCGCGAAGGTCAACGCGATCGCGGCGTCCGCGTGCTCGACCGCGAGTCGTTCGATCACGGGACGAACGCGCGTGCGCTTCGGACCGACGCGCTTCGCCCGCCTCGCGAACGAAGCTACGAGGCATGTGCCGCGACGGGCTCCTGCGGCGGCCACGCGCCGCCACCGCCGAGCCGCGGGCCGGCACACACGAGATCGAGCGCCGGGCAGCCGGCGC
Source organism: uncultured Actinomycetes bacterium (assembly GCA_963847475.1). GTDB lineage: Bacteria > Actinomycetota > Thermoleophilia > Gaiellales > Gaiellaceae > PALSA-600. The sequence goes on along the minus strand of CAWJZZ010000012.1, from coordinate 242,444 downwards.
AGTTGAAGTCGCTCGGCGTCGGCACGAACTCACCGGCGTCGATGCGTGTGATCGCGGCCGAGAGCTCGCCTTCGAGCACCGGCACCTCGAGTCGGTCGAACCGTCGTCGAGACGACCGCGTCGGGACGTTCGAGGAAGTGGTAGACGACCTCGACCTCGTCGGCTCCAGCGCGGAAGCACGCAAGCGCGTAGACGAGGCGCTGCAGCCGGTAGTCGGCCTCGACGATCTCCTCCGGGGTCCCCTCGGCGAGCGAGTTCGTCTTGTAGTCGAGCACCAGCGCCGCGGCTGCCCTCGCGCCAGAGCACGTCGAGGCGGCCGTGGAGCAGCACGCCGTCGTGCTCGAACGCGAACGGCCGCTCGGGCCGCGCGCCGGCGAGCGTGGCGATCCGCGCCGCGAGCGCGGATTCGCAGTACGAGACGACGAACGCGCGGATGCGCTCGAGCTCCTCGTCGCTCACCGCCGGATACCACGTCGCGCACCGGCTCGATGTCGGGCAGGACCGGCGCCGCGAGATCGGTCGAGCTCGAGCAGGCGATGCACGGCGTCGCCGATCTCGGTCGCCTCCAGCCCGTCCGTCGCGCCGGCGGAACCGGCGCCGCGCTCCTCGCGGAGACCCGCGACCCGCTCGGCGTAGTAGCGGTACGAACAGCGCTCGAACAGCGCGAGCGCGGAGTACGACAGTCGCCGGACGCGATGGAGCGGTGCCGGCTCGGGCGGCACCAGCTCGGGCAGCAGGTAGCCGCGGACGCGCGGCGTCGTCGGGAGCTGCGTCGAACAGCGCCAGCTGCCCGGGCTCGGCCGCCGGCTCGTCGACCGTCTCGACCCGGGGCTCGTAGCGGTCGACGGTGACGACGAACCGTGCCTCGCCGCGCTCGAGCTCGACCGGCTCGGTCGGCGCGCGCTCGATCTCGCCGCGGGCACCGAGCCGGTCGAGCACCCAGCCGATCGGAGTCTCGCGGTCCTGTGCGCGTTCGGGATCGACCGCGCCGGAGACGATCAGCCGGTCGACCGCGCGCGTCATCGCGACGTAGTAGAGGCGCAGTCGCTCGGCGTCGTCCTCGCGCCTTCTCGGCCGCCCGCACTTCTTCGTAGCCGAAGACGCCCTTGCGCTTCCCCGAGGTCGGATCGACCACGCGAAAGCCGAAGCGGCCGTCGGGCCGGACGAGGATCTCGTCGGCCGAGGGCGCGCCGCCAGTGTCGCGCCCGGCATCGGCGACGATCACGACCTTGAACTCGAGCCCCTTGGCCGCATGGATCGTCAGCAGGCGGACGGCGTCTGCGCCCTCCTCCTCGGAGACGGCCTCGAGCTGCGCTGCACCGACCGCCTCCTGATCGCGGATGAACATCGACGAACCCCTCGATGTCGGGGCCGCGCAGCTCCTCGTACGAGCGCGCGAGCCGCATCAGCTTGCGCAGGTTCGCGTAGCGGCGCTTGCCGTCCCAGCGCGCAAGCACGGCGAGGTCGTAGTCGTGCGCGGCGACGATCTCTCGCAGAGCCGCTCGAGCACAGGTCCGGGCCGACGCGGCGACGAGCCGCTCGTAGCGCTGCTGGAAGGCGCGCACCAGCCGCTCGTCGTCCGCCGCGAGCGCGTCGGGCAGCGCGCGCTCGATGCCCGGTGTAGAGCGGCCGGCGGCCGGCGTGGCGGCGGAGGACGACGAGCGCGTCGTTCGAGACGCCGACGAACGGCGAGGCGAGCACGGTGGCGAGCGCCTCGTCGTCGTAGCGGTTGTGCAGGAGCCGCAGGTAGGACAGCAGGTCGACGACCTGCTGCTGGCCGAAGTACCCGCGACCGGTGGCGCGGTAGGTCGGCAGCCCTTCGGCGCGCAGCGCCGCCTCGTAGCGCTCGGCGTCGGTGCCCGCGGCGAACAGCAGCACGATCTCGCCGCAGTGTCGCGGCGCCGGTGTCGACGAGCTCACGCACGCGGCGCGCGATGGAGCGTCGCCTCGCCGTCGCGCCAGCTCGTTCCCGCGCCCTCGTAGCTCGGCTTGTCGCGTGACCTGAGCAGCTCGACCGGATGGCCGAACACCGGGTCCGGGAACTCGCCGGACGCAGCGAGCGGCTGGTACTCGTCGCCGAACTCCGCGCCGAAGAGGTGGTTGACGGCGGCGAGCACCTCGGGCCGTGAGCGGTAGTTGCGGGTCAGCGGCAGACGCTGCGGCGGCCGCCTCGCGCCGCTCGCGGAAGACCGCGACGTCAGCATGGCGGAAGCCGTAGATCGACTGGAACTCGTCGCCGACGAAGAAGACCTCCGTCGCGCCCGGGCCGCCGCGCAACAGGTCGATGAGCTCGCACTGGAGGCGGTTCGTGTCCTGGAACTCGTCGACCATGATCGAGCGGAAGCGCAGCTGCTCGGCCTCGCGGACGTCCGCGTGGTCGCGCAGCAGGTCGCGCGCGGAGAGCTGGAGATCCTCGAAGTCGAGCGCCGACTCGCGCTGCTTCGCCGCGTCGTACTCGGCGGCGAACAGGTCGAGCAGCTCCTGCAGCAGATCGCGGTCGCGCGCGGCGAGCTCCTCGAGCGCGGCCTGCTCGAGCCGCGCCGCGCGCCGCCTCGAACGCGCGCGCGCGCTCGCCCGTCACCGGCAGACCGAGGTCGAGCAGCTGCTCCGGATTCGTGCCGAGGCGCGAGCGCCGCCTGACGCGCCGCAAGCTGGTTCTCGGTCGCATCGGGATCGGCGGCGAGGGCGCGCGCCGCCTCGCGCAGCTCCCCGAGCCGCTCGCGCGACGCCCGGCGTGCTCGCCGAGCTCGAGCGACAGCTCGCGCCCGGCCGAGCGCAGCGTCTCGTAGACGCCGGTGAGCATCTGGCGCAGGCCCGGTGCGCCGTACGTCGCGAGCAGCCGCAGCCGCTCGGGGTCGCGCGCCGGCGCAGAAGGCGCCGAGCGCGCGCTCGAATGCCTCGCCGCGCAGCACCGCCGCCTGGTCGTCGTCGAGCTCGTGGAAGCGTGGGTCGAGCCCGACCGCGAACGGGTGCGCCCGCAGCAGCCGCGAGCAGAACCCGTGGATCGTCGAGATCCAGGCGCCGTCGAGCGCGCCGCGCGAGATCGTGGCGTCCGCGCGCATGCAGCGCAGCGCGGATGCGCGCCCGCAGCTCGCCGGCGGCCTTGCGCGTGTAGGTGATGACGAGAACCGACTCGACGTCGAGACCCTGCTCGCAGACCGCGCGGACGAACCGCTCGACGAGCACCGTCGTCTTCCCCGTGCCCGCGCCGGCGGAGACGAACACCTCGCCCCGTCGCCTCGACCGCCGCCCGCTGCTCGGCGTTCACGAGCGCTCGATCCGGCACATCGGCCAGAGGTCGCACCAGCTCGGGCACGTCGCCGCCCTTGGGGTCGTGGATGCACGTCCCCGGCGTGGATCCGCTGCGCGTAGCTGCGCGCCCGGTCGCGGGCGTTCTCGACCATCGCCCAGAACTCTTCGTCCGTCGAGGTAGTCGTTCTGCTGGTAGCCGGGCAGGTCGTCGGCGGCGTCGGCGAGCAGCATCCCGCGCGCCACGCGCGCGCCGGCGAGCGCGCGGTAGACCCCGCCGAGCGGCTCGACGCCGACGAGGTCGCGCAGAACGAGCATGTAGAGCGGCACCTGCAGCCGCAGCTCCTCGTCGATCTGACGCGCGGAATGCGCCGTGCGGCCCGACTTGTAGTCCTGGACGATCCCGCGCGCGCTGAACGGGTCGACGTCGATGCGGTCGATCTTGCCGCTCAGATGAAGAGCCCTCACCGAGCGGCAGGCCGCGCTGAAGCTCGGGCGCGGAGCGCTCCGAGCCGAACGCCGACCTCGAAGCGGCGCGGCACCAGCTCGAGCGGCGAGCTTCGCCTCGTCGCGGACGAACCCCTCGAGGTCGCGCCACAGCCCCTCGTCGCAGCTCGGCTCCCTGCAGCTCCGTCAGGTCGAGCCGAACGCCGCCGCGCATCGCATCGTCGAGGCAGCGGCGCAGGAATCCGACTGCCCGCTCGACGTTCTCCGGCGTGACCCGGTCGTGACCGAGCTCTTTCGGCAGTCCCGCGTAGAACTTGTGCAGCGCGCTGTGCGCGACCGAGCCGCGCGAGCATCGCGTCGACGACTCGGCGTCGATCGTCTTCGGCGAGACGATGCGCTCGACCAGCCAGCGCCGACGAGCAGTCGGCGAAGCGCTCGAGCTCGGTCACCCCGAACGTGGTCTTCGCGCGCAGCCAGGCGAGCACCTCGGCGTTCTCGAGCCGCGTGCTGGCGGTCGAAGGCCGTGCGCGCGCGGGTCGAGCCGCCGTTCCCAGCCGTTCGCGTCGGCGAGCGCACGGGCGGCGTCGTCAGTCGGCGGCGACGAGCCGGGCAAGCGCGCGCAGACGCTCGCGGTCGGTCGGCGCGCCGTCGAGCGACCAGGTGAGCGCCGACAGCGGCCGGCGCGTGGTCGCCCGGCCGACGTCCTCCGCGGCGAACAGCGACGCGACCTCGTCCCAGAACGGGCTCGGCTCGCGCGGGGCCGCCGTCGTCGGTCGCCGCCTCGCGGACGAGGTAGAGGCGCCGCGTCGCACGCGTGCACGCCGTGTAGAAGAGGTAGCGGTCGCGGCTGACCTGGTCGGGCCGCTCGAGGCGGCCGCCGAGCGCGCGCCGAGCGTCGTCGTCGAGGAACGGCGACACCCGCTGCGGCGGGGCAGCACTCCCTCCTCGAGGCCGAGCAGGAAGACGACCTCGAACTGCCGTGTGCGGGCACGGAGCAGGTCGAGCACCGCGACGCGCCCGGCGCTCGCCGGCGCCGGCGAGCCGCACCTGACCATGCTCCAGCGCGGCGAGCACGTCCTCGGGGGTCGCCTCGCCGCCGAGCGCCGCGAAGCCGTCGAGCTCGTCGAGCAGCCGCAGCACCGCGTCGTAGGCGCGCAGATCGAGCCGCGACGTCTCGCCGGCCGGCGGCGCCTCGGTCCCGTAGGCCGACCGGATCATCGCCCGGATCAGCGTGCGCACGCCGGCGGTCGGCGGACGTCGCACTGCGCAGCTCGGCGAGCTGCGGGATCGGCGCCTCGCGGAGCTTCTCGGCTTCCTCCTCGACGCGGGCGGCAGCCTGGATCGCACGGCCGCGCAGCCGGCCCTCGACGAAGTCGACCGACGAGCGGGCCAGCCCCGAGTAGGGCGACCGCAGGTACGCGAAGAGCTCGCGGCGCTCGCCGTCGGCCCAGGCGTAGCGCAATAGCTGCAGCAGCGCGTGCCCGAACGGCGTCGCCCCGAGACGTGCGCGCGACTCGACGGCGTAGGGCACGCCGAGCGCGCCGAGCACCGTCTCGAGCGGCGCGCGCCAGCCGTCGAGCGACGGCGCGACGAGCGCGATCTGCTCCGGCGGCGGTGCCGCCGCGGATCAGCTCGAGCAACTCGTCGCCGACGAGCTCGAGCGTTCCGCGTGCACCCGCGCCCTCGAAGAAGCGAACGGCGCCGTCCAGCGTCGACGGGCGGCGGCGGCGACTCCTCGAACAGCGACCGCTCGAGATGTGCGAGCGCCGGGTGGGCGTACTCGGCGGAACGCGGCGCGCAGCTCCTGGATCGACCCGTCGGCGAGCGCGGACAGGTCGGTCGCCGTGCGCGCCAGCGAGGCGAATGCGAGCCGCCCGGGCTCGTACGGGAGCGAGACGAAGACCTCGGCGCGACCGGACAGCGCCTCGAGCAGCGTCCACTCGGCGCCGGTCAGGTCCTCGAAGCCGTACGCGAAGACGGGCTCGCCGCTCCACGAGGCGAGATCGTTCTGCAGGCGTTCGACCGCACGGCGGCGTTCGGTGTCGCGGTCCCAGAGACCGAGCCGCTCGAGCTCCGTCCGGTAGGCGGCGTAGAGCACTGCCAGCTCGCCGTCGACGTCGGTGGGGTCGAGCAGGCCGGACTCCAGCTCGCCGAGCGTTCGCAGGAGCGAGTCGGAGAAGCCGGCCGTGCGCGCAGAACCGGCGAGGCCGTCGAGCGAGACACCGGCGAGCGCCCGGCGCACGACCAGCGAACGCTCGGCCTCGCCTGCGACCCGTCGCCACCCGGGATCGCCTGCGGCGAGCCGCGCGAACAGGTCGTCGAACGTGCCGATCGTGCCGCCGAGGAGGCAGCCGCAGCGGTCGAGCAGGTCGCGCTCGACCCGGTCGACGTCCGACCGGTTCGGCACGATCAGGACGGGTTCGTCGTCGAGGCGCGCCAGATAGCGCTCGAGCAGAAGCGCGACTTTGCCCGCGTGCGCAGGCCCTGCGAGCAGGGAGAGTCCCACCTTCCCATCGTAGAGCGGCCGCAGGACGGGTCCCGGGCCGCGCTCGACGGGTTTCCCGCTCGCAGCTAGGCCGACGCCTGTGCCTTCGGCCGACGGCCGCGGCGAGCCGCTGCGCGGCCGGGCATCTTCCCGGCGCACTCCTCGCAGAGGTCGGCGACCTTCGAGCCTCGCCGAGCGTCGGAATACGTGACCCGCAGCGAAGCGCCTTGCGCCTCGTCGACCTCGCGACCGCAGCTGTCACAAACGAGCACTGTTTTCCGCGCCAAATTCGCCTCCTGAACGAGTTTTGAGAGCTTGATTCTAATCGGAAATCAGTGCCTGGGTACAACGACCGAATTCCGTGCGGCTAGTCTGCTCGCCCGATGGACCTGCATGCAATCGTCGTGCTCGAGGGCGACCAGACCGGCCAGGAGCTGCTCGAGGAAGCGCTGCGAGTGCTCGAGCCAGAGGTCGTCGGCGTCGAGCTCGCGCTCCCTCGCTTCGACCTCTCGCTTGCGCACCGCAGGGAGACCGCGAACCAGGTCGTCCACGACGCCGCGGCGGCGATCCGCGAGCACGGCCTCGGCCTGAAAGCTGCGACGGTGACGCCCGAGGCTCGCGACGACGTCGGCTCGCCGAACCGGATCCTGCGCGAGGAGATCGGCGGCAAGGTGATCGTGCGCACCGGCAGGCGGATCCCCGGCGTCGTGCCCGCTCGGCGGCGTGCATGCGCCGATCTCGGTCGTGCGCATGGCCGTCGGCGACGCCTACGGCGCGCGGGAATGGCGTGAGGGCGAAGGAGCCGACGAGGTCGCCTACCGGACGGAACGGATCGAGCGCAGCGTCTGCCGCGCCGTCGCGGAGTTCGCATTCCGCGAGGCTGCAGCGGACTGGTGCGAAGGTTTTCGGCGGCCCGAAATTCACCGTCTCGCCGACGTACGAGGGGATGCTCAAGGAGGAGATGGATGCGGCAGCGGCCCGGCATCCGGAAGTGCCCTACGAGCCGCAGCTGATCGACGCGACGTTCGCGCTGCTGATCGCCTCGACCGGCGATCCGCTGGTGATCCCGGCGCTGAACCGGGACGGCGACATCCTCTCCGACCTCGTGCTGCCGCTCTTCGGCTCGATTGCAGGCTCCGAGTCGATGCTCGTCGCCTTCGAGGGCGACGACCTCGAGCCCACGGCGCTGATGGCGGAGGCGGCGCACGGGACGGCGCCGTCGCTCGAGGGCAAGAACGTCGCCAACCCGATGGCGATGATCCTGGCGGCTGCGGCGCTGCTGTCGCAGACCGAGCCCGGACGGGCGGCGGGGCGGGCGATCCGCGAGAGCGCGCTCGAGGCCGTCGCGCAGGGGACGAAGACGGCCGATCTCGGCGGCCATGCCTCCACGACCGAGTACACCGACGAGGTGATCCGCCGGACGCGCACGAAGCTCGACGTGTGGTCGAGTCTCTAGGACAGCTTGGCGGCCATCCGGCGCTGCCAGAGCCGCAGCCCGACGAAGGCGATCACCCCGAGCGCGATCAGGCCGAGCACGCCGTAGAGCCCGTAGCGGTTGACGGTCTCGGCGACGGCCTTCCCCGCTTCGTAGCTGAGCAGCGACACGGCGGTCGCCCAGGCGATGCCCCCGGCGGCGTTCCAGAGCAGGAACTTCCACCATGGCATACGGGTGATCCCCGCCAGTACGGCGACGGTGACGCGCAGCAGGGCGACGAACCGGGCGATGAAGACGGTTTTTGGGCCGTGGCGCTTGAAGAACCGCTCTGCCGGGGGCAGCACCCGCTCTGAGTGGCGCCTGGTCACCGACCAGCGGTTCAAGAGCTTTCGGCCGCCGGTGCGACCGATCCAGTAGCCGATGTTGTCGCCGATGATCGCGGCGAGCGACGCGACGACGATCACGGCGAGCAGGTTGAAGTGGTGCTGCTCGGGCCGGGCGAGGTAGGCGGCGACGATCAGCGTCGTCTCGCCGGGAATCGGCACACCCGCCGACTCGATCGCGACGGCGGCGAAGAGCAGGATCAGCCCGTACTGCTCGAGCAGGTGGGTCACGCAGGCGAAGTGTAGGAGGCCGAACCCTCCGCAGAGGCTTCGGCCGCGCCATCCGGTAGCGTCGCGCCTCATGCGTGTCGGAGTGCCGAAGGAGACCACGGCCGGCGAGCGCCGGGTCGCGCTCGTGCCGGAGACGATCGGACGGCTTGCCGGAAGGGGTCGAGGTCGTGGTCGAGCCGGGCGCCGGCAGCGCCGCTGCCTTCGCAGACGACGCGTACACGGAGGCCGGCGCGACCCTCGGCGACCCGTGGGCGGCCGAGGTGATCGTCAAGGTCGCGCCGCCGACCGCGACCGAAGCGGCACGGCTGCACGACGGGCAGGTGCTGATCGGCTTCCTGCAACCGCTGACGGATACCGCCGGCATCGAGCGGCTGGCGAGCGCCGGGGTTGTCGCGCTGGCGCTCGAGTCGGTGCCGCGCATCACGCGCGCGCAGCCGATGGACGCGCTCTCCTCCCAGGCGACCGTCGGCGGCTACAAGGCGGCGCTGATCGCCGCCGACCGCCTGCCGCGCTTCCTGCCGATGCTGATGACCGCGGCGGGCACGATTCCGCCCGCGAAGGTGCTCGTGCTGGGCGCAGGCGTCGCCGGGCTCCAGGCGATCGCGACGGCACGGCGTCTCGGCGCTGTCGTGTCGGCGTTCGACGTGCGGCCGGCGGTGGCCGAGCAGGTGGAGTCGCTCGGAGCGACGTTCCTCGACCTCGGTGTTCGCGGCGAGGAGACCGCCGGCGGCTACGCGCAGGAGCTCACGCCGGAGCAGCAGGCGCAGCAGCAAGCGGCGCTCCAGGATCGGATTCCACAGTTCGACGCCGTGATCACGACCGCGGCGATCCCGGGACGCCCGGCGCCGACGCTGGTCACCGCCGCAGCCGTTCGGGGAATGAGAGCCGGCAGCGTGATCGTCGACCTCGCGGCGGAGACCGGCGGCAACTGCGAGCTGACGGAGCCCGGCGCCGAGATCGAGCGCGACGGCGTCACGATCGTCGGCCTGACCGAACTTGCCGGCGACGATGCCGACCCACGCCAGCCAGCTCTTGTCGCGCAACGTCGCGGCGGTGCTCGGGTTGATCGTCTCCGACGGCGCAGTCTCGCTCGACTGGGACGACGAGATCGTGTCGGGTGCCTGCGTGACGAGAAAGGAGGTCCGGACGTGAGCCACACTGCGACGCTCGTCGCCGAACTGACGGTGCTGGTGCTCGCGATCTTCCTCGGCTTCGAGGTGATCTCGAAGGTGCCGACGATGCTGCACACACCGCTGATGTCGGGCACGAACGCGATTCACGGGATCGTGATCGTGGGCGCGATGATCATTGCGGGCTCACCGCATCAGGACGGCCTGCTCAAGGTGATCGGCTTCGTCGCGATGGTGCTCGCCTCGGCGAACGTCGTGGGCGGCTTCGTCGTCACCGACCGCATGCTCGAGATGTTCAAGAAACGCGAGCCGCCGAAGCAGGACGGGTAACCAGGAGGCGCATTGGGGACGAACGGCGTCAACCTGCTCTACCTGGTCACGATCGCGTGCTTCATTCTCGCGCTGCGCTTCCTGTCGTCACCGGCGACCGCGCGGCGCGGCAATCAGATCGGCGCAGTCGGCATGGCCGTCGCGATCGTCGCGACGTTGCTCGAAGCAGACGTCCACATCACGTGGCTGATGGTGATCGGCGCGCTGATCGGCGGGTCGTTCGGAGCGGTCGCGGCACGTCGCGTGAAGATGACCGCGATGCCGCAGATGGTGGCGCTGTTCAACGGCGTCGGCGGCGGTGCAGCCGCGCTGGTCGCGCTGGCGGAGTTCCACAAGCTGACGCCGGTTCCGGGCCGGATCCACGGCGACGTCTCGCTCTCGATCCTGCTCTCTGCGCTGATCGGCTCGATCTCGTTCTCCGGCTCGCTCGTCGCGTTCGCGAAGCTCCAGGAGCTGATCCAGGGACGGCCGATCGTCTACCCGGGCCAGAAGCTCGTGAACGCCACCCTGATGAGCGCCTGCCTCGCGCTCGGCGCGGCGGTCCTGCTCGGCTCCGAGCGCAGCTGGCTGCTCTGGCTGATGGTCGCCGGCGCGCTCGTCTTCGGCGTTCTCTTCGTGTTGCCGATCGGCGGTGCGGACATGCCGGTCGTGATCTCGCTGCTGAATGCGTTCACCGGACTCGCGGCGGCGGCGACCGGTTTCGAGCTCTCGAACAACGTCCTGATCGTCAGCGGCATGCTCGTCGGCGCGTCGGGGACGATGCTGACGCTGCTGATGGGGCGGGCCATGAACCGCTCGATCACGAACGTGCTGTTCGGCGCGTTCGGCCAGGTCGCCGCCGGGACCTCGGCAGGCGGTCCCGGCGACCGCGAACGGCGCGGTCCGGTCGGCGAGCGCGGACGACGTGGCGGTGATGCTCGCCTACGCAAGCAAGGTCGTCGTCGTCCCCGGGTACGGGATGGCGGTGGCGCAGGCGCAGCACGACGTTCGTGCTCTCGCCGACATCCTCGAGGCGCGAGGAGTCGAGGTGACCTACGCGATCCATCCGGTTGCCGGCCGCATGCCGGGTCACATGAACGTGCTGCTCGCGGAGGCCAACGTTCCCGTACCCGCAGCTGAAGGAGATGGACGAGGCGAACGGCGAGTTCGCGCGCACGGACGTCGCACTCGTGATCGGCGCCAACGACGTCGTCAATCCCGACGCCCGCTCGAACGCCGGCAGCCCGATCTACGGGATGCCGATCCTGAACGTCGACCAGTCGCAGGCGATCGTGGTGCTGAAGCGCTCGATGAACCCGGGCTTCGCGGGGATCGAGAATCCGCTCTTCCTGAACCCGAAGACCGTGATGCTGTTCGGGGACGCCAAGGACTCCGTGGCCAAGCTCGCCGCGGGCGTCAAGGCAGCCTGAACCGTCCCGGATCGAAGAGACCGAGCTCCGGCGGTCGCTCGCCCAGGATCGCGCGGGCGACGAGCTCGCCGCAGGCGAGGCCGAGTGCGTTGCCGTGGCCGGAGTAGCCACCCGCGACCCAGACGCCGTCGCGCCCGGGTACCGGGCCGACGAGCGGCAGCAGGTCCGGCGTCGTGCCCCAGATGCCGGCCCAACGCTTCGTCACCTCCGGTCGCACCCCGACGAGCCGCTCGGCGAGCTCGTCCAGCCCCTGCTGGATCGCCGCCGTGGTCGCGATCACGTCGGTGTCCTCCGTCGCGAGCGACGCGTCCCGGTTGCCGCCGAGCACGAGCCGCCCGTCCGGCAGCTGCTGCCAGTAGTCGTAACCGCTCCGGGCGTAGTGCGGGCTCGGATAGCGAAGCTCGGCGAGCGGCGCGGTCGCGAGCACCTGCCCGCGCGTCGCGCGCACCTGCTGCGCCAGCTCGGGGAGCAGCGAGGCCGTGAAGCCGTCGCCCGCCACGACGACGACGTCGGCGTCGAGCGCCTCCACGCGAACCGGATCGTGCTCGCGCACATCGGCGCCGGCGGCCGCGGCGTGCGCGGCGAGCCGCCGCACCCAACGCGCCGGCTGGAGGGCGCCGTCCGGCGGGTGGTGGATCGCGCCGGCGTAGAGGCGGTCGAGCGGCGCAGCGAGCTCGTCGACCCAGTCGACTGCGAAGCCGTCCTCGCGCAGCGCGTCGTACTCGGCGCGCAGCTCGTCGCGCTCGGCGGCGTCGGCGGCGAGCCGGAAGCTGCCGACTCGCCGGAAGGCATCGCCCGCGAGCTGCTCCATCCGGTCGAGCGCGCCCTCGGACAGCGCCATCAACCGGCGCGCCGGCTCGGCTCCGAGGTCGACGCGGGCTCGGTCGTACGCGGCGGTCGCCCCGCGTAACGCGAAGCCGCCGTTCCGGCCACTCGCCCCGGCCGCGATCTCGCCGGCCTCGTGCAGACGCACTCGCACACCCTGCTCGCGCAAGGGTGAGCGCGCACGAGCAGCCGGTGACCCCGCCCCCGATCACGGCGACGTCTGCGCGACCCTCGAAGCGCGAGCCCGGCAGCTCGAGCCGCGGCTCGTCGAGCCAGTATGAGGTTGTCGTAGCGCTCGTCAGAGGTGTCCGGTCGTCGGCGGGCGTCAGTGGATCGCGGCTTCGAGCACGGCCTGCAGCTCCGCCTGCACGGCCTCGGCGGACAGGTCGAGCTTGGCCGCGTCGGCTTCGTCGAGCTTCGCGCGCAGCGTCGTCTTGCCGTTGCCGGCATCTGCCGCGACCAGGGCAGCGGCGACCCCGTGCCCTCGCAGCCACTGCTCGATCGCAGCCTGAACGGCGTCCGCCTTGGCGGCCGGAACCGTCAGGCTGAGCTGCTCGCGCCGCCGCACCGTGCGCGTCCCGCGACCTGACGAACGCGCCGGCGAGTCGCTCCAACCAGCCCTTGCGTGGCTCTTCGAAGATCTGGCCGTCCGGCATCCACCGATCCTATGCCGAGGGCATCACCTCCCGGTATCGGCCCTCGGCCTGGACGACCAGGCCGAGCAGCTCGAGCTCGGCGAGCGCACCAGCGATGCGCGCCGCATCGAGCGCCGTCCGCTGCACGAGCTCGTCGACCGAAGCCGGGGCGTCTGCGAGCACAGCACGGACGCGTTCGAGACGCTGCTCGAGCGGCGCTCGCAGCGCGACGGGCCGCGGCGGCAGCCCGAGCGACGTGAACACGTCGCCGACGCAGGTGACCGGGGTCGCTCCGAGCCGGAGGAGATGGTTCGTGCCACGCGAGAGCGCACTCGTGATCTCGCCGGGCACGGCGAGCACCTCGCGGCCCTCGTCGAGTGCAAGGTCGGCCGTGATCAGCGCCCCACTCCGCTCGCGTGCCTCGACGACGACCGTCGCGTCCGCGAGGCCGGCGACGATCCGGTTTCGAGCCGGGAAGCGCCACGGGGCCGGCTCGACTCCAGGCGCGTACTCGGAGACGATCATGCCCCGTTGCGCGATCTCGGCCGCAAGAGCCGCATGCGCCCGTGGGTAGTCGCGGTCGACGCCACACCCGAGCACGGCGATCGTCGCGCCGGTTTCGAGCGCGCCGCGATGTGCGGCGGCATCGACCCCACGTGCGAGTCCCGAGACGATCACGACCCCGGCCGCTGCGAGCTCGCGCGCCAGGCCGTGCGCGACGTTCGACGCCGTAGGCCGAGCACGCACGAGCGCCGACGATCGCCACGGTCGGCCGCGCGCCGAGGTCCGGCGGCTCGAGCGTGCGGGCGAAGAGACCGGGCGGCGGATCGTGGATCGCTCGCAGCCGCGGCGGGAACAGCTCGTCGCCGCGGCCGATCCACGAGATACCGGCGGCGGCGAGACGTCGCCGGTAGGCGGCCTCGTCGAACGAGCGCAGGAAGGCGTCGAAGCGACGGCCGCGCGGCGCGTCCGGCACGTGCTCGCCGGCTTCGGCGGCGAACGCAGCGACGGCGAGGCGGCTCACTCGCCGAGCTCCCGCGGCGAGCGATAGGAGAGCGCCTCGGCGAGTGCTCGGGCGCAACCGCATCTGCCGCTCCGGCAGCGCGGCGATCGTCGTCGCCACGCGCGCGACCCGTGCGCGGCCGCGACCCGACAGCGGCAGCCGCTCGACCGCGCGCGTCAGCAGCCGCTGTGAGTCGTCGCCGAATCGGAGGCTCGGCGTCGCGGAGTCGACGGCGCGCCTCGACGACCCGGTTCCGGACCGGCTCCGAGTGTTCGCCAGGCGGGCCGGCGAGCTCGACGGCGCGCGCACGTGGCACCGCCAGCGTCAGGTCGAAGCGATCGAGCAGTGCCCGGGACAGCTTCTCGCGGTACCGGTGGACCCGTTCGGCCGTGCACGCGCACTCCGCCCCTGGGTCGCCGCGGGCGCCACACGGACAGAGGTTCATCGCCGCCACCAGCTGGAAGCGAGCGGGAAACGCTGCGCGGCCCATGACGCGCGCGACGGTCACGACGCCGTCCTCGAGCGGCTGGCGGAGCGCCTCGAGCACCGGACGGGCGAACTCGGGGAGCTCGTCGAGGAAGAGGACACCGTGGTGGGCGAGGCTGGCCTCTCCGGGACGTGGGGTCGTCGCGCCGCCGCCCACGATCGCGGCGCGCCGATGCCGAGTGGTGCGGGGCGCGGAACGGCGGCACGCGGATCAGCCCGGCGCCGGGCGCGAGCAGGCCGGCGACCGAGTGGATGCGGGTCGCCTCGAGCGCCGCGTCGTCGTCGAGGGGCGGCAGGATTCCCGGCAGCCGGCGGGCGAGCATCGTCTTGCCCGTGCCCGGCGGCCCCGCGAACAGCACGTTGTGACACCCCGGCCGCTGCGATCTCGAGCGCCCGTCGCGCGCGCTCCTGGCCCGCGCACGTCGCCCAGGTCGGGACGATCGGGGCCGCCGCCAGTTCGCGGAGCGGCAGCGGCTCGGGTGGCTCGCACGTGCCGCTGCAGGTAGGCGACGGCGTCGGCGAGATGGTGCACCGGGATCGGCTCGATCCCCGCGAGCGCCACCTCGGCGCCCGACTCGGCGGCGCAGACGAGCCTGCTGAGCCGCGAGCGGCGAGCACCCTCGGCGGCGATCAGCGCTCCGGCTACAGGTCGCACGCGCCCGTCGAGCGCGAGCTCGCCGAAGGCGGCGACGCCGTCGAGTGCGTCGCGAGGCAGCTGCTGCGACGCGGCGAGCACGGCGAGCGCGATCGGCAGGTCGAACCCGGAGCCTTCCTTCCGGAGGCCGGCAGGTGCGAGGTTGACCGTGATCCGTCGCACGGGGAACTCGAGCTCGGCGGAGGTGATGCCGCTCCGCACCCGTTCCTTCGCCTCCTGGCACGCCCGGTCGGCGAGCCCGACGATCGCGAAGGAGGGACGGGCGAGTTGCAGGTGCGCCTCGACCTCGACCCGGCGCGGATCGAGACCGACGAGCGCGTGGGTGACCGTGCGAGCGAGCACGCTGCCACGCTAGGCGGCGAAGTGTGACGTGTCTGTGCCGAAAGCGTGCCGAATCAGAACGAGCTCTAGGCTCGGCGCGCGACGAGCACGTCCTCGAAGTACTCGCCGGCCCGCCGGCCCGTGCGCCGGTTCACGTGCCGCTGGTAGCGCTGCTCGAGCTGGAGGCCCGCGCGCTCGAGGATCTCGGGGTAGAGCCCGCGACGATCGTTGACGACGATCACGATCCGCCCACGGACCTCGAGCGCCGCAGCGCACGAGGCGAAGACGTCGGAGATCCCCTCGGTGTACGCAGCCAGCGCGGCACGCGACGTGCCACTGGCGGCCGCGCCGATCTCCCGCACACGCCGGTCGTCGAGGCCGAGCAGCTCGTACGCGTAGCGATGCTGCTCGTGGTAGTCGATCAGGCCCGGGTATGGCGGCGAGGTGACGACCGCGTCGTACGTCCCCGGCAGTTCGAGCTCTCGCGTGTCGCCGTGCAATACGTCGACCGAGCGCTTGCCCCGGACACGCGCGAACTCCTTGAGGCGAGTGAGCGTGTCAATCGTGTACCGGCGGATGAAGTGCTCGGCTCGCTCGACCGGACGGCATTCGCGCTTGTGTTTGAAGCACCAGTACGGCTCGAGCTGCGGCTTCGTCGGGAAGTCGAGGTCGAAGTGCGTCGTGCGGCGCGCCGAGCGGGCCGCACGCGCGAGGACGATCCGCAGCACGTCGGCATGCTCGTAGTCGGCAGCAAGCGAGCGGAAGCGAAGCAGCTCGTCACGCGCCTGTGGTGCGAACCAGTCGTCGACGTAGCTCGACGCCCTGCCGGCGACGCCCTCACCCGCCTGGAAGCGCGCGAGCGCGTCGCGCAGGTCGCGCTCGAGCACGAATGGATTGTGCGGCAGTCGTCTTGACGCGCATCAGCAGGCAGTTGAACGCCGCGACGTCGACGCCGACCGAGTCGAGGCCGCTCTCGAGCGCCTGGACGAGCGTCGTCCCCGACCCGGCGAACGGATCGAGGACGCGCCCACCCGGCGGGACGTGACGGCGGAAGAGCTCCTCGACGAGCTGTGGGATGTACTTCCCGAGATAGGGGTGGAGGCGGTGCACGTGCCTCGTCCGCACGCGCTCAGGCAGATCGGCCTCCGACCAGGAGAGGTCGAGATCGAGACCGTCGTAGATCTGTTGCTGCGTGCCCCCCACGAACCAAGGTTCCAGAGGGCTCCCGCGGCTCCTCCCCGCGGCTCAGGCCGCCCAGGTCGGCAGCGGCCCGGCGAGTCGTGTGATGCAGGCGCGGTAGCCGGCCCGGCTCGCCGGCTTGTTCCCGAGATCGAAGATCGAGCCAGGCTTGCTCTCGTAGAACTCCTCGGTCTCGGTCGGGTGCTGCTTCAGGAAGGCGCACATGTGCTGCACGAAGGTCGGATCGTCGACACCGAACATCCCCCACTCCGGCACCGCGAACTGCCGATGCTGCGCGCGGACGAACGCGTAGATCGCCTCGAACTTCTGCCACGGCGGCTCGCGGCCGGCTTCCTTGTAGATGTCCGCGCCACCGACGTCGACGTAGCCGGCGCCCGGCCAGTACTGCTTCGGGTCGCTGCCCCCGGCGAGCGGGCTCCAAAGCACGCGCACCCTCGGGAAGGGGTTCGCCGCGAGCACCGGCCCTCGGTACGGCGCGAGCCTGAGCTTCGCCAACCTGGCAGCCGCCTGCGCCCCGCCGTGGACGATCACATCGATGCGGGCGAATGCCTTCCGGTACGCCGCCGGATCTCCCGACCACGGGTTGCCGGGGTTGTTCATCTCCGCGAGCGGCCGGATGTAGATCGGGCGAGCCCAGGCGGAAACCGCCTGGTTGAGCGCGCCGAGATACGCGTCACCACCGCCGGACGCGATCTGCGCGACGCTGATCGCGGGCGACCGCGTGCGCTTGCCGGACGTGCCGAGGTGGATCATCGGGATCGGACCGAGCGTCGCGAAGAGCGCCCCGAACGGCGAGCCCCACGCGGCCCCCTGCTCCCAGCCGATGAACGCCTGGACGACCGTCGACTGTTGACCCGTCTGCGTCGCGAACCGCGCCGAGTTGCCGGTGATGCCGAGGATCGGTTTCGACGGGGCCTTCGACGACGAGGCGGCGGGGCCGCTCGCGGCGCCTCCGAGCAGAGCCAGGGCAAGACCCAGTAGCACGATCGCCCGAGTCACGCTTCGACGCTACACCGTCAGAACGCGTTCGGGACGTGCTGGATGCGCCCCGCGCGCTCGGCGATCAGGTCGAACCGGACCCCCAGCCCGCCCAGCTCGAGATGGCGCGCCAGCCAGGCGTCGGCCGCGGCATGGATCCGGCGCACCTTCGCGTCGTCCACCATCTCGAGCGGATCGCCGAACGTCGTCCCGCTCTTCGACTTGACCTCGCAGAACACGATCCGCCGGCCGCGGCGCGCCACGAGGTCGAGCTCGCCGCCGGCGAGCCAGCAGTTCGCAGCGAGGATCCGGTAGCCGCGGAGGCGGTACCACCGCGCGGCGCGGCGCTCGGCGTCGTTACGAGGCGGCGACCGGTTCCTCGACGGGTAGGTACGCACGCGCCCGCCACGAGCGGCGATGGATCTCGCACGGGCCACGCTCCCGCACGACCTTCGTGTGCGCGGGAGTGATGTAGCCGACGTGCGAGGCGAACCCGTACCCGGGATAGAGCGCGTCGGCGGCCCGCATGTAGCGATCGCGTGTCACCTTGGCGACGATCGAGGCGGCCGCGATCGCGGCGCTCTTCGTGTCGCCGTCCACGATCGCGCGGTGAGGCGGAGCGGTCGGCCCGAGCTTGAAGCCGTCGACGAGTGAGACGTCGGCGGGCTGGCACGCCCAGAGCGCCGCGCGCAGGCCACGCAGATTCGACTTGTGGAGGCCGTCGCGATCGATCACCCCAGGCGGGTAGACGTGCACCGAGACGCGCTCGGCACACGCGAGCACGGCGAGGTAGAGCTCTTCGCGCGTCGCCTCGTCGACCTGCTTCGAGTCGTTCAGCAGCGCGAGTGGACGGACGCGGTGGTCACGCAGGGCGGCGTAGTCGAGCAGCACTCCCGCGACGACGAGCGGGCCGGCCAGCGGGCCGCGGCCCGCCTCGTCCGTACCCGCGACGAAGCGCACACCGAGGTTGCGGTCGAACCGCAGGAGCTTCTGACCGGTGCGCTTCCGCGCCATCTCGCCGAGGATAGCCCCGGCTCCAACCGGTCTCGCTCGGCGCGGGCGCTCGTTGCGAAGAAGTCACAGAGGCTGCACACAATCGCCGGTCTTCCGGATCACCCGGACGCCGGCCGGGAAGCGGCCAGAGACATGCAGCACCGTGCAGTCGAGCGGGGCGCGGCGAACCAGGCAGATGAAATCCGGTCGGACGCCGACCGCGGCGGGAGGCTTCAGCCCGGAGCTGCAGGTGACGCGACCCGCGACCTCGTGGACGTCCGCCCACCTCTGTGCCTGCTGGACCGCGTCGAGGTGCGCGGCCGTGCCACACCCCGCAACCGCGAGGACGAGAGCGGCGAGCGCCGCGAGCCGGCTCAGCGCTGGCGGAGCTCGCGTACGCGAGCCTTCTTGCCGACCTTGCCGCGCAGGTAGTAGAGCTTCGCGCGGTTCACGTCACCGATCGCCTGCACTTCGATCTTGTCGATCTTCGGCGAATGCAGCGGGAACGTCCGCTCGACGCCGACCCCGAACGAGTTCTTGCGGACGGTGAACGTCTCGCGGGCGCCGGCGCCCTGACGCTTGATCACGATCCCCTCGAACACCTGGATGCGCTGGCGGCTGCCCTCGATCACGCGGAAATGCACGCGCACGGTGTCGCCCGCCTTGAACTGCGGGACCTCACGCAGCTGGCGGCGCTCGATGTCCTGGATGATGGTGCTCATAGCGAGGAGGCCCCGGAGGGCGCGGCCAATGGTAGCGAAGAAGCGCCGCTACCGGATCGTGACCCGGCTCGGGGGCCAGTAGGTCGCGAAGACCTTGCCGATCAGGTTCGCCCGCGGCACCGTTCCCCACGCTCGCGAGTCGCACGACGAGCTGCGGTTGTCGCCCATCATGAAGTAGTGGCCACTCGCGATCTTGATCGGCGAGATCGTCCGCGCGTCGCGCCGGTCGGGCTTCACGTACGGCTCGTCGAGCTTCTTGCCGTTGATGTAGACGTAGCCGGCGCGCTCCTCCCAGGTTTCGCCGGGCAGGCCGATCAGCCGCTTCACGAAGGTGCCGCCGGCGCCGCAACGGACGTCAGCGAGCGGCGGCGTGTGGAAGACGACGATGTCGTCGCGCTTCGGCGACCAGAGGCGGTAGCAGAAGCGGCAGGCGAGCACCCGGTCCGAGAACCGCGCCTCGCAGCCGGTGTCCGGGCGCGCGCAGTGGAGCGTCGGCTCCATCGAGCTGGACGGGATCCGGTACGGGTTGACGACCCAGGCCTTGATCGCGAGCACGATCGCGATCGCGCCGAGGATCGTCACCAGCCAGTCGATCGTCACGCGCCAGCCGTGCGGCAGCCCCTCGGTCAGATGGTCGATCGGGTTTCTCACCGCACATGCTCCTTCCGCCAGCTCGCGATCCGCGCATGGTCACCCGAGAGCAGCACCTCGGGGACTTGCCAGCCGCGGAACTCCGCCGGCCGTGTGTAGTGAGGGTACTCAAGTCCGCCGCCGAGTTCGGCGGAGAATGACTCGAGCTCGCCGGAGCCCTCGCTGAGTGCTCCGGGGAGCCGCCGCGCGATCGCATCGACGAGCACCATCGCCGGCAGATCGCCGTTCGAGAGGACGTAGGGGCCGATCGAGATCGCGTCGGTGGCGAGGTGCTCGACGATCCGCTCGTCGAAACCCTCGAAGCGCGCGGACAGGAGCGTCAGCCGTTCCTCGCCGGCCAGTTCCTCGACGACCGCCTGCGTCAGCTGGCGGCCCTGCGGGCTGAGCGCGACCACGCGATTGTCCGGGGGCCCGCCGTAGGCCGCTTCGAGCGCAGCCGCGACAACATCGACGCGCAGGACCATGCCCGCGCCACCGCCGTAGGGCTCGTCGTCGACCTGTCCGTTCCGGAGCGGTGTCGTCTCGCGGTAGGAGAAGAGCCGCAACTCGAGCTCGCCGCCGAGCACCGTTGCCACCGGCCGCTGTTCGGTCAGCCACGCGAACGCGTGCGGCACGAGCGTGAACACGTCGAGGCGCATCAGTCCGCAAAGCCCTCGGCGACCACGATGCGGCCCGCGGCAAGGTCGACGAGGCGGACGCAGTCCTCGACCATCGGCAGCAGCACGCCGCCGGCGAGCGAGAGCACGTCGTTCGCGATCCCCGGAAGCACGTCTGCCACCGTTCCGAGAGAGCGCCCGTTCTCCTCTACCACTTCGAGCCCGATCAGCTGAAAGGCGTAGTACTCGTCGTCGCCTGTCGGAGGAAGCTCTGAGCGGTCGACCTCGAGCGACGTCCCACGCTCGACTCGGCGGTCGAGCGAGATCACCGGACGCCCTTGGGCGCGGCGCGCTCCGACGACCGTCACCTCGACGCCGCCGGCCAGGAAGCTGGCGCCCGGCTGCCACCAGCGCTCGTCGAGGCTCGGGATACTCGACGTAGAACGAGCCGTCGAGGCCGTGTGGCTTCCCCACACGGCCGATGCTCACCCTCACGTCCGCCGGCTCTCCAGGTGCGCAATGGCCTCGTCACGCGATTGCGCGACGACCAGGTTCTCGGCTGCAAACTCTTGCGCGTGCGGCCAGGCACTCGCGCGCGTCTCCGCGACGGCGCGCTCGACGTCGATCGGGGTGCGGCGAAACGAAGGCTCCCCGTCCTCGACGAGCGTCCAAAACGCGGCGACCTCGCCCTCGTACGGCATCCCGACAGACCCGGCGTTGACAACCCGGAGCTCGCCGAAGCTGCGATCGAACTGATGGTGCGTGTGGCCGATCACGACCGTTCCGCTCACGCCGGCAAAGGTCCGGCGGACTGCCTCTTCCGGCGTGATCGCCGTCGTGATCGGCAGGTTGCTCGTGGGAGCTGCATGGCAGTAGAGAACGCCGTCGAGCGTGGCCGTCAGGGGCAGCGCCTGAAGCCACGCCAGGTCTTCAGGCGCGAGTTCGGCCCGCTCCCACTCCTCGGCGAGGTCCTCGCAGTTGCCCCGCAGCGCGTGAGCGTCGAACGAGCGGATGATCGCGACCGTCTCGCGCGGATACGGGCCGTAGATGTAGTCGCCGCCGAGCACGATGGCGTCCGCGTCGACCTCCGCCAGGACCGCGGTGAGCGCCCACGGCATCGCGTGCACGTCGTACAGCGCGGCGACCTTCACGCCTAGGCCGCCGGGTCGGCGATCTCGACCAGCACGCGACGGCCCTCGCGGACGGCGCTGGCGCGCACGAGCGTCCGGAGGGCGCGCACGATCCGGCCCTGCCGGCCGATCACCTTGCCGACGTCGTCGGGTGCGACGTGCAGCACGAGCACGAGCGCGCCGTCGCGCTCGTCGGACTCGACGCGCACGGCATCCGGGTCGTCGACGAGCTCCCGCGCCAGGTAGGCGAGCAGCTCGGCCATCAGCGCCCTCCGGCTATTTCTCGATGCCCTGGATCTTGATCAGCTTCGCGACCGCCTCCGTAGGCTGCGCGCCCTTGCCGAGCCAGTCCTTCACCTTCGCCGCGTCGAGATCGATCGTCGATGGGTCGGTCTGCGGGTTGTAACGACCGACGATCTCGAGGAACTTGCCGTCACGCGGCGAGCGCGAGTCGGCGGCGACGACACGGTAGATCGGGTTCTTCTTCGAGCCCACGCGTGTGAGCCTCAGTTTCACAGCCATCTGCTTCCTTTACCTCCGTCCGGCCTTCTTTTTCCGGCGCTTCGACGACGACTTCCGCGTTGCGGAAGGCGCGCCGCCGGGCGCCTGCTGGTTCGGGAGGGCCGGTAGCTTCCCCCGCCCCATCTGCTTCATCATCTTCTCCATCTGCTTGCGCGCGGCGAGCAGATTGTTCACCTGCTCGACCGTTGTGCCGGAGCCGCGGGCGATGCGCAGCCGCCGCTTTCCGTCGATCACGATCGGCTTGCCTCGTTCCAAAGGCGTCATCGAGAGCACGATCGCCTCGACCCGCCCGAGCTCCTTGTCGTCGATGTCGACGTCGCCGAGCTGCTGGCTCAGGCCCGGGATCATCTTCAGGACACCTTTCAACGGACCCATCCGCCGCAGCATCTTGTACGCCTTCAGGAAGTCGTCGAACGTGAACTGACCGGCGCGCAGTTGGCGCTCCATCTCCGCCTGATCGTCTTCTTCGACAGCGGCCTCCGCCCGCTCGATCAGCGTGAGCACGTCACCCATGCCGAGGATCCGCGATGCCATGCGATCCGGATGGAAGACCTCGAGCGCGTCGAGCTTCTCGCCCGTCGAGGCGAACTTGATCGGCTTGCCGGTGATCGCTTTGACGCTCAGGGCGGCGCCGCCGCGGGCATCGCCGTCGAGCTTCGTCAGGATCACACCGTCGAACGCGACACGCTCCTGGAACGCCTCTGCGACGTTGACCGCTTCCTGGCCGGTCATCGCGTCGACGACGAGGATCACGTTCTGGGGCTTCGCCTCGTCGCGTACACGCTCCAGCTCGGCCATCAGCGCCTCGTCGATCTGCAGCCGGCCGGCGGTGTCGACGATCACGGTGTCGAGCCCCGCCTCCCGCGCGCGGGCGAGCCCGCTGCGTGTCGCCTCGACCGCGTCCTTCGTGTCGGTGCGGAAGACAGGGATCTGTATCTGCGTGCCGAGCTGCTCGAGCTGGTCGATCGCTGCGGGCCGCTGCAAGTCGGCTGCGATCAGGCCCGGCTTGCGGCCCTGGCTGCGCAGGTGCAGCGCCAGCTTCGCCGCGGTCGTCGTCTTGCCGGCGCCTTGTAGACCCGCGAGCAGGATGACCGTGAACTTGCCGAACGCGAGCCCGGACTCGCCCTCCCCCATCAGCTGGGTCAGCTCGTCGTGCACGATCTTGACGACCTGCTGGCCCGGGGTGAGGCTCTTCAGCACCGCCTCGCCGAGCGCGCGCTCACGCACGCGGGCGACGAAGTCGCGGACGACCGTGAAGTTGACGTCGGCTTCGAGCAGGGCGAGCCGGATCTCGCGCATCGCACGCGAGATCGCTTCCTCGTCCAGCGCCCCCTTCTTCCGGAGGTCGCCGAGAGCGCTTTGCAGCTTGTCGGACAGGCTGTCGAACACGACCGCGCATCGTAGCCGCGCCGTCTGCGGGCTCCGGGTGAATACGATCCGGAAATGCCCTACGCCCCTGCCGCAGACCGCTACGACTCGATGCAGTATCGCCGCAGCGGCGCCAGCGGCCTGAAGCTGCCGGCGATCTCGCTCGGGCTCTGGCACAACTTCGGCCGCGACCGCCCCTACGAGACGGCTCGGGCGCTCCTGCGCCGCGCGGTCGACCGCGGCGTCACGCACATCGACCTGGCGAACAACTACGGGCCGCCGTACGGCTCGGCCGAGGAGACGTTCGGCCGTGCGCTGCACGACGACCTGAAGCCGTTCCGCGACGAGCTCGTGATCTCGACCAAAGCCGGCTACGACATGTGGCCGGGGCCGTACGGCGAATGGGGGTCTCGCAAGTACCTGCTCGCGTCGCTCGACCAGTCACTGGCGCGGATGGGTCTCGACTACGTCGACATCTTCTACTCGCATCGGTTCGATCCCGAGACGCCGCTCGCCGAGACGATGGGCGCGCTCGACACGGCGGTGCGCCAGGGCAAAGCGCTCTACGCCGGGATCTCGTCGTACTCGCCCGAGAAGACGCGCGAGGCGCACGCGATCCTCGAGTCGCTCGGCACACCGCTCCTCATCCACCAGCCGTCGTACTCGCTGCTCAATCGTTGGATCGAGCCCGAGCTCCTCGACACGCTCGGCGAGCTCGGTGTCGGCTGCATCGGGTTCTCGCCGCTCGCGCAGGGCATGCTCACCGACAAGTACCTGGATGGGATTCCCGAAGGGTCCCGCGCCACGCAGGGCTCGTCGCTGTCGCCCGACCTGCTCACCGAGGACGCACTCGCGAAGATCGGCGCGCTCAACGACCGTGCCCGCGAGCGCGGACAGAGCCTCGCGCAGATGGCGCTCGCCTGGACGCTTCGCGACCCGCGGATGACGTCGACCCTGATCGGCGCGTCGAGCGTCGAGCAGCTCGACGACTCGCTCGGCGCGCTCGAGAACCTCGACTTCGGCGACGACGAGCTGGCGACGATCGACCGCTACGCGACCGACGCGCACATCAACATCTGGGCGCGCTCAAGCAGCGACTAGCGCCTGAGCGAAGTCGCTCGCGTCGAAGGGCCGCAGATCGTCGAGTGACTCGCCGACGCCGACGAGCTTCACCGGCAGCCCGAGCTCGTAGGCGATCGCGACTGCGATCCCACCTTTGGCCGACCCGTCAAGCTTGGTCAGTGCGACGCCCGTCACTCCGACCGCGTCGTTGAAGAGGCGGGCTTGCTGCAGGCCGTTCTGGCCGGTCGTCGCGTCGACCACGAGCAGCACCTCGTGCGGCGCACCTTCGCGGCGAGCGGCGATCACGCGGCGCACCTTGGCCAGCTCGTCCATCAAGTTCGTCTGCGTATGCAGGCGCCCCGCGGTGTCGACGAGCACGACGCCCCGCTCGGCGCCGACCGCGTCGTAGGCGACGGCGGCGGGATCGCCACCCCGCTCGCCGCCGACGAACCGTGCGTCGGCACGCTGCGCCCAGATCTCGAGTTGCTCTTCGGCCGCAGCGCGGAACGTGTCGGCAGCGCCGACCGTGACCTCGCGACCGCTCTCGCGGAGGCGCTTGGCGAGCTTGCCGATCGTGGTCGTCTTGCCGGTGCCGTTCACCCCGACGACGAGGATCACGGCCGGCTCGTGCGCGACGTCGAGCGTGCGGTGCCTCCCCGAAGAGCGCGGCGATCTCCTCCGCGAGCGCGGCTTGCAGCTCTGTCAGGTCCTGCCGTGCCTCGAGGCGGCGGATCAGCTCCGCGGTCGCCCGGACGCCGACGTCGGCGTAGATCAGCGCCTCCTCCAGACGCTCCCACGACGCGTCGTCCTGTGGGTCGAAGGCGGCGACCTGCAGCTGCTCGGTCAGCGCGCGACGCGACTTGCCGAGCGACTCGCGCAGCCGCCCGAAGACACCCCGCCGCTCCTCCGCGCTCTCCTCCGGCGCAGCGGTGTCTCCCAGCAACTCGGCCCAGCTTCGCGCCATGGCCGCGGAGCCTAGCCGCCAGGGCTGTGGACGAGAATTGGCACTTCCACATCCGTGTCTGACACCGGACGTGGCTCGGACGGACGTGGCCCGCGCGGGCTAGGCGGCTCGGCGCTGGGCTCGCGGATAGCCGGCGAGTGCGGACGCGGAGGCGACCGGGATGCGGCCGTTCGCGGAGAAGACGTCGTCCGGCCACTCGTGCAGCCGCCGCGGCAGGTTCGTCACCCAGCCGCGCTCGCCGCGTTCGACGAGGACCAGCTCGACGTTCACGCTCTCGAGCTCGAAGGTGCGCTGCCAGCGCTCGCGCCCGGCGGCGACCCAGTCGAGCTCCAGCTCGTCGACGCGCTGCCAGTCACGCGCCGGGTAGAGCAGCTCGAGCTCCGTGTGCTGCTGCGGCGGCACGAGCCCTCGCAGCTCCTCGCCCCACGTCCCCGACACCCACGTCTTGGCGCCGTGCGACCAGAGCAGGTCGACGGTGCGCACGACGAAGTCGAGATCGTTCACGCGGTCGCGGCGACCTCGTCGCGCGGCAGGCGGCGGGAGACGATCTGCGAGACGCCGTCGGCGCCCATCGTCACGCCGTAGAGCACGTCGGCCGCCTCCATCGTCCGCTTCTGGTGCGTGATCACGATGAACTGCGCCCGGTCGGCGTAGGTGCGCAGCAGCTCGGTGAAGCGCCCGATGTTGGTGTCGTCGAGCGCCGCCTCGACCTCGTCGAGGAGGTAGAACGGGCTCGGCCGGGCGAGGAAGAGCGAGAAGAGGAACGCGATCGCACCGAGCGCCTTCTCGCCACCGGAGAGCAGCGAGAGGCGCGTCACGCGCTTCCCGGCAGGGCGCAACTCGACCTCGATGCCGGGCTCTTCGCCTTCGTCCTCCGCCTCGGTCATCCGCAGCCGTCCCTCGCCGCCAGGGAAGAGCGTCGCAGCGACGTCGTGGAAGTGCTCCTCCACGGCGGCGAACGTCTCGGCGAAGCGAGTCTCGACGGTCTTGGTCAGATCGTCGCGGAGCTTCTCGAGCTCGTCGAGGCTGGCCTCGAGGTCGGCGCGCTGCACGGCCAGCTCCTGGAGCCGCTCCTTCTCCGCCTCGTACTCCTCCTTGGCAAGCGGGTTGACCTGACCGAGCTGCTCGCGGCGCCGCTCGTACCGGTCGAGCTTGTCGGCGAGCTCGGCGCGATCGGTGCCTTCCGCCGGCTCGGCGTTCGCGCCCGCGAGGCGCCGCTGCGCCTCGTCGCGCTCGGCGTCGGTGCGGGCGAGCTCCACATCGATCGCGGCGAGCCGTTCACCCGCGTTGGCCGCGTGCTGGCGCAACTCGACCTCTGCCGCACCGAGCCGGCGAAGATCGGCGCCGAGCTCGGTCGTGCGCGTGGCCTGCGCCTGCGCGCGTTCGCGCACCGGCAGCTCGAACCGTTCTACGTCGACGGCCAGTGAGCGCTCGAGCCGCTCGGCGCCGTCGACGAGCCGCGCCAGCACGTGCTCACCCGGCCGACGTGCGCGCCCCGGATCGGCGTCCGTCAGCGTCCGGGCAGCGATCCTGGCGCGTTCGGCCGACGCCTCCGCGGCTGCCGCCGCCTCGTCGGCCCGCGCCGACAACGACTCGGCCGCGGCACGCAACTCCTCCGGCTCGCCGCTCGCCTCGGCGGTGCGCCCGGCGGCCCGCCGCTCGGCGGCGAGCGCGCGCACGTCGGCGTCGCCGACGGCGCGACGCAACTCACCCTCGCGAGACGCGATCCCGCGCAGATCCTCGGCGAGGCGACCCGCGCGCTCGGCGAGGGGCGCCTCGAGCCGGGCGGCGAGCGCAGCGGCAACCCTCAAGGTTTCATCGAGCCTTGCCGCGCCCGCGACCAGCCGCTCGAGCCGGGCCGGCTCTGCCCGGCGGACGCTGCGCAGGTGGGCGACCGGAGCGAACCGAACTGCAGCCGCGTCTGCCTCCGAGCGTGCGAGCTCGGCGCGGGCGCCTGCTTCGTCCGCCTGTGCGGCCAGCGCCGACACCTCGTCGCGAAGCGCGCGCCGGCGGGCGTCGAGTTCGAGCAGGACCGCCTCGGCGGTCTCGCCCGCGAACCACAGCTCACCCCGCTGCGGATCCCAGCCGATGCCGTCGGCGGTGACCGCCGGCACGGGCGAGGCGAGCAGGTCGTCGCGCTCGACGACCGGGAGGTCGACGAGCTGCTGCGGATCACGGCCGACGAGCACGAGCAAGGAACCGAGCCCCGACGACATCGCGTTGACGACGAGCTCGAGGGCGCGGGCCGGGGAATCCGCGACGATCGCGGAGGCGCGATGTGACAGCGCAGCTGCGACGGAGCGCTCCTGGCCCGGCGCGACGTCGAGCAGTTGCAGGGCGAGCTGCTCACCGGCCTCGGCGAGGGCGCGCGCCGCAGGCGGCAGCCCTTCGCGCTCGGCGAGCGACTGCTCGAGCGCCGTCAGCCGCTCACGGGCCATCGTCACGCGGGCAGCGAGATCCTCATGGTCACGCGCAGCGGCCCGAGCGTCGCGGTCGGCGTCGTCCGCCGCCCGGCCGAGCTCCGCCGGTGTCGGCCCGCTGGGTGTGCGGCTCGCCGCAGCGAGGTCGCGCTGCAGCTCGCCGAGGAGCCGCTCGGCCGATTCGTGCCTCACGCCGAGTCGCTGCGCCGCGCCCCGCAGGGCGAGCAACGCGTCTCGGCCACCGCCGGTCAGGAGCGACTCTGCCTGGGTGCGGCGCCCGAGCACCGTGTCGAGCTCGGCTGCGAGCAGCGCCTGAGCGCCGCGCTCGACCGCGGCGACGCGCGCCCAGCGCTCTTCGGCTTCAACCTGCAGGCGCGCCCGCTCGCCCGCAGCGGCCTGCGCGGTCGCAGCGGCGTCGCGTGCGGCGACTTCGAGCTCGACCGATGCGGATGGGTCGTGGCTACGTGCGGCGTCCAGCTCGAAGCGCAGGGCCGTTGTCAAGGCCGCCGCAGACTCGCGACGGAGCACGATGCGCTCGCCGCCGCTCCGCAGTCGGTAGAGCGCTGCAGTGGCTTGTTCGCGGGCACCGGCGGAATCGGTGAGCTCCTCTTCCGCCCGCTCACGTTCGGCGACGAGGGCGGCGATGCGTTCGTCGAGCACGCTCCGTTCGGTGGCGGTCTCGGTGCGGCGCGCGTCTGCCTCGCCGCGTCGCTCGGCGAGCCGGGCGAGGTCGAGCGTTGCGATCGCTGCCTGCAGGCGGGCGATTTCGAGCCCGAGCTTCTCGGCGCGCTCGGCGGCGGTCGCCTGGAGCGCGAGCGGACGCAAGCGCTTGCGCACCTCGTCCTCGAGGTCGCGCGCGCGCTCGACCTGAACGGCAACGCGGGCAAGTTTCAGCTCTGCACGGTGGCGGCGACGCTTGAAGCGGCCGAGTCCGGCCGCCTCCTCGATCAACTCGCGCCGTTCCTGCGGCTTCGAGTTGAGGACGGTCTCGACGCGTCCCTGGCTGATCACCGAGCGCAGTCCACCGCCGAGACCGACGTCGGAGAGCAACTCGACGAGGTCGATGCGGCGCACCGGCGTCTTGTTGACGAGGTACTGCCCCTCGCCGCCGCGCTGCAGCTTGCGCGCGACCGACACCTCTGCGTACGGGAGATCCGGCCACGCACCGTCTGCGTTGTCGAACAGCAGGTCGACCTCACAGAGGTCGATCGCCCCCCGCCCGACCGAGCCCGCAAAGAGGACATCGTCGGGCTTCTCGGCGCGCAATTCGCCGGGGCTCATCGAGCCCGTCGCCCAGAGAATCGAGTCGGAGACGTTCGATTTCCCCGACCCGTTCGGGCCGACGACGACCGAGACTCCCGGCTCGAGACGGATCTCGACCGGCTCGACGAACGACTTGAAGCCACGGAGCTTGATTGCCTTCAGGTGCACGCGCGAGGAGGCTATCGGTCGTGGCGGATGGGCCGACCGGCCCCGGCTACCCCTCGTCCGGGGCAGGGTAGACGGCGAGCGCCTGCCGGGCGGCGGACTGCTCGGCGTCCTTCTTCGAGCGGCCGCTGCCGGTGCCGACGATCTGGGAGTCGATCACCGCCGCGGCGGTGAACGTCCGGTCGTGCGGCGGCCCGGCGACCTCGAGGACGATGTAGTTGACGGCGCGGCCACTGCGGGCAAGCCGCTCCTGCAGATCCGTCTTGTGGTCGAACTGCGAGGTCAGCGCGAACTCGATCTGCGGCTCGAACGCCTCGACGATCGCTCCCGCGATCGGCTCGAAGCCGTGCTCGAGGTAGAGCGCCGCGAGGGCCGCTTCGAGCAGCGCCGCAAGCACGTTGCGATTCTGCGCCAGCCGGGTCACCTCGGCGCTCGGCTGGCTCTCGGACTCGCTCAGGAGGCGCTCACCGAGCGCGAGCTCGCGCGAGACGATCGCGCAGCTGGCACGGGAGACGACGTGTGAGCGGATCTTCGCCATCCGGCCCTCGCTGAATGCGGGAAACCGGTCGAACAGGGTGCGGGCGATCGCGAGCTCGAGCACCGAGTCGCCGAGGAACTCGAGCCGCTCGTACGAAGCCGCGCGGTCGGCAGCCCATGACGAGTGCGTGAAGACCGCTTCCGTCCGGGCAGGCGGCAACGCCGCGATCAGCTCACGCAGACTGTTCGAGCTAGCTGTCGACCGCTTACTGGTGGGACGTGACGTAGTCGACGGCCTGCCCGACGGTCGTGATCTTCTGGGCGTCCTCGTCGGAGATCTTGATCCCGAACTGATCTTCGAGCTCCATGATCAGCTCGACCAGGTCGAGGGAGTCGGCATCGAGGTCGTCCTGGAACGACGCCTCTTCCGTGATCTGATCCTCTTCAACTCCGAGCTGCTCCGTCAGAACGTCCTTGACGCGCTCGAAGACCTCTTCACGCGACGCTGCCATGTCACCTCAATTTGTGGGTTGGGGGCGAAGAAAACGGACTACCTGTGAAAACCGCGCGATCATACACGGACGCGCTCGCCGAGTCGCTCCGCGAGCCGATCGACGACACGGTGGTCGACGCCGCGGGCGGCGAGCCTGATCGCGTTCGCAACCGCCCGGCGGCCGCTCGACCCATGGGCGATCACCGCCAGGCCGCGCAGACCGAGCAGGTAGGCACCCCCGTACGTGTCGGGGTCGAACCGCGTGCGCAGACGCTTTGCGGCCGGCCGGATCAGGAGCCCGCCGAGCTTGCCGGTGGTCGTCGAGCCGATCTCGTTCCGAAGCGCGTCGAGCAGATCCTTGATCGTGCCTTCGAGCAGCTTCAGCGCGACGTTGCCGGTGAAGCCGTCGGTGACGACGACGTCCGCGTCGCCCCGGAGCAGCTCACGGCTCTCGAGGTTGCCGTGAAAGTTGAGCTCGCTGCCGCGGAGGAGCGCGTGGGCGTCGAGCGTCAGGGCGTTCCCCTTCTCGTCCTCCTCGCCGATCGACAACAGCTGCACCTTGGGGCTCGCGACGCCGAGCAGCTCCTGGCTGAAGATCGACCCCATGTGGCCGAACTGCAACAGGTGCTCGGCGCGCGCATCGGCGTTGGCACCTGCGTCGAGCAGGACCGAGACTCCCTCGCGCGCCGGGATCGGCACCGCGATCGCCGGCCGCATCACGCCCGGGATCCGGCGCAGGTGCAAAAGGCCGGCCGCGAGCATGGCGCCGGTGTTGCCGGCCGACACGACGGCGTCGGCCTCGCCCGCCCCGACCGCCCGGACCGCGGCGACGAGGCTCGAATCCGGCTTGGCGCGTACGGCTTCGGCCGGCTTGTCGGCCATTTCGATCCGGTCCGGCGCCTCGACGAGCGGTAAGCCGTGCGTGTCGAGGCCGGCCGGGCCGTAAAGCGTCACTTCGATGCCGTCGGCGGCGGCGTCGAGCGCACCGAGCACGACCTCAGTGGGCGCCTTGTCTCCGCCCAGGGCGTCGACTGCGACGCGCGGCACCGGCGACTACGGGGCTTGGAGCCGGAGAGGTTCGACCTCGCGGCCCTTGTACGTGCCGCAGGTCGGGCAGATGCGATGGGCGACGCTTCGGCGAGCCGCACTGCGGACAAGTGTTCACACGCGGCGCCTCGATCGAGTGCTGCGCGCGCCGCTGATCGCGGCGTGCCTTCGACGTTTTCCTCTTCGGGACTGCCATTGCGGCCGCCCACTATAGCGAGGTCGGGTATCGTCCGCGCAGGCCCGCGGGCCTTCCTATGACGGACTTCTAGGTCACAGACCGCACTTCTCGCCGCTGTCGGCAGCTGTCTTCTGACCCAAGGAGGTCCGCCCCATGCCGGGCTCACTCGCAGCACGTGCTATCTCGAAAAGCTTCGCCGCCCGCCAGGTCCTCGACCGGGTTTCGCTCGTCGTCTCTCCGGGCGATCGGATCGGGATCGTCGGTCCCAATGGCATCGGCAAGTCGACCTTGCTGAAGGTGCTCGCCGGGCTCGAGCAGCCCGACGCGGGCCAGCTGATCGTCAGCGGTGCGGTCGGCTACCTGCCCCAGGAGCCGTCACCGGTCGCGGGCGAGACGTTGCTCGCCTATCTGGCGCGGCGCACCGGTGTCGGGGAGGCCGAGGCGGCGATGGATGAGCTCGCGGCGCGGCTCGGCGCCGAGCCGCAGCTGGCCGGTGCCTACTCGGATGCGCTCGACCTGTTCCTCGCACTCGGCGGCGAGGATTTCGAGCCGCGCGCCCGCGCCGCACTCGCGGAGGTCGGGCTCGGCGCGCGAACCGAGCAGAAGATGACGACGCTCTCGGGCGGTGAGGCTGCAAAGGCTGCCCTGGCCGCGATCCTGCTCGCCCGCTTCGACGTCTTCCTCCTCGACGAGCCGACGAACAACCTCGACTTCGCCGGGCTCGAGCAGCTCGAGCGCTTCCTCGACTCGCTCGCCGCGGGTGTCGTGCTCGTCTCGCACGACCGGGCGTTCCTCGACCGCGCCGTGACGCGTGTGGTCGAGATCGAGGCGGAGACGCGGCGGGTGCACGAGTACGCAGGCACGTGGTCCGAGTACGAAGCTGCGCGCGAGCGAGCGCGGGCGCAGCACGAGCGCGATTACGCGGACTACGTCGACGAGAAGGGTCGCTACACGGCGCTGCTCCGAGACAGACGCACGCAGGCGCAGCAGCTCGGCGGCCCGCGGAAGCTGGCGCGGCAAACGGGCGGCGCCGACCGGCGCGCGACGAACGCCCTCCGCGGCAAGGTGCAACAGGCGAAGAACCATCTCGACCGCCTCGAGGAGGTCGAGAAACCGTGGTCGCCGTGGCGCTTGCGCCTCGACCTGCCGGACGCCCCGCCCGCCGGCGTGATCGCCGAGCTCGCGGACGCCGTCGTAGAGCGAGGCTCGTTCCGCCTCGGGCCGGTCTCGCTCGAGCTGCGTTGGGGTGACCGGCTCGCGATCCTCGGTGCGAACGGCTCCGGCAAGACGACGCTGATCCGGGCGTTCCTCGGCGAACTGCCGCTGTCGCAGGGCGAGCGGCGGCTCGGCCCGTCGGTCGTCTTCGGCGAGCTCAACCAGGCGCGCGACCAGTTCCAGGGAGTACTGCTCGACGATTTCGTCGAGGCCTCGGGACTGCTTGCCGCCGAGGTGCGGACGCTGCTCGCGAAGTTTGCGCTCGGCGAGGACGACGTCTACCGCCCTGCCCCGCGACTCTCGCCGGGTGAGCGCACGCGTGCCGGCCTTGCTCTGCTCGCCGCCAGGGGCGTCAATTGCCTGGTGCTCGACGAGCCGACCAACCATCTCGATCTCGAGGCGATCGAGGAGCTCGAGACTGCGCTCGAGACGTTCGCAGGCTGCCTCGTCGTCGTCACCCACGACCGTCGCTTCCTCGAACGGCTCCGCGTGACTCGTACGATCTCGTTGTGACGATCGAGGAGATGCGGCCGGAGGACTGGACGGTGTGCGCCCGGATCTACGAAGAGGGCCTCGACCTGGGCACGTTCGAGGAGGAGGTGCCCACCTGGGAGGCCTGGGATGCGGCGCACCTGCCGGCGCCGCGACTCGTCGCACGCGAGGACACGGTGCTCGGCTGGGCGGCACTCGCACCCGTGTCGCCCCGTCCCTGCTACAGCGGCGTCGTCGAGAACTCGGTCTACGTCGGCTGGGCGGCCCGCGGCCGGGGCCTTGGCACCGCCCTCCTCGAAGAGCTCGTCCGGCGCGCCGACGCGATCGGCCTGTGGACGATCCAGGCGGGAATCCTCGCCGGCAACGACGCGTCGATCGCGCTCCACGAACGGTGCGGCTTCCGCATCGTCGGCGCCCGCGAGCGGATCGCCAAGAAGCGCGGGACGTGGCGCGACGTCGTCCTGATGGAACGCCGCTCCTCGCTCGACTAGACCTGCCGCGAACGAGCAGGCGTGGACGATTCGTCACACGTTACGACAGGTGTCTGACACCGGACGGGGGCTCGACCAGACAGGTCGATCGCCGGCGGTTCAGACCTGATCGCGGAGCGTTTCGAGGGCGGCCCAGCGGGGGTCGCTGTGCTGCTCCTCGTGCACGTGCGGCTCGTCGTTCAGGTTCTTGCCGCACTCGCCGCACAGGCCGGCACAGTCGGGGCGGCAGAGGATCTTCTCCGGCAGGCCGAGCGCGACCGCGTCTCTGGCCCACGCGGAGACGTCGAGGTTTGCGCCCTCGATGTACGGCGTCGTCAGCTCCTCGTCGTCCGGCGAGGACGCCTGGTACTCGCGCGCATGCACCGGCACCTCGAGTACCGCATCGCCGAGGCAGCGGTAGCACGGTCCGTGCAGCCGGGCGGTGAAGGCCAGCGTGAAGACCGTGCCCGTGGTCGCGCGCGTCAGCTCGAACGCCGCCGGCACCGTTTCCGGCACCGGGAGGTAGCGCTGGCCGCCGTACTGCAGCGGCGCCAGCTCGACCTCGAGCTCGTCCCGCAGCTGCTCGCCCGGACGCAGCTTCACCTGACGCAGGTTGAAGCTCGTCATCTGAGACGAGGGTAGCTAACTCGATACGACCGTGAGAAACGCGGCATGACGCGGATCTCGACGGCCGACGGCGGCCGGAAACGGGTAGTACCCGGCTCCGCGCAGCTGAACGTTTGTGAAGTGATGGGCCTGGAACAGCTCCTGCAGCCCGCGATACGCGAACACCCGCAGGTGTTCCCATGTCTTCTCGGCCGGTTCGCCGTCGCGGTGGACCGCAAACGGGTTCCCAACGCCGCGCCGGGCGGAGCTCACGTTTGTCAGCGAGAAAGGTTGCCAGCCGAACAGGAGAGCCCCGATGTTGTGCCAGCTCGCAAGATTCTCGGTCGAAGTCACGGCGGTGCCGCCTGGGCGCAAGACACGCCGGATCTCAGAGACGAAGCGGTCGGTGTCCGCCAGATGCTCGATCACCTGGTTCGACACGACGATGTCGAAGAATGAGTCTGGCCAGGGCAACGGCTCGTTGAGACTCGACTCGGCGACGTCGATGCCGCGCTGCCGAGCCAGCGCCGCTCGCTCGGGCACGACCTCGACCCCGTGGGTCTCTCCTGCCCGCACCGCCGCTGCGAACCGGATCGTGTTCGCACCGTCGTCGCACCCGAGGTCGAGCATTCTCGAGCCAGGCGGAACGCGGCGGAGGGCCTCGTCGATGTTCTCGAGATTCGCGGCCATCGCCGCGTCCCACGCCCGCGCGGCGCCCTCGCTCACTCCGTGGGCCCGGAGACTCTGCATCGTCCCAAGGATACGGGGACGACCGACGACTACCCGGCCCGACTAGTAGCTGGAGTCGCCGTTGTCCGAGAGGTCGACGGGGCCGATTCCGGCCACCACCGACTCCTGCGAGCGCTCGTGCAGCCGCTCCCGGCCGCGACGCACCGCGACGAGGAACTTGTCGAGGTTCGTCTCGAGCGTCGCGAGCATCCCGTCGGCCCAGTCCTCCATCTCGAGCCGCATCTCGCGGGCGTTCCGGCGCGCCTCGTCGATGATCTCCTGAGCCTGGCGCTCGGCGAGCTTGACGATCTCGGTCTGCGACGCCTCGCGGACCGCCTGCTCGCGTGCCTCCTGCAGCAGCCGGTCCTGCTCGCGCTTCGCCTCGGCGAGCATTTCCTGGCGTTCCTTGACGATCCAGCGTGCCTGCTTGATCTCCTCGGGGATCGTCGCCCGCATCTGATCGAGGATGTCGTAGATCTCCTCGCGGTCGATCCGAACCTGGTCGGTCAGAGGCACGGCCTTCGCGTTGTGCACGAGGTCGTCGAGCTTGTCGATGAGTACGAGGACGTCCATCAGCGGTGCAGTCTACTCCTGGTCGGACAGTGGAGCACCGCCGCGGCTGTTCGGGAACATCTCCTTCAGGCGCCGGGCGACGCCGGGGGGCACGAGTTCCTCGACATTTCCGCCGAACGAGGCGATCTCCTTCACCCCGCTCGACGACACGAAACTGACGGCCGGGCTGGCCATCACGTACACGGTTTCGATCTCCGGGGCGAGCGTCCGGTTGAGTTGGTTCATCTGGAACTCCCACTCGAAGTCGGAGACGACGCGGAGGCCCTTGACGATCACCCGGGCGTCCCAGCGGCGGGCGAAGTCGACGACGAGCTCGCTGAACACGTCGACCTCGACGTTCGTGACGACCCCGGCGAGCGCTTCCTTGATCTGCGCGACCCGCTCCGGCACGTCGAAGAGCGGCGTCTTGTGGTGCGGGTTCCCGACGACGCCGACGACCACCCGGTCGAAGATCTGGGCGGCGCGACCGATCACGTCGACGTGGCCGTTCGTGACCGGGTCGTAGGTGCCGGGGTAGATGGCGGTGATCACAACTCGAACAGCGTAAGGCGTGCGGACCCGTACTTGCGCGATGTGCGTTCCTCGAGGCCCGGAATCACGGGCGGCGGCTCGCGGCCGGCGCTCTCCCAGACGAGCACGCCGTCCTCGGTCAGAAGCCGGGCGAGTTGCGGCGCGAGCCGGCTCGCGTCGTAGTCGTACGGCGGATCGCAGAGGATCAGGTCGTACGTCCGCCGGTCGGAGGCGACCGCCCGGACTGCGTCCTGACAGAGCACGGTGGCATGCAGCTTGAGCTTGTCCAGGTTCGCGTTGATCGTGCGGCACGCCTCCCGGTCCGAGTCGACCAGGACCGCTGACACCGCTCCCCGGCTCAACGCCTCCAACCCGAGCGCGCCCGAGCCGGCAAAGAGATCGAGGACGACGGCGTCATCGACGGGGCCGATCAGGTTGAAGGCGCTCTCGCGCACCCGGTCGGAGGTCGGCCGGGTGTCGCGGCCCTTCGGCGCCGCGATCCGGTGCCCCCTATGCGACCCCGCGATGATCCGCATCGCCGCCCATTCTGTCTGCCTCGTCCTGCCATGGCCCATCGGCATCACGGAGCTCGTGCGCGAGCGACCGCGCCTGCTCGATCAGATCCCGGTCGTGCCGCAGTTTCGTGAAGCGCAGGTCGCTCCAGCCCGACTGCCGCGTGCCGAGCAACTGGCCTTCGCCGCGAAGCTCCAAGTCAACCTCGGCGAGCTCGAAGCCGTCGGTCGTGTCGACGAGCGCCTGCAGGCGCGACTGTGCGACGTCGGTCAGCTCGACCTTGTCGCGCGAGATCAGCAGGCAGTAGCTCTGCTCGGCGCCGCGCCCGACCCGGCCCCGGAGCTGGTGCAGCTGGGCGAGGCCGAACCGGTCGGCCTCCTGCACGATCATGATCGTCGCGTTCGGCACGTCGATCCCGACCTCGATCACGGTCGTCGCGACCAGCACGTCGAGCTCGCCGTCCTTGAAGCTGCGCATCACCTCGCGCCGGTCGGCCGTCTTCAACTTGCCGTGCAGCAGGCCGACGCGGTAACCCGCCAGTTCGGCCCTGGCCAGCCGTTCGGCTTCGACCTCGGCTGCGCGCGCGAGGCGGGTCTCGGACTGCTCGATCAGCGGGCAGACGACGTACGCCTGGCGTCCGGCGTCGAGGTGCACGCGGAGCCGTGCATACGCGTCGCTCGAGCGCTCGGCGCCCACCCACGCGGTCACGATCGGCTTGCGGTTCGCCGGCGGCTTGGCGATCTCGCTGACCGCGAGGTCGCCGTAGATCGTCAGCGCGAGCGTGCGCGGGATCGGTGTCGCGGTCATGTGCAGCACGTGTGGGCTTCGGCCAACGGCCAGCGCGTGGCGCTGCTCGACGCCAAAGCGGTGCTGCTCGTCGACGACCGCGACCGCGAGATCGGCGAACTCGACGTCGCGCTGGATCAGCGCGTGCGTGCCGACGGCGAGGTGAGCGGCACCGTTCGCCAGCTCGGCGCGGATCTTCTTGGAGCCGACCGAGCCGGTCAGCAGCACGGCGCGCACGCCGAGCGCAGCGCAGAGCGGCTCGAGGGTCAGGAAGTGCTGCTCGGCCAGCGTCTCGGTCGGCGCCATCAACGCTCCCTGCCGGCCGGTCTCGACTGCGCGCAGGAGCGCGTAGAGCGCAACGACCGTCTTCCCGGAGCCGACATCGCCCTGCAGCAGGCGCTGCATCGGCACCGTCTGCGCAAGGTCGAGGTCGAGCTCGGTGATCGCCCGCTCCTGGTGCTCGGTGAGAGTGAACGGCAGCACGCCGCGGTAACGCTCGATCAGGTCCCCTGGCGTGCCGAGCGCCGGTTGCGACCGAGTCGTCGGCGCGCGAACGGGCGACCACGAGTTGCAGTGCGAGCAGCTCGTCGAGCGCGAGACGACGGCGCGCCTCTTCGGCCTGCTCCTCCGTCTCGGGAAAATGGATCGCCGCGATCGCGTCGCACCGCAGTGGCAGCTCGAGCTCCGCGGGCAGCGGGTCCGGGAGAAACCGTCCGTGTTGCGCGATCGCCGCTCGCGCGAGCTCCCGGAGACGGGTCGCAGGCACCCGTTCGCTCGCCGGGTAGACAGGGGCGAAGTCCGCGGTCGCCCGCGCAGCGCCGACGTCGTAGCTCTTCACGTCGAAGCCGTAACGGCCTAGCCGGCCGCGCAGGCGCAGGTGCGTGCCGGGTGCGAGCTTGTCGGCCAGCCACGGCTGGTTGAACCACGACGCGCCGATCGTGCCGGTGTCGTCCTTCACCCGGGCGGTGACGATCGAGCGCCGGCCGCCGATCCTGCGCGTGCGCACGTCGACGACCTCCCCCGCGATCGCCACCTCGTCGTCGCCCCAGAGCTGCGAGATCGCGATCTCGTCGACCGCGCGCTCGTAACGGCGGGGCCGATGGAGCAACAGGTCGCGAACCGTGACGATGCCGAGCGCCCGCAGGTGGCGGGCGAGCGTCACTCCGACGCCGGGCAGCGTCGTGACGGGCAGCGCGTCGAGCTGCTCGGGCGCCTGGAAGCCGCGCGGCCGCGGCCACTCGTTCTGGACCACACCTGCGAAACCCGGGTGCATTCGGGTCAAGGTTGCCACCGGGGACCGAGCATAGGTCCCGGACCGGACGTTGTGGCTAGGCGTCTTCTTCGAACCAGAAGAAGCCGACCGTGCCCGGGCCGGCGTGCGTGCCGACGACGGCGCCGAGCGTCGTCGTGATCTCGATCTGCGCGTTCGGCCGCTCGTGCTCGACGAGCTCCCGCACGGCGGCGAGGCGCTCGGGTGCCGCGGCGTGCGCGATCCCGACCTTCAGGTTCGGCGAGTCCGTCGAGCTCGCGACGAAGAGGTCGCGGAACTCGGCGAACGCCTTGTGGTTGCCACGCACCTTCTTGAGCGGCACGACCTCACCGTCGCGGATCGTCAGGATCGGTTTCACGTTCAGGAGGTTGCCGGCGAGCGCCGCGGCACGGCCGATCCGGCCGCCCTTGGCCAGGTACTCGAGCGTGTTGACGGTGAAGAGCAGCGTGTGCTCGTGGCGATACCGCTCGACGAACGCGTCGACCTCCTCGTCGGTCGTGCCGCGCTCGAGCCTGCGCTGCACCCCGAGAGCCAGCATCGCGAGCGATGCCGAGACCGTGCGCGAGTCGATCGCCCGCACCTTGTCGCCGGCCATCCCGGCCGCGGTCTGTGCGCTCGCGAAGGTGCCGGACAGAGTCGACGAGATCTGCAGCGACAGGATGCGGTCGTAGCTCGGCAGCAGCTCCTCGTAGACCGCGAGGAAGTCGCCGGGGGTCGGTTGCGAGGTCGTCGGCAACTCCGGCGCCTCCGCGAGGCGTTCGTAGAACCGGTCGGGCGTCATCTCCTCGTAGTCGCGGAAGCTCTCGTCGCCGAAGCGAACGTAGAGCGGCACGACCCGGAAGTTCGGGAACAGCGACGGCGCTTCCGGAAAGTCGGCGGTCGAGTCGACGACGATCGCTGTGTTCTCGGCGGTGAGCTTCATGCGGCCGCCTTGCACACCGTCGCGATCAGCAGGTCGAAGTCCTTGTCCTTCGTCACACACGCGACGGCGCCGGCGGCGTGCACCTCGTCGATCTCCTGCTGTGTCATCGACGCGCTCAGGCACACGACCCGCGTCTCGGGGCAGGCGACGAGCACAGCCCGGGTCGCCTCGGCCCCGTTCAGGCCCGGCATGCGGTAGTCCATCAGCACGACATCGGGCCGCGCCGACGCGCACACCGACGAGGCGTCGTCGCCGGTGGCGACGCTGCCGACGACCTCGACCTCGTCGCGCATCCCGAACAGGAGCTCGAGCGTCTCGCGAAAGCCGTCGTTGTCCTCGACCAGAACGACGCGGATCGGCCTCATTCGGCGGCCAGGAGCAGCGGGTAGTGCGGTTGCCCGCCCTCGTGAACCTCGAGCTCGAGGTCGGGATGCGTGACGGCCAGCTCGCTGAGCAGGCCGTCGAGAGCAGGTGCGTCGTCACCGGTCAAGAGCGTCAGGATGCCGCGCGGCTCGGCGAGCATCCGCTCCAGCACCGAGCGGACGACGTCGTCGAACGCGGCTCCGCCGGCCACGGGCTGACCGTCGGCGAGCCCGAGCCAGGCTCCCTTGCGGATGTCCAGGCCGTCGAGGTGCACGTCGCGGGACGCGACGGTGACGGCGCCGGTCGCGAGCTCACCGGCCACCTCGGCGAGCGCGGCACCGTTCGTCGCGGCGTCGACGGAAGGGTCGAAGGCAACGAGCGCCGCCAGGCCGGCCTGCAGCGAGGTGGTCGGCACGACGCGGACGACTTTCGAGGAGTGGTCGGCAGCCTGCTCGGCGGCCATGATCACGTTCTTGTTGTTGGGCAGCAGCACGATCTCGCCCGCTTCCGCACCTTCGATCGCGGCCACGAGATCGGCGGTCGAGGGGTTCATCGTCTCGCCGCCGTCCACGACGACGGCGCCTCCGCTCTCGAACAACGCCCGGTTCCCGTCGCCGGCCGCCACTGCGACGACCCCCGTCCGGGTATCGCCCGGGACCGCGTGCAGCAGGCGGTCTTCGCGCTCGAGGGTCTGCTCGTGCATGTTCGCGATCTCGACCCCGCCGATCGCGCCGCGCGCGACGCCGAGCGACAGCGCGCGCCCGGGGTCGTCGGTGTGGACGTGCACCTTGAGCGCCGTGCGGTCGCCGACCACGAGCAGCGAGTCGCCGATCAGCTCGAGCTCGGACTCGAGCCCCGGCAGGTCGAGATCGTCGCCCTCGACGACGAACACCGTGCAGTAGCGGAAGCGCGAGAGCTCCTGGTGGATCGCTTCGATCCCGATCGCCTCTTCGAGCTGGGGCGCATCAGGTAGTGGCTCACCGGCCACGACGGCCGCGATGCCGCGCACGATCTCGACGAGACCGGCGGCGCCCGCGTCCACCACTCCCGCCTCGCGGAGCACCGGCAGCATCTCACGCGTCTGCGCGACGATCTCGTCTCCGGCAGCGACGATCTCGGGCAGCGTCGCGCCTCGCTCGGCAGCGTCGGCGAGCGCGCGAATCGCGGTCAGCATCGTCCCTTCGACCGGCTTCTTGACCGCGCGGTAGGCCGCATCGCTCGCCGAACGGAACGCCTTGGCGAGGTCGTCCGTTTCCGCGAGCGAGTCGGTGGCGCCGCGCACGATCTGCGAGAGGATCACCCCCGAGTTGCCGCGTGCGCCCATCAACGCCGCGCGCGAGACTTCCCTGGCGAGGCCGGCGCGGTCGTCGGCACCGTCGCCCGCCAACGCCTCGGCAACAGCGCGAACGGTCAAGGTCAGGTTGGTGCCGGTGTCCCCGTCGGGAACCGGATACACGTTCAGATCGTCGATCCGGTGCCGGTGCGCCTCGATCGCGGCACGAGCGCCGTCGACGAGCTCTTTGATGCGCGCTCTCATGCGCCGACCCTGACGCGCTGGATGACGACCTCGACCGCCGTCACCTCGAACCCGGTCAGCCTCGTCACCTCGTACGCAACCTGCGAGCGGATCGTCGCGGCGACCTCGGCGAGATTGAGGCCGTGCTCGACGACGACGTGCAGCTCGATCCGGAGGCCCTTGCCGTCGCCTTCGACGGCGATTCCCTCCCGCCGCAAGAGTCTGCCGACGCGCGTCCCGGCCGACAGCCCGACGACGCCGTAACAGCCGAGCGCCGTTTCGGCGACGATCTCGGCGAACGCGTCGCGCGCGATGGTGAGTCGGCCGAGCTCGAGGTCCAGCGTCAGGTCGTCAGCCACGGCACCGCGTTAGACCCTAGCGGCGCCTGGGCTGGTTGCTCAGACCGCTTTTGTGACTCGGCCGGACTTCAGGCAGCGGGTGCAGACGTAGGCTCGCTTCGGCGAGCCGTCGAGGAGCACCCGGACGCGCTGCAGGTTCGGATCGAACCGGCGCTTCGTGGCGACCATCGAGTGAGAGCGGTGATTGCCGAACGCCGGCTTTTTCCCGCAGTAGGCGCAAATCTTCGACATGGCGGGCGGCAGTTTAGCGAGAACTGGCGCGCAGCCGCGCGAACAGGTCTGCCATCTCGAGCGCCGAGCGCACGGCGTCGGCGGCCTTCTCGATCCGGGCTTCCGCCTGCGCCACGTTGTCGACGGTGAGCACTCCGAACGCGACCGGCACCCCGGTCTCGATCCCGGCCAGCTGCAGCCCGGACGCGCATTCCGCGGCCACGTAGTCGAAGTGCGGCGTCTCGCCGCGCACGATCGCGCCGAGTGCGACGATGCACGCGTAGCGACGGGTCTTCGCGAGCGCCATCGCCGCGAGCGGCAACTCGAAGGCACCCGGGACCGGCAGCACGGTGATGCCGTCGTTCGAGACACCGGCAGCGGTGAGCGCCTCGAGCGCGCGGCGCAGCAGCAGGTTCGTGACGCCGCCGTTGAAGCGCGAGATGACGACGCCGACGGACCGCTTGTCGCCGAGCGGGGCTCCCTCGAGGACGGTGTAGCCGTCGGGAACGTCGATCTCGCCGCGCACGTGCTCGACGCTGACATCGGCAGGGATCTCCTCGATCACGCTCGCCGACTCGGCGGCCGGCCAGCCCTCGAAGGCATCGCCTTCCGAAGCATCGTCCTGCTCGTCCTCGACGTCCGTCTCGGAGGCTGCGTCCGTGTCGACCTCGGCCTCGACCTCGGGCGGCGTGTCGG
The DNA here is from genome assembly GCA_963847475.1 of uncultured Actinomycetes bacterium. GTDB lineage: Bacteria > Actinomycetota > Thermoleophilia > Gaiellales > Gaiellaceae > PALSA-600. The sequence goes on along the minus strand of CAWJZZ010000012.1, from coordinate 199,961 downwards.
CCTCCGGCTCGTCGGTCGTGCCCGCTTGCTCCTTGCTTTCGTCGATGTCGGTCACTCGGTCTCCGGTTCGTAGTCGAGGTTCTTCAGGTCCTGGTGATGCAGTCTGTGCCCGAGCTTAGCCCGCTTGGTCGCGAGGTAGCGGCGGTTTTCGGCCTGCGGCGACGTCTCGATCGGAACCTGCTCGACGACCGTGAGGCCGAAGCCGTCGATCCCGACGAGCTTCTTCGGGTTGTTCGTGAGGATCCGCAGGGTGGTCAGGCCGAGGTCGGAGAGGATCTGGTTGCCGATGCCGTAGTCGCGCGCGTCGGCAGGGAAGCCGAGCTCGAGGTTCGCCTCGACGGTGTCGAGTCCCTGCTCCTGCAGCTCGTACGCGCGCAACTTGTTGAGCAGCCCGATGCCGCGCCCCTCCTGCGCCATGTAGAGCAGAACGCCGCGTCCCTCCGCCTCGATCTGGGCGAGTGCGAGCTCGAGTTGCTCGCCGCAGTCACAGCGCAGCGAGTGGAAGACATCGCCCGTGAGGCATTCCGAGTGGACACGAACGAGCACGTCTTCGACGCCGTCGACCTCGCCCTTGACGAGCGCGACGTGCGTCTTGCCGGTCAGCTTCTCGCGGAAGGCGACGGCGGTGAACTCGCCGTAGTCGGTCGGCAGGCGCACCGCAGCGCCCCGCTCGACGAGCTTCTCGTGCCGCCGGCGGTACTCGACCAGGTCGGCGACGGTGATCATCTTCAGACCGTGGCGCTCGCAGTAGGGAGCGAGGTCGCCGACCCGGGCCATCGTCCCGTCGTCGTTCATGATCTCGCAGACGACGCCCGAGGGGTCGAGGCCGGCGAGGCGGGCGAGGTCGACCGCGGCCTCGGTCTGGCCGATCCGCTCGAGCACGCCACCCGGGCGAGCTCGCAGCGGGAACACGTGCCCCGGCTGCACGAGATCGTGGGGCGTCGAGTCGTGGTTGATCGCGACCTGGATCGTGTGGCTGCGATCGGCTGCCGAGATGCCCGTGGTGACCCCTTCGCGCGCCTCGACCGAGACCGTGAACGCGGTCCCGAGCGGCGCCTCGTTGTGGTCGGTCATCGGGCGGAGCGCCATGACGTCGGCGCGCTCCTCGGTCAGGCAGAGACAGATCAGCCCACGCGCGTGGGTCGCCATGAAGTTGATCGCCTCGGGTGTCGCGAACTGGGCGGCGATCGTCAGGTCGCCCTCGTTCTCGCGGTCCTCGTCGTCGACGACGACGACCATCCGGCCCTCACGGATGTCCTCGATCGCTTCCTCGATCGTCGCGAACGGCGTGGTCACGGCCATCCGCCCAGGCTAGCGCGCGAGCAGCTTCTCGACGTATTTCGCGAGCACGTCCGCCTCGAGGTTGACGCGGTCGCCTGCCTCGAGGGAGCCGAGCGTCGTCGCGTCGAGCGTGTGCGGGATCAACGCAACGGCGAAGCCGCCGTCGTCGACGGCGGCGACCGTCAGGCTCGTGCCCTGCACCGCCACCGAGCCCTTTTCGACGACGTAGCGAAGCAGCGCCTCGTCGGAGTCGAACCAGAGGCGGCGGCCGTCGCCCTCCGGCTCGACCGAGCGCACGATGCCGACACCGTCGACGTGACCCTGGACGTAGTGGCCGCCGAGCGGGTCACCCGCCCGTAGCGCCGGCTCGAGGTTGACTCTCGACCCTGGCTCGAGGGTTTGCAGCGAGGTGCGCGCGAGCGTCTCCGGTACCGCGTCGAAACCGAGCTGGCCCTCGCCCACCTCGACGACGGTCAGGCAGACGCCGTCGACCGAGATCGAGTCCCCTGGCGCCGCGGCGCCTGCGGCTTCGGGCGCGGCGATCACGAGCCGGACGCCTGCCTCACCGCCCGCGAGCGAGACGACCTCTCCGATCTCGCGGATCAGCCCGGTGAACATCCCTGGAGGCTAGTCGCCGTAGACGAGTGTCTCGAGCGTCTCGCGCACCGAGACCTCGAGCTGAGCCCGTTCACCCGGCGCGGCGGCACGCAGCTCGACGAGCAAGTCCGCGATCCCCGAGCGACCACCCGGCGGCAGCTCGGCGGTGTCGATCTCCTGCAGCTTCCGCAGCAGCTCGTCGTTGCCGATCTGGCGGGTCAGCCAGTGGCTCAGGTGCGTGACGAGCTGGTCATCGGCGCGCCCACTGCTCAGAGCACCGGTATCAGGGGTCGTGGACATAGGCTTCGAGGAGCACATCGGCACCCACCGGCCTGGCCGTTAGATGCGACAGCGTGCGCGGTGAGGGTAGCGAAGCCGTCGGCGACGGCCCGTCGCCCGCCAGGACGGGCGCCACGAAGACCAGCAGCTTGTCGACGAGATCGGCCGCGAGGAAGGCCGAGGCCAGGGTCGGGCCACCTTCGAGCAGCAGCGACTGGACGCCGTCGGCGGCGAGCAGCGCCAGCTCGGCGGCGAGCGGGCCGGTCCGGAGCTCCAGGTCGAGCCCGTCGGGCAGCGGCCCGCGCGAGAAGACGAGCCGCCGCGGTTGGCCCTTCGGCGTCGCGACATCGCGCGCGTCGAGGCGCGGCCGGTCGGCCCGCGCCGTACCGCCGCCGACTGCCACCGCATCGACCTCGGCCCGCAACTCGTGGACGAGCTGACGACTCTCCTCGCCCGTCACGAAGCGCGCCCCGGGCACGACGACGCGCCCGTCGAGCGTCGCGGCCACCTTGTAGATCACGAACGGACGGCGATCGCGCACCCAGGTGCGCCAGGCCTCGTTCTGCGTGCGGGCCTCCCACGAGTCGACGAACTCGACGTCGACGCCCTGCGCCCGCAGCCGCGCCTCCCCACCGGCTGCCTCCGGGTTCGGGTCCCGCGCACCGAACACAACCCGCTCGACACCGGCAGCGAGGATCGCCTCGGTGCACGGCGGCGTCGTGCCGTAATGGACGCAGGGCTCGAGCGTCACGTACATCGTCGAGCCGCGCGCCAGCTCGCCGGCGGCCTCGAGTGCGACGACCTCGGCGTGCCGCCCGGACGCTTCGGTCGCGCCTTCCGCGACCACCTTGCCGTCCCGGACGATCACGGCGCCGACGGTCGGCTTGGGGAACGCCCGCTGCCCGGCGGCCGCCGCGAGCTCGACCGCGCGCGCGATCGTCACGCGAGTGCGTGCACGAGCTCGCGGTACGCGGCCGGCTGATCGTCGCGCGCGAAGATCGACGACGCGGCCACGAAGAGCGAGGCACCGCGGTGCCGCAGCTCGGCGATGTTCGCCGTGCCGACGCCGCCGTCCACCTGGATCGCCACCTCGGCCGGCAGCGCTGCGCGCAGCCGTTCGACACGACCGAAGGTCTCCTCGCGAAACGGCTGGCCCGAGTAGCCCGGGTGGATCGACATGCAGAGCACGAGGTCCGCGCCGCCGGCGACTGCGGCGACCTGCTCGGGCTCCGTCTCGGGGTTGAAGGCAACACCTGCCTGCAGGCCGTGCCCGCGCGCCTGGTCGATCGTCGCCTGAACGTCGTCGACGGCCTCGACGTGGAAGGTGACGCTGTCGCCGCCGGCAGTGGCGATCGCCTCGAAGTACTTCGCCGGGCGCTCGACCATCAGGTGCACGTCGAGCGCACCGCCGCGCGCGTGGACCCGCGGCGAGATCCACTGCAGCACGATCGGCCCGATCGTGATCGGTTCGACGAAATGCCCGTCGCCGACGTCGAAGTGGAAAACACGGCAGTCCGCGTCGAGCAGGCCGTCGATCTGCTCGCCGAGGCGTGAGAAGTCGGCCCCGTAGAGCGACGGCTCCACCTCGACCGTCCGGATCCAGTCGCGCCAGGGCATCAGGCGATGTTACGCAGGCGCGCGATGAAGAACCCCGACGTCCGGTCTCGGTCGGGTCGCGTGAGCAGGAACTCCGGGCGCCGCGGATGTGCGTACGCCGGCCACTCGTCGCCAAGCGGTTCGACCGGCAGGCCGAGCGCATCGATGACAGCCTCGTTCTCGTCGGCGTTCAGCGTGCAGACGGCGTAGACGATCGTGCCGCCGGGCTTCGTGCGCTTCGCCGCAGCCTGCAGCAGCTCGAGCTGCAGCTCCGGCAGTGGCTTCGCCCGCCAGCGCAGATCAGGGCGGCGGGCGAGGACGCCGAGCCCCGAGCAGGGCGCGTCGACGAGCGCGCGGTCGAAGCCGCTTTCGTCCAGCTCGCGCACGTCTGCGGTGACGACGCGCACGTTCGCAGGCATCTCCTCGGCCAGCTGCCGTGCTCGTCCGGGATGAACCTCGACCGCGGTGATCTCGCCGGCCAGCAGCAGGGTCTTGCCGCCTGGCGCGGCGCACGCATCGAGCACCCGCTCACCGTCCCGCGAGCCGACTACGAGCGCCGCGAGCTGCGAGGCGCGGCTCATCGGGCGCATCCGGGCGATGTCGACACGCTCGACGACGTACGCCCCCGGCACGTCGGTCGGGTCGCCAACTGGTTCCGCGGCGTGGACCTCGAGGGCGGGCGGCTCGTTCTGGGCCTGCATCAGCGAGAGCGCGTCTTCGGCACCGAAGTCTCGTGTCCAGAGATCGGCGATCCAGTCGGGATACGACTGCTTCACAGGCCCCTCGGGCAACGAGGCGACGAGACCCTGCAGGCCCTGCGAGAGCCGGCGCATGACGGCGTTTGTGAACGGCACGGCCCGCTCGCGCCCGGCGGAGCGGACGAGCTCGACGCTGTCGTCGACCACCGCATGCACCGCCTGGTCGCTCCAGGCCAGCTGGTACGCACCGAGCCGGAGCGCCGTGCGCACCGGCGGATCGAGCTTGCGCACCGGCCGCTTGCCGAGCTGCTCGATCCCGAAGTCGATCGTTCGCCTGCGTTGCACGGTTCCGTACGCGAGGCGCTGAGCGAGCGCCCGGTCGCGATCGTCGAGCCCTTCGACCGCCGCTGCAAGCGCCCGATCGGCGTACGCGTCCTCCTCGAAGACGCGGCGCACGACCTCGAACGCTGCCCGCCGCGCCGGCGCGATCACCGCACGCCGCGCAGAAACTCGTCGTAGCTCATCCGGCCCTTGCCCTCGGGCTGCACGACGTCGGCGACGAACGCGCCGTCGTCGAGATGAGCGCGCCAGATCGTGACGCGGCGCGCATAGAGCATCGCCCAGGCGCCGATGTGCGGCGAGAGCGCCCGGACGCGACGCCAGGCATCGAGCGGATCGGCCAGATCGAGCTCGCGGTCGGCTGGCGCGATCTTGTCCGCATAGGTGACGCCCTCGTCTGTTTGCGGCTCGAACGACGGCGCTTCGAGCACGGCATCGAGCAGGCGGGCCGCGAGCTCGCCCGCGCGCCCGAACACCTCGCCTGCGTCGAGATCGCCCACCGGGAAGGCCTCGCGTGCGGCGACCGGGCCGGCGTCGAGCTCTGCGACCGTCCGGTGAATCGTCACGCCGGTCTCGGAGTCGCCGGCGAGAATCGCGCGCTCGACGGGCGCAGCGCCGCGCCAGCGCGGCAACAGGGACGGGTGCACGTTCAGCCACAGCGAGCGCTCCAGGAGGCGCGGCGGGATGTAGAGCCCGTACGCGCACACGACCATGCGCTCGACCTCGGCGGGCAGCTCGGGCTTCGCCGGCTGATGGACCGGGATGCCGAGCCGCACGGCGGCCTCGGCCGCCGGCGGAGCGGCGACCTTCCGGCCTCGGCCGCGCGGAGCGTCAGGCCGGGTCAGCAGGAATGCGATCTCGTGTCGTTCTGCCAGCCGCTCGAGCACGTCGGCGCCGACCGGCGCCGTCGCGGCGACGCCGATCCTCACCGCAGCGTGACGCGAGGCCGCAACGTGGCGAGCGCTTCCTTGCGGTGCTCCTCGTCGGTGCGGTCGATGATCAGCACCCCGTCCAGATGGTCGAGCTCGTGCTGCGCGACGCGCGCCTCATAGCCGGCGAGCTCGTAGCTGACGTCCTCGCCGTCCTGATTCTTGCCCGCGATCGTGAGCTCCGTCGGACGTTCGACGGGGACGCGCACTCCTTGCAGCGAGAGGCAGCCCTCACCGTCGGACTCGAGCTCGTCGCCGCGCGCCACGATCGTCGGGTTGACGACCGTTCGCGGGCCGCCCTCGTCCGGCTCGAAGACGAAGACGCGGCGGAGCACACCGACCTGCGTCGCGGCCAGGCCGACGCCCTGCGCGTCGTGCATCAGCTCGGTCATCCGGTCGACGAGCCGGCGCAGGTCGTCGTCGAAGTCGGAGACCTCGTACGCGCTCAGCCGCAGCGCGGGGTCGCCGTACTGGCGGATCTGTGCCAGCGCAAAGCGACGCCGTGCCTCGGCTTCTGCTTCAGCCTGCAGCTCCTCGTCGGTCTCGTGGTCGTGATCGTGATCGTGGTTGTGATCGTGGTCGTCGGCCATCGGCGTGCGCAGTGTAGTCAGCTACCCGCCGGGAACCTGGCGAGGATCCACGCGGCATCGAGCGGCTCGCGGCGGTAGGGCTTGCCACCGACCTCGACGAAGTCCCGCGTCCGCGGGTTCATCCGCAGTCGCGCCTCGACGGGAAACCAGCGGTTGTGCTTCTCAATCAGCTCGTTGACCGAGCCGAAGTCCCAGCGCTCGACAACGAGCCGCCAGGCCGCGGCGTCCCCACGATGTTCCTCGTAGGCGGTCGCGAGCTCAGCGAGGTGACGGTCGGTCTCGCGTTCGATCTCGCTCAGCCGGCGCATGTACGGCAGCGGCCCGCCGAGCGACGCGAAGTAGGAGTCGGGCTCGGCGACGAAGTTCCGGAGCCTGCGCCGGAGCGGCTTCCCGGCGAGCGGGTTCAGATCCAGCTCGCCCTCGAGCGCGCGCCGCTCCTGCTGCGACGCAGGCGTGACGTCGCGAATCCCCCACTCGCCGATCACGTCCTCGGGACGCCGACCCTTCATGTGGACATGGTGCCTCAGAGGGACTGCGGGTCGACGTCGACCACAGCGGTCAGCCGAGCTCGCCGCATCGCAGGCGCCGCCGAGGCGAGCAGCCTTGCCGCCTGCGAGGCGATCCGCCGTGGGTGCTGGGTCTTGGCGACCAATTGCGCTCGATGCTTGCCGCGCAGTCGCAGCAGCGGTGCCGGCCCGAGCAGCTCGGCGCCCTGCACGCCCGCCTTCAGCTCCTCGAGTGCGCGCAGCACCGGCTCTGGCTCCGGCCCGCTGACGAGGATCCGGACGATGTGAGCGTAGGGCGGATAGCCGAGCGCCTCACGACGCTCGAGCTCCTCCGCAAGGAATCGCTGGACATCGTGCCTCGCAGCGTGGGCGATCGTCCGCGAGTCGGGCTGGAAGGTCTGCACGATCACGCGCCCCGGCGCGTCGCGGCCGCTCCGTCCGGCGAGCTGGGTCACGAGCTGAAACGTCCGCTCCTCGGCCCTGAAGTCCGGCATCGCAAGTCCCGTGTCGGCGTCGATCACGGCGGCGAGCTCGACTCCGGCGAAGTGGTGCCCCTTCGCGACCATCTGTGTCCCGAGCAGGACCGCGCTCTCCGCGTCCCGGAAGCGGGCGAGCGACGCGGTCAGCTGCTCCGGCTTCGCGATCGCGTCCGCGTCGAGCCTGATCAGCTCGAGCTCCGGCACCTCGCGACGCAGCTCGCGCTCCAGCTTCTGGGTGCCTGCGCCGAGCCGGGCGAGGTCGGGCGACCCGCACACGCGGCAGTTCGACCGCGCGTCCATGGCAAAGCCGCAGTGATGACACCGAAGCGACGTGTCGCTGTGCAACACCAGCGAGACGTCGCAGTCGGGGCAGCGGACGGTCGTTCCGCAGGCGCGGCAATGGAGCGCCGGAGCAACGCCGCGCCGGTTGAGCAGGAGGATCGCCTTGCCGCGCCGCTCGGCGACCCCGCGCAACGACTCGAGCAGCGGCGCCGACAGCGGATAGCCGGCCTCGCGCCGCAGGTCGACGACCCGCACCGACGGCATCGTGGCGCCAATCCGTCCGCCGAGCGAGAGCCGCTCCAGCGCCGCCCAGCTCTCCGGTCGAGGGGTCGCCGAGGCGTACACCGCGACCGCGCCCTCGAGCGACGCCCGCTTAGCTGCGACGGTGCGAGCGTCGTAGCGAGGGTCCGAGTCCTGTTTGTAGGACGGGTCGTGCTCCTCGTCGACCACGATCAGCCCGAGACCCTGCACGGGAGCAAAGATCGCCGAGCGCGCGCCGACGACGATGCGCGCCTCGCCGCTCGCGATGCGCACGCGCTCGTCGCGCCGCTCGGCGTCGCTGAGCCCCGAGTGGAGAATCGCAACCCGATCGCCGAAGCGTGCTCGCACTCTGCCGACGGTCTGCGGTGCGAGTGCGATCTCCGGGACGAGCACGATCGCGCCGAGGCCGCGCTCGAGCGCCGCGGCGCACACCTGGAGGTAGACCTCGGTTTTGCCCGAGCCTGTTGCGCCGTGGACGAGCAGGTTGCCCCCGCCCGCGTCCATCGCCTCGACGATGCGTGCCACTGCGGCGACCTGTTCCGGCGCCAACTCGAGCGGCTCGGCCTCGCCGCCGAGCGCCTGCCGCTCGGCCGGCGGCGCCTGCTCCTTGCGCCGTTTCGGCAGCTCGGGCGCGACGAGCGCGAGCGCGCGGGCCGGTGTCGAGCCGTAGTAGTCGGCGATCCAGAGCGCCAGCGAGACGAGCGCGGGCGGCACCTGCCCGATCACGGCGTCGACCGGGCGCGCCTCGACGCCAGGCGGCGCGGCCTCGACGAGCCCGACGACGATCCCGCGGGCTCGCGAACGGCCGAAGGGGATCCGGACGATCGCGCCGACGCCGACGCCGTCAGCGACCTCGTACGTGAACTCCCGCGCGACGGCGCGGGCCGTCACGAGCGGATAGACCGATGCGAGTGGCATCTAGACGGGCTGCACGGGTTGCTCTTGCTCTGCGCGCGACTGCTGGCGCAGGTTCTTGAACGAGAGCGTCCTCGCCATCAGGCCGATCGCGATCAGCCCGAGCACGATGTTCGTGATCGTGATCGCGATGTAGATGCCGACACTGAAGGCAAGCAGCAACGCCTTGGAGATCGCCTGGCCGCGGAAGAGGTAGACGATCAGACCCTGTTTCGTCCCCGCGCCGCCGGGCGTCGCCGGGAACAGCGTCGCCAGCGAGTCGACCACCTGCGCCAGCAGCGCGTTGTGGATCGAGGCGTGCACCCCGAACGCCTCGAGGAAGAAGTAGAGGGTCGCGATCCGAAAGCCCCACGAGATCGTCTGGGGCAGCAGCACGCCGATTGCGAAGCGCCGGCGATCGCCGAGGATCGCGAATCCCTGCCGCACGCGGGCCCAGAACTTCTCGACGCGGATCCGGGCCCAGAAGAAGCCGACGACCCCCGCGGCGGCGAGGAGGCCGAGGCCGATCAGCGTCGCCCGCTCGTGCAGCAGGAAGAACTTCCAGTCGACGGTCGGGATGCGGGCGTAGACCTGGTGGGTCGGCAGGACTCCGATCGAAAGCGCCCAGATCATCAACGCACCGGCGACGAAGAAGTCGAGGATCGTCTCCACCACGAGCGTCGCGGCGAGCGTCGGGTACGTCGAGCCTTCCGTGCGGTGCTTGACGAGGTAGACCTTGACGACGTCGCCGCCGCGCGCCGGGAGGATCGAGTTGACGCCCACGCCCGCGAAGTACGCACCGACGGCGCTGCGATAGCGGAGCCGCGAGGCGGGATAGGACGCCTTGATGATGTTCTGCCAGGCGCGAGCCCGGAAGAGGAGCTTGATCACATGGCACGCGAGCGCCAGCCCGAGTGCCGACCACTTCACATCGGCGAGATGCTCGAAGAAAACCGCAACCGCATGCAAGAAGGCGCCCACAGACGCCTAAGGTAGACAGTCAGTCCGGAGGGCAACCTTCGGTTGCTCGCAACGCCGAGAGATCAGCGGCGTGTGCCGCCGGAGCCCGGCTTGGCCGGGCGGGAGGCGAAGGGCGAACGGGCAGGGCGCGCGAGAGGGAAGGGAGGCCCACGGAGGGAAACCGCAGGTGTCCCTCCGTGTCTTAGGCTCCGGCGGCGACCAGGACGAAATCGGTGGCGAAACCGAGCACGATGCCGGCGAGGATCCACCAGGCGACGACGACCGGCATTGCGTGGCGGCGGCAGACCTCGAGCAGCTGGATCACGACGTAGAGGATCGAGCCCGCGGCGAGCGCGAAGAAGACGACGCCGAGCGCCTCGCTGACCCAAGCCTGGCCGATCACGGTGCCGACGAAGGTGGGTCCGCCACCGATCAGGCCCATCAGGGCGAGGAAGCCCCAGCTGGGGCGCTCGGACTCGCCGGACATCGGACCGACGATGCCGAAGCCCTCGGTCGCGTTGTGCAGGGCGAAGCCGATGATCAGCACGAGAGCGAGCGAGACCTCGTCGGCGGCGGCGGCCTGGCCGATGGCGAGACCTTCGCCGAAGTTGTGCAGGCCGATCCCGGTCGCGATCAGCAGGGCAAGCCGCCGTCCCGGCGTCAGGCTCTCGATCCACGAACGCGAGGCGAACTCGTCGACGGCGGCGGCACCCGGGCCGACGAGCGGCGTCGCACGCTTGTTGGTCATCCAGCGGTCGTAGTAGACGAGGCTCATCAAGCCGACGGCCAGGCCGCCCGCGAGCAGCGGAGCGAGCTCGGCGACGCGGCTCCAGTTGTGATCCGAGACCGCCGTCTCGACCGGCTCGACCCCATGCCCGAGCACGTCCCAGAGCAGGAAGATGAGGATGCCGGTGGCGAACGCCGTCAGCCCCGTGCGCATCGCGGGCGAGGTCGTGCCGACGCGGCCGAGCGGCAGCCCGAGGAAGATGGTGGCCCCGGCGATCGCGCCCAGGATCAGGGTCTGCGTGGTGCTCATGTAAGGCACACCTTACAGATGCGACCTCTATTGTCCAGACGTGGCCGCCGGACACGGGATCGACGAGTACCTGGAGACGATCTACTTCCTCGCGTTCCCGATCGGCGAATACCGGCCCGTCGCCACCGGCTCACAGACGATCGCCTCCCGTGTCGCAGAGATGCTCGGCGTTTCGCGCGCCTCAGCCGGGGAGATGCTGAAACGGCTCGAAGCAGAGGGCCTGGTCGAGCGCGGCGAGCACAAGGAGGCGATCCTCACCCCCGCCGGCGCCGCGCGTGCGCGCCTCGTCGTGCGCAAGCATCGGGTGATCGAGCGGCTCCTCACGGACTTCATGGGGTACACGGCCGCCGAGGCGCACGTCCACGCCGACGAGCTCGGTGGGACGTTCAGCGACGACATGGTCGCCCGCATCGAGGAGAAGCTCGGGCATCCCGATCGGTGCCCGCACGGCTGGCCGATCGATCCGGACGTCGAGCAGGCCGAGAACCGCGAGCTCGAGCCGCTCTCGGATCTCGAACCGGGCCAGTCGGCGACGATCGTCCGGCTCGCCGAGCACGACGGCGACCTCCTCCATTGGTTCTACGACCAGGGGCTCGCCCCGGGCGCCCACGTCCAGCTGCGCGTCGCCGAGCCAGCGGCGGCGCAGATTCGCGTCACCGTCGACGGCGTCGACCGGGCCGTCAGCGACAAGGCCGCGGCCGGGCTGTTCGTCAAGCGTTCCGGCTGAGCGCGAAGCTCGCTCCGCTGGCCGAGCAGGCCGGTCCAGGACGGACACTCTCGAACCTCGTTCGAACCTCGTTCGAACGAGGTTCCTGAGTTCGGCACCACGCGCCAGTTCGGGAAGGCTCCGGCTGAGAGCGAAGCTCGCTCCACGGCCGATCAGGTCTGTCCGAGACCGACACCCTCGAACCTCGTTCGAACCTCGTTCGAACGAGGTTCATGAGTTTCGGCGCCTAGGCCGGCGTCGCGGCGGCGAGGCCGGCGGCCTCGCGCAGGAGCTCGCGCCTTGTTCGTGCGCTCCCACGTGAAGTCGTGGTCGTCGCGCCCGAAGTGGCCGTACGCGGCCGTCTTGGCGTAGATCGGCCGGCGCAGGTCGAGATCCTGCAGGATCGCGGCCGGCCGCAGGTCGAAGTGCTCGTGGACGAGCGCCTCGATCTTCTCGACCGGGAGCTTCTCCGTCCCGAACGTCTCGACGAGGATCGAGAACGGCCGCGCGACGCCGATCGCGTACGCGACCTGGATCTGGCAGCGGTCGGCGAGCCCGGCGGCGACGACGTTCTTCGCGACGTAACGGGCCGCGTAGGCGGCCGAGCGGTCGACCTTCGTCGGATCCTTGCCCGAGAACGCGCCGCCACCGTGAGGAGCCGCACCTCCATAGGTGTCCACGATGATCTTGCGTCCCGTCAGCCCCGTGTCCCCCATCGGGCCGCCGATCACGAACTTGCCGGTCGGGTTGACGAACACGAAGTTCGGATCCTCGAGCTGCCGCTCGTCGTAGAGATCCTTCGGCAGGATCGGATGGAGCACGTGCTCGACGAGATCCGGCTTGATCATCGCCTCGGGATCGAGCCCTTCGCGATGCTGCGTCGAGACCAGCACCCGCTCGATCGCGATCGGCGTCTGCCGACCGTCGGCGTCGACCTCGTAGCGGATCGACACCTGCGCCTTGCCGTCCGGCCGCAGGTACGGCAGCACGTCCGCCTTGCGCACCTCCGACAGGCGCTTCGCGATCCGGTGCGCCAGCATGATCGGCAGCGGCATCAGCTCGCGCGTCTCGTTCGACGCGTACCCGAACATCATTCCCTGGTCGCCGGCGCCGACGCCGTCGAGTGGATCGTCGCCGCTCTCGTAGGCGTGGTCGACGCCCTGCGCGATGTCGGGCGACTGCTCGTCGATCGCGACCACGACGCCGCACGTCTCCGCGTCGAAGCCGTACTTGGCGCGCGTGTAGCCGATCCCCTTGACCGTGTCGCGCACGAGGCGCGGAATGTCGATGTAGGTGTCCGTCGTCATCTCACCGGCGACGACGACCAGGCCGGTCGTGATCAGCGTCTCGCAGGCGACGCGGCTCATCGGGTCGTTCGCGAGCGCTGCGTCGAGGACCGAGTCCGAGATCTGGTCGGCGATCTTGTCCGGGTGACCCTCGGTGACCGACTCGGATGTGAACAGGAACGTGCGCTGCGACATCGCGAGCAGGGTACCGCTAACGCACGTCGACGACGAGGCTCGTCCGCTGCCCGTGCTGAACACGGTACGCCAGCACGCTGCGGAGCGGCGAGATCCGGCGGACGAAGCCCGGTGTCAGCGACGTGCCGGCCAGCGCGGCGAGCTGCTGGAGCTCCGGCAGGCCGCGCTTCGCGTCGAGGTACGCCCAGGCGGAGGTGCGGGGCGGCAGGCCCGCGGGCTCGAGCGCCGGGCTCGCCTGGTGCAGGCGAGCAACGGGATCGTCGGTGACCACGAGCGTGTCCGCCGGTGCGCCCGTAGTAGAGATCGGCAGCGCCGAGGTGGACGACCTGAACCGGCACGCCGTCGAGCACCGCGGGCACGGCCGGCGGTGCTGCCGGGTCGAGGTCGCGCACGAGCTTCCGGGCGGCAGCGAGCGTGCCGCCGCGCGCGAGCAGCGTCACCGTCGGCACCGGCTGCGCAGCACGGGCGTACACGACGCCGGCGCCCGGCGCCGCCGCAGCCAGGTCGGCGAGCCGTAGCCCCAGGCCGCGCTGCAGCGCCGGCCCGAACGAGAGCCCGGCGAACGCCGAGGCGCCGTTCTGGAAGGCGGCGGCCGCGACGGCGTCGGCCGGGATCCACGCCGCCAGCGGCTGCTCGGCATCGACACGGGCGCCGCGGGCTGTTTGCTCGGCAACCTCATGTTCGCCGTGCCGCGTCGCGACCAGCGTCAGCAAGGGGAGCACGAACGTGACGTCGCCTTCCGCCGGCCGGTACCAGGGGGCGTCGACCAGGTGACGCGTTGCGCGCCGGACGGCCTCGACCGACGCAGCCTGGTGCGAGAAGACGGTCCAGCCACGAACGCTCGCGTGTGCGATTCCAGCTCGATCGAGCGCCTTCGTGTCCGCGTGGCGCACGATCGCCACCGCGGTGCGGCCGGACGGATCGAGCAGCGCGATCTGCTCGCCCCCACCGGTGATCGTTCGCGCGCCGCCGAGCAGGCGAACGAGCCGGCGCCCCTGCGGGAGCAACTCGAGCGCACGACGGACGTGCTCCGGGCTGCCGGAGAGCAGCGCGGACGTCGTGAGCGGCGCGACGTCGGCGGCGGTCGCTGCCGGCTTGGCGCCCCCGCCGCCGCAGGCCGAGGCCAGCAGCGCCGCCGCGACGAGGACGACGGCGAGCTTCACTCGCCGGTCGGCCGCCGTCCCATCAACGACGCCAGGAGCTCGTCGAGCGGCATCCCGTCGAGCACGGCGCAGACGCCGTCGGTGATCGGCAGCTCGACGCCGATCCGGCGTGAGAGATCCTGCAGAACCGGCGCGGTCGTCAGCCCCTCGACCACCTGCCCGATCTCGGCCCTCGCGTCGTCGACCGAGACACCGCGCGCGATCAGTTCGCCGGCTCGCCGGTTGCGGCCGGACGGGTGCCAGCAGCTGCAGATCAGATCGCCCATCCCGGCGAGCCCCGAGAAGGTCTCCGGCTCGGCGCCGAGTGCTTCCCCGAGCCGCCCCATCTCGGCCAGACCGCGCGTGATCAGCGCAGCCTTCGCGTTGTCGCCCAGGCCGAGCCCGTCGACCCCGCCGGCCGAGAGTGCGATCACGTTCTTCGAGGCGGCACAGACCTCGACGCCGATCAAATCCGTGTTCACGTAGACCCGGAAGGCAAGCGAGTTGATCGCCTCCTGCAGCCAGAGCGCGAGCGATTCGTCCTCCGACGCGATCACCGTCGCACCGGGCAACCCGGCGAGCACCTCGTCGGCCATGTTCGGACCCGAGAGCACCGCGACGGGCCGGTCGGTGACGAGCGTCGAAAGGCGCTCGCCGCTCGCCGGGTCGAGCCCCTTGACGAGACTCAGAATCGGCGCCGACCCGCGCACGTGACCAAGCACCTCACGGAACGAGCTCGACGTGACCGCAAGCACGATCAGGTCGGCCTCTTCGTACGGCATCTCGTCGAGCGTCGAGCGGAGAGCGATCGTCACGTCGTGCCCGCGCCCGCGCAGCACGTGGCTGAACGCGGAGCCCCACGCCCCGCCCCCCACCACGACGACGTTCACGACCGCGCCCTGAAGTCGATGGCCACCGGTACCCCTTCGAGCTCGAACCGCTCTCGTAGCTGATTCTCCACCCAGTAGCCGTAGTCACGTGTCACCAGGCCGGGGTCGTTGACGGTAAAGCGGAAGCGCGGCGGCCGCGACGTGACCTGCGCGCCGTACAGGAGGTTCAAGCGGCGCACGCCCTTCGAGGGAGCCTGCCGCATCTCTTTCAACTCGCCGATGAACTTGTTCAGCTCGGCCGTCGGCACACGCGCCGCATACCGGTCGAACAGCTCGGCCGTCTTGCCGAGCAGGCGCGAGACGCCGCGGCCCGACGTCGACGAGACGGTGATGAAGTCGGGACGCTGCCGGAGCCGCCGCTGCAGCTCGGGGCGCACCTCCTCGATCGTGATCGTCGAGATGTCCCACTTCGAGAGCACGATCAGCGTCGCGGAGTGCGATTTGCGGGCCACCTCGACGGCGGTGATGTCGCCCTCGACGATCCCCTCGCTCGCGTCGATCAGCACCAGGGCGACGTCGGCGCGTTCGGCGGCTTCGAGCGCGCGCAGCTCCGAGTAGTAGTCGATTCCCTGGCGTTGCTTGCGCTTGCGCCGCAGCCCGGCCGTGTCGACCAGGATGAAGGTACGGCCGTCTTTCTGCACGACGGTGTCGATCGTGTCGCGGGTCGTGCCCGGTACTTCGTCGACGATCGTGCGCTCCTCACCGACGAGCTTGTTGTAGAGCGACGACTTGCCGACGTTCGGGCGCCCGAGGATGGCAACGCGTATCGCGTCATCGTGCTCCTGCCTGGACGAGGTCCCGGGCAGCCGGTCGATCACCTCGTCGAGCAGGTCGCCGGTGTTCGAGCCGTGCAGCCCCGAGATCGGGAACGGATCACCGAAGCCGAGCCGGTGCAGGTCGAGCGCCAGCGCCTCCTGCGAGGGGTCGTCGATCTTGTTCGCGATCAGGAGCACGTCCTTCTTCGACTCGCGCAGGATCTGCGCCAGCTCTTCGTCACCTGGCGTCACACCGGCCCGCGCGTCGACGATGAACAGCACCAGGTCCGCTTCGGCGATCGCCGCGCGTGCCTGCTCCGCGATCTGACGTGTGATCGGGCTGCGGTCGGCGATGTCGACGCCGCCGGTGTCGATCAGCAGGAACCGCTTGCCGTTCCACTCGGCGATCAGCTCTTTGCGGTCGCGCGTCGTCCCCTGGGTCGCGTGCACGACCGCTTGCCGGGTCGCCGTCAGGCGGTTGACGAGCGTCGACTTGCCGACGTTCGGGAAGCCGACGATCGCGACCGTGCCGTAGAGACCTTCGGCCGGTTCGGTCATAGCGGCGGCGTCAGGTTCGGCGGCCGGCCCTGGGCGTGGACGTCGGCCAGCCAGTCGAAGAGGGCGTTGATGCGGCGCTCGATTTCCACGGTCGCCTCCTTGTAGCCCTTTCCGCCCTTCGGCAGGTCGTCGAAGCGCATCGGCTCGCCGTAGGCGACCGAACAAGGCTGCCACTTGCTGAGCCGCCAGAACTGCGTTCCGTAGACCGCAACGGGGACGACCGGCACGCTCTCCTGCATCGCCACCATCGCGGCGCCGGGTTGCGCCGTGCCGGGACGGCCGGTCGTCTGACGGGTCCCCTCGACGAAGAGCCCCACGACGCGCCCGTCGCGCGCGGAGGCCCGCATCATGCGGACGGCGTCGCGGTCGCCTTCGCCCCGCCGGACGGCGATCGCCCCGTGCCAGCGCAGGTAGTTGCCGAGCCACGGCACGCGAATGGCTTCGGCCTTCGCGACGAAGTCGATGTTGCGCGGCGACGTCACGCCGACGATCGGCACGTCGATCCAGTGGAGATGGTTGATCGCGTACACGAGCCCGCCGGTGGCCGGAATCCGGTCGCGTCCGTAGGCGTGCACACGCGTGACCAGCCGGGTCGGCCAGCCCATCGTGCGCCGGCCGATCGCCCACGCGAGCTCGGGGCCGGTCAAGACGGTGCGAGCGAGCGGGCTCGGATCAGTTCCTGGATGCGGGCGACGACGTCGTCGACCTCGAGATCGGTCGTGTCGATCAGCTCGGCGTCTTCGGCCGGCTGCATCCGCACGCGATCCGACTCGTCGCGGGTGCGGAGGTCGGTCGCGAGCGCGTCGGCGCCGATGTCCGGCCGCTCAGCCTGCCGGCGCGAGGCCCGGATCTCGGGATTCGCCTGCAAGTAGACCTTCACGGCGGCATCCGGCGCGACCACGGTGCCGATGTCACGGCCCTCGATCACGGCGTTGCCGTGGCCGGCCAGCTCGCGTTGCCGTTCGCGCATCACCTCGCGCACGTCGTGGTGGCGTGCGACGACCGGGACCATCCGGTCGATCCGCGAATGGCGGATCGCGGAGGTGACATCGGTCTCGGAGATGAAGACGCGGCCCGACTCGTCGAACGTGACGGGGTTCTGGCGAGCGAGCCGGCCGAGCGGCTCTCCCTCGGCGAGCGGCAGCCCTTCTCGCATCGCGAGCCACGTCAGCGCGCGGTACATCGCCCCGGTGTCGAGGTAGCGAAAGCCCAGCCGCTCCGCCAGCAGGCGGGCGACGGTGCTCTTGCCGGCCCCTGCGGGCCCGTCGATGGCGATGATCATCTCTGCACGATTCGGTCGATCAGCTCGTAGAAGCCGGGGAAGGATATCGCTGCACTGTCGGCTCCCTCGATTTGCACGCCGTCGCGCGACCACAGGCCGGCCACGGCACCCAGCATCGCAATCCGGTGGTCGCCACGTGCATCGACCCGTCCACCGCGCGGGCGAGTCGGCACGCCGGTGACCGAAAACCCGTCCTCCTGCGCCTGGGCTCGAGCCCCGACCGCGCGCAGGGCGTCGACGACGGCCTCGATCCGGTCGGTCTCCTTCAGGCGCAGCTCCGCGGCGCCGTAGACCCAGCTGGAGCCGCGGGAGCCGGCGGCGAGCAAGCCGAAGAGCGGCAACTCGTCGACGAGCAGCGGCACCTCCTCGGTGCGGATCGTCGTCGCGGTCAGCTCGCCGGTGCGAATTTCGACCTCGCCGACCGGCTCCGGCCCGGAGCGGCTGCGCGAGAGGATGCCGACGCGCGCGCCCATGCGCTCCAGGACGTCGAGCAGGCCTGTGCGCCGTGGGTTGAGGCCGACCCCGTGAATCGTCAGCCGCGACTCGGGCACCAGCGACGCCGCGGCGATGAACGGTGCCGCCGACGAGAAGTCGCCGGGGACGTCGACCGCGACGACGTCGATCCGCTCGGCCCCATCGACGCTGACCGAGTTGGGGCGGATGCTCACGGACGCGCCTGCCGCGCGCAGCATCAGCTCGGTGTGGTCGCGGGTCGGAACCGGCTCGATCACGGTCGTGCGCCCCCCGGCCCCGAGTGCGGCGAGGAGGATTGCCGACTTCACCTGGGCACTTGCAACCGGCAGCTCGTAGTCGATCGCCTGCAGCGGACAACCGGTGACGGTCAGCGGGAGGTGGCCGTCGGTGGTCTCGATCTGGGCGCCCATCAGGCGCAGCGGCGCGGCGATCCGCTCCATCGGGCGTGCGGAGAGCGACTCGTCGCCGGTCAGTGTGAAGGTTCCGTCCTGGAACGCGAGCAGTCCGACGAGCAGGCGGGCGAGCGTGCCGGCGTTGCCGCAGTCGATCTCGGCCGACTGCAGGCCGCGCAGGCCGACGCCGTGCACCTGCAGCTCGTCGCCGTCCTCGTCGATCTGGACGCCGAGTGCCCGCACCGCCCCGAGCGTCGACTCGGTGTCGCCGGAACGACCGAAGCCGCGAACGACGGTCGGCCCGTCGGAGACAGCTCCGAGCAGGAGCGCGCGGTGCGAGATCGACTTGTCGCCCGGCACACCGAAATGTCCGTCCAGCGATGCGGCCGGTTCAACCTTCATCGATCACCGCCGAGACGACGACGCTGTAGCCCTGGCCCTCGAGCAGCAGAGCTGCGCGCTGCGCCTCGCCCTCGCCGGTGACGAGCAGCGTCAGCGTGCCTCCGCGCTCGGGCGAGACGTGGTGCAGCTCGAAGTCCTCGATGTTGATCCGTTCGGCGCCGAGCGCCTGCGTGATTCCGGCCAGCACGCCGGGGCGGTCGGGGACGTGCACACGGAGCCGCTGCAGCTCGCCGGGTCCGGGTACTCGCGCTCGAGCATGCGGCGGCGGCTCGACGAGGCCTCGCCGATCCAGCGGGCGAGGAAACCGGCGTCACCGCGGTCGAGCGCCTGTTCGACCTGCTCGATCCGGCGGCGGTGCTCGGCGAGCTCGGCACGAACGCGCTCGGCGTTGTCGAGGAAGATGTCGACCCAGATGCGCGGGTTCGCGCCTGCGATTCGCGTCATGTCGCGCAGCGAGCCGCCGGCGTGCGCGAGCGGCTCGTGCCCCTCGACCCGCGCGGCGCCGGTCTGGTTGGCGACGACGTTCGCGAGCACGTGCGGCACGTGGCTCGTCAGCGCGACGAGTCGGTCGTGCGCGTCGGGGTCGATCGCGACCGGCGTAGCGCCGACGTCGGTGACGAAGCCGTGCACCGTGCGGTAACGATCGGGATCGGTCTGAGTGACCGGGGTCAGGAACCAGGTAGCGCCCTCGAAGAGCGACGCGCTTGCGTTGTCGGCGCCGCGCGTCTCCGAGCCACAGATCGGATGGCTGCCGACGAAGCGCGGCGAGCCCGCTGCCGCAGCGACCACGCTCGCCTTGGTCGAGCCGACGTCGATCACGGTCGCGTCGCCGGCTGCTCCGAGCGCAGCCGTGACGGCCGAGGGCAAATGGGCGATCGGGGCTGCAACGACGACGAGCTCGGCGCCGGCGACGGCCTCGTCGTGACTCGCGGCCGCGGCGACAGCGCCGCGCGCGACGGCTGCCGCGAGCGCATCGGGATCCGGGTCGAAGCCGACGACGTCGTCACCGCGCGCGCGTGCCGCGAGCGCGACGGAGGCGCCCATCAGGCCGGTTCCGACAACGGCGATCCGCACCGGCTACCGGGGCGCCCGTTGCATCAGCTCGGCGAGCCTGAACGCGAGGTCGAGCGACTGCCGGGCGTTCAACCGCGGGTCGCAGAGCGTCTCGTAGCGTGAGGAGAGGTGCTCCTCGAGCACGTCGTCCGCTCCGCCGAGGCACTCCGTCACGTCCTCGCCCGTGAACTCGAGATGCACGCCGCCCGGCAGGACTCCCGCCTCCCAGCAGGCCCTGAAGAAGCCCTCGATCTCCCCCATCACCGCGTCGAAGCGGCGCGTCTTCAGGCCGTCCGCGGTCGTGATCGTGTTCGCGTGCATCGGGTCGCACGCCCAGACGACGGGATGCGACTCCTCGACGACCGCGCGCAGGAGCGGCGGCAGAAGCTCGGTGACGTCTGCTGCACCCATCCGCGCGACCAGAGTCAGCCGGCCGGGGACGCGGTCCGGATTC
The DNA here is from genome assembly GCA_963847475.1 of uncultured Actinomycetes bacterium. GTDB lineage: Bacteria > Actinomycetota > Thermoleophilia > Gaiellales > Gaiellaceae > PALSA-600. Next base: position 179,645 of record CAWJZZ010000012.1, on the reverse strand, counting down.
AGCTTCTCGCACAGCTCGATCACCTCCGACGGCGTCGCCGTCGGGCCGAGCTTGACCGCCAGTGGATTGTGAACCCCGGCGAAGAACTCCACGTGCGCGCCGTCGATCTGCCGCGTGCGCTCGCCGATCCAGAGCAAGTGGGCCGAGCAGTCGTACCAGTCGCCCGTCAGCGAGTCGCGGCGCGTCAGGCCCTCCTCGTAGTCGAGCAGCAGGCCCTCATGGCTCGTGAAGAAGTCGACCTCGTGGAGCCGGCGCTCTGCGGAGAGGTCGATCCCGCAAGCGGCCATGAACTGGAGCGCGCGCTCGATCTCGTCGGCCAGCCGCTCGTAGCGTCGACCTTCGGGGCTCGAGGCGACGAACTCCTGGTTCCAGAGGTGCACCTGGTTCAGATCGGCGTAGCCGCCCTTGGTGAAGGCGCGCAGCAGGTTGAGCGTCGAGGCGGACTGGTTGTAGCCCTCGATCATCCGGGACGGATCGGGTACGCGCGCCTCGGGCGTGGGAGCGTCGTCGTGAATCATGTGCCCGCGGAAGCTCGGCAGCTCGACATCGCCGAAGCGCTCGAACGGCTGCGAGCGCGGCTTCGTGAACTGGCCGGCGATCCGGCCGACCTTGACGACGGGCAGCCTCGCGCCGTAGGTCAGGACAGCGGACATCTGCAGGATGATCTTCAGCTTCTCTCGCACGCGCGTCGTCGAGCGCTCGTTGAACGACTCGACGCAGTCGCCGGCCTGCAGCAGGAAGGCGCGGCCGTCGATCACGCGGGCGAGGCTTTCTCGGAGCTGCCGCGCCTCCCCGGCGAAGACCAAGGGCGGGCTCGCCTTCAGGCGCTCGAGCGCCGCTGCCGCCGCGGCGGCGTCCGGCCAATCGGGCTGCTGCAGCGCGGTGCGCTCGCGCCAGGATTCCGGCGACCAGGTGCGCGACGTGACGGCCATCGGTTCAGTGTAGAGACGGGCTTTCGTCTATCCTGCCGCGATGACCTTCGCCTCCCGCACCTGCTGGTCATGGCGCCGCGGGCGAGGCGAAGCCCCGCGTTAGATCGCCTCGTCCGCTGACCCGGCCCAGCAGACCATCGACTCCCGCGAGGTGAACCCAATGCGCGTCTTCTCAGGCATCCAGGCCACGGGTGCCAAACACATCGGCAACTACATCGGCGCGATGCGCCAGTACGTCTCGACGCAGGAGACGGGCGACGCCTTCTTCTGCATCGTCGACCTGCACTCGATCACCGTCGACTACGACCCGAAGGACCTGCACGACCGCACGCTCGACCTGGCGGCGCTGCTCTTCGCCGTCGGCCTCGAGCCGGAGCGCTCGACGCTGTTCCTGCAGAGCCACGTGACCGCGCACGCCGAGGCGGCTTGGCTGCTCTCGGCCGTCACCGGGTTCGGACAACTCGGCCGCATGACTCAGTTCAAGGAGAAGGGCGAGGGCAAGGACTTCGTCTCCGCCGGGCTCTTCACCTACCCCGTCCTGATGGCGGGCGACATCCTGCTCTACCAGACCGACGTCGTCCCGGTCGGCGACGACCAGCGCCAGCACGTCGAGCTGGCACGGGACGTCGCGCAGCGCTTCAACTCACGCTACGGCGAGACCTTCAAGATCCCGAAAGGCGTCTACCCGGAGGTCGGGGCCCGCATCATGGATCTGCAGGAGCCGACGAAGAAGATGTCGACGACCGGTGCGACGCCGCAAGGCAGCGTCCTCGTGCTGGACGAGCCCGACACGATCCGCAAGAAGTTCAAGACGGCGGTCACCGACTCGGGCCGCGAGATCCGCTACGAGCCGGATGCGAAGCCCGGCGTCTCGAATTTGATCGAGATCCTCTCGGTCACCACCGACCGCTCGATCCAGGACGTCGAGGCGTCGTACGACGGCCGCGGCTACGGCGACCTGAAGGCCGACGTCGGCGAGGCCGTCGTCGAGCTCTTCGCCCCGGTCCGGGAGCGGTACACCGAGCTCCGCGCCGACGAAGCCGAGCTACGTGGCCGCCTCCGCGTCGGCGCCGAGAAAGCACGCACGACAGCGGCTCCCACACTGCTGCTGATGTACGAGCGGATGGGGTTCGTCGCGCCCTAGCCATCTCGTCACACAACCGACGCATCGCCGTTTCACATGTGTCAATCTGCGCCCCTTATCGTCGACAGCAGCAGTCAAATCGACCATCAAGGGGAGGGCTGATGAGACGAACGATGCTGATCGCCGCGGTCGCACTTGCGTGTGCCGTGGCCGCGAGCGTCACCGCCGCAGTGACACACGGTGGGGCCGCCGCAGCAGCAGCCGGCTCGTGCCAACTTGGCACAAAGGCCGGCCAGGTGAAGCACGTCATCTACCTGCAGTTCGACAACACGCACTACAACCGCGACAACCCAAACGTCGCGTCGGATCTCGAGCAGATGCCGAACCTGCTGAACTTCCTCAAGGGCAACGGCACGCTGCTCACGAACGACCACACGATTCTGATCTCGCATACCGCAGGCGGGATCCTCTCGTCGCTGACCGGTCTCTATCCGGACCGCACCGGGCAGACCGTCTCGAACAGCTACGACTTCTTCCGCGCCGACGGGACGACGAACTTCGCGACGTCGTTCAAGTACTGGACCGACACCGTCGACGGCTCTGACGACTCGCTGCCCAACATGGTCGGCGACGGCGCTCAGACCGCACCGGCGCCATGGCTGACGTACACGCACGCCGGCTGTAACGTCGGCGGTGTCTCGGCCGCGAACATCGAGCTCGAGAACAACAACGCGCTCGTGTTCACGTCGCTCTCGGCGGCGTCCGTGGCCGGCGCAACGAACATCAAGGTCGGCGACGTCGCGAGCTTCACGCCGGGCGAGGAGATCACCATCGACACCGGTGCCCTGCTCGAGACCGCGACGATCGCGGCCGTCGGCACACGCGGCGCGACCGGCACCGGGGCTGACCCTGACCGCCGGCCTGACGAACGCGCACGCCTCAGGCGCCCGCGTCTACGGCACCGATCCGGCAGGTGACATGACGCGCGTCTTCGGCGTCGGCTCACCCGAGTGGAACGAAGGACGCGACTCGCAGCTCGCACCGTCCGGAACCGCTGCCCGCGCGCTCGCGCAGACCGACTTCGTCGGCTACGCGATCCACTGCGCCCAGGGTGCAGCTCCGTGCCAGGGCAACGTCAACGCCAAGCCGGACGACTCGACGACGGTCCCGGGCTCGAACGACGGCTACTTCGGCCTGTTCGGCGCGAAGTACGTCGACCCGGTGATCACCAGCAACAACCCGTGCGTGAAAGCGGTCGACGGGACCACCGACATCGCCGATCCGTTCAACCAGTGCGGCTTCCCGGGCTTCGACTCGGCGTCCGCGAACAACTCGCTCGGCATGGTCGCTGCGATGCAGGAGCACGGGATCCCGGTCACCTACGCCTACATCTCGGACGCTCACGACAACCACACGCTCGCGCCGCGCGTCCGGGCCCGGCGAGGCTGACTACAAGCAGCAGCTCGCCGACTACAACACCGCGTTCGGCCGCTTCTTCGACCGGCTGAAGAACGACGGGATCGACAAGAGCAACACGCTCTTCATCGTCACGGTCGACGAGGGTGACCACTTCGCAGGCGGCACCGGCATCGCCGGCCGCCGACGGATCGCTCACGTACGCGCACACACCGTGCGCTCCCGCGCTGACGACCTGCCCGTCGAACCAGATCGGCGAGATCACGACGAACCTGAAGGCGTTCGCACCGGCGGGCAGCCCGACGTTCGACCTGCACTTCGACGACGCACCGACGATCTACGTGAACGGGCAGCCGTCACGCACCGACCCGTCGGTTCGCAAGCTGGAGCGTGACCTGGGAGCCGCCACGGCCGTCGACCCGTACCAGGGCGGCGCCGCCGTGCCGCTCACGCAGCGCCTCGCCGACCCGGTCGAGGAGAGCACGCTGCACATGGTCAACTCCGATCCGAAGCGGACGCCGACGTTCACGCTCTTCGGGAACGCCGACTTCTTCTTCCAGGCGTCCAACTCGACGACGTGCGGGAACGCCCGACCAGGTGACGTGCGTCGATCCGAAGTTCGCCGTGGAACCACGGCGACTTCCAGGATGAGATCGCCAACACCTGGCTCGGAATGGTCGGACCTGGAGTCGAGAACAACGGGATCGACACGAGCACGTGGACCGACCACGTCGACGTCCGGCCGACGATCAACGCGATCCTCGGACTCGGCGACGACTACGTGAACGACGGTCGCGTGATCACGCAGATCCTCGACAACAAGGCGACACCGAAGGAGCTGAACCAGCACGGCAACACGACGGCCGACCTCGGGACGATGTACAAGCAGATCAACGCCCCGTTCGGCAAGTTCGCACTCGACACGCTGGTCGCATCGACCTCCGCGCTCAAGCAGCCGGACACCGCGGCCGGGAATCTCAAGTACGACTCGATCGAGGCTCAGATCGCCAATCTGACCGCGAAGCGAAACGTCGTCGCGGGCGTGATCCGCGACGCGTTGAACAACGCGGCCAAGGGCTCCGGGAAGCTCGACGAGAGCAACGCGAAGGACTGGATCAGTCAGGGCCAGGGGCTGCTCGACGCCGCCGCTGCGCTCGCGGCCGCGTCGTAGGCGACCGCAACCGTTCCACCTCGGAGGGCTCGAGCTCGCGCCAGGCGCCGGGCTCGAGCCCTCCGAGCGTCAGCGGGCCGTAGCGGCTGCGATGCAGGTGACGCACCCGATGACCGACCGCCTCGAACATGCGCCGCACCTGCCGGTTGCGGCCCTCGTGGATCGTCAGCTCGAGCTTCGTGCGCCCAGCCGCCGCACGTGTGCGGGCGCAGTCGGGCCGTCGTCGAGCAGCACTCCTGCGGCGAGCTTCGCGATCGTCGCGTCGCTTGCACGTGAGTCGAGCTCTGCGACGTAGACCTTCTCGACCTCGTACTTCGGATGCGCCAGCCGGTGCGCGAGCTCGCCGTCGTTCGTCAGCAGCAGCACGCCGGTCGTCTCGCCGTCGAGCCGCCCGACCGGGACGATGCGCGCGGGATGCTTGACGAGGCTGACGACGGTCGGCCGGCCCTGCGGGTCGCGCGCCGTCGTGATCACCCCGGCCGGCTTGTGCAGGAGCACGTAGGCGAGGCCCTGCTTCGCCAGCGGCCGCCCGTCCAGGCGCACGTCGTCGTCGGCCGCGACGAACGTATTCAGCTCCCCAGGCTCGCCGTTGACGGTGATCCGGCCGGCCTTGATCAGCTCGTCGGACGCCCGGCGCGAAGCGACGCCGGCGCGGGCGAGCCAGGCGTTCAGCCTCACCGGCCTTGTGGCCGTGTCCTGGTTTCAGAGACGGGTCGGTCCACCGCGGCCATGGCGGCCACGAGCTCGAATGCGGTGTTCCGCGGCACCGGGTGCCGTGAACGGCCATGACCGGTCTCTGAGACCAGGCCACGCCCCTTTGGACGTATCCGCCGCTACGCCGGGCGCTGTTCCGCGACGGCTTCGAGCCGTTCGCGGATCTGGGCGACGTCGTCGCCGAGGTCGTCGACACGCGGCAGCGCGGCGAGCGACTCGAGGCCGAAGACGCGCTCGAAGAGCGGCGTCGTGCGGTAGCGGACTGCACCGAACTCGTTCTCCCGGCCGCCTTCGGCGACGAGGCCACGTTCGACGAGCCCGGCGATCACGCCGTCGACGTTGACGCCGCGGATGCGGGCGATCTCCGGTCGCGTCACCGGCCCGAGGTAGGCGACGATCGCGAGCGTCTCGAGCGCTGCCTGCGAGAGCCCCTTCTCGACCGGCTTCTCGAACAGGCGCGCGCACGCTTCGGAGGCCTCGGCGGCGGCGCGGAAGGCGAAGCCGCCGGCGACCTGCTCGAGCACGATGCCGCTACGCCCTTCGGCGTAGCGCTCGGCGAGCAGCTCCAGCGCGTCCTGGACGGGCACGGCGTCGGCCTCGGTCGCGGCTTCGAGCTCAGCGAGCGAGAGCGGCTGCGAGGCGACGACGAGCAGCGCCTCGAGTCGTGCGCGCCAGCTCTGCAGCCGGCGTCACCTCGGTGGGGATCAGGCGGAGCGGACGTTCCAAGAGAGACTCCTTTCGGCGTCGGCACGAGAAATCCTTATCGGGGCGAAGGGCGAGGCCTGCGCGATCGCGATCTCGTCCTGCTTGCGCAGCTCGAGCAGCGCGAGGAAGGCGACGGCGATCTCGACGCGCGTCATCCCCTCCACCTCCTGGTCGAAGTCGAAGCGGGCGCGGCGGCGAAGCAGCGAGCGCCAGCGGTCGAGGAACTGCGCCACCGGCGGGAAGCGCAGCGCCATGTGAGCGGTCGACGGCTGCGGCGGCGGCGTCGCGAGCACGCGGAGCGCGGCGGCGAGCTGCTCGGGCTCCTGCTGGGCGAGCTTGCGCTCGGGCCGCGGCGCGAGCGGTGCCGGCCCCAGCCGGAAGAAGAGGTCGCGTCGCTGGTCGAGCCGTTCGCGCAGCAGCCGGGACGCTTCCTTCGCGCGCCGGTACTCGGCGAGCCGGCGGGCCAGCTCCTCGGCGGCTTCCTCGGGCTCGAGCTCGGCGAGTTCGGCGTCCTCCTCCGGGAACATCGCGCGCGCCTTCAGCTCGAGCAGCGCGGAGATCAGGACGAGGAACTCGCCGCATGCGTCGAGGTCGAGCTCGCCTCGATCGGCGAGGTTTCCGACGAACGCGATCACGATCTCGGCCAGGTCGACCTCACGGAGCGGCAGCTCCTCGCGGAGCACGAGCGTCAGCAGGAGGTCGAAGGGCCCTTCGAACGCGTCGAGGTCCAGCTCGAGTTCGCGGACGGCCAGGGCCACCCGGAGAGGGTACTGGCGCTACCGGACGCGGCTCTTGGGGATCGCCATCGCCGGCCGCTTCTCCGGCGGACGCGGTTTCGGCTCACCGTCGTTCAGGATCTGGTGCCAGACGAAGTAGGTGACCGAGCCGAAGAAGAAGATGATCGAGACCCAGGCGTTCAGGCGCAGCCCGGCGATGTGGTGGGCCGGGTCGATCCGCAGCAGCTCCTCGAAGAAGCGGCCGAACGTGTACCAGGCGACGTAGAGCGCGAACAGCGCCGGCGGCCGGATCCGGAAGCGGCGGCCGACGTAGAGCAGGACTGCGACGCCGAGCGAAGTCCCAGATCAGCTCGTAGAGGAAGGTCGGGTGGTAGGTGCCCCGGTCGAAGAACTGGACGGGCCGGTGTGCGGGGTCGATCTTGAGCGCCCAGAAGAGGTCGGTCGGCTTGCCGTACAGCTCCTGGTTCCACCAGTTGCCGATCCGGCCGATTCCCTGCGCGAGCAGCAGCCCCGGGCGCGACCGCATCCATGAAGAGGCTGACGTTCGCGCCCGAGCGGCGCACGACGATCGCGCCGACGATCACGCCGAGCCCGATGCCGCCCCAGACGCCGAGGCCGCCCTTCCAGACCTCGAACATGCCCTGCCACTTCGGGGTCGGCACCTCGTTCCACGACGTGACGTCGTGGTAGAGCCGCGCTCCGATCACGCCGAAGGCGACGCCCCAGACGGCGACCCGGGTGACGAGCTCCCACTCGCCTCCCTGCGCGACCCAGCGCTTGCCGGTCAGCCAGACGCAGGCCAGGATCGCGACCAGCAGCGTCAGCCCGTACATGTGGAGCGTCAGCGGCCCGATGCTGACGGTGCCGGTGTGCGGGCTCGGAATGAAGGCGAGCATCCGCGCAAGTCAAGCAGGTCCGGGCGACGGGTCGAACCTGGCTCACGCACGTGAACCAGGTTCGTGTGGTGCTACGGACTAGCGGAGGATCGCGAGGGCCAGCTCGGGCGAGCAGCCCTTCTGCAGCAGTTCGACGGCGTGATGCAGGTCGACGTCGTTGCGCGCAGCAAGCTCGGTGGCTGCAGCAGGTGGGTAGCCGGCCCGCTCGAGCTCAGTAGCCCGCCACAGTTCGACGAGCTCTTGCTCAGTCGGGCGAACGTTTGTCTCTACGGTCGGCATCTAGGTCGTTTCCTCCTCGGTCATGTGTTCGGTAAAACGAGCGAGTTGGTTCTCCCTATACCGGGGGATCTACTGATTTAACGGACTGTTTACGGCTTCCACCACTGGCCTTTCGGCTGGTTGCGAGTTTCTACGCCCTGCTAGCTTGGCGTTAGAGATGGATGCACTCGACGCGATCGGTGATCCGGAACTGCGGGAGGCGCTGTCTTTTGCCCGCTCACAGGCTCGCGCGGTGTCTGCGGACGAGCTCGGCGCCGCCCAGGGCGTGCACCGCAACGTGGCGCGCTCGCGGCTCGAACGCCTGGTCGCAGCTGGGCTGCTCAGTCCCGCCTACGAGCGGCGCACCGGCCGAACCGGCCCGGGGGCGGGTCGCCCGGCGAAGGTATATGCGGTCGTTCCCGAGCTGACCGCGATCGAGTTCCCGGTGCGCCGGTACGAGTCGCTGCTCGGGCTGCTCGTCGACGCGCTGCCCGCCTCGCGGCGCGCCGACCGGCTGCGCGCCGTCGGAGTGACCTTCGGCACGGAGCTCGCGCAGCTCGCCGGTGTGAAGCCGACGCGGTCTGTGCGGGTCGGCTTCGAGCGGATGTGCGAGGCGGTGCGGAGCCTCGGTTACCAGGCCTCGGTCGAGGAGGTCAGCGACCGCGGCGCCGTGATCGCGACCCCGACCTGCCCGTTGCGGCCACTCGTGCGCGCTCGGCCCGACGCGGCGGAGATCGACCGAGGCATGTGGCAGGGCCTGGCGGCGCAGGCCCTGGAAGGAGTGACCGTCGAGCGGGTGCAGTGCGAGACGCGCGACTGCCTGCTCGATCACGCTTCGTGCCGGGTGGTACTTTCCTTGCAGGTTTCTAAAACACCAGATCAGGTATAAAGAGGGCATGCTTGTCGAGTTCGACGGTGTCTCGCTCGAATCGCTGCCCGGCGTGGTGATGATCCCGCGCGCCACCAGCGTGGCGCTGGTCGACCGCGTCGCGGAGCACGTGGGCTCGTCGGCAGCGGTGGTCGCGGACGTCGGCACCGGCTCCGGCGCGCTGGCGCTCGCGATCGCGATGCGCGCGCCGCGAGCGACCGTGTGGGCGACGGATGTCGATCCGCAGGCCGTCGACCTGGCCCGCACCAACGCGATCCGAAACGGTCTCTCACAGCGCGTCCACGTCCGGCTCGGCGACCTGCTCGAGCCGCTGCCGCGCTCACTCGACGTGATCGCGGCCAATCTGCCCTACCTCCCGTGGGAGGAGGAGTCGCTGCATCCGGAGCTGGCGGGTGAGCCGGCTGCGGCGTTGTTCTCGGCCGGCGACGGCATGACGCTCTACCGGCGCCTGCTCGAGGGAGCCGCCGAGCGGCTGACGCCCGGCGGGCTGTTCGTCGTCCAGTTGCGCGGTCGCATGCTTGCGGCATCGGCCGAGGAGATCTCGCTGCTCGAGCCCGCGTTCGCGGAGCGCGCGGCGTGACAGCGTCGGCGCAGCACCTGGCGCTGATGCAGACGCGGCGTTCGCTGCGCCAGTTCTCCTCACGGCCGGTGCCGCACGAGTTGATCGAGAACGCCCTACGGGTCGCGGGCACGGCACCCTCGGGCGCGAACCAGCAGCCGTGGACGTTCGTGGTGATCAGCGACGAGGCGACGAAGCAGCGGATTCGTGACGCCGCCGAGCACGAGGAGGAGCTGCTCTACCGCGAACGCGCGAGCGACGAGTACCTGGAGGCGATCAAGCCGATCGGCACCAACGCGTCGAAACCGCACATCACCGACGCCCCGTATCTGATCGCCGTCTTCGAGCAGGCCTGGCACCGCGAGCCGGACGGCTCAAAGCGCCGCCACTACTACGTGCGCGAGTCGGTCGGGATCGCGGTCGGCTTCCTGCTGACGGCGCTCCACACAGAGGGACTGTCGGCGCTGACGCATGCCCCGTCGCCGATGGGCTTCCTGCGAGAGATCCTGGAGCGGCCCGAGAACGAGCGCCCGTTCCTGCTGATCCCGGTCGGCTACCCGTCCGACGAGGCCACGTACCCGGAGCTGCGCCGGAAGTCGCTCGACGAGTTCGCGGTCTTCCTGTAGCCGCAACTCTCGAACCACGTTCGAACGTGGTTCGAACGTGGTTCGGGTGTGACGAACCGCGCGGCACCACGAGCCACAAACTCGCGAACGTCGTTCAAACGAGGTTCGAACGAGGTTCGCGAGTGAAGCACCCCGCCCGGAGCGGACGTGCTCGTAAGCGTCAGGCGATCGCGGCTTCGCCGAGGATCATCTTCACCTCGGCGTAGAAGTCCGGCGCCGGCTTGACCTTGTACTGCGCGCCGAACGCGTAGGTCTTGCGGCCCTGCGAGGTGACCAGGTCGGCGTAGACCGGCGAGTCGCCCGGGAAGTCCTTGATCAGCGCGGCCAGCTCGCGGATCGTGCCCGCGCCCGCTTTCGTCGCGTCGATCTTCAGCCGCACCTCGCGCAGCTCGGGAACCGCCTCGAACGCCGCGAGCTCCAGCGCGACGAGCTTCGTCTCGCCCTCCTTGCGATCGACGCGGCCCTTGACGATCAGCACCCGATCCGTCGTGCACAGCTCGCGCGCCTTCTCGTACGTTGCGTTGAAGACGACCGTCTCGATCACGCCGGTCACATCCTCGAAGCGGAGAAAGACCATCGCGTCGCCGCGCTTCGTCGTCATGTGACGGATGTGCGTGACGATCCCACCGACCGTCACCACCTCCCCGTCGCGGCGGCGATCGAGCTCGGCGACCGTTGCATCCGACTTGCGCCGCAGCTGGTCCCGGATCGACGCCAGCGGGTGCTCGGACACGTACAGCCCGAGCACCTCCTTCTCGAGCTTCAGCAGCTCGCTCTTCTCGTACTCGTCGGTCGGCGTCACCGGGTGATGCCGCGGCTTCTCGTCCTCGGCCGGGCCGAGGTCGAAGATCGAGCCCTGCCCCGCGAGCCTGTCGGCCTGCTGCTTCTGCCCCCACGAGACGGCCTGCTCGAGCACCTCGAGCATCCCCTTGCGCGACCCCGGCAGCGCCCCGCACTTGACGAGCGCCTCCAAGACGCGCTTGTTCGAGACCGTGGGGTCGACCCGCTCGGTGAAGTCCCAGATCGACTCGAACGGGCCGCCCTCGGTCCGCGCGGCGATGAGTGCCCTCGCCGCGCCCTCCCCTACGCCCTTTACGGCGTTCAGCCCGAACCGGATCTTGCCGCTGCGCACGGCGAAGTCGACGTCCGACTCGTTCACGTCGGGCGGCAGCACTTCGATGCCCATCTCGTGGCACGCGTTGACGTAGATCGGCACGCGGTCCTTCGTGTTCATGACCGAGCTGATCAGCGCCGCCATGTACTCGCACGGATGGTTCGCGCGCAGCCAGGCGGTCTGGTACGCGATCAACGCGTAACACGCCGCATGCGCCTTCGGGAACGAGTAGTCGGCCGCCTTCTCGACGTCCTCCCACAGCTGCTTCGCAACCCCCGGCGTCACGTTCTGCGCCGCGGCGCCCTCGAGGAACTGATCCTTGAGCGAGTCCATCAGCTTGCGGATCTTCTTGCCGATCGCCTTGCGCAGATCGTCGGCCTCGGTGATCGAGAAGCCGGCGAGCTCGCGCGCGATCCGCATGTACTGCTCCTGGTAGACGCAGATCCCGTACGTGTCGCGCAGGATCGGTTTCAGCCGCGGGTCGAGGAAGGTCACACCCTCCGCGCCGGCTTTCCGCTTGCCGTACACCGGGATGTAGCCCATCGGGCCCGGCCGGTAGAGCGCGACGAGGGCGATCAGGTCCTCGAACTCGGTCGGCTTCACCTGGCGTAGCGCGTCGCGCATGCCCGACGACTCGAACTGGAAGACGCCTGCAGCCTCGCCCTTCGCGAGCATCGCGTACGTCTTCTTGTCGTCCATCGGGATCGCCGAGATGTCGAGGTCGCCGATCAACTCGCACGCCTTGACGATCACGTCGAGGTTGCGCAGGCCGAGGAAGTCCATCTTGAGCAACCCGAGCGACTCGATGTCCTTCATCGCGAACTGCGTCACGACTTCCTGGTCGCTGCCCTTCTGCTGCAGCGGCACGACGTTGATCAGCGGCTCGGCCCCGATCACGACGCCGGCGGCGTGGATCGAGTCGGCGCGCGTCAGCCCTTCGAGCGGCAGCGCCAGGTCGAGGATCTCCTTCGCGACCGGATCGCCGTCGATCGCCTTGCGCAGCTCGCCGCCCGGCTTCAGGCAGTCGTCGAGCATCTGCCCCGGCCCCTCCGGGATCAGCTTTGCGATCTTGTCGACGACGCCGTACGGCACCTCGAGCACCCGGCCCGCGTCGCGCACCGCGGCGCGTGCGGCCATGGTCGAGAAGGTGATGATCTGCGCGACCCGGTCGGCGCCGTACTTCTCGCGCACGTAGTTGATCACGCGCTCCCGGCCTTCGACGGCGAAGTCGATGTCGATGTCGGGCATCGACTTGCGGCCCGGGTTGAGGAAGCGCTCGAACATCAGGTCGTAGCGAATCGGGTCGATGTCGGTGATCGCGAGCGAGTACGCGACGAGCGAACCGGCGGACGAGCCGCGGCCCGGACCGACGGAGACGCCGTTTCGCTTCGCAAAGGCGATGAAGTCCCAGACGATCAGGAAGTAGTCGGTGAACCCCATCTCCTTGATCGTCGTCAGCTCGTACTTGAGCCGCTCGGTCAGCTCGGGCGTGATCGTGTCGTAGCGGCGCTGCAGCCCCTTCTCGCAGAGCTCGACGAGGTAGTCGAACGCGTCGCGGCCCTCCGGCACGTCGAACTTCGGCAGCAGGATCCGGCCGAGCTCGATCTCGACGTTGCAGCGGCCGGCCACTTCCAGCGTGCGCCGCATCGCGTCTTCCTGGCCCGGGAAGTCGAGCAGCATCTCCTCGGGCGACTTGAAGTAGAAGTGGTCGGTCTCGAACTTCCAGTGCTCGGGGTTCTTGAGCGAGTCGCCGGACTGGATGCAGAGGAGCGCCTCGTGGGCGCGCGCGTCGGTGTCGCGTAGGTAGTGCACGTCGCCGGTCGCGACCGTCGGCAGCCCCTGCTTCTGCGCGAGTGTGACGAGCTGCGGCAGGATCCGCGCCTGCACGTCGAGGTGTGCGTTCTGCAGTTCGACGTACACGTTGTCGCGCCCGAATACCTGGCTCAGGTGGTCGAGCTCGCCCTCGGCGTCGGTGACGCGGTTCTCCTCGAGCGCCTTGCAGACGCGGCCGGAGAGGCAGCCGGAGAGCGCGATCAGGCCCTCGGCGTGGCTCGACAGCAGCTCCCAGTCGACGCGCGGCTTGTAGTAGTAGCCCTCGAGGTAGCCGAGCGACGAGAGCTTGATCAGGTTCGAGTAGCCCGTGTTGTCGGCGGCGAGCAGCGTCAGATGCGCGTTGCCCTTCTCGTGCGCCTTGCGGTTCGCAGCGACGTAGACCTCGCAGCCGATCACCGGTTTGACGCCGGTGCCGCGGGTCGTCTTCCAGAGCTGCACGGCCCCCGCCATCGAGCCGTGGTCGGTCAGGCTGACCGACGGCATCTCGAGCTCGGCGGCCCGCGCGACCAGGTCTGGGACCCTGCACGCACCGTCGAGAATCGAGTACTCGGAGTGAACGTGCAGGTGGACGAAATCAGCCTGGGCCATCGCGGAGGGGTCAGTGTACGCCGGGGTCCTGACGGGTCTCTCCGAGCGCTCACCGCCTCGTTCACGCACAATCATCACGTGAGCGTCGATCCGTCCATGCGCGAGGAACGGCGAGTCGTGACGGCCCTCTCGGCCGACCTGGTGGGGTCGACGGCGATCGCCGAGGCGCTCGATCCGGAGGAGGCGCGGCTGGTGATCGGCGAGGCCGTGGGCCGGATGGTGCACGCGGTCGAGGAGTTCGGCGGCACGGTCAAGGATCTCGCCGGCGACGGCATCCTCGCGCTCTTCGGCGCCCCCACCGCCCACGAGGACGACCCGGAAAGAGCGCTCCGAGCGGCTTTACGGATCACCGAGGACGTGCGCGAGTTCGCGCGCGACGTCGAGCGGAGCTTCGCCGTCCAGGGTTTCGCCGTCCGGGTCGGCGTCAACACCGGCCCGGTCGTCGTCGGCCCGGTCGGTGCCGGCAGCCGCGTCGAGTACGGCGCGACCGGCGACGCCGTCAATGTCGCGGCACGGCTGCAGTCAGCGGCCGAGCCCGGCGGCGTGCTCGCCGGCTCCGAGACTCGGCGGCTGGCCGAACGCCAGTTCACCTGGGGCGACCGGCTCTCCCTGACCCTCAAGGGCAAGGCCGACGAGGTGCCCGCATTCGTGGTCGAGAGTGCGACGGCGCCCGCCCGCGAGGAGATCGACACACCGCTCGTCGGCCGTGAGCCCGAGCTGGCGACCGCCCGGGCGGCGTTCGCCGATGTCGGCGCCGGGGGCCGGCTCGATCCTGTTCATCTCCGGCGAGCCCGGGATCGGCAAGAGCCGCTTCCTCGGCGAACTGCGCCGACTCGCGCCGGAGCCGACCTGGCTCGAGGGCCGCTGTGTCTCCTACGGCGAGTCGATGCAGTACTGGCCGTTTCGCGACCTGCTCCGCGACTGGCTCGGCCTCGGGCTCGACGATCCCGAGCTACGCGCACGACTGTCGCTGCGCCGCGCGCTCAACCAGCTCGCGGGCGAGAGTGCCGACGACTACTACCCGTACCTCGCCGCGCTGCTCGGACTGACAGCCGAGCCGGAGTTCGCGAGCCGCCTGGCCGAGCTCTCGCCGGAGGCGCTGCAGTACCGCACATTCGAGGTCGTCGGCCACCTGATCGAGAAGCTCGCGTCGAAGGGCCCGGTCGTGCTCGTGCTCGAGGATGTCCACTGGGCCGACGCGACCTCGCTGCAGCTGGCCGAGCAGCTGCTGCCCGTGACCGAGGACGCGGCCGTCCTCCTGATCATCACGCAGCGGCCCGACCCCGACCACGCCTCGTGGGCGGTGCGCGAGCAGGCCGCGCGTCAGCTCCCGCATCGCCTGCACACGATCGAGTTGGAGGCACTCTCGGGCGACGCGGAGCGCGAGCTGCTGCTGGCACTCGTCGGCGCCGGGACGCTGCCGCACGACCTCGAGCGGCGGCTGCTCGCGCAGGCCGAGGGGAACCCGTTCTTCCTCGAGGAGCTCGTCCGCTCGCTCGTCGACGCCGGCGCGCTGCAGCACACGGCCGAGGGCGTGGCGCTTCGACCACGACGTCGCGATCGACGTACCGGCGACCGTCGAGAAGGTGATCCTCGCCCGAGTCGACCGGCTCAGCACCGAGTGCCGCGAGGCGCTGACCGCCGCGTCGGTGCTCGGCCGCAGCTTCAGCCTGGCGCTGCTGACGGGCGTCGCCGGCGGCGAGGAGCAGCTGCGCGAGCCGCTCCGCGAGCTACAGCGCCTCGACCTGCTCCGCCAGAGCCGTCGCTGGCCGCAACCCGAGTTTCGCTTCAAGCACATCCTGATCCAGGAAGCCGTTTACCGCACGATCGTCGGCAGCGAGCGTCGGCGCCTGCATCGCGAGGCGGCGCTCTGGCTCGAGAGCCGCACGGAGAGCGCCGACGACTCGCTCGCGCTCCTCGCCCACCACTGGCTCGCGGCCGCCGACGAGGACAAGGCAGTCGACTACTTGATGCGCGCCGGCGACAAGGCGCGGCAGGAGTACGCGCTCGACGAGGCGATCGGCCACTACCGCGTGCTGCTGCCGCTGCTCGAGCAACGCGCGGCCGCCCAAGAGGTCGCACTGGTGCGCTTCAAGCTCGCGCTCGCGCTGCACACCTCATTGCGGTTCGCCGAGGCGAACGACACGTACCAGCGCGCGTTCGCGCAGTGGCACCCAGATGCGCCCGCGCCGGCGACGCTCGAGACGGTGCGGATGGCGAGTAGCTTCGTCCCGAACGACCCCGACCCGCGCTCGGCGATCGCGTGGCCGAACATCCAGCTCTGCATGCAGCTCTTCGACCGTCTGGTCGAGGCCTGGCCGGAGCGCACGATCGTGCCCTCGCTCGCCGAGTCGTGGCAGATCTCCGACGACGGCCTCCGCTACGTGTTCAAGCTGCGCGAGGGGCTGCGCTGGTCCGACGGCGTCGCGCTGACGGCGCACGATGTCGAGTTCGGGATCAAGCGCGTCCTCGACCCCGAGCGGCCAGGCTCTTCCGCGGCGATCTACTTCGTGCTCGAGAACGGCCAGGACTACTGCCTCGGCCGCACGAGCGACGCGTCGAGCGTCGGCGTCCGCGCGCTCGACGACCTGACCGTCGAGTTCCGGCTGGCGGCGCCCGCGCCGTACTTCCTGAGCGTGATGAACCGCCCCGACGGCGGCCCGCAGCCGCGCCACGCGATCGAGCGCGACGGAGACGACTGGACGGCGACGGGTTCACAGGTCGTGAGCGGCCCCTTGCGATCGCGGACCGGGACGATGCTCGCCTCGTGCTCGAGCGCCGTGCCGACTACACGAACGTCTTTCGCCGCGGCAACATCGAGCGCTTCGAGATCGTCCGCGACACGATCGGCGACGCGATTCCCCGGTACGAGCGCGGCGAGCTCGACCTCGTCGCTGTCCGCTACACGCCGCGGCTCGCCGACCGTGTTACCGGCGCGCCCGCCGCCGACACGGTGATCGGCCCCGCCGCGTGGACGGCCTATCTCGCCTTCGATCACCGGGACCCGATGGTCTCGAACCGCGACTTCCGCCTCGCGCTCGCACATGCGATCGACCGCGACGCGCTCGGCGAGCACCTGCTCGAGAACCTGCTCGTCGCGACCGGTGGTCTCGTGCCGCCCGCGCTGCAGGGCCACACGCCGGACATCGTCCCGCGCTACGACCCCGACAAGGCGCGCGCGCTCCTCGCAGCCTCGGGGATCGAGGGCACCGTTCGGGTCGCCGGGCTCGAGGCGTGGGCCGACATCATCGAGGTGGTCGCCCGCGGCTGGGCCGACGTGCTCGGCCTGCGGGTGGAGACGCCGACGTGGACGCCCGACCAGGCGTGGCAGACGCCGCGGCCGTGGGAGGAGTTCATCGCGCCGATCGTCGTCACGGGCTGGCTGCCGGGCTACGCCGACCCCGAGTACTACCTCCGCCTGTTGCTGCACTCCGAGTCGAAGACCAACGAGGGCGGCTACGCGTACGCGCCGTTCGACGAGCTGGTCGAACGGGCGCGGCAGGAGCGGCGCGACCGCGAGCGGCTCGAGCTGTACCACGCCGCCGACCGGATGGCGGTGGCCGAGCAGGCGGCGCTGATCCCGATCGCCTACGGGCGCTCGACGGCGATCGTCAAGCCGCACGTGCACGGCTGGTGGGAATTCGGCAAGACGTCGTCGGCGTTCGCCGACCTCGTCGTCGATCCGAACTAGTGGTCGTCCGCGAGCTCGACGGTGACGTCGAGCCCGCGCGACCGCTGCGCCGCAGCCCAGGCCTGGACACGCAGATGCGTGGCGAGGCGCATTCCTTCCTCGCCGTAGGACCCCACGATGTCGACCTCGACGAGGTCCGCGCCGGCCGGCTCGGCGAGCACGTCGTCGCGGCTCTGGAGATCGGCGCACAGGAGATCGATCAGTTTGGGGTCACTGATCCGGACAAGCGTCATGCACTCGTTCTGGCATCAGGTGCGGGCGAGCGCGACGGCCTGGTCCGGGTCGAGAGCCGTACCTTCGTCTAGAGCTGCGGCGTACGCCTCGGGGCCGAGCGCGGCTACGACCGTGGCGACCGTGTCGTCGCGCAGGCGCTGCTCGACCGGCGGCAGCGAGCCGCCGGTGCGATCGCGGGCTGCGGCGGCTGCGGCCGAGAGGATCGCGGCGCGGTGTGCGTCGCCCGCGTGCGCGGCGATCGCCGCCGCCGTGTCGAGGCAGTAGGCGACGCCTTCGGCGTGCTGCAGGTCGACGTAGCGGTCGAGGCTGCGCGCGAACGAGAGCCGGGCCTCGGCGAGATCGCCGAGCAGGAGCTCGGCGGCCGCTGCGTTCAGCCACGCTCCGGCAGCTTCCTCGCCGAAGCCGAGCTCTTCGAACAGCGACGCCGCCTCGCGGCAGGTCTCACGTGCGGCTGCGGGGTCGTCGCGGAGCAGCGAGAGGTAGCCCAGGTTGCTCATGATCCCGGCGAGCGCCGGCCGAGCTGCCCGCGCGGCGAGCGTGGGTGGCGGCCTCGCCGTAGAGCTCGGCCGCTGCGTCCTGATCGCCGAGCGCCGCGTCGACGTTCGCGAGCACCAGCAGCGCACCGGCGATGTGCTCGTCGTCGCCGAGCGAGCGGCGCACCGCGACGAGCTCCTCCGCGTACCCGCGCGCAGCCTCGAGGTCGCCGCCGATCGCAGCGAGCACCGACGAGCCGCGGAGCGCGCGAGCGCGCGTGTCTGCCGACAGTCCCTCGCCGGCAAGACCGCGCGCGAGCCACGTACGACCCTCGGTCAGGTGGCCGCGCACGTACCAGAAGCGCCACAGCGCAGCGGCGAGCCGAAGCAGCGTCTCGTCGTCGCCGTTGTCGGCCGCCCAGGCCAGCGCGGTGCGCAGGTTGTAGTGCTCCACGGCGAGCTGCTGCAGCGCGCGACGCTGAAGCGGCCCCTGGATCTCGTGCTCGGCGAACTCGGCGAGGTCGCGGAAATAGTGAGCGTGCTGGCGGCGCGTCTCCGTGTCGCGCCCGAACTCGGCGAGCCGGGCGAACGCGAACTCGCGGATCGTCTCGAGCATCGTGAAGCGAGGCGAGCCGTCGTCGGCCGTTCGGCTCAGGAGCAGGCTCTTGTCGACGAGCGAGGTGAGCAGCTCCAGGCTCGGACCGGCAACAACGCTGTCGACGGCCTCGAGCGAGGCGCCCCCGGCGAAGACGGCGAGCGTCAGGAACGTGCGCTGCTCTTCCTCGTTCAGCAGCATGTAGCTCCAGTCGATCGTCGCGGCGAGCGTCCGCTGCCGCAGCGGCAGGTCACGCGCACCGCCGGTCAGGAACGACAGGCGCTCGCCGAGACGGTCGAGGATCGTCTCGAGCGGTAGCACGCGCGCCCAGGCGGCAGCCAGTTCGATCGCAAGCGGCAGCCCGTCGAGCTGGCGCGAGATCGCCTCGACGTCGGCGCGGTGTGAGTCGATGTCGAGGTCGGGACGCGCGGCCGAGGCCCGGGCGGCGAAGAGATCGGATGCGTCGACCTCCTCGAGCGGGTCGAGCCGGTACTCGTGCTCGGCGCCGAGGTGCAGGCGCTCGCGGCTCGTCGCAAGCACCTTCACGCGGGGGCACCGCTCGACCAGGGAGGCGACCTGCGGCGCGGCATCGAGGGCCGACTCGAAATTGTCGAGCACCAGCAACACCTGGCTCGATTCGAGGCGACGGTAGAGCGCGTCGATCGCCGACTCGCCGGCCTGCTCGGTCACCTCGAGGGTCTGCGCGAGGGCGCCCGAGAGGTCGGACGAGCGGGCTGCGGCGAGCGAGACGAAGAAGGCGCCGTCGTCGAAGGAGTCGACCGCCTCACGTGCGACCTCGAGCGCGAGCCGCGTCTTGCCGACGCCGCCGGGACCGGTCAGCGTGACCACGGGTGCTTCGCCGGCGAGCAGCAGGCGGATCTCGTCGAGCTCGTGTCGGCGCCCGTAGAAACCCGTCCGCAGACGCGGCAGGTTGCCGGGCGTTGCCGCGCGCACCGGCGGAAACCGTTGCTGCACTCCAGCGACGACGAGCTGGTAGAGCCGCTCCGGCGCCTCGATGTCCTTGAGCAGGTGCTCGCCGAGGTCGCGGATCTCTGCGTCGTCGCCGACGAGGTCACGCGTCGCCCGCGAGAGCAGCACCTGGCCGCCGTGCGCCGCGGCGCAGATGCGTGCGGCGCGTGAGAGGTCGACACCGACGTAGTAGCCGCCCTCGGCGAGCGCCGGCTCGCCGGTGTGCACCCCGATCCGCACGCGCACGTCGCTGTCGGCCAGCGCTCGCTGCGCGGCCGCGGCAGCTGCGACGGCGTCGTGCGCGCGGCCGAACGCGACGAAGAACGAATCGCCCTGCGTGTCGACCTCGATGCCGTTGTGCTCGGCGAACGCCGCGCGGAGCACGCTCCGGTGCGAGGCCAGCACGTGGCGGTACCCGTCGCCGAGGCGGCGGGCGAGCTTGGTCGACCCTTCAATGTCGGTGAAGAGGAGGGTGACGGTTCCGGCGGGGAGGCTGGGCACGACCCTGCCGCTGACGCTCAGCTCTCGGGATTACAGGGGCTGTACGGCTCCACGGTCATGTCGTCGATCTCCGCCGCCGAGTACAGGTCGACGGTTTCCACGGCATCGAGGTCGAAGATGATCCGTCGCTTCTGCTCCGGCGTGTCCCAGTGAACGTGGATGTGCGCGAATTTCCCGTTCCCCTCGAAACGGATGTCACCGTCGACGCTGCCCCCATCGCCCGCGACGATGTCTCGCGCGCAGTTCTCGAACTTTGCCTTTGTCGGATTCTCGCCCGCGCACTCGCGGATCTTCCGGCTGGTGCCGGTCGGCGCCTTGACCCAGGAAAACGGCATCTGCCCACCCCTATTACTCGATTTGCTCGATCTTCGGGCACGTGCAGGCAGAACGCAAGCGCAGGTCAGCCGAAGTCGTCGAGCAGGCAGTCGATCCAGCCGACCGTTTGGAAGCCGAGACGCTCGAGAATCGGTCGCGACATCCGGCCGGCGGAGACGGTCAGTGCCGGAATGCCGGCCTCGACCACCGCGTCCCACCGGGCGCGCACGAGCGCTCGGTAGACGCCGCGGCCACGCATGTCGGAGCGGGTGTAGCCGCCGGAGAGAAACCCGGCGTTCTCACCCAGGATCACCGCTGCACCACCGACGACTTCGTCGTCGACGAGCGCGACGAACGAGCGGAGGGCGATCCCCTGTTGCTGGAGCTCCCACAAGCGCGGCTCCTGAGCCTCGAAGGCCTCGCGGTCCTGATCGCCCAGGCCGAACACGTCGAAGCCGACGCGAGCGCCCGCTTGAAACTCTTCGAGCGTCCGCGGCCGCCGCGCCTCGACGCCCGCTGCGCCCTCGGGCGGCGCGACGAGCACCATCGCTGCGAAGCGCGGTTCAAGCGGTGGGTCCTCGAACGGGATCATTCCCTGCTTCCTTCAGACGTTCGGCAAGGTCGGCCGGCGAGGCCGTTTCGGCGACGAACCAGGCACCCCGGCTCTTGCCGTCCGCAGCGAGCACGCGACGCGCCTCCTCCACCGCTTGCGGAACCGCATCGGCGTCGAGCGCGCGCACCGACACGCTTCCGAACGTCTGTCCCGGGAAGAGCCCGACGATGTAGCCGTCACGGTGAACCTGACGAAACGGATGCTCCGGAGGCGGCGCAGGCAGGTCGTCTTCTGGAAACAGGGCGGCGTTCCTGACGGGTTCTGGGATCACCACGCCTCGGAGCATGACGATAATCGCGGTCCGTGGAGCTACCGCCACTTCCGTTCTCGCTGCGCCCGCTGGGCTCGGCGCTCTCCTCCTCGGTCGACGGCGACTCGCTGACGATCGTCGCCGGGCCGCGGACCGACTGGTTCGTCGACCCGGGCCTCGGCCGGGCGAGGCTCGACGCACCGGGCTTCGTCGGAGCGACGAGCGGCGACTTCCTGTTCAGCGCGCGGGTCGAGGTCGAGTTCGCCGCGACGTTCGACGCGGGCGTGCTCGCCGTGTGGCGCGACGAGCAGACCTGGGCGAAGCTCTGCTTCGAGTACTCGCCCGACCGCGAGGCGATGGTCGTCTCCGTCGTCACGCGCACCACCTCCGACGACTGCAACTCGACGCGTCGTCGACGGCAACGCCGTCTGGCTCCGGATCGCGCGCATCGGGCGCCAGTTCGCGTTTCATGCCTCGACCGACGGAGCGCTCTGGCGGCTCGTGCGCCACTTCGCGCTGATCGACGACGAGGCGATCGAGGTGGGATTCGTGGCGCAGTCGCCGCTCGGCGAGGGCTGCACCGCGACGTTCTCCGAGATCCGCTTCAGCTCGGCGACGCTCGCAGACCTGCGCAGCGGTGAGTGACAGCCTCGACGTCGCGGTCGTCGGCGCGGGCGTCGTCGGCCTCGCGATCGCCCGCGAGCTGCAGGCTCGCGGCGCCCGTGTCGCCGTCTTCGAGCGCACTGCGATCGGTGCCGGCGCCTCCGGGGTGCAGCCCGGCGGCGTGCGGCGGCAGTGGGGTACGCGCATCGCCTGCCGGCTCGCACGCGAGTCGGCAGCGTTCTACGAGGACGCGGACGAGCGGCTCGACACGCGGGTCCCGCTCGGCTTCCGCGCCTGTGGCTACCTGTTTCTCGCGCACGACGACCACGGGCTCGGCAGGCTCGCGGCGAACGTCGCGGTGCAAAACGCGGAAGACGTCCCTTCACGCCTCGTCTCGGCCGCCGAGGCGGCGGAGCTCGTGCCCGGCCTGCGAACCGACACGGTCGTCGGAGCCGCCTGGTGCGCCGCCGACGGCTACTTCGACCGGCCGCAGGGCGTCGTCGAAGCCTTCGCGCGCGGACTCGACATCCGGATCGGCGAGGTCGGCTCGCTCGACCAGCTAGCGCCGAGACGATCGTCGTCGCGGCCGGCGCCGAAACGCCGCGCCTCCTCCCGCAGCTGCCGATCGCGCGCGAGGATCGCTACCTCTTCTACAGCGAGCCGATCGAGGAGCGACTGCTCGAGCCGCTCGTCGTCTCGCCGGCACGGCAGTTCGCGGCGAAGCAGCTCGGCAACGGCCGCGTGCTCGCGAGCGACCTCGGCGCGCGCGGCGACGCCTCAGGCGCCGAGCGGTGGCGCGCCAACATCCGCGCCGGCATCGACGAGCTGCTGCCGATCCTCACCTACGTCTCGCTGCCGTTGCTCGTGCACGGCGAGTACGACGTCACGCCCGACCACCAGCCGATCCTCGGCCCTGTCGACGAGCACGTCCACGTCGCGGCCGGCTTCAGCGGCCACGGGTTCATGATCGCGCCCGCGGTCGCGCGGATCCTCGCCGACGCGATCCTGGACGGCGTCCACGACGAGGCGCTCGACATCCTCGACGCAGCCCGCTTCGACGAGGGCCGGCTCGTGCCCGAGCCGCAACTCGTGTAGGACTCTGGCGATGACCGAGATGCGCCTCTACGACATCCGCGTGACGGTCGAGCGGATCGAGGGCCGCTCGGTCTGCGGGCTCGCCGTCGGCGACTACTTCGAGGTGACCGAGTCGAATCGCGTCCGCATCCCCGAGGGGAAGCACTTCTGCCTCTACGCGCTGCAGTCGGTGCTGCCGCTGATCCCGGCCAAGCAGCGGCGGCTCCCGGCGGAGGACTGGCTCGAACAGGACAACCTCGTCAGCTGCCCGGATCCCGACGAGCGGGTCGTGATGCGCATCGAGCGGATCGGCGAGCGAGTGCTGCGAACGGAGGACCTCACCTGATGGAGGTCGGTCTCGGCCTCCAGTCCGACAAGCGGCCAGACGACTACATCGCGATCGCCCAGCGGGCGGAGGCGGCAGGCTTCGACGTGATCTCGGTCTACCAGGATCTCCTCTTCCAGCCGGCGATCGTCCCCCTGACCGTGATCGCGCACGCGACCGAACGGGTGCGCCTCGGCCCCGCGGCGCTGAACGCGCGCACGCTGCATCCGGTCGAGCTTGCAGGCCAGGCTGCCGCGCTCGACCTGGCGTCGAACGGCCGCGCCTACCTTGGGCTGACCGACGGCGCGTGGCTCGAGCGGCTCGGGCTCGAGCTCGACGCTCCGCTCGAACGGATGGAGGAGGCCGCCGAGATCGTGCGGCGCCTGTTCGCGGGCGACCGCTCCGGCTTCAGCGGTGCGCACTTCACGCTCGTCGAGGGCGCGGGGTTCGAGTACGTGCCGCAGCGGAACCGCATGCCGTTGCTGATCGGCACCTGGAAGCCGCGGATGGCGGCGCTCGCCGGCCGGATCGCGGACGAGGTGAAGATCGGTGGCTGCGCCAACCCCGACATGGTGCGGCTGATGCGCAAGTGGATCGGCAACGACGACGTCGGGATCGTCGTCGGCGCCGTGAGCGTCGTCGACGAGGACGGTGACCTGGCCCGCGCGCACGCGCAGCGCGAGGTCGAGATGTACCTCGAGGTGATCGGCAGGAACGACCCGACGATCGATGGGCCGCCGACGCTCGACCTATTCGCCTTCGCGGGCACGCCGGAGCAGGTCGTCGAGCACGCGCAGCAACTCTTCGACGCCGGCGCGAAGCGGGTCGAGTTCGGCACGCCGCAGGGACTCACCACGGGCGGCGGCGTCGAGCTCCTCTGCGACCGGGTGCTGCCGCTCTCCGCTAGAAGAGGCCGACCGTCGAACCGTCGGCCGCGATCTCGATGTCGAACGCGGCTGGGTGCTTGCCGAGCCCGGGCATCGTCTGCATCTCGCCGCAGAGCGCAACGAGCCAGCCGGCCCCTGTGTAGGGGCGGATGTCGCGAATCGGCACGGTGAAGCCGGTCGGCGCGTTCCTCAGCTTGGGGTTGTGCGAGAGCGACAGGTGCGTCTTCGCCATGCAGATCGGCAGTCGATCCAGCCCAAGCTTCGTGTACTGCTCGATCTTCCTCACGGCGGCGGGTAGCAGGTCGATCCCGTCGGCCCCGTACACACGGGTGGCGATCGCGGCGATCTTCTCCGGAATCGGCGCGTCGAGCGGATAGATGGGCTCGAAACGCGAAGGATGCTTCGCCGCCTCGACGACCGTCTCGGCGAACTGTCGCGCGCCTTCACCGCCGCGCTCGAAGCCGTCGGTCACATCCGCCGCCCAAGCACCGCGCTCGAGTGCGAGTGCACGGACCCGCTCGAGCTTCTCCTTCGAGTCTCCGGGAAGGCGTTCACTGCGACGATCGCGTTGAGTCCGAAAGCGCGCGCAATCCGGAGATGACGTTCGAGGTTGTCGGCTCCGAGCTCGAGGTCGCCCCCGCCGTGATACTCGAGCGCGCGCACGGTGGCGACGAGCACGACAGCACTCGGTGTCAGGCCGCCAACCCGGCAGACGATGTCGAGGAACTTCTCCAGCCCGAGATCCGACGCGAAGCCGCCCTCGGTGACGACGTAGTCGCTGAGCTTCAGCGCGATCCGCGTCGCCGCGAGCGAGCTGTTCCCGTGCGCGATATTTGCGAACGGCCCTGCATGCACGAACGCCGGCTGACCTTCGAGCGTCTGGACGAGGTTCGGCTTGATCGCCTCCCGGAGCAGCACGGTCATCGCCCCGGCGGCGCGAAGCTGCTCGGCGGTGACCGGGTCGCCGTCGGGCGTCGCACCGACGGTGATCGCTCCGAGTCGCGCGCGCAGGTCGTTGAGATCGCGCGCCATGGCCAGGATCGCCATCACTTCCGACGCGGCGGTGATGTCGAACCCCGTCTCGCGCGGGTAGCCGTTGCTGCGGCCACCGAGCCCGAGCACTATCTGCCGCAGCGCGCGGTCGTTCATGTCGAGGCAGCGTCGCCAGGTGATCGAGAGCGGATCGATCCCGAGCGCGTTGCCGTTCAGCAGGTGCGAGTCGATCATCGCCGCGAGCAGGTTGTTCGCTGCGGTGATCGCGTGCAGATCGCCGGTGAAGTGGAGGTTCAGGTCCTCCATCGGGACGATCTGTGCGCGGCCACCCCCCGCCGCGCCCCCTTTTGTCCCGAAGACGGGCCCGAGCGAGGGCTCGCGCAGGCAGAGCATCGACTTCTCGCCGAGCAGACCAAGACCCTGGACGAGCGAGATCGCGGTCGTCGTCTTGCCCTCACCCGCCGGCGTCGGCGTGATCGCGGTTACCGCAATCAGCTTGCCGTCGGGCTGACCGGCAAGCCGGTCGAGCACGGCATGCGAGACCTTCGCCTTGTAGCGGCCGTAGAGCTCGAGCTCGTCCTCTTCGATACCGGCACGCTCGCCGACGTCGGCGATCCGCAGCAGCTCTGCCGCCTGCGCGATCTCGAGACTCGACAAGAGCACGGAGTGAGTATGGCCCTAGTCGAGTACGAGCCGAAGCTCGCCCGCGATCACCTCATCGATGGTCGACTTGCCGTCGGCGATCAGCCTGACCGCGGCGATGAAGTCGTCGACGTCCGCGACGCGCTCCTTGAGCAGGTAGCCGAGCCCTCGCCGGTCTCCCTGGAACAGGTCGAGCGCGCTCTCGACGTCGATGTAAGAGGAGAGGACGAGCACTCCCGTTCGCGGATAGCAGCGGCGGATCTCGTGCGCGGCGCGAATCCCCTCGTCGGTCTTCGTCGGCGGCATCCGGATGTCGACGATCGCGACGTCGGGGAGGGTCTCGTCGACGAGCACGAGTAGATCCTCGGCGTCGCCGGCCTGACCGACGACCTCGAAGCCGAACTCCTCGAGCAGCGAGGCGACTCCCTCACGGAGCAGCACCGAATCGTCGGCGAGCACGACTCGCAGCGGCTTCACCGCGGGCCGCGCGCCGGGCAGGGCCGGAAACTCGCGCTCGAGCCCGGCCGCCAGGATGCGGCGCAGCCTCGTCGGCTGCGGAATCCCCTTCAGCTGCACTTCGCCGAGGTCGACGCTGGCGTGCTCGACCTCGACGGCGTCCGACACAAGGATCTCCCCGCCCCGCGCGACCTGGCAGACGCGCGCCGCGTGGTGGACCGCAAGCCCGACATAACCGTCGCCCGCCGTGTTCGCACGCCCGCGGTGCACACCCATGCGCACGCGGACCGGTGCGGGCCACTGCTCGGCCGTCAGCGCGCGCTGCGCATCGACGGCGGCTTGCACCGCACCAGCCGACTCGGCGAAGGCTGCGAAGAACTCGTCCCCGCGCCGGTCGACCACTCGACCGCCGTTGACCTCGATCGCACGCTGGATCAGCGCGCGATGCCGGTCGAGCACTGGGCCGTACCCGGCGCCCAGGTCGGCGAGCAGCCGCGTCGATCCCTCGATGTCGGTGAAGAGAAAGGTCAGGTCGTCGGCGCGCTGCTCTGGCATCTAGATCGGAACGATCGCAGTTACTGCCAGTTGACGACGGTGCGCCCGGCATCGGGCAACGGCAGCGATTCGGCCTCGGCGACGACCGCGTCGCGCGCCGCACCCGAGAGCTTCCGCCAGACCTCGATCGTGAACGTTCGCTGCGACCGCCGCCAGGTGCCGACGATCTCGCCGGCCACGAGCACTGCCCCGGGCCACACGCGCGGCGTCCACAGCTCACCGCGGTTGCCGGCGTCCGGCACCAGCAGCGCGCGCTGTTCGTCGGTGCCGTGCAGCGTGTAGGCATCGCCGCTCGGCAGCAGTCGGGCCGCGGCTTCGGCCGCCGCCGCGTCGCGGATCGTGGCCTCGTCGCGGGCGAGCAGCCAGGCGTCGCCGACCGGAGTCTGGACGGGGATCAGCTCCGCGGCGAGCTCGTCGAACACGTCGACCGCCGTCCGAGCTCCGAGGCCCGCCCACTTGGCGAACGCCTTCGGCCCCGACGGGCCGAAGATGTGCAGGTGGCGGCGCGCCAGCTCGCGGGTCGCCTCGGCGGGACTGATCGCCGGCGGCGGCACCGTCCAGACGAGCGGCCGCCGCGCGCCCTCCCAGCGGATCGCGAGCGTGCCGGTCAACGCGGCGTAGCGAAGGTTGTTCCCGTGGGTGCCGAGCGCCTGCCCGACGTCGTCGTACCGCATGCGCGCCCCGGCGAGGTGGGCGTGCACCCGGGGAGCGAGGTCATCGGCCCGGCGGCGGATCATGCCGCTATCCGGCAGCCTTCCCAGCGTGAACACCGCGAGGTCGCGCGCGTCGACGACATAGACCTGGTACCGCGGCCCCCAGACCTGCACGAGCGACGGAGCTTCCCAGGCGGACGGCCCGGCACCTTCGACACGTGCGTGGATCGACAGCAGCGCCGCGCGCGGCATGCTGTCCTGCAGACCCGCCCACGCCGCACGCTGCAGCGATCGTGGTCCCGCCGGCAGCCGCTGATCCAGCGCTCCGACCCGCCGCCGGAAGGCGAGGATCTGCGGTCGCGTAAGTGTCAGCTGCGCAGGCGCCACCTCCCTGGGAATCCTAGGACGCGACGCGTAGCATCGCTCCGGTGGACGCAGACTCCGAGGCGGTGTGGACGGCGGTCCAGGCGATCTACGCCGGGTTCCTGGCTGGCGACCGCTCGGCGATCGACGCGCGCATCTCGCCCGACGCGACGATCTGGGACTCGGCGCACGAACCGCTCGCCCGCGGCCGTAAAGAGCTCGACGCCGTGCGCGACGCGCGACCTGCCGACGGCCCGACGCCGACCGACCTCAGAGCTACCGAGCCGGTGATCGACATCTTCGGCGACGTCGCGCTCGTGCGGCACGTGCTCGTCGCCACGTTCCCGCCCGAGGCGGGCCTGCCGGAGCAGCGGATCCGCAACACCTCCGTCTGGCGCAAGGTCGATGGACGCTGGCTCTGCATCCACAACCACGAGGACGTCGTCAGCTAGCGTCAGAGCGTGTTCGACTACGCCGCCCGCCAACGCCGTCTCTCCGAACGACTCGAGCAGTCGGGCGTCGACGCACTCTTCCTCGCTCCCTCTGCCGACCTCGAGTACCTGACCGGCGTCGAGCGCCAGATCCCAAACTTCGGGGAGGCGTCCTACGCGCACGGCTGGGTCACGGGCGCGTTCTTCCGTGCCGGACGCAACCCGATCTTCCTCTTCCCGCGCATGTTCGCGGCCTTCGACCTGCGCGAGCAGCCGGCAGGCGAGGTGATCGTCGTCAACGAGACCGACGACGGGGCCGCGATCTTCGAGCGCGTGGCGAAGGGGATCGAGGGGACCGGCACCGTCGCGGTCGGCGACCGCGTCTGGACCGAGACGGCGCTGCACCTCGGAAGCGCGGTCGGCTTCGAGCGGCTGCAGACCGGATCGAGGATCGTCAACGAGCTGCGGCGGACGAAGAGCGACGAAGAGCTCGCGGCGATGGGACGTGCCGTCGAAACGGTGGAACGCACGATGGCGGCCGTCGCGCCGCTCGTCGCGCCAGGCGTGACGATGGCCGAGCTCGCCGAAGCGGTGGAACACGAGCTGCTCGCCGCGGGCTCGCGGTGCCCGTCGTTCGCGACGCACATCTTCACGGGGATCGTCGAGGGCGACTTCGACTCGCACACACAGACCGGCCGTTCGCCGATCCCGGCCGGCACCTCCGTGATGTTCGACTTCGGCGGCGTCGTCGACGGCTACTGCTCCGACTTCGGTCGCACCGTCTATTGCGGCGAGCCGCCGCAGGACTACCTCGACGCGTACGACGTGATGCTCGCCGCCTACGACGCCGGCAAGGCTGCCGCCAAGACCGGCACACGCGCCCAGGACGTGAACGCGGCCTGCCGGGCACCGATCGAGGCTGCCGGGCTCGGCGAGCACTTCCGCCACCGGATGGGTCACGGCATCGGCATGGATGTGCACGAGCGGCCGTTCCTCTCGACCGAGGACGCGACGCCGCTCGAGGCCGGGATGACGTTCACGGACGAGCCGTCGATCATCATTCCCGGCCGCTACAGCCTCCGGATCGAGAACATCATCGTGGTCGAGGAGGGCGGCGGGCGGAGTCTCAACTCCTACCCCGCCGCCCTCGTCGTCAACTAGCGCCCTACTTCGGCGCGACCTTCGTGACGTCGATCGAGTACACCGCGTTGTAGACGGCGTTCTTCAGATCGGACGTCGCGACGAACACCTGCGTCGGCTGCATGAGCGGGAAGTACGGCCCACTCGTATTCAGCTGGCGCTGGAACTGCTGGAACAGCGTCTTCCGCTGCGTCGGATCGGTGGCGGCCGCAGCCTGCGCCGCCGTCTTCTCGATCGCCGGGCTGGCGCCCTTCGCCCAGCCCGCGCGCAACCCGACGAGGTCGCCCGGGGCGAACGTCAGGTAGTCGGCGGGATCCGGGTAGTCGGGGCCCCAGAGCGACAGGCCGAAGGCCATCTTGCCGCTGCGGTAGCTCGTGAGCCACGTGCCGGTCGGCGAACCCGACAGCGTCACGTTGATCCCGATCGCCTGCAGGTTGGACTGCACCCTCTGGGCGAGCGTTGCGAACGGGACGCCGTTGATCGTCAGGTCGCTCGGGTACTCGAGCGTGACGCTCTGACTCGACTGGCCCGACGCCTGGAGGGCGGCTTTCGCCTTGACGACGCTCTGCTTGACCGCTTCCTTCGCGGGCAATGCGCCTGCGAACATCGACGGGATGATCCCCGGCGTCTGGTAGGCGCCCGGTCCCGCCACCTGCAGGATCGACTTGTAGTCGAGCCCGAAGCGGATCGCGTTCTGCCACTGCTTGTTGGACGTCACCGCGGAGACCTGCGGATCGTTGTTCGTGAACAGCCAGAACACCCAAGTTGACGGCTGCAGCGACACCTTCACCTTCGTGTTCGACTTCAGCGACTGCGCCTGGTCGGACGCGAGGTCGATCGCGACCTCATGCGAGCCGCGGCCGACGTTGATCAGCTGCGTCGCGGCGACCATGTTGCGCACGACGATCGTGTCGAACGCCGGCTTGGTCGAGCCCCAGTACTTCGTGTTGCGCTTGAGCGTGACCTGGGACGTCGTGCTGTAGGCGGAGAGGACGTACGGGCCGCTCCCCGCGCCGACCGACGCGGACGAGTTCAGCCAGCCCTCGGCCTTGTCCTTCTTGTCGGCACCCACGGAGGCGGTGCCACCGTGTGCCTTCACGAGCTTCGAGTTGACGATGCCCGTGGACGGGTTTGCCAGAATCGCCGGCAGCTGGCCCGCGGGCGTCTTGGAGCTCATGGCGACGCGGTACCTGCCGAGCGGCTTGACCACGATGCCCGCGAGCAGGAACGACGGGTTCCCCTTCAGGTTGATCAGCCGGTTCAGCGAGAAGACCACGTCGGCCGACGTCAGCGGGTCGCCGTTCGCGAAGTGCACGTTCGTCTTCAGGTTGAAGATGAACGTCTTGGCGCCGTTCGACGCCTTCCACGAGGAGACCAGGAGCGGGACGGCGTTGGCGAGGTCACCCTTGTTGTAGGTGAAGAGCGTGTCGTAGATGCCGCGGTCGATGATCGACCCGGTCGGGTCGAACGCACGCTGCGGATCCGACGTCTTGAGCGTGAACGAGTTGTCGACGACGAACGTCGACCCAGCGGCGTGGTGAGAGGACGCCGCCAGCGCTGCGGCCGCGCAGGCGAGCGCGGTCAGCGCGACGAGCGGCACGGTCAGCCGCCATCTGTGCGTAGTGAAACGACTCAATTCGACTCCTTCGTTGGCGGGATGTGTCCAGACTATTGGACGCTGTGCGCCGCGACCAAGTTGGCGAGCGGCTCCGGCGGCTCGCCCGGCGTCTGCAGCCAGCAGGCGGAGGCTCGCTCGGGGGTCAGCACCATCAGCGGCGGCTCCTCGGCCTGGCAGCGGTCGAACGCGTAGGAGCAGCGCGGATGGAACCGACAGCCGGAGGGGGGCCGCGCCGGGTCCGGCACCTCTCCGGGGAGGCTCTCGGGCAGGACACCGGCCCCGTCCGCGCGAGGAACCGCCGCCGTCAGCGCTTCGGTGTAGGGGTGTGCGGGCCGCTCCCAGAGCGGCATGGTGGGCGACGTCTCGACCATCTGGCCGAGGTACATCACCGAGACGTCGTCGGCGACGTGCCGGACGATCGCGAGGTCGTGCGAGATCAGCAGCAGCCCCACCTCGAGCTCGCGCGACAGGTGCTTCAGGAGGTTCGCGAGCTGCGCCTGCGCCGACGCGTCGAGTGACGCGAGCGGCTCGTCCAGGACGATCACCGAGGGGTCGGCCGCCAGTGCGCGGGCGACCGCGATCCGCTGACGCTGGCCGCCCGAGAACTCGTGCGGATAGCGGCGGATCGCGTTCGCCGGCAGGCCGACCAGCTCGAGCAGGTCGCGGACTCGAGCCTGCTGGTCGCCTCCGGCGACCCCGTCGGCGACCTGACTCCCGACCGTCCGCCGCGGGTTGAGCGACGAGTACGGGTTCTGGAAGACGAGCTGGAGCCTGACGAGCTCCGCGGGGCGCGCCCGCCGGCCCATTGCGCTGACCGGCCGACCTTCGAACGTGACCGTGCCGCCCGCCGTCGCGACGAGGCCGACCGCGGCGCGCGCGAGCGTCGACTTGCCGCAGCCGGACTCGCCGACGAGGCCGACGATCCGGCCGCGTTCGACCGAGAGACTCGCTCCCGCGACCGCGCGAACCCTGCCCCCGCGCCCGTGGTAGTCGACGACGACGTCGTGCAGCTCGAGCGCGCTCATGCCTGGACGAAGGGATCGACGTGGCAGGCGAGGCGACGGTCTCCGGCGGGCTCGAGCGGCGGCACGACCGTCCGACACTCGTCGACGACGAACGCGCAGCGCGGGTGGAAGGAGCAGCCCGGAGGAATGCGGCCCGGCGTCGGCGGGGCTCCGCCGATCGCGACGAGATCCTGCTCCTTCGGCGCCTCGGGATGCGGGAGGGCGTCGAGGAGTGCGCGCGTGTAGGGGTGGCGCGGCCGCTGCAGCACCGCCTCGCGCGCACCGGACTCGACCACGCGCCCCGCGTAGAAGATCGACACGCGGTCGGCGATCGACGAGAGGACGCCGAGGTCGTGCGTGATCAGGACGACCGCCAGCTCGTGCTCGCGGCGGAGCCGGTCGAGCAGCCGCAGGATGCCCGCCTGCACCGTCACGTCGAGCGCCGTCGTCGGCTCGTCGGCGATCAGGAGCCGCGGCCGGCAGGCCAGAGCGATCGCGATCGCGATCCGTTGCCGCATCCCTCCGGAGAACTGATGCGGAAACCGCCGGAGCGCGGTGTGCGGGTCGGGGATCCGCACGTCGGAGAGCAACTCGACGGCCCGCTCGTTGGCGCGCCTGCGGTCGAGCCCCAGGTGCAGCCGCACGTGCTCGGTCAGCTGCTTGCCGACCGAGAGCATCGGGTGCAGCGACGTGAACGGATCCTGGAAGACCATCGCGATGTCGCGCCCGGAGATGCTCTGGAGCCGGCGTCGTGGAATCGCGATCAGATCGTCGTCGCCGAAGCGCGCCGTCCCCTCGACCGTCGAGCCTTCCGGCAGCAGGCCGAGCAGCGCGAGCATCGAGACTGTCTTGCCGCTGCCGCTCTCGCCGGCGATCCCGAAGACCTCGGCCGGCTGCACTTCGTAGTCGACGCCGTCGACCACCGTCACGTCCCCGGCCGGTGTCGGCAGCCGCACACGCAGCCCTTCGACCGCGAGCACGCTCACGGCCCCTCCTCGGCCCGCCGCGCCGTCCGCGGGTCGAAGACGTCGCGCAAGGAGTCGCCCAGGAAGTTGAACGCGAGCACGACGGTGAAGATCGCGAGCCCGGGGAACGTGCCGATCCACCACCACTGGAAGTACTGCGTGCCCTCCGCGACCATCGCCCCCCACTCCGCCTTCGGCGGCTGCGCGCCGAGGCCGAGGAACGAGAGACCGGAGAGGAGCAGGATCGCGGTCGCGAGGTCGAGCGTCGCCAGGACGAAGATCGGGCCGGCGACGTTCGGCAGCACGTCTCGGAACAGCGTCTTGCGGCTCGAGGCACCGAGCAGCCGCGCCGACTGCACGTACTCCGATTCGCCGACGGAGAGCACGAGCCCGCGCGAGACTCGCGCGTACGAGGGCCACGCGACGACTACGATCGCGAGCGCCGCGTTGAACAGGCCGCGCCCGAGGACAGCGGCGACGACCATCGCCAGGATGATCGCCGGGAACGCGAAGACGAGGTCGGTGAGGCGCATCAGGATCCCGTCGACCGGGCCGCGGAGGTAGCCGGCGACCGCGCCGACCGTGCTGCCGATCGTGGCGGCGATCATCACCAGCACGAGCCCGATCGGGAGCGAGACGCGCGAGCCCATGATCACGCGGCTGAAGACGTCGCGGCCGAGCTCGTCCGTGCCGAAGAGGTGTGACCACGACGGGCTCTGGGCCGGAACGGCGTTCTGAGCAAGCGCGTTATACGGCGCGATCAGCGGCGCGAAGATCGCGATCAGGATCCAGGCGACGGCGATGACGGCGCCCGTGATCGCGAGCGGCTGGCGCCACGCCGCGGGGATCGTGAAGCGCCGGCGCGGCGCCGCGACTTCGACGCTCAGCTCGGTCATGTCAGCCGGATCCTCGGATCGATGACCCCGTAGAGGATGTCGACGACGAAGTTGACGCTCACGTAGACGACCGCGACGAAGATGCTGACGCCGGCGATTGCCGGCACGTCGAGGTTGACCGCGGCCTCGTACGCGTACTGGCCGATCCCCGGCCAGGAGAAGATCTTCTCCACGAGCACCGCTCCGGTGAGCACGTTCGCGAAGACGAGCCCGAGCACCGTGATCACGGATGGAAGCGCGGCGCGCAGGATGTAGCGGACGACGACGATGCGCCCGGGTAGCCCCTTCGCGCGGCCGGCGCGCACGTAGTCGTTCCCCATCACCTCGAGCACCGCCGAGCGCGTGAACCGCGTCAGGAGGCTGACGTTGAACGCCGCGAGGACGAGCGCCGGCAGGATGATGTGGTGGAACGCCTGCCCGAAGAGTCCGAAGTTGCCTTCCAGCAGCGCATCGATCGTGTACAGGCCGGTGACGTCGTGCGGCGGGTCGACACCCGGGTCGAGGCGCCCGGCGCCCGGGAACCAGTTGAGCTTGTAGAAGCCGACGTACAGCGCGACGAGCGCGATCCAGAACGTCGGCATCGAGATGCCCGCGAGTGACGTGACGCGGAGCGCGTGGTCGGTCGGACGGTTTCGCCGGAGCGCCGCGACCACACCGAACGCGATGCCCACGAACGCGGCGAACATCACCGAGTAGAGCGCGAGCTCGGCCGTCGCCGGGATGAACTGGCCGAGGTCATGCGTCACGGCTTCGTGCGTGAGCGACGACTGGCCGAGGTCGCCGTGGAGCACATGGTTGAGGTAGAGCACGTACCGCTGCGGGAGCGGCTTGTCGAGGCCGTAGTGATGCTTGAACGCGGCAACAGCGGCCGGGTCGCCGGCGGCCTGCTCGCCGAGGTTCGTCGCAACCGCATTCGACGGCACGAGCTGCGTCAGCAGGAAGACGACGGCCGTGATCCCGACCAGCAGGAACACGAACGCCACGATCCGGCGGGCGACGAACCGGACCAGCCCGTTGGTGCGGCCGAAGCGCGGCCGGCGAGCCTCTGTGATCGGCGTCGGTGCCGTCGTCAACGGACGACCGATCGTACTCTGTCGGCTGTGGGGTCCAACCAGCCAGTCGTCGTCGGCCGTCGCCGCGAACTCGGCGTGATCGACGCGTTTCTGACGCGTGCTGCTGACGGCGCCGCGTCGCTCGCCGTCCGGGTCCGGCGGGGATCGGGAAGACGACCGTCTGGCAAGCAGGCGTCGAGCTCGCCGCCGAGCGGGGCTGGCGGGTGCTCGTCGCACGCCCGGCGGGCGTCGAGGCGTCGCTCTCCTTCGCGGGGCTCGTCGACCTGTTCGCGCACGTCGACGACGCAGCGCTCGACGGCCTGCCGGCGCCGCAACGGCGCGCGCTCGCCGCGGCGCTCCTGCGCGAGGACCCGGAGGACGGGCGGATCGACCGCCGCGCGCTCGCGACGGGGACCGCGACGGCTCTGCACGAGCTCGCTCTGGGCGGGCCAGTCCTCGTTGCCGTCGACGACGCGCAGTGGCTCGACACGGCGACGGTGGAGGCGCTCTCCTTCGCGCTTCGGCGTGGCACCGACGCGAGGATCGGCGTCCTCTGCTCGATCCGCACCGACGCCGGGCGGCCCGACACGTTCGAGACCGCGCTGCCCGAGGATCGGCGGGCGAACCTCGTCCTGAGGCCACTCACTGTCGCGGCACTTCACGAGGTGATCCGCGCGCGCCTGGGTCGCTCCCTGCCGCGGCCGACGGTCGTGAGGATCGTCGAGCGCACGGAAGGAAACGCGTTCTATGCGCTCGAGATCGCCCGTGAACTCGTTCGTCGCGGGGAAGACACACCCGGCGAGCTGCCGGTGCCCGCGAGCGCGCAGGAGCTGGTGCGCCTCAGCGTGGGCCGTCTGCCGCCCGAGACGCGCGACGCGCTTCTCCTGGCAGCGGCAGTCGCCGCGCCGACGACCGCCGTCGCCTCCGCCGAAGCATTCGAACCCGCCGAGCAGGCGGGCGTCGTCCGCGTCGTCGCCGACGGCCGCATCCACTTCGAGCACCCGCTCCTCGCCGCAGCGCTCTACGAGTCCGTCTCACCAAGGCGCCGGCGTGACGTGCACCGGCAGCTGGTCGACCTCGCGGGCGATCCCGAGACACGCGCCCGGCATCTGGCGCTAGCGACCGAAGGCCCGGACGAGTCGGTCGCCGCGGAGCTCGACGCCGCCGCGACGCACACGGCTGCGCGGGGCGCCTCCGCGGCGGCAGGCGAGCTGGCACGGCTCGCACTCAACGCGACGCCCGACGCCGCGAGCGAGGCCCGGGCGCGCCGCACGCTGCTGCTCGCCCATCACCTGCTCGATGCCGGCGAGTCGGCGGCGTCGCGGGCGGCGTTGGAGGCGTTCGACGCCTCGTCCGTGGACGGTGACCTCCGTGCAGAGCTGCTGCGTGACCTTGGCTACTGCCTCTGGTACGAGGGCGAGCGCGAGACCGGCTACCGCCTCGTCCTCGACGCGCTCGAGCACGCCCGCGACGACGGCCTCGCGGCCCGCACGCATGTTGCCGCCGCGTGGCTCTGGCACGACGGCGACCTCGACCGTGCGATCGAGCACGCCGATGCGGCAGTCGCGCTGCTCGATCCGGAGGAGCATCCGGGGCCGTACTCCTGGTCGCTCCTTCTTCGCACCTACCTCCGGCTCATGAACGGCGACGGAGACGACGAAGCGGCCTTTCGGCGCGGCCGCGAGCTGCAGGAACGGCCGATCGACTGGGACGACACGAGCCCCGTGCTCGGAATGTGGCCGCTCCTGCACGATCGTTTCGCGGAGGCCCGCGCGATCTACGAGCGCGGCCTCGAGCGCGCGCAGTCCGAAGGGGACGTGACCAGCGTCCAGGGAACGCTGGTGCGGCTCGCGGAGCTCGCGTGCTGGACGGGCGACTCGGTCGAAGCGGATCGCCTCGCCGACGAGTGCATGGCGCTGGCGGACCGCACCTCGTCGTCGACGCAGCTCGGGGGCTCGCTCTACGTACGCGGGCTCGTCGACGCGCACCTCGGCCGGCTCGACGAGGCGCGGGTGGCGGGCGACGAGATCGTGACCACATTCGGGAAGGGCACGCAAGGAGTGCTCGGCTACTGGCTGCTCGGCTTCGTCGCGCTGTCGCTGGGCGACCCGGCGACAGCGGACCGCGAGTACACGCGAGCACAGGCGATCGTCGACGCGCAGGGGCAACGCGAGCCGGCCCGCTACCGCTTCCAGCCCGATCACATCGAGGCGGTCGTCGAGCTTGGTGACGTGACTCGCGCGCGCGAGATGCTCGCGACGCTCGAGCAGCGCGCGACCGTGTTTCCCCGTCCGTGGATCCTCGCTACGAACGCCCGCTGCCGGGCACTGGTCGCAGCAGCCGACGGCGACCTGGCAGCTGCCGCCGAGGCTGCGGGGGAAGCGATCGCCGCCCACGAGGAGCTCGCGATGCCGTTCGAGCGCGCACGCACGCTCCTCGTGCAGGGAAGGATCCTGCGCCGGTTGAAGCAGAGGCGCGAGGCGCGCAAGGCGCTCGACCAGGCGCTCGCCGAGTTCGAGCGGCTCGGCGACGTGGCGTGGGCGCGAACGACCGCTACAGAGCTGCGGCGTCTGGCGACGCGTCGCGCGCCAGACGAGCTGACGCCCACCGAGCGGCGGATCGCCGAGCTCGCCGCCTCCGGTCTTTCCAACCCGGAGATCTCGGCGCGCGTCTACGTGTCGCGCAAGACGGTGGAGGCGAACCTGGCCCGGGTCTACCGGAAGCTCGGCATCTCGTCGCGCGCGCAACTCGGGCAGGCACTCGCCAGGGAGGCCGAGCCGATTTCGTAGGGAGCTCCCTCTTTCCGCTGTGACGGGGCGGCCGTACCGTCGATCGCCATGGAGGGGGAACGGGAGAGCTTCGTCGCCGAGTGCTACTGGCCCGACGTCGACGATGCCGAACTCGCCACGCTCGACCGACGTATCGACGGTGTGATCGCCGAACTCGGCCCGGATCGCGCGGTTCGGTACCTCGGCTCGATCCTGCTGCGCGAAGACGAGGTCGTCCTCTGCCAGTTCGAAGGGCCCGCGGACAGCGTCCGCGACGTCGCCGAACTGGCGGAGGTTCCGTTCGAGCGCATCCTCGCCACCTCCCACTCGCCCTGGCCGCTGACACGAAATGGGGGATCCACATGAACCGAAAGCTCGCACTGCTCGTCGTCGTCGCGGTGGCGTCTCTCGCCGCAGCGTCGACCGCCGGCGCCACGCACACCGGCCAGGTCTGCCGATCCTTCAAGCAGAACGGCCACACCTACACCCTGGTGACCGTCGGCACCAGCTGGTCGTGCGCGGCCGCCAAGGCGCAGGCCGGCAAGCTGATCGGTGACCGCATTCACAACGGCATTAAGAACGTGCCGCTGACGAACGGGCCGCGTGGCCTTCACTGCATGGCGACGCCGAACAGCACCCGCGGTCACGCGACGGCGGGCGTGTGCTTCAAGGGCACGTTCGCATTTCCCGGCACCGGCTTCTCGTGGGCGGAGAAGTAGCGATGAGAACTCAGACAACCCTCAAAGCCATCGTGGCGGTCGCGGCCGCCGCAGTGCTCGCCGCCGCCGCCTCCGCTTCGGCCCGATCGACGAGTGCGGTCGCGTGCACGATGCTCTCGTCCAGCCAGCTCAAGTCGACCCTCGGGCTCAGCCAGTCGACCGTCCTTCGCAACTACGACCCGACCGGCCCAGGCTCGATGGCCGTCGACACCGAGTGCGACTGGGGCGTGTGGAGCGGCGCGCCGCCGACCAGCCCGGCGGCGACGTTCGCGCTCGCCCGCTCCGGCAACGCCGCCCAGACCGGGATCGAGACGTGGGCGCCCAATAAGGGCCATGAGCGGGACTGGAGCGGCAAGGGTTACCCCGAGCTGATCAAGGAACTGACGAAGGGCTCGTACGCGGCCCCGACCGCGTTCGCGGCCCACGGAGTGCCGTCGCACACGCTCCGTGTCGCCCACCTCGGCCATGCCGGGACCGGCCTCACCATGAAGCCGCTCGGTCTCGCCAAGGGCCTGACCGTCTCGGTCGGCTGCTGGTGGGAGAAGAAGAGCCACAAGGCGATCTGCGTCTTCGACGAGGAGGCCTCGTCCCGGCCCGTCACGACGCACATGCTCACGTTCGCGAAGTCAGCCGTGGCGAAGTTCCTCGGGTAACGCGTTCAGGCAGAAAGAGCAGTGCCCGCGTCGTCGTCCTCGCCGAAGACGGCGACGCGGTTGCTGCCGCGGTGCTTCGCCGTGTACATCGCGGAGTCGGCCTTCCGAACGAGGTCCTCGTCGGCTTCGGCGGGATCCCCGGAGGTCGCGACGCCAAAGCTTGCTGTGACGCTGACCTCGGAGCCATCGACCGAGAATGGCGCGCGCAGCGAGTGGGCGAGCCGCCAGGCGAGCTTGGTTGCTTCCCTGGGGTCGCCGAGCTGGTCGGCGAGCACGAGGAACTCGTCGCCGCCGAAGCGCGCGACGAGATCGCGCGAACGAACCGCAGCGCGCAAACGGGCGGCGATCGCGACCAGCAGCTCGTTGCCGGCTTCGTGGCCGAGTGTGTCGTTGACGTGCTTGAAATCGTCGATGTCGACGAACACGACTCCGACGTCGAGATCCTGTGGCGACAGTCCGGCACGCGCCTCCGCGAGCCGCTCGAGGAAGTGCTCGCGGTTCGGGAGCTTCGTCAGCGGGTCGTGCGTCGTGCGATGGACGAGCTCTGCCTCCGCGCGTTTCCGTCCGTCGATGTTCTCGACCATCGCAGTCAGGTGGTCGGGTCGTCCGGCCCCGTCCCGCACCAGCGCCATCACCGTGCGGCACCAGATCGACGAACCGTCCTCCGCCCGCAAGCGGTGCTCGAGCTCGAACCGGTCGTCGCTGCCCGCGGCGAGCGCCTCGATCCGGTGCCCCATCTCGGCGCCGGCTGCGAGTTCGTCGGTGAGGCTCACGCCGACGAGCGACCCGGGCCGATGCGCCAACACCCGCTCGACCACGCTGTTCGCCTCGAGCACCCTGCCCTCGAGGTCGATGGTCAGCAACCCGATCGTGGCCGCGTCGAAGACCGAGCGGTACTGCCGCTCCGAGGCGGCGAGCGCCTCCTCGGCGCTCTTGCGGTCGGTGATGTCGACCATCACGCCCTGCCAGTACAGCGTCCCGGTGAGCTCGTCCTTGACCACGGTCGCCTTCTCGCTCACCCAGACGACGCGACCGTCGCTGGCGATCATCCGGTACTCGGCAAAGAGGGGTGCGAGCGCGGCCCGTGCTGCGGTGTCGGTCGCGATCATCCGCTCGCGGTCGTCCGGGTGGAGGACGTCGAGCCAGAGCTCGTCCTCGTTCAACCACGCCTCGCGCGGGTAGCCCAGCAGCGGCTCGATCTGAGGGCCGATGTAGACGGGCAGCGACGACCCGGGGTCGTCGGGCTGGACCAGATCGAGGTAGACGACGAAGCCCGGGATGTTCTCGACCAGGTTCGTGAAGCGGCGCTCGAGCTCCGAGCGCGCGATTGGCATCGCGGTGTCGTCCATGGTGTCGCCTAGCGGCCCACGTGGGTGAGCGTGCGCGCCGACGTCGCTCTCGGCGACGGTTGGGCGGGCAGCTCAGCGGAACGTAGCTCCGGGGAGAGGATGTGAACGAGTGCCTCGACGCAGTCGGCGTCGAAGGCGGTGCCGGTCTCGCTGCGCAGCAGCTCGAGCGCGCGCTCGGGTGTCCAGGCCTCGCGGTAGACCCGTGGTGAGACGAGGGCGTCGTAGACGTCGCAGACCGCGAGGATCCGCGTTTCGAGCTGAAAGCGCGTCGGCGTCGATGCCACGCGGATAGCCACTGCCGTCGAGCCGCTCGTGGTGGTCGAGGACGAGGTGGACGACGGTGTCGTTGAAGCCGCCGAGTTCGGTCAGCAGTTCGTACCCGTGCACCGGGTGGCGCTTGATGAGCGCGAACTCGGCGTCGTCGAGCGGCCCCGGCTTCTGCAGGATCGAGTTCGGGATCGAGAGCTTGCCGATGTCGTGGAGCAGGCCGCCGATCGCAAGTGCGCGGAGCCGCGCTGCCGGCAGCCCGAACCGCTCGCCGATCGCAACGGCGAGCGCCGCAACGCGGCGGGTGTGCTCCTCGGTCGAGCTGTCCTTCTCGGCCAGCCGGACCATCAGGGCGCGGACGCGGGCGCCGAGGAACGCCTCCTCGGCCGCGACCATCTCGGACGCGCTCAGGTCACCCGCGAGCGGCCGCGACTGTCCGGCGCGGTAGAGGTCGTAGGCAACCGACGCGCCGACGAGCGTGATCCCGACGAATTCGCAGACGTGACCGAACCACCAGCCGAGATCCGTGAAGGTGAGCGCGAGCGCACCCCAGAGCGCGCTCGCGAGGAACAGCAGCCCGGCGACGACCACGAGGTCGGCGGTCCGGCGTGTGAGCAGGAAGGTTCGTGCGGCGCGAATCGCCAGCGCGCCCAGAAGCAGCATCCCGATTGCCATCAGGCCCCACGCAGCCGGCGAACGGGCCTCCGGCACGCTCGGCACGAGGCTCGGCACCAGCACGCCGAGCAGACTCACCGTCACGATCACTGCGACGCTTGCGGCGACGAGCCCGAGCAGGAAGGGGATCGAGCGCCGCGCGTTCAGCCGCGGCACACCCGACAGAGCAAGCACCGCCGCGCCGACGGGCAGCGTGGCGCCACCGGTCAATGCGATGACGCCGTTCTCGCCGACCAGCACGCCCGGCGTGACGAGGCCGTGCACCGCGAGCAGCGTGGCCATGACCGTGAACCCGCCGCCGACCACGACCGTTCGCGCGTCGCCGCGCCTGGCGCCGACCGACATCAGCAGGAAGGCGAGGACGGCCGCTGCGAGGGCACTGACGCCGACGCCGTAGAAGTGCACCCAGAGTGGCGGCATCACCATCACGCCGCCGAACTGGGAGAGCACGAAGACAAGCGGCAGCGAAAGACCGAGCAGGAGCACAGCCGCAGACAGTGGCACTCGCCTCATCTGACCCGTATCGACACGGCGAGCCGCCGCCTGAAGGGTCCCGCCCGCTCTTGGTACCGCTGTTACCGCGTTTCAGGGATGCACAAGCGGCAAGAGACGACTTGCGATGAATATTCGGGTAGCCGGGGGTCTCTTCTGTGACGCCGGTTTTCGAAGGAGGGAGATGGGATGGCCGAGCACCAGGTTGGAACACGCGAGGAGTGGCAAGCCGCCCGCGACGAGCTCGCGAAGCTCGAGGCCGAGCAGGCGAAGCGGGACGAGGAGATCAAGAGCAAGCGGCTCGAGCTCCCGTGGGTGCCGGTCGAGAAGGAGTACGAGTTCGACACCGAGGACGGCAAGAAGACGCTCGCCGAGCTGTTCGACGGCCGCTCGCAGCTGCTCGCCTACAACATCATGTTCGGCCCCGACTACACGCTCGGCGCGTGCCCCGGCTGCACCAACCTGGGCGACGGACTCGACGGCTCGCTCATCCATGTGAATCACCGCGACGTGACGCTGCTCTGCTTCTCGCGGGCGCCGATCGAGCGGCTTACCGCGTACAAGCAGCGGATGGGCTGGGAGTTCCCGTACGTGTCGACCTACAACACCGACTTCGCGTTCGACTTCGGCCTCGCGATGACCGAGGAGCAGGCGCAGGAGGTGCCGCAGGTCAAGGAGATGATCGACGATCCGCCCGACTGGCTCGTCGACTGGTCACACCAGATCGGAGCCGAGCTGAAGGACGGGCTGCGCGAAGCGCCGAGCTGGATCGCGTTCGCGTGCGAGAACGGCACCGTCTACCACACGTACACGGTGATGGCGCCCGACCCGTTTGTCGCGCCGTACTTCAGCTTCTTGCTCGATCGAACGCCGAAGCCTCAGCCCGATGGGGTCCGCGTCTGGCGGAAGGACGAGTACCCGAGCTAACTGCGTCGGCGCCACCGCCCGAACTGATAGACGAACGAGATGGCAGGGGACCAGGAGTTCGCGATCGAGACGGCCGGACTGCGCAAGCGGTACGGCAAGGTGATCGCGCTCGACGGAGTCGACCTCCGCGTCGAACGCGGGATCGTGTTCGGCCTGCTCGGGCCGAACGGCGCGGGCAAGACGACGGCGGTGCGGATCCTGACGACGCTGCTGCAGCCAGACGAGGGCGCGGCGAGCGTCGCCGGGATCGACGTGCTCCGTCATCCGGCGCAGGTGCGAGAGAAGATCGGGCTCGCCGGCCAGTATGCGGCGGTCGACGACAACCTGACCGGCGCCGAGAACCTCGAGATGGTCGGGCGGCTGCTACCACCTCGGCGGCGGCAACGCGCGCGAGCGCGCGCGTGAGCTGCTGGAGGAGTTCGAGCTCAGCTACGCGGGCGGGCGGCTGGTGCGTACGTACTCGGGCGGGATGCGCAGGCGGCTCGACCTCGCGGCGGCGATGGTCGCGCGCCCGGCGGTGCTGTTCCTCGACGAGCCGACGACCGGCATCGACCCGCGCAGCAGGATCGCGCTCTGGGGGACGATCGAAGGCCTGGTCGCGCACGGGGCGACGGTGCTGCTGACGACGCAGTACCTCGACGAGGCCGACCGGCTCGCCGAGCAGCTCGCGGTCATCGACGCCGGACGCGTGATCGCGGAAGGCACGCCGGCCGAGCTGAAGGCACAGAGCGGCGGCGAGCGGCTCGAGGTTCGGCTGGCCGACCTGTCGACGCTCGAGGCCGCGAGTGGTGCGCTGGCGCCGCTCTCGAGCGACGGACCGGTGCGAGCAGACGGCTCGATACTGAGCCTGCCGCTGCGTTCGCGTGCCGGCGCTGTCGCGGAGGCGGTCCGTCGGCTCGACGAGGCGGGCGTCGTGGTCAACGACCTCGCTGTCGTCACCCCCACGCTCGACGACGTGTTCTTGCAGCTGACGGGCCACGTCGCCGAGGCCGGCGAAGAGGAGCAGCGCGAATGACCGCGTCGCAGTCGCTCGCCGACACGCTCGTCCTCGCGCGCCGCAGCCTGC
Source organism: uncultured Actinomycetes bacterium (assembly GCA_963847475.1). Lineage (GTDB taxonomy): Bacteria > Actinomycetota > Thermoleophilia > Gaiellales > Gaiellaceae > PALSA-600. The sequence goes on along the minus strand of CAWJZZ010000012.1, from coordinate 135,909 downwards.
TGCGCATCCCGCGGCAGCCGGATCTGCTGGTCGGCTTCACCGTGCAGCCGGTGATGTTCGTGCTGCTCTTCGTCTACGTCTTCGGCGGCGCGATCTCGACGCCGGGCGTCAGTTACGTCGACTACCTGATCCCCGGGATCATCATCCAGTCGATGACGTTCGGCGGGTTCGTGACCGCACTCGGCCTGGCGGAGGATCTCAAGAAGGGTCTGATCGACCGCTTCAGGTCGTTGCCGATGTCGCGCGCTGCGGTGCTCACCGGCAGAACGCTCGCCGACCTCGGCACGAACTCGGTGCAGCTCGTGATCATGCTCGTGGTCGGACTGGCCGTCGGGTTCCGGTTCGCGACGGATGCGCCGCGCATCGTCGCGGGGCTCGCACTCGCACTGCTGGTCGGGTACGCGTTCTCGTGGGTGTTCGCGCTGATCGGGCTCGTCGCGTCGTCGCCTGAGGCGGCGAACGCCTACGGCTTCACGATCCTCTTCCCGGTCACGTTCGTCTCGTCCGCCTTCGTACCGGTGGAGTCGATGCCGAGCTGGCTGCAGCCGATCGCCGAGAACAACCCGTTCACGTACATGGTCAACGCGGAACGCTCGCTGTTCATCGGCACGCCGGCGGGGAATCAGATCTGGCTGGCAGTGGTCTGGGCGATCGGGATCGCGGGCGTGTTCAGCGTGCTCGCGGTCTGGCGCTACCGCCACAGCGTCGGGCGGTAAGCCGGCCGCGACGACCACCGGCTGGCAACCGCTTGCGCTCGAGCCAGCGGTCCAGGCGACGCGGTCATGCCTACGCGTGCAGGGCGACCGGCTTCGAGATGAGGGACGTGTAGGCAGCCCCTCCCGGCACGTCGATGCGATAGCTCCCGGGGCGCAGAACGCGGGCGAAGGCTCCGGATCCGCGTGCAACCGGCGTCCACGTATGCCGCGTCAGTCGCTGCACCTCGAAGGGGAGACGCGGCGAAACGAGCGCGCGAAGCTCCGTACCGTCCACCCGGACGACTAGCCGCGGCGCGACGGCGAGGGCGACCGCGTCACCGGCGGTCGTGTTGTAGGCGAGCCGGAGCTGCGTCGAGTGCCGAGCAGCGACGGTGACCGTGAACCGTCCGTCGGGCGTCGGATGGATCCGCGCGAACACCTGCCACCCGTCAGGCGTCAGTACCTGCAGGCGCGCCTTGCCAAGCCCGCGCACCCAGCCATGTACGTGAACGCGATCGCCGAAGACCGCCGGTGAGGTTGGCGGTTGGAGCGACATCACGCGCACCTGAAAATCCGTTGATCCCAATCGCGAAGCGCTGCCGGACGACCTCCGCGGGAAACGTCTTCCAGCCGCTTGCCGTCAGCACACGCACGGCCTGCGCCCGCCCCGACGAGTTGTCGACGACTCGTACATCGCGTACGCCCCGCACGTGAAGGACGCGCGCGATGCGCGAGACACTGAGCGCGGACGTCGGCCAAACATGATGTGGCGAGATGTAGTCGTACGGATCGGCAACCGAGACGAGGTACGGCACCTGATGGGAATGCGGCCACGCGTCATGCACCGGATGACGTTCTGCCGCCCGAGCTGGAGAAGTAGAAGGCCGGGACGATCCGGTCGCGCCAGACGAGCACCTGGCCCGCGGTCGCACCGATCGCACGGTTCGTCTGCGGACGCTCGGCGCGAATGCCGCCGTACAGCTGCGACCGCTGATCCGGAAAGAGGTCGAAATGCTTGCCCGGGTGAACCGTCGCGAGTGTGTACGACCGCGCTGCAACCACCTGCGCTTCGTAGGTCGCCTCGTGCCAGCCCCTCGGCACCTCCCTTGGGACGACCCCGCGCAGGTAGCGGTCGAGCGGCAGCACGTTGACGACCATGAGGCCCCCGGACGCCCGCCGCACGACGAGAGCACCCCGGTAGCCGGCGCCGCCGAGCTGAAGCGGCTGGACGCCCGGCTCGAACCGGATCGGCGCCGCCAGACGCTTGTGCCGGAGCAAGAACCGCCGGTCGACCACGACCGCTCGCGCGGGAAGTCGAAGCTTGCGACCACGCGCGTCGACGACGAGGAAGGGCGCGGCGGAACCGACGCGGACCGTCGGCTGGTTCTGGGTGAGCAGGACGCGGACCTGCCGTGGCTCCGCGATCGCGATCTGTGTCTGCGAGTAGTAGTGGGCGAGGATCTTGCGGTACCCGTAGCCATGTCGGGCATACCCCTCGGCACCCCACTGGCTCATCCCGACACCGTGTCCCCAGCCGCGACCGTCGAGCAGAAAGATGGTCCCGGCCGACGACGCCGCAGGAAATGCGAGAGCGAGGATCACCGCTACGACTCTGGTTCCCATCGCGGATCAGCAGCGTAGCGTCGAGCCGAGGCTCGGCCTTCACGGGCTGCGGTCGTTGACTCGAGCTTCAGCTCGCCGGTCTTCGTGCTGTTGTCGCTGCCGCGACTTCCTTCTCGTACATCACCCAGCCGAGGCGGGGCGTCATTCCGGCACGCTCGTAGAGGCGAAACGCGCCGCTGTCACTCGCCGCGTCGACGCCGAGCCCGACGCTGCGCTCGCCCCGCTCCCAGAGCCTGCGGAACGCGTCCGCGAGGAGCGCCTGCCCGATGCCTTGCTTGCGCCACGGCCGACGGGTGAAGAGGATCTGGACGAAGCCGCCGCCGTAGGTGTCCGCCGTGCAGATCGTTCCGGCTGCGATCTCGTCCCCGGCTCTGACGACGCACCACAGCGCCGGATCGAACCGCCCGCTCATCAGGTGGCTCTTCGACCACCACTCGAGGTCCGCGCGGTATGTGTTCCCAGTGATCGGTGAACGCCTCCTCTTGCGCGGCGTGAAACATGGGCGCGTCGCGGTCCGGATCGAACGCACCGACGCTCCAGCCCATCCGGCCACACCGGCGCCGGCGGCGGTGCGTCGAGCTCGATGCGCATCTCGCGAAAGACGCGCACGGAGCGATAGCCGATCGACTCGAGCAGGCTGCGGGCGGCGGCGTCGGTTTCGTAGACGCCGTTCTGGACCCTGCGCGCACCTCGGTCAGCCGTGTCCCGTTCTAGCTCGGTCGCGAGCAGCTTTCCGATCCCGCGTCCGTGGGCGTCGGGATGGACGTAGCCCTCGACGCGCCACAGCTCACCACGGTCGCGCACGGCACCGTACGCGAGGACATGCTCGCCGTCGCGGACGACACGCGCGTTCTGCACGAGGTCGAGACCCGACCACTCGTCCTCCAGATCATCCTGCGAGAACGAGCCCGAAGCCTCGGGGTACAGCGACGACTCGAGTGCTGCAATGACCTCGGTCACCGCGGCGGCATCCCCTGGCACGGCAGGAACGACAGCGATGCTTCCCATGTGGTCGTGACAGTACGTCCCGCGTGTCGGTCGGAGGGTGGTTACAAGAGAGCCGACAAACGCTCGGCGTACCAGTCCTCCCGGCGACGGTCGGGCGCTTCGGCCGCGTAGCTGCGATCGAGCTCGACGAGTGCGTGCACGAGTAGCCGGACCGTCGCCAGGACTCACGCGGGTCGGGGCCGTGGCTCCGGACAAGCGCGCCGGGCTTGGATGCATCGAACACCGCTGCTGATCGACGTTCGGCGCAGTGACGGCTCCGGCGGTGGGGTGTTAGCGAAGCACGGAGGCACAGCCGGGGCCGGGATCGGCGACCGACGTTGAGTGGATGCTGTTCCGTGCGATGACATGTCGGGAGCCGTCGCGCAAGACCCAGCTGAATGTGGCGCGCACTTTGCCACCGGTGCAGTGCTCCTGGAACGTGACGAATCGGTTTCCTGTTGGGTTCAACCAGGATCGACTCACGGATCGGTCAAGGCGCCACTTTTTCTTCGCGGGAATCCAGCGGTACAGCTGTGTGCTGAGCGTGAGCGTTGCGCGCCGGCCGGTGCAATCCGCGCTCTCGCCGCCGGTGACGTAGCCAGCCCGCAGCCCAACCTGAAGGTCATAGTTCCAACGGCAGGGAAACGCGCCGACAGCGACAGCGGAGGCCGAACGAGTCGCAGCCGCGCACGACAACGTCACTACAAGCACCAGGTCGATGACCAACGAGCGGAGCCGCTGCAGACTCATCAGGTGTCATTATCGCGCCTCAACACCCGAGTCAAGCGAGACCCAGCACACGGTTTGGAATGGATCGCGCGGACTCGTACGCGCGATCCGGAGATGGTAGAAGGAAGCATTGACTCGCGTAGCTTCAGCGCTTGGAGCGACGATCGCAGCAGTCATGTTGCTCGCTGTGGCCGACAGTTCGCACGCGTCGCCCGCGTCGTGCAGGCCATCGTTGATCTCGACCAACATGCTGCCGGCGCCGGGGTTCTTCGGCGTTGGAAACCTCGTCGGAGTGGCCGCGGGCTCAGCCTCGAACGTCTGGGCCGTCGGCTATGTGAGCGACGGGACGAAACAGCAACTCGAAACGTGGCACTGGAACGGACGCTCCTGGACGCCTGTCGGGAGCAAGTTCGTCGCGGGTAGCCCGACCCCGCTGTTCGCTGTGGCAGCTAGCGGCGGCGACGCCTGGGCGGTCGGCGGTCGACTCGGCGACCGAACGATCGTTCTGCACTCACAGCGCGGCACCTGGACGGCCCCGCCCGTGCCGGCGGCGTTTCGGAAGACCGGGCTCACGTCGGTCGCAATAGTCTCGCCCCGCGACGTCTGGGCCGTCGGAGGCTTCGCCGGCACCAGCCGCGTCCTGCACTGGAACGGCAAGGATGGTCCCAGCACTCGGGCCCCGACTTCCACCTCAGCGACGGCGGCGCGTACCGCCGTGTTGCCCGCATCCCCGGAACGGCGCAAGTCTGGGTGACCGGCACCGACGGTGAGGGCGGCCTGACCTCGGCCAGGTGGTCCGGCTCGAGCTGGGAGCTCCTCGACCTCCCGACGGCCAGGCTCGGCGGCTCCGGGGCGATCGCAGCCGCATCCGCCGCGAGCGCCTGGCTCGCGACAGCGACATCCAGCGCCGGGCAGCGCCAGAGGAGTGGACTACTCCAGTGGGACGGTTCGGCCTGGACCGCCGTCGCTGTCCCAAATCCTGCGCCGTTCGACGAGATTCTCGGCTTGGCGGCGCGCAGCGCCAACGATGCCTGGGCCGTGGGCGAGTACAGCCCACACGCCGGCTTGCCCTATCGCGATTCTCGCTCTTGGGTGCTCCACTGGGACGGCTCTTCGTGGTCACGACTGCAGGCACCGCCCGGACAGGGACTGAACGCGGTCACTCTCGTGCCCGGCACCAACGATGTCTGGGCGGTCGGAGGATCGATCGCCGTCCGCTACCGCTGCTGAATCGGCGTGGCGGATCGGTCAGGCGGAGACGCGCACGTGCTGCTCGGAAGCGGCCGCCGTGGCTCGCTCGAGCCACGGCGCTGCCTCGAGCCGCTCGAAGATCTCGAGCGCCTCGACGACGCCTGCGGCTTCGCCCTGCTCGAGCAGCGTCACCGCGAGCCAGAACGGCATCCCGACGCTCGCGGAAGCGCTGGGCGGCCGCCTTCAAGCCCGCATGATCACCACCGTCGAGGCGAGCGCGGAACCGTCTGCGCCTGCGCGTCGAGGTACGGCGACCGCGAGCCGGGAGGGATCGACTCGATCGAGGCCAGCAGCTCCTCGACCTTCTCCGCCTCCCCCAAGGCAAGAGCCGCCTCGAGTGCCTCCACGTAGGCGAGCTTCACGGTCTGGAAGGAGTGGCCCAGTGTCCGTCCCGTCTCGATGGCCTCCTCGCCGTCGGCGAGCGCCTCCCGCAACCGGCCTTCTGCCCGGCGTAGACAGGCTCGCACGCCGAGATAGACGGTTCGGTCCTGCACATCCGTGGACTCCTCCAGCCTGCCGAACATCGAGAAGATCTGCCGTGCCTCGTCGAGCTCACCGCGTTGGACGTGGATCTCGACGCCCGTCTGAAGCAGGCTCAGCATCACGCCGCCGGCCTCGAGCTGCTCGGCCGTGAACTCTTCGCCCGCGGTCTGCGCCTCGTCCCAGCTGCCCAGCATGTACGAGCGCGTACGTCCGCTCGGCCAGCGAGGCCCATTCATACGGGCGGTCTCCGACCTTCCGCGCGAGCACGAGTGCCTCGTCGAGGTAGCGCGAGCGCCTCCCCGTACTGGTCACGCCGGAAGCATCCGTCCGAGAGCAGGAAGTAACAGGTGCCCGCATGGTCGGCGAGGTCGTCGTCGATCGCTATCTGGAGCGCGTGCCGGAGGAGCGCCGTGGACTCCTGGGTGTGGCCTCGGCTGAAGACGACAGCGGCCTTCGCGCGCAGCGCAATCGCGAGAACCGTCGGGTAGGCGCGGGCCTCGGCGATGTCCAGGGCGAACTCGGCCCGCTCGCCCGCACGCTCGAGATCGCCGCTGAACCAGTACCCCCTCGGCAAGCGTGCCGCGAGCATCGCCAGATCCTCGTCGGGCTCGTCCCCGAGATGACTGCAAACGCACGCTCCATCCGTGCCAGCGCCTCGTCTCGCCTCCCGGTGAACGCGTCGAGCTCCCCGAGGCATCGCCAGCCCCCGCGCGGCCGCATGCGTGTTGCCCTGCCGCTCGCGCAGCTCGATCGATTCCCCAACAAGCGGCGCGCCGCATCTGGCTCGGCGGCTCTCCTGGCCATCTCGCCGGCGCTGTCGAGGAGTTCGGCTCTCAGCTACGGCAGGCCGCCAGTTCCGCCGCCCGCTCGAAGTAGCGCCTCGCCTCCGCCGCCGCGGCCGAGTGACGCGGCACGCTCGCCCGCGCGCGCGAGCATCGCACGTGCCTTCTCCTCTGATCTCGTCGGCGTCGTCTGCGTCAGGTCCCGCCGTCGTGCGCGGCGAGGTAATGCGAGGCAATCACCTCGACAACCTCGTCCTCGTCGGCGGCGAACGCGGCGCTCAGATACTCGGCCGCGGAAAGGTGCTTCGCCCGGCGCTCGCGCTTCGCCAGCGTCTCGTAGGCGACATGCCTGACGAGATCCTGCAGAAACCCGTACTGGCCGTCGCTCCGGCGAGCGCGGATCGGCCTGCACGCCGAGCACCTCCTTGCGCACGAGGGAAGCGAGCAGCGGCTCGATCTCGGCTCTCGGGCCCGCGAGCGCAGCGAGCGCGTCTCTCGTGAACGTCTTCCCGAGCACGGCCGCGTCCTGAAGGACGCGCCGCTCCTCGGCAGACAGGCCGTCGAGCCTGGCTGAGATCAACGCGTGCAGCGTCTCGGGCACTTCGAGCGAGCCGATCTCACCGACCGGCAGGTAGACCGGCCCCTCCTGCACGAGCAGCCCGCGGTCGAGCAGCATCCGCACCGTCTCGACCGCGTACAGCGGCACACCCTCGGCACGCTCCAGGATCTGCTCCCGCAGCGAGGCAGGGAGCCCGGGCACGAGTCCGATCAGGAGCTCCTCCATCGCGGAGGCCGACAGCGGCTCGAGATAGAGCGAGCTGAAGCTGCGCTGTCCTGCGCCCCAGCTCGTTCGGCGTTCGAGCAACTCCGGGCGTGCGAGGGTGATCACGTAGAGCGGCGAATTGCGCGACCATTCGAGCAGGTACTCGACGAAGTCGAGCAGGCTCTCGTCCGCCCACTGCATGTCCTCGAACGCGAGCACCGTCGGATAGACGTCGGCGAGCCGCTCGAAGAACAGCCGCCAGGCCGCGAACAGTTCCTGCCTGTCGCGCGCCTCGTGCTCGGCCAGGCCGAGCAGCTGCGCCACGCGTGGCTCGACGAACCGCCGCTCCTCGGGGTCGGCGATGTGCTCCTCGAGCGTCGAGCGGAGCTTCTGCGAGCGCAGACGCGGGCTCTTCGTCCTCGACGATCCGGCAGCGCATTCGCACCATGTCCGCGAGCGCCCAGTAGGTCACGCCGTCGCCGTAGGCAAGGCAGCGACCCCGGTGCCAGTAGGTGAGCTGAGGCAAGCCGTCGAAGTACTTGTAGAACTCCCAGCCGAGGCGCGACTTGCCGATGCCCGCGATCCCGGTGACCGAGATCAGATGCGCCTTGCGCTCGTCGGCAGCGGTGTGGAAGAGGTCCTTGATCTGGCGCAGCTCCCGGCTGCGGCCGACGAACGGGGCCTCGAGTCCCGTCGACTTGAGCGAGCCTCGTGCGCCCGAGACGACCCGCAGGGCCTTCCAGAGCGGCGTCGAGCCCGTCCTTGCCCTTCAGCTCGAACGCGCCCGCTTCCTCGTAGACGACTGTCTGCTCGGTCGCCCGCCGCGTCGACTCGCCGACGAACACCGTTCCCGGGCTCCGCGACCGACTGCACGCGCGAAGCGGTGTTGACGAGATCGCCTGCGACCATCCCCTGCCCTTCGGCGCCGATCGTCACCGCAGCCTCACCGGTGAGGACGCCCGCCCGCGCCCGAAGCTCCGGCTCGCCGACCTCGTCGCCGAGCGCCGAGACAGCCGCGACGAGGTCGAGCGCCGCGCGCACCGCCCGCTCCGCGTCGTCCTCGGTCGCCGTCGGCGTCCCCCAGACCGCCATCACCGCGTCGCCGATGAACTTCTCGACCGTCCCGCCGTACAGCCCGATCAGTCGGCTGCACGTCTCGAAGTACCGCGTCAGCAGCTCGCGCACATCCTCCGAATCGCGCGACTCGGACAGCGTCGTGAACCCGACGAGGTCGGCGAACAGGACGGAGACCAGTCGGCGTTCTGCCGCGGGCGGCTCAGCCGTCGCAGCGCCGACGGCGACCGGCGCACGCGGCCTGCCACGAGCGAAGCACCGCACTCGCCGCAGAACTTCGTCGCCGGCGCATTCGCCGCACCGCAGCTTGGGCAAGCGCGGGCAAGCGCCGAGCCGCACTCGCCGCAGAACTTGCGGTTCGGCTCGTTCTCCGTGCCGCAACTCGAGCAGACGGTCACAGACAGAGCCTAACCGGCGCCGTTTCCCTCGAATAGGCCAGTCGCCCGGTCGCCGAGAGGATCGTGTCCAGCGTGAGCGGCCGCGAGAGGTCGCAGCGGGCACGCGCCGACTCTTGCTCGAGGCACTACGCTGGAAGTCGTGCAGGTGGGCGTTCACTTCTTCAACCAAACGCTCTCGGGCGGTCCTGCGGCGCTGCGCGTTCATCTGCGGGATACGGCACAGGCCGCCGAGGACGCCGGTTGCACGATGTTTACCTGCATGGACCACTACTTCCAGATGGAGGCCTTCACACGCGCCGAAGACCCGATGCTCGAGGGCTACACGTCACTTGGCTATGTCGCGGGCCTGACCGAGACGATGACGCTCGGCCTGCTCGTCACCGGCGTCAGCTACCGCCACCCTGGCCTGCTCGCGAAGATCGTCACAACGCTCGACGTCCTCTCGGGCGGGCGGGCGATGCTCGGCATCGGAGCCGCCTGGTACGAGCGCGAGCATCGCGCGCTCGGGGTGCCCTTCTACTCGATCGGGGAGCGCCTCGAGCGGCTGGAGGAGACGCTCCAGATCTGCTTGCAGATGTGGAGCGACAACAACGGCTCCTACGATGGAACCCACTACCAGCTCGCGGAGACCTCTGAACGAGCCACCCGCGATCAGCCAGCCGCACCCGCGAATCATGATCGGCGGCGGCGGCGAGCAGAAGCTCCTCAGGCTCGTCGCGAAGTACGCGAACGCAAACAATCTCTTCCCGACCTCGCCGGAGCAGGTGCAACACAAGCTTGACGTACTCGCCCGCCACTGCGAGAGCGTCGGCCGCGACCGATCCGAAATCCGCAACACGACGATCAGCCGCGTCGGCCCCGACACAGACACCGACACGTTCGTCGAAGAGATGGCCCAGTACGCGGCGCTCGGCTTCGAGCATGTTCAACTCGGCCTCCTCACCACCGAGCCCGCGCAACTCGTCAGAGACAAGATCTCGAAGATCGTGCCGCGCCTCGCCGGCCTCTAGAGGCAGCGGCAGCTCCGCACCAGACCTCTGGCTCTCCCAACTCGCCGGAGTACGAATCGGAGTACCGGCTCGGCCGGCCCAACTAGCCTATTCGCGTTGACGCTGACCTCACCAGAAGAGCAGCCGGCTCGCGAGCTGGTGGATGGGACCAGGATGCCGGTACTGGGACTGGGCGTCTGGCAGATGGCGGCGGGAACCGAGACCGAACAAGCCGTCAGCTGGGCAATCGAGGCCGGTTACCGCCACATCGACACGGCCTCGATGTACCGAAACGAAGAAAGCGTCGGCGCAGCCCTCAAACGAAGCGGGCTGCCGCGCGACGAGGTCTTCGTCACAACCAAGTTGATGCCGACCCACGCAAGCGCAGCCCGCGAACTCGGAAAGAGCTTGAAGCGGCTGAAGCTCGACTACGTCGACCTCTACCTGATCCACTGGCCGACCCCGCTCCTACACACGCGCTACTGGCGCCAACTCGAGTCACTCCAAGAACACGGACTGACCAGAGAGATCGGCGTCAGCAACTACAGCCGAAACCAACTCGAGACGCTCAAACAGAACGGGCACAAAACTCCGGCTGTCAACCAAGTCCGGTTCAGCCCCTTCCACTACCGCCGCCAACTGCTCGAGTACTGCAACGAACACGGAATCGTCCTTGAGGCATACAGCCCACTCGAACAAGGCCGCGGCCTCGAGGACCCGACAATCACGACGCTCGCCGAACAACTCGGGCGCACGCCCGCACAAGTCATGCTCCGCTGGGCAATCCAACACCAGACGGTCGTCATCCCCAAGTCCAGCCGCCAGGAACGCATCCGCGCCAACGCTCAATTGTTCGACTTCGAACTCAGCCACACCGACATGCAACTCCTCGACACGCTCGACCACAGCAACGGCAGCGCACAAGCTCGCGAGTAACCGCGGGGAGTATCCACTCAAAAGCGGCTAACCGAACCACTCAATGGACCGCGCGACTTAATTCGGGCTGGTGCTGTATGCGGAGAACTGCAGCTGACCGTGCTCGCACACCGAGGTCGGCGGCGCGACCTTGACCTTGGCGGTACCGCCACCCTGGCCGGCCACTCGGAAGAACCACGACGCCGGCTCGCACTTCCTGCCCGCGACCGGCTCACCAACCCCCGGCACATCCGGTGAAAAGCGCGCGGTCGCATAGGCCTTTTGTCCTGGCGTGAGCCTGACGAGGATCGCCGTCAATGCTCCGGGAAAGGCAGCTATGACGTGCGTGGGCAGCGGCTTCCCTCCCTTCCCGAGCAGACGGCCCTGCGGCAGACCGGTGACGCTGCACTGCGTCGTCGACACGTTCGTGAGCACGAGCCGATAGCTGATGTTCCCCGCGCCTGCGCTCCCGCGGATCACGGAGAACGAGCCGCTGAGCTGCGACCCTCCGCAGAACGCAACGGCTGACGTGGCGCTCGCCGTCGAGGCCGCAACCGCAGCGGCAAACACGAGCAGTGTGAGCAGGCGCGCCATGTCGTTCACGAACCTAGTCGAAGTCAGACTGCCCTCGGTCGCCGACGCGACTCCGCGCCCAGACGAACGAAGCGCCCCAAGGGGAGAGGAGGGGCGCTCGCGTCCGGTATGGCTTGCGTGCCATCCACCCTCCTCGCTGGCCTGGCCGCTGTCAATGGCCGAGCAGCGTTCCCGCCTAGAACGACAAAAGCGCTCTCCCCTCTAAGCGCTCTTGCCAGCCACAGATTGGCGCCACTCTCTTCCTTCGCGGTGCCTTTGTCAATGCAGTCAACAATCGGGTCAATGACAAGCTCGAGAACCGGCCGCACACCATGGTCTGTGCCCGCCAGATCACACTCGCTGCGGCCTGCTTCGGCATCGCGACTAACTGGGAAGGGCTCTACCGCCACGTCGCAGAACACCACCGACACCGTCTTCCGCACCTCACGCGCAGCCGCAGACGTGTCAGCGGGCGCGCCACAGTTGGCACAACGCGGGAAACCCTCAGGCGTCTCACGACCGCAACTCGCGCAGACCAACACCAGCCGAGGCTAGAGCATTCCGAGACCAACAGCTACACGCAGCACCACTCGCCTGCGCGAGCGTGCGAGAATGACTGCCCGGCAGCTGACCCGGTTGGCGAGCGGCTGAGAGTAGCGTGTGCTGGTGCCCGATGTGTCGGAGCTGTTGGCCGCCTACGACGCGCAGGTTCGCGACCGCGTTCCTGATCCGTTGCCGCGGGGTGTCACAGTCGAGCGGGACGGGCCGCTGTTGCGGTTCTTCGGTTTGGCGGGCCGCGGCTTCGTCGTCTATCGCGACCTTGGCGGGCTCGAGGGTGCGGACCTCGACGAGTTGATCGCGTGTCAGGTGCGTGTGTTTGCCGAGCGCGGCGAGCGCTTCGAGTGGAAGCTGCACGGGCACGATCGGCCCGGAGATCTGGCGCGGCGGCTACGCGCGGTGGGGTTCGTGCCCGAGGACACGGAGACGGTCGTGATTGCGCCGGTCGCGGAGATCGCCGGGGAGGTGCGACCGCCCGAGGGCGTTTCGCTGCGGGAGGTGACGAGCCGCGCCGACTTCGAACGGATCGCCGGGCTCGAGCAGGCCGTGTGGGGTGAAGAGGACCAGCAGAACTGGCTCGTCAACATGCTCGAGTCGGAGCGTGCGGTCGATCCGGACGCGCTCGCGGTCGTCGTTGCTGAGGCCGGCGCGACCGTCGTCTGCGCCGCCTGGATCCGCTTCGAGCGCGGCACCGAGTTCGCGACCTTCTGGGGCGGCGCGACCCTGCCGGAGTGGCGTCGGCGCGGGATCTACCGCGCCGTCGTCACCTACCGGGCGAACCTCGCCGCATCAGAGCGCTTCCGCTACCTCGAGACGGACGCCTCCGACGACAGCCGTCCCATCCTCGAGCGTCTCGGCTTCACCGCGGTCACGACGACCACGCCATACGTCTGGTCGCCTCCGACGGTTCCGGCCGCAGAGCCATAGCCTGGGGCGAGCGTCCTCTCGCCTGACCCATCGAGGCAGCGACAGGACGTTCGCGCAGCCGAACATACGACGCGGTTCAACGTCTCAGGACTGACGGCGACAGACGATTCGAGAACGATTCCGCACTGCTCCGACTCCACCCGGCCACCCCCCGTTAGTCTCTCTGCACGCTCGCCAGTATGGCGGGCCGCTCAGGGGTCATTCCAGAACACTGGCCGAGGTGACCGTTCTAGTTCCGGGAGCTGTTAGGCCGGAAATGAGACGCCGCGGCGCAGCCCAAGAACTAGACGCGGACTGGTGGCGTTACGACCGACACGGCGGCTAGCGCCTGCTCGACGAGGTCGTCCAGGTTGGCCTGGGCTGCGGCGTCGCGGGCCGCGCCGAGTTGCTCCGGCGGCAGTCGCTCCTCGAGCCGCTCGAGGGCCGGGCGTGCTGCGCGCCCGTAGGAAGCGGGCAGCTGCTCATGGCTTGTCGCGAACGCGAGAAGGACGGCGGCGCGCTCCTGTCGGGCGGAATCCTCCGCGAGGCACGCGCCGATCCCGCTCAGTGCAAGAAGCTCGAGCGAGACGGCCTCTGATGTGCGCGCACGTTCGAGAGCCTCGAAGAAGCGCTCGTGTGCCTCTGCGCCGTCTCCGAGCGCCAGCGCGGCGAAGCCGATGCTGCAGAGCGCCGTGATCAGCCCCCAGCGGTGGTTGCTCTCCGAGAACGCCTCGTAGCCGGCGCGTCCGAGCCGCAAGGCCTCGGAGTATTCGCGCAGCGCGAACGCGCTCGAGCTCGCGCGGCTGAGCGCGTAGCCCGATCCCGCGGTCTCGCCGAGGGAGGTGAACAGGTCGTAGCCCTCCAGGTGCAGCCGAAGCGCATCGCGGTAGCGCTCTTCTGCGTCGGCGAGAAGGCCTAGCTTGCCGATCCCGTACGCGCGGAAAATGGGGTTCCCAAGCCTGTCGCAGAGGGCGTTCGCGGCCTCGAACGCGTCGCCTGCGACGTCGAGGTCGTCCATCAGGAGGTGGGCGAAACCGAGGTCCATCAGCGCTCCGGTCTCGGTGAAGGTGTCATCGGTTGCTCTCGCGAGTTCGATCCCCTCTTCGAGGAAGGACACAGCCTCCGTGAAGACGTCGCGGTACACGGCGACGATGCCGAGCGCGCACAGGCAGCGTCCAACGTCTCGCTCCAGGTTCCGCGCCCGCAGGACGGGCAAGCATCGGAGGGCGAGCTCCTCCGCGGCCGGGTCGTATCCGAGTCGCGCGCTGATCGCGATCCGGCACGTTGCCGCCGCCAGCCCGACGGCGCTCGCGCTCCCAGGGTCGTCCGGGTCGAAGCCGGCCGTTCGCGCGAGCGGCTCGAGCGTCTCGGCCCCTTCGAACCAGCTGTGCATCCACAAGAACGTGTAGAAGGCTTCGAGTACGGCCAGCGCCGTCCGCTCGTCGTCCTCGCTCACGATCCACGCGAGCGCCGCGCGGAGGTTGTCGAGCTCGCCGCGCAACTCGTCCCGCGCGACCGTCATCTCCGGCCCCATCAGCGCCCCCTGGCGCGCCAAGAGCATCCCGGAGTAGTGGCGCGCATGACGCTCGCGTGTCGATGCGGAGGCGTCGGCCGATCCCACGCCGAGCTTCTCCGCCGCGTATTGCCGCAGCAGCTCGTGTAGCTCGAAGCGGCCGAAGTCGGGACGGCGGACGAGCGACTTCGAAGCGAGCTCGGACAGCAGACGGAGGTCGGCGCCGGCGACCGCCTTCGCCGCGTCACGGTCGAAGCCGCCGCGGAAGACCGACAGCTGCGCGAACGCGTCGCGCTGCTCGTCGGAAAGGAGCCGCCACGACTGGTCGAACGCGGCGCGCAGGCTTCGGTGCCGCTCGGGCACGTCCCGCATCGAGGTGGCCAGGAAGTCGACGTTCCGCTCGATCTCGTCGGCGATCTCCACGCAGGAGAGCATCGACACCCACGCGGCGGCGAGCTCGATGCCGAGCGGCATGCCCGCTACGAGCCGGCAGATCCGGAGCGCCTGCAGGCGCTCCTCCTCGTCGAGGACGAACCCCGGTCTCGCCTGCGCCGCCCGCTCGACAAAGAGCCGGAGCGCACCTCCCCCGCCGTTCTCCGTGAGTCCGAGCCCTTCGACGTCGTACACCCATTCGCTTTGCACGTTGAGTCGTTCGCGCGACGTGGTGAGGAGCTCGACTCCCGGGGCTCGCTCGATCAGTTCGCCGAGCAGGGCGGAGCCGTCTACCAGGTGCTCGAAGTTGTCCAGCACGAGCAGGGTCGAGCGCTCGCTCAGGTAGTCGAGCAGCTGCTCCTGCGCCGAGAAGCCGCTCAGGGGAAAGTGGACCGCTTCGGCGACGGCCGGTGCGAGGAGCTCCGGCGCCGGGACGGAGACGAGCGGCACGAAATGCACGCCGTGCGGGTAGCGCTCGATCCGCCGTGCCGCCGCCTCGAGCGCGAGCCGCGTCTTGCCGACTCCGCCCGGGCCGACGAGAGTCAGCAGGCGGCACTCCGGATCCTCGAGCAGCCCGTCGATCGCCTCGAGCTCCGTCGCGCGCCCGACGAACGACGTGCCCGGTGAGGGCAGGCTCCTCATCCCGACCTCGAGCGTTTTCAGAAGCGGGAAGTCGGACGACAGCCCGTCGACCTCGAGCTGGAAGATCTGCTCGGGCGCGCTCAGATCCTTGAGCCGGTGCGGCCCGAGGTCGCGGAAGTCTGCGTCCACGAGCGCACGAGTCGTGCTCGAGAGCAGAACCTGCCCCCCATGGCCCACTGCGGCGATCCGTGCGCCCCGGTGGACGTCCAGACCCACGTAGCCCTCCTGGCTCAGCCGCGGCTCACCCGTGTGCAGACCCATGCGCACCCGGATCGGACCCCCCGCCAGCGCGCGCTGAGCGTCCTCGGCAGCCGCCACCGCATCCGAGGCACGGCTGAACGCCACAAAGAACGCATCGCCCTGCGTATCCACCTCGACTCCGCCGTGCGCCACGAACGCGGCCCGCAGACGGCGGCGATGCTCGTGCAACGCGTCGCCGTAACCGTCGCCGAGCTCCTGCAGCAGCCGTGTCGAGCCCTCGACATCCGTGAAGAGCAGCGTGACGACACCCGTGGGCAGGTCCCGCGGCATGCAAAGGAACCTACACTCGATTCCTGCATCACTGAAACTCGTCCCCGACCCGCACAAACCGATTGCCGGGGGTCATTCCGGAACGCTCGCCCATGCGAGTGGCGCTCTCGGTAGTGCTCAACGATGAATGTTCGCGATTCGGCTTGGCTCCTCGGTAAGCATCGCGGGAGAACAGATCGAGAGGGTTGGGTTATGGTCGTCCGGATGTCGCATCCCGACCCGAACGGTCAGGCGGACTTCACGCCGATCGAGGCGAACGGCTAGCGTCGCCCGGCCACGTGCTATTCCCGAACTGCCTCCTTAGATGCGAATAGGCGGTCGCACCGTTCCGGAAGTCATCCCGCCCCTAACGTGTCGAAAGGTCTCTACGTTCCAGACGCCCCGCCGCACCAGACCTGAACGAGGTGAACGATCGTCGAGGCGGCGGCTCCCATGTCCGGGACACAGACCCACTCCCGCCGCGAGTGGTAGTCATGCCCGCCGGTCGAGAGGTTCGGGCACGGCAACCCCTTCTCCGAGAGCCGTGATCCGTCCGTGCCGCCGCGGATGCTCGCACGCTTCGGCTCGACGCCCGCTCTGCGGATCGCCTCCTCCGCAGCCTCGACGATCCACGGATCCTGGATGAAGTGGCTCATGTTCGAGTACTCCCGCACGAGCGTCACCTCGACCTCCGCACCGCGACCTGCGGCTGCTTCGTCGGCGAGCCGGCCCACCAGCTCGGCGTGCGTATCGAGACCCGCCTCGTCGAAGTCACGCAGGATGAGGACGACGGTCGTCTTCTCGACGTTCCCCACGACCTCGTCCGGATGGACGAACCCCTCGCGTCCGTCGGTGGTCTCTGGGGAGAGCCCCTCGCGCGGGAGGGCGGCGAGGAAATCCCCGGCCGCCTTGACCGCGTTCACGAGTGCGCCCTTGGCCGTTCCCGAGTGGGCGGACCGACCGACAAAGGTGACGGTGGCCTTCATCGCGCTGAACGTCTCGGCTTCGATCTCGCCGCGACTCGACCCGTCGAGCGTGTAGGCGACATCGGCGCCGAACGCCGCGAGGTCGAGGTGGTCCGTGCCGCGCCCGACCTCCTCGTCCGGGTTGAACAGAACTCGAATCAGCCCATGCTCGATCTCGGGGTGGCGAACGAGATACGCAGCGGCGGCCATGATCTCCGACACTCCGGCCTTGTCGTCGGCGCCGAGCAGCGTCGTCCCGTCGCTCGTCACCAGTTCGTGTCCTATGTGCTCGGCCAGTGCCGGCGTGTCACGCGGCGAGAGCACCTGCGTTGGATCGCCCGGCAGCGCCAGGTCGCCACCCTCGTAGCGGACGACCTGCGGCTTCACACCGGCACCCGTCACGCCGGGATAGGTATCCACGTGGGCGAGGAAGCCCAGCGTTGGAACAGCTCGGTCGACCGTCGCCGGAACGGACGCCGTCACGTAGCCGTACTCGTCGATCAGCACGTCGGCGAGCCCCGCCTCCCGACACTCGTCGGCAAGCAGGCGCAGCAGGTCGAGTTGCTTCTCGCTCGACGGATACGACGTTGACTTCGGGTCGGACGCCGTGTCGATCTGGACGTAACGGAGGAACCGCTCGAGCGCGTCCGCGGCCAGCTCGCGCGCGAGCTCGGAGAGATAACCGTCGTCTGCCATACGCGCTCGCTACGCCTCGATGATCAGGTCTTGGAGGTCGCGTGGGTAGTCGGTGAGCATCGTCGATTCCATCCTCGGTCACGACGACCGTGTCCGAGTGGCGGAACCCACCGACCGCGTCCGAGTAGAGCCCCGGCTCGATCGTGAACACCATCCCCGCCTCGATCGACCGTGTGATCGCCGACGTCGAGGAACGGCGCCTCGTGATTCCGCAGCCCGATCGCGTGCCCGACGTGCTGCCGCCAGTACGGCAGCAGGTCGTTGTCCTCGAAGTACTTCAGGACCGCGCTGTCGACGTCCGCGCACGTCACGCCCGGTCGTAGCGCGGCGAACGCGACGTCCTGCGCCGCGACCATGTGGTCGAACAGCCGCCGCATCTCGTCGGTCGGCGGGCCGATGATCATCGCCCGCTCGAGCTCGGCGTTGTAGCCCCAGATCGGCGCGCTCGTCTCCGTCACCAGCACGTCACCGGGCTTGAACTCGATGTTGTGCGCGACGGCGTGCGCCCACGCGCTCCTCTTGCCGATCTGGCCGCGGTAGCCGGCCGTCGCGCCGTCGCTCGACGCCTGCTGGCCGCCGAACTCGTCGCCGAGCGTCGAGAGCAGCTCGAGCGTCGCCTCGTGGCTCGCGCGCAACGACGCCTCCGCCTCCGTCGCGCCCGGTACCGAGTACTCCTGCAGCAACCGGTGCGCGACGCCGCACCACTTCGCGCTCTCGCGGATCAACTCGATCTCGGCCTTGCTCTTGATCCGCATCATCTGCTCGATCCACGCGGCAAGCCGAGCCGACTCTCGCGCCGGTGACCTCGCTCAGCGGCGGGCCTTCGTAGCCGAGGATGCCCGGATAGCCGTCCTGGTCGGCGCCGAACGCGACGCCGACACCGAGGTCGGCGATCAGCCGCGCGAGCAGCTTCATCGGATGCTCGCGGCCCGGGTACTCCGGATACGACTCGATCCGCTCGAAGTCCGTCTCGGCCTTCACGCGCTCGACCTCGAACTCCGGCACGAACACCGCCAGCTCGCCCGCGAGGTTCGACGCGACAGCGACCGGCCGCTCGGTCGCGAGGAAGTTGAAGCCCGTGAAGTACTGGATGTACTTGTCGTCGAAGAGGACGTAGCCGGAAAGGGCCGAGTCGCGGGTGCGCTTGAGTAGCCGCGCACGCCGCGTTTCGAACTCCGCGGCTGAGATACCGGGCAAGCCGGTGATTCAATCAGGCGGCGACGGAACGGTCGCCGGCTCGCGCCAGGGCGCTGCCGTCGAACAGGCCGCGGCACGCTCGACGCCGAGCCGCGACGCCGCCAGCTCGTACGCCCAGTCGAGGCGCGCATTGCGGTTCGGGCCGTGCGCATCGCTCGCGACCAGGTCGCCGTAGCCCGTTTCGAGTAGCTGCCACGCAGCCGTCTGCGACTTCGGGCCGTGCCGGCCGTCGAGGCTCAGGCCGTTCAGCGCGAGCAGCCAGCCCCGGTCGGCGAACTCGGCCACCAGCTCCGGCTCGGCGGCGATCTGCGCGCAGCGCTCGGGATGCGCCAGCACGGGCAGCAAGCCCGCCTGCTCCGCCCGCTCCGCCTCGCGGCGGACGAGCGCGAGCGCATCGCGCTCCGGTGTCCAGAAGCCCGGGAACTCGACCAGATACGCACCGCTCTCCCCGAGGCCGTACTCACGCAGATCGGCGGTGCCGGGCAGCGCACCGGGATACACCTCGAAGCCACGCCGCAGGTCGAGACCGAACTGCTTGCACGCGGCCCGCAGCACCGGGAACGCCTCGTCGTAGCGCCGCAGCCGCTCCGCCGTCAGCGGATAGTGATCCCACTTCGCGTGAATGTGCGGCGTCGCATAGAGGACACGCGTGCCGTGCTTCGGCGGCGTCCCGGCAAAGCCTCAAGCCGTCCTGGAGGGTTCGCGCGCCGTCGTCGCCCGTCGGTACGACGTGCGAATGAACATCGACGATCCACTGCCTGCCCACTGCACCCAGCATGCCGGACCCGCCCGGCTTGTGGTCGGCAGCCCGCGATTCGCTCACCAGATCCACACGCGCTCGTTACCTCACAGACCTAGTCTCTCCGCATGCTCGACGAGCAGCTGACCCGGCGTGAGCTCGTCGCCCGCGCCGCCGGGCTGGCGGCGGTTGCCGCCCTCCCCGCGCTCCGTTACGTGCCCGTCGCGGCCGCCCGAGGCGCCGTCGACCCACGGATCAAGGCGCTCGACAAGGTCGTCCGCGGCCCCGTGCTCGTCCCCGGCCAGCCGCGCTACGACACCGCGCGCCTCGTCTTCGACAGCCTCTACAACAACGTCCATCCGCTCGCGGTCGTGCAGCCGCTCGACGCGAAGGACGTCAGCCACGTCGTGCAGTGGGCGCGCAAGACCGGCGTCCACATCGTCGCCAAGTCGGGCGGGCACAGCTACGGCGGCTACTCGACGACGACCGGCGTCGTCGTCGACCTCTCGAAGCTCGCGAGCGTGCGCGTCGTCGGCGACGCAAGCCGTCGTCGGCCCGGCCGCGCGGCTCGGCAACGTCTACAACACGCTCGGCGCACGCGGGCTCGCGATCCCGGCCGGCACCTGCCCCAGCGTCGGCATCGGCGGCCACGCGCTCGGCGGCGGCTTCGGACTCGCCTCGCGCGCCTGGGGGCTCGCCTCCGACAACCTCGTCTCCGTCCAGATCGTCACCGCCGACGGCCAGATCCTCGTCGCCGACAAGACCCACCACAGCGACCTCTACTGGGCCTGCCGCGGAGGCGGCGGCGGCAACTTCGGGATCGTCACGCGCCTCGTCTTCCGCACGCATCCCGTCACGCAGGGCTCGTACTTCATCGCCACCTGGCCGTGGGCGCAGGTCGAACAGGTGCTCGCGAGCTTCCTCGCCTGGGCGCCGCACGCGCCCGACGCGCTCGGCTCGCTCTGCCGCCTCGCCGCCGGGCCGGGCGGGCCGTCGGTGCAGGTGTTCGGGCAGTTCCTCGGCAGCGAGACGAACCTGAAGGCGGCGCTCACGACACTCGGCCCGCCGGCGACGAAGCTCGACCACGGGCACGGCGTCGTGGCTCGACCTCGTGCGCCGCTGGGCCGGCTGCCTCGGGCACACGCTCCCGTCCTGCTCGGCGCCCGGGACGCAAGCCTTCGTCGGCGCCTCCGACTACATCGGGAAGATCCCCACTGCCGCGCAACTGACCAGGTTCCGGACGGCGATCGAGTCACGCGGGACAGCGTCGGGGGCGCTGCTGATCGACTCGTACGGCGGCGCGCTCAACCGTGTCGCTCCCGGCGCGACCGCGTTCGTGCACCGCAACGTGCTCTCGTCGATCCAGTACTTCGCCGCCGGCGACCCGACCTCGGCGCGCGCCTGGGTGAACAGCTCGCGCGCCTCGCTCAAGCCCGCCGTCACCGGCGCGGCTTACGTCAACTACATCGACCCCGCGCTCGCGAACTGGCAGCAGGCCTACTACGGGACGAACCTGACGCGGCTGCGCACGGTCAAGCGCAAGTACGACCCGAAAAACCTGTTTCACTTCCCACAGAGCATCCGGCCCTGAACGACATCGAACGGGAGGTTCGAGCATGAGCGAACTGTTCAGCGAAGAAGAGATCGAGACACTGCGCAAGGGCGCGATGGGCGCCGGGTTCTACGTCTCGATGAGCGACCGCGGGTTCTTCGACACGTTCAAGGAAGCGGGAACCCTGGGCAAGCACATCGCGGAGGCACGCGCGCACTCCGAGAGCGCAGTCATCCGGAAGGTCGCAGAGGGCAAAGGCCCGCACTTCGGCGTCACGGCCAAGCCGGCAGAGATCGAAGCGGGGACGCTCGAGGCATTGCACGCGTCGGTGGCACTGCTTCAAGCAAAGGCGCCCGACGAGCTGGAGGCCTACCGCGCGTTCGTGCGCGAGCTCGCGACATCCGTCGCCGCGGCTGCCAAGGGCGGCGACGAGGTCGAAGCTGCAGCGATCGCGAAGATCGAGGCGGCGCTCGGCTAGAGCAACTCGGCGAGCGGCCGCGTGTTCAGCACATCGTCGGGCGACGCGCGGCCGCGGCGCGCCGTGCGCACCGACAGCTCCATCCCGCCGAGACCGCGTACCGAGTGGGCGTCGGTCGAGCAGACGATGCGCACCCCCGCCGCGATCGCGGTCTGCACGTGGGCGCCCGACAGGTCGAGGCGCGGCGCGAGGCCGTTCACCTCGAGCGCGACGTCATGCTCGAGCGCGACCTCGACCGTGCGCTCGAGGTCGAGGGCGTTCTCCGGCCGGTGGCCGATCAGCCGGCCGGTGGGATGACTGAGGCAGCGCACGGCGGGATTGCGCATCGCTTCGACGACACGCGCGGTCAGCTCCTTGCGCGCCGCGCGCTGGCCCGCGTGCAGCGAGAGCTGCACCCACTCGAGCTCGGCGAGCACGTCGTCCGGCACGTCGAGCGAGCCGTCGTTACGGATGTCGCACTCGACACCGCGCAGCACGCGGAACGGCGCCAGCGCCTCGTTCGCGGCGGCGATCTCGACCGCCTGCCGCCGCAGCGCGTCGCCGTCGAGGCCAGGGACGACCGACACGTTGGGCGTGTGGTCACAGATCGCGAGGTACTCGTAGCCGCGGTCACGCGCGGCAGTACCCATCTCGAGCACCGTCGCCCCGCCGTCGGACCACTGTGTGTGCACGTGCAGGTCGCCGCGGATCTGCCCCAACTCGACCAGCTCGGGAAGCTCGCGGTCGAGCTGACCGCTGCGGATCTCCGGCGGCGGGCACGGCAGACCGAGCGCCGCGTAGACCTCTGCCTCATCGTCGGCGGGCTGCAACGGGCCGAGCGCCGCCACGTGCTCCGGCGGGCCGGTCGCGCGCACGAGCGCCGTCCCGAGCTCACCCGGCGACGCGAGCACGAGCTCGACCGGGATCCCGTCGATCGTCACACCCGTCCGCTCGTCGAGCTGGGCGACGATCTCCGGCAGCGCGGCGAAGCGATCTGCCGCGTCGTCCGGCGCGACGACGGCGAGCCGCGTCGGCGCGTCGACCCAGCGTCGCGCCTCGCCGGCCGGAACGCCGCCGAGCGCGGCGGCGATCTGCTCGGTCAGCTCGCGTGCGCGCGGCAGCAGGATCGGTCGCAGCGGACGTTCGGGCTGTTCGAGCGCCGCGACGATCTTCGCCTCGCGCTGCGGGCCGATGCCCGGCACCTCGCGCAGACGGCCCGCCCGCGCCGCCTCCGTCAGCTCAGCGACCGTCGAAACCTCCAACGCTGCTGCGATGCTCATCGCCAGCTCGACGCTCAGCCCCGCGGCGCGCGCGAAGGCGACGAGCTCGACCGGCGTCGAGCGGCGCAGGTCACTCAGCTCCGCGATCTCGCCGGTCTCGAGCAGCTCCCTGAGCCGCCGTTCGATCCCCGGGCCGACGCCGCGCAGTTGCTGGACTCGTCCCTGGCGCACGAGCGGTGCGACCGGGACCGACAGCCCGCGGATCAGTTCGGCCGCGCGGCGGTAGGCACGGATGCCCTGCCAGGACGCGTCGGACAGCTCGAGCAACGCGGCGAACTCGTCGAGCTGCGCCGCGATCGCGGCGTTGTCCGGGTCGCGGGCCACCCCAGGCCGACCCGCTAGCGCGTCCGCCCGACCCGCCGGACGTGGATCGCGTACGCCGGCAGCCCGACGATCAGGAACAGGAAGACGAAGCTCGCCCACGCCGAGGGATGCTTGATCTTTCGCTTCTCGGCGTGGAAGAAAACAGCCGTTCCCGCGGCCGCGGCGATCGCGAATGCGAGCAGGAACTGGGCCGGTGCGACGTCGCTCACGCAGGCAGGTTACGTGGAGTAAGTTCCCCACAGCGACGCGCGCCCGGCGGGGCGCCGGAAGGAGAGAAACTGCGGTCTCAGCGCAAACGCGTGCACATCTGCCTGTGGAAAACCCCGTTGAAAACCAGGTGCCCCTTGTTACGCAGTTGTAAGGTGCTGCGCTGTGAGCCCTGAGCCGGAGAAACGCCTCGACGAGGCGAAGATCGAAACCCTGCGCATCTGGGGCGAAGGACTCTCAGGTGACTCACGCGAGGAAGTGAGAGCCGCCGGCCGGGCGATCACGATGCTCGTCGAGGAGATCGAGCGGCTGAACGTCGATCTCTGGAACGAACGCGCGCAGCTCCGCTTTGCCGAGCCACCGGCGGAGCGCGAAACGTCGCTGCAGCGCGCCCTCCAGCCGAGGTTTGGGAGCTTGAGCGCCTGAACTCTCGAACCTGGTTTCCAAGCGAACCAGGTTCGTAAAGAGGTAGCCTCCCGGCCGCCCGGAAATGACGACGACTGAGACGACGACCTGGTGGCAGCGCGCGCACGCCTCGAGCGGCGCACGAATCGCCTACTTCTCGATGGAGTTCGCACTCTCCGACGAGCTGCCGATCTACTCCGGCGGCCTCGGCGTGCTCGCGGGCGACCACCTGAAGGCCGCAGCCGAGCTCGGGATCCCGCTCGTCGGCGTCGGGCTGCTCTACCGCACCGGCTACTTCCACCAGAGCATCGACGACGCCGGCCGCCAGACCGAACGGTACGAGCCCGTCGATCCGGCAGCCGCCGGCCTCGTGCGCGAAACCGTTCACGTCGACGTCGACCTCGACGGCGAGACGATCGCCGCGACGATCTGGCGGAAGGACCTCGGCAGCGTCACGCTCTACCTGCTCGAGGCCGAAGGCCTGACCGACGCGCTCTACTCGGGCGACCGCACGCACCGCATCCGTCAGGAGCTGCTGCTCGGCGTTGGCGGCGTCCGCGCGCTCGCCGCGCTCGGTGTCGAGGCGAACGTCTTTCACATGAACGAAGGGCACTCGGCGTTCCTGGCGATCGAGCGCGTGCGCGCTCTCGTCGAGGTCGGCGTCCCGAGCGACGAGGCGATCGACCAGGTCAAGCGCACGAGTGTCTTCACGACCCACACGCCGGTGCCGGCCGGCAACGAGGTGTTCGACGCGGAGCTCGTCACCCACTACGTGGGGCCGCTGGCAGCGCGCGCCGGCCTCGACGCAGACCAGCTGCTCGCGCTCGGCGCGTTCGGCGACGACCACAGGTTCGGGCTGACGCCGATGTCGCTGCGGCTGTCGGCCTACGCGAACGGCGTCTCGGAACTGCACGGCGAGGTCGCACGCGAGATGTGGGCCTCGCTCGAGAACGTCGACACCGAGATCGGGCACGTCACGAACGGCGTGCACCTCGGGACCTGGCTCGAACCTGCGCTCACGCAGCTGCTCCGCGATGCAGGGATCGATCCTGCGGCGCCGCCGACCGAGACGCCGTGGGCCGAGGCGCGCGAGCTCGACGACGACGCGCTCTGGCGCGTGCACGCAGCTGCGAAGTCGCGTCTCGCGCGGCTGACGCACCTCGACCCGGAACGGCTGACGATCGGGTTCGCACGACGCTTCGCCACCTACAAGCGCGCCGGTCTCGTCTTCAGCGACCTAGAGCGGCTGCTGGCGCTGCCCGTGCAGCTCGTCGTCGCCGGCAAGGCGCATCCGCAGGACAACCCGGGCAAGGACGTGATGCAGCAGATCATCGAGCTCGCGCGCGCCCACTCCGACCGGATCGTCTTCCTTGCCGACTACGACATCGCGCTCGCGCAGACGATCATCCCCGGCTGCGACATCTGGCTGAACAACCCGACGCGGCCGCTCGAAGCGTCAGGCACCTCCGGGATGAAGGCGGCCGTCAACGGCGTGCTCAATCTCTCGGTGCTCGACGGCTGGTGGCCCGAGGGCTACTCACCCGAGGTCGGCTGGGCGATCGACGGCGTCTCCGACGAGGCCGACCGCGAACAGCTCTACCGGCTGCTCGAGACCCAGGTCGTTCCGATGTGGGAGAGCCGTGAGGACTGGGTGCGGATGATGAAGGCCTCGATCGCCACGCTGGCGCCGCAGTTCTCGATGCAGCGCGCCGTGATCGAGTACGTCGAGCGGTACTACCTGCCGGCGAACGCCTCGTAGGCCGGCTGCAGCACGTCGGCGAGATCCTCGTCGCCGAGCTGGATGCCGCTCGGGCCGAGGCGCTTCAGCACGGCGCCGACCGGGAGCGCGCGCGACGGTGTCGGCTCGGGCAGCTCGCCGCCGAGCCACGGATCGCCCTGCAGGTACTGCGGAGTCGGCTCGTCGACGCAGCCGCGCCAGCGCAGAAATAGCAGCGGGTTGGCGTCGATCGCATCGGCGAACGCGAGCCCGACGGCGGCGACGTGCTCGCAGGCGCCGCTCGGGTCACACGTGCACGTACGCCTGATCTGGCCGGCGCGCGGGATCAGGCGCTCGCCCCAATCCTCGGCGAGCAGGTGGTCGAGGTGCGGCGACTGGATGCGGCCCTTGACCGCCTCCTCGAGCGGCCCCATGCCCTGCGCATAGCGCAGCATCGCGATCCAGGTCGCGCGCGGCACGCGCTCGCCCAGCAGCGCGACCTCGCACTCCCCCACGCGCGCCGTGACGCGGCCGATCTCGACGTCCAGCGCCTCGACCTCGCCGTCCGGCCGTTCGTCGCCCGTGATCGCGACCAGCATCGCGCGCGCCCACGGGCCCCTCACGCCGCCGCCTCCGTCGAGTCGGGCGCGAGCGCGACGGCTGCGCGGATCGCGCCGAGGTCGAGATCGCCGAGCCAGTCGTCGGCGCGGCCGGCGAGCACCTTCTCGACCAGCTCGCGCTTCGAGTCGAGCAGCGCGTCGATGCGCTCCTCGAGCGTGCCGAGGCAGATCAGGCTGTGCACGAAGACCGGCTTTCGCTGCCCGAGGCGGTGGACACGGTCGGTCGCCTGCTGCTCGACCGCGGGGTTCCACCAGCGGTCGAAGTGGAAGACGTGGTTCGCGGCGGGCAGGTTCAACCCGCGGCCGCCGGCGCGGAGCGAGATCACGAGCAGCGACGGGCCGCCGTCGGTTGCGAACTCGGTCAGCAACTCGTCGCGCTGGCGGCCGTTCAGGCGACCGTGGAAGAAGCCGACCTTCCGCCCGAGGCGCTCAGCGAGGAACGGGACGAGGCGTTCGAAGCTCGGGTACTGCGTGAAGACGAGCGCCTTGTCGTCGGCCGGCACCTCGTGCAGCAACTCGACCAGGCGTTCGAGCTTGCCCGAGCGGTCGTCGAGCGGTGCGCCGGTGTGCACGAGCATCTCCGGGTGGTTGCAGACCTGCTTCAGGTGCGCGAGCATCGCGAGCACCGCGCCGCGGCGGCCGAACCGGTCCTCGTGCGCTTCGATGCGCGGCAGCCAGTGGTCGACGGTCGCCTGGTAGAGGCTCGCCTGCTCGACGGTCAGGCGGCAGTAGTCCTTGGCGACGGTGATCGGCGGCAGGTCGAACTCGACCTCTGGTGAGTCCTTCTGACGGCGCAGGATGAACGGCTGCACGATCGCGCGCAGGCGATCGAGAGCCTGCTCGTCCTTCGCGATCTCGATCGGCCGCGCGAACGTGCGCGCGAACCACTCGCGCGAGCCGAGCAGGCCCGGATTGAGGATGTCCATCAGCGCCCACAGCTCGCCGAGATGGTTCTCGAGCGGCGTGCCGGTCATCGCGAGCCGGCGCCGCGCCGGGATGCGGCGCAGCGAGCGGGCGCGTTTCGTCTGCGGGTTCTTCACGTCCTGCGCCTCGTCGAGCAGCACGCGATCCCACGCGATCGCCGCGAGCGTGTCGACGTCGCGCGAGGCGATGTCGTACGAGGTGACGACCACGTCGACCTTGCTGACCGCCTCGATCAGCATGTCGTCGGCCAGCCGGTCACTGCCGTGATGGAGATGCACGCGCAGCGACGGTGCGAAGCGCTCGACCTCGGCCACCCACTGCCGGGCGACGCTCATCGGGCAGACGACGAGCGTGGGGCCGTCAGCGATGCCCGCGTCGCGCTCGGAGAGCAGCATCGCGATCGCCTGCACGGTCTTGCCGAGCCCCATGTCGTCGGCGAGGATCGCGCCGATCCCGCGGTCGCCAAGCAGGCGGAGCCAACCGTGTCCTCGCTCCTGGAAGCCGAAGAGGTCGAACTGCATCGCCTGCGGCGTCGCCAGCGGCTCGAAGCGTGCCTCGCCGTCGAGCAGCTCGGTCAGCTGCCTGTCGAGCGTCACGTCGCCGAGTTCGAGCCCCGCCTCGTCGGTCTCGAGGCCCGAGACGGCGCGCACGAGGTCGACGACGCCGCCTCCGCGCTTGCGCCGCTCGAGGAAGCGCAGGGCTCGCTGCACGTCCGACTGGCGCAGCGCCTGCCAGCGGCCGGCGACACGCACGACCGGGCTCTTCGCGGCCGCGAGCTCGGCCAGCTCGGCCTCGTCCAGGTCGACGTCGCCCACCGCGAGCCGCCAGTCGAAGCTCGCGAGCGCCTCGGTCGAGAGCAGTCCGCTCGTTTGCGCCCCGATGCGCGCGCTGACGTTGGCGCGGATGCGCGCGGGCGCGCGCACCCAAGCGGTCGGCAGCAGCACCGGCACGTCCGCCGTTCGAGCTCCGGCATCAGCTCGCGCAGGAAACGGCTGGTGGCGTCGGTGTCGAGGTCGCCTCGCTCGGCTCGTCGAAGTCGAGGCTCTCCAGGACGGGCGCGAGCTCCTCGAGCTGCTCGTCGAGATCGCCGTCCGGGTCGCCGTCGCGCACGAACTCGAAGCCGTCGTCGCCCTCGCCAGAAGCGCGACCGGGAGGCTCAGCGTCGGGTCGTCGTAGGCGTGCAGCCACAGCTCGAGTGCGAGCGCGTCGCGGCCGGGCCGCTCGTCGAGATGCAAGCCGAGCAGCCACGGCGACTCGCTGATCTCGCCCAGGCCGATGTCGACCCAGCGCGAAAGGCGCCGCTCGAGCGAGGCGTAGCTCGGGCCGTCAGGCAGGTCGGGCTCGGCGCGGCGAGCGCCGCAGGACGCCTTCGATCGCCGGCGAGCGGCCGAGTTGCGACGCGCCGGCGAGCTTCACGTCGGCCGTCGAGCAGCTTGTCGCGCGCGATCTGGTCGACGAGCTGCGGCTAGAGCTCGTCGATCTCGCCGGCGGCGGGTGGCGCGGCGGCGACGATCGCGTCCAGCTCGGCCTGCAGAGAGTCGTCGAGCGTCACGCCCCAGAACGCGAACCAGCTGCTGCCGCCCTCGCAGCTGCGGGTGGACGAGCCCGTCGGAGACGGCGCGGCGCGCCAGATCGCGGAGTGCGAAGCCTGCGCGCGCGTCGAGCCAAGGGTCGCGTGCGGGTCGAGTGCGATCAGCTCGGCGACCGTCAGCCGCCGCGCGACGCTCAGCCGGCGCGTGGATCTCGGTGCGCGAGCCGACGCAATGCCGTCGTCGCCAGACGCCTTCGAGCGCGATCCGTACGGCGTGCCGTGCTGCCAGATGAGCTCGAGGGTCGACACGACCCACCAAGATAGGCACCGCGGCACTACTCCTGCTTGACTCGGGTCCGCATGGACCTGCTCGCGCTCGAGTTTCCGGCCATCCTGCAGCGCCTCGCGACCGCCGCCGCGACCCCGCTCGGCGAGGCGCTCGCGCGGGCGCTCGAGCCGTCCGCCGACGCCGCGAGGTGGCGCACCGCCAGGCGCTGACCTCCGAGGTGATCGGCGCTCTTCGAGCTCTCGGAGGAGCCGCCGCTGGCCGGGATCCACGACGTGCGCGAGGCGGCGGAGCTGGCCGCGCGCGGCGGCGGCTCGCTCGCCGAACGCTGGCGCGCGTCGTGGCGACACGATCCACGGCGGGCTGCGGGCGCGCGCTGCGATCGACGACGCCGCTGCTTGGCGCGCTCGCGTTGCCGATCGAGCCAGCGCTGGCGCCCGCTGGCGAGCAGATCGACCGCGCGGTCGAGCCGGACGGCTCCGGCCTGCGCGACTCCGCCTCGCCCGAGCTGCGGCGCCTGCGCAAGCAGCTGCGCGACCACCAGCAGCGCGCCGCCGAGGAGCTGCGGCGGCTCGCGCGCTCGTCGGCCTGCGCGACCACCTGCAGGAGGACTTCGTCGCCCAGCGCGGCGGGCGGCCCGTCTTCGCCGTGCAGCGCGAGCGCGCGCAGCAGCGTGCCCGGCATCGTCCACGACGTCTCCGACTCCGGGCAGACGGTCTTCATCGAGCCGCTCGAGCTCGTCGAGATGTCGAACAAGCACGCCGAGGTGGCGAGCGCCGAGCGCGAGGAGGTGCTGCGCATCCTGCGCGAGCTGTCGGCGGCGGTCGGCTCGCGTGCCGACGCGCTCGTCGCGCTCGTCGAGGCGACGGCCGCGATCGACCTCGCGGTCGCGCGCGGGATCGTCTCGCGCGGCTGGCGCGGCGCCGAGGTGACGATCGCCGACGAGGTGCAGCTGCTCGAGGCGCGGCACCCGCTGCTCGACCCGCAGACGGCGGTGCCGATCGACCTCGAGCTCGGCGACGCTGCGCGCGCTCGTGATCAGCGGCCCGAACACCGGCGGCAAGACGGTCGCGCTGAAGACGCTCGGGCTCGCCGCGCTCCTGCACCAGGCCGGCTTCCGGCCGCCCGCCGAGTCGGCGTCGCTGCCCGTCTTCGACGAGGTGCTCGCCGACATCGGCGACCGCCAGTCGATCGAGATGAGCCTCTCGACCTTCTCCGGCCACATCGCGAACCTCGTCGAGATCCTCGACGCCGCGACCGACCGCTCGCTCGTGCTCGTCGACGAGATCGCCTCCGGCACCGACCCGGGAAGGGCTCGGCGCTCGCGCAGGCGCTCGTCGAGCGGCTCGCGCAGCAGGCGCGGCTGACGGTCGTGACGACGCACTACCCCGAGCTGAAGGAATGGGCGAGCGCGCGCGACGACGCCGTCAACGCGGCGACGTCGCTCGACCCGGAGACGAACGCGCCGAACTACCGGATCACGCTCGGCCGGCCGGGCATCTCGCACGCGCTGCAGACGGCCGCGCGGCTCGGCCTCGACGAGTCGGTCGTCGCCGCGGCGCGCGAGCGCGTCGCAGCCGGAGCGGCTGCGGATCGGCGAGCTGCTCGCCGAGACCGAAGCCGCGGAGCGCAGCGCGTCGAGCGTGCTCGCGGCAGCGCGAGCGGCTGCCGAGCGCGCCGCAGGAGCGCGAGCGGGCGCTCGACGCGGAGATCGAGAAGGTGCGCGCGTCGGCCGAGCGCGAGCGCGAGCTCGCGGCGGCGGACGCGCAGCGCGAGCTGGCCGACGCGCGCGTCGAGCTGCAGGCGCTGCGCGACGACATGCGCGAGGCGCGGCGGCGCAAGCGCGACCAGCCGGCGGTCGACCGCGCGCTCGGCGCGGCGTCGACGCGCGCGGCGAACGCGGAGCGGGCGCTGCGCGACCTCGAGAGCCGCTGCCGGTGCTGACGCCGCTCGCGCCGGGCGATCCCGTCGAGTCGCCGACGTCGGCGTGCGCGGCACGATCGCGTCGATCAGCGGCGACGAGGCCGAGGTCGTCGGCTCGGGCGGGCACCGCGTGCGGATCGCGCTCGCGCGGCTGCGTCCGTCGCGCGGCCGCGAGGAGGTGAGCGAGCCGGCGGTGAAGGTGAACGCGACGAGCAGCGGCGACGTCTCGGACGAGATCGACGTGCGCGGCCAGCGCGCGCAGGAGGCGCGCGAGGCGGTGCGCGCGTTCGTCGACGAGGCGTCGCTCGCCGGGCTCTCGAGCGTGCGCGTGATCCACGGCCGCGGCACCGGCTCGGTGCGCGCGGCGGTGCGCGACGAGCTCGACAAGCATCCGCTCGTCGACCGGCGCGAGACCGAGGCGAACGACGGCGCGACGCTCGCGCACCTCGGCAAATGAGCGTCAGGTACATCGGCCGCGAGAACGTGCGCAAGCGGTTCGAGCCGCTCGAGGGCACGCCGGGGCACGCCGTCTACGCCGGCGGAGGTGCGCCTGTTCGAGGCGAACGTCGTCGTGCGGCCGACGTTCGGGCTCGCGCACGAGGGCAAGTACGACGTCGGTGCACGTCGCGCCGCTGCTGGAGGAGATCGCGCCGACCACCTCGTCGCGGTGCTGCTCGTGCGGCTCGGCGGCTACGCGGTCGGAGTGCTCGAGGGCGAGCGGATCGTTACCTCCAAGGTGGGCTCGCGCTTCGTCAAGAACCGGCACAAGAAGGGCGGCTCGTCGGCGAACCGCTTCCGCCGCCGGCGCGAGGAGCAGGCGAAGGCTCTGGTCGAGGAGGCCGCCGAGGTCGCCGCGACGGTGCTCACTCCGTGGCGCGAGCGGCCGTTCGTGGCGCTCGGCGGCGACCAGCGAGCCGTCGACGGCGTGCTCGCGGCGCGCGCCGATCTGGCGTGGCTGCGCGAGCGGGCGCTGCCGCGCTTCTTCACCGTGGAGGAGCCGCGGCTGCGGACGCTGGAGGCGCTGCCGTACGACCTCTACGCGGTCCAGTTCGAGGCGGCAGCCACCCCTACGTAAGGCGCGCGGAAGCGTGCCAACTTTGTAAATCCTGTTCTTGGGACGGCCGGCGCGCTTGCCGACGTTGACGCTTGTGTGAGCGATCGCCACAAGCTCGGCGTCGTCCGCGGCGCGGCGCTCTACATCGGCGCCCTGATCGGGCCTGGCCTGCTGCTCGTGCCCGCGCTCGCGGTGCAGGCGGCGGGCGGCGCGTCGATCGTCGCCTGGGCGGCGCTGATCGTGCTCTCCGCCCCGCTCGCGATCATCTTCGCGGCGCTCGGGATCCGCCACCCGGTCGCCGGCGGCGTCTCCGCCTACGTGCGCGCCGGGATCGGCGAGACGCGCCGCGGCGATCACCGGCGGCTGGTTCCTCGCCGCCGTCTTCATCGGCACGCCCGCCGTCTCGCTGATCGGCGGCTACTACGTCGCCGACCTGACCGACAGCGGCACGACCGTCGCGGCGCTCGTCGGGCTCGCGATGTTCGCCACCGTGCTCGCCGCGAACGTCGTTCGGGCTGCGCGTCTCCTCCGGCTTCCAGCTCGGGCTCTCGTCGGTGCTGATCGTCGTCATGGCGATCGCGATCGCGATCGCGCTGCCCTCGAAGGGCGGCGACAACTGGACGCCGTTCGCGCCGCACGGCTGGTGGGCCGTCGGCACCGCGGCCAACATCCTCGTCTGGCTCTTCGTCGGCTGGGAGGCGGTCGCGCAGCTCGCCGGCGACTTCCGCCGGCCCGAGGTCGACCTGCCGCGGGCGATGGCGCTCGCCTTCGGGATCGTCACCGTCCTCTACATCGGGCTCGCGGTCGCGACCGTCGGCGTCACCGGCGACAGCGACTCGAAGGTGCCGCTCGCCGACCTGATCGCGGTCGGCTTCGGCCGCGTCGGGCGTGACGCCACCGCCGTGCTCGCCGTCGCCCTGACGATGGGGACGATGAACGTCTACCTGGGCGGCTTCTCGAAGCTCGCGGCGTCGCTCGCGCACGACGGCGCCTGCCGCGCTGGCTCGGCGGCGACGCCGACCGCAGCGTCCCGCGGCGCCCGCTCGTCGTGATCGCCGTCGCGACCGTGATCCTGCTCGGCCTGCTCCTCGCCGGGTTCAGCAACACCGACAACCTCGTCCGCGCCACCTCGGCCTGCTTCATCGCCGTCTACGTCCTGGCCGTCTACTCGGCGACGCGCATCCTCGACGGCCGCCTGCGCGCGCTCGCGTGGGTGACGCTCGCGATGGTGCTCGGGCTCGCCGTGTTCTCGACGTGGTTCCTCGCGGTGCCGATCGTCGCCGCGGTGATCACGCTCGGTCTGCGCGAATCGCTGCGCTCGCGCCAAGAATCCTCCCTGAGGATGACCTAGCCCCGGTACCATCGCTAAGCGGCGGGCCTCCGCCCGCCCTTTGCCATGCTCAAACGGATCGAGATACCCGTCGCCGACCCCGGCAACCCCGACACGCGCTCACCCGCGCGGCTGTTGGTCTGGGTCGGGAAGCACCAGAAGCGGCACGCTCGCCCTCGGGATCTTCTTCGGGATCTGGTGGATGCTCGCCCAGGCGCTGATGCCGTTCGCGATCGGCCGCGCGATCCAGCTCGGGATCGTCGAGGGCTCGAACCGCGACCTCGCGATCTGGACGCTCGTGCTGCTGGTGCTCGGCGCTGATGCAGGCATTTGCAGGCGTGATGCGGCATCGCTACGCCGTCTTCAACTGGCTCCAGGCCTCGTTCCGGCTCGCGCAGCTCGTCGCGCACCACGCCGCCCGGACCGGCCCGGCGTCCGTGCGCCGCTCTCGACCGGCGAGGTCGTCGCCACCGTCTCGAACGACGCGATGCGCGCGGGCGGCGCCTACGACATCACGGCGCGCCTCTCGGGCGCGGTCGTCGCCTACGTCGTCGTCGGCGTGATCCTCGTCTCGTCGTCGGTCGTGCTCGGGCTGATCGTGCTCGTCGGCGTGCCGGTGCTCGTGCTGCTGCTCGGCGGCGATCATCAAGCCGCTGCAGTCGCGCCAGCGCGACCAGCGCGAGGAGGTCGGCAAGCTGACCGCGCTCGGCGCCGACACCGCCGCGGGCCTGCGCGTGCTGCGCGGGATCGGCGGCGAGGACGAGTTCTTCGAGCGCTACCGCCGCCGCTCGCAGCACGTCCGCCCCGCCGGCATCCGCGTCGCGATGCCGCAGTCGACGCTCGACGCCTCCCAGGTCTTCATCCCGGGCCTCTTCGTCGTGTTCGTGACCTGGATCGGCGCGCGCTTCGCGCTCTAGGGGAAGATCGACACCGGCGCGCTGATCGCGTTCTACGGCTACGCGGCCTTCCTCGTCATCCCGCTGCGCACCTCGGCCGAGGCGGTCGACAAGATCACGCGCGCGCTCGTCGGCGCCCGCCGGATGCTGAACGTGCTCGAGGTCGAGCGCGACATCGCCGAGCCCGAGTCGCCCGCCGAGCCGCCGCCCGCCGGCGCGGCCTCGTCGACCCCCGCTCGCGGCCTCGTCGTGCACCCGGGCCAGATCACCTGCCTCGTCTCGGCGCTGCCCGACGACACGGCGGCGATCGCCGACCGGCTCGGCCGCTTCGGCGAGGAGGACGGCGTCGTCTTCGGCGGCGTGCAGCTCGCCGACCTGCGGGTCGCCGACATCCGCAGCCGGATCGTCGTCAGCGAGGCCGACCCGGTGCTCTTCGCCGGCACGCTCCGCCACGAGCTCGACCCGTGGGGCCGCGCGAACGGCGACGACGCCAAGATCCTGGCGGCCGTCTCGGTCGCGAACGCCGAGGACATCCTCGACGCGCTGCCCGAGGGGCTCGACGCGCCCGTCGAGGAGCGCGGACGCTCGTTCTCGGGCGGCCAGCGCCAGCGGCTCGTGCTGACGCGCGCGCTGCTCTCGGAGGCGGAGGTGCTCGTGCTCGTCGAGCCGACGAGCGCCGTCGACGCGCACACCGAGGCGCGGATCGCCGACCGGCTGCGCGACGCGCGCGCCGGCAGGACGACCGTGATCGTGACGTCGAGCCCGCTCGTCCTCGACCGCGCCGACCGCGTCGTCTTCGTGCACGAGGGCCTCGCCGTCGCCGAGGGAACACACCGCGAGCTGCTGCGCGCACGGCCCGACTACCGCGAGGTCGTCACGCGGGGTGAGGAGCTATGAGCAACCTGCTGCCGATCGCGGACGGCCCCGAGCTGCGCCTGCAGGCGAAGCAGCTTGCGCGCCGGCACCGCAAGGCGCTGATCGGCACCGTGCTGCTGCACGCCGTCCGCCGCGGCGACCGGCCTCGCCGGCCCGCCGATCCTCGGCGGGCTCGTGCAGTCGGTGCAGCACGGGACGACCGCCGCGCACGTCAACCAGATCGTCGCGATCCTGCGCCGGCGTTCCTGCTCGCGCAGACGGTGCTGACGTTCTTCGCGCGCCGTGCGTCGTTCGTGCTCTCCGAGAAGATGTTCGCCGAGCTGCGCGAGGACTTCATGCGCCGCGTGCTCGCGCTGCCGCTCTCGACCGTCGAGCGCGCCGGCACGGGCGACCTGATCTCGCGCACGACCGCCGACGTCGACGCGCTGACGCGGACGATCCGCTTCGCCGTCCCGGAGACGACGATCGCCGCGATCACCGCGGTGCTGACGGTCGCCGCCGCGATCTGGGTCAGCCCGCTCGCGGCGCTGCCGTGCATCGCCGGCGTGCCGGCGCTCTCGTTCGGCACGCGCTGGTACCTGAAGCGCGCGCCCGCAGGGCTACCTGTGGGAGCGCGCCACGTACGCGACGCTCGCCGGCACCGTCGGCGAGACGGTCGAAGGTGGCCGCACGCTCGAGGCGCTCGGCCTGAACGAGCAGCGCGTCGGCCGGATCGACGCCGACCTGCGCGAGTCCTACCGGGCCGAGCGGCGCACGCTCTACCTGCGCACGATCTGGTTCCCGACGGCCGAGTTCGCCTACGTGCTCCCGGTCGCGGCCGCGCTCGCCTGGGGCGGCTGGCTCGTCGCGAACGGCACGCGACGCTCGGCGAGGTGACGGCGGTCTCGCTCTACGTCGTGCAGCTCGCCGACCCGGTCGACCGGCTGATCTCGTGGCTCGACGAGATCCAGGTCGGCGCGACGTCGTTCGCGCGGCTCGTCGGCATCGCGCGCGTGCCGCCCGACCGCACGGCGACCGACGAGACACCCGACGACGAGCGCCTGATCGCGCGAGGACGTGCGCTACGCGTACGTCGACGGACCGCGACGTGCTGCACGGCATCGACCTCGACCTCGAGCCCGGCGAGCGCGTCGCGGTCGTCGGCCCGTCGGGCGCCGGCAAGTCGACGCTCGGCCGCCTGCTCGCGGGCATCCACCCGCCGCGCGTCGGGCCGCGTCGACGTCGGCGGCGTCCGCCTCGTCGACCTGCCGCTCGAGGCGCTGCGCAAGGAGGTCGCGCTCGTCACGCAGGAGCAGCACGTCTTCGTCGGAACCCTCGACGAGAACTTGAGGCTTGCGCGGCCCGGCGCGAGCGACGAGCAGCTGCGGCGCGGCGCTCGCAGCCGTCGACGCGCTCGACTGGGCCGACGCGCTGCCGGACGGCCGCGACACGGTCGTCGGCGCCGGCGGCTTCCCGCTGACGCCCGCGCAGGCGCAGCAGCTCGCGCTCGCGCGGCTCGTGCTCGCGGACCCGCACACGCTCGTGCTCGACGAGGCGACCTCGCTGCTCGACCCGCGCGCGGCGCGCCACCTCGAGCGCTCGCTCGCGTCCGTGCTCGACGGCCGCACCGTGGTCGCGATCGCGCACCGGCTGCACACGGCGCACGACGCCGACCGCGTCGCGGTGGTCGAGGACGGCCTGCTCGAGGAGATCGGCACGCACGACGAGCTCGTCGAGCGGGGCGGCTCCTATGCCGCACTCTGGGACTCATGGCACAGCGAGCGGTAGACGACGATCATCGCGGAGGCGCGCGCCGCGATCGCGGCCGGCCGCGTGCCCGACGCAGCGGCGCTGCGCGCGCGCATCCGCGCCGAGGGCGGCGACGACGACGCGCTCGCGCAGCTCGAGCGCGTCTCTCGGATCCATCGCGCGCGCGCGCGCTCTCGCGCCGGTCGCCTGCACCGCCGCAGCCGGCGCGCCTTCGCTGCGCACGGCGCTGAGGACGAAGGTCGCGATCAACGCGAACATGGACGTGCGCCGCGGCGGGGTACGACGCTCGTCTGGGACCCGGTCAAGGCGGTCACCGGCTGGGAGGTGCGGATCAGCGCGCGGCCGGATCTGCGCGGCGACTACGTGGTGCAGGAGACGCGCGAGCTCGCGCCCGGCGAGACGCGGCGCCGAGCTGCCGCTCGGCGAGCTAGCCGCTCCGCGTGCACGTGCTCGGGCGCACGCGCGACGGCCGCCTGCTCCGCCGCGCGGTCATCTCGGGCCTGACCGCGAGAACTGGCGCGACCGCTGGCAGCGGCGCGCGAGCGCGAGCTAGTCGAGCCCGGCGTCGGGGCCGGAGCCGTCGTCGTGGCCGTCCGAGCGCGACTTCCAGAACATGACCGCGCCGGCGGCGCCCGCGAGGAGCACAGCCAGCGACTTCTTGCCCGGCCGCCGGTGCTTCTTGGCCGTCTCAATACCCCGCAGCTTGAACATGCGCCGGCCGACCGTGAGGGCGAGCCACCCGACGACGGCGTTGCGGCGGCTGAAGAGGCCACTGCTCATGCAACGACCCTACCCGTCGACGAGGTCTCGTGAAACGTCGGCAGCCTAGGCCTTCGCTGGCGCGCGCTTCTTGTTCGGGATGTGAATCGCGCGGCCGAGCGCGGCGAGGGCGGCTTCCTTGATCGCCTCGCTCAGCGTCGGGTGCGCGGCCATCCCGTCGCCGACCGTCTCGACGGTCGACTCGGCGTCGATCGCGACGACCGCGGCTTCGATCAGGTCGGTCACGTGCGGGCCGACCATCACCATGCCGAGCAGCTCGCCGTACTTCGTCTCGTGGATCGACTTGACCCAGCCGGTCGTCTCCGCCTGCATGACGGCGCGTGCGTTCGCGACCCAGGGGAACGTGCCGACGGCGATGTCGTCGCCGTACTGCTCGCGCGCCTCGGCCTCGGTCAGGCCGACGCCGGCGATCTCCGGGTCGGTGTAGATCGGGCGCGGCACCGCGCGGTTGTCGACGATCGCGTCGTGGCCGCACGCGTTCTCGGCCGCGACCTCGCCCTCGCGGAACGCGGTGTGCGCGAGCTGCCAGTAGCCGGCGCAGTCGCCGACCGCGTAGATGTGCTCGACGTTCGTGCGGCGGTGCTCGTCGGTGGTGATGCCCTTGCGCTTGTCGAACTCGACGCCGGCGGCCTCGAGGCCGACGTTCTCGACGAGCGGCCCGCGGCCGACCGAGACGAGCATCAGGTCGCACTGCACGCTCTCGCCGTCACCGAAGTAGACGGTCAGCGCGTTGCCCTGCTGCTCGACCTTCGTGCACTGCTTGCCGAGCTGCAGGTTGATGCCGCGCTTCTGTGAACTGCTTCGCGAGCTCCTTCGCCGCGTCGGCGTCCTCCTGCGGGATCAGCGTGTCGAGCATCTCGACGATCGTCACCTCGGAGCCGAAGCGGTTGAAGATCGATGCGAACTCGGAGCCGATGATGCCGCCGCCGAGGATCACGAGCCGCTTCGGCACCTCGGTCTGCGCGAGCAGGCCGGTGGAGTCGACGCAGAGGTCGGACTCGAGGCCCGGGATCGGCGGGCGCGAGCGGGAACGAGCCGGTGGCGATGATCGCCGTCTTGAACGTGACGTCCTCCCCGCCCTCGACGGAGATCGTGTTCGCGTCCTTGAACTTGCCGTAGCCCTTGACCCACTCGACGCCGTTCGCCTTCAGCAGGCCGGCGACGCCGCCGGTCATCTGCTTGACGACGCCTGCCTTCCACTCGTTGGCGGCCGGGAAGTCGAGCTGCGTGTTGTCGACGCTGACGCCGAGCTTCGCGAAATTGTCGTTGGCCTGGTGCAGGAAGTGCGCGGTCTGCACCCATGCCTTGGTCGGGATGCACCCGACGCGCAGGCACGTGCCGCCCAGTTCGGGCTCCTTCTCGATGCACGCGACCTTCGCGCCCAGCTGGGCTGCGCGGATCGCTGCGGTGTAGCCCCCGGGCCCACCGCCCAGGACGGCGACGTCGACTTCCATCTCAACTCCTCAGCTTGCTTCGGTTTCCGCGAGCGATGGTACCGAGCGGTCAGTCGGCCCTGCGCGCGGTCACGATCCAAACGGAAGAGCCGCCGAAAACGCCTTCCGGCGTG
Organism: uncultured Actinomycetes bacterium; assembly: GCA_963847475.1. Taxonomy (GTDB): domain Bacteria; phylum Actinomycetota; class Thermoleophilia; order Gaiellales; family Gaiellaceae; genus PALSA-600. The sequence continues at coordinate 97,011 of CAWJZZ010000012.1, read as the reverse complement.
ACGAGATCTGCGAGCGCCTCGCGCAGGAGCGCGGCGAGCTTCGGGCGCATGGCGTCGCCCTCGTCGCCCGCGAGCCGCACGGCCTCGGCCGCCGGGCCGAGCGCGAGGTTGAACTCGATCGCCTCATCGAGCGTGTTGCCGATCTTCAGCGGCAGGTCGCGGCGGTGGAGCGCCACGTCGACGAATCCGGCGGCCTGGTGGATCGTGCTCGCGGTGTCGGCGTTCGCCAGCGAGAACGGGCCGGGGCCGCAGCGCGCCTCGTCGGTCTCCTCGGGGATCTCGACGAGCGGCTTCACGACCTGCTCCGCGCGGTACATCCACTCGTTGTCCTCGCGCCTGCGCCAGACGAGCGAGCAGAGGCGGCCGCCGGGCTCGAGCGCGTTGTAGACGTTGCGCATGGCCGCGACCGGGCTGGCGAAGAACATCGTCCCGAAGCGCGCGAATGCGTAGTCGAACGTGTCGACGACGACGCCTGGACGTCGGCGACCTCGAAGCGCGCGTTCGCGACGCCGAGCTCGCGTGCGCCGCCTCGGCCGCCTCGATGAAGCGCGGCGAGATGTCGACGCCGAGCGCGGAGCGCGGCCAGACGAGCTCGCTCGTGCCGAGGCCGCAGCCGATGTCGAGCACGCGGTCGCCCTCGGCGGGCGGGAACGCCTGCATCGCCGCGGCGCCGTGCAGCGCGAGCGAGGTGACGATCAGGTGCTTGAAGTGGACGGAAGCGGTCGAAGAGCACGCCGTCCCAGGCGCGCTGAGGCCTCTTCGTTCTCGGGGAGAACGGTCGCCATCGCGAAGTCTGTACGAGCCACGGGCGGCCGAGTCCATCCTCGGGGCGCGCGGGCGGGCCACCGGAATCGGTGCCAGGCACGAACGCGGGCGCCCGGAGCGGTGAAGATCTGGAGCGCGGCGAGCGCGCGGCACGGATCTCGGCCGCAAGCGTTTCGATGGCTGACCGCTCTCGGCAGCGTTGCTCGCGCGGCATCGGTCTCGCGGCCGTCGGCGGCCGTCCGTCGGTCCCGGCACCGCATGAAGCGCTACACCGGTGGGACTGCCTGGCGTCGCGGCAACGCGGCGGGCGCGGACGCATACGGTCTCGGATCGGGCGTGCTCGTCGTCAGGCGACGAGCACGAGCTTGCCGAACTTGCCACCCGCGGCAAAGGCCTCGTAGGCGGCCTGCGCACTGCTCGAGCGGGAAGGCCTGCTGCACGTGGACGGTGAGCCGGCCCGCGGCGAGGAGCGGCAACGCATCCTCCGCGAGCCGGGCGACCACGAGCGCCTTCTCCTCGGCGGAGCGAGCCCGCAGCGTCGATCCGAGCAGCCGCAGGCGCTTGCGCATCAGCAGGCCGAAGTCGACCTGCGCCCGCGCGCCCGCGCCGGTGCCGATCACGACGAGTCGGCCGTGAGCGCGCGAGCTGCTCGACGTCGCGCGTCAGCAGCTCGCCGCCGACGAGCTCCAGGATCACGTCGTACTCGCCCGTCGGGCTCCGTGCTCGCACCGAGCCCGCGCACGAGCTCGCGGCTCTCCTCGCGCCGCGCGGTTCCCGTCACCTCGACGCCCGCCGCGACGCGCGAGCTGCACGGCGGCCGTGCCGACGCCGCCGGCGGCGCCGTTGACGAGCAGCCGCTCGCCGGGACGCAGCTCGCGCCTGGGTGAAGAGCGCGTCGTGCGCGGTCGCGAACGCCTCCATGAAGCCGCCCGCGGCGGGCCAGTCCGACCTGTCCGGCACGCGGCAGCACGTGCCGCTCGTCGACCGCGACGAGCTCCGCCTGGCCGGCGCCGGGCAGCAGCGCCATCACCCGCTCGCCCGTCCCGACGACCTCGCCCGCGCACTCGAGCCCGGGCATGTCCTCCGGCACGCGCCGGGCGGCGGCGGGTAGTGCCCGGCGCGCCTGCATCAGGTCGGCGTTGTTGACCCCCGCCGCGTGCACGCGGACCAGCACCTCCCCGGTGCCTGGCACCGGGTCGGGCCGCTCCGCGACCCCGACCTTGCCCTCCTCGATCACGACTGCACGCATCGGCGCTGGCAGGATACGGCCATGAGGCTCCACGGGATCCACCACGTGACGTGCATCACCGGCGACGCACCGCAAGAACGTCGCGTTCTACACCGGCACGCTCGGGCTGCGGATGGTCAAGAAGACCGTCAACCAGGACGACCCGACCGTCTACCACCTCTTCTACGCCGACGAGAACGGCTCGGCGGGCGCCGACATCACCTTCTTCGAGTACCCGGGCGCGATTCCCGGCCGCGCGGGCGACGGGATGGTGCATCGCGTCGCTCTTCCGCGTCGGCAGCGAGGCGTCGCTCGACTTCTGGCAGGAGCGCGTCGGCGGCGAGCGCACCGACGGCTCGCTCGTCTTCGCCGACCCGGAGGGTCTCGAGCTCGAGCTCGTCGTCGACGACGGCGTCGACGCGCCGCTCGTCGCGCGCCATCCCGAGATCCCCGAGGAGCACGCGCTTGCGCGGCTTCGCCGGCGTGCGCGCCTACGCGTCGTCGCCCGCGCGCAGCGCGCGACTTCCTCGAGGGCCTCACCTTCGACGGCTCGGGCGCCGAGTGGGAGTCGCGCGGTGACCGGCACGGCTTCTACGTCTACGACGAGCCGCCGGACGACCGGCGCGGCATCCCGGGCGCCGGCACCGTGCACCACGTCGCGTGGTCGGTGCCGCTCGACGAGCACGCAGGCTGGGTCGAGAAGGCACGCGGCGGCGGGCGCACGCCCGACGCCGGTGATCGACCGCTTCTGGTTCCGCTCGATCTACTTCCGCGAGCCGAGCGGCATCCTGTTCGAGATCGCGTCGCTCGGCCCCGGCTTCACCACCGACGAGGACCTCGAGCACCTCGGCGAGAAGCTGATCCTGCCGCCGGCCTTCGAGCACCTGCGCGCGCAGGTCGAGCCGCAGCTGACGCCGCTGCCGAACCCCGCGCCGGTGATCGTCCGCGAGCGCCCCGCGAGCGGCGAGCCGGCGGGCGCGCTCGTCCTCTTCCACGGGCGCGGCGCCGACGAGCACGACCTCTTCCCGCTGCTCGACGTGCTCGACCCGGAGCGCCGCCTCGACGGCTACACGCCCGCGCGGGCCGCTCTCGCTGCCGCCCGGCGGCGCGCACTGGTACATCGTCCCCGCGCGTCGGCTACCCCGACCCGGAGACGTTCAACGCGTCCTACCGCGAAGCGTCGGACTGGCTCGACTCGCTGCCGCACGAGCGTCTCGTGCTCGGCGGCTTCTCGCAGGGCTGCGTCATGTCGCTCGCGCTCGGCCTCGGCACCGGGCGGCCGCGGCCCGTTGCGATCGCCGGCTTCTCCGGCTTCATCCCGGTCGTCGAGGGCTGGCAGCCCGACCTCGAGCGCCCCCTGCCGCCGGTCGCGCTCGGGCACGGCACCTACGACCCGGTGATCGACGTCAGCTTCGGCCGCACCGCCCGCGACACGCTGCTCGCCGCGGGCGGCGAGGTGCTCTACAAGGAGTACCCGCTCCCCCACACGCTGCAGCCTCGCTCGAGGCGGCGGGCGCCAGGAGGTCTACCGCGAGGCGTCGATCGACCACGCGATCGACCCGCCGTTCGTCACCGAGCTCCGCCCCTGGCTCAGGGACGCCGTCGGCGGCTGAGGCCTGGGTCGAGAGCGCCCGGCGCAGCCTCAGAGTCGCGCCGTCTTCGCCGACGAGCTCGAAGCGCTCGCCGAGGCCCGCCTTCGGACTCGCCGACGCGCGTCGAAGCCGTTCCGCTCGTAGAACGCCGACCGCCGGCGAGTCGGCCTCGACCGACAGCGAGACCGCCGCGTGGCCGCGCCTCGCGCGCCTTCGCGAGCAGCGCATCGAGCAGCTCCTGCCCGAGCCCGTGCCGGCGCCGCGACGGGACGATCGAGATCGTCACCTCGGGCGTCTGCTCGTCGACGAACCCGTAGCCGGGCGCGTCGGCGCGGAAGCACGCGCAGCCAGGCCGCGCCGACGCGGTTGCCCGTTCTCGTGCGACGATCAGGCGATGTCGCCCGCGCGGCCCCAGTTGTCGACGTAGCGCGTGAGCGGGATCTCGGCCTCGAACTGGTTGACCCGCCAGCCGTAGGCGTGCGCGAGCATCGAGCGCATGAAGGGGACGTCGGCGTGCGAGCCGCGTACGGATCACAGCGCGAGGCCGGGTCTTCGACGAACTGCTTGACGGTGCGCAGGAAGTCGGCGCCGGCCGCACCGTCGACGGCGCGGTGGTCGACGGTCAGCGTCATCGTCAGCATCGGGCGGACCGACCGCGCCGTCGCGCGCGACCGGCGTGTCGACGGTCGCGCCGACCGCGAGGATCGCGGCCTGCGGCGGGTTGATCACGGCGACGAACTGCTCGATGCCGAACATGCCGAGGTTCGAGATCGTGAACGTCCCGTCCTCGAGGTCGCTGCGTCGTCAGCTTGTTGTCGCGCGCGCGGCCGACGATCTCGCCACGGGCGGCCGCGATCTCGGCGAGCGACTGCCGCTCGACGGAGCGCAGCACCGGCACGACGAGCCCCTGCGGCGCGGCGACGGCGATGCCGACGTTCGCGGTCGGGAACCGCAGCAGCGCGTCCTCGGTGTACTGCACGTTCACGTCGCGGTGGCGCATCAGCGCCTGCGCGCACACCTTGGCGAGCAGGTCGGTGACCGTGACGCGCACGTCGGGATTCAGCTCGCGCACGCGGGCGACCAGCTCGTTCGCGCGCGTCATGTCGGCGCTGACCGTCAGCTGGAAGACGGGCGCCTGCCACGCGGCGGTCAGCCGGCGCGCGATCGTCTTGCGGATCTTCGTCAGCGGGACCGACTCGATCTCGCCCGTCGGCACGGCCGCGGGCGCTGCGGACGGCGCGGCGGCCTCGCCGCGCTCGACGTCCTCGGCGACGATGCGCCCGTCGGGGCCGGTGCCGCGCAGCGACGAGAGCTCGATGCCGCGCTCGCGCGCGATGCGGCGCGCGAGCGGCGAGGCCTTGATGCGGCCGCCGTTCGCTCGGCGTGGCTCGCGAACCTGGCTCGTCTCCGACGAACCGTCGGCATCGGCTCGCGGCCTCGTCACGCTCGGGTCGCGCTCGTGCGCTTCCGCCGGCTTCTCGGCGGACTGCGGCATGCCGCCGTCGTTCGGAGACTCTGCCTCGCCCTCGCCTCTGCCGATCCAGGCGATCGTCTGGCCGACCGGCGCCTCGCCCTCCGCGCAGCGCGATCTTCAGCAGCACGCCGGCGAAGTCCGACTCGACCTCCTGCGTCACCTTGTCGGTGTCGATCTCGAAGAGCGGCTCGCCCTTCTCGACCGTGTCGCCCTCCGACTTCAGCCACTTCGTGATCGTGCCGGCCTCCATGCCCTGGCCGAGGCGCGGGAGCTTGACCTCGGACGCCATGCGGTACTCTACTTCCCCACCGTGCGCTTGATCGCCGCGAGCACGTCGTCCGCATGCGGGACGACGAACTGCTCCATCACGGGCGCGAACGCGAGCGGCGCGAACTTCGCGCCGACGCGCTCGATCGGCGCGTCGAGATAGTCGAACGCCTTGTACTGCAGCACCGCCGCCACCTCGGCGCCGAAGCCCATGCGCGTGACGGCCTCGTGCGCGACGACGACGCGGTTCGTCTTCTTGACGGACGCGACGAGCGCGTCCTCGTCGAGCGGCTGCAGCGTGCGCGGGTCGATCACCTCGACCGAGATGCCCTTCTTCCTCGGCGGCCGCTTCGCGGCGTCGAGCGAGCGGTGCACGAGCGGGCCCATCGCGATCACCGTCACGTCGGTGCCCTCGCGCATCGTGCGCGCCTTGCCGAGCGGGATCGGCTCGAGCTCGTCCGGCACGTCGCCCTTGACCGGGTAGAGCAGGCGGTGCTCGAAGAAGACGACGGGGTTGTCGTCGTAGATCGACGACCAGAGCAGGCCGCGCACGTCCTCGGGCGTCGACGGGAAGACGACCTTCAGGCCCGGCACGTGCACGAGCCACGCCTCGAGCTGCTGCGCGTGCTGCGCGCCCGGCGACCAGCCGGCGCCGCCCTGCGTGCGGATCGTCAGCGGCACCTTGATCTGGCCGCCCGACATGTAGCGGTGCTTCGCGGCCTGGTTGACGATCTGCTCGAGCGAGAGCGTCAGGAAGTCCTCGTACATGATCTCGACGACCGGCCGCATGCCCGCCATCGCGGCGCCGATGCCCGCGCCGACGATCGCCATCTCGGAGATCGGCGTGTTGCGCACGCGCTCCGGGCCGAACTCGTCGAGCAGGCCCTGCGTGACGGCCATCGAGCCGCCCATCTCGGCGATGTCCTCGCCCATGATGAAGACGTCGCTCGTCGCGCTGCGCATCGCGGCGCGAGCGCGTCGCGCACCGCCTCGCGGTAGGTCAGCTCAGGCATAGACGTTCTTGAGCGCGTCTTCGGGCTGCGGGTCGGTGCCGTTCTGCGCGAACTCGAGCGCCGCGTCGACGATCCGAGTGCGCCTCGGCGTCGAACGGCTCGAACTCGTCGTCGCCGAGGCCGAGGCGCTCGCGCAGCAGTTCGTGATCGGGTCGTGGTCGGCCGCGTCCTCGCGGTCCTCCTTCGTGCGGTAGACCTGCGGGTCGCCGATGAAGTGGCCGTGCATGCGCTTCGTCTCGACGTCGAGGAAGACGGGCCCGTCGCCGGAGCGCGCGTGCTCGAGCGCGTCCTGCGCGGCGTCGAACACCGCCTCCACGTCCTGGCCGTCGACCTTGATCGCGCGCATGTCGTACGCGAGCGCGCGCTTCGACATGTCGTCCCAGACCGGCGAGTGCTGCCAGCCCGGCGTCGACTCGGCCCAGTGGTTGTTCTCGCAGACGAAGACGGTCTTCGTCTTCCAGAGCTGCGCGAGGTTGAGCGACTCGTGGAAGGTGCCGATGTTCGTCGCGCCGTCGCCGAAGAACGCGACCGCGACGCGCGGCTCGTCGCGAAGCTTGAACGCGAGGCCGGCGCCGGTGACCGCCGGCAGGCCGCCGCCGATGACGGCGTTCGCGCCGATGTTGCCGCGCTCGACGTCGTAGAGGTGCATCGAGCCGCCGTAGCCGTGCGAGCAGCCCTCGATCTTCCCGTAGAGCTCCGCCATGACGCGCGTTCGGATGGGTGCCGCGGGCGAGCGTGTGCCCGTGCGCGCGATGGGTCGAGGCGAAGACGTCGCCCTCCTCCATCGCCTGGCAGACGCCGACCGCGACGGCCTCCTGGCCGATCGCGACGTGCAGGAAGCCCGGGCAGCTCGCCGGCACGGAAGCGCTCCTCGACCTTCTCCTCGAAGCGGCGGATGAGCAGCATCTCGCGCAGGAACTCGCGCAGCGTCTCCTCGTTCAGGGCGCGCTTCTTCTCGACCTTCGCCATAGCGCCGGCAGTGTACGTTTTGCGCCGTGAGCCTCGCCGGACAGTGGAAAGCGCTCGGATCCGAGCTGCCCGACGGGCTGGTCGCAGGGCCGATCTGCGGCTCGAGCTGCGCGAGCGGCGAAGCCGCCGACCGCGCGGCCGCCGCTGCTCGGGCCGGCCCAGCCGTTCCGGGCCGAGCCGACGACCCTCCGCTTCGACAGCCGCCCGCGACGGCAGCGCGATCGGCCCCGACGGCGCTCACCGCGGCTGCTCGCGCGGCTTGACGAGGCGCGAATCGGCGCCACGCTGACCGCTCGTCGACAGCAGCGGCCGCCGCCGCGCGCGCCGACGCGGGTCGAGACGCTGCTCGCCGACTCCTGGAGACAGCGCTCTCGCGGGCCTGCCCGTCCGACTGGAGCGATCTGCTCGGCGAGCTGAGCTCCTCTCGACCGACTACGTCGAGCGCGCGTCCGTGCTTTGTATCCAGATGAACCCGCGCCGTGACGGAAACCGCGCCGCGCTTCGCTTCCGCGCGCGCGCGGAAGGCCGGCTACGGCGTCTCGCCCGAGATGGCCCGCCGCTGCCTCGAGCGCTGCGACGCCGAGCGAGATCCGCGGCACGGTCGACCGTGCTGCGCGTCGCTGAGCGACACGCAGCACGTCGGCACGCAGGGCCCCGTCTGGAACATCGCGGGCAAGACTGTCTGAGGTGACGGACGCACTCGCCCTCGCCGCGCAGGTGCGCGCCGGCGAGGTCTCCCCGCGCGAGCTCGTCGAGCGGCGATCGCGCGGATCGAGGCGACGAACCCCGAGCTGAACTTCCTTGTCACCGACTGTCTTCGAGCAGGCGCGCGCGATGGCGCGCCGACGACCGGGCCGTTCACGGGCGTGCCGATGCTGGTCAAGGACCTGACGGAGACGGCCGGCGTGCGCACGACGTTCTCGTCGCGCGCGTTCGCCGACTACGTCCCGTCGCACGACGCGGCGGTCGTGCGGCGGATGAAGGACGCCGGCTTCGTCGTGCTCGGCAAGATCGAACACGCCGGAGTTCGGGATCACCGCGTCACCGAGTCCGAGCTGAACGGCGCGTGCCGCAACCCGTGGGACACGACGCGCACGCCCGGCGGCTCGTCGGGCGGCGCCGCGGCGGCGGTCGCCGCCGGCGTGCTGCCGCTCGCGCACGGCTCCGACGGCGGCGGCTCGATCCGCATCCCGGCGGCCGTGCTGCGGCCTCTTCGGGATCAAGCCGTCGCGCGGACGCGTCTCGGCCGCGCCGTACGTCGGCGGCTCGCTCGAGCTCTCGCAGAACGGGCCGCTCTCGGTCACCGTCCGCGACGCGGCTGCGTTCCTCGACGTGATCGCCGGGCTACGAGCCGGGCGACGCGCACTGGGCGCCCCCGCCGGAGCGGCCCTTCCTCGAGGAGGTCGGCGTCGACCCGGGCCGGCTGCGGATCGCCTTCACGGCCGAGCCCGCCGTACCGCATCCGGTCGACCCGCGCCTCGTCGACGTGACGCGACGCGCGGCCGACGCGCTCGCCGACGCTCGGCCACGACGTCGTCGAGCGGACGCCGCCGTGGGTCGACGAGCAGGCGCTGTCGGCGCATTCGCGAAGCTCTGGCAGCTCACGCCGGCGCTCTATCCGGTGCCGGACGATCCGGCGCTCCTGATGCCGATCAACCGCGCGCTTGCCGCCGCTGCGCGCGACACGTCGAGCGTCGACTTCGCGCAGGCGGTCGGTGCGCTCCAGCGCGCCGCGCGTCGGATCGTCGCGTTCTGGGACGACGTCGACGTCGTGCTGACGCCGGCGCTCGCGAAGCTGCCGGTGCCGATCGGCTGGGTCTTCGAGCCCGACGATCCGTGGGAGCAGTTCGCCCGCGGCGGCGAGTTCACGCCGTTCACGCCGATCGTCAACGTGACCGGCCAGCCGGCGGCGGCCGTGCCGTTCGAGGTCGTCGACGGCTTGCCCGCCGGGATCCAGCTGATCGGCCCGCCCGCGGGCGAGGCGCTGCTCTTCCGGCTCTCCGCCCAGCTCGAAGCGGCGCACCCTTGGGCGCAGCGGCTGGCCGGCGCGCGCTATCACCGAGCGTGAGCCTTCTCTCTTCCGGCTAGTCGATCCTCCTCTTCCGGCTAGTAGGAATCGCGGCCGCTGGGCCTTAGTTTTGATCGTCTAGCTGGGAAGGAGCGCTGGGTGACCCGCCTCGGTATCACGCTGTTCGCATCGCTCGTCTTGACGGCGCTCGCCGCGCCGGCAGCTATCGCGCACAACATCGACACGGTCGCCGGCCATGCCGCCGAGGACGCGGTCACGCACACCGCTGCGCAGGAGCGGGCCCTGGACGCTCACACGCGCTCTGTCGGGGCGTTCCCCGCGATGGCGGCCGCGGTGGCCACCGCAGGGGCTCCGCAGGACGTCGGTCAGTGGGGCCCCGTCGTCGACTGGCCGGTTGTCGGCGTGCATGTCGCGCTGCTGCCGAACGGCAAGGTCCTGGCGTACGACTCGATCGGCGACAACGCCACCGAGACCTACCCCGTCCAGGATCACACGCGAGCGACCATCTGGGATCCGCAGACTGGTAGCCAGACGCCGGTGACCGTCAATACGGGCGTAAACATCTTCTGCAGCGGCCTGGCGCATCTCATGGACGGACGGGTGTTCGTCGCCGGCGGGAACGCCGATCAACAGCTCAACGGCATTGTCCAGACGAACCTCTTCGACCCCACGCAGAACACGTGGAGCCTTGGCCCGAACATGGCCGCTCCGCGCTGGTATCCGACCGTGACGCCGCTACGCAACGGCGAGATGCTCATCACCTCGGGTCGCGTTGATGTACCCGAGGTCAGGACGCTCGCGGGCAGCCTGAGGCTACTCAGCACGGCATCGCTCAGCCTGCCGTTGTATCCGTGGATGGACGTCGCGCCGGACGGCCGGGCCTTCTACTCCGGCCCCGACCAGACGCTGCGCGCGCTCGACACGTCCGGCACTGGCACATGGCAGGCGTTCGGGCAGCGCGACACGATCAACCGCGACTACGGCGGTCATGCGCTCTTCGACATCGGCAAGATGCTGATCGCCGGGGGCGGTCCCTCGACGACGAATGCTCTGGTCGTCAACCTCAACGGGGCCTCGCCCACGGTCACGCCGACTGCGCCGATGGCATTTGGACGGCGGCAGCACAACCTGACCGTGCTCGCCGACGGAACGGTTCTCGCAACCGGCGGTAACTCGTCCGGCGCGTCGCTCGTCGACCTCAACGCCGGCGTCTATCCGGCCGAGCAATGGGACCCGGCTACGGGACAGTGGCGGACACTGGCCTCGATGCAGGTCACGCGTCAGTACCACTCGACCGCGCTCCTGCTGCCCGACGGGCGGGTCCTGTCGGCCGGCGGCGGCATCTGCGGCACGTGCGACCAGGTCGGCTATCTCGCCAAGAACGCAGAGATCTTCTCGCCCCCGTACCTCTTTCAGGCGGACGGCACGCTCGCGCCCCGGCCGAGTATCGACGCGGCGCCTGCGTCGACGAGCTACGGCGCCTCATTCGACATCGCGACCGGTAACCCGGCAGCGATCCGCAAGGTGGCGCTGGTCCGGCTCGGCGCCGTCACACATTCGGACAACATGGAGCAGCGCTACATCCCGCTGTCCTTCACGGCCGGCGTGACGAGCCTCACCGCCGTTGCACCCGCCAATGCGAATGTTGCTCCGCCCGGGTACTACATGCTGTTCATCATCGACGCCAACGGCGTGCCTTCGGTGGCCCGCATGGTCAGCGTCCAGGGTAATTCGCCGCCGACCGTCACGCTGACGCAGCCGGCGAACGGTTCCACCTTCAACGCGCCCGCAACGGTGAACTTCGCGGCCACGGCGTCCGACTCCGACGGCACCGTGGCCAAGGTCGAGTTCTTCAACGGCGCGAACAAGGTTGGCGAAGACACGACCGCGCCGTACAGCTTGACGTGGAGCGGCGTGGCCGCAGGAACCTACACCGTCACCGCCCGTGCTACGGACAACCTCGGAGCAAGCACGACGAGCGCACCGTCGACGATCACGGTCAACACGGTAAACAACATTCCGCCGACCGTAAGCATCTCCTCGCCGGCCAACGGCGCAACCTTCGCCTGGAAGCCGACGATCACGATCACCGCGACGGCGGGCGATCCTGATGGCAGCGTCACGAAGGTCGAGTTCCGCGACGGCGCGACTCTGCTCGGACAGGACACGAGCGCGCCCTACTCCTTCACGTGGCGGAACGTTCCCTCTGGTAACCACAGCCTGACTGCGCGTGCGACCGACAACGCGAGCGCAGCGACGACCAGCAGCTCCGTCGGCATCACCGTCAAACCGAAGCACTGAGCCGCGGCGGGGCTCGTTCAGGTCGCCGTTACGAAGCTGGCGGCGACTGGCGCTATCCGATCGCGGCCTTGAGTTCGTTCGCGAGGCGGCGGGCGCTCCTGGCGTCGCGCGCGACCACGAGACACGTGTCGTCGCCGGCCAGCGTGCCGAGGACGAGGGGGTGCTCGAGCCGGTCGAGGGCGCGGGCGATCGCCGGGGCCGAGCCGATCTCGGACTGGACGACGACGATGTTCTGCGCGGGCGTCGCCCGGCGGCCGAACTGGCGGAGTAGCGCCTCGAGCGTGTCGCGCGGATCGGTCCGCTGCTCGCGGTTCGGCAGCACGTAGCGCATCCGGCCGAGCGAGTCGTGGGTCTTGACGAGCCCCAACTCGCGGATGTCGCGCGAGATCGTGGCCTGCGTAACGCGGCAGCCGACACCCGCGAGCGCCACCTGCAGCTCGTGCTGCGTGCCGAGGCGCATCCGCTCGACGAGGCTCGCCACGAGTCGCTGCCGTTCGGCCTTCGTCAGCTGGTCGGTCTGCATAAACCAGCATCACCCTATTCACGAGCGCACAACGTTTGCCGGTGGACCGCTGCCGGGCACAGAGTCCACATGTTCGCCGAGTGGATCGCGGTCTTGAAGCGAACGTTCAAGCGGTTCGTCGCCGACGACTGCACCGGGCTCGCACGCGAGGTCGCGTACGGCGCGATGCTGGCGTTCTTCCCGGCGACGGCGTTCCTGCTCGGCCTGCTCGGCGTGCTGAACCTCTACGACGACGTGCAGTCGCTGCTCGCGACCGTCGCGCCGCGAGGCGTGATCACCTTCATCGACAGCCTGCAACGAGACCAGAGCGGCAACGCCCAGGTGTTCGCTCTGGTCGTCGGCGGTCTAGGCGCGGTCTGGGCCGCGAGCGGCGCGATGCGATCCGTGATCAAGGCCGTCAACCGCGCCTACGACCAGGACGAGACACGTCCGTTCTGGAGGCTCCGGCTGATCGCGATCGGTCTCGTTCTGCTGATGGGCGTGACGCTTCTCGCCGTCACGGTCCTGATCGTCTTCGGCGGGCCGCTCGGCCAGGCGATCGCCGACAAGGCCAACCTCGGCACCGCGTTCAACGTGATCTGGGGCATCATCCGGTGGCCGATCGGCTTCGTCACGGTGCTCCTGCTGTTCGGCTTCGTCTACGCACTCGCGCCGGACGTGCCATTGCGCTGGCGCTGGGTGACCGCCGGCTCGGTGCTCGGGGCGGCGCTGTGGCTGATTCTCTCCGGCCTCTTTGCGCTCTACGTCACGTTCCTGGGGAGCTACTCGAAGACCTACGGCTCGCTCGCGACCGGTGTGATCCTGATGCTCTGGCTGAACTACACCGCGTGGGCGATCCTCTTCGGGGCCGAACTGAACTCGGAGCTCGAACGGCGCGGCAGCTAGGCACGGAGCTCGGCGCCGAACGCAGTCGAAACCGCCCGGACGATCGCGTCGCGCAGACGCAGGCCGTCGTCGTCGGAGAGCGTCCGCTCGGGCGACTGGAAGGCGAAGCCGAACGCGACCGACTTCTTCCCTGACGGGATCTGGTCGCCGCGGTAGTCGCTCAGGAACCGCGCCTCGCTCAGCTCGGCGCCGACGGCGTTGCGGGCCGCGTCGAGGAGGTCGCCGGCCGGCACATGCTCGTCGACGACGAACGCAAGGTCGAGCCGGAGCGGCGGGTACGTGATCACGTCGCGGTAGAGGATCCGCTCGGGCACGAGCTCGAACAGGGCGGCGAGGTCGAGCTCGAACGCGCTCCACTCGCCGTCGAGGTCGACCGATCCGTACTGGACGACCCAGCCGGACTGCACCGACGCCCCGACGATCGCGTCGGCGAACGGCTGGGCGCTCGCGAAGCGCGGCTCGACCTGGAGCGTCTCGAAGACGCGTTCGACGATCCCCTTCGCGGTCGCGAAGTCGCCGTGCAGCACGCCGCCCAGGTGCCAGCGCTCGTCAGGAAGCGCACCACCGGACGGCAGGTAGACGTGCGCGACCTCGAACAGCGCGACCCCGGTGTTGCCGACCGCGACGTTGTGGCGCGCCGCCTCGAGCAACCCGAGCCGCAACGTCGTGCGCAGGACGCGCTGCTGCGACGAGAGCGGCACCGGCAGCACGTACGCACGCGGATCGGGATCGTCGGCCTGCAGCGAATACGTGTACGCCTCGTAGAGCCCGGCGCCGACCAGCACGTCCTCGACCTGGCGCCGAAGCCGCTGCTCGTGCGTCAGCCGCCCGAACATCGCCTGCCGCACCGGCAGCGTCGCCGGCACGTCCTCGAGCCGGAAGCGCGCCACCTCCTCGACGAGGTCGATGTCGCGGCGAACGTCGCGCGCACGCCAGGTCGGCGTGTGCACCGTCCAGTCGGCATCGACGCCGAAACCGAGCCGTTCGAGCCGGTCGCGCTGCTCGGCCTCCGCCACGGCCAGGCCCAACACGGCCTCGGTCTCGGCGGGGCGGAAGACGATCGGCATCGACGGTGATGCCTCGGCTCGCACCTCCCCCTCGCCGACCCATCGCGTGCCGGCGAGTGAGCCGAGCAGCTCCGATGCGTACCGCACCGCAGCTGCGGCCAGCTCGGGATCGACCCCTTTCTCCCAGCGGGTCTGGCTCTCGGTGCGCAGCCGGTGCCGCTCGCCGCTCCGCAGCACCGTCAGCGGCTCGAAGTTCGCCGCCTCCAGCAGAATCGCGGTGGTTCCCTCGCCGATCTCCGTGTTGGCGCCGCCCATCACGCCCGCGATCCCGATCGGGCGCTCGGCGTCCGCGATCACGAGATCGTCGGTGGTCAGCGCGCGCTCGGTGCCGTCGAGCGTCTCGAGCTTCTCCCCCGCCCTGGCTCGCCGGACGACGATCCGTCCGCCGGACAGCGAGTCGAAGTCGAACGCGTGCAGCGGGTTGCCGAGCGCGAGCATCACGTAGTTCGTCACGTCGACGACGTTCGAGATCGGCCGCATCCCGGCAGCGACGAGCCGCGCCTTCAGCCACGCGGGCGACTGTCCGATCGACACGTCGCGGAACAGGCGGCCGATGTAGCGCGGGCAGGCGGCAAGGTCGTCGACGGCGATCTCGACCGGCTCGTCACCCTCACGCACCGGGTCGGCGCCCGGCATCGACCGCAGCTCGCCGCCGGTGAGCACCGCGACCTCGCGGGCGATCCCGTAGATCGAGGTCAGGTCGGGTCGGTTGTAGAGCGTCTCGATCTCGAGCACGTCGTCGCCGAGCGGCAGCACGTCGCCGAGCGGTGTGCCGGCCACCAGCGCATCGTCGAGCACCATGATCCCGGCGTGATCGTCGCCCAGCTCGAGCTCGCGCTCGGAGAGGATCATCCCCTCGGAGACCTCGCCGCGCAGCTTGCGCTTCTCGATCCGCAGGTCGTCGGGCATCGTCGCACCGGGAAGCACAACGGCGACCGTCGCGCCCGCGCCGAAGTTCCACGCGCCGCAGACGATCGACCGCGCCTCGCCGTCGCCGACGTCGACGCGGGTCAGCTGCAGCTTGTCGGCGTTCGGGTGCTTACCCGCCTCGAGCACCTTGCCGACGACGAAGTACTCGAGGTTCGCCCCGCCCGGCACGCCGCGGCGCACGATCCGGTCGACCTCGGCACTCGTGAAGACGAGCCTGCGCGCGAGCTCCTCGACAGGCCAGTCGAACTCGACGTACTCGCGCAGCCAGCTGACCGGGACCTTCATGAGTGGTCACCTCCGCGGCAGCAGTCGTTGGCTGCCGCGCGAAAAGCAAGCGAGGCAAGGACGCAGGGAGCGTTCGTACGCGCTGCGTACGGGCGCGACTGAGGACGCAGCATCGCGCCGCTTTGCAGCCGGAAGACAGCGGCTGATGTCGCGGTGGTGACCACTTAAAACTGACCGAGAACGCGCAGGTCGTTCTCCCAGAAGGCGCGCAGGTCGGGGAGGCCGTGGCGGAGCATCGCAATGCGCTCGATCCCGAAGCCGAAGGCGAAGCCCTGCCACTCGGCCGGGTCGATGTTCACGTTGCGGAAGACGTCCGGGTCGACCCAGCCGGCGCCGCCCATCTCGATCCAGCCGGAGTGCTTGCAGGTCGCGCAGCCCTGGCCGCCGCAGATGAAACAGGTGACGTCGAACTCGACCGACGGCTCGGTGAATGGGAAGAAGCTGGTACGCATCCGCACCTCACGCTCGGCGCCGAAGAGCGCGCGGAAGAATTGCAGCACCGTTCCCTGCAGGTCGGCGAGCGTGATCCCGCGGTCGACGGCGAGGCACTCGACCTGGAGGAAGATCGGCGAGTGGGTCGCATCCGGCGTGTCGCGGCGGTAGCAGCGACCGGGCGAGATCATGTAGAGCGGCGGGGTGCGCGAGAGCATCGCCCGGATCTGATCGGGCGACGTGTGGGTGCGCAGCACTGTGTCGGCGTCGAGGTAGAAGGTGTCGTTGACCGAACGCGAGGGATGGCCCGGATCGGCGGTCAGCGCGTCGAAGTTCTCCCACACCGTCGCGACCTCGTTGCCGTCCCAGACCTCGTAGCCCATGCCGAGGAAGATGTCCTCGATCTCGCGCCGGATCTGCGTCAGCAGGTGCAGCCGCCCGCGGTCGATGCGGACGCCCGGAATCGTCACGTCCATGCCGCTCGCCTCCGGGAGCGCCGCGCGGGCGATCCGTCCGGCGGCCTCGTTCTGCGCCGCTTCGAGCGTGGCCCGCAACGTGTTCAGCTGGAGCCCGGTCTCGCGGTCGCGCACGCCGCGAAGCGCCTGTGGCAGCGGCGCCTTGCGGCCGAGGTAGCGCACATTGACGTCGGCGAGCTCGTCGCTCGACGCGGCGGCCTGATACGCGGCCAGTGCTTCGGATTCGTACGCGGTCCAGTCCACCGCGGCGACACTATCCAACGTTCGAACCTCCTTCGGTCTGCAGGGCACGGGACAGTGAAAAGCCCCGGGTCAGGCCGAAGGTGCTAGCGCACGCTGCGGCCCGGGCACCGGGGCCGCATAAACAGATTCGCGTGCGTCGCCTGCATCGCTGTAAAGCTTAGCGAGATGTCGGCCTACGACAAGATCGCCCGCCTCTACGACCCGTGGTCACGAAGCGTGGTCGAGGACGTCTCGTTCTACGTCGCCGAAGCGCTGCGCTCGGGCGGGCCGGTGCTCGAGCTTGGGGTCGGGACCGGCCGCATCGCGCTGCCGATTGCGGCGGCCGGGATCGAGGTCGTGGGCGTCGACCTCTCGGCCGGGATGCTCGGAGTGGCGCGGGAGCGCGCAAAGCTGGCGGGCATCGAGCTCGATCTGCGCCAGGGCGACATGCGCTCACCGCCGGTCGACGGCGAGTTCCCACTCGTGCTGATCCCGTTTCGCTCGTTGCTGCACATGGAGACCGATGACGATCGCCGCGCAGTGCTGCGCGCCGTCCGGGGCCTGCTCGCGCCGGACGGCCGGTTCATCTTCGACGTCTTCGCACCGGGTGCCGACGACATCGCCGAGACGCACGGCCGCTGGGTCGAGCGGGAGCCCGGCATCTGGGAGCGTGCGGAATGGGACGAGCAGGCGCGCACGCTGATCCTGCGGGTTCGCGGGCCGGGCAGCGAGGCGGAGATGTCGCTCGCGTGGCTCGCCTTTGCCGAATGGCGCGAGGTGCTGGACGAGGAGGGCTTCGCGGTCGAGACGGTCTACGGCTGGTTCGACCGCACCCCGTGGCGCGGCGGCGAGGATTCGATCTGGGTCTGCCGCCTGCCCGCGTAGTCCGAGCTCAAGAGTCGTCTTGACACCTGCGTCCAGGCGTGGGCAGGCTTCGGGTGGAGTGGCCGCCCACGTCTGAGCTCCATCGCGGCACCGTCACCTTCCTGTTCACGGACATCGAGGGTTCGACCAAGCTGCTCAATCAGCTTGGCCAGAACCGCTACGACGAGCTTCTAAGCTCACACGCCGACATACTGCGCGCCGCGTTCGCCGCCCACGGCGGGAGGGTCGTCGACACTCAGGGCGACTCCTTCTTCGCCGCCTTCGCGACGGCCAACGACGCGGTCGCGGCCGCGGTCGACGGCCAGCGCGACCTGATGGCGCACTCCTGGCCCGAGGGGGCAGAGGTCAAGGTGCGTATGGGCCTCCACACGGGCGAGCCCAAAGTGGGAGAGGACCGCTACGTCGGGATCGGCGTGCACCGGGCGGCGCGGATCGGGGCAGCCGGCCACGGCGGCCAGGTGCTCCTCTCCTCGACCACGAGGGAACTGGCCGAGGAGGACCTGCCCCCTGGAATCACGATCCGCGACCTGGGCGAGCGCCGGCTCAAGGACCTCGAGCACCCCCAGCACCTGTACCAGCTCGTGATCGACGGCCTACCGAGCGACTTTGCGCAGCTGCGCACGCTCGACGTCGAGCTCAGGCGCAAGCGGCGCAGGATGTACGCCGGCTCGGCCCTGATCGGCGTCGTCGCGGCTGCAGTCGCGATCCCGATCTTCGCGTTCGGGCAGGGCGATTCCACCGGCACGCAGATCGCGAAGCCGAACTCGCTCGCCGTGATCGATCCGAGCACGAACAGCGTCGTCGACACCGTGCCGAACGTCGGTGCGCGGCCCGACTCGATCGCATACGGCTCGGGCTCGCTCTGGGTGGCCAACCTCGACGACCAAACCGTCTCACGCGTCGACCCGGCGACGCGATCCGTCTCACGCAACGTTCCGGTCGCCGAGACTCCCACCGGGCTTGCGACGTCTCCGGGCGCGGTCTGGGTGGTAGGACCGGACGCGACGCGTCCTTCCGTGACCGTCACCCAGATCGATCCGCAGTTCAACAGCATTGCCAGCACGAGGCGCATCGGCAACGTGGTCCCGGGCGGCCCCGGCTCCGTGGCGACGCGAGGAACCGCCGTCTGGGTTGCGCCTTCCGCAGGGCTCCTGTCCCGCGTGAGCCCGCGCACCACCCGGGTCGTCCAGCAAGTCGATCCGAACGCAGGGCCAACGGCCGTCGCCGTCGGCGCGGATGCGGTCTGGGTCACCGACACGGACGCCAACACCGTCACCCGCATCGACCCCACGGGCCTCTTGACACCGATCGCCGTCGGTCACGGCCCGAGCGGCGTCGCGGTGGGTGCCGGCGCAGTCTGGGTCGCCGACACGCTCGACAACGCGCTCGTCCGAATCGATCCGAGCACCCACGCGGTCACGTCCACGATCCCTGTCGGCCAGGCCCCGGCGGGCGTCGCCGTCGGCGCGGGATCGGTATGGGTCGCGAACAGCGGGGACGGCACCGTGACGAGGATCAGCGCCGTGACGGGGAGGCCGACGCAGACGATCCCGGTGGGCGGAAGCCCGCAGCAGATTGCCGTCGCCGGCGGAAAGATCTGGGTGACGGTCGACCGGCAAGTGGTCGACCGCACCGCCGCCGCGAGCCCAGGCGGGACGGCGCATCTTCGCGTCTCGCAGAACGTCGTCGACTTCCTGGATCCCGCACTTGCCTACATCACCTACTCCTGGCAGCTGCTCTACGCAACGTGCGCGAAGCTCGTCAACCACCCGGACAAGGCCGGCCCCGCCGGCTCGCAACTCGAGCCCGAGGTCGCCCAGTCGCTGCCGGAGCGCTCGGCCGACGGCAAGACCTACACCTTCACCATCCGCAAGGGCTTCCGTTTCTCGCCGCCGTCGAACGAGCCCGTGACAGCTCAGACGTTCAAGTACTCGATCGAGCGGAGTCTCAGCCCGACGCTCAAGGGCCCGGCGCTCTCGAATGGCTTCCTCACGGATGTGCTGGGCGCACCCGCCTACATGGCTGGGAAGGCGCCGCATATCTCGGGCGTCGTCGCCCGCGGCAACAAGCTGACGATTCGGCTCACCTCGCCGGTCCCCGACCTGGTCACCCGCCTCGCGATGCCGTTCTTCTGCGCAGTCCCGATCGGCACCCCGCTCGACCCGCAAGGCGTGCGCACGATTCCGATGGCGGGGCCGTACTTCGTCGCCTCCTACACGCCAGGGCAGGAGGTCGTCCTCAAGCGGAATCCGAACTACGGCGGGAACCGTCCACATCGCCTCGACCGGGTCGAGCTGACGTTCGGCGTCGCGAAACGCAAGATCGACGCTCAGATCGAAGCCGGCACGGCCGACTACGCGATCGACGGCGTGGACCCGGCCGATGCCTCGAAGCTCGCGGCGCGCTACGGACCGGGGAGCGCAGCGGCCAAGAGCGGGCGGCAGCGGTACTTCGTCGACCCCCTGCTCGGCTTCGACTTCCTCACGCTGAACACCCATCGGCCGCTGTTCAGCGATGTGCGGCTCCGGCAGGCGGTCAACTACGCGATCGACCGGCGCGCCCTGGCCGCCCTCGGCAGCGCGTTCTCGTACGCGCTGCGGCCCTTCACTCAGTACCTCCCGCCGGGAGTTCCCGGTTTCAGTCGCGCAGGGAGCTACCCGGTCACCCCGTCTGTCGCCAAGGCGCGCCGGCTCGCAGGCGCGAAGCGAAGAACTGCTGTGTTCTACACGTGCAACCAATCGCCCTGCGACCGGATGGCCCAGATCGTGCAGAGCAATCTTGCGGCGATCGGGATCGACGTGCGAGTCGAGCGATTCCCGCTGGCCGAGCTGTTCGAGCGCGTCAGCAGGAAGGGCGAGCCGTTCGACTTTTCCTGGAACGAGTGGGTCGCCGACTACGCGGATCCCGACAATTTCCTGAACCTCCTGCTCGAGGGAGCGACGCTTCCGACCTTCGACGACCCGGCCTTCAAGCACCGCATCGCCGCGGCCGCACGGCTCTCGGGCCCGGCTCGTTACCTCGCCTACGGCAGACTCGCCACCGAGCTTGCGCGGAATGGCGCCCCCTGGGTCACCTACGGCAGCATGCAGAGCTACGACTTCTTCTCGCCGCGGATGGGCTGCCAGCTCTACCAGCCGGTCTACGGGATCGACCTCGCCGCGCTCTGCCTCCGCTCGTGAGGCGTTCCGGTTACGACGCCTGTTGCCGGCGCCATTCGTAGAGCGCGATCGCGCCCGAGAGGGCGACGTTCAGCGACTCGGAGCCGACAGGGATCGTCGCCTCGACGTCGCGCTCGACTTCGGCGGGCAGCCCGGCGCGCTCAGCGCCGAGGAGGAAGGTGACGCGTCCCGAGAGGTCGACCTCGCCGAGCGGCTGACCGCCGTGCGCGACCAGCGCGACCCGCCGAGTTTGTGCCAAGTTGGCACGAACGAGGGGTCCGAGCGGCACCGTCCAGATCGACCCCGCGCTCGCGCGCAGCGCCTTCGGCGACGTCGGGTCGGCGCAGCCGTCCGAGAGCGCAACGGCGGCGCCGAAGGCGTCGGCGGTGCGCAGCAGCGTGCCGACGTTGCCCGGATCGAGCAGCCGCCAGAGCGCGAGCGTCGCCGGCCGCTCCTCGAACGGGTGCAGGTCGGCACGGCGGTAGACGCCGATCACGCGCGGCGGGTGCGGGGCGCTCGCGACCTCGGCCAGGAGCGCCGACTCGACGTCCTCGCCGGCCCGGAGTAGATCGACCGGCTCGGCCGTTGCGGCCTCGACCGCATCCTCACCCTCGACGAAGAACAGGCCGAGCTTGTCGCGCCAACTGCGGTCATGGAGCTTCCGAATCAGCTTGAGGCGCTCGTTGTCCCGGGAGACGATCACGGCGGAACTGTATTGACAGACATATTCCTCTAGGGGAATATGTACGGGCCATGGCAGACCTGTTCACCGCGATCGCCGAGCGGCACCGGCGCGACATCCTGGACGCACTCTGCGAGGGCGAAAAGGCCGTCGGCGCCCTTGTCGCCGACCTCTCGCTGGCGCAACCTCAGGTGTCGAAGCACCTGCGCGTGCTCAGCGAGGTGGGGCTCGTCAGGTCACGGGCGGACGGGCGTCGCCGCCTCTACAGCGTCGAGCCGACAAGCCTGGCGCCGTTCCGGGACTGGTTGGGCAAGTACGAGCAGGCCATGAGCAACCGGCTCGACCGGATCGACGACTACCTCAAAGAGCTGCAACGACAAGGAGAGACACAGTGACGGCGAATGCGATCGAGTTCCCGAGCGACCTCGAGATTCTCATGACGCGCGAGTTCGAAGCTCCGATCGAGCTTGTCTTCGACGTCTTCACGAAGGAAGAGCATGTGCGCAACACCTTCCCTCCGTTCGGGGAAGAGATGGTGGTCTGCGACATCGACCTCCGCGTCGGCGGGGAGTACCACTACGTGGTGGTCACCGATGAGGGACGGGAGATGTCGTTCCGCGGGACCTTCCTGGAGATCGAGCCCCCGACGCGCATGGTCCAGACCTGGCTGTTCGAAGGGTGGCCCGACGCCGAAGCCGTCGAAACGGTGGATTTCCACGAGACCGACGGGGTCACGACGATGACGTGGAAGCTGGCATTCCACGACCAGGCCGGCCGCGACCACATGACGAAGTACGACGGCATCGAAGCGAGCTGGGACAACGTGGCGGCCTATCTCGGAACCCTGCGGGCCGCCTGATCAACGCCCCCACTCGAGCCACGCGCCGTGGAAGTCGAACACGGCGAGCCGCTCGACCGCGCCGCCGGGGTAGCGCTCGACCTCGAGCGCGAAGCCTTCCTCGTGCAAGCCGGAGCTCGAGGAGGGCGAGCGGCTCGACGTGCGACGCCTGCTCGAGCGCCGCTCGCAACCGGTCGAGGTCGCCTTCGCCGAGGTACATCGTCGAAGCGGTCTGGAAGACGATCGGCTGATGTTCCGGGCAACCGGTCGGCCAGGAGCGCCGGCAGCGACTCGATGTAGTCGCCGCGGATCAGCTCGGGTGGGTCGGCGCGCAGCTCCTCGATCGCCCGGCGCAGACGCTCGAGCCGTTCGCTCTGGTCGGCCCAGACGAACGCCTGCAACAACCTCGCCCCGTGCTCGGTCGTCGCGTCGAGCGGGTTCAGATCGACGCCCCGCCGGCGCGCGACCGTGACCTCGCGCGTGAGCAGCTCCGCTGGGGGCGGCCTGCGGTCGTTCCCCGGCCAGCTCGAGCGCACCGTGCCCCCAGCCACCGCTCGCGTAGCGGTAGCGATAGCGATCCCAGACCAGGTTCAGGCCGGCCGAGGGGCCGAGCTCGAGCAGGTCGAGCGGACGGCCGTCGGCGAGCGTCAAGAACCCGGGCAGGAGCGCCCAGGCGCGCTGCACCTCGTTCGTCTGCACCTTCTGGGCGGCCGTGAACGTCGCGCAGGAAGTCGGCGTGCGCGACCAGTGCGTCGCCGATCCCGTCCCAGCTCGCCTCGCCGCCGAGCACGAGGTAGTGCAGCCCGCCGAGCAGGCGCAGCGGGTAGTCCCAGTCGAGATCAGGCGCGAGCTCGGCGACGCGCCGGTCGTCGGCGAACTGCCGGCAGAGCCCGGCGTAGAGCGGCGAACGTCCGTCGCAGTAGCCGGCCTGCCGCCGGAAGATCTCCGCTTGCCGGCTTATGTGGCGGTCGCGAGCGCGGCTTTCGCCTGCTCGACCAGCTCGCCGAACTTCGCCGGGTCGACGACCGCGAGATCCGCGAGCACCTTCCGGTCGAGCTCGATCTCGGCGGCCTTCAGCCCTGAGATGAACTGGTTGTACGACATCCCGTTCGCGCGGGCGCCTGCATTGATGCGCATGATCCAGAGCTTGCGGAACTCGCGCTTGCGGACCTTGCGGTCGCGGTAGGCGTACGACAGGGAGCGCTCGACCTGCTCCTTGGCGTACTTGTAGTTGGTGCTCTTGAGGCCCCAGTAGCCCTTCGCCTGCTCGAGAACCTTGCGGCGCTTCTTGCGCGCATGAACGGATCGCTTGACGCGAGGCATCGGCTAATTCCTCCCCAGCATCCGTGTTGACGGCCTTCTCGTTCGCGCCGTCGACCGGCTTGTCCTTACTGAACTGGCGCTTCTGCTTCGGCGACTTGTGCATGAGCTTCCCCGACATCTGGCTGGCTCGCATCAACTTCCCCGTGCCCGTCACCCTGAACTTCTTCTTGGCTCCCGAGTGTGTCTTCTGTTTCGGCATCTCTTTTGACTCCCGCAGTCTTCGTTGGGCCGAGCACCATCGTCATGTTCCGCCCTTCGAGCAGCGGTTGCGTCTCGATCAGGCCAATCTCTTTCACGTCGTCCGCCAACCGCATCAGCAGGTCGCGCCCACGATCCGGGTGCTCGCGCTCGCGGCCCCGGAACATGATCGTGACCTTGACCTTCGCGCGCTGGTTCAAGAAGCGCTCGACGTGGCCTTTCTTGGTCTCGTAGTCGTGAATCCCGATCTTGGGTCTGAGCTTGATCTCCTTGACGTTGATCTGCGTCTGGTGCTTGCGGGCCAGCTTGGCCTTCTGCTCCAGCTCGTACCGGTACTTGCCGTAATCCATCACCCGGCAGACCGGAGGATCCGCTTGGGCCGCTACCTCGACCAGGTCGAGATTCTTGCCGTAGGCATATTCACGCGCCTCGTCTGTTGTCTTGATCCCGAGTTGCTCGCCGTCTTCGTCGATCAGCCTGACGCGCGGGACGCGAATCGCGTCGTTGATGCGGGTCTGCGGCTCTGGACGGCGCGGCGGCTCGAAATTGCGCCTGCCCCGCGGCCTCAAATGCTCTTCACCAAGCTCGTGTTGACCTCCTCATTGAACGAAAAAACCGCTGGCATGCAGCGGCAGACGATTTTCCTCAACCGCACGTAGGTTGAGTAGTCATTTCAACCCCTGAAGCGTGAGCTAGGAGGTGAGAGACGGTTCCGCCCCTGCTTGCCAGGGCTCAAGGGTAGCAAGTTTCGCCCGGAAATCTGCCAGGGAGAGGGTGCTCTGGTCGCCTCCGTGCTCGCGGATCGCAAGCGAGTCGTCGGACTCCTTGTCCCCGTAGACGACCAGGTAGGGGATCTTCGCGAGCTCGCCGTTCCGGATCCGCTTGCCGACGGTGTCGTCGGCCTCGTCGACCTCGACCCGATACGGGCGCAGGGACGCAGCCAGCTCGGCCGCGGCCGGCCGGTGACTCTCGCCCACCGGGATGACCCGGATCTGCACCGGAGCGAGCCAGAACGGGAACGCACCGCCGTAGTGCTCGATCAGGATCCCGATGAAGCGCTCGAGCGAGCCGAAGAGCGCCCGGTGGATCACCCAGGGCATGTGCTCGGCGTTGTCGGCGCCCATGTAGCGGCAGCCGAGGCGCTCGGGCTGCTGGCCGTCGAGCTGGATCGTCCCCATCTGCCAGGCGCGGCCGAGCGCGTCGTTCATGAAGAAGTCGATCTTCGGCCCGTAGAAGGCACCTTCGCCCTCCATCACCTTGTACGGGATCCCCTGGCGGTCGATCGCCGTGCGCAGCACGCCCTCGGTGTAGTCCCAGTCGGCATCGGTGCCGAGCTTGTTGTCGGGCCGGGTCGCGAGCTCCGCGTGTGCCAGCTCCCGCACGCCGAAGGCGTCGTAGAGGAAGCCGACGTAGTCGAACATCTCGTCGATCTCGCCCTGGATCTGCTCGGGGGTGCAGAAGACGTGCGCGTCGTCCTGGCTGAACTGGCGCGCGCGGGTCAACCCCTGGAGGGAGCCGGTGGGCTCGTCGCGGTGCAGGACCGCCGCCTCGGCGAAGCGAATCGGCAGCTCGCGGTAGCTGCGCAGGCGCGAGGCGAAGAGCAGCATGTGCCCGGGGCAGTTCATCGGCTTCAGCCCATAGGTCGACTCGCCGTACGGGATCAGGAAGAGGTTGGTGCCGTACTTCTCCCAGTGGCCCGAGCGCTTCCAGAGCTCGATGTCCCACATCAACGGCGTCTTCACCTCGAGGTAGCCGCGCTTCTCGTTCTCGGTGCGCCGCATCGACTCGAGCGCGTTCCAGAGCGCCATTCCCTTCGGGTGCCAGAGCGCCGCGCCCGGCGAGACGTCCTCGAAGTGGAAGAGGTCGAGCTGCGGGCCGAGCCGGCGGTGATCGCGGCGCCGGGCGTCCTCGAGGTGCTCGAGGTAGGCGTCGAGATCGGCCTGGGAGTAGAAGGCGGTGCCGTAGATGCGGGTCAGTTGCTTGTTGTGCTCGTCGCCACGCCAGTAGGCGCCGGCGAGGCTCGTCAGCTTGAAAGCCTTGATCGGCTTCGAGTTCTGCAGGTGCGGGCCGCGGCAGAGATCGACGAAGTCACCCTGCTCGTACAGGGTGATGTCGCCCTGAGCGGTATCGACCAGCTCGACCTTGTAGGGCTCGTCCTCCGCGCGGAAGCGCTCGCGCGCCTCGTCTGCGCTGACTGCACGGCGCTCCCAGACGCGACCTTCCTTCAGCTCTCGGTTGACCTCGGTCTCGATCCGACCGAGATCCTCCTCGGTGATCGGCTCGGGAAAGTCGAAGTCGTAGTAGAAGCCGTTCTCGATCGGCGGGCCGATCGCGACCTTGACGCCCGGATAGAGGTGACGCACCGCCTCGGCGAGCAGGTGAGCCGAGGAGTGGCGGAGCACGGCGAGCGCGTCGGGGTCATGGGTGTCGCGCGTGGTCAGGATCTGGATGGCGGCGCCGTCGTGGAGCGGCGCGCGGAGATCCTGCGGCTGCCCGTCGACGCGCACGAGTACCGCCTGCTCGGCGAGCTTCGGGCCGATCGCGCGCGCCGCGTCGAGGCCGGTTGCGCCGGCAGGCAGCTCGAGCTCGGTGGTGTCAGGCAGGACGACGTGCATGGCTGACAAGGTAATCACGGTCGCGCGCACCGCGCCGAAACGAGCGCCGAAATGATTTCCAACGAAAGTGCGGCAATTTGTCTCCCGGCCACTTGCGCCGTGTCCGACCGCGCCGTACATTGGCGATCCCGCAGGGCACGGAGCGCAAGTAGGTCGAAGCCTCCCGAGCAGTCGTGACAGGCGCAAGCCAGGATCGGTCGGTCGGAAGGTGGACGAAAGCGCCACCGGCCCGGCGGGATTTTTCGTTTCCGGGATGAGTCGCGACGAGCTACAACCGCGGAGCCCCGACGACTGGAGCGCCTGGCTCGACTCGAACCACGAGTCGGCGGCCGAGGTCTGGCTCGTCTTCTGGAAGAAGGCGAGCGGCAAGCAGGTGCTCACCTGGGCGCAGGCGGTCGAGATCGCGCTCCGCTACGGCTGGATCGACGGCCGGATCCAGGGGATCGACGACGAGCGTTACGGGCAGCGGTTCACGCCTCGCCGGGCGAAGAGCAAGTGGTCGAAGGTGAACAAGGAGCTTGCGCTGCGCCTGATCGCCGCGGGAGAGATGAGGCCGATGGGCCTGCGTGCCGTCGAGGCGGCGCGGGCGAGCGGCGAGTGGGAGCGCGCGTACACCGTGCAGCGTCCGCTACCGGCGCCGGAGGACCTGAAGGCCGCGATCCGGCGCAGCCCGGCCGCCAGGGCGACCCGCGACCGGCTGAGCCGTACACGCTGGGACCGCTGGCTGGTCTGGCTCGACGGCACTGAGGGCCGAACGCGCGCGCGCCGGTTGAACGCGATCATCAAGGCACTCGAGACGCGCGACTACGCGGCGGTCGACGCCGCTGCGAAGCGGGCCGCTCAGCCCAGGTCATAGACCGTCCGCAGGCGCGCGACGACGGCCTGTGCAACGAGGTCGCCGGCGGCCGGCGTGTAGTGCACGCCGTCGGGCAGGCGCATCAGCGTCAGCTGCCCGTGGACGCGGAGGTACGGCGTGTACTTCCCCTGGGCGCTGTCCAGCAGGTGCCAGGTGTCGACGTACTGCGAGCGGCTCGCATGGTGCGCGGCGACCGAGGCGAGAATCGTGTTCACGATCGGGAAGCTGTGCTTGAAGCCGGGCCCGTCCGGGATCGGCAGGCCGAGCCAGACCGTCCTGATCCCGGCGGCGTTCAGCTCGCGGGTGACGCCGTCGACGCGCCGGCGGTACTCGGCGATCCAACTCGGCGTGCCGAAGCCGCCGACCGACTTGCCGCCCGGCACGCCCGCGAGGTAGTCGTGGGCGTCGTCGGCGCCGAAGGAGAGCACCGCGACCTGCGGCTTCACCCCGGCGATCAGCTGGTTGAAGCGGGTGTACCAGTTGTAGAGATCCGGACGCGCGAGGCCCGTCGAGAGCCGGCTCTCGACGCCGACGACGTCGATCGCGCCGCCGACCCGTTCGAGCGCGTCGCCGGGAACCTGCGCGAGCGAGTCGCCGGCGACCCACACGTGGAGCGGGCGCGCGGCGGTGAAAGCCGGCCTTTGCGTGGCCCGCGGGCGGGGCTGCGGGCTGGTCTGCGTCTGCGTTGGCGTCGGCGTCCTCGCCGGCGGCGGCAGCGTCAGATGGACCCGCGAGTCGATCTGGTCCTCGTTCGAGCGCCCGATCGCCACCTGGAGGTCGTGGCGCGGTGTCGTCAGGTGGAGCGTCCGACTGACGCGAACCAGCGGTCGCGTCACGTCGAGCGCGACGTCGCGCCCGAGTCCCGCCTGCTGGATCTGCGCCTGCTTCCGGAGCCCTTCCGCGTCGAGCAGCGCGGCGACACACAACGACGTCAGGAGGATCAGGATCCCGCGTCCTGCTGCTGTCGAGAACAGGCTCATCTAGAAGCGGAAGTAGATGAAAGGCGCGACCCCACTGGGGCCGAGCGTGTTGATCAGCATCAAGCAGATCGCGACCGCCGCTGCCTGCGCGGCGACAGGCAGGCGGCCGAAGCCGTGCAGCAGGCCGCCGAGCACCGACGGGCGGATGTACTGGCTGCCGATGCCGACCACGATCGCGAGCAGGACCGACGAGGTGACGAGCGGCGAGGGCTGCCCCCACGCCGTGAAGAGCCGCTCCAGCACCGTGCCGGCGCGCGCGAGCGAATCGGCACGGAAGAAGATCCAGGCGAAGCAGACGATGTGGAAGGTGAGGATGCGGCCGAACCATGTGGCGGCGGGCGACGTCGGCCGCCAGCCGAGCGCTCGTTCGAGCGCGAGGCCGATGCCGTGGATCGTGCCCCAGATGACGAAGGTCCAGGCAGCGCCGTGCCAGAGGCCACCCAGCACCATGGTCAGCATCAGATTGCGATAGGTGATCAGCGTGCCCTTGCGGTTGCCGCCGAGCGGGATGTAGAGGTAGTCGCGCAACCAGCGCGACAGCGTCATGTGCCACCGCCGCCAGAAGTCCTGCAGCGAGACGGCGGCGTAGGGCGAGTTGAAGTTCTGCGGGAACTGGAAGCCGAGCAGGAGCGCGACCCCGATCGCGATGTTCGTGTAGCCGCAGAAGTCGGCGAAAATCTGCACCGCGTAGCCGTAGACACCGACCAGCACCTCCAGCGACGAGTGGCGGTTCGGCGCGGCGAAGACCTCGTCGACGATGTGCGATGCGAGGTGGTTGGCGATCACCACCTTCAGGAAGAGGCCGCTCACGATCAGGAAGAACGCCCGCGAGACGTCGACGCGCCGCGGGTCGCGCGGCGATTCGAGCTGCGGCAGCAACTCGCTCGCGCGGACGATCGGGCCGGCGACGAGGTGCGGGAAGAACGCCTGGAAGACCGCAAATCGCGCGAAGGAGGCCGGCACGAGCTCGCCGCGGTACGTGTCGACGACGTACGAGATCGCCATGAAGGTGTAGAAGGAGATCCCGACCGGCAGGACGACGTCCGCGATCCACGACGTCCCGATCGTGTTGTCGACCGAGCTCAGGAAGAAGTTCGCGTACTTGAAGTAGCCGAGCAGCCCGAGGTCGAAGACGAGAGCAAGTGTGAGCAGCAACTTGCGCGCGCGCTGCGGTCCAGTGCGGTAGATCGCGACGGCGAGCAGGTGGTTGACGACCGTCGACGCGGCGAGCAGGAAGACGAACCGCCAGTCCCACCAGCCGTAGAAGACGTAGCTCGCGAGCAGGATCCAGACGCGCCAGGCGCGCTGGTGCGGCTGCAGCAGCCACGAGACGGGCAGGACAACAGCGAAGAAGAGCGCGAACGTGACGGTCGGGAACAGCACCGCGCGTTGGCTTCAGCGTCGCAGTCGGAGCAGCAGCTTCCGGGCGGCGACCTGGCCGTTCGCGTCCTTCACCCGGACGGTGACCGTGAACGTGCCGGTCGCGTCGATCTCACGCGGCGTGCCGGCGAGCAGCCCACTCGCGCGCAGACGAAGACCTGCGGGCAGACGCCCGATCAGCGACCAGACGTACGGCGTGCGGCCACCGGAGGCGCGAAGCTGGATTGAGTACGGCCGGCCCCGTCGCCCGGACGGGAGCGCCGTCGTTCCCAGACGCGGTGGCGGCGCGGCGATGCGAGCTGCAAGGAGCTTCTGATGGATCAGCCCGGCCATTGCCATTGCGCCTCCAAAGAGCATGTGCAGCCCGTCGTCCTGGAACCACTCGGGGTGGCTCCGGGAGTAGAGGTTCCAGTCGATCACCGTCACCTCGGAGTGCTTCGCCGCCGCCGCGACGATTTCGTCGTTCATCGCGATGTAGGGGTGGTGCGCGGCCCGCAGCGTCACCCAGAAGACATGCTTGACATTCGCCGCCTCGAGCGCAGCGATCACATCGTCGATCTCGGCGGCGTAGTGATCGGCGAAGTCGTTGTAACCGACGGCGATCACCACGGTCGGCCCGACCTGGGAGCCGAGTTGCTTGACCACGTCGATCACCGTCGGCGGGCCTGGCGGGCAACTGGGATCCTCGAGGCGGCGGCAGGGTGTCGCCTCGAAGTCGAGGTCGATTCCCTGATTGAGCACTGCGAGGGCCGACTGAGTGACGCCGATCGAGCTTGCAACGGAGTCGCCGATCAGCGTCACGTGCTGCAGGCTTGGACCACTCGCCGACGCCGCAGGCACGCCGAGGAGGACCAGCGCAGCAAGCGCCGCTGCGAAACCATGAACGCGACACATCACCACGCGTCTAGCCATGATTGCAGTTCGCCAAACAACGCAACGAGCGGACGTTTTCTGGCGCGAGACTCTTGCATCCGCGGTGGTCGGAAACGTAGTCTGCGGTTCCTGCCAAGCGCGGGGCGCGAGTAGGTCGAAGCCCCGCCGAGCGACTGGAGGAAGCACGCAAGTGCGGAACCCGGCTGGTCGGCGAGGTGGACGAAAGCGTCCAGGCGCCGGGTGGGAATTCGGAGGGGCCTCTCGGGGCCCCTCCGTCTCTATTCAGGAGGCGCCTTGTTCCAGCCTTCCTCACCGTAGGCCCACGGCACGGCCGTGTCGCGCCTGAAGACCAGGTCGTTCTCGTCGCCGGCCCAGACGCCGATCGTGTCGCTGTCCGGGTAGACCGAGACGGCCAGGCCCCGCCCCTTGCTGGAGAAAAGCAGCGTCCTCGCCGCTGCTGCGCTGCGATTCATGATCTTGTGCGCGCCGGCCGGGCCGGCCGCGAAGCGCACGAGGTCGCCCCGCTCCAGCGTGTGCTCACCGTCAGGCGCCCGCAGGACGACCGTGCCGTCGACCACGAGCAGCCATTCCTCGTCGTACTCGTAGTGATACGGAGACGAGCTCCCACCCGGCTCGAGGTCGTAGATGAACATGAGCGTCGCCTCCGAGCCGAGGGCGCGTCCCACGTCGATTCGGCCCTCGAGGTTCTCGGCGGAGAAGATGTTGAGCGACTCGGCCACGGCCCCAGCCTACGCGCCTAGCTCCTCAGGTGGAACGGTGCGAGCCGCCAGGCGGCCCAGTGCCAGTACCACGCGGGCGGCTTCTTCGGCGCCGCCTTCGGGCGTGTGCCGCCGTTCTGCTGCCAGGTGAAGAGCGACCAGGCCCAGCGCGGCAGCGTCTTCGGCAGATCCTTCGGGCGCTTGGTCGGCAACACGACAACCGGTGCCGACGGCTTGCCGTAGATGCCGGAGCCGTCGACGGCCTGGACGCGATACACGGTCGGCGCCGTTGCGTGGAACGAGCGCACGATCACGCGGCGCTTCGTGCCCGCCAGCGTCGCCGAGGGCGTCCCGTCGAGCAGCAGTTGGTAGGAGGCGACGACGCCGCTGTTGTCGGTCGCGCCCTGCCACGAGAGCGTGAGTGCATTCTTCGCGAGATGGCCGCGGAACGACTGCGGCTGGGTCGGCGGCACCGTGTCGGGGAGCAGTCCGAAGAACCCGGGGACGAGTGTCTGGATTTCGATCGTGCCGTCCGGGTCGAGCGTGTAGCCGGCGGTCACCCCGGAGGGCAGCGCCGCGGCCTTGAGCAGCGGCAGCGCCTTCCAGGTCGTGCCGTCGGCCGAGTACGACGGGGTCAGCGCCCCGGTGGTCATCAGCAGGTGGAGAATGACGGGCTTCGCGAACTGGGTCACCGGCGCGGCGATCGCTGGATCGGTGACGGTCAACTGCACGCCGTAGCCGGACGGCGCGGGCGGCTGCGTGGTCGGTGTGAGCGTGACGACCGCGGTCGACGCGAACGCCCCTTGCGGCCACGTCGCCGTCGCCTTCGAGTCGCCGGAGCCGACCGAGCCCGCGGGCGGTTCGACCGGCGGCGGTGGGGGCGGCGGCGCGGCGGATCCGCCGACGACCGGGCCGTCGACGACGTTCGAGTCGATGTTGATCGTAGCCCCGGCCCAGGTCTCCTTGTGGCCGCCCTTGTACTGGTGCACGCGCTGATGGTTCGCCCAGACGCTGTCGCTCACGTACGGGTCGCCGAAGACGCTCTCGACGCCGTTCCAGTTCGCGATCCAGCCCGCGTCGGGCAGGCCGACACCAAGTGAGGCGACGTCCCTCATCGTCGAGGCGGCGCTGCCGTAGACACCGGAGAGGTAGCCCTGCGCTTGCAGCGCGACCGTCCACGCGCCGACGAACGACTTGACGGAGGCCGAGCAGCTCGCGTTGTTGACCGAGTAGCCCTCCATGTCGAAGTAGATCGGGCTGCCTGCGGGCAGGCCGAACGTGTTCGCCTTGGCTATCGCGTCGCTCGCTGCCGCTCGCCCCTGGTTGGCGGCCGTCGCGGTGACGGTCGAGATCTTCTGCAGCCCGCTCTGGGCGACGCACGGCGCCTGCAGACCGACGTAGAGCGGTAGCAGGCTCCAGCCGGCGGTCAGGGTCGAAGCGACCCAGCTCGCGGACAGGTTGCCGTCCTTGCAGGCGCGGTTCGCGCCGCCGATGTAGATGCCGACCGCGCGGTAGGGCGAAGCGAGCCACGAGTTCAGCGCAGCGCTCGACGGCGCCGTGCACGCGTCGAAGCCGTAGCCGGTGAACACGCCGGCGCGCGCGGCGCTCGGCGCGGCCGAGCTGCCGGACGCACCGATCAGGACTGCCGCGGCGACGAGCGCGGCGATGAGTGAGCTGCCTCTCACGCCCCACGAGGATTGCGCACACCTGTTAGGGAAATCTGATTCGCAAGTGAGAAGCGCGAACCACGTTCGAACCTGGTTCAAACGCGGTTCGCGAGTTTCGCCCCTCTTGCAGCGCGGCCGCTCCGCCGCGCAAACCCTCGAACCTCGTTCGAACGAGGTTCGAACGAGGTTCGTGAGTTCCGTTCTCCTAGAGCGCGGCCAGGGCCGACAGGAGGCGATCGACCTCGCCGAGGGTGTTGTAGTGCGCCAGGCCGGCTCGGAGGGACTGCTCCGGCAGGATCGGGCCGAGGGCGACGCAGTACCAGTTGTCCGCGTACCAGACGCCCACGCCCTGCTCGGCCAGCTGATGCGCCGCGTCGACGGCCGGGACGCCCTCGACGTTGAAGAGGAACGTCGGCACTCGGCCCGCCATCGTCGGCGGGCCGTACAGCTCGACATTCGCCGGCAGCTGCTCGATCAGGTAGTCGCCCAACGAGCGCTCGTACTCGCGGATTGCGGGCAGGCCGCCGATCGAGTCGAGATAGGCGATCGTCGCGCTGAAGCCGGCGAGCAACTCGTAGGGCAGCGTCCCGGTCTCGAACTTCCGGCCGACCGGGGTCGCTGCGGACGGCCGCGCCTTGTACGGCCGCCAACTCTCGGCAAGCTCGGCACGGACGTACGAGATGCCGAGATGAGGCCCGCAGAACTTGTACGGCGAGCAGAGCAGCACGTCGCAGCCGATCTCCCCCACGTCGATCGGCTCGTGCGCCGCGTAATGCACCGCGTCGATCCACGAGATCGCGCCTGCGTCACGCGCGAGCGAGCAGATCCGCTTCGCGTCCGCGATCGTCCCGGTCGCGTTCGAGGCGAGCGCGAAAGCGACGATGCGCGTCCGGTCGGACAGCTGCCGCTCCAGATCGTCGTAGTCGACGGTCAGCTCACTCGTCGCCTGCGCGATCCGCACCTCCATCCCCCGGTCGGCGGCCAGCTCGACCCACGGCGCGACGCCGCCGTCGTGGTCGAGCTGCGTCGTCAGCACCTCGTCTCCCGCGACGAAGTCGCGGCCCGCCGCGCGCGAGAGCGCGAAGTCGAGCGTCGTCATGTTCATGCCGAACGAGATCTCCTCGGCGGTGCACCCGAGGAACCGTCCGGCGTCGACCTTCGCGCGCTCGAGGATTGCCTCGACCGCTCGGCCCGTCGCATACGGCGCGCCGAGATTGCCCGACGCATCGCGCATCGCATTGGCGACCGCCTGGCCGACCTCGTCGGGAACCTGGGTGCCGCCTGGTGCGTCGAAGTAGGCAAAACCGTCAGCGAGCGACGAGAAGCGGGCACGAACCGCGTCGACGTTCACGGCTGCTCTCCGACCAGGATCCGGCTCAGCACGGCCGGGTCGATGTTGCCGCCGGAGATGATGCAGACGACCTTCTTCGCGCCGGCGAGGCGGCTCGAGAGCGCCGTCGCCACCGACAGGGCGCCCGCGCCTTCGGCGATCACCCGGGCGCGCTCGGCGATCACCCGCACGGCGGCGGCGACCTCGTCGAGCGGCAGGGCGTATGCGGCGTCGAGCAGCTGCGGAGGCCTGCTCCCACACGCGCGGGATCAGCTCACGGCTGCCCGAGCCATCCACGAACGAGGGTGTGTACTCGACCGCGGTCGGCGTCGCCCGCTGCGAGCGTCGCGGCGACCGGTGCGCCGGTCTCCGGCTCGGCGACGACGATCTGCACGGCCGGGCGCTCGGCCTTGACCGCGCTCGCGATCCCGGTCATCAGGCCGCCGCCGCCGTACGGCACGACAATCGTGTCGAAGTCGGCGAGCTGCTCGAGCAGCTCCAGCCCGATCGTCCCATTGCCCGCCATCACCCGGTCGTTGTCGACCGGGTGGACGAAGAGCCCTCCGGCACCCTCGTAGCGACCTGTCACGAGCACCTGCCACCACTCCTCGTACGGCACCTTGATCACACGGCCGCCGTAGCGCTCGATCGCATCGATCTTCGTCTGTGGCGCGTGCTCCGGGACGACGATCGCAGCCGGCACGCCGCGCAAGCGTGCGGCGTACGCAACGCCCTGCGCCATGTTGCCCGCGCTCGCCGTGAGCACGCCGCCGGCGAGCTCCGCGTCCGTCGCCTGGAGGATCGCGTTGCCGGCGCCGCGGATCTTGAACGACCGAACCGGCTGCAGGACCTCGAGCTTGAGCCAGATCTCGGCGTCGGAGTCGACGTCGAGCCGGACGAGCGGTGTGCGGATCGCCGTGCCTTCGAGCACCTCGCGGGCGCGGCGGATCTCGGCGACCGGGATCACAGCGAGACCATCGTGCCGACGCCTTCGGCCTCCGCGCGCGCCAGCACATGCTCGGCGGCGGCGAGATCCTCGACGGCAAGGCCGAGCGACTTGAACACGGTCAGCTCGTCGTCCGACTGCCGGCCGGGTGCTGCGCCGATCAGGAGCTCACCGATCTCCGCGCGAATCTGCTCAGGCCCGAAGGCACCCTCGCTCTGCGGGATCAGGAAGTCGCCTGCCTCGTTGACGGTCGACTCGCGCCGGTCGACGAACAGCGAGGCGTCGCGCATCGTGGCGGTGTCGAGCTCACGCGTCGTCGGGATGCTCGAGCCGACGCCGTTGATGTGCACACCGGGGCGTAGCCAGTCACGCTGCACGATCGGCTCGGCCGCGGACGTCGCAGTCACGAGGACGTCGGCGGCACGAACCGCTTCTTCGGCGGTTGCCGTTTCTTCAACGCCGTCGAGCTCCGCAGCAACCCGCCCGGGCTTCCGGCTCCAGGCGACGACGCGGTCGAAGTCGCGAACGGCCCGCATCGCCTCCAGGTGCGACTTCGCCTGGATGCCCGCGCCGAGGATCGCCAGCGTGCCGCCAGGCTCGCGCGCCAGCAGCCTGGTTGCGACGCCCGAGACCGCCGCCGTCCGCACGGCGGTGATGCCGCCGGCGTTCATGATCGCGCGCGTTTCGCCGGTCTCGCCGTCGAACAGCGCCACGAAGCCCTGGTGCAGATCGAGTCCGCGCTCGGCGTTCGAGGGGAAGATGGCGATCGATTTCAGCGCCCAGAGCGGCGCGTCGCCGCCACGGTGCGCGGGCATCAACCCGAGCAGGCTCGACTCCCCGGGGGGCCGCACGACGAAACGCAGCGGGTTGTGCACCTCGCCGCGGGCCAGCGCAGCGAGCGCGGCGGCCATCACCTCGATGCACTCGTCCATCGGCAGTAGCCGCCTTACGTCCTGCTCATCGATCACGCGAACGCTCATGCCTCGAAGAACCTCCCAATCCGGTCTCGGTCGTCTGGTGAAAGTCCAAGCTCACGCGCAGCGAGCACGGGGCTGAGCTGCTCGGTGCGGTTCGGTCCGCAGACAGCGCCCGCAACACCGGGGCTCGCGAGCACCCACGCGAACGCCACCGCGGCCATGTCGACGCCCCGCGCGTCCGCCTCCTCCCGTAGTCGGTCGAGCCCGTCGAAGACTGCGTCGGAGACGAAGCGCTCGTACGGGCCGGGACGCTGCGTCATTCGCGAACCCTCGGGGAAGGACTCGCCGCGGCGGTACTTGCCGGTCAGCCAGCCCCCGGACAGCGGCCCGAATGGCACGTAGGCGACCTGGTTGGCGATGCAGAGCGGCAGCACGCTCTCCTCGTCGTCGCGCAGGAGCAGCGAGTACGGGTTTTGCAGCAGCGCCGGGGTGCCGTGTCGAAGCGCCTCCGAGACGCCTTCGGCGTCGTAGTTCGACAGGCCCCACGCGCCGATCAGCCCCTCGTCCCGCGCCGCCTCGAAGGCGGCGATCGTGTCGCCGAGCTGGACTGCGGCGTCGGGCTCGTGCGCGAGGTAGAGATCGACCTGGTCGACGCCGAGCCGTTCGAGGCTGCTTTCGAGTTGCCGGCGAATCCGGTCGGGTGCAAGCCCCGTGTCTCCCGGTGTGCCGGTGGTCGAGTGGAAGACCTTGGTCGTCAGCTGCAGCCCTTCGGGCCGGCGGTCAGCGCGCCAGGCTCCGATCCAGCGCTCGCTCGTACCACCGCCGTAGGCATCGCCGGTGTCGAACCAGTGGATCCCGTTCTCCCAGGCGCGGTCCATGATCCCGAACGCCTCGTCCTTGGCGATTCCCTGCCCGAAGAAGTCGGGCGCCGAGCCGATGCCGCCGAAGTTGCCGCAGCCGAGCGCGATCCCTGCGAAGGTCATTCGGGCAGGTTCATCCGCGTCAGGTCGTTCCGCACGTCCCAGAGCTCGGGGAAGAACGAGTGGTGGATCAACCGGCCCATCACCTCGACCGGCGTGCCCTGTGTGCCGACCACGTCACCGCCGATCACGCGCTGCACGACCTTGAAGTGACGGACGCGCCAGACGATCACGCGCTCGTCGAATTCGATCAACAGCTCGGCGAGCGTGTACAGGTCTTCGAACTCGCGGCCGCGCGTGTACACCTCGACCAGCGACAGGCCGGCAGCGTCGTGCGCCGCGTGAAAGGCCTCGCCGACCGGCTTCGTGACGCGGCGGATCTCCCGAAAGCCCGGTGAGTCGAACCCGCTGCCGTGCCCGAGCACCTTGCGCACCTCGGTGTACTCCCACGGCGACATGTGCTCGAGCATGTCGAGCGCCGTCGTGACGATCTTCATGCAGTCGTTCGCGCGTCGCAGCAGCCGGTTCGCCGCGGGAATGTCGCCTGCACGGATCAGACGGCCCGACTCCTCGACCTCGTTCCAGGCGAGCTTCAGCCAGATCTCGGAAGTCTGGTGCACCGACTGGAAGAGCAGCTCGTCGCGATGCACCCACTCGTCGGCTGTCTTCTGCAGCGCGAGCAGTTCGTCGGTGCGGAGGTAACGCTCGTAGTCCGACCCGGCATCGCCGGGCAGGACGGGCTTTGCCAACTCGCTCATGAACGTCCCTCCGTTCCGTCGAAGATCTTCATCGGCAGGTCCGCCAGCGGCACGCCGCCGTCAGCGGTGACGAGCCACGTGTCCTGCATGTAGAGGCACGTCTTGCCGTCCTGCGAGATCGCATGCGGGTGCATCGAGAAGACCATGTTCTCGCGCAGCTCGGTCTCGTCACCCTCGCCGATCTTCGGAAACTCGATCATCGTCATTCCGATCGAGTGGCCGGTCACGTGGCCGAGGACGAAGCCGCGATCGACGAAGCCCTTCGACACGGCGCGATGCACGTCGTGCGCGGTGGCGCCGTCCTTGAGCGCCGATCGTGCCGCATCGTAGTACTCCTCGTAGGCGTCCATCATCTGCCTGGTCTCGCCGCTCGGTTGCTCGGCGCAGATCGCGCGCGAGACTTCGACCCAGTGGCCGCCTGCCCCGGCGATCTCGAGCGACGGGAGCACCATGTCGCTCGCTTTGATCGCGTAGTCGCCGGCGATCTTGAACTCGGGCAGCGCCGATCCGTTGGCGCCGACCAGCACCATGTCCATGGTCAGGCGCCCGCAGCCCTCGCTGACGAAATACTGCTCGCAATGCGAGAGGATCTCGCGCTCGGTCTTACCCGGCGCGAACTGCTCGAGGAAGATCCAGAAGCCTTCGGTGTTGATGCGGACGGAGTCGCGGACCGACGCGAGCTCGAGGTCGCTCTTGACCGCGCGCGCATGGTCGAACGCGACATCCCAGGGAACGATCTCGGCTGCCCCGTCCAGGGCGCGATAGTCGCGCACCGTCATCACGTAGTCGAGGCCGTAGACGCCCACGCGCCGGCCGCGCACCTGGTCGGCAAGCCACTCTCCGGGCTTGTCGACGAAGACCTGCTCGTCGATCCAGGTCGTCCCGTGCTCGCCGACGTACGTCGCCTCGCGGGGGAAGACGATCGACGGATCCCCCTCGAGCGGCAACAGCACGTAGGCGTAGCGGTGCACGATCACGAAGCCCGACATGTAGGTGACGGCACCTTCGAACCCGCTGTACTCGTTCCCCGCGACGATCACGGCGTCGAGCGAGTCGCGGGCCATCGCCTCACGGATCCGGCCGTAGCGCCGGTCGATCTCTGCGGAAGGCATCACTGTTGCCACGCGGCCTCAACTCCTTTCACCAGTGCCCAGATCGATTCGTGTGTCGGTGTCGGCACACCGAGTGACCGCCCGAACTCGGCGATGCCGCCGTTCAGATAGTCCACCTCGGTCTGCCGCCGTGCCTCGACGTCCTGCAGCATCGACGCCTTGTGCCCGTAGGCGACGTCCGGACGTGCCGCATAGTCGATCAGTTCCTCCGGGTCGGCGTCGAGGACGATGCCCTGCGCGGCCGCGACGGCTTTCCCTTCGTCGACGAGCTGCGTGACGAGCCGGCGCAGCGCGGGCTGCTCGCAGACACGCCCGTGCGTGAGCCCGGTGAGCGCACCCAACGGGTTCGTGGCCGCATTGAAAATCACCTTGCGCCATTGCGGGCCGCGCGCGTCGGCGACGGCCTCGGCCGGCATACCGCCGCGTGTGCAGGCGTCGGCGAGCTGCTGCACCGCTTCGAACGAGGCCGGCTTCGGTTCGAAGGGGCCGAAGGTCGTGTCGCCCTTGACGTCCCACTGCACGACTCCGGGCGCCGTGATCTTCCCGGCCGGGAAGGTGGTGCCGCGAATCACCCGCTCGACGTGCTCGGCCAGCACCTCCTCGTTGCCGATCCCGTTCTGCACGGTCGCGACGCACCCGCCGGCGAAGACGTGAGCGGTCGCGGCGATCGCGGGCGCGGTGTGCATCGCCTTGGTGGCGACGATGCCGAAGTCGCACGGTGGCAGCGCGGCTGCGTCAGTGGTCGCGTGCGGCCGTGACACCACCTCACCCGCGCCGGTCAACCGGAGGCCGTCGCGGTTGATCGCGTCGACGTGCTCCTGCGCCAGGTCGTATGCCCAGACCTCGACGTCGTCGAGGGTGGCGAGGTTGGCCGCGAACAACGAGCCCACGGCGCCGCAGCCGACGATACAAACCTTCATTGCCACGACCCCTCTTTCGCCTTGATCAGGCGAAGCATGGCCTTGTGCAGCGGTACCGGCACGCGGAGGCGGTCGGCTTCGCGCACGAGCGAACCGGTGATCAGGTCGATCTCGGTCGGGCGATGAGCCTCGACGTCCTCGAGCATCGACGGGTAGTGGGCGCTGCCACGCTGCGTGGCGAGAACGTTCATCTCCCAGGGGTCCTCTCGTAGCGCTATTCCGCCGCCGCGGCGACGGCCTTGCCTTCATCCATCAGATCACGCACCAGGTGGCCGAGGCCGCTCTGGTCGTCCAGGTCGGCGAAGTGCGAATCGTGCGGCAGGCCGGTCAGCGCCGCCACGGTGTTGACGGTGGCGTTGAAGATCAGCTTCGACCACTGTGCGGGCCGCAGGTCGTCGAACCCCTCTGCGTGCAGACCGGAGGCGACGATCAGGGCGGCGACCTCGCGGGCGTCGTCGGGCGTCGTGCCGCGTGCCGGCCCCACCCACGTCGCCGTGTCGAGCACGTACTCGACGTGCGTGTCGTCGTGGCGCGTCCCGCTCATGAACGTGACCGCGGTCAGCAGCCTCCAGTCCCCGTGGCGCGACACCAACTCGTCGGCACCGATCCCGTTCTGCACGGTCATCAACGTCGCCTGCGGCCAGTGACCGCTGAGCCCCGCGGCGACGGTGTCGAGGTCGGTTCCCTTGCACGCGAGGATCACGAGCTCCGGCTCGGGGAGCTCGCCGGGCGACGTTGCTGCCGTCAGGTGCGACGTGAAGTCGGCGCGGCCGCTGATCCGGAGGCCGCGCTCCCGCAAGGCCTCCGCGTGTTCGGGACGGCGGACGAGCGCCGAGACCTCGGCGACGCGCGCGAGGTGCGCTGCGAAGAGACTGCCGATCGCGCCGGCGCCGGCAACGCAGACACGCGTCACGTGCGCCACCGCCGGAGGCTGAACTCGCGCCCGCCGGTGATGCCGGAGGGGCGAAGGATGAGCACGACCGCCATCAGCACGCCGACCACGATCTCGCTCGTCCCCGCCGGCAGATCGATATGCCAGCCGAAGAACGAGGTGCCGTTCTCGGCCACGGCGAGATACGAGTCGAGCCCGCTGACCGCCAGTGCCCCGACAACGGCGCCGAACAGGCTCGTCGCACCCCCGATCACGAGCATCGCGAGCGTGATGAACGTCAGGTCCAGGTAGACCGACTCGGTTTGCACCGGCAGCAGGTGGACGTAGAGACCGCCGGCGAGCCCTGCGATCAATCCCGAGAGCGTGAAGGCGATCAGCCGCTGGATGTAGACCGACGCACCGATCGCCCGAGCGGCCGCGTTGTCCTCGCGGGTCGCGCGCAACAGCCTCCCAAAGCGGCTGCGCGCGTAGACGAACGCGACCACGACAGCCACCAGCGCGCCGAGAGCAGCCTGGCGCAGACCCGTCGTCTCCGGGACCGACGAGAACGCGTTCAACCCCGGCCCGATCCGCTCCTCGTACCGCAGCAGGTTGTGCGTGATCTCGAGCACTCCGAAGGTGGCGATGCCCGCGGCCAATCCGGAGAGCCGCATCAGCGGCACCCCGACGAGCGAGCGCGAACACGCCACCGGCGACC
Organism: uncultured Actinomycetes bacterium; assembly: GCA_963847475.1. Classification (GTDB taxonomy): domain Bacteria; phylum Actinomycetota; class Thermoleophilia; order Gaiellales; family Gaiellaceae; genus PALSA-600. The sequence continues at coordinate 55,887 of CAWJZZ010000012.1, read as the reverse complement.
GCCGCGAGCACGAGCGAAGGAATGTTCCCGACGTTCCTGTGGAGGAGATGAGCGAGGTTCGGCATGATCGCGGGCTTCTCGGCTGCGGGCACGGAGAGCACACCGGCGGTCCAGGCGCCGACGGCGACGAAACTGATGTGGCCGAAGCTGAGCACGCCGGAATTGCCGATGAAGACGTACAGCGCGACGACGATCACGACCTTGACCAGTGCGTCGGTGAAGTAAGTCTGGGTCGACTGCGAGACCGCGGTACCGAGCAGCGCGGCGACGACGACGAGCGTCGCAGGAGCGGCAGCTCCTCCAGCCCAGCCTCGTCATACGCGTTCGACCGTCCGCGTCCGGTCGAACAGACCCTGTGGGCGGAGGAGCAGCACGAGGATCACGGCCGCAAAGAGGAACGTCGGCAGGTACTGGCTCTGGTTGGTCGGCAGCGCGCCACCGAGGACGCCACTCGCGAAACCGATCGAGAAGCCGCCGAGCGTCGCGGGTATCGGGCGGTTCATCCCACCCAGCACCACGCCCGCGAGCACGACGATCGTGTCGCTGAGCGCAAAGTCGACGTGACGAGCGGCGACTGCACCGTCAACATCACTGCGACCACGGCCGCGAGTGCGCCCGAGATCAGAACCGCGACCGCAATCACCCGGTTCGCGCGCACCCCGAGGAGACGGGCCGTCTCGAAGTCGAGCGACGACGCCCGCATCTGGAGGCCGATCGTCGTCCGCTCGAGCAGCAGGAAGAGCGCGACGAGGCAGATCGCCACGACGATGACCGCAACGATCGTGATCTTGCGGATCTCGACTCCCGCGATCGTCACGGGGCGGTTGAGAAAGGCGAGGGACGAGGCGATCTTCCCGAACGACCCGAACCAGAGCAGCGCGATGTTCTGGAGTAAGAAGGCGACCGCGAACGTCGCGACCAGCATCACGGCCGGCGACTGTGTGCGCAGCGGCCGGAAGACGAGCCGGTCCATCACCAGCCGAGAGCGCGATCACGACCGCGAAGCAGAGGAGGATGCCGGCCCACACCGGCCACCCCCACTCCGACGCCAGAGCGAGCGCGAAGGCGCCTGACATCACGAGTTGGCCGTAGGCGAAGTTGACGAGGCGCAGCACGCCGAAGACGAGCCCGATCCCGACCGCCATCAGTGCGTAGATCGCGCCGAGCGCGACTCCGTCGGCGAGGGTTTGCCAGTCGAACGTCATGAGAAGTACGCCGCCACGAGCGCGTCGGTATCGGCGGCATCGCTTGGGCCGAGCGTCAGGCGAAGCTCGCCGTTTGCGAGCACATGGCAGCGATCGGCGGCCGCGACGGTTCGCTGTGCGCGCTGCTCGACGAGCAGGACGGCGATCCCGCGGTCCCGAATCGCCGCAAGCGCGTCGAACACGACGTCGACCACCGTTGGCGCGAGCCCGAGTGACGGCTCGTCGAGCAGCAGGACGTCCGGCTCGGCGACGAGCGCTCGAGCGATCGCAAGCTGTTGTTGTTGCCCGCCCGATAGGGCACCTGCCTGCCGGCGCGCGGAACTCCTGACGATCGGGAACAACTCGTAGACGTTTGCGAAAACCGCGTCGTGCGCCACGACGAGTGCGTCGCGCCGCGAGGCCGAGCCGGAGGTTCTCCTCGACCGTCAACTCCGCGAAAATCCGTCGACCTTCGGGCACGAGCGCCACCCCGCTGCGGGCGATCTCCTCAGGCGCACGTCCGAGGAGCGACTCGGAGCCGAGGCGAACATCGCCGCCGACCACCGGAGCAACACCCATGATCGCGTGGAGCGTCGACGACTTGCCGGCCCCGTTCGCACCGATCAGGCCGACGATCTCGCCTGGCTCCGACCTCGAACGAGAGCTTGCGTACAGCCTCGACGCCGCCGTAGCGAACCCGGAGATCGGTGACGACCAGGCTCACGACTCGAGCACCGGCGCTTCACCGAGATACGCAGCGGTGACGTCGAGGTTGGAGCGAATCTCTGCGGGCGCTCCTTCGGCGAGCACCCTCCCCTGATCGAGAACGCAGATCCGGTCGCAGACCTCCATGATCAGCGCCATGTTGTGATCGATCAGGAGGACGCCGACCCCGTCGTCCGCACTGACCGAGCGGACGATCGCGGCGAAATCGGGCACCTCCGCCTCCGGCAGGCCGGCCGCAGGCTCGTCGAGCAACAGAAACCGCGGTGCTGTGGCGAGCGCGCGGGCGACCCCGAGCCGACGTTCGTCGCCGTGGCTGAGCGTGCTGGCCGGAGCAGCGGCATGTGACTCCAAGCCCAATCGATCGAGCAGTCCGTCGGCGCGCCTTGCAGCCTCGGACGGCGACGCGCCGACCCCGAGCGCCGCGACCTCGACGTTCTCCCGAACCGAGAGCGACCGGAACGCCCGACTGTGCTGGAACGTGCGTGCGAGCCCGCGTCGCCCGCGGCGATGCGGCGACCAGCGGGTGACATCGTCGACGCCGAGATGCACCGACCCGCTGTCCGGCCGGTCGAAGCCGCTGACGAGGTTGACCAGCGTCGACTTGCCCGCGCCGTTCGGCCCGATCAGACCGACGACCTCACTTCGCCCAACCGCGATCGTGACGCCGACGAGCGCCTGAACACCCTCGAATGCACGTGAAACCGCGGAGGCTCGGAGAGTGTCTCCGAGCCTCCGCTCTGCGTCGATCTGCGAGTCCGCCGCCAACCTAGATCTTCGGAACGACCTTCGCGACCACCAGAGAAACGACCCGCGGGACGTTGTTCTGGATCTTGATCACGCGGTACTGCCTGCCGAAGACGGTATGCAGCTGCGGTGAGAAGCTGACCAGCCCGGAGAGGGTCGGCAGCTTGCGGAACTTCTCCATCTGAGCAGCGAGTGCGGCCCCGTTCGTCGAGCCACCGGCGCGCCTGATCGCGGTGACAACACCGTCGATTGCGGCCGGCCCCGCGACGAACCCGCCCGTGCCCGCCTTGACCTGCTTGGCGAGCTTGTTGATCGCGGGACTCGGATCGTTGCCGAACGACGACGCATAGGTGACGAAGTAGTAATTCGACACCTTCGGGCTCTTCGGGAGCCAGTACGTGCCGTCGCCGGCCCACGAGTTGAGAATCGGCGTGTTGTTGCCGAGCGTCCGCAGTCCCGTGATGAACGGCCCGAGTGCACCGTACGCGCCCGCGGTAGACGTGACGATCACGTCGGCCTTGACGTTGTTCAGGCGGGTGACGGCGTTCTGCACGTTGTTCCCGCCGAACGTCGGATCCTGGTAGCTCTCCTGGGCGACGACCTTGCCGCCCAACTGCTCCCAGCGAGCCTTGAAGGCCTGGACGATGTTCTTGAAGTAGACGATCACGGAGTCGGTTGCGAGCGCAGCCGACCGCCAGCCTCTACCCCACGCGTACTGCGCCATTGCCGAGCCTTCGTCCTGCGCGACGTTGCCGAAGCTGAACGCCAGGCGGCCCTTCGGGCCGAAGCGCTTCGGCCCCATCTGGTCGGTGCCGATGCACGGTGCGACCGCGAGCACGCCACGGTTGATCGCCTCCTGCACGACCGGCGCGGCGAAGTCCACGTCGCAGGTCGTGAAGATGACGTTCGCCCCACCACTCGAGAAGCTTCAACGCACAAGCCTTGGCGATCGACGGCTTGTTGCCTTGCGTGTCACAGGTCTTGATCTGCAACTGCTTGCCATCGACGCCGCCGCGCGCGTTGACTTGCTTGACGCGTAGCTGAGCCGCGGCCAGAGCCGGGTTGTCGAACGGCGCCATCGCGCCCTTGCTGTCGAACGCCCAGCCGATCGTGATCGTGCCGGCGGTAGACGACGTCGAACGCGCCGCCGCCGTCGCCGCGACCGCGACGACCGCCACCGCAAGCGCGACGGCCATGAGCCCCATGCGGGAACTCAATCTCCTCATCTTCACTCCTCTTCTGGTCGGGGTAGGGGGGCAAGCAAAGCTATGCAACTGCGCCTGCAGTACGCGTCGACTTGCTCCGCCGGATCGCTAGGGCCGCCGGCGACCGGTGTGGTGATCTGCGAGACGACGCGCTGCCGCACGGTGCGATCTTCTCATGACGTTTGACATCTGATCAAGGGTTGTGGGACGGTCCGTGGATGCCACCTGCGACGGAAGGCCGGATGCGCCACCGGACGATGGCCGAATACGCGCTGGAGGAGCTCCGCGAGGCGATCATCCTCGGCGAGCTGCCGGCCGGCACGCCGCTGCGCCTCGACGAGCTGGCGCGGTCGCTCGGGATGAGCATCTCGCCGATCCGCGAGGCGGTGCGGCAGCTGGAGGCGCTGGGGCTCGCGAAGCACGTGCCGCACCAGGGCGCGAGGGTGCTCGACTTCGACCCCGACGAGCTGCGCGACCTGTTCGAGGTGCGGCTGGCGCTCGAGTCGCTCGCGGTGCGCCGGGCGGCCGAGCGGTTCACGGCGCCGAGGCGGAGACGGCGCGCGCGCACCTCGACGCGCTCGACGAGGCTGCGCGGCGCCGGCGACGTGCGAGAGCACGATGCGCGCGCACACGGACTTCCACTTCACGCTCTACGAGGCGTCGCAGTCACCGTGGCTCCTCGGCCTGATCCGGCCGGCTGGGACCGCTCGGAGCGCTTCCGGCCGGCGCTGCTTCTCCCCCGCCGGCGAGCTGCAGGAGCGCCACCGCGAGCTGGACGAGCGGCTGCTCGCTGCCTGCATCGCGCACGACCCGCACGCGGCCGCGCAGGCGCTCTACTAGCACCTCGAGCTCGCGAGCCTCTTCTTCGAGACCGAGCTGGCGGCCGCGGCATCTTCGAGCGCTGAGGCGCGGACCCCCTCGAGCCTCGTTCGAACGCGGGTCGAACGTGGTTCGCGAATGTCCGAGCTGGACTGGCCAACTCGGTCGGCCACGGCCCCGATCGCGCCCGCGAATCGTCCACCTGCGCGCGATCCAGAACTCGTGAACCTCGTTCGAACGAGGTTCGCGAGTGTCCGCACCGGACGCGGCCGGAACAACTCGCAGAGGCGCTGTGGCTACGCCCGACAGCCTCGCGGCCAGCCGTTTGCGGAGCGGCGGCTCGAGCAGCTGCTGCGCGACGAGCGCGCCGCTGCCGCCGCCGAGCCCCGGGCCGGGATGCGTCGACGCGCCGATGTGCCAGACGCCCGTCGACCGGCGTGCGTGCCCCGGTTGCGCGCGAGCGGTCGCCAGAGGAAGTTCTGGTCGAGCGCGAGCGAGCCGCCGTACGGGTCGCCGTGGACGAGGTTGACGTTCGCCGCCTGCAGATCGGCCGGCGAGAGCGCCGTCGCGGCCGAGGATCGACGACTCGAGGTTCGGGATGTGCCGCGCGAGCCGCGCCTGGATGCGGTCGGCGTAGCGCTCGCGCAGGCCTCCGTCCACGTCCCGTCGCCGACGTCGAGCTCGCCGGCGGCGTCGCCCTTGATCCGCCACGGCAGCTCCTGCAGCTGGATCCAGAGGATGCCCTTGCCGTCCGGGCGCACGCGAGGGATCCATCGTCAGCGGCTGCCCGACGACGACCGTCGCCTCGGCCGGGCAGCAGCCCGCGCTCGGCCTCGTTGACCGCGCGCGAGACGCCGTCGAGGCCCGGTGTGAGGTGCACGATCGCCGTCCCGCCGAGCCGCTCGTCGCCCTCCCACCGCGGCGGCTCCGAGAGCGCGAAGTGGATCTGCATCTCCGACCGGCCGTAGCGGAAGCGCTCGGCGCCTCGCATCGGCCGTCGAGCAGCGCGCCGTAGAGCTGGGTCGGCGTCACGTTGCAGATCGACCGCGCGCGCGGCGGTGATCGTCTCGCCGGCCGCCGTGCGCACGCCCGCCGCGCGAACACTCGCTCGACGTGGACGCCGGTCTCGCACGTGCCGCCCTGCTCGACGGATCAGCGCGACGAGCGCGTCGGCGAGCCGCGCGCCGCCGCCGCGCGGGATCGGCATGCCGCCCTCCTGCACCGCGACCGCGATCACCTGCGCCATGTAGCCGGACGCCGCGGCGTCCGGGCCGAGGCCCGTGTGCAGCACCCAGGGCGCGAGCAGGCCGTGCGCTCGCTCGGACGACGAACGCCGTCTCGAGCCAGTCGCGCGCCGAGACGAGCAGCCTGCCCGCGAACTCGGCCGCGCCGCGCCGGCCGAGCCGCCGCACGGCCTTCAGCGCCGAGCGCGAGCGCCGTGCCGCGACCAGAGCTCGGTGCCGAGCACCCCGAACGCGAGGTCGGCGTTCGGGAAGAAGTCCGCGAGCAGCGCGTGCCAGGCAGCGCCGTCGCCGGCATGGTGGCGGTCGAGCTCGGCGGCGTTCGCCTCGGCGGTGCGCAGCAGGAAGGCGCTCTCGCCGTCCGGGAACAGCGTGCCGGTCGGCAGCTCGGTGTTCAGGTACTCGAGCCCGTGCCGCGCGAGCGTCGTCGCCGAGCTGCGCGTGCGCGGCGCCGCCGACCCAGAGCGGATGCCAGGCGCTGAAGACGTCGTGCTGGAAGCCCGGCTCGGTGATCTCCGCCGTCTTGATCGCGCCGCCGAACCAGTCGTTCCGCTCCAGCACGCAGACGCGCCAGCCGGCCTTGCGCGAGCAGCGCGCCGCAGGCGAGCCCGTTGACGCCCGAGCCGACGACGATCGCGTCGATACTCAGCCAACGATCGCCCGGAACTCGTCGTCGGTGACGAGCCCGCGCTTCTCGGCGCCGCGCTGCTTGACGGCGGCGAGCACCTCGGCGCGCCGCTCCTCCGGCACGTCGAGGCCGAGCTCCTCGGCCTTGATGCGGATCGAGTCGAGCCCGCTCTTCTTGCCGAGCACGATCGAGCGCTCGGTCGCGACGAGCTCGGACGAGTACGGCTCGATCGACGGCGGGTCGTGGAACTGCGACGCGACCGCGCCGCTCTCGCGGCGGTACAGCGTCTCGCCGGTGACCGGCTTCCACGGCTCGAGCTCGTAGCCCGACAGCTCGCGAACGCGCGCGGAGACCTCGCGGATCCGGTCGAGCCGCAGGTTCGACTCGACGCCGTAGAGCGCGCGCAGCGTCAGCGCCACCTCGCCGAGGTTCGCGTTGCCGGCCCGCTCGCCCATGCCGTTGATCGTCCCGTGCACCCAGCGTCGCGCCCGCGCGCACGGCGGCGACCGCGCTCGCGGTCGCGAGCCCGAAGTCGTTGTGGCCGTGGAAGTGCACCGGCACGTCCGTCGAGCCACTGGACCGTGCTGCCGACGAGCTCCGCGACGGCCTCGGGCGAGGCGATGCCGAGCGTGTCGACGACGACGACCTCCTTCGCACCCGCCTCGACCGCCGTCTGGTAGACGCGCCGGAAGAAGTCGCGGCTCGGCGCGCGTCGAGTCGACGCCGAAGAACGCCGCGTGGATGCCGTGCTCGGCGGCGAAGCGCATCGCGCTTCGTGATCCGCTCGAGCATCGTCTCGCGCGAGACGCCGATCGCGTCGAGCTTCAGATCCGAGATCGGCGACTCGATCACCGAGTAGCGGACGCCGAGCTCGACGAGCGCCTCGAGGTCGGCCGGCACGGCACGCGAGAAGCCCCAGACCTCGGCGCGCAGCCCGGCGCGCGCGACCAGCTCGACCGCGCGCCAGTCGTCGTCGGAGACGCGCGGGAAGCCCGCTTCGATCCGGTCGACGCCGAGCTCGTCGAGCAGCCGCGCGATCTCGAGCTTCTCCTCGGGATCGAGCACGACGCCGACCGTCTGCTCGCCGTCGCGCAGCGTCGTGTCGTAGAGGCCGACGTGCCCGCCGATCGCGTACGCGTCGTTCAGGCGAGCCGGTCCAGATCAGGCTCAGGTCAGCATGCACCACTCCGTCCGGGAAGGGCGAGAGCTTCTCGGCGCCCTCGCTCGTGATCAGGAAGTTGTCCTCGACGCGCAGGCCGCCGCCGCCGTCCCAGTAGCAGCCCGGCTCGATCGCGAGCACCATGCCCTCGGCGATCTCGCCGCCGCCCGCCTGGTGCGCGTACGGCGGCTCGTGCGCGCGCGCGCCGACGCCGTGGCAGATCGGATGCGTCGGCTGGCCCGGATAGCCGAGTCGCCGTCGATCCCGTCGCGGACCAGCCGGTCGAGCTCGGCGAGGCTCGCGCCCGGCCGGCAGTGGTCGATCGCACGCTCGTAGACGTCGAGCAGCCCGGCCTCGAGCTCGCGGTAGTCGGCGCGCAGCTCGCCCGGGCAGAGCAGCTTCGTGTGGTCGCACCAGTAGCCGTCGGCGCAGACCCAGATCTCGAACAGCGTCGGCTCGTCGGCCTGCGACCGGGCAGGTCGCCGGTCGCCGTGAACGTCCTGATGCCCGGCGCCCGACCAGACGAGCGAGAAGCCGAGCGCGAGCTCGACCTTGCCCTGCCAGCCCGTGCCCTCGCCGTGCACGAAGCCCTGCCAGATCGCGGCCGCCTCGCTCTCCTTCATCCCGGGGCGGAGCTCGCCGCGCACGTGCTCCATCGCGGCTGCGCAGATCTCGTTCGCGAGCCGCGACCCGCTCGACCTCCTGCTGGCGTCTTGATCGCGCGCGCCGCGGCCAGCACCGGCATCGCGTCCTCGCGCGTCCGGCCACGCGTCGAACCACGCCTTCGTGAACGTCGTCGGCTCGCCGACCATCCGGTCGGACGCCTGCGTGCCGAGCGACAGCTCGAGCCCGACGCGGCCGTAGTCGCGCGACGCGGCGAGCGCGGCGTCGAGCGTGCGCGCCGGCACGGGGCGCGGGTCGTGCTCGGCGTAGCCGCGCACGAAGCGCACGTCCGCCGTCCACGCCGTGCGAGCGGCGTCGTCCTCCGACGCCTCGAGGCAGATCAGCACCGGCTCGCCTTCGCGCGGGAACACGCACGCGTCGTAGCCCTTCATGCCCCAGAAGTTCGTCAGGTAGAGGACGTTGTCGGGCGCGCGGACGACGAGCGCGTCGAGCTCGTGCTCGGCCATCAGCGCGCGGACGCGGTCGAGCTTCGCGTCGTCGCGCGGCCAGGCTCACCTAGGCGTCCTCGCCCCAGGGGCGGACCCGCGGCGGCGGCGGCGTGCCGTGCCCCTCCTGCCACGAGATGACCGGCGTGCGCAGGACGCCGATCCGCTCGATCTCCGCCTCGATCACGTCGCCGGGCTTCAGGTAGAGGCAGCGCGCGCTCCTCCTTCGACTTGAAGCCGGCGACGCCGGCGACCGTGCCGGTCGAGAGCACGTCGCCCGCGGAGTAGCCGAGCGCCGAGAAGTTGGAGAGGATCTCCGGGATCGTCACGCTCATCCGGCCCGAGTGCGACTCCTGCCGCACCTCGCCGTTGACGCGCAGCTCCATCGCCAGGTCGTGCGGGTCGGGGATCTCGTCGGGCGTCACGATCCACGGCCCGAGCGGGCAGAACGTGTCGATCGCCTTGCAGAAGCTGAAGACGCCCGAGCGCATCTCGCCGCGCTGGATGTCGCGCGCGGTGATGTCGTTGAAGATCACGTAGCCGCCGATGTAGTCGGCCGCCTCCTCGGGCGAGAACCACTTGCCCGACTTCTTCAGGACGACCGCGAGCTCGAGCTCGTAGTCGAGCTCCTCGGTCAGGTGCTCCGGGTAGATCACCGGCTCGTCGGGCCCGACGATCGCGTCGACGTTCTGGAAGAAGTTGATCCACGGCGCGATCTGCGTGCGACCAGTCGACGTTCTTCGACTCCTCCTCGTGCTCGCGGAAGTTGCCGGCGGTGTGGAAGAACTTCTTCGGGACGATCGGCGCCTCGAGCTTCGCCTCGCGCGAGCGGCGTGCGCTCGTCGGTGTCGTCGGCGCCGCCGCGCTCGAAGTACTCGCGCATCGTCGGCACGTCGAGGCGGACGATCTCCTCGCCGTCGACGCGCCGACCTTGCCGCCGTCGTAGGTGACGAGCTTCACGCGCACACCCTCTGCGCGACGAGCGCGTACGTCGTGCGCCATCTTCACCAGCCCTTCGATCTCGAGGTTCTCGCCGAGCTCGACGTCCATCAGCCCGGTCGACGTGCCGTAGTTGACGGTCGGGATGCCGTAGCGCGTCAGCGCCGAGCGCGTCGCTGAACCAGCGCGTCACGTCGCGCGCTCGGGCGTCGCGCCGAAGACCTCCTCGTGCGAGGCGTCGATCGCGGCGACGAGCTCGTGCCCCTCGTCGATCTCGCTGCCCGGCGCCGTCACGTAGACCTCGCCCTCGATCGCCGTAGTCCGGGAAGCGCTCCGCGAGCGAGCGCACGAGGTCGAGCACCTCGCGCCGCGCGACGGCCATCGGCTTCGTCGGCGGCACGCGGACGTCGAGGAACAGGTCGGTGTGGTGCGGCGTGCGCGAGACGCGCCAGCCGAAGCCGCCCTCGACGGCGCCGACGTTGACGATCGCGCTGCGCACCGCGGTAGGCGTTCGACGGGTCGTTCTCCCAGGTCGGGATCCACTCGAGCATCGGCGCCCGTCACCTCGTGCATGCGCAGGATCGAGTTCTGGTCGCGCTTGCCCTCGCTGAATGCGGTGTGGATGAAGTTGCCGTGGACGCGGATGCGCAGCCAGAGCGCGCCGAAGTGGCCGAGCACGACCTTGCCCTCGGTCGGCTCGCCGAGCAGGCACATGTCGGCGACGCCGCCGTGCGAGACGAGGTAGCGCGAGCCGGCGGCGTAGCCGCGGTACTCGGCGCCCTGCGCGTCGCCGTACTGCGTCTTCTCGATCTCGCCGCAGACGGCCGCGATCAGCACGTCGCCGCGCAGCCGCACGCCGGCGTCCTGCAGCGCGCGCACCGCCTCGACGTAGCAGGCGAGCGCGCCCTTCATGTTCGAGATGCCGAGCCCGTAGAGCCGGCCGTCGCGCTGACGAACGCCTGCGGCTGGAAGCCCGGGACGTCCCTCGAGCCACGGCTCGCGGCCGGAGTACGAGGTGTCCATGTGGCCGTTGAACATCAGCGACTTGCCGCCGCCGGTGCCCGCCCAGGTGCCGAGCGCGTTGGCGCGGCCCTCCTCGACCTGCTGCCACTGCACCTGCAGGCCGAGCTCGTCGTAGAGCTCGACCATCAGCTCGGCCATCGCCTGCTCGTCGCCGGTGAAGCTGTGGACGTCGATCAGCGGCTCGCCGTCTCGACGAGCCGGTCGCGGTCGATCGTCGACTCGCCGCTCATCGCGCGGACGTGCGGCAGGACCTGCTCGCCGAACAGCCGGATCTGCTCCAGGCGGTCCTCGCCCCACAGCTCGAGCATCACGTGCGTGCAGCCGGCGTCCTTGTACTCCTCGATCGCGGCGATGCAGTCGGCCGGCGTGCCGGCGATCGGCTTGCACTTGTCGAGGATCGCGTCGGTCACCTGCTCCTTCGCCGCGAGCCGGCCGCCGCGCTCCATCGCCTCGGCGACCGGGCGGATCTCGTCCTGCTCGAGGCCGGCGAGGTCGAGCAGCGTGTCGGCGGAGCCCTGGATGTTCTGCACCTTGTTCGCGAGGTACATGCCGGCGATCTCGCGCGCGCCGTCGCGGCCCTGGTCGCGGTCGGTGGCGTGGATCGAGGCGACGACGGTGCAGCCGATGTCGATGTCCGGCGTTGACGTTCTCGCGCGTGTAGCGGACGAACGCCGGCGTCGTGATCGACGGCGTCAGGCAGCCGTCGCCGATCTCGCCGGCGAGCGCCTGCATCTTCGGCGCGGTCGCGGCGACGTAGACCGGCGGCACCTCGCGCGGCGAGTGCGCCTCGGCCTGCAGCGCGGGCACGTCGGCGCTCCACGTGTCGCCGTCGTACTCGAACCGCTCGCCGCCGAGCACGCCGCGCACGATCGTGACCGCGTCGCGCATCGGGCCGAGCGTCTTCTTCGTCTGCATCTGCGCGTTGTTGAGGAAGATCTTCGACGTCCCGAAGCCGAGGATGAACCGGCCCGGGCCGGCCGCCTCCTGCACGACGCGCGCGTCCATCGCGACCTGCACCGGATGGCGCGTGAACGGCGAGATGATCCCCCAGCCGATCGTCAGCCGCTCGGTCTCGCGCGCCATCAGCGCCGAGACGACCGGTCGAGGAGCGCGCCTCCATCCCGTGCTTGCGCCACCACGGGTACGCCTCGGCGAGCCAGATCGTGTCCATGCCCGCCTCGTCCATCGCGCGCGCCGACGCGAGCATCTCGTCGAGCGGCTCCATCGTGAGCTGCATCACGCCGATGCGGAACGGCACAGCCATCGCGGCGCTCAGGCTCGCGCCGGCGACCGCGGCCTGCACCTCGCGGTCGAGCGCGGTCGAGCACGTGCTGACACCTGCTGGTTGACGATCGGCTGGAGCACGCGCTGCCCCATCGAGCCGACCGGGCCGGCGATCTTCACGTCGGCCGCCCACTTCATCGCCGTGCCGCCGCCGTCGGCGTCGCTGAGCTCGAACGACGTCTCCATGCTCAGCATCGCGCCGACGCCCTGTGCCCTTGATCTGCAGCTTCGCGAACTCGGGCGCGCGCTCCTCGATCTTGTCCATGTCGATCTTCATCTTCAGGCCGCCGAGCCCGAGCGGGATCTTCACGTTCGCCGTCCAGCGCCTCTCGTCGTGCACGTCGAAGCTCTCGACGCCGGGCATCGTCTTCGCCATCGACGCCGGGTCGTTCAGCACCTCCCACACCGCCTGCGCGCGGCGCCGCGAACGTGCGCTCGCCCGAGACGTTCATGCGTCCACCACCGTCGACGTGCGCGCGCGTGCGCTCGGGGTGCTGCGAGCATCTCCCAGACCCGGTGGTACGGGTTGCGCGCTGTCCCAGACGATCGCGCCGCCGTGCGCGCGCAGCGCGTCCTGCACCGCGGCGCAGACCGCGTGGATGCCGGCGCCGCCGCCCTCGCCCATGCCCTTCGTGCCGAGCGGCGTGAACGGCGACGGGCTCTCGACGAAGCCGGTCTTCAGCGGCGGCATGTCGAGCGCGTGCGGCACGTGGTAGTCGTAGAAGTTCGGCGTCAGCAGGTTGCCGTCCTCGTCGTAGACGAACTGCTCGTGCATCGACGGCGCCGAGCGCCTGGGCGGTCGCGCCCATCACCTGCCCCTCGACGATCTGCGGGTTGATGCGCTTGCCGCAGTCGTCGACGGCGGCGTAGTCGACGATGTCGTAGTAGCCCGTCTCGGGATCGATCTCGATCACGGCGACGTGCACCTGCGCGGCGTAGGTGAGCGTCAGGTTGCCGAACTTCCGCTCGACGTCCGGCACCTGGAACGGCGGCCGGTAGACGTAGCGGCAGTTGAGCGTGACGCCGAGATCCTCCGGCAGGCCGGCGTTGTTCGCGTTGATGATCGCGCCGCAGGCCATGAACGGCAGGGACGCCTCCGGGTTCTCCTTGATGCGGACGCCGCCCTCGGCGAGCTCGAGCGCCTCCTCGGGCACGCCGCCGAACACGGCGCCCGCGAGCTTCTTGATCTCGGCCGCGAGCATGTCGGTCGCGCCCTTGACCGCGCTCAGCCCCGTGACCGCGAACTGCGAGGCGTACGTGCCGGAGAAGCCGGCGTGCGAGTTCCAGTACGAGTCGTGGCCGGCGCGCACGTGCACGTCGTCGACCGAGCACTGGAGGATGTCGGCGACCACCTGCGCGGCCGTCGTCTCGTGCCCCTGGCCCTGCGGCGTCGTGCCGAGCGTGACGACGATCTCGCCGAAGATGTCGAGCTTGACGGTCGCGACCTCGTTGTTGCCCGAGAACTGCAGCTCCGGGTTGATCATGCGCGACTGGCCGAAGTTGTTCGTGCCGGAGTCGAGCGTCGAGCCGATGCCGACGCCGAGCAGCTTCCCGCGCGACGTCCGCGTCGGCGCGCCGCGCCTCGACGCTCGTCCCAGCCGATCAGGTCGAGCGCGATGTCGAGCATCTGCGCGTAGTCGCCCGAGTCGTAGACGCAGCCGTTCGGCGTCTCGTACGGCATGTCCTCGGCGCGGATGTAGTTGCGCTTGCGCACCTCGACCGGGTCGAGCTCGAGCTCGTGCGCGACGATGTCGATCACGCGCTCGGTGAACCAGAGGTGCTGCATGCGCGAGTAGCCGCGGTTCGGCGAGACCGGCGCCTTGTTCGTGGCGACCTGCGTGAACTCGAGCCGGATGTGCCGCCAGCGGTACATGCCGGGCGTCACCTGCGCCCAGATGACGCCGCCGAGCGGCTCGTAGCGCAGCCACGCGCCGGCGTCGTCGAGCGCCTTCGTGCGGAAGCCGAGCAGCGTGCCGTCGGCCTTGACCGCGACCTCGGTGTCCTGGAACCAGCGCTCGTTGCCGTGCGACATCGACATGTGGAAGTCGGTGCGCCACTCGGTCCACTGCACCGGCCGGTCGAGCTTGCGCGCGAGCAGGCAGCAGACGACGAGCTGCGGATGCGACGTGATCTTGTTGCCGAAGCCGCCGCCGATGTCCTGCGTGACGAAGCGGAGCTTGTCGAGCCCGCGACCGCATCGCCGGCCCCATCATGATCGCGGCGAACCCGGGGAACTGGTTGTTCGTGTGGATCGTCCACTGCCCGGTGCCGCGGTTGTACTCGACGAGCGCGCCGTCGCACTCGAGCGGCGTCGAGTTGAAGCGGTGGAAGTGCAGCTCGTCGATCTTGACGATCTTGTCCGCCTCGGCGAACGCGGCGTCGAGGTCGCCCCACTCGTAGACGCCCTCCCACATCAGGTTGCCGCCGGCGTCCTCGTGGATCGCCGGCGCGCCGTCGTCGCGCGCGTGGCGCGCGTCGGTGATCGGCGTCGATCGGCTCGTACTCGATCTCGACGAGCTCGGACGCGTCGCGCGCGAGCTCGCGCGTCTCGGCGACGACGGCGACGACCGCCTCGCCGACGTAGCGCACCTTGCCGACCGCGAGCGCGTAGTCCTTCAGGTTCGCGCCCGGCACCGACGAGATCTGGAAGAACGGATCGGTCAGCGACGCGACCTCCTCGCCGGTCAGCGTCCCGTAGACGCCCGGCGTCTCCTCGCGCCTTCGAGACGTCGATCGAGGTGATGTGCGCGTGCGCGTACGGCGAGCGCACGAAGTGGATGTAGCCCATGCCGTGGCGCTTGATGTCGTCGACGAAGACGCCCTGGCCCTGGACGAGGCGCCGGTCCTCCTTGCGCGGGACGCTCTGGCCCTTCCACGTCTCCGCGGGCGCCTCGGTCTCGGTCGTCTCGGGCGCGACGGTCGTTGCTTCGGCTCATTCGGAGGCCGCCTTGACCGCCTCGAAGATGTTCCAGTAGCCGGTGCAGCGGCAGATGTTGCCCTGCAGGCCCTTCTTGATCTCGTCCTCCGACGGGTGCGGGTTCTCGCGCAGGAGCGCGGTCGCGCTCATCAGCATCCCCGGCGTGCAGTAGCCGCACTGCAGCGCGTGGTGCGAGCTGAACGCCTGCTGCAGCTTCGTCAGCTCGTCGCCGTCGGCGAGCCCCTCGACCGTCTCGATCGCTCGAGCCGTCGGCCTGGACGGCGAGCAGCATGCAGCTCTTCACGAGCGTGCCGTCGACGATCACCGAGCACGCGCCGCAGTTGCCCGTGTCGCAGCCGATGTGGCTGCCGGTCAGGTCGAGGTCGTCGCGGATGAAGTGGATCAGCAGCTTGCGCGCCTCCACCTCGCGCTCGTACGTCGTGCCCGTTGACGGTGACCGAGATCGTGTGTGAGGTCGAGACGGTGTCTGCTTCCACCTGGCGTCAGCTCCTGTTCTTCGCTGCTTGGGCGACGGCGCGAACGGCGAGCACCTGCGGCGAGGTGCGTGCGGTACTCGCTCGACGCGTGCACGTCGGAGGGCGGGGTCGAGGCTCGCGGCGGCGACGGCAGCGCGCACGGCTGTCCTCGTCCGTCCGACTCCGGCTCGAGCACGACCGGCACGGCGTCGACGCAGCCGAGCGCGATCCTCAGACTGCCGTTGATCGACGCTGCCGCGCTGACGATGCACGTGCCCTCGACGCCGAGCGTGACGGCGGCGAAGCCGTCGGCGCGACCGGCGGGGATCGCGGATCTTCGTCAGCAGCTCGCCGGCGCCGACCGCGGTCATGTAGACGCCGAGGAAGAAGTCCTGCGCCGTCGACCGTGCGATCGCCGCCCGCGCCGTGGATCGTCATCTCGGCGCCGAGCGCGGCCAGCAGCGGCGGCAGGTGGTTGGTCGGGTCGTTGGTGCAGACGTTGCCGCCGATCGTGCCGCGGTTTCGCACCTGCACGTCGGCGATCTGCGCGCAGACCTCGCCGAGGATCGGCCGGGCGCGCGCCTCGCTCGACTGGACGAGCTCGGTGTAGGTCGTCATCGCGCCGATCTCGAGCGTGCCGTCGGCCCGCGAGGTCGATGCCCTTCAGCTCCTCGATGCGGCTCAGGTCGATCAGCGCGTCGGGCGAGCCGGCGCGCGCCTTCATCACGTTGATGAGCGTCTGGCCGCCGGCGAGCGCGCGCGCGCCGTCGTTCGCGGCGAGGAGCTCGACCGCCTCTGCGAGAGACGCGGGCCGCGCATATCCGACTTCGCGCAGAAGCATCGTCAGGGAGTCTTATAAAATGTCTGATCCGCGGAATGCAAGTCGCTACCGCGGCTGAGGGTCGGATTCGGCCTGACTCGCGAGACGAACGTGCTCATGCGAGCAGCGCTCGGTGCGTGGCGAGCGCGGCGAGGACGCGGTCGATGTCCTCGGCGCGTGTTGTAGGCGTGCGCCGAGACGCGCAGGTTGCCGTCGCGCTCCGAGGTGACGATGCCCTCGCCCGCGAGCACAGCGACGAGCTCCGGCGCGTCGGTGGAGCGGATGCAGATCGAGCGCACCGCGGCTGCTCCGGCGTCGCGCGGCGTCACGATCGTCCCGCCGAGCTCGTCGACGCCGGCGATCAGGCGGTCGTTGAGGCGCGCTCACGTGGGCGCGGGTCTCGGCGATCCCGATCTCCTCGATCAGCTCCATGCCGGCGATCCCGGCGTAGATGTTCGGCACCGGCGGCGTGCCCGACTGGAACCGGCGGGCGGTCGGCGACGGCGAGTAGTCGTGGTATGCGCCATCTCGAAGATGTCGCGGTCGGCGAACCAGCCGGTCTGCGTCGGCAGCAGCTCCTCGGCGAGGCCCGGGCGCGTCCACATGAAGCCGAGGCCCGCCGAGCCGAGCAGGTACTTGAGCACCCCGGCGGCGAGCACGTCGACGCCGAGCTCGCGCACGTCGAGCGGATACGTGCCGATCGCCTGGTAGGCGTCGAGCACGACCAGCGCGCCGCGCTCGTGCGCGATGCGCGCGATCTCCTCGACCGGCAGGCGCGAGCCGTTCCGGTAACAGACCGCGGCGATCGAGACGACGGCCGTCTCCTCGTCGATCGCCTCCTCGAACCGCTCGAGCGGGATCTCCGCGCCGTCGGCCGGCACGATGCACACCTCTGCCCCGCGCAGCTCCTGGGCATGCCAGATCTGACCGATCGTCGGGAACTCGAAGTCGCTGATCACGATCTTGCGCCTGCGCTCGAGAGTCGATCGCGCTCGCGAGCGGGCTGACGCCGGCCGAGAGCGACGTCGTCACGGCGACGTCGTCGGGCTGCGCCGCCGACGAGGCGCGCGAAGGTCGACGCGCGCCGCCTCGGTGCGCTCGACCCAGTAGTCCCAGGGCGCGCCGCGCTCGTCCCAGCCCGTCAGGTAGTCGTCGTACGCGGCGCGCACCGCATCGGAGAGCGCGCCCTGCGAGCACGAGTTGATGTAGGTGAGCCGCTCGAAGATCGGGAACGCGGTGCCGGCAACGCTGCGCGCGACCGGAGCTCGTGGTCGGACGCTAAGCGACCAAGGTACGCCTTCCTCAGATCCTCGTTGTCGCGGAGCTCGTCGGCCTTGCCCTCGAGCACGAGGCGGCCGGTCGAGAGGACGTACCCGCGGTCGGCGATCGAGAGCGACACGTTCGCGTTCTGCTCGACGACCAGCATCGCGACCCCCGAGTCGTGCACCTGCTTGATGATCTCGAAGTTGCGCTCGACGAGCATGGGCGCGAGGCCCATCGACGGCTCGTCCATCAGCAGCAGCTTCGGCCGTGACATCAGCGCTCGGCCCATCGCGACCATCTGCTGCTCGCCGCCCGAGAGCGTGCCGGCGAGCTGCGCGCGGCGCTCGTAGAGGAGCGGGAAGAGCTCGTAGACGCGCTCGAAGTCCTCCTTCTTGCCGCCGCCGCGCAGGTAGGCGCCGATCTCGAGGTTCTCGAGCACCGTCATCGGCGCGAACAGGCGGCGGTTCTCGGGCACGATCGCGAGGCCGCGCCCGATCCGGTAGCTCGTCGGGCGCTTCGTCACGTCCTCGCCCTCGATCCGCACGGTGCCGTTGCGCGGACGGACGATCCCGAGAATCGTCTTCAGCGTCGTCGACTTGCCGGAAGCGTTGCCGCCGAGCAGGCAGACGAGCTCACCCGCTCGATCCGGATCGACAGGCCCTGCAGGATGTGGATCTGGCCGTAGTACGTGTCGACCGCGTCGAGGCTGAGTAACGCTCCGGCCGACTCCGTCGGCCTACGTCGGGCGGCGAGCTCATTCGCGCGTGTGCGTCTGGAGGCCCGAGGTACGCCTCGACGACCTGCGGGTTCGTCGCCACCGTGTCGAACGATCCTTCGGCGATCTTGATGCCGTGGTCGAGGGCGACGACGCGGTCGGAGATGCCTTCGACGACGTGCATGTCGTGCTCGATGACGAGGATCGTGTAGCCGCCCTCGTCGCGCAGCTGTCGCGATCAGCTCGGTGATCTCGTGCGTCTCGGACGGGTTCATCCCGGCCGCCGGCTCGTCGAGCAGCAGGATCCGCGGATTCGTCGCGGTCGCGCGAGCGATCTCGAGCCGCCGGCGGTTCGCGTACGAGAGCGAGTACGCCGGCTGGTCCCAGCGATAGCCCATCAGCCGCTTGCCGAAGAACGCGAGCTTCTGCTCGGCGAGTTCGGCGATCTCTCGCTCCTCGCGACGCATGCCCGGCGTTCGCAGCATCGAGCGGAAGACTCCAGCCTTCGTGTGGCTGTACGCAGCCGACATCACGTTTTCCTTGACCGACATGTTCAGGAAGAGGCGCAGGGTCTGGAACGTGCGCGAGATGCCTCGCCGGCAGATCTGGTGCGGCTGGAGCCCGACGATGCTCTGGCCGTCGAGCGTGATGTCGCCGCTGTCCGGGTCGTAGATGCCCGTGATCAGGTTGAAGAGCGTCGTCTTGCCGGCGCCGTTCGGGCCGATCACCGAGACGATCTCGCCCTCGTCGACGTACACGTCGAGTTGATCGACGACGGTCAGTCCGCCGAAGGCGAGCGAGACACCGTTCAGCTCGAGCAGCGGCATCAGATGATCTCCACGCGGCGCTCGCCGAGCAGGCCGTTCGGTCGCAGGATCATCAGCCCGATCAGGATCAGGCCGAGCACGATGTACCGCGCCGGCTCGGGCTTCGGCGAGCATCACGTTCTCCCAGACGAACGCGGCGAGGTAGAGCGTCGGCAGCAAGCAGGACGAGGCGAAGCCTGCCGTGGACCAGCGTCAGCAGCAGGATGGCTGCGATCACGCCGACGTACGAGACCGGCGCGACCCAGCGCGCCAGGTGCGTCGGGCACGACCACCCAGTGGGCGACCGCACCCTGGAAGCCCCCGGCCTTCTCACCTGACACCCAGCTGGGGTCGATCGCCCGGGCAAGCCCGTGAACGGCGAAGCCGAACACGAGCGTCGCGCCGCCGACGATTGCCAGCCGCCGCGAGAGGCGGAAGGCAAGCACCATCCCGCCGACCAGTGCGAGGAAGAAGAGGATCCGCGACTTGCCGGGGTCGCGCAGCAGCTCGAGCAGCGGCACCGACGATCACCGCGCCGAGCACGACTCCGGCCTGGTTCCCTGATCCGCCGAGGATCACCATCGTGTAGACGGTGATCAGCAGCACGAAGTAGAACGCGAGCGGGAAGACGCTTGCCGACTGTGCGCGCGAACAGCGTGCCCGTCAGAGCGGCGACGGCCGCTCCGAAGGCGAAGCTCAGCAGCTTGAGCCAGTTGACGGGCATGCCCATCGCCTCAGTGGCCAGTGAATCCTCGCGAAGCGAGCGCCACGCTCGCCCGGTGCGCGAATTGTTGACGAACCGGAGCGCCACGAACACGACTGCGAAGAGCGCCAGAGCGACGTAGAGGTACGAGACGGCGAAGATCCCGTTGTGCTGGATGGCCAACTGGTGACCGAAGAAGTTGAACGGGTCGACGTTCAGCAAGCCGAACGGCCCGCCGGTGATGTTGTGCCCGAACACGTTGTCGCCGTTGGTCGTCAGCGTCTGGAAGAGCTGGAGGAAGAACAGCGTGACGATCGCCAGGTAGTCACCGCTGAGCCGGCGCGACGGGAGCCCGAGCAGGAGACCGATGATCGCGCCGATCACGACGATCAGCGGGATGGAGACGAGGGTCGGGAAGTGGAGGCCGAACTGGTCCGAGTCGAAGAATGCGTACAGGTAGGCACCGAGCCCGTAGAAGGCGACGAAGCCGAGGTCGAGCAAGCCTCCCCAGCCGACGACGACGTTGAGGCCGAGCGCGAGCAGCATGTAGAGCACCGTCTGGAAGGCGACGAGCCGCACGTAGCCGCTCGACTCGAAGACCGGCAAGAGGGAGAAGCAGGCGAGAAACACCACCAGCCACGCCCACCAAGGCACCCGCGACAGGCGCGTTTCGAGCACGCCGACTATTCCAGCGCGGCCCTGCTGATGCTCGCCGTGGCGCGAGACCCACTCGTCCTGGCCAACTGCCGGTCCCGTCGCGGGCGTCTGCGGATCGTTGGGGGTCAAATCGCTCACGCGGTCATACCTTGCGGATGTCCGCCCGACCGAGCAGGCCTTGCGGGCGGAAGATCATGAACAGGATCAGAACCGAGAACACGAAGAGATCCGACCACTTGGTCGAGATGTAGCCGGCGGTATACGACTCGAGACCGCCCAGGATCAAACCCCCGGCCATCGCTCCCGGGATCGAGCCGATGCCGCCGATCACGGCTGCCGTGAAGCCCTTCAGCCCCGACGACGAAGCCGATCGACACCGTCGTCGGGACGCGCAGCGCGAACATCACTCCGGCCGCGCCGGCGAGCGCCGAGCCCAGGATGAACGTGAACACGATCACCTTGTCGATGTCGATCACCCATCATCGCCGCGGCTTCGCGATCGAACGACGTCGCCCGCATCGCCTTCCCGGTTCGCGTCCTGTTGACGAGAAACCACAGCACGATCATCAGCACGAATGCCGAGCTGATCGTGATGATGCGCAGCAACGGCACCCGCACATTGCCGATGTCGACACCCTTGAGGTAGAGCGCTCCGTTCGACAGATCGAAGGTGTTGTAGTTCCGCGGCTGCGGCGCCGAAGAGCAGCTGCATCGAGTTGGCGAGGAAGAACGAGACGCCGAGCGCGCTGATCAGCGGCGCGATGCGCGGCGCGTCGCGCAGCGGCCGGTAGGCGAACCGCTCGATCACGACGCCGAGAATCGCGCAGCCGGCCATCGCGGCGAGCGTCACGAGCGTGAGGAGAAGCCAGATCGGCACCTTCGGATTGCTCGAGCCTCCGAGCAAGTTCAACACGCCGAACCCGATGAACGTGCCGACCATGAAGACGTCGCCGTGCGCGAAGTTGAGCAACTTCAGGACGCCGTACACGAGCGTGTAGCCCGAGCGCGATCAGCGCATAGACGCTGCCGAGCGTGAGCGCGTCCACGGTCAGCTGGATGAAGGTGTCCACAGGTTCTCTTCTACCGCGCCGGAGGGCGGCCCGTCAGTCGGGCCGCCCTCCTCGCGGTCGTTCTCAGCTCGGGGACTGGATGAGCTTGTACGAACCGTTCGACTGGATCTGGAAGATGTAGAACCCGCGGTTCAGCGGATCGTTCGTCTTCGTCGAGAAGGCGAAATTGCCGCCGAGGATGAAGTTCTTGATCTTCACCGCTCTTGACGTGACGCAGATCACGTCACGGCGCTGGGGGATCGAGCCGTGATTGTCCGCGCACGTGCGCTTGATGGCCTGGAAGATGATCTGCACAGCTCCGTAGGTCGGCGGGCCGAACGAACCCACCGTCTTCCCGGGGTTGTCCTTCAACCAGCCGGCGATGATCGACTTGTTGTAGGGGAAGAGGTTGATCGGAGCGGCGAAGTTCGAGAGGTACGAGCCCGGCATCTTGAACTCCGACGGGTCGTTCGAGCCGTCTCCTCCGAACACCTTCGCCTTCTTGCCCTGCTCCACCAACTGCTGCGCCATCGTCTGAGCGTCGCCCGGCTTCTGCGTCGGGAAGAAGACGATGTCGGCGTCGCTCGGGACCTTCGTCACGTACGCCGAGTAGTCCGTCGTCGTGTTCGGCGCGGACATGTGGATGACCGTGACGCCTGCCTTCTTGAGCGACGAGTCGATCTGACCGGACAGTCCGACCGAGTACGGCTCCTGGAAGTCCATCGAGACGACCTTCTTCACCTTGAGCTTCTCGACCATGAACTTCGCGTCCGTCGACCCTTGCTGGTCGTCACGGGCGACGTCACGGAAGAACGCAGGCGTGCCGATCAGCGGATCGCCCGGCGTGCCGTACGTCAGGTCGCGTGTGCGTCGCCGACGGTGACACCTCGGCAATGCCGGCCGCGAAGAACGGCTTCGCAGTGGCCCCGGCGTTTCCTGAAGTGGACGGCCCGAGAACTGCGACGACGTTCTTGTTGGCGATGTACTTCTGCGCCAACGCAAGCGCCGGCGCAGGTCCCTGCTCGACCGGCGTGTCACCGAGCACGAGCTTGACCTTCAGCCCGTACTGCGGCGCGAGCATCTTGACGGCGTACTTCGCCCAGCTCGCCTGCTCCTGCCCGAGGAACGCGGCACCGCCGGTCAGCGGTGTGATGAACGGCAGCGTGAACGTGGTGTTGCAGTTGATCGACGCCGAACTCGTCGCTGCAACCTTCTGGCCGCCCTGCGCACTCGTCGCCACCACCGCAGTGGCGAGTACGGCAAGGGCGAAGCCCATGGCCTTCTTCATCTAGATGTCCTCCTTGGCCCATCCGGGCCGAGCTGACGGGGGGTGTCGCGCCTGAGCAGCGAGTTTCCTAGCTGCGGGACGCAGTGTCAATGATCAAATCTGCAGGGCCGCGACCCAACCCGCCGTGTCGAGGTACTGACGGAACCGGATCGCCTTGAGGCCCTGCATGGTCCAGATATGGACGAAGGGGACGTCAAGTTGTTTGTGAGTGTGCTTGCCGACCGCCCGGTAGCGACCGATCACGACCACCTGCTCGCCCGCGTCGAGGAACTCATCCGGGACCGCCGAGAACTCGTCCCACCACTCGTCGTCGAGCGGGTCGAAGATGTTCCGGCGCACCTCGTCGAGGCCACGGTAGAGCCCGCCGTGCGGCAGGCCCTGAGCCTGGTGCCACTCGATCTCCTGATCCATGTCGGCGAGCACCGCGTCCATGTCGCCCCGCGCAAATGCGTCGTAGGAGCGCTTCACGATCTCGACGTTGCCCATCTGCATAACCTAGAGACTCATGCAATTTGCGATCCACGAATCGGACGCGAGCGACGGGCGACTCTTCGACGGTCGGCACTGTTCACGCAGCGCGTCGTCCCCGTTGGCGGGTGCGCGCGTCGAAGCCGACGCGGACGAGGTGCTCTACGTGCTCGAAGGCGCGGGCCGGGCGACGCTCGGCGGCGAGACCCATCCGCTGCGAGCCGGGCACCGCCGTCTTCGTCGGCCGCGGCACCGCCTGGAGCGCCGAGGGCGAGGGACGCGCGGTCTCCGTGCTCGTCCACGACCCCCCACCCGCATCGGTGACCCACGCGGTGCTCGACCTGACGCTGGTGGAGAAGGGCACCGCTACCGCCGGCCGACAGTTCGTCCTGGGCGCACGACCCGACAACGGCTGCGCCTCGGTCACCCAGTTCATCGGGCTCGTGCCGCCGGGACGTGCACCCGACCACTTCCACACCTACGACGAGGTGATCTACATCCTCGACGGCGAGGGCGCGCTGCACATCGACGGCGAGTCGACGCCGCTCCGCCCCGGTTCGTGTGTCCACCTGCCGGCCCGCGTCGTTCATTGCCTCGAGAACACGGGCGACAGCGAGCTGCGCCTGCTCGGCGTCTTCCGCCCCGCCGGCTCGCCCGCCGAGGCCTATTACCCCGACGGCACCCTCGCCGTCCCAGAGATGGGTGATCGGTAGTTGTCGCCGCCGCGGCTGGGGGCCTCTACGCGTCGCATCGCGCCCGCCTCGCCCGGCACCAAGGCCAACCGGCCTTGGCACCGGTCCAGTCGACCACGCTGCTTGGTACAGGCCCTCCCCACGCCAACGCCAACCACCAATCACCCATCTAGAGAGGAGTAACAGTTGCCGAGAATCGAGCGGTCCGCCGACGTGGTCTGGGAAGGCAACGTCGCCCGTGGGCAAGGCCATCTGACGGCCGAGACGGGAACGTTCAACGAGCTGCCGTTCTCCTTGCCGTCGCGCCTCAGCGCGAGCCAGGGCAAGACCAGCCCGGAAGAGCTGCTCGCAGCGGCGCACGCCGGCTGCCTGACGATGTCCCTCGCGAGCGAGCTGACGACGGCGGGCACCCCGCCGGGACGGCTCGAGGTGCATTGCACGATCGTGATGGACGAGGTCGAAGGTCAGGGCCATCAGATCGTCGGGTCGAACGTCGAGATCCACGCCCAGGTCGACGGTGCCGACGACGCAGCACTCGCGGCCGCGGTCGAGCTGGCCGACGAGAGCTGCCCGTTCTCGGCACTGCTCCGCCGTGCCGGCGCGACGGTGAACGTCAGTCGCCGCTGAGCGACGCGCGAACCTCGTCGCTGTGCTCACCCAGTGCGGGCGGCGGCAGGCGCGTCGCCGCAGGGGTGTCGGAGAGATGCGCCGGGAATGCGACCGTACGGACACCGCCGGTCTCGTCGACCACGTCGAGACCGAGCGACTCGGCGAGCGCGAATGCTTCGTCGATCGTCTGCACCGGCCCCGCCGGAACGCCCGCGGCCGACAGGAGGTCGCGCCACTCGGCCCGCGTCCGGAGCTCGAGCCGCGCCTCCAGCTGCGCGGCCAGCGCGACCCGGTTTCGGACGCGGAGCTCGTTCGAGGCGAAACGCTCGTCGGCGGCCAGCTCGGGCAGGTCGAGCGCCGCGGCCAGCCGCTCGAACTGGCGCGTCGTTGCCCGCGAGCAGCATCAGCTCGCCGTCCGCAGTCCGATAGGTCGCGAAGGGCTCGATACTCGGGTGGGTGTTGCCAAGCGCGAGCGGAACCTCGCCACTCGCAAGCCACCCCGCCGACTGGTTCGCGAGCATCGCGAGGTTCGTGTGCAGCAGATCGATCGTCACGCGCTGGCCACGCCCCAACGTCGATCGCGCATACAGCGCGGCGAGCACGGCCACGGTTGCGTAGAGCGCGGTGACCACGTCGACGATCGCGACGCCCGCCTTCGACGGTCGCCCGGGCGGGCCGGAGATGCTCATCAGCCCGCCGACAGCCTGCACCAGCGGGTCGTAGCCCGGCAGGGTTCGCCCGGCTCCCTCGCCGAAGCCGCTGATCTCGCAGTAGACGACGGCCGGGTTGCTCGCCGCGACCCGCTCGTAGTCGAGCTCGAAGCGCTCGAGCGTGCCTGGCTTGAAGTTCGAGACGACGACGTCCGCCCGGTCGCACAGCGCCCGCGCGGTCACGGCGTCGGCCGCATCCTTGAGATCGAGCACGATCGAGCGCTTGTTGCGGTTGGCGGCATGGTGGTAGGAGGCGCGCCCCTGGGCGTCCGACGGCGGTCGCCACTGGCGCGTGTCGTCGCCGGCGGGCGACTCGACCTTGATCACGTCCGCACCCAGGTCGCCGAGCGTCATCGCGGCGAGCGGACCCGCGAGCACGCGGGTGAAGTCGACGACGAGGAGTCCCTCGAGGGCGCTCATCGCGTCGAACCCTAGATCGTTGCTGCCAAGGCGCCTCCTCAAGTCGAGGCAGGCGCGGGCCGATAGACGGAGCGATGAGCGCCGCCTCGTCACCGCGCCTCGGCTTGCGCCGGACGCGCCGAGCACGAATCGTTCTCCACGGCTGGCAGATCGCGCTGGTGGCCGGGCTCGCACTGCTCGCCGCCCATGATCTCGGCGGCCTCGGCTCGAACGGCGGCCACTTCTTCGACCGCTGGCTCTACGAGGGACTCGAAGCCGCGGCTGCGGTCGGCTGCCTCGTCCGTGCTGTCCGTGTGCCACGGGAGCGGTTCGCATGGCTTGCGCTCGGCCTCGGACTGCTGTCGACGACGATCGGCGACGTGATCTACGACTTCGGGTATGGCGGCAATCCGCCGTTCCCGTCTCCGGCCGACGCGTTCTATCTGGGCTTCTACCCGCTGAGCTACCTGGGGATCGTGCTGCTCGTCCGCAGTCGGATCTCACGCTTCAACGCGAGCCTCTGGCTCGACGGGCTGACCGCCGCCCTCGCGGCAGGCGCCGTCGGAGCCTCGGCGATCCTCGAAGTCGTCGTCTCGAGCACACACGGCAGCCCGATCGTCGTCCTGACGAACCTGTCCTATCCCCTCGGGGACATCGTCCTGCTGGCGCTGCTCGTCTTCGTCTTCGCCGTCAGCGGGTGGCGGCCGGGTCACGCCTGGCTGCTGATCGGCGCTGCCCTGCTCCTGAACACGATCGGCGACGGCCTCTACCTCTACTCGAGCGCCAACGGCACGTACGTCGAAGGCGGCGTGCTCGACGTCCTCTGGCCGGCCTCGCTGATCCTGCTCGCCTTCTCCGCCTGGCAGACACCGACCGCCGGGCAACCGGGCGGGGGCCTCGAGCGGCGGGCGCTCTTCGCAACCCCGGCCGCCTGCGGGCTGATCGCGGTCGGCGTGCTCGTCTACGCCTCCGTGAACCACGTGCATCCGCTCGCGACGATTCTCGCGGCGGGCACGATCGTCCTCGTGCTGGCGCGGACCGCCATGACGTTCGGCGAGAACACGAGGCTCCTCGAGCAGAGCCGGAGCGAGTCGCTCACGGATGCGCTCACCGGTATCGGCAACCGCCGCCGGCTCGTCCTCGACCTGGACGCCTATCTCGGCGGTGCGACCAGCGAGCAGCCGCACCTGCTGGTCGTCTTCGACCTGAATGGGTTCAAGGGCTACAACGACAGCTTCGGGCATCCGGCAGGTGACGCGCTGCTGGCGCGGCTCGCGGGCAAGCTCAAGGACGCCGTCGCCCCCGACGGGCACGCCTACCGCATGGGCGGCGACGAGTTCTGCGCCCTGATCCCTGCTTCCGAGACGCTGCTGCACCGGGCCGCCTCGTCGCTCTTCGAGGAAGGAGAGAGCTTCATCGTCTCGAGCGCATTCGGTGCCGTCACGCTGCCGGAAGAGGCGAGCGACCCGAGCGCCGCACTCAGCCTGGCCGACCAGCGGCTCTATGCCCACAAGGACCGGCTGTCTGCCGCCCGCACGAGCCCGCATGAGCTCCTGCTGCGGACGCTGGCCGAACGCGAGCCCGGCTTGCGCGCGCACGTCGAAGGTGTGGCCCGGCTGGCAGTCGCGGTCGGCGTCGAACTGGGCCTGAACGGCGACGAACTGGCCGAGCTTCGGCTTTCGGCCGAGTTGCACGACGTCGGCAAGCTCGCGATTCCCGACGCGGTTCTCCGCAAGCCAGGGCCGCTGACTGACGAGGAGTGGCAGTTCATCCACCAGCACACGCTGATCGGCCAGCGAATCCTCGGCGGTGAGCCGGCGCTGCGCCGGGTCGGCGAGATCGTGCGCTCGACGCACGAGCGCTGGGACGGCGAGGGGTACGTCGATGGGATCGCGGGCGACGCAATCCCGGTCGCCTCGCGGGTGATCGCCGCCTGCGACGCGTTCTCGGCGATGACCGGCGGTCGTCCCTACCGGGCCGCGGTCAGCCGGGAAGACGCGATCGCCGAGCTACGAAACTGTGCGGGCAGTCAGTTCGACCCCGCCGTGATCGCCGTGCTCTGCGACCTCCTCGAACGCCGCGCCGACCTCGAGAGTCCGGCGCCGAACATGACGCGCGACCTTCTCTGAGTCGTTCGGTCAGCCGAATTCGATCACGCTGCGGATGCCGTCCTGGGCCTCCATCAGCTCGAAGCCGCGGTTGACCTCGTCGAGCGTGAGCCGGTGCGAGATGAACGAGTCGACGTCGATCTCGCCGGCGAGCCAGCGCTCGACCAACACCGGGACGCCGTCGCGCCCCTTCACACCGCCGAAGGACGAGCCGGCGACACGCCGGCCGGTGATCAGGAAGCGCGGCACGATGTCGACCGTCTCTCCCTTGCCCGCGACACCGGCGACCGTGCAGAGCCCCCACCCCATGCGCGCGGATTCGACGGCCTGGCGCATCACCGCGACGTTGCCCGTGGCCTCGAACGTGTAGTCGGCGCCGAAGCCGCCCGTCAGCTCGACGATGCGCTCGACGGCATCGGGCCCGCCAAGCATTGTCTCGGTCGCACCATGCGCCGTTGCCAGGCCGAGACGCTCGCCGGACAGGTCGACACAGACGATGCGCTCGGCTCCTTGCAGGCGGCAGCCGATCACGGCGCCGAGGCCGACCATTCCAGCGCCGAACACGACGCAGGTCGAGCCTGGTTCCACCTTCGCCGTGTTGATCGCTGCGCCGAGACCGGTCGAGAGCCCGCAGGCGAAGAGGCAAGCCCCGGCGAGCGGGGCCTCAGGATTGACCTTGGCCAGGGCGATCTCCGGCATCACGGTGTACTCGGCGAACGTCGACGTGCCCATGAAGTGACGGATCGGCTCGTCGCCGCTCGACAGGCGGGTGGTGCCATCGGGCAGGTAGCCCTCGTTCTGCTGCTCGCGGATCGCCAGGCAGAGGTTCGTGCGCTCGCTGCGGCAATGGATGCACTCGCGGCACTGGGGCGAGAACAGCGTCACGACGTGGTCGCCGGGTGCGACGGACGAGACCCCGTCGCCGACGCGCTCGACGACACCGGCGCCTTCGTGGCCCAGCACGGTCGGCGCATAGCCGGACGGGTCGGCGCCCGAGGCCGTGTAGAGGTCCGTGTGGCAGACGCCACAGGCGACGAGCCGCACCAGCACCTCGCCCGCCCGTGGCTCGGCCAGGTCGACGTCCCGCACGACGAGCGGGGCTCCGAAGTCTTCGAGCACGGCGGCCCTGATCCGCATCGGCCGATCCTACGCGCCGCGGTTAGCAATTCGCCCGAACGGCAAGGATCGAGGAAACACCCCCGCTCCGCCCTTCAAGGAGGACCCGATGCTTTCACGGAAATCTGCAGGCGCAACACTCAACGAGGCCTACGACACCGTCTCGCCGCTCGGCGAGCGCCTCGTCAAGGACCAGCAGCTGCGCGAGC
Source organism: uncultured Actinomycetes bacterium (assembly GCA_963847475.1). GTDB lineage: Bacteria > Actinomycetota > Thermoleophilia > Gaiellales > Gaiellaceae > PALSA-600. The sequence continues at coordinate 26,821 of CAWJZZ010000012.1, read as the reverse complement.
GGCTCGTCGCCGCCGTCGAGGCGGGATTGGCCGCCCGCCAGCGTGCCCGTCGCCAGGTCGGCGTCGTCGGCACGGCGCGGCGGCTCGGCACCGACCCCGTGCTCCGAGCCGAGGTGCTCGAGATGGTCGCGCAGCTTCGCGAGGCCCGCAAGCGGGTCGAGACCAAGCGCCGCCATCGCGTGCGGAATGTCCTGTTCGTGGTCTCGGGGCTCGGGCTCGTCGCCGCGATCCCCTCGGTTCGCGCCAAGGTGAAGGGGATGGTGCTCGGCGTCGAGCTCCCCGAGATGGGCCTCGCCACGGCCGCTCGCGCCAACGCCAAGACGGTCGAGCAGGAGATCGAGGTCGGCGTCCCGGTCGCGGCCGCCTACGACCAGTGGACGCAGTTCGAGGAGTTCCCGTCGTTCATGGAGGGCGTCGACGAGGTGAAGCAGCTCGACGACACGCTTCTCCACTGGGCCGCCACGGTCGCCGGCAAGAAGGCCGAATGGGAGGCGAAGGTGGTCGACCAGCAGCCGAACCGCCGGATCGCGTGGGAGTCGGTCGCCGGCAAGAACACGCGTGGCGTCGTCAGCTTCGAGGAAGCAGGCCCGGAGCAGACGCGAATCCATCTGAGCATGACCTACGCCCTCGACGACGTCGCCGAGAAGGCCGGTGCTGCGGCAGGGCTGGACGACCGCCGGATCCGCGGTGACCTCGAGCGGTTCCGCGTGCTGATCGAAGGCAAGCAGGCCGCGGCGAGGGCCAGCTAACCCGGCGCAACCGGTCGTGCGCGCACGTTCTCGGCGCGGTCATCCCGCGCTGAGAACATGCGCGCATGAAATGGCTCGCAATCGTCGTCGGGCTCGTGCTGGCGCTCTGGCTGTGGACGAATCACCAGCGGCACTCGACCGAGCACCGGCTCGGCACGATCGCCAGCCAGCTCGCCGGACGCAGCGTCGGCGTTCGCTGCCAGGGCTTCTGGGCCGCAATGCTCGACATCAACGACCGCAAGGGCGAGGTCGACTTCCCGCAGGGCCGAGCGCCGGATCACATGTTCCTGACTCGCGACGTCTGCGGACGCCTGCGGCACTTCGACGCGGGCAAGGCGCGCAGCGAGCTCGACTGCCTGGCGGGGATCGACTGGAACCGGTGGTCGCCGGAGGTGGGGTTCGACGCACCGTGCGAGCGGCGTGCCCGCGGCGACGTCCAGGCGATCAACACGCTCGCGCATGAGGCGATGCACCTGCGGGGCTTCGTCGACGAAGCCCAGGCGCAGTGTTACGCGATCCAGGAGGACGCCTGGACGGTGATGCGGTTCGGCGGGACCGCCGCCGAAGGTGCCGCAGCTGCGGCGTTCACGCTCGCGCTGCAACCCTTGCTCCCCTCCGAGTACCAGTCGAGCGGCTGCCGGGCCGGTGGGGGGCTCGATCTCTGGCCGGCGACGCCGGCCTTCCCGACCGAGTCACCGGCTGAGCTCCCAGCGGCGTCACTCACCGGGCCGGCCGCGTAGCGCGCTCGACGAGCTCGCCGACGACGGCACGCAACTCGGCGATGAATCTCGGATCGCTCACCTCGCCCCGCGCGTCGCGGTCGCTCGGAGCCAGCGGCAGCGTGTAGTACGCGACGTCGGCGTCGAGCGCCTGAAAGACGAGCTCGAGCGCCGCGCGCACATGCTGGCCACGCCCGGGCGGTGCAACGTTGAGCAGCGTCACCGGCTTGCGGTACAGGGAACCGCTCCCGACCGTCCAGTCGAGAGCGTTCTTGAACGACCCCGGGATCCCGAACGCGTACTCCGGGACCGAGAGCAGCACACCGGCAGCGCGTTCGCACGCTGCCCGAAACCGGAGCACGGGTTCGGGCGGGGCCGACTCCAGATCGGGGTCGAAATGCGGCAGCTTCCGAACGGAATCGCCGATCGCGACAAAGGTGCCGTTGCGCACTCCCGCAGCGGCGGCAGCGCGCAGCACGGCGCTGTTCACCGAGCTGCGTTTCAAGCTGCCGGAGAGCGCGAGGATCGTGTGCGGTACGTGCTGGCTCATGACGGTGCCGTTTCGGGTCGCGTGCGCGGGACCACCCCCTGGGTCCCGCGCACGCCCTTCGCCCCTACGGGCGGAGCACTCCGTTCACGAAGAGCTGGATCGCACCGGCGGCGAGTGCACCGGATCCGACCGTGTCGCTCCCAGCGAGCGTGTTGACCTCGAGCCGGTCGTTGGCCGCCTCTGAGTCGGAGATCTGGACCGTCGCGGCGAGCCCGCTCACCTTGATCTCGCCGGCGTCGCCACTGACGTCGATCGCGTCGTTGCCGTTCGTGCCGTTGACGACAACTCGGTCCGGCTGACCGTCGCCGCCCGACGCGTTGAGGGCACCGCCGAGATCGACATCCACATCGCTGACGTCTGTCCCGCTCAGGTCGTTGGCGGTCACCACGTCGGCGCCGCCGAGCGCGTTCACGTCGACGGTCTCGACGCCGATCGTGTCCATCGTGATGTTGCCGACGTCACGCACGAACTTCAGGCGACTCCCGTTCGCCGAGAGATCGAAATGCTCGGCGCCGGCCGCGCCGTCGAAGACCATCGTGTCGGTGCCGGCCTGGCCGTCGACGGTGTCGCTCCCGTCACCCGGATCCCAGACGAACGAGTCGTCGCCGGCCCCGAGCGAGGCGGTGTCGTTGGCCTTGCCCCCGTCGACGAGGTCGTTGCCGGCTGAGCCGACCAGGACGTCCGCGTCGTCGCCGCCGTTGCTCTCGAACCGCACCGAGTTCGCGGCGAGCCTCGAGGCATCCACGTTGTCGGCACCGGCGAGTGCGTTGACGGTCAGCGTGTCGTTCGCAGGCTCGGCATTGCTGACACTGACGACCGCGGCGAGGCCGGACACGTCGGCGGACCCGTTGCCGCCTGCAACGCCGATCCGATCCGGCCCGTTGGTGCCGTTGACCGTCACATGGTCGGCTTGACCGTCGCCCGCTCCGAGGTCGGCCTTGACGCTCGTGACGCCGGTGCCGTTGAGGTCGTTGACCGTGACGGCGTCCGCACCGCCGAGCGCGTTCACGTCGACGCTCTCGACGCTGTTCGTGTCCATTGTGATGTTGCCGACGTCACGCACGAACTTCAGCCGGCTCCCGTTCGCGGAGAGGTCGAAGCGCTCGGCGACACCCGCTCCGTTGAACACCATCGTGTCTGCGCCGTCCTGGCCGTCGATCGTGTCGCTCCCGTCACCCGGATCCCAGACGAACGTGTCGTCGCCTGATCCCAGGAACGCCACATCGTTGCCCTTGTTCCCGTCGATGGAGTCGTTCCCGTCTCCGCCCTGGAGCAGCTCGGCCCCTGACCCTCCGGCCAGGTCGTCGTTCCCGTCACCACCGTCGATCGTCGTCGGGATGGTGTCGGTGAAGACGCCGTTGCTCTCGTCGATGCGCACGCGGTCGTCGCCGCCTCTCGCAGCGACAACGATCGCGTCGATCTTCCGGCGTTCGAAGCGGAAGTCGGTGGAGCCGTCGTCGCCGACGTCGACCTGGAGCGTGCCAGGATCGCCCGCGCGCAGCCGCAGCGTGATCGCGTCACTTGCCTCCGTCCCCTCGATCGAAAGCAGCCCGTGCTCGAGCTTGGGCCGCTTGAACTTCGGCTGCTTGAACGCGTGCCTGGAACGAGCTGTGGCCGGATGGGCCGCGCCACCTGGCGCAGCTGCCGCTCCGGCCACGACAGCCCCGACGGCCACTGCCGCCAGGGCGAAGCGCGTGGGCCGCAGTTCCTTGCGGATCAGCTCCTTCACGCGGCGACGGATCAGATTCTTCATCGGTGTATCTCCTCTCGGTGAAGCTGTTGACCCGTCGATGGTCGGGGCGGCGGGGGCTCATTCGCACCGTGGCGTCACTCCTGTTTTTCGTCATTCCAGGGGGTGGCCACGGTGCGAACTCGCGGTGCCGCGCCGCACGATGTGCATGCGATGTACGCCCAACTGATCGAGCTGCCGTTCGAGCCGGGACGCCTGGCCGAGCTGGAGCGCGTCGTGCGGTTCGAGCTGGTGCCGGCGCTTCGAGCGGAGCCTGGCTTTAGTGGCGCAACCCAGCTGCTCGATCAGCCAAGCAGCACGGCATTGCTCGTCGTGCTGTGGGAGACCGAGGACGAGGCGCACCGTCCGTTGGTAGGTGGCGCTGCCCCGTTCCAGCTTGCGTTCGCGACGATCCTGCAGGCCGTGGGGTCGAACCGGCTCACTGCGACGGTCTGGGAGGTCAGGTCGCGCGCGTAACGGCCCGGTCGCCGTCGAGCAGATCGGCCAGCCGCGCCAGGGCTCGACGCGAGTGCTGCTTGGCGGTCCCCTGCGAGATCTCGAGCCGCGCGGCGGCCTCGGCGAGCGAGAGGCCCGACCAGTAGACCAGTGCGATCAGCGTGCGCTCGTTCTCCGTCAGCCGTTCGAAGGCCCGGTGAACGGGCGGGCGGCGTGTTTGCTGGGTTGGTAGCGAGGCCATGGTCGACCAGCCCATCTTCCGTGTCTGGCCGCGGTTTCGCACCGTGGGACGACCCGGGACTTTCGCGCGCGACCCTGTCGTTGTAGAGCGGTCGAACCTGGGGGAAACGCGAGTGACTCGCCTCCTGCAAGATGTGCCCGATACCTATGCGGTGCCCAGCACTGGCCCCCCAGCGGCCGTGACACGGCCGCTGAGCTCGCAACTGCTCGAGCGGAGGAGCGAGCTCGCGCGGATCGAGTCCGCGTTGGCCGAGGCTCGCGCCGGGCGAGGGACGTTCGTCGTCGTCGAAGGGCCGGCCGGGATCGGCAAAACGGCAGTCCTGACGGCGACGCGGTCGGCGGCCGTCGACAGCGGCATGCGCGTCCTTCGTTCCAGAGGCACCGAGCTGGAGCACGAGTTCGCCTTCGGTGTCGTTCGGCAGTTGTTCGAGCCGCTGTTGGCCGAGACCGGCGAGCCGGAGCGCGCCGAGCTGCTACACGCCGCTGCGGGGGTGGCGGCCGGCCTGCTGGGCCTTCCGGGGGGCCAGGCTCCCGACGGCTCGACCTCGTCGGGCGTCGATCCCTCGTTCGCAATCCTCCACGGCCTGTACTGGCTGTGCGCGAATCTCGCCGCCACCGGTCCGCTCTGCCTGATCGTCGACGACGCGCAGTGGGCGGACGCTCCGTCGCTCCGCTTTCTCGCCTTTCTGCTGACGCGACTGGAGGAGCTCGACGTGGCTCTGGTCGTCGCCGCCCGTCCGCGCGAGACCGGTACCGATGCGGCACTGCTGGCGACCGTGGCAGCCGACCCCTCCGCCGAGGTGATTCGCCTGCCACCGTTGACGAGGACCGCCGTTGCCCAGTTCGTCGAGTCGAGCCTGCCCGGACTGCCAGATCCGTCCTTCGTCGACGCCTGCCTGCGCGCCACACGCGGGACGCCATTCCTGATGCGCGAGCTCATGGACGGCTTGAGAGAAGGTGGAATCCCATCGTCGGCCGACGGCGCCCGGCATGTGGAGCGGATCGGCGCGCGGACAATCGGCCGTTCGATTCGACTCCGGCTCGGCCGGCTACCAGACCCTGCCGGCCGGGTTGCGCGGGCGCTCGCCATCCTCGAGCAGAGCGAGCTGCACCTGGTCTCGCGCTTCACCGAGCTCGACGAGGTCGGGACCGAGACAGCTGTCGAGTTGCTCGTGACAGCAGGGATCCTCGACTCCGGCCGCCCGCTCGCATTCAGCCACCCGATCGTCCGTGCGAGCTTGTACGGGGAGCTGTCGGCCGCGGAGCGCGCGCAGGGTCACCTGCGTGCCGCACGCCTGCTCGCCGAGGAACCGGGTGCGCGTGAACGCGTCGCCAAGCACCTGCTGGCGAGCGAGCCGAGCGGGGATCCTTGGGTGTTCGAACGGCTGGTCGAGGCCGGCTACGCGGCGGCGCGGAACGGCGCCCCCGAGTCGGCGGCGCTCTTCCTCCGGCGTGCGCTCGCCGAGCCGCCGCCCCCGGCTGCTCATCAGCCCTTGCTGCTCGCGCTCGGCAGGGCCGAGGAGAGCGCAGGGCTCGAGGGTTGGCCCGAGCACCTGCGACGTGCCGTCGAAGCCGCACCAAACGCCGTCGAGGCCGCCGAAGCGACCAGGGTGCTGGCCAGCGCGCTCAACCGGTCACAGCGCTTCGCAGAAGCGGTCGAGGTCCTCGACCGCGCGGCGTCCGCGCTCGACACCCAAGACGAGCAGCTCGCGCTGCAGCTCGAGGCGGCGGCGGTCGTGGTCGGGATGAACGACCTGCTGGTGTCGCCGAACGTCGCACTCCGACGGAGCGCGCTACGCGACCGTGCGGTCAGCGATCCCGCGATGCCACATGAAGCCCTCGCCGCCGCAGCCTTGATCGCGGTCTTGATGAACGAGCCGGCCGACGTCGGCGCCAGCCTGGCAAACCGGGCGCTGCTGGTCGGCGAGAGCGGCCTCTCGGCGTCCACCTTCGCCAGGACGGCGCTCTCGCTGCTCTGGGCGGAGCGGTACGACCAGGTGCAGCCGCTCCTCGATGCCTCGATCGCGCACGCCCGCGTGACCGGCGACAGCGGTCGGCTCGCCGTCGGCCTGGGGGCTCGCGGCTGGCTTGCCTTGCGACGCGGCGATCTGATCGCCGGCGGGGGCGACGCTCGAACCGCCTTTGCCGCCACGGAGCTTCCCGCGCCGCCGATCTACCGGCTGCTGAACGGCGGCCTGCTGGTCGGCGCACATGTCGCGCTGGGTGAGTTGGACGAGGCCGAAGACGTGCTCGCAGCGTTTGGTGACGCGGCGGAGAGCGGATCCCTGACGGCGACCGTCCTGCATTTCGCGCGCGGAGAGCTTCGGTTCGAGCAGGGGCGATTCACGGAGGCGCTCGACGACTTCCTGGGGGTCGGCAGCCGCTTGACGCAGGCGCTGGTCACCTCGCCCGGCTATCTCCCTTGGCGTTCAGGGGCGGCGCTCACCCAGCTCGCGCTCGGCGAACGCGAGCACGCCGGCCGCCTCGCAGACGAGGAACTCGAGCTCGCGCGGAGATTCGGCATGCCGCGCGCGCTCGGCGTCTCGAGCCGGGTCGCCGGAATCGTGGCCGGTGGCGAGCGCGGGGAGCAATTGCTTCGTGAGGCCGTCGACGCGTTCGAGCGCTGTGACGTCGCCCTGGAACGAGCGCGCGCACTTACCGACCTCGGCGCGATGCTGCGCCGCCGCAACAGTCGTACCGAAGCTCGCGAGTTGCTTCGCGAGGCGCTCGACGTCGCTCACCGAGGCGGCGCCACGCGCTTGGCCGCCCGGGCCGAGACCGAGTTGCGCGCCACCGGCGCGCGACCGCGGCGCGTCATGCTCGCCGGGCTCGATTCGCTGACGGCGAGCGAGCGTCGCATCGCCGAATACGCCAGTGAGGGCCTCACCAACCGTGAGATCGCCCAGACGCTCTTCATCACTACCCGCACAGTCGAGGGTCATCTGACGAGCATCTTCCGCAAGCTCCAGCTCAGCTCGCGCAACGAGCTCCACGCCGTCCTTGCAAGTGACGCTCCGGTCTCGGCCTAGCGGCTGCGCACCGGCCGCGTGCGCGACGCCGTCGCGAACTGCTCGGCCACGTGCACGGTCATCGAGAGGCGGCGATCAAGAACACTCGATTCCCCAGTCGCCGATGAACACCGAGCCCGGCTCGAGCGTGATCACGGACTCCCCGCTCGAGAAGGCGTTCGGCGGGCAGGTCATCGGTTCGACGGCGATGCTCCTACGCGCGACGTCCGGCAACGCGTCACCGCTGAAGACCATGACGTACCGATAGCCCTCACCGACCCAGAGAGCAGCGCTTCGACCTGACGGGTCACCGAGCACGACCCGAGCGCGGCCGTCTGCGTCCCGCTCGAGATCCGCGTAGCAGTTGTCGAGCTTCACGGTGCCAACCTGCCGCGGCCGACGAAAGTCGTACTCGGTGCCGTCCACCGGAATGCGACCGACGGGGAGGCTGCGATTGTCCGACTGCAGCACTGTCTCGGCCGGGACCTGCAGTGTGAGCGAATCGATCGTCGAGGCATCGAGTGAGAGATACGGGTGTGCGCCGGCCCCGAACGGGCAGCGTTGCGAGCCGATGTTGGTCGCGGTCGACCTCACTGAGAGCCCCCGGTCAGACAGCGCGTATTCGATGCTGAGCGCAAGAGTGAACGGATATCCCGGCTGCGGTCGCAGCACATGCTCCACCACGACCCGTTCGCGGACCCGGTCCCGGACGCCCCAGGCCGACCAGCGGACGAGCCCGTGGATCGCATTCCGCTGCTCTGGCTCGCTCAGCGGAAGCTGGTGGCTGCGACCATCGAACTCGTATCTCCCGTCCGCGAGCCGGTTCGGCCACGGAATCAGGACTTGGCCTCGTCCTGAGGTGCACAGCTCGTTCGCCTCGTATCCGTCGAGCACCGCGTGGCTCCCGACCGAGAACGACCGCAACCCACCCCCCACTTCGACGATCACGGCCCGCTGGTTGCCGAACGCAATCTCGATCTGCTCACCGGACGGCGAGCTCACACGCTCGCGTCCATTCGCTCGAGCAGATGGTCTCCGACTCGGAGCGCGTTCGCCATCGCAGTCAGTGCAGGGTTCACCGCCCCGATGCTCGGGAAGAAGCTCGTATCGACGACGTAGAGGTTGTCGAGTTCGTGCGTGCGGCAGTTCGCGTCGAGCACGGAACTAGCGGAGTCGAGCCCGAACCGGGCTGTTCCGGCCTGGTGCGCGCAGCCGGCGTAGGGGATCTCGGTCTTCATGTACGCGAAGCGATGAATCAGATGGCCGGAGTTCAGATCCAGTGGGCCGAGCAGCGAGCGAAGCCTTTCGTAGAGCCGGCGCTTCGCCTCGGCATTCGTCTCGATGTAGCTCAGGGTCAGCTTTCCGTCCCGGCCGACCGTGACGCGATTGTCGGGCCGGGGCAGATCCTCGGTGGAGAGCCAGAAGTCGATCGCATGCCGCGCGATCCGCTCGAGCGACCACTCTGGTGCCAGTTTCGTCTCGCCCGGCTTCTCGCCGCGAAACATCGGCGCTTGAGATTTTCCGACCATCTGGATGTTGCCGAGCGGATACTCGAAGTCGTCGCTGCCGAAGTAGAAGTCGTTCAGTCCGAGCGTCTTCTGGTAGACGGTCGGGTTCTCCTCACGCGAGAGCGCCAGTACGGCGACGCTGTCGTGGAACATGAAGTTGCGCCCGACCTGGCCCGAGCCGTTCGCGAGGCCGTCCGGGTGTTTGTCGTTCGCGGACTCGAGCAGAAGCCGCGCCGTGTTCGCGGCGCCGCAGGAGACGACTACGAGGTCCGCCTCGAACGACACCGTCTCCCCGTCTCGCTCGGCAACCACCCTCGTCACCGCCGTGCCCGGGTCGTTCGTCTCGAGCTTCAGGACCTTCGTGTTCGTCAGCAGCGTCACGTTTGGATGCTCCAGCGCCGGGCGCACGCCAATCACCTCTGCATCCGACTTCGCGTGGACCGCGCAAGGGAAGCCGTCGCAGTTGGCACAGCGCACGCACGCGCTATACGGCATGTTCTGCTCGTCGAGCATGATCCCGCACGGGGCGTGGAACGGGTGATGACCTGCCTTCTCGAGCGCGTCGGCGAGCTGTTGGATGCGCGGCTCATGCGACACCGGCGGGTGAGGGTACGGCCCGCTCGCTGGAGGTTCCGTGGGATCCTCGCCGCGCGCCCCGTGCACGTGGTACAGGTGCTCCGCCCGTGTGTAGTACGGCTCGAGCTCGTCGTACGAGATCGGCCAGGCCGGCGAGAGCCCGTCGTGGTGCTGCAGCTCGCCGAAGTCCTCCTTGCGCAGCCGGTAGAGCGCCGCGCCGTAGAGCTTCGTCGCCCCGCCGACGAAGTAGTGGACCTGCGGCTGAAAGGGCTTGCCGCTCGAGTCGTACCACGTGTCAGGAGACACGTATCTGTTCTCGACGAAGACCTTCTCCGCGAGCCAGTTCTCCGGCTCGCGTGGTAGCCAGTCGCCGCGCTCGAGCAGCAAGATGCGTTTGCCCGACGGGGCCAGGTGGCGCGCCAGCGTGCCACCGCCAGCGCCGGTACCGATGATGATCAGGTCGTAACGATCCATCTCAATGTTGCTCCAGGAGCTCGGGGAGGATGATCCTCGCGGCCGCTTCGAGCAACGCGAGGTGGGAGAACGCCTGCGGAAAGTTGCCCAGGTGCCGCCCGGTGTCGGCATCGAACTCCTCTGCGTAGAGACCGAGCGGCGAGGCAATCCGAAGCAGACGCTCCATCAAGTCGCGGGCCTGTTGCAGTTCGCCGACGATCGCGAGCGCCGACACGAGCCAGAACGAGCAGATCAGGAACGTTCCCTCCTTGCCGGACAGTCCATCGTCGGTCTCGTCCGTCCGGTACCGGAGAACGAACCCGTTCTCGGTCAGGTCGCTCGCGATCGCCGACACAGTGGCACGAAGGCGCTCGTCGTCACTGGGCAGGAACCCGAAGAGCGCAGCCAGTAGAACCGAGGCGTCGAGCGAGTCGGTTTCGTAGTGCTGGCGAAGAACACCCTTGTCGGAGACTCCGCGCTCGAGGATGTCGGCACGGATCTCTTCGGCGATCCCCGACCACGTCGCCTGCAACTCGCCGTCGCCGCGAATCTCGGCGAGCTTCGCCGCTCGGTCGAGCGCAACCCAGCACATGAGCTTCGAGGAGACGTAGTGCTGCGGCTTGCCGCGGGCCTCCCAGATTCCCTGGTCCGGCTGCTGCCAGACCTTCGCCGCACAGTCGGCTTGACTGACCACGATCGGCCAGAGCCTGCGGGGCAGCCGATCGGCTCGGTGGGTGTGCAGCAGGATCGAATCGAGGACGGCGCCGAAGACGTCGTTCTGACGCTGGTCGAACGCGCCGTTGCCGATCCGGACCGGCCTCGCGCCTGCGTAGCCGGTCAGGTCGTCGCGAGTCGTCTCGGTCAAGTCGCGACGCCCGTCGATCCCGTACATGATCTGCAAAGAGCCGTCATCGGTCGGCTCGATGTCGGCAATGAACTGCATGAACTCGTCGGCCTCCCAGTCGAGGTTGAGCCAATGCAGCGCCTGCAGCGTGAACGTGCTGTCCCGCATCCACGTGTAGCGATAGTCCCAGTTGCGTTCCCCCCCGGGCGTCTCGGGCAACGATGTCGTCAGCGCCGCGACCGTCGCTCCCGTCGGCATGTAGGTGAGGCCTTTGATCGCGAGGGCCGAGCGCTGGATCGGGTCGCGCCACCGGTGGTCGGGGATGCGCGCGCGCCCGAGCCACGCGCGCCAGAAGCGCGAGGTCGCGCTCAGCCGCTCCTCGGCCTCGTCGACGCTTTCCGGCACGGCAAGCGCCTCGGCCCACGAGAGCGCGCAGTACACCCGCTCTCCCTGCTCGAGGACGTGGCGCGCCCGAACACGGCTGCCCTCGATGCCGAGCAACAGGTCGGTGCGGAGCCGAACGGCCTGGCCGGCGCCTGTCGCGTCGGCGGCGTGGAGGTCGTCGCCGACGATCGACCACGCCGCAGGCGTGCGCCCATAGTCGAACGCAGGCTCGCAGATCAGCTCGACCTCGACGCGACCCTCGACGCACTCCACCGTGCGGACGAGCATGTGATCGCCGTCGTCGTCCGCGGGCGGCCGGGTGTGCGGCGTCACCTCGTCACGCCCTCGAGTCGGCCCGATCGTCAGGGCATCCCGCACGACGATCCAGCCGGCGGGCGTCTTCCACGTCGTCTCGAGCACGTTGGTGCCGGGCGCGTATACGCGCGCAGTGGGATGGTTGATCCCGTACGGGCCGAGCCGGAACGAACCCGCCTGGCGGTCGAGCAGGCTGCCGAACATGCTCGGCGAGTCGAACGACGGGGCGCAAAGCCAGTCGACCGCGCCGTCTGGTGCGATCAGCGCCCCGGTGTGACAGTTGGAGAGAAACGCATACTCCGCGATCGGCGGGAATGGAGACGGGGCGGCCGCGCTTTGCGGCGCCTTCTGTGTCGTTGCCTCCGTCATGACCCGAGCCACGGTTCTTGCCAGCTGTCATGGCCGGCGACGAGCGTGCTCGCCTCCGCAGGCCCCCAGGAACCGCGCGCGTATGGCTGGACGGGAGGCGGTGCATCGAGGAGCGGCTGCATGACTCGCCATGCCTCTTCGACGGTGTCCTGACGCGTGAATCGCGTGCTGTCGCCGACCAGCGCGGCGTGGAGCAGCACCTCATAGGGTGTCGGTCCCTCCCCACCTTCCTGGGAGAACTCGACGTCGAGCGTGATCTCGGCCGCTCCTGTCTTGTCGGCGCGATGCGCCTGGGCGATCAGCCTGATCCCGGTCGACGGATCGAGCTTGACCACAACCGCATTCGGCTCCGGATGGCGGTCGAACATCGCAAAGCCAAGCCGCGGCGCATGCTTGAAGATCAGTCGGAGCTCGGTCTGCGTGGCGGCGAGGGCCTTGCCCGTGCGGATGAAGAACGGTACCCCGGACCAGCGCCAGTTCTCGATGTTCAGCCGTAGGGCGACGTACGTCTCGGTTGTCGAATCGGGTGCGACGCCCGCGACGTTCAGGTAACCGTCGTACTGACCGCGGACATAGTGGGCCGGGTCGGCGGCTTCGATGGCCCGGAAGAGCGAGACCTGAGAGTCCTTGATCGTCTGAGGGTCGCCCCTGGACGGAGGCTCCATCGCGCAGGCGGCGACCACCTGCATCAGGTGGTTGACGACTACGTCACGGAGCGCGCCGACCGGATCGTAGAAGTGGCCACGATCCGCGACGTCGAAGTCCTCGGCCATCGTGATCTGGACGGACGAGAGGTAGTTGCGACTCCAGAGCGGCTCGAGCATGGTGTTGGCAAACCGGAGATACAGGATCTCCTCGAGCCCCATCTTCCCCAGATAGTGGTCGATCCGGTACAGCTGCGATTCGTCGATCGACTTGTGCAACTCCTCGGCGAGAGCCTGTGCCGAGGCAAGGTCGTGCCCGAACGGTTTCTCGACGACGACGCGGCTCGTCTTCGTCAGTCCGGCGTCGGCGAGACCCTTTACGACACGGCCGAACAGGAACGGCGGGATCTCGAGGTAGAAGACGGCGCTCTTCGCGTCGCCGATCGCCTGCGCGACGCGATCGTAGGTCCCTGCGTCGCCGAAGTCGCCGGCGACATACGAGAAGCGGCTCGCCAGCCGGCTGAACACCTCCTCGTCGATCGTCTCGCCAGTGCCGACGATCGATTCGCGGGCCCGCTCGACCAACTGCTCGACCGACCAGTCGTCGACGGCGACGCCGACAATCGGGCAATCAAGCAACCCACGCCCTTCGAGTCGATACAACGACCTGAACGTCATCACCTTCGCAAGGTCGCCCGTGATGCCGAAGATCACGAACACATCTGCAGACTGCTCGGTCAACACACTCCCCCTCGTTTCTTCATTCGCTCGCTTCTTCGACCCGGTCCTCACCGAAATGCGGCCGGGCCGTTCGTGTGTGAACCCCGCCCAGGTCCAGTCGATCATCGCCTTCGCACGATCCTCACCGGTCGAGAGCAGCGCCAAGTGCACGGCCCCCCACGCAAGTGACGCGGACTTCCCTTTCATCGTCCGACCCCGCCGAAACTGGACGACGGCGGCACCGCGGCCGATCGTCGCCATCGTCCCCTTGTCGCGATAGACGAACGGCTTCGTCTCCTCGTTCGCGAGCCGTCGCGCGATGTTCTCGCCCGCCGATTCGCCGGCCTGCAGGGCGACCGAGCCGAGCTGGGGCAAAACATCGCCAGTCTCGGAGTCGACGATCGAGGCGATGTCGCCGACGACGAACACCTCTGGCCGGCCGGCCAGGCTGAGATCCGGCTCGACCGGTACGCGGCGGCCGTGCTCGAGCTTCACACCGAGCGAGTCGGCTGTAGCGCTGGCCTGCAGCCCGGCACCCCAGACGAGCGTGTGGGCGGGCAACACCTCACCCGACTTCAACGTGACGCGCGTCGGCGCGACCGATGCAACGGCCTCTCCGACCACGACCTCGACGCCGCGCTGCTCGAGCGCGTGCTTCGTGTAGTCCCGGATGTCCTGCTTGAACATCGCGAAGACGGTCGGGCCGGCCTCGACCAGGATAAGGCGCGCCTTCTCCTGCGAGATCTCGGGATAGTCGGCAGCGAAGTTGTTCCGATAGAGCTCCGCCAGCGCTCCGACGCTCTCGACACCCGTTGGTCCGCCGCCGACCACGACGACGTTCAGCGCTCCGTCGTCGACAAGCGCCGGATCACGGTCGACCGCCTCCCAGCGATCGAGAATGTGCGTCTTGAGGCGGACCGCGTCAGCGAGGGTGTACATCGGGAAGCCGTGCTGCCCGGCACCCTCGGTTCCGAAGAAGTTCACGGTCGCGCCGAGCGCGACCACGAGATAGTCGTAGTCGAGGGGCTCTCGGTCCGAGAACTCGACCGTTCGGTGCTCGGGATCGATCGACGTCACGTTCCCCAGGTGCACCGCGACGTTCGACTGATCGTGGAAGAGGTCGCGCAGCGCATGGCCAACCGCCGCCGTCTCGAGGAGGTCGGTGGCGACCTGGTAAAGCAGCGGCTGGAACGTGTGGTAGTCGTTCCGATCCACGACAATGACGTCCGCGTCCGCGCCTGCCAGCTTGCGCACCGCCCCGATTCCCCCGAAGCCCCCACCCAGCACAAGCACACGCGGCCGTTGATCGCGCCCATCACTGCGCGGATCAGCCATCTCCAGTTGCGACATTAGCTAACACGGGTCTGCCTCGTCGAAGACCACCGCCCGTTGCCTGGCTACGCCCGGCGCCGTGCTCACCCAGAGGCCGAGGCAACCGCCGATGAGATCTCCGAGCCGCTGGGCGCGGCGTCCTCGACCGCATAGGCGGCCAGCAACTCCCGTTCCCGCTCTGCCCTGGGGAACCAGAGGTAGACGACTGCCGCTCCGAGGAGCACCGCGACGATGCCGGCCAAGTAGGCCCACTGATCGCCCTGCAAAAAGGCGGTCTTCGCTCCGGCGACGATCTTCGCCTGCGCCGAGGGCGGATACCTCGCCGCGGTCTCGGCTGCGCTCGAGAACGACTTCGTCAGCTCAGCCTGCGTGCTGGAGGAGATGTTCGCGCCGGAGCTCGCGATCAGCGTTCCTGCGGCCGTGGCGTAGCCCGCGGTCAGAAGCGCTCCGAAGATCGACTGCATGACGGCGCCGCCCAGGTCTCGCTGGAGATCGGCCGTGCCCGACGCCATCCCTACTCGCGTCACCGGTACCGACCCCGTCAGCGAGTGGGAGGCGGGCGTGCCGGCGAGACCGACGCCGATCCCGACGAGCACGTAGGCAAGTCCGACCTTCCAGTAAGGGATGCCGTCCTGCCAGAGCACCAGCATCGCCAGAAAGCCCGCGAGCACGAAGACATAGCCGAAGAGAAGGGTGAACCGCGCGCCGCGCGCTTCGACGATCTTCGCCGAGCGCGGCGCAACCAGAACCATCGCGAACGCCGCCGGCAGGATCGCCAGACCCGCCTGGAGCGTCGAGTAGGCGAGCACGTTCTGCAGGAACTGCTGGCCGATGAACATCGCGCCCATCAACGAGCCGAACACGATCATCCCGGCACACGCGGCCACCCAGAATGTGGGCCTTGCGGCCACCTCCAGGTCGTAGAGCGGATTCGCCGCCCGGCGCTGCCTGAGAAAGAAGAGCACGAGCGCCACGACCGCGATCGCGGCGAGCACGATCGTCAACGTTCCGGCGTTCGGGACCGGCGCGAAGTTGATCCCGAGAATCAGGGCTCCGACGAGCGCGAGCGAGAGGATTCCGCCCAGGTTGTCAACCGGCTCGGTGGCCTCGTTGACGCCGGCCGGCACGTAGCGCCAGGCCATGTAGATCGCAACGACCGCGAGCGGCAGTGTCAACAGGAAGACGGAGCCCCACCAGAAGTGCTCGAGGAGCAAGCCCGAGAACAGTGGCCCGAGCGCGGCGATCGCGCCGCCGACGCCTGACCAAAGAGCGATCGATTTCGTGCGTGAGGCCCCGGCGGCCCAGAGGGCTGTGATCAGCGCGAGCGTCGTCGGGTACGCCATCCCGGCCGACAGCCCGCCGCCCACGCGCGCGATGAACAGGACGGTGTCCGACGGCGCCCACGCGGCGAGCAGTGACATCGGGATCGCGAGCACGGTTCCCCCGACGAGCATCGTCTTGCGGCCGTAGCGGTCGCCGAGCGCACCGAACCAGAGAACCGAGCACGCGAGGCCGAGCGAGTAGCCGACCGCGATCAGATCGAGCGTCGTCTGGCTCGAGTCGAAGTGCGCGCCGATCGACGGCAGCGCCACGTTGGCGACGGACAGGTTCAGGTTCGCGACCGCAGCGACGAGAATCAGCGCGATCAGGACGAGGCCGCCGTGCTCGGGAGCGCCGGCGTTCGGTTCGGAGACGCCGCTCGTCCGCTCAGGTTCTGCTGCGTTCACGACTGACCTCCCGTCGCGGCCACCCACCCCACGCACCGTTCAACTCTTTCGGCGCGTCAAGGAGAGGCTAACCCTTTCGACGCCGTCATTCTGCGTGACCGCCGCATGACAACTCCACGTCGGTCGGTTACGGTCCGACGCTGTGGCGGGCCTCCTTGCGATCGCGGCTGCGTTCCTCTTTGCGCTCGCTGCGACCCTGCAGCAGAAGGGCGCACTCGACTCGGGCGTCTCACCGGACAGTCTCGCCTCGTTGCTGCGACTCGTCGCGGTACGCGCTTGGCTGATCGGCTCACTCGCGCTGCTCCTCGGCTATCTCCTCCAGGCGATCGCACTCGATCACGGACGACTCGCAATCATCCAGCCACTGCTGGTGAGCACTGTCGTCTTCGCGCTGCCGCTCGGATACTTCATCAGCGGTCAGGCAGTCGGGCACCGGGAAATTGCCGGCGCGGCGATCGTCGTCCTGGGATTGGCGTTGTTCGCAGTGTTCGGGGATCCGGCCGGAGGGAAGGACAATGCGCCGAACTCGGAGTGGGCTGTTGCACTCGCGATCGTGATCGGGGTGTGCTGCCTGCTCTATGTCGCAGGCCGTCGTGCGACAGGCTCCAGGCAGGCGGGACTGCTCGGGGTCATGTCCGGCATCCTCTTCGGTGCGTCGGCGTGCCTTGTGAAGCCGACAGTGGAGACCCTGCACGTGAGTGTCGGCGACGTGCTGTCCTCGTGGCAGTTCTACGCGATGGCGGCTGCGGGAATCATTGCCTTCGTCGTTCAGCAGATGTCGCTCAGCTCGGGATTCCTCGCGATCTCGGTGGCGACCGTATCGGTCTCGAATCCGATCGTCTCGATCGCGATCGGGACACTGCTCTTCGACGAGCGACTGTCGCGTCCGGCGTGGCACGTTGCGGTTGCGATCGTCGGTCTCATGCTGGGCCTCGTCGGCGCAATCCTGATCGCCGCGACCCGCGAGGACGATCAGCTCCACGGCGCAGAAGCACTCGCCGCCGCCTAGGCGCCCGCGAAACCGCCAGCATTGCGCGTCCCGGACAGCCTCATCTGATCCGGAGCTGGAGGCTGAAGCGGTCCTGGCGCGGCGACCAGATTCGAAGCAGCGCACCGTGCTTGAGGCGAAGCGTGCGCACGAAGAAACCGCCGTCGTTCGTCAGCCGATCGTGCCCGACCGCCTGCCAGACGTTCTTGTGCAGCACCTCGAGCCTGTACGTCTTCCGTCCTGGTCTCCCGCCCCGGATCTGGCCCCAGACAACCGCCTGCAGGTCGTGCCTCGCCATCTGCGCGAAGGGCAGCCTGAAGGCCTGCAGCGAGGGCTTCGGGCGGTCGTCCGCAAAGACGAGGCCGGTCTGGAAGCGGCTGAGCGCGACCTCGTCGCGATAGAGGTACTGGATCAACATCGTCACGCGAGGCAGCCGCCAGGCGCGCAACGCGGCGAGGCTGAGCATCGTCGCCTGCCGCTTGGGTGGAACGCCCAGGAAGTCGTCAGGCGGCTTCGTCTGGTAGCCGTACTCGGTCAGCCACACAGGCTTTGGCCCGAAGTAGCGCCTGACGAGGATCAGGAGCTTCGGGACCGTTGCCATCGTGATCGACGGGCAGTTCTTGCAACCTCCACTCGACGGCGTCTCGCCCGGGGACGATGGGTACGGATGATGCGCGTAGGCGTCGAGCTTGGCATGGGCGGTGGCCATGCCGTGAAGCCAGACGACCGGCGCGACGCCGCCCAGGCCACCACGCGGCGCAGTCACACCGCCGCCCACGCGAGCGTGTCGCAGCACCGAGTGGATCGCCTCGTACCCGGGGTTGAGTAGATGCTGGACGTAGATCGCCGCCCTCGTCGGCCTGAGCCAGAGGCGCTTGTTCGGCTCGTTCCAGATCAGCCAGTAGCGAACCCAGGGGAACCGCCTAGCGGCAGCGGTCGCGAACCGACGGAAGTCTCGAGGATGCGGCGGCGCGAAGTTCGGTGGGCGTCCTCCGTTCGCCCACCCCGGCGTCCCGACCAGCGTGACCACAGGCGTCAGTCCGTAGCGGCGAAGGCCGCGGAGGATCCTGTCCGGGCGACGCCAGTCGTAGCCGGGGTCGCGCGGAGACGCGGCGTCGTTCGGCCGACGCAGGGCGATCTCGTTCCAGTGGAGCGTGAAGCGGACGAGCGGCACGCCGAGCCGCTTGAAGGTCGTCAGCCGCTGGTTGAGCGTCCCGGGCCCGAACTCCAACCATGCGTCGTCCTGGATCCCGTACTGGACCCCGGGTGACGCCCGAACGGAGGTCGAGGCGACACACGCCGTCACGGCGACAAGCACCGCCAACACCACCCCCACCCGGCCCCCGGTCGTCCTCATCGGCGGGACGGACTCTCTCACGCCGACGAACTCAGGAGCCGGTTGTCCCATCGCGGCACTGCGGATCGGCCTCGGCGACTCTTACTTCCAGCGGCGACCCGCCCCTGCGAGGTGCTGACCGTAGCCGCGCAGCGCGGCTGCGGAGGTCAGCACCTGGTAGGCAAATAGGTAGCCGACGAAGCCGCGCTTGTCGCGCTTGGGGTGGATGTCGAGCGTCCGGAAGACATGGCGTGCCTGCCACCGTTGCAGGAACCCGAAGATGACGAGTGTGATTGGGAGCAGAAGCATCGACCACCAGCCGAAGATCAGTGGGTAGCCGAAGAGGAAGAGAATGACTCCCGGAACCCAGAAGAAGATGACGCCGATGTCGAGGCAGGGGACGAGGTAGTCGATCCCGGCGACCAGTTTCGCGAGGATGCGCGGCTGAGTGGGAGGTGGATTCGTGCGTAGGCCTTCGAACATGCCGCGCGCCCAGCGGGAGCGCTGTCTCAGGAGGATGCTCAGCCGTTCGGGGACGACCGTGAAGCCGAGCGCGAGCGGCTCATACTGGACGAGTCCGCGTGTCGACAGCATCGTCCAGGTGAGGACGATGTCTTCGCCAATCGCATCGGGCCAGCCGCCGACGGCACGAAGGTCATCCGTGCAGTAGGCCGAGAACGCGCCTTGAGCGACGAGCGCAGTGTTGTACGCCGCCTGCATGCGCTTCACACCGTTGATCCCGAGTCGGTAGTCCCACTGCTGCATCCGGGTGAAGCAATACGATGAATGAGTTGCGGCGGCAGGGCAACTACGTATTGCTCTCTTGGTTGGACGCGAAGCGGGCCCAGAGCGGGCCCGCAGTGGGCCCGGGCTCTGTCTTGGAAATCAAACCTAGAATATAAAAAAGGCGGGGGCGGGCCCGCGGTGGGCCCACTGGCGGGCCCAGAATTGTGCCTGACACTCTTGAATTTGTTGGGCGTGGGCCCGCTGGGCCCGCTTCGGCGTGGCACTATGGGGGCCCCCCTAGCAAATGCGAGAGGCGAACACACACGAGACGCGGGCGTTGTCCGCCGATCCGGACCCGGAGCGTGGTGCGCCCACGGCTCGTGCGCGTGATCAAACCGCGCTGTTTCATGAGCGACCAGCCCGGCAGCCATACGCTCGGCCACGGCATACGCAGCCGGACCGATCAGCTGAGCCTCGCCGAGCTCGCAATCGACGTAACCGATGCGGCGACCCTGTGGCCGGTAGACGGCCGGGGGTTCGGCATCAACGCGCGCCCAGCCCCAGGCGCCGGCATCGTCGGTTTCGGGTTGGGCCTCTGGTTGGTCGGCGCGGGCCAGGTGGGCCTCGCCCGAAGCGAGGGCAGCCCCGATCATGGCCATGAAGAAATGCGCCGGATCGGCCACCCGTAGGTGCTCACGCTGGGCCTGGCCGGCCGCCAGCAGGTGCTTCCATATGCGCGCCGAGCCCTCTGCCAGCCCTTCGAGACCCGGCACGGTGCTCGCGACCATGAGCGCGCCATGAGCTCGGCGAGCGGTTCGGGCGTGCGGCCATGTACGCCTCTGAGCGTGTCGGCGGCCTTGGCCAGATACCTCTGGCGCCGCTCGCGGCAGGCGGTCATGAAGCGGTCACGATCGGCCGCGACGTGGCGTATCAGGTGCGCGATCGTCGCAGCAAGCAGTCCGTCTTGGCCGGCTTCGATCAGCTCTTTGCCGAGCGCCAGGTCGACCCCGCCGAGCGGTATGTCCTGCCTCAAGGTGCGGGCCATGGTCGAAGTCGCAAGTGACACGTATTCCGATGTGGAGATCAGCCCGCCGATTCTGGGCCGGCGC
The DNA here is from genome assembly GCA_963847475.1 of uncultured Actinomycetes bacterium. GTDB lineage: Bacteria > Actinomycetota > Thermoleophilia > Gaiellales > Gaiellaceae > PALSA-600. The sequence continues at coordinate 6,339 of CAWJZZ010000012.1, read as the reverse complement.
ACCGCACGAGACCCAAGGTCGGAATTCGAGCGGCCGCGGCCGCTGTGGTTGCCGACGCACTGCAAGATCGTGGACATTGTACTTTCACGTCGGTGCCGCAGGGTGCGGTCATTGGTGGGCTCCATCTCGTCGGCGAGCACCAGCACATCGGCCATCGCCGAGAGCTTCGCCTCAAGGTCCGTGATCGTGTCGTGCCAGCTGGCGGGCGGGTTGCGGGCCCCGAGCCCCGGGGCGAAATGCCGAAGGGCGATGCCCGCGGTTTCAGATTTGCCGGCGCCCGTGGGCCCGGTCAGCATAACGTCCAGGTTGCGTAACCGAAGATGGCGCGCAGCGGCAGGCAGTAGAGCGCCGTGCCGATCGTGGGCGCCTCGGGGTAAAGCTGGAGCACCTGCGGCCAGAGCGCGACGTATTCAGCCAGCCGCTTTCGGCTCGCAGGCGCCGGCAGGCGGTACTCCATCAGCGCCGGATTCGTACCTCGAAGCGGCGCGCAGTCGATGTCGGTCAGCAGCCCTCCCGCGGTGATGGCGCCGCCCGCATGTAAGAAGTGCCATTCATCGCCGATCGCGCCATCCCGTGTGTCTAATCTGACGCGCTCGACAGCGGTTTCGGCACTTAGCTCCTGGATCGCACCTGCCGCGTGCTGGCTGAGGCCTGGGATAACTCGCGCTCCGACCGCGATTTCGGGCACCCAGTGCAGGCCGGCGAATTGGTCAGCCCGAATCTCGAGCGACCGCTGCCTGCCTCTATAACGAGCGACCGCTGCCTGCCTCTATAAGAAGCCTCGATCGACCAGCGGGTCTCGGGCTCGCCGAGTTTTCGTCGTAGGTGATCGCAGCCGTCACGCGGGCGTGGAAATTATGTCTTCTGATCGGCGTGACGCCGTTGCCTGATTGCTTGTGCCAGATGATCCCGTCAGGAGATGCCGTATAGGTCTGGCCGGCCGGGTGCTGAGGCTCGGCCTCATCCCATGTTCGGGCGTAGTGCCTGCCACCGCCCTCGCCGGCCTTGCCGTGCTGCCAGCCGACAGCGAGGGCCGCGAATTCCTCCGCGGTAAACCCGCCGTGCCTGCGAAGTTGACCGGCGAGCTTCAGGTCATGGGCGCTTCTGGACTTGTCAGCCCCGGTCGGCGCTTCGCCAGCCCAGACCGCCTTGAGCCCGGATCGGCAGCGAGCGCAGCCTCGAACCGAGCCTTGAGCTCGGGCGTCACCTCCGAAATGTGGTCTACCTTCGATTTGCCGTTGGTGCCTCGCTCTGGACGTCTTAGCCTTCGGCGCGGCCTGCACCAGCTTATTGAGCGTCTGCTGCCGCTTCGCGATGCGGTCGGGCGTGTTGGTGATTTGCTTACTGGTTTAAGTCAAGAATTGCTGGCTCGCGTAGATCTCGAGCCTTCCTTCGTCTGCCCGATCTGACACTGAAACCCGCGCTTGCCGTCCGGCAGCTCCGGCAGCTGGCCATGGATCAAGCAGCGCAGCCCACGGCCAGAGGGGCTGATCTCGGTGTAGCTGCCCAGCTTGGCTACCAGCTCGGAGATCGCTGGATCGACGATCGCACCCTGCTGGTCGAGCACAGCGTCAAGGTCGACCCCCACCAGGCCATCGTCCGTCAGCACGAATCCCACGCCGGCCAGGTCGTGACCGTTCGCCCGCACGGCGCGCCGGCAGTCGGCATAGCTCGACCAAATGTCGAATTGGTGCTTTCGGCGAACTGACCCGAAGGTTGAACGGGCGGTTTGGTCCACTTGCCGCCGCGCTTGATGTACTTCCAGCAGACCCAGCGAGGGGTGATCCGTAGCGCTTTGAGCGCGGCCGAGCTCCGGATCGCTGTGAAGTTGACCGTGTAGGTCGGCTTGGTCGCGGTGGTCATTTCACCACTACTTCCTGTCGATCGTTCGGCCGATTTGCTCTGAAGGATCGCGAGCTGTTTTCCGCCGACGCGCAGCTCGGCATAGAGCGCGAGCCCCAGCGCCAGCCCGGATTTCTCAAACCCAGAAGCGAGATGGGTGCTTTGAGCGGAGTGAGCGCGGCGAGTTCGTCGCGTGACGGATCGGGAGCGCGGGCACCGTTCACGACGAATTTTCGGACAAGCGGAAACGAGCACCCGGCACGGATGCGTAGCTGGATATGCCTGGGCGGTCAGAAGGCGGCGCGCCTCAGGTAGAGATAGGCGAGGTGGTACTCGTCCCGGTAGGGGCAGGCGGAGGCCATCGCGACCTTGATGCGGCGCACGCTGGTCCGGACCTGGGCGCCGATCTTCAGGAGCTTGAGGCGGATCGTGCCGCAGGTGGCGGTGGCGAACTGGGTGTGGCGCAGGCCGATGCGGCGCAGCGCTTCGAGCAGCACGTAGGCGAAGGAGGCAAACCACAGCCGGAGCTGGTTCGCCCGCATGGTCGCCGCCGACGTGCGATCGGCGAACAGGTCCAGCTGCTGCTCTTTGATGCGATTCTCCATGTCCCCACGGGCGCAGTAGACGTCCTCGTAGAGGGTCTGGCCGTCGATCTCGGACGTCGGCAAGGAGGTGACGATGAAGCGCGGGTTCGGGCCCTTGGGCAGGTGCTCGGCCTTGCCTACCACCCGGCGTTGGCGGCTCCAGCTGTCGAGCGTGGCGTAGGTGAAGTCGTCGAACCGGCGGGCCGGCTGGCCGGTTGCGCCATGCTCGGCCTGGGCCTTGGCCAGTGGGTCCTCGATCGCGGCCAGCAGGCGGGCGTTGCGGGCGAGGCCGAAGAGGTAATCGACGCCGTTGGCTTCGCACCAGCTCATCAACTCGTCCCGGGCAAAACCCGATTGGCCCGGAGCACGATCTTCACCCGTGGCCAGCGGGCACGGATCTGGGCCGCGATGCGTTCGACCTCATCGAGGGCCCCGGCTGACGCGTCGATGTTCGAGCGCCGGAGCTTGGCCGCCAGCAGATGCCGGCCGCAGAACACGTACAGCGGCAGGTAGCAGTACCCGTCGTAGTAGCCGTGGAAGAAGCGCCCTTCCTGGTGGCCGTGGAGCGGATCATCGGTGGCGTCGAGATCGAGGACGATCCGCTCCGGTGGTGGCTTATGAGCCTCCAGGAAGAGTTCGACGAACAGGCCTTCGATCGCCCGCTGGTCGTGGCCGATCTTGTGATAGCGGTCGAGCGCCGAGGTCGGCGCATGCTCCAGCCGGTTCAACGTGCTCTTGCCAGCCAACGGCGCGCAGTCGGCGCGGTGCGCCTCGAGCTTGCCGACCAGGGTCGCCAGCACCGGATCTGGCGCAGCTCATCGTGGTCGACGAGATCCTCGTAGCCCAACGCGATGCCGCAGATGCGCTGCATCAGCATGGTCTCGACGGTGTGCTCGACCAACGCCAGCGCGCGGCCGTCGGCGAAGCACCGCGCCAGCCGTCGCATCAAGCCGATCGCTCGGTTCGCGGCGCCGAGCAGCAGCGCACCCGCGTCCGAGGTCACCTGGCCACCGTCGAACGCCGCCACCACCTGGCGCCCTTCGACCGCTTCATATCCAAACAGATCGCGGCTACACTCTGTCGGCATCGGGGAACTCCTCCGGATCGGCTTAATCCTTTGTCGCAGAAGAGTTATCGCCGATCTTGAGCCCCGATGCACCTCCTGGTTTGAGAAATCCGGGCCAGCTCTCTATGAAACCGACCTCCCAGGGCGTGAGTAGATGCTCGGCCGACTCCGCAGCGTCGACAAGATGCGCGATCCATTTTGTATTGGTGGAACCTGGGTCGCGGTAATATTGCTCGACGAGCCGGCGCCATTGACTTTCGGACCGGTGTTGATATATGAAACGTCGTGTCATGATCATAAATCCTCCTTAAGCGCTCGACCCTGTGTTGGTGGGAAGGTCGAGCCCCGCATTTTTAAGACTAGACTTCTGGCCACTCGCGGATCATCAAGTCTGGTGGAATGGGCCTGACCTTGTCCACTTGCTTCATGTGGAACGGCACCCCTGCGGCAGCGCATTGGTCTCTAAGCGACCTGAGCCAGAACGAGCTTGACCGGGCGGCGCCTCGGTCCGCTCTCACCCCCGGCAATGAGCCAGTGGATGCCCCACAGGTCGTCGAACTTGACCGGCCCGAGCAAGGGCTCGGCGCTCACGAATTTGACCGCGGTGTTGATCCGGCGCGGGTGGTCGAGCCGGTAGGCGAAGTCCTGCCGCTCGACCGAGACCCCGAGCCAGACGTTGCGCGGCAGCGGTGGCAGCCGGTGCAATAGCTCGAAGCGCTTGGTCAGGATCTGGAACCGATGCTGGGGGCAGCGACGCATGATGTCCAGGGCATCGCTACGCCCGCTCGGTTTGCCGAGCATGAAGTCCGACATGGAGTTGACGAACACCAAGCACGGCGAGCGCCAGCTCAGAGGTTCCTCAAACTTGTGGTTCCATGCCCGGTGCACGGCACCGGTCCAGAGGGGGCTACCCTTCACGAGCTTGACGGTACCTTTGTACCAAGGAGCCGCAGTCGGGTGGTTGGTGAGACGCCATGATCCCCCCATCGCGTAACAGTTCGTGCCGAGCCTGCCGAGACCAGCGCACAGCCAACCCAAGGATTTCACGTCTTGTCGGTCCAGCTGATGCCGGTCATCGCGCCAACGTCCGCCGCTCTCGGCCCGGTGCCTTGGCACGCAAAGCCTGCGTCCGGGTCGCCTCCGCCGCCGCGCTCTTGCGCGAGCTTCGCCAAGGTCGCATCGCGGTCGGCATCGCCAAGGAACCTTTGCACCGGCAACGTGATGGAACGGCTCCTAAGCCGGGGCGAAGTGGTCGAGCTGACCGGCTTGTCGTATCCGCAGATTTGGCGGCGGATGCGCGAAAACCGGTTTCCCAAAAGCCGGGTGATCGGCACGGGCATCGCTCCTGCGGTGCGCTGGCGGTACAGCGAGGTCCTCGAATGGATCGACACGGCGGCAATTGCTTTTCCTGGCGCTCGCCAAGGGCTCGATCGGCAAGCGCGAGCTTGGGTCGTCGCGGCGCCCGCTCACGGCCTCGATCTGCCCGGCGCCCGCGCCAACCCCTGAGCTTTCGCCTGCTCGATCGGCGCGCTAAGGTCGGCGCGCAACCACGAGGCTCCAAGCATGCGGATCGCGGTCATGGGCAGCGGCGGGGTCGGCGGCTACCTCGGCGGCCGGCTCGCAACGGGCGGAGACGACGGATCTTCATCGCGCGCGGCGCCCATCTCGCCGCGATCCGCGGGCACGGGCTCCGGATCGGGAGCGCGCTCGGCGATGCCAGGGTCCAGCCGGCGCAGGCGAGCGACGACCCGGCGAGGGTCGGACCGGCCCTCTGGTGATCTTCGCGGTCAAGCTCTACGACACCGAGGCCGCGGCCATCGCGACCCGGCCGCTGGTGGGTCCGGCGACCGGCGTCGTCACCTTTCAGAACGGCGTCGACAGCGTGGACGTCCTCGCCCGCATTCTCGGCCGGGAGCACGTGGTCGGCGGGGTCGCGCAGATCGCCTCGGTGGTCGCCGAGCCGGGCGTGATCCGCCACACCGGCACCATGGCGCGGTTCGCGTTCGGCGAGCTCGACGGCCGGGCCTCGGCGCGGGTCGAGGCGCTCGCCGCAGCCCTGAGCGCGGCCGCGGTGGACCATGCCGTGAGCGATGCCGTTCAGCGCGACATCTGGGCCAAGATGGTCTTTCTCGCGACCTTCGCCGGTCTCACCGCCCTCATGCGGCTGCCGATCGAGCCGATCCGCACCGATCCGGAGACCCGCGCGCTGTATGAGGCTGGCGTTGCCGAAGCGCTGGCCATTGCCCGCGGGCGCGGGATCGCGCTGGCCCAGGATTTCGTCGCGGCGACGCTTGCCCGCACCGACCAGCTGCCGGCGGCGATGCAGTTCCTCGATGCTCGAGGATCTCGAGCGCGGCAGGCGTCTGGAGCTGGCCTGGCTGTCCGGGGCGATCGTCCGCATGGGCAAGGAGCTCGGGATGCCGACCCCGGTCCACGGCTTCATCACCACCGGCCTCAAGCTGCACGCCAGCGGCCGTGGCTGAGCAGATCTATCTGGTCCGCCACGGCGAGACGGAGTGGAACCGCGAGGGCCGGGTCCAGGGTCGTCTGGATTTGCCGCTGACGCCGCTTGGCCGCGACCAGGCCCGCCGCGTCGGCCTCGACGCTTGCCGCCCTGCTCGAAGGCGAGCCGCCGTTCCTGCTGCTGGCGAGCCGCCTGGTCGCGCGGCCGCGAGCGCCGCTCTGATCACCCAAGCGCTCGGCCATCGGCTGGCCGGCCAGCGCGTCGACGATCGTCTGAAAGAAGTCTCCTGGGGCCGCTGGGAGGGGGCTGACCCGGGCCGAGATCGCGGCCCGCGATGGGGAGTTCTGGCGCTGGCGCGAGGCCGATCCCGGCACCGCCCGCCG
>CAWJZZ010000011.1:0-321622 GCA_963847475.1 uncultured Actinomycetes bacterium | reverse complement strand
CGAACGTCGCGAGCGGGTTCTCGACGACAAGTGCGCCTGGACGCGCAAACGTGCTGATCCTGGGGCGTGCGCGTCACGCGAACGACGAGCCGTGTGAGTGACTGCGGATGTAGAACGGTGTCGGCATCGACCGTCACCACAAGCGGTGTCGTCACGGTCTCGAGGGCGGCGTTCAAAGCGTGGTGCTTGCCCTGTCTTTCCTCGAAGACGCGTCGGTAGGGGAAGGGGAGGCGAGCCCCCGCTGCGTCCGCCAGCCGGGCGGTGTCGTCTGTTGAGTTGTTGTCGGCAACGACGACTTCAGCCGACCTCCGTACGAGAGGTCACCGATGTGTTCGAGTGTGCGTACGATCGCGGCGCTTTCGTTCCACGCTGCCACGAGGATCGTTACCGGGGGCCACTGACCGTCGGCCAGTCGCCGCCGGGAGGATCAAGGGAAAGCTCCTCGTAGCGCGTGATCAGGAGCGTGAAGATCATGAACCAGATGACAAGCCCTGGGATGTAGGCGAGAAAGATCGGGATCACCCAGGCCATCACGGGGCCGATCGCCTCCTCGAGCTCGCCTCTCCAGGTCCCGGACACCCAGACGCTGAAACCGACCCAGCCGAGAGTCAGGATAAGTGCGATCGCGAAGCGGACGGTCGGTCGAAGGCCGCAGCCGGAGTCTTCCGCCAGGTCAGACCACCGAATACTCGGCGCGTTGGACCAGCGGATCCTACTGACCATGACATTGACTCCCCTCGGCGTGGCGGTGAGTCAAGGATCGGCGGTAGCGTCTGCAACCTTGAGCGATGAGCGATCGGACGCTCGCCTCCATGAGGGGCGCCGCGCCGCGAGGCGACTCGCGGCGCGGCCGTGGCACGAGTTGGGCGCTAGCCGGAGAAGTTGAGCCCGACGAGCCGTCGGGTCGAGACGCCGGCGAGGGGGTCCTCACCCGGCTTCGTCGCGCGAATGAAGAGCGTCAGCTGCTGCTGCTGGTCGCTCGCGGGGAAGTTCGCGTCGCGGTGAAAGACCAGAATCGCGGTGCCGTCGTCCCCGGTGAGCTCTTCCGCCGGGATGCTGAATTGGTTGTACGGCACTGCGGTCACATAGACGCTCGCGCCTTTGATGTTGACGCTGCAGGTGCTCCCGACCCGGACCTTCAGCGTGAAGCTGTCGGTCTGCGCGTTGATCGGCCCGGACAGCACGTCGAACGCGGCGATCTGCAGCCGCGCGGGCGGTGCGACGTCGGCGATCGGGGCGGTCTTCGCGCTCTTGTTGGTCGGACAGCCGTTGGGGCCGGGCGTGCTGCCGCTCCGCGTTGCGTTCGTCGCCGCCACGCCCGCCGCTGCCAGGACGGCCAGCGCAAGCGCAGTGACGACGGCAATCATCAGAGGGCCGGAGACAAAGACGTGCCGCAACGTCGGATGCCAAGGAAGCCGTTCCATGGTGTCCTCCTCAGGTGACTGGGCTTTGACTCTTCGCAACAAAGGAGGCGCGAAGAGCATTCCCTCAACAGACCGTGAGGGTCGGCGCCGCAACCCGATCCTATCCAACCGTCACGATGGACATGAGAAGAGGCCTACGAGACTGATCCGAGCGCTGGCCGCTGCTCGGCGAAGCGATATAGATCCTCAGCCTTCGTCGTCCAGACGAGAGTATTCTTGCCCGCGTGAGGAAGCCGCTGCAGTTCGCAGGGCTCGCCGCGTCCCTCGTCGCCGGGATCTTGCTCGCGACTGCGCTCGTCGGAAGCGGCCAGGCTGCGGGTACGACGACCAACGAGCCGACCTCGGCGGTGCCAACGACGGTGGTCACCACAGAGACGGTCGAGCAGACGACAACCCGGCAGATCATCCTGCCGGCGCCGACGACAACTGCGAGCACGAGCTCGAGCGGCGAAACGCCCGCGTGGGTATGGGTGCTGCTCGCGATCCTCGCGGTCGCACTCATCATCGTGATAGCGATGCTCGCCCTCCGCGGAGGAGGCGGGAGCGGCGGGATTTCGCCCGCCGAAAGGCGGCGGCGACTCGATGACGCGGTCGCCAGCTGGACGATGCAGGGCTGGGCGCTCGAGAGCCAGAACGCCGACTCCGCCGTCCTGCAGCGGGCGGGCGAGCGGATGGTCATCAGCGTCGACACAGCCGGGCAGCTGTCCACGCGGCCGTACTCGGCCGGACCGCCCGTCTAAGCGGTTGACGTTCCCAGAGGTTGACCGCGAGGTTGACCATCGGGCCGTAAGCCCCGTTCGATCGTGCGGCGTTCGACTAGTAGATGTGCAGCTTGGCCAGCAGCGCAAGCGGGTCGTCGAGGGACTGAAACAGATCCTTGTTGTGCTTGATCATCTTGCTGCGCATGTAGACGCGAAGCCACTGCTTGTAGCTGTATAGCTCATAGCGATCGAGCATCTCGGTGAGTGGCAGGTCACGCTGCGCGATCAGCCCTGCGAGGTACATCGCACACTCGAAGCCGAGCGAAATCGACTGAAAGTACGGCGAGCCGATGGCCGAATCGCCGGCGAGGAACACCGGTGAGGTGCCGAAGGGGTGATCGCTGCGCCCCGCGGCGCACAACTGCCGGCTGGTCGCGTTGCGCGCCCGGTAGAGATCGAGGGGAATCCGGACTATCTCGAGGTCGCCGAGTAGCTCGCCCTGAGTTTCCTCTTTGATCTTGTCGATGAACCGATCCATCGACTGAGCGACGCTGGGAAAGTTGCCGCGAAGCCACTGACCGTCGAATTTGGACGGCATCGCCTCGAACTCCTGGGCGCTGATGTTGACGATGCCTGTCACGTGGCTGACGCTGCCGTCGTAGTGCGTGCGGTGCACCATCGGAATGAACTTGTAGTGCGGGTTCTCGATGTTCTTGTAGTACTTGCAGTACTCATTGCAGTCGTACTTCTGGCCGTAGAGAAAAGTGATGACGAGCGCGTACTCGAGGCGGATCAAGAGGGTGTTGGCGCCTCCGTCCACCTCTTCGGCGCCAGGCACCAGGCGATCTCGGAGCAGCGACCTGGCGCCCGTGCAGTCCACCAGCAGGTCGCCTGGCTCGAGCATTGCCATCGCGTCCTCCGCCGTCACGACGGCCGCGGAGCGCTGCAGTTGGCTCGACCCGCGCGCATCGATCAGATCACTGAGAGAGCGCTCGATCGCGTTGAGCGGACAGAACCCGAGCGTCCATCCATGAAGCAGCGTCATCAGGTCGGTAGGGATCGACTGTCTGAAGGCGAGGCCCTGGTCGAGCTCAGCCGGATCGAAGACGGCCTCGACGCTGTCTCCGTCGATGGAATCGGTGCGGTAGCTCGCCACTGAATCCGCCACGAGGTACGGCGCGAGCTGAACCATGCGAGTGCGCGTGTACTCGCCGCGCTTCTCGTAGAGGCGCACCGAGAGCCCCTCCATCGACTGGAGCAGCGCCGTGAGCAGAAGGCCCACGGGTCCTGCGCCGACGACGTGCACTCGCATAGGGGCAGTCTCTCAGAGCCTTGGCGTCAGGTGTCCGACTTCCCCCCAGCTCGTCGAGTTGGGGTCGACTGTCAGTCGGGTAGCAGCGGCACCTCAAAGCGTCGTTGGGTGAGCAGAACGGCCCGCGTCACGGCCGTCGGCCCGAAGCGCTCTCGTATTTCGTCGAGCACGGCGTCCAGCAGCTCTGTGTCGGCTGCGTCGAGCGGCAGGGCGAGCTGTAGCGGCAGGTCGTCGGCGAGGTTGGAGACGGCCACGCCGATCAGCGTCAAACCGCGTTGGCGGATCAGCGGGGCGGACGCGGTCAGGAGCTCCCGGGCTGTGCGGAGCACGATCCGCGTCTGCGCCGTGGCCTGCAGCAGCGTCTGCGACCGGGTCGCGCGCGAGTAGTCGTCGAAACGCAGCCGCAGCGTTACGGTGCGCCCAACCCGTCGCGCGGCTCGCATGCGGCGGGTGACGCGCTCGACAATTCCGATCAATTTCGCGTCGAGCTCGGCCGTGCTGCGAGCTTGTCGTCCGAGCGCATGCTGTGACCCGATCGAGCCGCGGCGCTGTCGAAGCCGGACGACGCGCGGGTCGCGGAGGTTCGCAAGCGCGTGCAGGTGTCGCGCTGCGTACCTGCCGACCAAGAGTTCGAGTGCGGCGACGTCCGACTGCGCAAGGTCGCCGACCGTGCGGATATCCCATCCCTGTAGCTTCGCCGCCGTCACGCGCCCGACGCCCCACACACGCTCAACCGGCAACGGATGCAGAAACGCCGACTCGTGGTCGGGAGCAACGAGCAACAGCCCGTCTGGCTTCGCGACCGCGCTCGCGACCTTCGCGAGGAACTTCGTGCGAGCGATCCCGACCGTGACCGGGATGCCGACCCGCTCGCGTACCTCGCGCCGCAGCCGAGTCGCAATCTCGACCGGGGTGCCCGCGATCCGCTCCATGCCGCGGACGTCCAGAAATGCCTCGTCGATCGACAGCCCCTCGACAAGTGGCGACAGATCGTCGAACACCGCGAAGAGGTCGCGACTCGCCCCTGCGTAAGCCGACATGCGCGGCGCCACAACGACGGCATCCGGGCAGAGGCGCAATGCCGTCCGCCCGCCCATCGCCGTGCACACGCCGAGCGCCTTCGCCTCGTAACTCGCGGCGAGCACCACGCCGCCGCCGACGATCACCGGGCGGCCCCGCAGAGCCGGGTCGTCGCGCTGCTCGACCGACGCGAAGAACGAGTCCGCGTCCGCGTGCAAGATAGTCGCGCTGGACGACACGAACATATGTTCGCACAGCGACGACCTCCGAACCAGCGAGCACCAAGGTCTTCCGGGGCAGCCAACGAAAGGGGCCCCGATGGAGCCAGTGGATCAATCGCCCAACCCGAGCTACCCGGTTCAGTTTTCAGTCGAGTACCCGGATCGTGATCTCAACCGCTTGACGACCGCGTTCAGGCTGATCGTCGCGATTCCAATCTTGCTCCTCGCCACGTCCCTCACTGGCGAAGCCTCGGGAAGCTACGGGCATCACGCCACTCACGGCGCCGCCGTTGGGGGCGGAGCCCTTCTGTTCTTGCCTCCGCTCCTGATGATCGTCTTTCGTCAGAAGTACCCACGCTGGTGGTTCGACTGGAACCTCGAATTGCTTCGCTTCCTGAACCGGATCGGCGTCTACCTCGCATTGATGGACGACCGCTATCCCTCGACTGACGAACGCCAAGGCGTGTCGCTCGACTTCCCGTACCCGGACGCAAAGAACGGTCTCAACCGATGGCTCCCGCTGGTCAAGTGGCTGCTCGCGATCCCGCACTACATCGTGCTTTTTTTCCTCTTCATCGGCGCGATCGGGGCGGTGATCGTGGCCTGGTTCGCGATCCTCTTCACGGGACGCTTCCCACGTGGCCTGTTCGACTACCTCGAAGGCGTAGGACGCTGGTCGGTCCGTGTCTTCGCCTATTCCGCCGTGCTGGTCACTGACGAGTACCCGCCCTTCCGGCTGAGACCGTAAGTAGCGCGCGGATTCCGAAGCTGAGGGCCGCTTCCGCGGCCCTCACCGAATGGGCGGTACTGGGCTCGAACCAGTGACCCCCAGCTTGTCGAGCTGGTGCTCTCCCAACTGAGCTAACCGCCCTTGCGAGCAGGGAGTCTAGCCGACGCCCGATCCGCCCCTGGCGACGCTACGCTCCCGCGGATGAACCTCCGCTGGGCTGCGGCCGGGCTGATGGGTTGCATGTTGTGGTGCGGATGTGGCTCCTCAGGGTCCGGGATGAGCGCCGCTGATGCCTCCGTGAAGCGCGACGTGCTTCGTGGTGTTGACGAGGTTCGGACGACCCACGATCGCAAGCGGCTCGAGGCTCAGCTCGGTGTTATCGTCGCCGGCCTGCGCGCGGAACGTGGGTCGACTGGAGCTGCGGAACGGGCCAGGAAGGTCGCCCTCCTGGGGTTCGAGCTGACACGGAAGGGGGTCAGAAGCCAGATCGACTTCAGCGAGAACGACAGAGGCGAGGTCGCAGCGGCCGCGAGGGATGCACGACGCGCCGACCGGTACCTCGGCAGTGGCGCAGATCGGATCCGCACGGCCGGGCTGGCACTCGGCCTCCACATCGGCCTGCTCGACGGCTATTGAGCGACCGCAGCCGTGGCGACACTCACCTGGCCGCGCTGGAGCCGCACGTCCCATGTCCTCCCGAGGGCGGGAACGCCCGTGAACGCAAGCGAGCCGATCCAGGCGGGCAGGTCGGGCGGCGCCACGCTTTCCAGCGTGCGCGTCGCGCGGTTCGGCTGCAGCCCGAGCAACACTTGCAGCAGTAGAACGACCGCTCCTGCGCTCCACGCCTGCGGGTGCGCCGCGGCCGGATACGCGATCGGGAACGGTGCGTCTGCGCGCGGCGTGCCGGCGAAGACCTCGGGCAGCTCGAATTCGAAATGTGCCGCCGCCTCGAACAGGCCGCGCGCAAGGCGGTGTGCCTCCGGCCAGCGGCCGTACCGCGCGAGACCGAGCGCGATCAGCGAGCCGTCGTGGGGCCAGACCGACCCGTTGTGATAGCTGATCGGGTCGTAGGCGGCATCAGCGGTCGACATCGTTCGGATCCCCCAGCCCGACCAGAGCTCGTCGCCACAGAGAGCCTCGACGATCGCCTCCACCCGTCGCTCGAGGACGATGCCGCTCCAGAGCAGGTGCCCGATGTTCGAGCAGAGCGAATCGACCTGCCGCTTCTCGCCGTCGAGTGCAAGGGCGAAATAACCGCCCCGCCGGTCGACCCAGTACGCCTCGTCGAAACGGTCGCGAAGCCCGTCGGCCTCGCGATCGAGCCGGTCGGCGAGCACCGGATCCTGCCAGGCGTCTCGCGCGATCTCCGCGAGTCGCCGCTTCGCATCGAAGACGTAGCCCTGCACCTCGCACGGCGCGATCGGCGTCTGCGCGAAACGCCCGTCCGAGAAGCGTTGCGAGTCACTCGAGTCCTTCCACGACTGGTTCGGCAGCCCCCGGTCCGTGTGCCGTTCGTATTCGACGAACCCGTCGCCGTCGCGGTCACCGAAGCGGTCGATCCACTCGACGGCGGCGAGGGCCGAGCTCTTGAACCGTGTGAGGAGGGTCGTGTCGCCGGTCCACCGCCAGAGCTCGGACAGGAGGACGACGTACAGCGGTGTCGCGTCGACGGATCCGTAGTAGCGGGGAAACCAGGCTTGCGCGGCGTTGCCGCGGCGCAACTCGTGGAGGATCTTTCCCGGCTCGGCGTCGATCGACGGGTTCTCCGCCGTCGCCTGGAGCTCGCTCAGCGCCTCCACGGCGGCGCGCGCCGGCTCCGGCGCGAGGGCGAGTGTCTGGAGGGAGGCAATGATCGTGTCGCGGCCGAAGAGCGTCATGAACCACGGCATGCCGGCTGCCAGCGGCCCGTCCCGCGCGCCGGCGCGGCGCAGGCGGAGCGCGGCGAGGTCCGCGACCGACCGTTCGTAGGCGCGCTCGAGCAGGGCCGAGGTTGCGCTCAGCTTCGGCAGGCCGTCCCGCCAGCCCGCGAGCGATTCGCAGGCCCGCCGCCGTTCGTCCTCGAGGTCTAGCTCGAGTTGGCGGCGGGGTCGTGGGCGGGCGCCGGCGGAGAGCGCGGCGATGTCGAGGCGGAGCTCCCAGCTCTCGCGCGGTGCCAGCTCGACGCGCCACCAGAGGAGGTCGCCGTCGAGTTCGGCAGCGCGCGAGAGCACGATCTGCGTTTCTGCCATCGCTCCGCGCTCGCCCTCCGAGAAGAACAGCTCCTTGCGGTCTTCCTCGAACCGACGCCCGCCCGGCGGCGGGAGCGGTCGCAAGCCCGCCGTAGCCCCGCCGGCGAGCTCGTGCTCCTTCACGGTGATGATGTCCGCGAAGTCGGCTTCCAGCTCGAGGGCGAGCATGAAGGCGACCGGCTCGGCGGTCTGATTCCGGACGGCGAGGTGCTCCTGCATCCCGCCACCGACGAACCGCTTGCGGCTGATCAGGAGCGCGTTCTGCGGCAAGGCGTCAGACGGCGAGTTCCGCAGGAAGAAGGCCGCCGAGTAGTGCTCGACGTTCCGGGATGTGAGCAGTAGCGGGCGCACTTCGTCGAGGGTGAGGAGCAGCCGCGAGAGGTGCCGCGTGTCGTCCGCGAAGAGCCCGGCCGTGCTCTCCACGATGTCGCCCGCCGGATCGCTGCTGCAGAACGTCGACCCGTCCACAACCGTCAGCGGCACAGCTGCATCATGTCCGGAAAGGTCCGTTCCCGGTCGCGAACTGCCGCTCGAACGGAGTAAGCTCGCTCCGACACCAGGGGGTTCCGCGCTGGCGACGATCGAATTCGACAAGGTCTCGAAGGTCTTCGACGACGGCACGCAGGCGGTCTTCGACCTCGACCTGGCGATCGCCGACGGCGAGTTGATGGTGATGGTCGGCCCGTCGGGCTGCGGCAAGACGACCGCGCTGCGGATGGTTGCGGGTCTCGAGGAGATCACGGACGGAGAACTCCGCATCGACGATCAGGTCGTGAACGACCTGACGCCGAAGGAGCGAGACATCGCGATGGTCTTCCAGAACTACGCGCTGTATCCGCACATGACCGTCGAGGAGAACCTCGCGTTCGGCCTGAAGCTCCGCAAGCTGTCGAAGGAGGAGATCGCGCAGCGGGTCAACGACGCTGCCACCGCGCTCGAAATCGAAGAGTTCCTCAAGCGGAAGCCTCGAGCTCTGTCCGGCGGCCAGCGCCAGCGAGTGGCGATGGGGCGCGCGATCGTCCGCGAGCCCCATGCGTTCCTGATGGACGAGCCGTTGTCGAACCTCGATGCGAAGCTGCGGGTGCAGATGCGCGCGGAGATCCATCAGCTGCAGCGCCGCCTCGGCGTGACGACGATCTACGTCACCCACGACCAGGTCGAGGCGATGACGATGGGCGACCGGGTCGCAGTCATGCGCAACGGCCACCTGCAGCAGGTCGATACGCCGCAGGTGCTCTATGACCAACCGGTCAACGAGTTCGTCGCGGGCTTCATCGGCTCGCCCTCGATCAACCTGGTCGAGGCCGAGCTGGAGCGAAGCAATGGCGGCCTCACCGTGACGTTCGGCGGGCACCGGCTCTCGATCGACGAGCGGGTCGCGAAGAACCGCTCCGGCCTCGCGGGCTACATCGGACGTACGCTGATCCTCGGTATCCGCCCCGAGGATCTGGAGGACGCGAGTCTGCAGCCGGATACTCCGGCGGACCAGCGCATCAAGACGGTTGCCACCCTGACGGAGCCCCTCGGTGCCGAGGTGCTCGTCCACTTCGCGACCTCGGCGGTCGGAATCGTCTCGAGCGCTGTCGAGGAGCACGGTGCCGACGCCGATGTGCACTTTGGGAGCGGCGATGGAGCGGAGGATGGGAAGACCCGTCTGGTCGCCCGCGTCAGTCCGAAGTCCCGCGTCGCCGAGCAGCACCCGATCGAGCTGGCAGTCGACACGAGCCGTCTGTACTTCTTCGACCCGGAGACCCGCGAGCGCATCTAGCGGTCGGGCCGCGTCCCGCCCGCGGCGGTTTCAGCCCTTGACTGCTCCGGCCGTCAGGCCGGCGAGGATCCGGCGCTGCAACAGCAGAGTGAGAACGATCAGGGGCAGCGTGACGATCACGGTCGCGGCCATGATCTCGCCCCACGGAATCTGAAATGCGCTCCCCGTCTTACCGGTGAAGGTCGTGATCGCGACGGTAATCGTGTGCTTGTCGGGGGTCTCCGTGAACGAGAGTGCGAAGAGGAACTCCTGCCACGCCGCGATGAAGGCAAGCAGCCCCGCGGTGACGAGGCCGGGAGCGACCAGCGGCAGCATCACCTTGTAGAAGACCTGGAACGGCGTCGCGCCGTCGATATACGCGGCTTCCTCGAGATCCTTCGGAAGCGCACGCATGAACGTCGTCAGGATCCACACCGTCAGCGGCAGCACGAGAACCATGTCGCTGAAGATCAGCGCATACAACGTGTTGTAGAGATGGACACGATTGATCATCGTGTAGAGCGCCCCGAGGATCGCGATCTGCGGGAAGATCGTCATCGACAGCATCATGTAGAGCGCCGTCGAGCGACCGCGGAAGCGGAACCGTCCGAGGGCGTATCCGGCCAGCGAGCCGAGGGCGATCGAGATGATCGTGATCGATCCCGCGACGATCGTCGAGTTGATCAGTGCACGCTGGAAGTCACTGCTCGAGAGCACGGCGCTGAAGTTCGACCACGTCGGGTTGCTCGGCCAGTACTGCACGGGCGTCTTGAACAACTCCGTGTCGGGCGTGAATGCGGACCGGATCGCCCAGTAGAACGGGAACGCGATGTACACGATGATCACCGAGAGCAGCAAGTAGAACGGGATGCGCCTCACGAAGCGCCTGCCGCGCCGCCGCCGCGCGCGGGCACGCGCACGCGTTTGAGCCCGCGTCGCAGTCTCCGCGACCGTGCTCACTGCTCGTCCACCCGGATGAAGGTCACGTAGATGACGACGAAGAGGGCGATGATCAGGAAGATCGCGACGCTGATCGCGGCGCCGTAACCGACGTTGCCGACCGACACGATCGTGTTCTGGTCATAGATCGCCATCGTCTGTGTGTCGACGCGGTTGCCGAAGAAGACGTAGAAGACGTCGAAGACGCGCAGTGCGTCGAGCGTGCGGAAAATGAGCGCCACGAGGATCGCCGGCCGCAGCAGCGGCAGCGTGATCCGCCAGAACTGTGTGAGCTTGCTCGCTCCGTCGACGTCCGCAGCCTCGTAGAGATCCTGCGGAATCACTTGCAGGCCGGCGAGCAGGAGCAAGGCGACGAACGGCGTCGTCTTCCAGATGTCCACAGCGGCGACGCTCGCGAGCGCGGTGCTCGGCTGCGAGATCCACGCGACGGAGTGATTGAGAATGTGCAGGCGAACGCCGGCGTCGTTGATGACGCCGAAGATGTCGTCGTACATCCACTTCCACATCTGGGCGGACACCACCGTGGGGATCGCCCACGGAATCAGCATCACGGCGCGCATCACACCGCGCCCCTTGAAGTTGGAGTTCACCACGAGCGCGATGATCAGGCCGAGGACGAACTCGAAGCTGACGGTGATGAGCGTGAACTTCACGGTCGTCACGATCGAGTCGCGGAAGATCGAGTCGTGGATCAGCGTCCGGTAGTTCTGGAGTCCGATCCACTTGGTCGGCTCGAGCGCGAGGAACTGCTTGTCGGTGAAACTCTGGAAGATCGTCAGCCCGAGCGGGTACAGGGCGACGAGCGCGACGACCACGAGGGCGGGCGCGAGCATGATCCAGGCAAGGTGGGTCTGCTTGCGCTGGAGCCGCCCGGATCGGCGCCGCCAAGGCCGGCGTCGACCTGCGGTCGCGATGTCGTGATAGATCCGGGGCGAGGGCGAAGCCATCAGAGGTCGGTAGTCAACGTCGCGGGAGGACGGGCGTTCCCCGTCCTCCCGCGGACTCTTCTCCGAGTCGGACTACTTCAGCAGGGCCTTCAGTTGGGCCGCCATTCCGGGAAGCACCTGCGAAGCCGGTGTCCCGTTCTCGATCCGGTTGACGCCCTGGTAGATCACCTGCGAGCCCTGGGCATAGTGCGTCTTCAGGAAGCTCGCGGGCCGTGTCGCACGGTTCACCGCCGCGATCGCCGGCAGCAGGTACGGATTGGCCTTCACGACCGCCGGATCCTTCGCGACCGACGGGATCGTCGGCACGTTCGAGTTGAAGATCGCGTCATACCGCTCGACGATCGGACTCGTCAGGTAGCGAACCCACTCGATCGCCGCCTGCTGGTGCTTCGAGTACTTCGAGACAGCGACCTGCCAACCGCCGACCGTCCCGACGGAAACAGCGCCGTTCTCGTGCGGCAGCACCGTGACGGCGAACTTCCCGTCGACCGGTGTGCCCTTGCTCGCGCTGTAGGCGTACGGCCAGTTGCGCATGAAGGCGGCGTTGCCGTTGTCGAACGCGTTCCGGGCGTCTTCCTCCTGATAGGAGGTGACGCCGCGGGGAGCGATCGTCCCGACCCAGCTACGGACCAGGTCGAGTGCGCCCTCAGCCTTCTTGTTGTCGATCGTCACGACGCCGTTGCGGATGATGTTGCCGCCGCCCGACGAGGCGATCCACTCGAGCGCGTCGCAGGTGAGGCCCTCGTAGGCGTTCCCCTGCCAGACGAACCCGTAGAAGTTCGGGTTGCTCGCCTGCTCGCCCGCCTGGATCTTCTTCGCCATCGCACCGAGCTCGGTCCAGGTGGTCGGCGGGGCCGAGTACCCGTACTTCTTGAGCAGATCGGTCCGGTAGTAAAGAATCCCGAAGTCGCCGAACCACGGCATCGCGACGAGCTTCCCGTCGACGGTGTCGTTCTGGATGATTCCCTGCGCATGCAACTTGGCCTGTGAGCCGAGAGCAGGCTTCAGGTCGACCAGGAACGGCGCGAACGCGCCTGGCCAGACGACGTCGAGCATGGCGACGTCGATCGACGACGAATGCGACGAGAACGCCCGCGCGAGCTGCGCGTAGGCGGCGTCGGACGCGGCGGGATGCGGGATCACCTTCACCTTGATGCCGGTGGCTGCCGAGAACCGCTGGGCGAGCCTGATGTCGCGCGTGTGGCTCGACCCGACGGCGTTGTCGCCGATGAACGTGATCGTCTGCCCGCCGTACTTCTTCCTGATCGCGGGCGCGTTCGGAACAGCCGGTGGAACGATCGCTGCGACGGCGGTTCGCTTCGTCGGCTTGGTCGTTCCGGCTGTCGCGATGCTCAGAGAGAGGAGCAAGGCCAGCAAAGCGACTGCCCCTGCCATTGGAACAAGTACACGAGGTTTCACGTGACTCACGTTCCTTTCTTCTCAGACTCGGCCCCGAAGGCCGTGGCATTGGAAGGGGGTTTTTCTGAGCCTAACACCTTGCCGTTTGGGGCATCGCGGGTACGTCTGCCCCGTGTTCGTGGGCGGCTTGTCAGTCGTGTAAGCTCCCGCGTCGATGCTCCGCGCGCTACTCATCAACTGGGTCCTGCTTGGCGTCGCGTTCGCCGTAACCGCCTGGATTCTCTCCGGGGTCGACATCTCGGGCGGCTTCTGGGGCTACGTGATCGTCTCGGCGATCTTCGGGCTCGTGAACGCGATCATCGGCACCGTCCTGCGGATCCTGACCATCCCGCTGATTGTCCTGACGCTCGGGCTCTTCTCGGTGATCATCAACGCCGCGATGCTCGAGCTCACGGACTGGCTCTCGAGTCACCTGACGATCGACGAGTTCTTCTGGACCGCGATCTGGGCGGCGATCATCCTCTCGATCACCTCGGTGATCCTGCACCTCACCGTCGGCCGGATGCTGAGCAAGCACCCGGCCGCCGCCTGAAGCCGGCCTGCTCGGGCAGATGGAGGCCGTCGCCGCATCGGCCGATGGCCGCAACATCGCCTTCGAGGCGCCGCTCGGCACGCCACTGACCCCGGGCGGGTTCGCCGTCGTCGCCACCCAGCCGCCGGTGCTCGCGCAGATCACCGAGGGCAGGCTCGCCACCCGCGACGAAGGGGGCCGCCGCGTGCGCCTGCTCGAAGGCTTCGCGACGGTGCTCGGCCACGCGGTCCAGGGCTTCAGCGACGCCCCGATCTCCCCCGCGCCTGCCGAGGCCGTAGCTGACTGGGCGGCAGCGAGTCTCGATCCCGACGGCCTGGACGTCGGCGCGCTCGTTCACGCGCCCGAGGTTCACGCCCACCTCGACACGAAAGGACTTGCTCGACACACCTTTCTCTGCGGACAGTCGGGCTCGGGCAAGACCTACACGACGGGAGTGCTCCTGGAGCAGGTCGTACGACAGACCGGGCTCCGGCTCGTCGTGCTCGATCCGAACTCCGATCACGTCGGGTTGCGAGAGACACGCGACGATGCCGACGCCGAGGTGGCCGCCCGGCACCGTGCGCGCGGCGCCGGGCTCCAGGTCGCACGCGCGACGGCGGAGTTGCCGCACGCGACCGCCCGGATCGGCATGCGGTTCTCCAACTTCGACAGCGCGGGCCAGATCATGGCGCTCCGCCTGGATCCGATCGACGATGCCGACGAAGTCGAAGCGCTGCTTGACATCACGGCGACACTGCCGGTGCCGTACGACCCGGCCGAAGTCGCGGCCGCGGCGATCGCGTCGGACCGAGCAGCCGCCCGGCGGCTCGCGGTCCGGATTCGCGCGCTCGGGATCGCCGAATGGCAGCTCTGGCAGCCGAACGCCGACCTCCCGGCGCTCGGTGACCTCTGGCGTTCCGGCAGCGGCCTGATCGTCGACACCGGCAGCGTCGCCGACCCGGCCGAGCGCTCGGCGATCGCGGCCGCGGTGCTCACCAGCGTGTGGGCGTCGCGCTTTCAGCGGATCCCGACACTCGTCGTGCTGGACGAGGCACACCACATCTGCCCCGCCGAGACGCGCGATCCGATTCAAGCCGTCGCCACCGAGCTGGCGGTGCTGATCGCAGGCGAAGGACGGAAGTACGGGATCTTCATGCTCGTCGCGACCCAGCGCCCGCAGAAGGTGCATGCCAGCGTCGTTGCGGGCTGCGAGAGCCTGATCCTGCTGCGGATGAACTCCCTGCGCGACGTCGGCCAGCTCGAAGCGGCGTTCTCACACGTTCCCGAGGGCCTGCTCCGACTCGCCCCGGGATTCGTCCGCGGCGAAGCGCTGATCGCAGGCGCCCTCGCCCCTGCTGCGCCGCTGCACGTGAGGATCGGCGCCCGCATCACCCCCGAGGGCGGCGGCGACGTGCCCTCGACCTGGGCCAGCCCCTCCTAGCCGGCTAGAAGATCTCCGCGCACCAGGGTTCAACCTCCGTCCGGAAGAGCGCGTCGGCACGCGCGGCGGCGCCCTCGCTCAGCTCCGCCGCTCGCGAAGCGTGGACGAGATCGCCGAATCCGAAGCCGCCGAGGTAGACGGTGCCGAGGCCGGTGACGTCGAGCCGCAGGTCGGCAGCCGCCTCCGTCCGGGTCGCCCCGTCCGCGCCGACGCGATAGCGGCCGGAGTTCTCGGGCAGGAAGGAATCCTCGACCTCGAGCACGATCGCCCCGTCGCCGACGTAGCTCCGCGCCGAAAGCGCAGCCTCGACGTCGATCAACCGCACCCAGACACCGTCGTTGACCTTGAACTGCATCCGCCGGGGCTCCGCGAGCAGCAGGAAGAGCGGATGGTCGATCGGCAGCAGATCCGCGACGAACCGCGAAGTCCAGTCGAAATCGAGGAGCCAGCGCCAGAGCTCCCGCGTCGCCTCAGGGGTTGGCGTGACGACTTCCTGAATCGTCACCGTGCCCTTGCTGGCGCCGGATTCCCAGTCCTGCGCGACCCGGTAGAGCGCGTAGCCGGCCGGCGTGCCGTCGAGCTCCAGCAGGGCGCGTTGCTGGGGGCCGCTGCCCCGGCGGCGCGCCGGGTCGTCGTTCAGCTTGCGCGTCTCCCACCACGCCTTGCTCCGCTCGAACATCCCGGGCCGCTGCAAGCAGAGCTGCTCGTACAACGGCGGGAAGGCGGCCGCCGCTTCGTCGAAGTCGAGCAGCCGGACGGTTCCTCGCGCCTCGAACGGCACCGCGAAGCGTGTTCGCTCCCGCGGGAGCGAGATCGCGCCGATCCGGGACGCCAGGCCGTAGCCGAAGCGACCGTAGATCGTCGCCTCGGACGCCCACAGGTACGCGGCCACTTCTCCTCGTGCTCGGCAGTCTTCGAGCTGCGCTCGCATCAGCGAGGTGAGCACGCCGCGCCGACGGTGCGTCGGGAGAACCCCTACGACCGTCACCCCGCCGGCAGGGATCGAGCCGCCGGGAACCGACATGCGGTACGTGAACGCGCCCGCGCCACCGATGGCGCGGTCGCCTTCCCAGGCCACGTGCATCCGCTCGAGCTCGATCCACTGGGCGAACCGCTCGGCATCCTCCTCGGCGTTCTCCATGCCGAAGTAGTGCGAGATCACGTTGAGCGCGTTCCGCAGGTCCTCGACGGATTCACAGGGACGTACCTCGATCGCCATCCGCGCAGAGGGTACTGAAGCGGCGCGACTGCGACTGTCGGCTACAGGCGTTCGAGCGGCGCGTACTCGAGCATCAGCCGCCGCTCGCTGCCGTCCTCGAAATGCACCGTGACGACGCCGCCGGCCTCGATCCGGGTCACGATTCCCGTGCCGAGCGTCTGGTGCCGGACGGTGTCGCCGGTCGACAGGTTCGGTACGTCGCTGCGCGGCGTGAACTCGCGCTGGGGCTGATTTCCGTAGTCCGACCACGAGGTGGGACGCAGCCGCTCGCGCTCGACGCTGAGCATGGGCAACTCGTCGAGGAACCGCGACGGCAGGTTTGCCTCGCTGCGGCCGAAGAGGCTGCGGCGCATCGCATGCGTCATCACCAGCCGCTCCTTGGCCCGCGTCATCCCGACGTACGCGAGCCTGCGCTCCTCCTCGAGCGAGTTCTCCTCGATCGACCGGGCATGCGGGAAGATCCCTTCTTCCAGGCCCAGCATGAAGACCGCGCGGAACTCGAGCCCTTTGGCGTTGTGCAGCGTCATCAGCGTCACCTGGCCGCTCTCGTCGTCGTCGCGAATCGCGTCCTGGTCGGAGTAGAGGGAGATCTCCTGGAGAAAGCCGCTGAGCGACGGCTCGACCGCGCCGGCGTCGTACTCCCGGGCGACGCCCACCAGCTCCTCGAGGTTCTCGATCCGCCCGCGGGCCTCGATCGTCCGTTCGGCGTCGAGCGCCTCCAGGTAACCGCTGCGGTCGAGCACCGCCTCGACGATCTCGGCGACGGTCGCGTCGGTCGCGGTCGCCAGCATGCTCTCCATCGCGCCTCGAAAGCCCTTGACGGCACGCACGGCAGCCGCCGCCAGCCCCGCTTCCTCGGGCCTCGCGGTCGCCTCCCAGAGCGTCGTCCCGGAGCCGGCGGCGTAGGCGACGAGCCGCGCCAGCGAGGTATCCCCGATCCCGCGCCTCGGGCGGTTCGCGATCCTGGTCAGCGAGACGGCATCCGCCGGGTTGTCGAGCACCTGCAGGTACGCGACGACGTCCTTGATCTCGGCCCGCTCGTAGAACCGCGGACCGCCGATCACCTGGTAGGCGATGCCCTGACGGACGAGCACGTCCTCGAGCACCCGGGACTGGGCGTTCGTGCGGTAGACGACCGCTACCTCGCGGGCGCTGTAGCCGAGCTCGATCAGGGCGGCGATCTCGGCGGCGACGAAGCGCGCCTCGGAGTGCTCGTCCTCCGTCTCGATCACCCGCACCGGCTCGCCCTCTCCGAGATCCGACCAGAGGTTCTTCTCCTTGCGCTCCCGGTTGTGGGAGATCAGGTCGTTGGCGGCGTGGAGGATCGCGTTCGTCGAGCGGTAGTTCTGCTCGAGCGGGATCACCTTCGTCGCCGGAAAGTCGTGCTCGAACTCGAGGATGTTGCGGATGTCGGCGCCGCGGAAGCCGTAGACGCTCTGATCGGGGTCTCCCACCGCCATCAGGTTCTGGTGCTCGCCGGCGAGCAGCTTCAGCAGCACGTACTGCGCGTGGTTCGTGTCCTGGTACTCGTCGACCATCACGTAGCGGAACGACTTCTGCCAGCGCTCGCGCGCTTCCGGGAAGCGCTGCAGCACGTCGACGGTGAGCATCAGCATGTCGTCGAAGTCGACGGCGTTCGACGCGAACAGCTTGCGCTGGTAGAGCGAGTAGACGTCTGCGACGGTCTGGTCGTAGAAGCTCGCCACGCGCGAGGCGTAGTCGTCCGGCCCGATCAGCTGGTTCTTCGCATTCGAGATCTGCGAATGGATGCCGCGGGGCACGAACCGCTTCGGGTCGCGCTCGAGCTCCTCCAGGCACGCCTTGACGAGGCGCACCTGGTCGGCCGAGTCGTAGATCGTGAAGTTCGACCGGTAGCCGAGGCGCTCCGCCTCGCGCCGCAGCATCCGGCCGCAGGCGGCATGGAAGGTCATGATCCAGATCGCCCGCGCCACCGCGCCGAGCTGGCGCTCGACCCGCTCCTTCATCTCCTGCGCGGCCTTGTTCGTGAAGGTGATCGCCAGAATCTCGTTCGGCTTTGCCCCTGCTGCCGCGAGCAGATGGGCGACGCGGTAGGTAAGGACACGCGTCTTGCCCGAGCCGGCACCGGCGATCACGAGCAGCGGCCCTTCGGTCGTCAACACCGCCTCGCGCTGGGCGGGGTTGAGGTCGGTCAGGTACGTCTCGGGCCGGGTCGCTGACATCGAGGAGCTACCTCGAGGGTAGCCGTCAGGTGAGGCGGTCGAGCTCGAGCGAAAGCCACGATTCGGCCGCTGCGAGCGCGTCCGGGTCGGCCGACTTGAGCACGATCTCGACCTCGGGACCGGTCTCCTGGAAGCTCGGGTACGAGCCGACGCTGACCGCTGGCCAGCGTGCCGTCGCCGCTTCGAGCGCCGGGGCGATGATCGACTCGCGCGTCCGGTACCGGCGGCGCCAGACCCCGATCGGCCGGTCGGCGGCGAACTCGTGCGCATAGAGATCGAACATCGCCCGCATCTCACTCGGCAGGCCGGGCAGCACCCAGGTATTGGCGATGCGGAAGCCGGGGGCGCCGCCGAGCGGGTTGTCGAGCGGCGTCGAGCCTCCGGGGAGCGCCGCCCACCGCGCCGCGTACTCGGGGTCGCCCTGGAACCGGGCGCGCAGGTCGGCGGCGAGCTCGGGCACGACTTCCTGCGGTGCGTCGAACGCTGCGGCGAGCGCTTCGCGAGTGATGTCGTCGGGGGTGCCGCCGAGGCCGCCGGTGACGAGCAGATGGTCGACCCGAGCGCGCTCGCGGCGGACGAACTCGACGATCCGCTCGGTCTCGTCGGGCACCGCTGCGCTGATCGCGACCTTCACGCCGAGCGATTCGAGCCGGCGGGCGAGCCACGAGGCGTTCGTATTTTCGGTGTCTCCCGAGACAAGCTCGTTCCCAATCGTCAGGATGGCGGCGAGCACATGCCGAGTATGACCATCAGACCGATCGAGCCAGCCCGCGACGCCGACCAGATCGTCGCGCTCCTGTACGCCACCAACCCGACCATGGTGACGAACGCCGCGGAGTGGCAGCACCGCCGCGCGGCGACGCCGGCACGCGCCCGGCTGGTGTCGTTCGCCGCCGAGGTGAATGGCCGGATCGTGGGCAGCGTGCACGCCGGGCTCGATCTCTTCGGCAGCGGCGAGGTCGCCCGGCTGGACGTCCGGGTCGAGCCGACCAGCCGCAGGCGCGGGATCGGCAGCGAGCTGTACCGGCTCGGTGTGGAACACGTGCTGACGCTCGATGCCAAACGAGTGGCGTCGACGTTCGACGAGTCCGAAGCGGGCGTGGCCTTCGCCCACGCCCGCGGCTGGGAGGAGGTCCGGGCCGAGGTGCTCTCGACGCTCGACCCTCGGGCTGTCTCGGAGCCGCCGGATCGGACGATCGAGGTCGTCTCGGCGCGTCACCTCTACCCCCGGGATCTGCACCGGATCGACGAGGAGGCGACCCGCGACATGCCGGCGGTCGAGACCGTCGCGGCGATCCCGTACGAGGAATGGCTCGAGTTCGTCTGGCACAACCCGCTGTTCACGCGCGACGGCAGCTTCGGGGCGGTGATCGACGGCCGGCTCGCGTCGGTCTCGCTGCTGCTCGCGAACTTCGACTGGGGACGCGCCGTCAGCATGTTCACCGGCACCAGCCGCGAGCACCGCGGCCGCGGACTCGCGCGCGCGGTCAAGATCGCCTCGGCGCGCTGGGCTGCCGAGAACGGGATCACGCAGCTTGTGACGACGAACGACGAGACGAACGCCTCGATGCTCGCGATCAACACCCGGCTCGGCTACGCGCCGGCCGGTCGGCGGGTCGAGTACCTAGTCGAGCGGGAACGGCTTGCGGGCGAGCGCGGCGAGGACCTGTGACGTGACCCAGACGGGCGTCGTCACATACCTGGCCGAGTACCGGTAGCTGCCGTCCGCCCGCCGGAGCCCGGCGAGGTAGGCGAACGCGCTCCGCGGCGGCCGCCGGCCCGCGGCGACCAGGCCCTGGATCGCCCAGGCGGTCGACTGGGCGTCTGAACCTCGGCCGTGCGTCAGCTCGAAGCCGCCGTCACGGTTCTGGAAGCCGAGCAAGAACGCGGCCGCGCGGGCGACCGGCGTGCCGTGGACGCCCGCGACGCGCAAGGCCTCGAGCGCGGCGGCGGTGTCGTTCGAGTCGGGTTGACCCCCGACGGCCCAGGAGAAGCCGCCGCTCTTGGCCTGGCGCGCGAGCAGCCAGCGAGTCGTCTGCGTCGACGAGCGCCCGAGCGCCAGCACCGACCCACCACGTCGAGTTGACCGTCGGGCCGATCCGGCCGGTCGGCGCGGTCGCGCGCTGCAGGCGATCGAGTAGCGCGGCCGGGTGAACGCCCAGCGCCTGCTCGGCGAGCGCGACGAGGGCGATGTCGGTCGTCGCGGCGAGCGTCGGCTCCTGCGCTTGCAGATACGCGAGCGAGTCCTGCGGCGGCTGGCCGGCAGCGGTCAGACCGAGCACGGCCCAAGAGGTCAGCGCGGCGTCGGCCGTCCCGCCCTGCTCCGCGAACGCCCCGCCGGTCGCGTGCCCCTGGACGAACTGCACGGGGGTGACCGAGAGGACCAGCGCGGCCGGAGGGGGCGACGGTCTAAGCCCATACGACCTCGGTATGGAGGCGGCTGCGATAGCGCTCGAGCATCCGTCGCAACTCCGGCCCGATCGCCAGCGCGAGCACGAAGTTCCCGATCGCATGCGAGAGGTCGAACCACAGCCCCCGGCCGAGCACGGCCACCAGCGAGGCCGTCGTGTGCGGGAAGAACCCGTACCAGAGCCAGAGGTCCATGATCGCGCTGAAGAGAAGCCCGAGCACGGAGCACACGCGGCGAGCGGAAGCGCCGCCGTAACACCGGGGCGAGCAGCGCGCCGACGGCGCCGCACGCTGCCCAGCCGAGCATCTGCTGTGGCGTCCAGACCCCCTGGCCGAGGAACAAGTTCGAGACGAACGCCGCGATCGCCCCGGTCGCGACCCCGGCGCGCAGGCCGAGCGCGCCCCGGCGACGACCGCGACCACCGTCACCGGCTGGACCCCCGGAAGCGCCGAGAACAGCACGCGTCCGGCGCGGCCGCGCGAGCCGAGCGTGGCGACCACGGCGAGCTCGCGGGTCGAGTCAGGCCCCGACTCGAACCAGGCGACGCCGGCAGTGACGAGCGCAGCGGCGCCGAGCAGGGTCGCGAGCGCGCCGTCGCTCGACGACCAGCGCGCCGCCGAGCAGCGCACGGCGACGACGAGCAGGAGGTTACGCATGG
This sequence comes from uncultured Actinomycetes bacterium, assembly GCA_963847475.1. Lineage (GTDB taxonomy): Bacteria > Actinomycetota > Thermoleophilia > Gaiellales > Gaiellaceae > PALSA-600. The sequence continues at coordinate 300,473 of CAWJZZ010000011.1, read as the reverse complement.
ACGCCCGCACGGCCCGAGCTGACGACGCGGTCGGCCACCTCGGCCGCCCAGGGCAGGTCGTGCGTGACGACGAGCGTCCCGCGGCGCGGCGCCTCCGAGCGGAGGAGCGCAGCGAGCTCGGCCTTGCGTTCGGGATCGACGCCGCGCGTAGGCTCGTCGAGCACCAGCAGATCGGCTCGGTGGCGAGCACCGCCGCGAGCGCGAGCCGTTCACGCTCGCCGACCGACAGGTCGCGCGGGTGCCGGTCGAGGTGACGCGGCGAGGCCGACCTGCGCGAGCGCGTTCCGCGCCCTCGCCTGATCTGAGCCGAGCGCCACCTCTTCCAGGACCCGCTCGGTGACGAGGTGCCGGCCCGGGATCCTGGGTGAAGAACGCGGCCCGTGCGTGCTCGACCTCGCCCGCCGTCGGGCTCGAGCAGCCCGGCGGCGATCTGCGCGAGCGTCGTCTTCCCCACGCCGTTCGGGCCGGTGAGCGCGACGATCTCGCCGCGGCGCACCTCGAGCGAGGCGCCTTCGAGCACGACGCGATCGCCGTACGAGAACCGGACGTCGCGCACCGAGCAGACGAGCTCCGCGCGTGCGGCAGGTAGAGGGGCCGGTGCTCGGCCAGCCACGCGATCGCCTCGGCGCGCGGCGCGTCGAGCACGATGCAGCCGGCGTCCATGAAGAGCACGCGATCGGCTCGGGCGAGTGGCCGCGCCGGCCGCTGCTCGGAGACGAGCACGGCGCACGGCAGGCGCTCGACCAGGTCGAAGAACGCCTCGGCGGCCTCCGGGTCGAGTTGCGACGTCGGCTCGTCGAGCAGCAGCAGCCTGGGCCGGAGGGCGAGCGCCGACGCGAGCCACACGCGCTGCAACTCGCCGGCGGAGAGCTCTGCGACGGGGCGCTCGGCGAGGTGCTCGGCTCCGACGTGGCGAGCGCTTCCTCGACACGGGGCCAGATCTCGGCGCGGCTCGACCCCGGTGTTCTCGAGCCCGAACGCGACCTCGTTCGCACCCGGCTCATCACGACCTGGTCCTCGGGATCCTGGAAGACGGAGGCGACGGACCCCGCGAGGCGCGGGCCGCGCTCGCGCGTGTCGATCCCGCCGACGTCACACGGCCGGCGAAGACGCCGCCGTGGAAGTGCGGCACGAGGCCGGCGAGCGCGCGCAGCAGCGTCGACTTGCCGCCGCGGACGGGCCGAGGAGGGCGATGTGCTCGCCGTCGTCGATCTGTGAGCGAGACACCGTCCAGCACTGCGACCCGGTGTGTACGCGAAACGGACCCCGTCGACGGCGCTACAGCCACGCGCCACCACCACGATCAGCACCGGCCGACGACCGCCACGTGGTCGAGCCTCGCCAGCCGGGCCGCGGGGCGCTCGTACGGCCCGGCCGACCGTAGCCGCGCGCCTCCATCGCCTCCGCAACGTTCAGGCCGCGCTCCAGGGAACCGGCAACAAGCGGCGACAGCTGCCGCATCGGGCCGAGTCGGCGTGGCGTCCCCGCAGCGCGAGCCGCAGGTCACGTGCGTCGCGCTCGAGCACCGGCAGCAGCCGGGTCGCGAGCGCGACGGCGACCGTCGATCGCCGGGCCCACCCTGCACCTGCGAGCAGCCGGTCGTGGTCGACCCGCAGTGCGTAGACCGCGAAGGCGAGACCGACCGCAGCGAGGCGCAGGCCCTGGAAGAGCCCGTTTGCGAGCTCCTCGCGCGTCACGTCGAGGCGGCCGATCACCGGGATCGTCGGCCCGATCCAGAGCGGATGCGAACCGATCACCTCGACGAACGGCGTCACGATCACGACCAGGAGGGCGCTCGTCAGCGTGCCGACCAGGTACGGCCACCGGCGTTTCGCGGGAGCTCGCAGGGCGGCCAGGAGCAGCACGCGCAGATCACCGCGACCACCCATGCTTGGTCGGCGAGCAGCGCCGCGACTACGAGCGCGGCGAGCAGCGCGGAGGCCGGCACGGCGCTCAAGGCCGGTCCCCGTAGCGATAGCGGAGTGCCGCGGGTCGGCCGCGAGCTTGCGGGCTGCGCGCGCGCCGAGCTCGAGCCGACTCCCGTCCGGAACCGCGCGATGCGCACGTGGTCGGGGTCGAATCGCGGCTGAGCGACGATGTAGTCCCTCGCGGCTTCTTCGCTGCGACGCTCGCCGTGCACCTGCGCGGCGATCGCACGTGCGACCGCGCGCGGCACGCCGACCGGACGACGCTCGTCGTGCCGCCGACGAACGGCTGCGGATACGCGCCGACGACGACCGGAACGCTCATCGCGCTCGCCTGTCCAGGAGCGGTAGTCCCACCATTCGACGTCACCCTGGTGGAGCGTCACCTCGGCGGCGCTCCGATCGCCCTCGATCCCGTCGATGAAGTAGAACCAGTCGCGCTGCTTCGTGGCGCGAGCCGTCGATGCCGTCGATCGACTGGATGAACCGTCCGCCGTAGCGGGTGGTCACCTTCCTCGTCCGCTCGAGGGCCTGCGCCGCGGTCAACCCGGCCGGCACCGTGCCTGTGTAGAGCACCTGTGCGCCACGGTCGCGGGTCACCCAGACCGTCGCCGTGCCGTGCTCGCGCTCGCCGCCACACGCCGTGGCGGCGAACGCCAGCAACAGAACGAGCAGCGGTCTCACTTCACTGCGTTCGACCGGACCGCGCCGGTGGCGGTAGCGCGCACGAGCACGCCGGGATGTGGACCGGGGCACACGTCCGTGTCGGTCGTCGCCTTGATCGTCCGCCGCGAGCCGATGTGCACGAGCAGCCCTGAGACGGTCGCGTGCCACCGTTGTCGTCGAACGCGTGCACGGTGTAACAGCCCTTCCCGCGGCCTTCACCGACAGGGTCGGCGGGCCACCCGTCGGGCCGAAGTCCGCGTAGTACCAGAGCACGTGATCGCCGTCGGCGAGCTGCACCTTGTCGGCCCCGACGGGCGGCGACTCGTCGTCGACCTTGAAGACCCAGCCGCTCGACGCGCTCCCGCCGTAGCGTCCGACCTGGTCGATGTACGGCCCGAAGCTCGACTGGGTGACGTGGTAGTAGAACTCGCCGAGCAACGAGGCCTGCTCGAGCGCGTCGAGCGCGTTCGAGGCCGTCACGGTCACCTCACTCGGTGCGAACAACGTCTGGGTCTTGCCTTCGACTCGCACCTTCACCGTCGCTGCCGCGGCAGCCTGCGGCAGGACGACGAGAACGACGAGCAAGAGAACGAGGCGCTTGGCCACGATTCCTCCTTCCGCGAGGGGATCGGTATGGGGCGACCGGCAGGTCTTCTGACTCGGGGCTCCCCCTCCGCCGCCTTCCCAGGCATCTCACCCAGTGGCGTTCGGCGGAGGGCATCTCCCCTCACAGCGGCGGGACCGTCCCGGAATTGCACCGGCTTCCCTCACCGCTCGCCCGTTTGTGGGCGCAATCTAGCAGCGCCACGAAACGCTCATGACATGGCGTCGGGTTGCCGATCTACGCTACTGCCATGGAGCATGGAGAGGTGACCGACCGCCAGCTCGAAGCGCTGCTCGCGCGGCTCGACCTGATTGCCGAAGAGCTCGGCCGTCTGAACCGCCGCGAGGAGCGCCGCGAAGAGCTGACGGTGATCGCGCACGAGCTGCGCAACCTGAACGAGTCGCTGCAGACGATCGCGTACGCGGCGCTCGGCGCGCAGGGCCCGCAGGTCCGTCGCCGCCGCGCCAGCTAGGGCTCGCCGCTACGGCAGGCGGTAGATGTCGAGCACGCCGCTCGTGGCGTGGTCGTTGGCGTTGCCCTCCGGCATCGCGACGCGCCCGTCGACCACGATCGGGCTCTGCCAGTGCACCGAACCGGTCGGGAGCTGCGCCACCTCGCGCCCGCTCGTCGGCACGTACACGTGCACCGCGCCCGAGCCGGCGACGTAGAGCAGTGAGCCTGCGACCACGGGCGACGTGCCATCCGTCCGGTTCGACCAGACCGGGTGCAAGCGCCCGCCCTTGAAGAGCAGTGCCTCCGTGCCGGCGCTCGTCGCGACGAACACCCACTTGCCGTTCCAGACCGCGGGCTCCGAGAACACGTCGGTCGGCCCTGGCGCGGGCAGCGTCTGCAGCTCCCCGCCGGTCGTCGGATTGACGCCAGGCAGGCGATGCAGCTGCAACAGGCGGAGAATCCCGTCCTTGCCGCCCTGGACGGCGTAGCCGCTCGGCAGCAGCGCCGGGCTCGTCGAGCCGAGATCGACGTCGCTGTCGTTCAGCTGCTGGTGATCGGCGGGCGTGTAGTGGCGCAAGAGCTGTGCGGCATCGGGCGAGAGGACGAGCACGCTGTCGCCCCAGTTCGTGCTGGCCGTCGTACGGGGCGTTGCCAGTCGCAACGACGAGGTCGCCGTTCGCCGGATCGACGGCGGCGCCGTTCCGCGACCAGATCGCCGAGTCGCTCGTCCGGCAGCGACGTGCGGAAGCGATGATCGCGTGCCGGTCGCTGCAGAGCGAGTTCCAGACATGCGCGATCCGGCCGGTGCGCTCGGAGATCGTCACGACGTGGCCCTGATACGACGGCGCATCGCCGATGTAGCCGCCGGTCGTCATGATCACGAGGCCGCGCGAGACGTTGATCGACGACGTCATCTTCTCGTGCGTCGGGTCGCGCGTGATCGTCGTCGTCCAGAGCACCTTGCCGTCGGCGACTCGTAGCTTGCGGACCCGGCCGTCCGGAGCCGATGCGTAGATCGCGCGAGCGATCGGTCGCAGCGGCAGGCGTGGAGTTGGTGATCTGCGCCGAGCCGCGCGAGCCGCGCGTAGCTCGGCGGCGTGAACGCGCCAGAGCGACCTTGCCGCTCGCAGCGTCGATCGCCTCTGTCTTGCCGTACGTGGTCGTGACGAAGAAGACGTCGTGCGTCGCTCCCCGCACCGTCACGTCGTGCAGGTAGATCGGCGAGGAGTCGACGGTGCCGTCCAGCTTGACCTGCAGCCGCACGAGCTTGGCGACGTTCGCCGCGGTGATCGCCGCTCGCGGGCGCGGCGTTGTGGCGGGCGGCGTCGTAGCCGAAGCGGCTCCAGTCCGGACCGGCCGGCGCGCCTGGTGCGCGCGAGCGCCGCCGTGACGAGCACGCCCGCGAGCAGCGACGAGCAGAGCGGCGAGGCCGTCTCATCGCGCGGCCAGGTCCGGCGTCTTGACCCAGGGTCCGGGCGGGGTCAGCAGCGACTCGGCGTGGAGGTAGGCGAGACCGGCGAGCGGGAAGTCGCCTCCAGCGCTCGAAACAGAAGTAGCGGCGACGCCAGTGCGGGAAGAACTTGCGGTTGAAGCTGTGCAGCGCTCGACCTGGAAGAGGCGGTCCGCCTTCAGGAGCGCCCAGCGCAGACGCGCGCGTCCAGCGCGCCGCATCCTCGTCGGCGCGCAGGAAGTCGGCGAAGACGGCGAAGTTGAGCGACAGCTCCGTCACGGCGTGCTCCCGCGCCCACGCGACCGTCTCGGTGATCAGGTACTCCATCAGGCCGTTCGGGGTGTCGCGGCGCCGGCGCATCGACGCGAGCGAGTAGCCCTCGCTCGCCGGCGAGGGCACGAGCTGCAGGAAGCCGCCGACGGAGCCGTCGGGTGCGATCGCCACCGCCAGCACCGTGTCCGGGTAGCAGGAAGAGCGCGTCCATCGCCATCGTGAAGCCGCGCTCGGGCCAGTTGCCGCGCCACTCCTGCGAGACGGCGCTGCAGCTCGCTCGCGCAGGCGCTCGTCGGCGTCGGCGGTCGAGAGCACGCGCACCTCGTAGCCGCACTTCTCGAGCCGCGAGACCGACTGGCGCACCTTGCGGATCGCGCGGCCGTCGAGCGAGAACTCGGCGGGCCGGATCACCGCCTCGTCGCCGAGGTAGATCGACTTGAAGCCGAGCGTCGGCGTAGTCGGCGAGCGCGTCGTTCGACGCGCCCGCGATCGCGACGCGCCAGCCCTTCGCGTGGGCGACGCGCCGGAACTCGGCCATCAGCTCGTGGCGCTCGCGCGTCTCGCCGATCGGGTCGCCGGCGACGAGCGCCGTGCCCGCCGACCACGCGGTAGGCGAGGAACGACCGGCCGCTGGCGGAGAAGAAGTAGCTCTTGTCGCGGCGCAGCGCGAAGTACGCGAGGCTGTCCGCGCCGTGCTCCTGCACGAGCTCGGCCGCGCGCTCGCGGTCCGCTCGTCCTGCGGCGCGACGCCGGAAGCGGCCGCAGCCAGAGCCAGAGCGCGCGGATCGCGAGCGCCGCCGATCACGAGCAGCAGCGCCTCCTCGATGCGCTCCGAGAAGGCGTCGTTGTCGTAGGCGTACACGAGTGCAGGACCGGCAGGCAGACGGCGAGCGCCGCGCCGACCTGGACGAGCGGCAGGATCGTCGCCGGGTCGCCCGGCGCGACGAACTGCCGGCGCGCGCGGAGCAGCGCGATCGAGCAGGATGCAGGTGCACCGTCGACTCCTCGAAGTCGAGGCCCTTCGCGAGGTGCGCGACCGCGGAGGCCGCGACGACCCCGACCGCCAGCCACCAGGCGCGGCGCTTGCGGCGCGCGAGCCCGCGCGAGAGCCAGACCATCCCGAGCCCGAGCGCGAGCGCGAGCGTGCGGGCAGCGTCGGGACGCCGGGCGGCAGGACGCCGCGGACGAGGTCGACGCGGTCGGCCATCTCCGGCGTCAGCGCCGAGACGATCGAGAGCAGGCCTGCGGCGGTGGCGAACCAGGCCAGGAGAACGGGTGTCGCCGGGCGGCGCACGACCCCACGGTAGCCGGTCCCGAGTCGGGCGGTTAAGCGGAGCTGAGGAGGATGCGCCGCAGCTCGTCTTCCTTGCCGGGCTCGAGGATCGCCAGCACCTGGTCGCCCGCCTGGAGCTGCGTCTCGTCGTCCGGGATCTCGGCCTTGCCGTCGCGGACGACCGAGATCAGGCGGGCGCCCTCGGGCAGCTTGAGCGCGCGAACGCGCTTGCCCTTGGCAGTTCGCGTCCTTGTCGATCGACACCTCGACGATCTCGAGGTTCTCCTTGCGCAGCTCGAGCAGCTGGATCAGGCCGTGCTCGGGCACCTCGTGCTCGATCAGCGCCATGATCGACGCCGGTCGCCGAGACGGTCGGCGAGATGCCGAGCAGGTCGAAGTACGGCTGGTTGCGCGGGTCGTTGATGCGCGCGATCACCTTCGCGACGCCGTACTTCTCGCGCGCGAGCTGGCAGATGACGATGTTGTCCTCGTCGTCGCCGGTCGCGGCGACCAGCAGGTCGGGCGGCCGCTTGATCCCGGCGCGCTCGAGCACGAACAGCTCGGTCGCGTCGCCGCGGATCACCTGGTGCTCGAACTCTGCCTCGAGCTTGTCGAAGCGGTACGGCTGCTGCTCGATCAGCGTCACCTCGTTGCCGCCGCGGAGCAGCGAGCGGGTGAGGTTCGCGCCGACCTTGCCGCCGCCTGCGACGAGGACGTACATCAGACGGCCTCGCCTCCTCGGTCGCGCGGACTGCGCTCGACGAGCGCCTCGATCGCCGACGAGGTCGGGCAGACGATGCGCAGTCCCGCGCGACGCGTAGAACTGCGCGCGCGCCGGGTCGAGCACGCGGACGACGACGGTCGGCACCTCGAAGTGCTTCTGGGCGGCCTGCGCGATCACGAGGTTCGTGTTGTCGCCGTCGGTCGTGACGACGACCGCGTCGGCCTCCTCGATCCCGGCCTCGCGAAGCAGCTGCAGGTCCATGCCGTGACCGACGACGAACCCGCCGGTCCAGCTCTCGCCGAGTCGCCCGAGCGCGTCCTCGTTCTCGTCGACGACCGTCACGTCCCAGCCCGAGCCGTGCGAGCTGGAGCGCGACGGCCGAGCCGACCCGGCCGCAACCGATCACGATCGCCTTCACAGCGCGGGAAGGTACTCGCTGGACCGGGACCGCTCAGGTCGCGGCCAACTCCTCGTCCAGAACCGACTGGGGGAAGGCGACGATCAGCACCTCGCACGGCGCCTTCCGCAGGACGTAGTCGACCGTGGGCGAGAAGAAGCGCGACTGGCGACGCCAGCGCGGCGCCGAGCCGAGCACGATCAGGTCGGCGTCGACTCCAGCGCGCGCTCGACGATCGCCTGGCCGATCGCCCGCGCACGGACCGTCGTCCCTTCGACGACGACGCCGTGCTCGGCACCGAGCAGCTTCGCCTCCGCGAGCGACGGCCTCGGCTCGCTCGTCCTCTTCGAGCATCGACGCGTCGAGCGGCTGCTCGAGCGGCACGCGGATCACGTGCAGCGCCTGCACCTCGGCGTCGTGCTCGGACGCAAGCCGGATCGCCGTCGCGAGCATCTCCTCGCCGATCACGCCCGAGCTTCATCGGGACGAGGATCCGGTGGAACTGGACGGCGGGCTCGAGCGCCCGCTCGTCGTCGGAGGTCACGCGCTCCATCAGCCCTTCCCCGTGCGAGATGCCGCACCACGACGAAAACCACGAGCCCGATCGCGAGCCACGCGGGCCCGGCGTACCGGGCGCCGGGATGCGTCGCGAGCGCGACGATCCAGATCGTGAACGTGCCGATCGACCCGACGATCGCCGGCAGCGGGATCTCGACGCCTCGGATCCGCACGTTCAGCGGCGCCCGATACGGCCGCTCGAGCTCGGGCTCGTCGATGCGCAGCTTGATCACCGCCAGCTGGGCCGCGGTGAACGCGAGCAGGACGCCGAACGAGAAGAGGCTCGCGAGGAATTCGACGTCGTGGCGGAAGAACGACGTTGCGACGACGACCGCCGAGGAGGTCGACGGCGACCGAGAGGATCGCGAGCGGCGAGACGTGTGCGCGCCGGCTGAGCCGGCCGAAGCTGCGCGGCAACTGGCCGTGCTCGCCGAGCGAATAGGCGAGCCGCGAGAAGCCGGAGATCGACGTCGTCACGGCAGCGAGCAGGATCAGCGCGCCCGTGAGACCGACGTAGATCCGCAGCGACTCTGCCGAGCCAGTAGGGCAGCTCGCTGCGGAGCCGGGTCGGCGACGCCGAGCGAGCGGCGCGCGGATCCAGCGGCGTGCCGAGCTCGGTCTCCGGGCCCGGGAAACGCCGACAGCGCGACGACCGCGATCGCGACGTACATCGTCACGACGGTCGCGATCCCGACGAAGACCGAGCGCGGCAGGTCGACGCCCGGCGTCCGCGCCTCCTCGGCCAGGTTGGCCACGGTCTCGAGCCCGGTGAAGGCCAGCATCGCGAGCGGCAGCGAGAACGCGAGCTGATGCCAGGTCGGATGGTCGCCGAGCGTCGTCCCCTGGGTCGAGCGCGTGCGGCGAGACGACGAAGAGCGAACCCGAGCACGACGAGCAGCAGCTGGGTGAGGAGGTCGAGCGCCGGGCACGACGATCCCGAGCCCGTAGAGCGACGGGCGCCGGAACGAGGCGGACGCGCGCCACGAGGACGATCACGCGCGACGGCGACGATCACGTCCCACGGGTTGTGCGTCGAGCGCGTGCACCTGCAGCGCCCCGGCGAGGTAGTGCGGCAGGAAGAGCGCCGACAGGGCGATCACGATCAGGTAGTCGAGGAAGAGCGCCCACCCGGTCATGAACCCGGCGAGGTCGTTCGAGCGCGCGCCGCACGAAGGTCGCCGCGCCGCCGGTCTCGGGCAGCGCGGCCGTGCCCTCCGCGTACGAGAACGAGACGATCAGGAAGAGCGACGCCCACGACGAGCAGCACGAGCGGCGTGAACCCGAGCGCGCTGCGCGGCGAGCACGCCCAGCGCGAAGTAGATCGACGAGCGCGATCTCGCCGTAGGCGACCGAGAAGAGCGCCCGCGCGTCGAGCTCGCGGCTGCAGGCCCGGCAGCTTCCGCGCCATCTGGACCTCCCTCCGCAGCATCCAGTAGCCGCCCGCCGCCGGCTGCGACGAACAGCGCGCCGAGGACGACGCCGACGCCGAACCGCCGTGCGTGAGCGTGCGCACGATCATCGCGAGGCCGAGCAGGACCATCACGACCGCGATCAACAGGACCATGCTGCGGTACATGCTCAGGCCACCTTCCGGCCTGCGGCGACCATCACGCGCGAGGGTGCGTTCTTGAGCACGTAGTCGACCGTGTGGCCGAAGATATTCCGATGCCGCCCGCGAGGCGCGCCGAGCACGATGATCTCGGCACCGCGCCGCTCCGCTTCCTCGACGATCGCTCGACCCGCGTTCCGCGCGCGGACGACGCGCTCGACCGCCCGGACCCCGTACGGCGCGGCGACGGCGCGCGCCTCGTCGAGCAGGTCGTCGGCGGCCGCCAACTCCTCGGCCAGGTCGGCATCGAGCGGCAGGTCGAGCGGCACGACGACCACGCGCAGCAGGACGATCCGGCCCGCGCGCTCGGTCGCGAGGCGTGCGGCCACCTCGACGGCCTCCCGTGACGCGTCGCCGGCCACGAGCGGGACGAGGATCGAGCGATACTCGAGGGCCAGCGCTGGCCCGAGCGGCGTCGTCGCCCGCGAGGTGACCCGCAGCGGCAGGTGGAGCCGTCGGCGGTAGAGGACGTAGAAGACGAATCCGGCAGCGAGCCAGGCGAAGCCCGCGTATCGCGTCGGCCCATCCTGGGCGACCACGACCAGCCAGGCGCTACCGGTGCCGAACGCGCCGACGATCGCGAAGATCGGCCAGCTGATACCGCGAATGCGTCACGTTCGGCCAGGCTCGCCACTCGAGCTCGTCGTCGCGGTGCCGCGCCCGCAACGTCACGACGGCGAGGTGCGCGATCGTGAACGAGAGCATCGCGCCAAAGGCGTACATCCGGCCGAGGAAGTCGACCTGACCCGAGAGCAGGAACAGCGACGGGCCGAGCCCGGCGAACACGACCAGGGAGAGCCATGGCGTCTTCAGCTTCGGGTGCAGCCGGCGGAACATCTCCGGCAGCTGCCGATAGCTCGCCATCGAATAGGTGATCCGCGACGCGCCGATCACACCCGCGTTGGTCGCGATCAGGAGGATGGTGGCGGCGAGGATGCCGACGTAGACCTTGGCGAAGGTGAGCACCGTGCCGTGGAGGCCGAGATTCTCGACGAGGCCGAGCACGGGATCGTTCTTGAATCCCTCCGGCGGCGGCTGCCCGAGCTGGGTCACGTACTCCGTGCCGTGCCGCACGACCGGCATCGCGGAGAGCGCGATGAACGGCAGCGTGAAGTAGATCGCGAAGACGGCGATCGCAACCCAGGAGATCGCCCTCGGAATCGAACGGACGGGGTCACGGGCCTCCTCGGCGAGGTTCGAGACGGTCTCGATGCCGGTGTACGCGATCATCGCCACCGGGATCGCGAGCAGGAACGCACTCCACGTCGGCGCGACGCCGAAATGGACGTTCCCCCACAGCACGTGCGGATGGAAGATCAGGAAGAACCCGAGTCCGACGAGCAGCAGCTGCGTCGCGAAGTCGATCACCGCCAGGAAGATGTTGAGCCTGGCCGCCTCCTGAATGCCGACGACGTTGAGGCCGACGAGCAGCCAGGTGAGCGTGATCCCGACGATGATGTCCCACGGGTTCGTTCGCAGCGGCTCCCAGAAGATCGAGAGATAGTGCGGCACGAAGATCACCGAGATCGCGACGGTGATCACGTAGTTGAGCATCTGCGCCCATGCCGCCCCGAAGGAGACGAGCTCGTTGAAGGCGTGCCGCGCAAAGCTCGACGAGCCACCCGCCTCCGGGTAGCGGACGGTTCCCTCCGCATAGGTCGCCGCCGTCGCGGCGAAGATGATGCCGCTGATGATGAAGACGATCGGCGTGAGGCCGAGCGCGATCCCGGCGGTCAGGCCGAGCGCGTAGTAGATCGACGAGCCGACGTTGCCGTACGCGGTCGCGAAGAGAGCCGGCGCCCCGAGGACCCGTTCGAGCCCACTGCTCTGACGCCGACGCCGTGGCACCGGCGGGATGCTACTGCGCGCGGCTCGGGAAGCTTCTCAGCGGATACCGGTGTCGATCGCGAAGTTGACGACGAGCATCCGGCCTCGAACGACACGCACAATGGCGGGCCGGACGCTGAACCCGGTGCCCGGCCGGACCGAATAGGCACCAGCCGGAAGCCTCACCCGGTAGTTGCCGGCCGCGTCGGTCCGAGTCTGGACCCGCCGCCCGGCGCGGCTGAATGTCAACATGACGTGCCGGGCGGGGCCGTCACACGGTGTCCCGGCCCTGCACACGGGCTGCAGCGGCCCGATTGTGACGTGCCCGCGGAGCCCGGCGACCGTTGACGAGCCGGCGGCTGACGCGAGCACGAGTGCCAGCAGCGCAGTGACGATCACAGCGCGCATGAGCCGACGGTACCACTCAGCGAAACAGCTGGTACGGCACGGACGACAGGATCACGTGCGGCTCGAAGAGGAGCGTTCGCTTGATGTAGAGCGCACGCTGATTGTGAAGCAGCCGCGACCAGCCGTGCACGACCATCTCCGGCATGACGATGTTGACGACCGTGTCGGGGTCTGCGGTGAGCTCGCGCACGTAGGCACGCAGCGGTGTGCCGATGTCACGGTAGTGGGCGTCCTGCAGGTCGAGCGGCATCATCAGTCCGGCCCGGCCCCACTCCTCGCGGAAGTCGCCCGCCTCGTGCTGGTCGAAGGCGAAGCTCACGGCGCGCGTGTCCTCGACGCCGAGGGCCTGGGCGTACGCGAGTGCCCTAAGCGCCCCGGCGTGCACGTTGGCGACGAGCACCCGGACGGCGATCCGCTTCGGTGTCCGGCCTTCCGGGCCACGGCGAGACGTGACGACCGGCACGTCGGTGACGACCACGCCGGGCTCGGAGAGCAGCCGCAGCTTGAGCCGGAACGACGTGCGGCCCGCCGCCGAGAGCAGCGACTGCCGCTTGAACTGCTCGGGGATGGTGACCGTGACGAAGTCGGACTCGCCGCGCGGCAGGCGCCAGATCTCCTCGAGCAGCGCCTGCGTCCGCCCTTCGTCGACGGCCAGGATCTCGAGCCGCGGATTCTCTTCCGCGAAGTCGAACCACCGCGGCCGGATCCCGGGGTCGGTGTGGCGGCCGGGTGCAAGCAGCGCGCGCACCGGCCCCTGGTGGCTGATCGTGCGGGCGTACCAGAGCGCGCCCTCGGTGGCGGTGTCGATCGATTCCACCCAGATCAGAACGGTGTTCGTCGGTGTGCGCGCGCGCTGCACCGCGCCCACGCCGGCGCTGAGTCGCCGGGCAAAGCGGCGGTAGTGGCGGTTGATCCCGAGGAAGAGCAGGACGAGCAGTGGGATCGCAACGATCACGAGCCAGGCGCCTTCCGCGAACTTCGACCAGACGACCACGACGGCCACGACCCCCGTCGCAGTCGCACCCAGGCCGTTGACGAACGCGCGATACGCCCAACCCGGGTCGCGGGTGCGCAACCAGTACCGCACCATGCCCGTCTGCGAGAGCGTGAAGGCGGTGAAGACGCCGACGACGTACAGATGGATCAGCGAGTTGACGTTGGCGTGGTAGATGAGGATCAGGCCGACCGCCGCGGCGGTCAGCACGATCACACCGTTCGAGAAGACGAGGCGGTCGCCGAGGTTCGTGAACTGCCGCGGCACGAACCGGTCGCGCGCGAGCAGCGCGGCGAGACGCGGGAAGCCCTGGTACGACGTGTTCGCCGCGAGCACGAGCACGGCGAAGGTGAAGATCTGCACGACCCAGTAGCCGAACGACGCCGCACCGCCGGCCGGGAAGGCTGCTCGGGCGATCTGCGAGAGAACCGAGTCGGTCGAGCTCGGCCGCGCGTGCATGTGAACGGCGAGCCACGAGACGCCCAGGAACAGGCTGATCGCAATCGCACCGAGTACCGCCAGTGTCCGCGCGGCGTTCTTGGCTTGCGGCCGCTTGAACGCGTTGACCCCGTTCGCAATCGCCTCCACACCGGTCAGCGCCGACGCGCCGGACGAGAACGCGCGCAGCACGACAAGCAGCGTCACCGCACCGGCACCCGCTGCGAGCGGATGTGGAACCTCCGCCTGGGGACAGCTTCCGGAGGCGCACTTGACGAGTCCCGTGCCGATCGTCGCGTACAGGGCCAGGATGAAGCCGTACGTCGGCAATGCGAAGAGGATTCCCGCCTCCCGCACACCGCGGAGATTGATGACCGCGATCAGGACGATCGCGGCGATCGACAGCTCGACGCGATACGGCGAGAGGGAGGTTGCGGCCGATGTGATCGCGAAGATCCCGCTGGCCACGGACACGGCGACGGTGAGGATGTAGTCGACGAGCAGCGCAGCGCCCGCGACGAGCGACGGGATCTTGCCGAGGTTCTCCTTGGCGACGATGTAGGCCCCGCCGGATTGCGCGTACGCGCGTACCGTCTGCCGGTACGACGCGACCACGATCGCCATCAGGACGGAGACCGCGACGGCGATCCAGAGCGTCCAGTGCAGCGCCCCTAGGGAGACGCCGACGAGCACGACCATCGCCGCCTCGGTCGCGTAGGCCACCGACGAGATCGCGTCGGCGGAGAAGATCGGCAGCGCGAGCGGGATCGGCAGCAGGGTGTCGTCGAGCTGGCCCGACGACATCGGGCGGCCTACGAGGTAGCGCTTCAGCCACGGCACGAACCGTGACGCTAACGCGTCAGGCGGCCGCTGCTGGGGCGTCCGGCCGGAGCACGATCGTCTCCGTCGGCGCATGCGTGAGGATCCACGCGAGATCCCGGGGCGTGAACCCCGAGGCGGGAGCGACGATCCGGTCGAAGCGCTCGACCTCCCAGAGCCTGCGCAGCGCGTGGGTCAGCGACCGCCCTTTCTCGATGCGCGCGTCGACCGGCACCCCGGCTCGGAGCGCCGAGAGCTCGACCGCCTCGAGCAGCGGCAGTGCGACGGCCACCTGCTCCTTCCGCGGCGAATCCTCGGGGTACTGGAGCGGCACGACCAGCAGGTAGGCCGCCACGAGCACGGCCTCCTCGCTGCGCGCAACTCGGATCGCGGCATCGAGCACGCGTGGCTCGAGCGCACCCGAGAACGGCACCAGGATGCGGCCCTTGCCCTCGTAGGCCGGACGACGCCGACGGTTCGGCAGATGCGGCTTCATTCGCTCCGCCGGCGATCGGCCCGGTTTGCGACGACGCGGACGTCGACCCCTGGGAGCTCGCGCACGAGCGCCGACACGAGCGAGCCACGCAGGATTTCCCGGCGGCGGCTCTCGTCTGGCGTGCCGACGAGCACGTAGGTCGAGCCACGCTCGCCGACGACGCGCCGCACGATCGGCACCAGCTCACCCTCTTCCTCGAGGAAGTGCGCCCCGAGGATGATCGCGAGACGCCGGAGCGCCGCGAGCTGGATCTGCTCGTCCTCCGTCAGGTCGTGACCGGCGCGGTGCACCCAGAGGGCGTCGAGCGGCGCACCGAGCCGCTCGGCCGAACGCCAGGCGCGCCGGAGGATGCGCTGCGAGCGCGGCTCGGGCGTGACGAGGGCGAGCACGCGCTCGGCCACCGCGGTGGCGCTGAGCGGATCAAGGACGGCGGCCTGCCTACGTGCGCCGACGTCCTCGGCCACCTCACGGAGCGCGAGCTCGCGCAACGCCGACAGCCGGTCGGCGCGAAAGAAGTTGTCGAGCGCCACCTCGGCGCGCTCGTGCGAGTAGACCTTGCCCGCACGCAGTCGCTCCTGCAGCGCCTGCGGCGAGAGGTCGACGAGCACGACCTCGTCGGCATCCTCGAGCACCGTGTCCGGGAACGTCTCCCGCACGCGCACGTCGGTCAGCTCGGCGATCGCATCGTTGAGGCTCTCGAGGTGCTGAATGTTGACCGTCGAGATCACGTCGACGCCGGCGACGAGCACCTCGTCGATGTCCTGCCACCGCTTCTCGTTCCGCGCCTCCGGAAGGTTCGTGTGGGCGAGCTCGTCGATCAGTGCGAGCTCGGGTGCACGACGAACGACGGCGTCGACGTCCATTTCCTCCAGCTCGAGGCCGCCGTAGGTGGCGTGGAGACGCGGCACTACCTCGAGCCCTTCGGCGAGCACGGTCGTCTCCGGCCGGTCGTGCGGTTCGAGGTAGCCGATCACGACGTCTCGGCCCTCGGCGTGTGCCGACCGACCCTCTTGCAGCATCCGGTACGTCTTGCCGACACCGG
The DNA here is from genome assembly GCA_963847475.1 of uncultured Actinomycetes bacterium. Classification (GTDB taxonomy): domain Bacteria; phylum Actinomycetota; class Thermoleophilia; order Gaiellales; family Gaiellaceae; genus PALSA-600. The sequence goes on along the minus strand of CAWJZZ010000011.1, from coordinate 284,517 downwards.
GGGCCATACCGAGCAGGATCCGGTAGTGCCCCCGCATCGAGCCCTGCCCGTCAGGCGCCGAACACGTTGTGGACGATCAGGTCGATCAGTTTGATGCCGACGAACGGAAGCACCACGCCGCCGAGCCCGTAGATCGCCAGGTTGCGGCGCAGCAGAGCGGTCGCGCCGATCGCACGGAACTTGACACCTCTGAGGGCGAGCGGGACGAGCGCCGGGATGATCAGGGCGTTGAAGATGATCGCCGAGATGATGGCGCTTTTCGGGTCGCCGAGGTGCATGATGTTCAGCTTCTGCAGCGGGCCGCGCTCACCGGGGTGCGTCGCGTACGTGAAGGCGAACATCGCCGGCAGGATCGCGAAGTACTTGGCGACGTCGTTGGCGATCGAGAACGTCGTCAGCGCACCGCGTGTGATCAGGAGCTGCTTGCCGACCTCGACGATCTCGATCAGCTTCGTCGGGTTCGAGTCGAGGTCGACCATGTTGCCCGCCTCCTTGGCGGCGGACGTGCCGGTATTCATGGCGACGCCGACGTCGGCCTGAGCGAGCGCGGGGGCGTCGTTCGTTCCGTCCCCGGTCATCGCAACCATGCGGCCCTTGCCCTGCTCCTCCTTGATCAGCGCCATCTTCGTCTCCGGCGTCGCCTCGGCGAGGAAGTCGTCGACCCCTGCCTCTTCCGCGATCACGGCAGCGGTGACGCGGTTGTCACCGGTGATCATGACCGTCCGGATGCCCATACGGCGCAGCTCGTCGAAGCGCTCGTTCATGCCGCCCTTGACGATGTCCTTCAGGTGCACAACACCGAGAGCCCAGTTGTCGCGCGCAACAACGAGCGGCGTCCCGCCCTGCTCGGCGACGCCCTGGACGATCCGGTCGAGATCCGCCGGCGCGCTTCCTCCCTGCTCACTGATGAACCGCTTGACGGCGTCGCCTGCTCCCTTGCGGATCATGGTGCCGTTCATGTTGACCCCGCTCATGCGGGTCGTCGCGCTGAACGGGATGAACTGGTGCTCGCCTAGCTCGCGCTCCCGCACGCCGAAGCGCTCCTTCGCCAGGACGACGATCGAGCGTCCCTCCGGTGTCTCGTCGGCCAGCGAGGCGAGCTGCGCGACCTCGGCGAGCTCTTGCTCGTCGACGCCGTCGACGGGCAGGAACTCGGCGGCCTGCCGGTTGCCGAGCGTGATCGTGCCGGTCTTGTCGAGCAGCAGCACATCGACGTCACCGGACGCCTCGACCGCCCGGCCCGACATCGCGAGCACGTTGCGTTGCACGAGGCGATCCATTCCGGCGATCCCGATTGCCGAGAGGAGGGCGCCGATCGTCGTCGGGATCAACGCGACGAGCAGCGCGATCAAGACGGTCTGCGACGTCGCCGTCCCGGCGTAGATCGCGAACGGGCGAAGCGTCACGACCGCCGCGACGAAGGTGATCGTCAGGCCGGCGAGCAGGATGTTCAGCGCGATCTCGTTCGGTGTCTTGCGCCGTTCCGCGCCTTCGACCAGCGCGATCATGCGGTCGAGGAACGACTTGCCCGGTTCCTGAGTCACTTCGATCACGAGCTGGTCCGACAGCAGTTTCGTCCCACCCGTCACGGCGGAGCGATCGCCGCCCGACTCGCGAATGACGGGCGCCGACTCGCCCGTGATCGCCGATTCGTCGACCGAGCCGACCCCGTCGATGATCTCGCCGTCGGCCGGGATGATCTCCCCCGCCTCGACGACGATCACGTCGCCGCGCTGCAGCTCGGGTGCGGGCACCGACCGACCGTCGCGGAGACGTGCGTTGGTGGTCGTGCGCGTGGCACGGAGCGCGCTCGCTTGGGCCTTGCCACGTCCTTCGGCGATCGCCTCGGCGAAGTTCGCGAAGAGCACGGTCAGCCAGAGCCAGATCGCGATCGTGGCGACGAACCACAGACCGCTGGTGTTGCCGCGCGCCAGCTCGAGCACGAAGATCCCAGTCGTGATCACGCTGCCCAGCTCGACGATGAACATGACCGGGTTGTGCAGCTGCAGGCGCGGGTCGAGCTTCGGGAACGAGTCGCGGATTGCGGCGAGCACGAGCTCGCGCGAGAAGACGCTGCCGCGGGCGGCGGCCATCACGCACCTCCGGGGCGGTCGAGAGCGAGATTGAGCTCGAGGACGTTGACGCCAGGCTCACCAAAGAAGCCGAGACTGCGTCCATCCGTCTCCTTGCTGATCAGCTTCTGCACTGTGGCGAGCGGCAGATGCCGTACGGCGGCGACGCGCTTCGACTGCAGCTTCGCGTTGGCGGGCGAGATGTCAGGGTCGATCCCGGAGGCAGACGTCGTGACGGCGTCGACCGGGATGTCGCCGATGGTGAGCCCGGGGTTGTACGGCTGCTCGAGCTTGAGGATTGGCGGCCGCGGCGCCTGCCACGTTCTTGGCGAGATCAGGGTTGGTCGGGCCGAGGTTGGCGAAGGTCGTCGCGCCGGCGTTGTAGGCGGGCGCGGTCGCCGACGGGCGCGGATGGAAGTACTTCGCGCGCGGTGAACTCCTGGGCCGCCAAACGGACCCGATGATCACGCCGTTCTTGCTGATCAGGCTGCCGTTCGCCTTGTCCTTGAACGCGACCTGGGCGAAACCGGTCATCACAAGCGGGTAGACGAATCCGAAGACGACCGTCGTGACGACGATCGCGATCACGGAACGAATGAGAGCAGTCATCAGTGCATCAACCCTTCGACGATCGGACCGAGTGTGAGGGCGGGGAAGATCATCAGCCCGGCTGTCAGCGCGATCACGCCGATGAGCAGGACGACGAACGTCGGCCCGTCGGTGCGGAACGTGCCGGCGGAGGCAGGGACGATCTTCTTCTTGGCCAGCGAGCCGCCGAGCGCGAGCGCCGCGAGCAGCGGGACGAAGCGGCCGAGGTAGAGCGCGATCGTGCCGACCTCTGCCGAGAAGCTGGTCGCGCCGAAGCCTGCGAAGGCGCTGCCGTTGTTGTTGGACTGCGAGTCGTAGGCGTAGAGGGTCTCGGTGAACCCGTGGACGCCGCTGTTGTAGATCGAGGCGAGACCAGAGTGCGTGACGATCGAGATCGCCGTCAGCGTCAGCACCATCGTCGGCACGAAGAGCGCGCCGAGCGCGGCGAGCTTGATCTCTCGCGCTTCGATCTTCTTGCCGAGCCACTCAGGTGTTCGCCCGACCATCAGGCCGGCCACGAACACCGCGATCAGGATGTAGAAGAACATCCCGTAGAGACCGGAGCCGACGCCGCCGAACACCACCTCGCCGAGGAACAGGTTGACGAGTGGTACGGCACCGGCCGCCGGTGTCTGGGCGTCGAAGCCGCCGTTGACCGAGCCGTTCGACGCGTCGCTCGTCGCCACGGTCCAGTTCGCGGTCGCGGCCTGGCCGAAGCGCACTTCCTTGTCGGACATGTTGCCGCCGGACTGCCCCGAGCCCTGCGTCAGATTGACGCCGGAGTTCCGGAGCACCGGCGAGCCGTGTTGCTCGGCCGGTAGCGCAATGGCGACACCGACCGCGAAGATCGTGAACATGGCCGCGAAGACCGCCCACCCGTGGCGTCGTGAGAGCACGAGCTTGCCGAACATGAAGACCTGCGCAGCAGGAATCAGCAGGATCGAGAGCATCTCGAGGAAGTTGGTGCCGCCGTTCGGGTTCTCGAACGGGACGGCGGAGTTCGAGTTGTAGAAGCCGCCGCCGTTCGTCCCGAGCTGCTTGATCGCGATCTGCGACGCGACCGGCCCGCGGGCGATCGTCTGGTGTGCGCCCTGCAGCGTCGTCGCGGTCGCGTGACCGTGGAACGTCTGCGGCACGCCCTGCCAGATCAGCAGCGCGGCGAGGATGATCGACAGCGGCAGCAGGATGTACACGAGCGACCGGTAGAGGTCACGCCAGAAGTTGCCCAGCTTGTCAGTCGAGCGCCGCGAAATCCCGCGCACGACGGCGATCAGCACTGCCATCCCAACTGCGGCCGAGACGAAGTTCTGGACGGCAAGGCCGGCCATCTGCGTCAGGTACGACATCGTGTATTCGCCGCCGTAGAACTGCCAGTTCGTGTTCGTGACGAAGCTCGCCGTGGTGTTGACGGCGATGTGCGGCGCGATGCCCTTCAGGTGGTCCGGGTTCAGGAAGAGATGGCCCTGCAGCCGCTGGATCGCGTAGAGCACGGCGGTGAAACCGACACTGAAGACGAGCACCGTCGTCGCGTACGACTTCCAGTCCTGCTCCTCCCCGCTTCCCCGACCGAGCAGTCGCAGAAAGGCTCGCTCCACGGGATCGAGCTGCTCCCGCGTATATGCGCGGGCCATGAAGATGCCGAGCGGGTAGCCGAGGACGATCAGGACGACCGAGTAGAAGACGATCTGCGCGATTCCCTGGCCGCTCATCTAGAGCCGCTCGCCACGGAAGAGCGCATACACGAGATAGGCGAAGACGAGCAGGGAGACGATCGAGCCCGAAGAGGTCGGCGGCGGACATCAGATCTTCTCGAGGACGTAGAGCACGACGAAGCAGAATGCGAGACACACGGCGGCGATGCCGAGCGCGGCAAGGTCGTACATCAGTGCACCTCCACCTTGGTCGAGGACGGTCCGCAGGCAGCCGGGCGACGTCGTCGACCTCGGCGAAGAGGCAGCTGCCGGGGTTCGTCAGCAGCGTCGTTGACCGCGAGCATCCCGACGGCCGAGACGGGTCGCTCGTCGAGCAGGCGCGCCTCGAGCTGCTCGAGCAGCACGATCTGAGGGCGGAGTGCTGCCGCGCGCAACGGCAGTGCACCCGGAAGCTTGGAGCCGGAGAGTTCACCGAGCACGTTTCGCAGCGAACGAGCGCACGATCGCCGCTCGCGAACAGTCGTCAGCTCGGCGACGCGCCACGGGTAGCGCGCCGCGAAGCCGTGCCCGATCCAATGGTCAGCTTCGGCACGCGCCCGGCGCCGTTCGAGCCACGCACGGGGGTGTGGACGAGGAATCGTCGACATGCCCCGACGGTAGGCCGGGGCAGGTCAAGGCCGCCTCAAACCGCCGGACGCCCCCCTAAAGGTTTCCTCAAGATTCCGCTGGGTCGACCAACCGGTACCCGGCACCGGGCTCGGTCAGACGTAGCGCGGCCGCGACGGATCGGGCTCGATCTTCGCGCGCAAGTGCGAGACGTAGACATGCAGGTAGTGCGCCTCGACCTGGTACGCGGGCCCCCAGACCTCCCGTAGCAGCATCCGGTGCGTCAGGAGCTTGCCGCGGTTCTGCGCGAGCACGCGGAGCAGGTCGAACTCGTGCGGCGTCAGCTTGATTCGCTCGCCCGCCCGCGTGACCAGTCGTTCCGGTACGTCGATCACGAGCTCGCCGATCTCGATCTGCGGCCCCGCTTCGGCGGCACGGCGGCGGAGGACGGCACGCAGCCGCGCGAGCAGCTCCTCGACCCCGAACGGCTTCGTCACGTAGTCGTCGGCGCCGGCATCGAGCGCGGCGATCTTCTCGCGTTCCTCGCCAACCGCCGAGAGGACGATCACGGGCGCGTCGCTCCAGGTGCGGAACTCACGACAGACGTCGGTGCCGCTGCCGTCGGGCAGCACGAGGTCGAGAATCATCGCCGCGGGCGGCTGCGCAGCGGCGGCCGTGAGCGCGCCGGCGGCCGTGCCGGCCGAGTCGACGGTATAGCCCGCGCCGCGCAACGTCGTCCCGAGCGCCCGCAGGATCTGCGGTTCGTCGTCGACCACCAGGATCCGCTGGCTCATACAGACAGCTCGGCTGGCACCTGGACGACCGGGAGGGCGAGAGCGAAGGTCGACCCCTGCCCTGGGTGCGACTCGACCCACACGCGCCCACCATTCGCAGCAGCGAACCCGCGGGCGATCGCCAATCCCAGGCCGGCACCGGAGCTCTGAACGCCGGGGCGCCGGTAGAACGGCTCGAAGACCCGCTCGAACTCGCTGGGCGACACCCCCGGCCCCTGGTCGACGATCCGCACGATCGCCTCCTGCCGCGTCGCGGTGATCCGCACGTGCACGCGCGACGTCGGCGGCGAGAACTTGAGCGCGTTCTCGATCAGGTTCGCGATCACGCGCTGGATCTGCACGGCATCCACGTGCACGAGCGGACTCTCGCCGTGCAGCTCGACCCGATCGGCGCCCGGAAGCTCCTCGACCGCCTGGCGGACGAGATCGTCGAGCGCCCAGACCGCCGAAGCCGGTTCAGCGCCGCCGACCTCGAGCCGGGAGAGATCGAGGAGGTCGGCGACGAGCCGGTTCAGACGCTCGGCGTCGACGGCGATCGTCTCCAGCAGCTCCCGCCGGTCGTCGTCGCTGAAGATGAGCTCGTCGTTCCGGAGGGCCCCGATCGCCGTCGTGATCCCGGTGAGCGGCGACCGGAGGTCGTGCGAGACCGCGCGGATGAGCGCGGTCTTCACGAGATCGCTTCGTCGCAGCGTCTCCGCCTCCAGAGCTTCCTGCTCGAGGCGGCTGCGGTCGATCGCCACGGCCAGCAGCGCCGCGAGCGCCGGCAGGAAGCGCCCACGGACGGCTACGTTCGGGTCGGCGCCGACGGGAGTGAAGATGGTGCCGACGACCCGTCCATCGACCTCCAGTGGATTCGGCGCGTCGCGGCTGCCGGTCCGTTTTTGCACGGCCGACCTCGATCTCGGCGCGCTCGACGCCGAGCACCTGCGCCGCCTGCGCGCTGAGCCATGGCAACTCCTCCTCGAGAGCGCGGCCGGCGAGCAGATGCTCCGCGATCGACGCGAGCAACGACGCCTCACGCTCCCGCTGCTCGGCGTCCGCGGCGCGCCGCCGCGATCCGGCGGACAACTCGCTGACCACGATCGCCGTCACCGAGTAGGCGAGCAACGCGAACCAGTTCGTCGATTCGCGCAGCGTCAGTGTGTGCGTCGGCGGCAGGAAGAAGAAGTTGAACGCGAGCATGCTCGCGACCGCGACGAGCAGCGCCCAGACGCGGCCCCAGGCGATCGCGATTGGCAGGACTGCGAAGACGTAGAGGACGCCCAGGCTGAGAATGGGCGCGACCGTGTCGAGCGCCCAGACGAGCAGGGTGGCCAGCGTCACCGCGGCCGCCGACCCGGCGACCCGGATCACAATCCGCATGGCGAGACGGTAGCGCGGGGACCCGTCGCCGGGTCCCCGCGCCGATGCTCTGTTAGCCGTGGATCGAGACGAGCAGCGGGATGATCAGGAGCGCGACGATGTTCGCGATCTTGATCATCGGGTTGATCGCGGGACCGGCGGTGTCCTTGTACGGATCGCCGACCGTGTCACCCGTCACCGATGCGGCGTGGGCGTCGGAGCCCTTGCCGCCGTACAGGCCGTCCTCGATCGACTTCTTCGCGTTGTCCCAGGCGCCGCCGCCCGACGTCATCGAGATCGCGAGGAAGAGACCGGTCACGATCGTGCCGATCAGCAGGCCGCCGAGCATCTTGACGCTGATGATCCCGACGACGATCGGAAAGCCGATCGGAATCAGCGCCGGCAGCAGCATCGATTTGATCGCGGAGCCGGTGACGATCCCAACCGCACGGCTGTAGTCGGGCCGCTCGGTGTAATCCATGATCCCGGGGTGCTCGCGGAACTGGCGACGCACCTCCTCGACCACCTGACCGCCGACCCGCCCGACCGCCTGCATAGCGAGCGAGGCGAACAGGAACGGCATCAGACCGCCGATGAAGAGGCCGGCGATCACCCAGGCGTCTGACAGCGAGAACGACGTCGGCAGGCCGGCGTCGGACAGTCCGGTGGTGTACGAGTCGAAGAGGATCAGAGCAGCGAGCGCAGCCGAGCCGATCGCGTACCCCTTCGTGACCGCCTTCGTCGTGTTGCCGACCGCGTCGAGCGGATCGGTGACGCCGCGAACCTCGTCGGGAAGATCGGCCATCTCGGCGATCCCGCCCGCGTTGTCGGTGACCGGGCCGTACGCGTCGAGCGCGACGATCAGACCCGTCATCGAGAGCTGAGCCATGACGGCGACGCCGATTCCGTACAGACCGGCGAAGTGGTGTGCAACGAGAATGCCGGCGGCGATCACGATCACCGGCAACGCAGTCGCCTGCATGCCGATCGGCGAGGCCTTCGATGATGTTCGTCGCATGCCCTGTCTGCGACGACCTTGGCGATCGCCTTCACCGGGATGCCAGCGCGTGCCGGTGTAGTACTCGGTGATCGCAACCAGCAAGAACGTGACGACCAGACCGACGATTGCCGACACGTAGAGATCGGTGAAGCTGTAGCTGCCGCCGTCGAAGCCCATCGTCACCGGGATGAAGCCGACCGCGGAGAGCACGGTCGCGACGAGCACCGCCTTGTAGAGCGCGTTGATGACGGCGTTGTCGCCCTTGCCGAGCCGAGCGAAGAAGGTGCCGATCACGGACGTCGACGGCCGAGACGCCGCCGATCGCGAGCGGGAAGAGATAGAGGTGCTCGTCGGAGAGCCCGGCGGCTGTGCCGAGCAGCATCACGGCGACGGCTGTGACCGCGTAGGTCTCGAACAGGTCGGCAGCCATGCCGGCGCAGTCACCGACGTTGTCCCCGACGTTGTCGGCGATCACCGCGGGGTTGCGCGGGTCGTCCTCGGGGATGCCGGCCTCGATCTTCCCGACGAGGTCGGCGCCCACGTCGGCGGCCTTCGTGAAGATGCCGCCGCCGAGCCGTGCGAACACGGAGATCAGCGAACCGCCGAACGCCAGGCCGATCAGGTCGTTGATCGCGGAGTCCGGTGAGTTGCCGAGCGCACCCGTCAGGAACCAGTAGTACCCGGCGACGCCGAACAGCCCGAGGCCGACGACGAGCAGGCCGGTTACCGAGCCGGCGCGGAAGGCGACGTTGAGGGCGGGCTTCAGCCCACCACGGGCCGCCTCGGCCGTCCGGCTGTTGGAGCGCACGGCGACGTTCATGCCGATGAAGCCGGCGGCAGACGACAGCACCGCCCCGATCAGGAAGCCGAACGCCGTGCCCCAGCCGAGCTTGTCGTACAGGCCGAGGACGAAGAACGGAACGATCGCGACGAGCGCGATCGTCGTGTACTGCTTCTTCAGGTAGGCCGCAGCGCCTTCCTGGACGGCGCGCGAGATCTCCCGCATCCGCTCGTTTCCGGCCGGCTGCTGGAGCAGCCACCAGGTCAGATAGAGCCCGTACCCAACGGCCACGGCAGCACCGACCAGGCCGACGAGCACAGCGTGATGCATGAACCAATCCATCCGGTTTACTCCCTCACAAAGTCAAGCGCCGAAGGGCTTCGGCGCGGGCGATTATGTATCACAAAGTCCTGCTGGAGAGGGCGTCAGGACTAGCTGATCGGCTCGCCGGCTTTGACTTGCTCGGCGTAGATCTCTCGGAGCGTCGCACCTTCTGCGAGGCGCTGGATCTGGCGTTCGGCGGCGTTCTGCTCCGGGATCGTCAGGTAGGGCGTCGCGCCGATCTCGTCGGCGACCGGGGCGACCCACTCGAGCAGCTGCTCGAGACGACGGCGGGCCGGGATCGGCTCACCGCGGGCCAGGTCGAGCAGCTCGCCTGACAGGCCGTACCTGATCGCCCGCCACAGGTTTTCCTCGAGTAGACGGTGCGGCAGATCCGGAAGCGCCTCCCCTTCGTCGTATGCGCGGGCACAGCGGGCCGCCAGCGCGTAACAGAGCGCCGCCAGCGACTGCGCCTCGGCGAGATCCGGCTGGCCGTCGCAGATCCGGATCTCGATCGTCGGATACGCGAGGTGCGGCCTGACGCTCCACCAGATCTGCGTGTGCTCGGCGATCGAACCCGTGGAGTAGAGGAACGAGACGTAGTCCTCCCACCCCTGCCAGCTGCCGTACGCGTCGGGGATGCCACAGCGCGGGAACATCCGCGTGAAGATCTCCGTTCGGGCCGAGTGCAGCCCGGAGTCGACCGCTTCGACGAACGGCGAGCTCGCCGACAGCGCGAGCAGCTCCGGCAGGAAGGTCCGCAGCGCGTCGTGGACGGCGATCGCTCGATCGGCGCCTGCGATCCCGACGTGAACGTGCAGACCGAACGTGTTGTTGCGCCAGACGACGTACCGGAGTAGCTCGTCGTTGCGACGGTAGTGAGGCGTGTCGATGATGCGCTGGTCCTGCCAGCGGCTCCACGGATGCGTGGCCGTCCCGCCCAGCCCGATCCGCAGCTCGCGGGCGACCGAATGAAGCTGCGCGCGCCGCTCCCCCATCGCCACGGCCGCGGCGCCGAAACTCTCGCAGCGGCCCGTGCGCACCTCGATCTCGGATGCGATCAGCTCGCCCACGACGTTCGGCGCCAGGTCGGTCTCGATCGCCGCGCCGTACAACTCCTCGAAGCGGTCGGTCAACTCCAGCGAGTCGGGATCGAGCAGCGCGAACTCCTCCTCGACCGCGAGTGTCAGGTCGGTCCCGTCGTCGAACGCGGCGCGCGACTGCGCGACCAGCTCCTGCCACGAGATGCGTTGTTCGTCGCCCACCGGCGGAGCCTAGCCGCCGCCGTCAGACCGGCTGCAACAGCCGCTCGGCGACGCTCGACCACGACCAGCGGTCGACGACGGCCTGCCGCGCCGCGCGACGGAGCTCGTCGTGGTCTTCGCGCGACAGCGCGAGGATCCGCTCGAGCTTGCCGGCGAGGTCGCGCGCATCGCCCGTCTCGAAGGACGCGAGGCCCTTGAACCGCTCCGGGTACGACTGCTCGAGCCCGGCAGCGACCTCGGCGAGACCCGAGTGGCGGGCGACCAGGGGCGGCGACCCCGCCGCCGCGGCTTCCGCCGCGACCATGCCGAACGCCTCCGGGAAAATCGACGGAACGACCGTCACCTCGGCCAGCGGCAGCAGATGAACGAGATGCCGGTGCTCGAGCGGGCCGGTGAACAGGGTTCGAGGCGGCGCCAGCTGTTCGAGCACCCCGCGATACGGGCCGAAGCCGACGATCACGAGCCGCGCGTCGATCCCGGCCATCGCCTCGAGGAGCACCTGCACGCCCTTCTGCTCGATCAGCTTCCCGAAGTAGACGACGGTCGGCTCGTCTACGGCGAGGAATTCCGCGAGTCGCTCGGCGTTCGCGGCGTCGGGCAGCCGCTCCTCCGCGTTCCCCGGGTTCGGTGGATCGAGCCGCGCCTCCGCGAGCAGGTCCGCGAGCGCCTCCTCGCGAGCTTGCAGCCTGAACTGGTCGATGTCGACACCCGGGGGCACCTCCTGCACGTTGGCGACCTGCCCGACGACGTCCTCGAGCACCTGCCGGATGTGCGCCGAGCCGACGTACGTCACGTCTGCCCGGGCGAGCGTCTCGGCACCCCAGCGCTCGAGCTCCGGCCGGCCGCGCATCGAGTACTCGAGCTCCGAGCCGTGCGCCTTGACCCGGAACGGTGCGCCGCTGGCCGCCCCGACCGGCGCACCGAGCAGCACGTGGTTCGCGAAGACGAGGTCGGCGGGGAGGAGCGCGCGCAACGCGGCGGCGTTCGCCTCGACGTAGGCGTCAAGCTCGTCCGTGGCGAAGTCCTGCAGCAGCTTCGGCTCGAGTCCGGCGTAGCGGTCGAGGACGAACGTGGGCAGGAGCCCGCCCGGCAGGTCCGGCGTGACGACGGTCGCGCCGCCGAGATCGAATTGGTCGGGGTCACGCTCCTGGCAGACGACGACCACTTCGTGACCGGCGCGACTCCATTCGCGGGCGAGCGCACGCGTGTAGACGTTCGACCCCGTGCCGCCGAGCAGGTAGCCGTGCCAGAGCAGGATCCGCATCGCGCGGGAGCTCTTAGGTCAGGTGGAAGTAGAGGGCGTGCAGCAACTCGACCGCAGGGTTCGAGGTGTGCACGGTGACGTCGGCCGGGACGTCGAGCAACGCTTCGGAGTAGTTGAAGATGATCCGGACGCCGGCGTCGACGAGATCGTCGGCGACCTTCTGCGCCGACGAGGCAGGCACAGCGAGCACACCGACGACGATGTTCTTCTCACGCACGACATCCCGAAGGTGACGCCCATCGTCGATCGTCGACGAGCCGATCTCGCGGCCGATCTTGGTGGCGTCGGCGTCGAACACCGCGGCGATGTTGATCCCGTGCTCGGCGAAGATCGCCGAGCTGGCGATCGCCTGGCCGAGCCGCCCCGCGCCGACGAGCGCGATGTTGTGCTGCCCCTGCGTGCGCAGGATCTTGCGGATCTCCGAGAGCAGCGAGTCGATCGAGTAGCCGACGCCGCGCTTCCCGAACTTCCCGAAATTCGAGAGGTCCCGCCGGATCTGGGTGGCGTTGATGTTCGTGTAGTCGGCGATCTCCTGCGAGGAGATCCGCTCCTTCCCCATCTTGCGCGCCTGGGTCAGGACCTGCAGGTAGCGCGAGAGCCGCGCTGCGACCCCGACCGTCAGGCGGTCGGGAGCACTACCGGGAGCCGGAGCTTGCAACATCACGAGCATTGTGCCCGAAAGGCTTTCCACCTAGCGAATGCTTGTCACAAGCTCGAACTTTGTGACAGTTTCCGCCTGAACGCCGCCTCGTCCAGGAAGTAGACGAATGCCCGCTCGCCGCCGATCTCGACCACCGGGAGCCATTCTCGATAGCGCGCCTCGAGCTCGTCGACCCCGGTGATATCGACCTCTTCGAGCTCGAAGCCGAGTTCCGCCCGCAGACGCTCGAGCTGGCCCCGTGCGCGCGCGCAGAGCGAACAGCCCTGCGCGCCGAAGAGAACAACAGTCGCTATGGGTAGAGGCCGCGGGTGATCGTCGCCTCTGCCACCCGTTGCACGGCGAGACCGTAGGACGCCAGGCGCATCGAGATTTTGCGGTCCTGCATCGTCGCCCAGGTCTCGTCGTAGGCCCGCGTCACGATCTCGTTCAGCCGTGCATTGACTTCGTCTTCCTTCCAGAAGTACTCCTGCAGCCCCTGCACCCATTCGAAGTAGGAGACCACGACGCCACCGGCGTTCGCGAGCACGTCGGGCAGCACGAGCACACCGTCGGAATCGAGGATCTCGTCGGCGGCAGGCGTGATTGGGCCGTTCGCGCCTTCGACGATCAGCTTGGCCTTCACCTGGTTGGCGTTGTCGGTCGTGATCACCTGCTCGAGCGCGCAGGGCGCGAGCACGTCGCAGTCGACCAGGAGCAATTCCTCGTTCGAGATCGCGTCGCCACCCGCGAGCTGAGCGAGCGCGCCGCCGTCGGCCTTGTGTGCGAATGCGGCCGCAATGTCGAGGCCGCCGGCGTTGTAGACGCCCCCGCTCGAGTCGGAGATCGCGACGACGCGGCCGCCTTCCTCGGCGACGAACTTGGCGAAGAACGACCCCACGTTGCCGAAGCCCTGCACCGCGACGCTGGTCCCGTCGAGCGTCTTGCCCTGGCTGCGCAACGCCGAGACGAGGCAGAAGAGCGCGCCGCGGGCCGTCGCCTCTTCTCGCCCGAGCGAGCCGCCGATCGTGAGCGGCTTGCCCGTGACCACGCCGAGCACAGAATGCCCCTTGTTCATCGAGTAGGTGTCGAAGATCCACGCCATCGTGGCGGCGTTCGTGCCGACGTCGGGTGCCGGAATGTCCTTCTCGGGACCGATCTCGTTGATGATCTCGGAGGTGAAGCGCCGCGTCATGCGCTCGAGCTCGGGGCGCGACATCGACTTCGGGTCGCAGGCGACACCGCCCTTCGCGCCGCCGAACGGAAGCCCCATCAGCGCGCACTTCCAGGTCATCCACATCGCCAGCGACTTCACTTCGTCGAGCGTGACGTCCGGGTGGTAACGGATGCCGCCCTTCGAAGGGCCGCGCGCGATGTTGTGCGTGACGCGAAAGCCGGTGAACGCTCGCACGTCGCCGTTGTCGAGCGAGGTGGGGATCGAGACCTCAACCGCCTTCTTGCACTCCTGCAGGACATTGACGAGGCGCTGGTCGATCCCGAACGTCTCGGCGACCTTGTAGAGCTGCTGGCGCGCAAGCGCGAAGGGATTTTCGAGCAGATGCGTCTCGGCGGCCGCAGCCATCGTGCGCGAATCTACTTGATCGTGAACCGCACCTGCGCTCTGCTCGGTTCGGCCAGCTTCGGGAGCGTCGGCCAGGCGGCGAGCCGCAACTCGTAGTCGCCCGCGGGGAGACGCGCGCTCGTCGGGCCGCGGCCGGTGATCCCGAAGCTGTACGAGCCTGGCAGCAGGTTCCGGAGCCGGTTGAGCACGCCCACGAACTTGCCGGCGGCCGTATAGAGCAGCACATCCAGGCGCGAGACCGCCTCGATCTGCAGGCCCGGATCGTGCGTGAGCGCCCCGGCCTGCACCGTGAGCAGCGCGGGCGCGGTGTCGGACGGCGCGAAGGACGTGCTGTCCAGCGACACGTGGGTCAGGAGATCCGGCGTCTCGTGCTCGAACTGCAGCGCCCAGGGCACGTGCAACGGCTCGCTGCCGACCGCTGCGAGGCTGATCGAGCCGGTGACCGCGGCGGGGCCGGGAGCGGCCGGTGCCCGGACCGTGAGCTTGACCCGCCGGGCGCGGCCGGCGCCGATCACGAAGTGGCTCGGGAAGACGGTGAACTGGAGCGCCTCGGAGTCACCCTTCGCAACGACGCTGACCGACAGCTGCAGACGGCGGGTCGACACGTTGCGCACGGTGATCGTCCTGGTCGCGTGCCAGCGCGGCCCCGTCCAGATGCCGAAGCCGAGCGTTGCCGGGTCGGTCGCCACCTCACCGACCGCCGCTGCACCGAGCCGCAGCGTGCCTCCCCCGACCGCGAACGGCGAGGCCCGTCCTTGCTGGGCGTAACCGGCGAGCAAGCTGCGAAGCGACGTGGCGTCGAGCGCGGGCCGCATCTGCGCGAGCTGCGCCGCGGCGCCCGCGACCGTCGCGGCTGCGCCGCTCGTGCCGTTGAGGGTGCCGTAGAGCGCTGAGCCGTCCGGGGCGGTCCCGGGCTCCGCCGTCTCGAGCGCCACACCCGGCGCGACGACATCCGGCTTCATGCTGCCGTCGAAGGCCAGACCTTGCGACGAGAAACCTGTGATGTGACCGCGGCCGGCGTTCGGATCGGCGTCGGCTGCGCCGATCGCGATGCCGACGTCGAGCCCGGCACGGTCGGCGGCCAGAAGCTCGAGCGCGGCTGCAGGCGGGACGACGACGACGGGCACCGTCTGGCGCTCGTCGACCTGCAGCCCACCCGGCGGCAGCTCGCCGCCGTAGAGGAGCACCGCTCCGGCCCCTGCCCGCGCGGCTGCAGCCACCGTGTCGGCCGGGGCGCTGCCGACCGGTGCCAGCACCGCCCGTCCGGCGGCAAGGCTGAAGCCCTTCGCGTCGAAGAAGTCGACGCCCGACGCTCCGGCCCCTGCGACCGGCAGCAGCGTCAGCGAATGGCGAGGCGCGACCGCGCCGACGAGCGGCAGCCGCCGGTCGAAGAGGACGTCGAGACCCTTGTGCATGACGACCCGCACGAGCGGCTCCGTGCGCAACGAGTCCGTCGCGCCGACGGCCAGCGTCGCTGCGCCACCAGCCGGACCGGCGACCGAGCCGAACGACGGGCCCGCCTCGCCGTCGTTGCCCGCCGGGGCGACGAGCAGCGTGCCGAGGTCGAGGGCCCCCTGGGCCGCCCACGCCTCAGGGCCCTCGGTGAACGCCGCATACGGCTCGACGACGCCGGTCACTGCGACCCGCACGGCGTCGTGTGCGTCCCCGTCACCGTTCGGGTCGACGGCGCGCTCGAGGCCGGCCAGCAGCTGGTCGCTGCGTGCGTACACCAGCTGGCTGCCGTCGGCCGCGGGCTGCCAGCCGGCGACCCGGATCGGCAGGATCGTCGCTCCGGGGGCGACGCCGTGGAGACCGTCCGGACCGTCGACGCCGGCGATGATCCCCGCCATCTCGGTGCCGTGCCGCTCGACCTGGGTCGGGTCCTGCGGGTTCGCGTGGGCGCTTGCGTCGAGTCCGCCGCCGACGATGTCGTAGCCCGGCAACAACCTTCCGCGCAGGTAGGGATGCGCCAGATCGACGCCGGTGTCGAGCAACGCGACCGTGACACCCCGGCCGTCGTAGACCGGCAGGCCCGCGTCGGGCCGGTGGCCGCTCGCCGGACCGAAGGCCTTCGCGGTCAGGAGCCGTTCCGAGACGGAGGCCGGGAACGCCGGCCGAACGGGATAGACCCCGAGTACCTCAGGCAACTGGTCGAGCAGCGCGATCGCTCGCGGGTCGAGCGCGGCCGAGAAGCCGTCGAGCACACGCTGGTACGTGAACTCGGGCCGCAGGAGGATCCCGTGGATCGCCAGCGTCGTCAGGACCTCTTGCTGTGCCGCGGCGGCCTGTGAGGTCCAGGCACGTTCACGCGCCTCGGTCGCGTAGCGCACGTGGGCGAGCCGCTGGCCGAGTGACGGCGTCCGCAGCACCACGATCGAGCGCTGGCCATTCGACACCAACGCACGCGGACCGCCGACCAGCCCGCGCCAGCTACCCGCCGAGGCTGCGCTCGCCGGCTCCCGGCCGCGGGCGGAGATCGTGGCGATCAGGGCAGCGGCGATCGCCGCAAGGACGACGATCAGTCCGAACGCTCTAGCCGGCCTGCGCATCGAGCGAAAGGTACTCGGGGTACGGGACGGGCCGGACGTACCGGGCCGCCGAGCCGATCATCGCTGCGTTGTCGGTGCAGAGCGCGAGCGGCGCCAGCATTGCGTCCGGGAGCGCGGCCCGTAGCTCCGAGTTCGCTGCGACTCCACCGACGACGGCGATCCGCTCGGCGCCGGTCGCATGTAGCCGCTCGACGAGCGCCCGCACGATCGCATGCTGGTAGCCGGCGGCCAGATCGGCGCGCCGCGCCTCGAGTTCGGCCGGCGACAGGTCACGGACGGCGTAGAGCAGCGACGTCTTGAGACCGGAGAACGAGAAGTCCAGTCCCGGCAGCCGCGCGACGGGAAAGGAGAACGCGCTCGGATCGCCCTGGGCCGCGAGCGCGTCGATCTCCTTCCCCCCTGGATAGCCGAGGCCGAGCAGCCGCGCGCCCTTGTCGAAGGCTTCCCCCGCCGCATCGTCGAGCGTCGTCCCGAGCACACGGTAGGCCCCTCGCTCGTGCACGTCGAGCAGCATCGTGTGCCCACCGCTCGCCAGCAGGCAGGTGAACGGCGGCTCGAGGTCGAGCGGCCGGAGATAGAGCGACGCGACGTGGCCGTGCAGATGGTCGACGGGGATCAACGGCAGCCGCCGCGACCAGGCGAGCGCCTTCGCCGCCGAGACGCCGACGAGCAACGCGCCGATCAACCCGGGCTTGGCGGTGACGGCGACGGCGTCGACATCCGACAGGTCGGCGCCGGCAGCGGCGAGGGCCTCGCGGATCACCGGCACCACGAGCTCGAGGTGGCGGCGCGAGGCGACCTCCGGCACCACGCCACCGAACGGCGCGTGCAGCTCGTCCTGCGACGCGACCACGCTCGACCTGAGGTCGCCGTCATCCGTGACGAGGGCCGCCGCCGTCTCGTCGCACGAACTCTCGATCGCGAGGATCACGTCGCCAGACGGGCGTCGCGCCACATGATCAGCGCGTCCTCACGGTTGTCCGTGTAGTACCCGCGTCTGACGCCGCGCTTTTCGAAGCCGAGCTCCTCGTAGAGACGGATCGCGGCCTCGTTCGAGACGCGTACTTCGAGCGTGTAGCCGCGGCGCTCGTCGTCCACCGTCAACTCGAACAGTCGCTCGAGCAGCCGGGTGGCGACGCCACGGCGCTGGTGAACGGGGTCGACGGCCACGTTCATCACGTGCCACGCATCGACGTACCGTGAATTGATCACGTAGCCGACGAGGTCGGCCCCGTCGAAGGCTCCGAGACAGATCGACGTCGGCTTCGCGAGCTCGGAGGCGAACATCGAGCGCGACCACGGAGTCGGATACGCCTGCTGCTCGATCACCTCGATCGCTCCGAGGTCGGCCAGCTCGAGCGGGCGCACGTCGAGGGCAACAGCAGTCACGACTGCGGCCTCGCATCGGGCTCGCGCACGTACAGCGGCAACACCTGGTCGGCCGGGCCGAACGACCCTGCGTGGGCGAGCAGGAGCAGCGGATCCGGGACATGAACGGGATCGTCGTCCGGTGGGATCGTGCCGCCGTTCTCCTCGAACAGTGCGCGGTAGCGCAGTGCACCGTCGCCGACGAGCACGCGGTCGCGGACGTCGAGCTCGGCCGGTGCGCAGACACGCGGCCCGGTGGTGAAGACCTCGCCGCGCCGCGCATCGAGCACCGGTGTCGCGCCGGTGTAGGCGTCGAGCGTGGAGGCCCCGGCGACCGGCACCCGGAGCGCGTACGACAGCGAGCGTGCCATCGCGAGGCCGATGCGAATACTGGTGAAGCTGCCGGGGCCGCGACCGACCACGATCTGCCCGATCTGCGCCGGGTCGGCGATCAGCTCGTCGATCGCCGCGAGCAGGTCACCGGCCTTATCCCGGCGCGCGCGGCCCGACTCCGTGGCGCAGACGGCGCCGAAGGATGTTGCGGTGTCAAAGGCCAGGGTCGTCTTCATCCGAGATCCTGATGCGGCGGTGCGACTCGTCGACGTGCATGAGCGTAACCGCCGCGCGCGCCCGCGGGAGCCAGGCGGCACCGTGCTCCGGCCACTCCACGAAAGCGACCGTGCCGTCGAAGTACGGCTCGAGGTCCCCCCACTCCTCCGAGTCGAGCCCGGAGAGGCGGTAGAGGTCGAGATGGGCGACCGGAATCGGCGCCTCGTAGCGGTGGCCGATCGTGAAGGTCGGGCTCGAGACCGGCTCGACGACGCCGAGCGCCCGCGCGGCGCCCCGGACGAACGTCGTCTTGCCGGCGCCGAGGTCGCCGGAGACGGCGACGATGTCGCCCGCCCGCAGCGTGGCCGCAAGGCGCGCCGCGAGTGCCTCCGTCTCCTCCGGGGAGGCGGTGATGACGTCCACGCGAACGCTAGAACAGTCCGAGCTGGACCGGCTGTTCGCTCTGCGCCAGCGGCGGTTCCGGCTCGGGTAGGGCCTCGAGCTGCCGTCCGAGCAGCTCGGGGATCCGGGCGAAGTCCTCCTCGAGCACCTGGAGCATGCGTGGCGTGTAGAGGGCGGCCGCGGGATGGAAGATCGGGTACAGCGTCACGTCGTTGCCCCCGAGCACGACTCGCTGCTCGCGACCGTGCACCTGGGTGATGCCGGCGGGCTTGCCGGAGAGGAGCTTCGTGGCGAAATTGCCGAGCGTGGCGACCAGCGTCGGCGAGATCAGCTCGATCTGCCGGAAGAGATGCGACTCGCAGGCCTGGATCTCCTCGGGGAGGGGGTCGCGATTGCCCGGGGGCCGGCACTTCAGGACGTTGCACACGTAGACGTCCTCGCGTGTCAGCCCGATCCCCGCCAGCAGGGTGCCGAGCAGCTTCCCGGCCGCGCCGACGAACGGCACGCCCTGCTTGTCCTCATGGAAGCCGGGCGCCTCGCCCACGAACATCAGCTCGGCCGTGGGTGAGCCAGATCCGAAGACGACCTGGGTGCGCGTCTTGGCGAGCGCACAGCGCTCACAGCCGGCGACCTGGTCGCCGAAAGCGATCAGTGAAAGGTCAGCCGCAGCTGCCACAGGAGCCGCCGCAACACCCGCCGCCGAACGAGGGCTGCGAGCTGACACCGTGCGCTGCGAATGCCGTCGAGAACTGCTTGACCACCTTGGTCTTGCCGCAATCGGGGCAGGCCGGATCGGGGTCCGACATCCCGACCAGCTCCTCGAAATGGGACTCACAGCTCATGCAGACGTATTCGTAGATCGGCATCAGGGCAACCCTACCAAGCAGCCATCTTGGCCTCGGCGCCGGATGGCTCTCAGATATCCTGCAACTGCCCGGTATCCGGCGACGGAACTGGAGCCCCCACATGTTCAAGGACGTGACCGTGATCGGCGCCGGCCGTGCCGGCGAGACCATCACTGCCCGCCTGCGCGAGCGGGGCGTCGCCGTGCGCGACGACGGAGAGTTGCGGCTGCTCTGCGTTCCCGACCGCGCGATCGCAGAGGTCGCGCAGGCGATCGCACCGGGGCCGTGGGTCGCACACGTCTCGGGCGGGACTCCACTCGGCGTGCTCGCACCACACACCTTGCGTTTCTCGGTCCACCCGCTCCAGACGTTGACCCTCGCGCGTGGTCCAGAACAGCTCGACGGTGCCTGGGGGGCAGTGACCGCCGACACGGTCGACGGCCACGTCCGTGCGCTGTGGCTGGCCGAGACGCTCGGCTTGCAGCCGTTCACGCTCGCCGACGACCGGCGCGCGCTCTACCACGCAGGCGCTGCGATCGCCTCGAACTTCCTCGTGACGCTCTACCGCGCGGCAGCGCAGCTCTTCGAACAGGCGGAGGCGCCGCCGGCAGCGCTCGTGCCCTTGATGGAGCGGACGATCGCGAACGGCTTCGAGCTGACCGGCCCGATCGCACGCGGCGACTGGGAAACCGTCGACCGTCATCTCGCGGCCCTCGCAGGCGGAGAGCTCGAGCCGCTCTACCGCGCGCTGGCGGAGGCGACACGCCCGTGATCGTCGTGCGTCATATCGCCGACCTCGACCTGCCACGGCACGGCGCCGTCGGGCTCGTGCCGACGATGGGCGCGTTGCACGGCGGCCATGCGGCGCTCTTCGCCGCTGCCCGTCCGGCCTGCGACGTGCTCGTTGCGAGCCTCTTCGTCAATCCGGCGCAGTTCTCCGACGCTGCCGACCTGGGCAGCTACCCGCGCGACCTCGAGGCGGATGCGGCACGCGCGGAGGCGGCGGCGGTCGACGTCCTCTTTGCACCACCGGCCGACGAGGTCTACCCGGCGGGCTTCGCCACCTGGGTCGACCCGCAGGGCGCCGCCGAAGGACTCGAAGGCGCACATCGCCCCGGCCATTTCCGTGGCGTGGCAACCGTCTGCCTGAAGCTGTTCAACATCGTCCGTCCTCAGACGGCCTGGTTCGGCCGCAAGGACGCGCAACAGGTGGCCGTGCTGAAGCAGATGGTGCGCGACCTGAATCTCGACGTCGCGATCAACGTCGTCGAGACAGTGCGCGACGACGACGGGCTCGCCCTCTCCTCGCGCAACACGGCCCTGACTGCCGCCGAGCGCGAGCAAGCGCTCGCGATTCCACGCGCCCTGGCGACCGGCGACCCGGACCGGGCCCGCCAGCTTCTGGTCGCCGCCGGGCTCGAGCCCGACTACGTCGAGCTCACCGATCTTGATGGACCGACTCTCGCCGTCGCGGCGAAGGTCGGCCGCGTTCGCCTGATCGACAACGTCCTGTTGAAAGGAGCGTCATGAGCACCCGCCCCCGCACCCCCGCCGCGTCGACGCCGGCACCGGGCAAGCTGCCGTTGCCGGAGCTCGCCCAGATGAAGGCGCGTCACGACAAGATCGTGATGATCACCGCCTACGACGCTCCCGCCGCTCGCATCGCCGACGAGGCCGGCGTCGAGTTGATCCTCGTCGGCGACACGGCAGCGATGGTCATGCTCGGCCACTCATCGACCTTGCCGGTGACCCTCGACGAGATGATCTTCCTGACCAGGGCGGTGACCCGGGCTGCGACGCACCCGCTCGTGGTCGGTGACCTCCCGTTCGGCACTTATGAAGTGTCCGACGAGCAGGCCGTTGCCAGCTCGATCCGGATGATCAAGGAGGGCGGCGCCGACGTCGTCAAGCTCGAAGGAGCCGGGCGCATGCTGTCCCGGGTGCGTGCGATCGCCGAGTCGAACATCGGGATCATGGGCCACGTCGGCCTGACACCGCAGTCCGCGACGAAGCTCGGCGGCTTCAAAGCACAGGGCCGCACGGCCGACGCGGCGAAGCAGCTCTACGACGACGCGCTCGCGCTGCAGGAGGCAGGGGCGTTCGCGATCGTCCTGGAAGCCGTTCCCGCTCCCGTCGCCGCTCGTGTCACCGAGGCTCTCCAGGTGCCGACGATCGGGATCGGGGCAGGCTCCGCGACCGACGGCCAAGTGCTCGTCTGGCACGACATGCTCGGGATGTACGCCGGCCGCACGCCACGTTTCGTCAAGCGCTATGCCGAGATCGCGGACGAGATCGGCGACGCCGTCGCCGCGTACGCGTCCGACGTCCGGACCGGAGCATTCCCGGAGGAGAAGCACACGTACGGCATCTCGCCGGACGAGCTCGAGCGTTTCGAGGAGTCGCTCAGAACGAACTGAGGGAAACCAGCACCAGAACCGGAAGCGCCAGTCCGAACGCGGTCGCGGCCATCGAGCGCGACCACGACCACCCGTGCACCGCGCGCACGCCGATCACGAGCAGGACGATCGACCACGCGAGGAAGCCGGCGAAGAGCGTCGGAAACGCATGGGCTCCGGCTCCGCCGTCTCGACCGCCGCTGCGGAACACGTCCTGGCCGTAGAGCGCGAGCTTCACCGGCCAGAGCACGAGCGACAGTGCGATCGGAACCGCAGCGAAGGCAAGCACCTGGCGCGAGCGGCGGTAGGTCCCTTGCGACCCGAGGGCCTTGACGCTGCGGTCGAGCAGGCCCCCGAGCACGAAGTACGCGAACGCACCGTAGATACCGCCCGCGATGAACGTCCAGACCGCGATCAGCAGGCCGTCGTAGGAGCCGTCGTCGAGCAGGCTCCCGGCCGTCGTCGTCGAGAGCACGGTCGCCATGCCGGCCAGGACGACGATCGCGAGCACCACCTCGGAGCGGTCGCCGAGGGATTCAGGGTCGTCGTCGCGCAGCGCAACGAACACCGGGCGCGGCCTCTGAAGCACGAGCAGCGCGCGCAGCCACCAGTCCCGCATCGGCGCCAGCGTAGTCCCAAACAGCTAGCCGCTTCGAAGGGACACGTCCGGTGTCAGACACGGCTTCGAAACAGTGACGATCCTTCCACAGCCTTCGTGGGGAGTCGGCTAGTTGTTGAGCGTCACGATCTGGCCGTTGTGGCAGCGAACCACGACCTGACCGAGGAGGCCACCGTGCTGGGCGACGGGAGCCTGTCCGTCCTCGCACACCTTGTCGTGGCGGTGCAGATAGGCGGCGGCCATGCCCGCTGCGAAGAGGCCGGTGCAGACGACCGCGAGCAGGATCAGGACGCTGCGCCGGTTGCGCCAGTTCACGCCGCGACGACCGCGCGGCCTGCGAGCAGCGGGCGCAGGAAACGGCCGGTGTATGAGTTCTCGACTGCGGCGATCTCCTCGGGCGTGCCCACGGCGATGATCTCGCCCCCGGCCTCGCCGCCTTCCGGCCCGAGGTCGACGAGGTAGTCGGCCTGCTTGATCACGTCGAGATTGTGCTCGATCACGAGCACGGTATTGCCGCCGTCGACGAGCCGCTGCAGCACCTCGAGCAGCTTCTCGATGTCGGCGAAGTGCAGCCCGGTCGTCGGTTCGTCGAGGATGTAGAGCGTCTTGCCCGTGGCGACCTTCGACAACTCCGCGGCCAGCTTGACGCGTTGCGCCTCGCCGCCGGAGAGCGTCGTCGCCGGCTGCCCGAGCGTCATGTAGTCGAGCCCCACGTCGTGCAGCGTCTGTAGCCGCCGCTGCACCTTCGGGATCTTCGAGAAGAACTCGAGTGCCTCCTCGACCGACATCTCGAGCACATCGGCGATCGTCTTGCCCTTGAAACGCACCTCGAGCGTCTCGCGGTTGTAGCGCTTCCCCTTGCACGTCTCGCAAGGCACGTAGACGTCGGGCAGGAAGTGCATCTCGATCTTGATCTGCCCGTCCCCCTTGCACGTCTCGCAGCGGCCGCCCTTCACGTTGAACGAGAACCGGCCCGGCTTGTAGCCGCGTACCTTCGAGTCCGGGGTCAGCGAGTAGAGCTCGCGGATGTGCGTGAAGAGGTCGGTGTAGGTCGCGGGGTTCGATCGAGGTGTCCGGCCGATCGGCCGCTGGTCGATCTCGATCACCTTGTCGAATGCCTCGATCCCCTCGACCCGCTCGTGCTCGCCCGGCCGCACCCGCGTCTTCGAGAGGGAGTTCGCAAGCGACTTGTAGACGACCTCGTTGACGAGCGTCGACTTGCCGGAGCCGGACACGCCGGTCACGGCGATGAACTTCCCGATCGGGAAGTCGACGTCGATGCCCTTCAGGTTGTGCTCGGCCGCCCCGAAGACGGTGAACCAGCCGAAGTCATCCGTGCGCCGCTCCGGTACCGCGATGCCGCGCGTGCCGGCCAGGAATTGCCCGGTGACCGACTTCTTGTTCCGCATCACCTTGCCGGCGGTTCCCTCGGCGACGACGTGGCCGCCGTGCTCGCCGGCGCCCGGACCCATGTCGACCAGCCAGTCGGAGTTGCGCATCATCTGCTCGTCGTGCTCGACGACGACCACGGTGTTGCCGAGGTTCCGGAGCCGCTCGAGCGTGCCGATCAGGCGGTCGTTGTCGCGCTGGTGCAGGCCGATCGACGGCTCGTCGAGGATGTAGAGCACGCCGACGAGCTGCGAGCCGATCTGCGTCGCGAGACGAAGGCGCTGAGCCTCGCCGCCCGAGAGCGTTGCGGAGGCACGATCGAGGTTCAGGTAGCCCACCCCGACGTCGTCGAGGAAGGTCAGCCGCTCGCGAATCTCCTTGACGATCCGGGCGCCGATCAACTGCTCGGTCTGGGTCAGGTCGAGCGAGTCGAGAAACTCGAGCGCGCGAGTGATCGAGAAGCGCGTGAACTCGTGGATGTTCTTGGCCCCGACCGTCACCGCGAGCACCTCGGGCTTCAGCCGTGCGCCCTTGCAGACCGGGCACGGACGGAACGACATGTACTCCTCGATCCGCTCGCGCTGCGTCGACGAGTCGGTCTCACGGTAGCGACGCTGCAGCGAGGTGACGATGCCTTCGAAGTTGACCATGTACGAGCGCCGGCGGCCCATGCGGTTGCGGTACTGCACGTAGACCTTGTCGCCGTCGGTGCCGTCGAGGAAGAGCGACTGCTGCTCGGAGCTGAGCTCCTGCCACGGCACGTCGGTCGGGATCTCGTACCGGTCGGCGATCGCCTGGATCACCGACTCGTAGAAACCCGAGCCGCCGACCGCCCACGGCACCAGTGCCCCGTCGTCGATCGAGAGTGACGAGTCGGGCACGAGCAGGTCAGGATCGATCTCCTGCTGCGCGCCGAGCCCTGTGCAACGTGGGCACGCGCCGTGCGGTGAGTTGAACGAGAAGATGCGCGGCTGCAGCTCGGCCAGCGAGACGCCATGCTCGGGGCAGGCGAAGTTCTGCGAGTAGGTCGTCGATTCGCCCGTGTCGACGAGGTCGACGACGATCAACCCTTCTGCGAGCGCGACCGCTGTCTCGACCGACTGGGTGAGCCGAGTGCGGAGGTCGTCCTTCATGACGAGGCGGTCGACGACGACCTCGATCGTGTGCTTGAACTTCTTGTCGAGGGTCGGCGGCTCGTCGAGCGAATGCTGCTCGCCGTCGACCTTGACGCGTGAGAAACCTTCGTTGCG
Organism: uncultured Actinomycetes bacterium; assembly: GCA_963847475.1. Classification (GTDB taxonomy): domain Bacteria; phylum Actinomycetota; class Thermoleophilia; order Gaiellales; family Gaiellaceae; genus PALSA-600. The sequence goes on along the minus strand of CAWJZZ010000011.1, from coordinate 259,247 downwards.
CAGCTCTTCGAAGAGGTCCCGGAACTCGCCCTTGCGGTCGCGCACGACCGGTGCATTGACGGTGAACCGGGTCCCTTCGCCGAGCGCCAGGATCTGCTCAACGATCGAGTCGATCGACTGCCCGGAGATCGGCCGCCCGCAGATCGGGCAGTGCGGCCGTCCGACCCGCGCGTAGAGCAGGCGCAGGTAGTCGTAGATCTCGGTCACCGTGCCGACGGTCGAGCGCGGGTTCCGTGACGTGGTCTTCTGGTCGATCGAGATCGCGGGACTGAGGCCGTCGATCGAGTCGACGTCGGGCTTCTCCATCATCTGCAGGAACTGCCGCGCGTAGGCGGAGAGCGACTCGACGTAGCGGCGCTGCCCCTCAGCGTAGATCGTGTCGAAGGCAAGGCTCGACTTGCCGGAGCCGGAGAGCCCGGTGATGCAGATGAGGGCGTTCCGCGGGAGCCGGACGGTGATGTCCTTGAGGTTGTGCTCGCGGGCGCCGTGGACGATCAGCTCGTCGGCAGCCATTGGGGCCATTCTACCTCCCGAACGTACGTTCGTACAGGGCCGATCGATACTCACTTCGTGCCAGCCCGTACGCGCGACCTGCGCATTGTCGCCGCGGCGATCGCCGTCTCGTCGATCGGCGACTGGGTCGCGGTCCTGACGCTCGCGCTGCGTACCGAAGCCCGCTGGCACGGCGTCGGCGTCTCGGTGCTGCTGATCGCGCTCTGGGCGCCCGCCGCCCTGCTCGCAGGGCACGTGGGATTGCTCGTCGATCGCCTGGAGACGCGCGCGGTCGCGATCGCGGCAGCCCTCGCGCAGGCGGCGATCGTGGCCGTCCTCGCCTTCAGCACCGGCTCGATTCCGGCGGTGCTCGCGCTGACCGTCCTGCTCGGCGCCGGCGCCGCGATTGGGCAGGCGGCGGAGTTCGCCCTCGTGCCGCTGCTCGCAGGGCCGCGCTCACTCGCCGGGGCGAACGGCCTGGTGGAGTCGGCCCGCTCGGTCGGATTTCTCGTCGGCCCGCTGATCGGCGGCGCCCTCGCCGCCGGCGCAGGCACGAAGGTCGCCCTGCTCGCGGACAGCGCGACGTTCGTCCTGATCGCGGTCGCGCAATTGGCCGTCGCGCCGCGCCGTCGGGTCGAGCGCCCGCGCGGACCTGGGCCACGCGCACGCGACGGCCTGAAGCTGATCTTCACGGGGAGGACGCTCTCGATCGCGATGGGAGCCGGCGCCGCGACGCTCGTCTTCATGTCGGCCTCGATCCCGGGCGACTTCGTCTACGTGCGCGAGGATCTCCACCACGGTGGCCTGGCGCTCGGCGCCGTCCTCACGGTCTGGGCGTTCGGGCTGATCGCCGCCTCGGCCGGCATCGCGCCCCGCGTGCCGGTCGCCGCGGTCGGGCTGGTGGCGCTGCTTGCCGCGAGCGTCCAGGGGTTCTCGAAGTTCCTCGCCCCGTTCTGGATGGTGCTGCCGTTCATGCTTGCCTGCTACCTGGTCGGCGGGATGGCGCACGGGGTCAAGAACACGCTCTTTCGGACGCTGCTCCACCAGAACATCGCGCCCGACCGGCACGGCCAGGCGTTCGCGGCCTACAACGGGCTGCGAAACGGCGCCGAGCTCTTCGCGCTGGCACTCGGCGGTGGCCTGACCGCGCTGGTCGGTGGCGCCGGAACCCTCTGGATCGCCGGCGGCGCGGCGGGCGTGACCGGGCTCGCGGGTGCGCTGCTGCTCTCAGGGCGCCGCGAGCCTGCGCCGCTGATCGAGCCGGGTTAGCCTGCCGGGCTCAGGCCTTTCGCCAGCGCCCGAAGATCAATCCGCCGAGGGTGAAGCCGAGGCCGAACGTGCCGACGGCGAAGCCGCTGACCGCGACACCCTTCCGCCACGTGGAGAGGCGCTGCCAGCGCCCGAGGGCCTCCGCCTCTTCCTCGGTGAGCGGCTCGCCGCGACGCTGTTTGCGAAGCGCGCCGCCCGCCCTCAGACCGAGATAGAGGTCGTCGAAGATCTCCGTCGATTGCTCGTCGGCCATCTCGGTCACTGTATAGCCTGCTTCGCCGGTGCCAACACGCCTCCTTCACGTCTCGGACCTCCATTTCGGGGCCGGAGAGGACCCCCAGCGAGACGCCGCGCTGGCCGCCCTGATCGAGCGGGTCACTCCCGAGCTGGTGATCGCGAGCGGCGACCTGACGCATCGCGGTCGGCGGGAGCAGCACGAGCAGGCAGCCGCCTTCCTGCGGCAACTCGGCCCGGCAGTGCTGGCGGTGCCCGGCAACCACGACATCCCGTACGCCTTCCCTGCCCGCGTGACGGCACCGTGGCGCGAGTTCGAGCGGCAGTGGCAGACCGTCGAGCCGACCTACGCCGGCGACCAGCTCCACGTGGTCGGCGTCAACTCGGTGCGCCCGTGGCACCACCAGTCGGGCGGAGTCACCGACGCGCAACTTGCGCGCGCAGCCGAGCAGCTCGGGCGGGCGGCACCCGGCGCGCTCCGCGTGGTCGCCATGCACCACCAGCTGATCGACGCTCCCTGGCGCGGCCACAAGAAGCCGGTCGCTCGCCGTCAGCACGTGTTGTCGGCGCTCGTCGCCGCCGGCGCCGAGCTCGTCGTCGGCGGCCACATCCATCAGGGTGCGGTGGCCGAGCGGCACGAGTTCGACGTGCTCGTCGGCAGCGCCCCCGGCTGTGTGCTCTCGATCGCGCCCGGCCTCGGACGCCCGCGCCCGAAACGGCTCGGTGAGGCCCGCGGCTGTGTCGCCTATCGCGCCGATGAGCGGTCGCTCACCTGCGAGACGTTCATCTGGATCGACGGCAGCTGGCAGCAGACCGCCGAGCGGCGCTTCGGCCGCGGGGCCTAGCGCTCGTCGAGCGCGGCGCGCTTGGCCTGCAGCTCGGCATCGTCGAGCAGCCCGGCACGGTGCAGCTCTTGCAGCATCGCCTCGAACCGTGCGCGTTCGACCACCTTCGGATCGGGACGCAGCGAGTCCGGGTCGACGCCGAGCTTCTGCAGGCGCTCGCGCTGCTGCTCGACGCCGAGCCCGCGCGTCGGATACGCCGCCGCGCCGGGGCCGAAGATCGGCCGCTGCTGCACGAAGCGCCGGTAGGCCGCAACCAGCGCGATCGCGACCCCGAACGACGTGAACGAGATCACGTAGCCGTTGTCGTTCGAGAGCGACCGACCGACGACCGCGCCGGCGATCGAGCCGACGAGGCCGATCGAGACGGTGAGCCAGATCGGCATCGGATCTGGCCCCGGGATCGCAAGCCGCGCCAGCGCGCCGGTGAAGAAGCCCGAGATCACGATCGCAATCACGAAACCGACGCTCAAACCCGCTCCGCTCCGTCAAGCCGACGGCTGGCGCGCGTGTCGGCGTCGGCGAGCGCCATCAGATCGCGGCGCAGCTCCTTGAGCTCGTCGCGGAGCTTCGCGGCGTACTCGAAGCGCAGCTCCTCGGCGGCCTGGAACATCTCCTCTTCGAGCGTGATCACGAGCTTCTCGAGCTCGTCGCTCGTCATCCCCTCGACCTTGGCCCCGCCGCGGCTGCGGCGCGAGCTCGGGACGTGGGGCTGCTCGAGCGCCAGGAACTCGGCGATGTCGGAGACGCCCTTGATGATCGAGAGCGGCGTGGTGCCGTTCTCCTCGTTGTAGGCGAGCTGCACGTTCCGGCGCCGGGTCGTCTCCTCGACGGCGCCCTTGATCGCCTCGGTCAGCTTGTCGGCGTACATCAGGACGCGACCGTTGACGTGCCGCGCCGCACGGCCGATCGTCTGGACGAGCGCGGTGCGGCCGCGGAGGAAGCCTTCCTTGTCGGCATCGAGGATCGCGACGAGCGAGACCTCCGGGAGGTCGAGCCCTTCGCGGAGCAGGTTGACGCCGACGAGCACGTCGTAGTCGCCGAGCCGCAGCTCGCGGATGATCTGGATGCGCTCCAGCGTGTCGATCTCGGAGTGCAGGTACCGCGCCTTCACGCCGGCCTCGAGCAGGTAGTCGGTCAGATCCTCGGACATCTTCTTCGTCAGCGTGGTCACGAGCACCCGCTCCCCCACGTCCTCGCGGCGGCGGATCTCGTTGAGCAGATCGTCGATCTGGTTCTTCGTCGGCCGCAACTCGATCTCCGGATCGACCAGGTAGGTCGGCCGGATCAGCTGCTCGGCGATGCGGGTCGACTGGCGTAGCTCCCAGGCACCAGGGGTCGCCGACACGAAGACCGCCTGCGGCACCTTCTCGAGGAACTCGTCGAAGCGGAGAGGCCGGTTGTCGAGCGCCGAGGGGAGCCGGAAGCCGTAGTCGACGAGCGTCTGCTTGCGCGAGCGATCGCCCTCGTGCATGCCGCCGATCTGCGGCACGGTCTGGTGCGACTCGTCGACGAAGATCACGAAGTCGTCCGGGAAGTAGTCCAGCAGCGTGAACGGGTGCGAACCGGGCGGCCGGCCCTCGAGGATGCGCGAGTAGTTCTCGATCCCGGTGCAGAAACCGAGCTCCTGCATCAGTTCCAGGTCGTACTCGGTGCGTTGACGGATGCGGTGCGCCTCGAGCATCCGGCCCTCGTCCTCGAACCGCTTCACCTGAGTCTCGAGCTCGGCCCGGATCTCCGAGACCGCGCGCTCGATCGTCGGCTTCGAGGTGACGTACTCGGTCGCCGGCCAGATCGCGAGGTTGTCGAGCTTGGCGTACACCTCGCCGGTCAGCGGATCGAAGTGGGTGATCTGCTCGACCTCGTCCCCGAAGAACGAGATCCGGTACGCCGTCTCGACGTTCGCGGGCTGGACCTCGAGGATGTCGCCCTTGACGCGGAAGCGTCCACGGCCGAGCACCGTGTCGTTGCGGACGTACTGCGACTCGACGAGCTTGCTCAGCACCGCGTCGCGGTCCTGCTCGCTGCCGACCTCGAGGTAGAGGAGGCGGTCACGCCATTCCTCCGGGGAGCCGAGCCCGTAGATGCACGACACCGAGGCGACGACGATCACGTCCTTGCGTGTGAAGAGGGACGACGTGGCCGAGAGCCGGAGCCGCGCGATGTCGTCGTTCTGCGACGAGTCCTTCTCGATGTAGAGATCGGCCTGCGGGACGTACGCCTCGGGCTGGTAGTAGTCGTAGTAGGAGACGAAGTACTCGACCGCGTTGCCCGGGAAGAACTCGCGGAACTCGTTGCAGAGCTGCGCCGCCAGCGTCTTGTTGTGCGCGATGATCAGCGCCGGCTTCTGCACCTGCTCGATGATCCAGGCCATCGTCGCCGTCTTGCCGGTGCCGGTCGCCCCGAGCAAGGTCTGGTAGCGCTCGCCCGCGCGCAGGCCGTCCGTCAACGTCGCGATCGCCTGCGGCTGGTCGCCGGTCGGGACGTAGGACGACGATGTCTTGAGCGGAGGCACGGCCCCGGAAGGGTACTGAGGGCGGTTCCCGTCCTGGCGGCCGGGTACCCTGGCGCGCGTGCGCAGGCTCGGGCTCGTGACCTTGGTGGCGCTCGCCGTCGCCGCGCCCGCGCACGCAGCGACCCTGAGCGTCGCGCCGCGTGATTTCTCGCCACACGCCGGGAGCCTGCACGTACTCGCCCAGTTGACGGTGCCGCGCCAGGTCGGCGTCAGCCTCGTCAGCGAGAGCGGCAAGAGCCTCGGTTGGATCGTGCCGCCGTCACGGCGCAGCACGCTGCAGACCGGTTGGGACGGCCGGATCGGCGGGCGCCACGTTCCGGACGGGGACTATCTCGTCCGGCTGGTCTACCGGTCGGCGGTACTGGCGACGGCCCCGCTCCATCTCGACGCCCACCCTCCGGACCTGGCGGGACTGCGCGGCGACAACGGATCGTCGACGCGCTTCGCCGGCGATGGCCCGCTGCTGACGACGATCAGCCCGAACGGCGACGGTTTTCGCGACAAGGCGCAGATCATCTTCAGGCTGCGGGAGGCTGCGACCGTGACCATGGACGTGACACGGACCGTGAAAGCGCCGTCCGTCGTCTACACGATCACCCAGCACCTACGACCCGGCCGCCACATCTTCACCTGGGCGCCCGCCGCGAACACGAACCCCCGCACGTTCCTGGTTCGGCTGACCGCCGTCGACACCGCCGGCAACAAGATCGTCTACGGGGCGCCCGACGCGTTCGTCGGCCGGTATCCGAAGAGCGTGGTCGTCCGCGTCCAGGGGATCGACGCCGGGTTCGGCCAGCCGAGCTACGCGCCCGGCCAGGTGGCTCGGATCCATGTGGCGACCGACGAGCCGTCGCTCGACCTGCGCATGTTCCACTCGGGGCCGGAGCAGGTGGTCACGTACGCGGACAACCAGTTCGCAGGCGTCGACGTCGGGCTGGCGCCGATCCATCTCGACTGGACGAAGTGGCAGAGCTCACCGCACTCGATCACCTTCCAGATCCCGGACGTCCCGAGCGGCCTCTACTACCTCCAGTTCACCGGCGCGGACGGACGCGTCGGGTACGCGCCGTTCGTCGTTCGTCCCGCGATTCTCGGAGCGACCGGCCGCATCCTGGTGATCCTCCCCACCAACACCTGGGAGGCCTACAACTTCCAGGACGTCGACGGCAACGGCTACGGCGACACCTGGTACGCCGGCCCACCCAACGGCAGGGTCGACCTCTCGCGCACCTACATCGCGCGGGGTGCTCCGCCCCGCTTCTACCGGTATGACCTTCCCTTCCTGCACTGGCTGTACTGGTCCGGGAAGAGCGCTGAGTTCATCTCGGACTCAGACTTCGACCTGATCGCGAACGGCGAGCAGCTCGCGCATGCGTACGACCTCGTCGTCTTCGAGGGGCACGAGGAGTACGTCACCTCGCACGAGTACGACGTCGTCCAGCGCTTCCGCGATCTCGGCGGCAACCTGATCTTCCTCTCCGCGAACAACTTCTTCTGGAAGGTCGACAAGGTCGGTCAGGTGCTGCAGAAGATCGGCAAGTGGCGCGACGCCGGCCGCCCCGAGGCAGGGCTGATCGGCGTCCAGTACCGCGCCAACGACGACGGCCAGCGGCAGGGTCTGTTCACCGTCCAGAGCGCGACGACGGCCCCCTGGCTCTGGGCGGGTACCGGGCTCGGCGACGGCTCGACGTTCGGCCAGTTCGTAGGCGGCTACGGGATCGAGATCGACGCGACGGCGCCGTCCTCACCGCCGGGAACCCTGGTGCTCGCCCAGATCCCCGACCTCTACGGGCCTGGCATCACCGCTCAGATGTCGTACTACGAGACCGCCGCCGGTGCGAAGGTGTTCGCCGCCGGGACGCTCGACTTCGGCGGCTCCGCAACCTTCTGGCCCGTCAAGCAGATGCTCGACAACCTCTGGGCGCGTCTCAGCCAGCCCTAGGCGTGGCCGAACCTCGGGGCGACTAGTCGCCCCAGTCGAAGTCGCGCGAACGAGACCAGAGGTTCTCGTCGGAGCGGTCTTCGGGGTCGATCGTCTCGTGCGCCTCGGTCGGCTGTTCTGCCGTGACCTGCGGCGGCTCGCTGAACGTGTCGTCGCCGGTGGTCGGCCAGTCGAGCGACGTCTCGTGCGATTCGATCCCGGGCAGGCCGTCGATCGTGTCCTCGATGCGCGCCTGCTCCTCGGTCTTGAACAGGGGGTGGTTCTCGAACGGGTCGTCGTGCATGTACTTGCCGAGCGGCATCTCGTGCTCGAGTGCTGAGTTGCGGCGCTTCAGCTCCAGGTGCTCCTGGATGACGCGCGCAAACATCGACGCTGTGTCAACGGCCATGAAATCCTCCTGCTCTGATGCCATTTCGCCCGGGGGGATTCGGAAGTTTAGACCATCGTAGGCGCTCAGCCAATCTGGGGCTTGAGCGATTCCGGCGAGATGACGACCCGGTTCTTGCCTTCCCGCTTGGCCCCATAGAGCGCCGAATCGGCGGCGGCGAGCAGTTCGCCGAACTCTTCGCTCTCCGGAAACGAGGCGACACCGAAGCTGCCGGTGATCTTGACGTCGGTGCCGTCCGGCGCCTGCACGCTGCGTGACTCGACGATCTCCCGGATCCGCTCGGCCAGCAGCGCGCCCCCTTCGGCGCCTGTGCCGGGGAGCACGAGCGCGAACTCCTCGCCGCCCCAGCGGGCGGCAACGTCACTTTCGCGGACGGTTGCGCGCATCGCGTTCGCGAACTCCTTGAGCAGCTCGTCGCCGAACGGATGCCCGTAGCGGTCGTTGACCTGCTTGAAATCGTCGAGGTCGGCGAGGACGAGGCAGATCTCGCCGTCGAAACGGGCCGAGCGGGCGAGCTCGAAGCGGAGTGTGTCCTCGGCGCTCCGCCGGTTGGCAAGACCGGTGAGGCTGTCGATCAGCGCCTGATGCTGGACGAGCCGGTGCAGTTGCGCATTTTCGAGGGCGACGACCGCCTGGGCGGTCAGCGAGCGCGCGGTCTCGATCTGGCCGGCGTCGAACGACGCCGCCACGATCACGAGATGCCCGAAGTCGGAGGCCCCGGCCCGCAGCGGGAACGCGATCCGCTCGCCGGCGGCGTCGGGATCGCCGGCCCGTGCGACCTCACCGTCGCGGCCGATCACGATTCCCCCGGTCGCACCCGTCGCCTCGACGGCAGACTCGACGACGACCCGCAGGAGCTGCCGCGAATCATGGGTCGAGACCAGGGCCTCGCCGAGGCGCTGGGTCGCGTCGCGAACGCGGGCGCGTTCGGTCTGGACGTCGAGCCGTTGCTGCTCGAGCTGTGAGGCCATGTCGTTGAACGCGCGCGCAAGCTGGGCGAACTCGTCCCGGCCGCGAACCTCGACGCGCTCACCGAGCCGCCCGCCCGCGATCGAGTGGGCCGCGACGGCGAAGCGGCGCAGCGTGCCGACGACCGACTTGCCGAGCAGGTAGGTGATCGCGCCGAGCAGGATCAGTGAGCTGAGCAGCGCCGCTCCGATGCCCTGCTCGGAGTCGCGAGCGCCGGCATCGAGCGCACGCTGCGGCGCCAGGGCAACGAACGAAAGCCCCTGCGGATCCGAGAGCGGCACCGTCGCGAGCCCGCGATAGGCCGTGCCGGCGACGCTGACGCGGCCGGGCACGCCGGAGCGAAGCACGAGCGGCGCGCCCTGCGGTGCGCCGACGGCAACCGCACCCGACCGGACCGCGACCAGCCGGTCGCCGGGCGCGAGACCTGCGCCCAGGCGCGTCAGGAACGCGTCGTCGATCGGGACACTGATCGAGACGCGGCCGAGAATCGTATTCCCGCCCACGACCGTGACCGTCCGCACCCCGGCCGGGGCTGCCGACGAGCCGATGACGGTCTTGCCGTCGGAGACCGAGGCGCCGGGCACGCGTGCGACGAGGCTGCGGAGGCCTCGCCCGGTCGTGGCGGCGAAGCGCGGCCTGCAGCCGCGGATCACTCGCCAGCTGCTGGGCCTGGCTGCTCGCGGCGTCGAGCCGGATCACGTAGCCCGCGAGCGCCCCGCGAAGCGCGGACTCGAGCCGACCGTCGGTCCGGCGTGTCTCGCTGCGTTTCGCGAGGGCGTCGTACCCGTAGAACGCAATTCCGAGCGGGACGAGCGCAAGTAGCGCGAACCAGAAGACGAGCTTCAGCTTGAAGCTCCCGATCACGGCCTCAAGCCTCAAGCGCGTGCTGCCGATAGATCATCCCAGAAGTAGTTGTCGGCCAGATCGGGGGAACACATGAGGCTTTCGTGGGCGCAGGGCGCGATCGTTGCGCTGTCGCTCACGGCTGCGATCGGCCTCCTCGACACCCCGGCCCGGCTCCTCGGCCCAGCCTCGGTCGCGGAGGCCCCGCTGAGCCTCCCGCGCGCCTCGACGCCGTCGATCGTGATCGCGGCCCTGCCGACGCCGCATCTGCCCGCGCGGATCAGCCACGCGCCTCGGCTGCGCCCGCCCAGCGCCGCCCCCGCGCTCGCCGTGGGTCTGCCGCCGGTGGCGCTCGAGCAGCCGTCCGCCCAGGTAGCCGTTCAGCCCACGCTGGTCGCACCGGCAGCGGTGATCGTCGCCCCGAGACGGACGCCGCCCGACGAGCCCCGCCCGACGCCAACTCCGGCCCCGGCGCCCGTCCCCGACCCCGACGCCAACGCCCGCGCCGCAACCGACGCCGGCACCGACCGACCCGACGACGCCTGCGCTCCCCCCGGCGACAACGCCACTCCCCGGGCCGGTGACGCCCCCACCGGTGCTCACACCCGCCCCGCCACCGGCGGGGGATTCCTCTGGCGGCGACGACGACAGCGGCGGCAAGGACGGCTGCCCCGCGGCGAGCGCGAACGGCCAGGGCGGCAGCCATGACCACGAGCACGGCCACGAGCCGCACGGCAAGGCCTGCGGCCACAACGGTTAGGGCATGATGACGCCGTGGCACGTCCGAAACTCGGCCTCCGCCCCTTCAGCGCAGCACTGATCGTCTGGGACGTCTGGCGGCGGCTACCGCCACGTCAGCGACGCTGGATGCTCCTCCAGGCCCGTCTGCACGGGCCGAAGCTGGTGCGTCAGGCGAACGAGGCGCGCAAAGCCCGTAAGCGCTAGAGCGTCAGCGCGGCGCGAGCGATCCGGTCCTGCTCGATCCCGTGCGCGGTGGGATAGCCCTCCGACGGGCTGGCCCGCCACGGGCGTCCGACGTAGCGAAGCGGCCTTCCGGCGGCCGACTCCTCGAGCCGGTGGCGAATCGAGCGCCAGGGACCCATGTTCTGCGGCTCCTCCTGGGCCCAGACCACCTCGCTGAGGTTCGGGTACGACGCGACGAGCGCCGCCGTCGCCGAGGCCGGGAACGGATAGAGCTGCTCGACGCGGGCAACCGCAACCTCGCCGCCCGTGTGCGCCTCGTGCGTGGTCAGGTCGAAATAGACCTTGCCTGAGCAGAGGACGAGACGCCGCACCGCGCTCTTGTCGACCGTCGGGTCGTCGAGCACCGCTTCGAACCGCCCGCTCGCGAGCTCGGCGGGCGCAGACGACGCGTCCTTCAGTCGCAGGAGCCCCTTCGGCGTCACGACCACGAGCGCGCGCGCTGTCGCGTCGAGCGCCTGACGTCGCAGGAGGTGGAAGTACTGCGCAGCGGTCGTGCAGTTGACGACACGGATGTTCTCCTGCGCACCGAGCTGCAAGAACCGCTCCAGTCGTGCGCTCGAGTGCTCGGGCCCATTGCCTTCGTAACCGTGCGGCAGAAGCAACGTCAGGCGTGACGTCTCGCGCCACTTGGAGAGCGCCGACGAGATGAACTGGTCGATCACGATCTGCGCGCCGTTTGCGAAGTCGCCGTACTGCGCCTCCCAGATCACGAGCGCCTCCGGCGCTGCCGCCGAGTAGCCGTACTCGAAGCCGAGGCAGCCGTACTCGGAGAGCGGTGAGTTGAACACCTCGAAGGAGGCGTCGGCATCGTCGAGGTGCTGCATCGGCGTGAACGTCTCACCGGTGTGCACGTCGTGGAGCACGAGATGCCGCTGCGCGAACGTCCCGCGCTGCGAGTCCTGTCCGGTCAGCCGGATCGGGATCCCGTCGACGAGCAGTGACGCGTATGCGAGTGCCTCCGCCTGGCCCCAGTCGATGCCTCCCTCGGCGATCGCGACGCGGCGACGCTCGAGCTGGCGGGCCAGCTTCGGGTGCACGGTGAAGTCGTCGGGCGTTCGCAGCAGCTGGTCGTTCAGCTCGGTCAAGCGCTCGGCGGGCACCGCTGTCGTCACCTCGGCCGTCGTCGCACGCGGGATCTCGCCGTCCGGATCGACCTTCGCGGTCACTCCCAGCGACGTGCGCAGCCGCTCATGGGCGGCGCGAAGCACCGATTCGACCTCCGCGACGAGCTGTTCGGCCTCCACGTTCGTCAGCACGCCCTCGGCGCTCAGCTGCTCCTGGTACAGCTCGCGGACACTGGGGTGCGCGTTGATCTGCTCGACCATCAGCGGTTGTGTGTACGCGGCCTCGTCCTGTTCGTTGTGGCCGAAACGCCGGTAGCCGACGAGATCGATCACGACGTCCTGGCCGAAGCGCTCGCGGTAGGCCATCACGAGCCGAACAGCTGCGATCGCCGCCTCGGGATCGTCGGCGTTGACATGCACGATCGGCACGTCGAAGCCCTTCGCCAGGTCGGATGAGTACCGGGTCGACCGGCCCTCGTTCGGATCGGTGGTGAAGCCGATCTGGTTGTTCGTGATCAGGTGGACGGTGCCGCCGGTCGAATAGCCCTCGAGGTCCTGCAGGTTGAGCGTCTCGGCGACGATTCCCTGGCCGGCGAAGGCCGCGTCGCCGTGCAGCAGAACGGGGAGCGCCACGGAGGGATCGTGCGCGCCGTTCCGCGTCGAGCGGTCGGTCTGCTCCGCCCGGGTCCTGCCCTCGACGACCGGGTCGACGGCCTCCAGGTGGCTCGGGTTCGCGACGAGGCGCACGCCGACCTTGCCGTTCGCGGTGGTGCGTGTCCCGTGCGCAGCCAGGTGGTACTTGACGTCGCCGGTGCCGCCTTCCGGGTCGGCGGTGACGGCGTCGATCGTCCGCTCCCCCTCGAACTCCCGGAGGATGTACTCGTAGGGCATGCCGATCGTGTGGGCGAGCACGTTCAGCCGACCGCGATGCGCCATACCCATGACGACGTCGTGCGCGCCCGATTCGGCGGCGAGCTCGATCGTCTCGTCGAGCATCGGAATCATCACGTCGAGTCCCTCGAGCGAGAACTGCTTCTGCCCGAGGAACCGCTTGCGCAGGAAGCGCTCCATGCCCTCGACCTCGCAGAGCCGACGGAAGAGCGCGCGCTTCTCGGCGGCGGTGAGCGGCTGCCGGTAGCGCCACGACTCGATCGCCTGGCGCAGCCAGACTCGCTGTTGATGATCGGAGAGGTGCTCGAGCTCGTACGCGATCGTGCCGCAGTAGGTCTCGGCGAGCTCTGGCAGCACGTCGGCGAGCGTCTCGCCGGCTACGGCGACCCGGAGGACGGACGCGGGGATGCGGCTCTGCAGCTCCGGCGTCAGCTTGGGCTCGAGGCGCATTGGTTCGAGCGACGGGTCCCCGACCGGCTCGGAGCCGAGCGGATCGAGCCGAGCTGCGAGGTGGCCGTGAGTGCGGTGCGCCTTGACGAGCGCCATCGCGGCAGCGACGCCGCCGAGGAGCTGCGCGTCGACGGCGGGTGCGGCCGGCGGCGGTGCCGGCGGAGCGGTCGTGATGGTTGCGACGGTCTCGTGGCCGTTGTCGGAGCCGTTCCCGGCCGGCGGCAGCCGCTCGAGCAGCCGGGCGACGCCTGGGTGGGTGGCGACGAGCTGCGAATCGCCGCTCTCGAACAGCGTTCTCCACTCCGCCGGCACGGCTTCCGGATTGTCGAGGTACTCGTCGAGCAGCGCGCGCGCGTACCCCGCGTTCAGCCCGTCAACGTCCTCCGTGCTCACCCTTGTGTTGTACCAGGGAGGTGGTGGAACCCCTGCCTGTGGAGCGGCGTCCGGCGGAGCCGCTCGCTAGAAGAGCGGATGCTTCGTCAGCACCTGCAGGGCTGCGCCGACGACGAAGCAGATGCCGACGACAGCGAAGCCGAGGCCGATCAGCCGCTGTTGCCGTTTGCTCATCACGGTCGCGATCAGCAGCAGGATGACTGCCGCCGGTGCCAGCCGGAACGGGCGGTAGGCGAGCTCGAGGAAGCCGAGGAACAGCGCGGAAGCGGCCAGCAGCCCGGCCACGCCCTCCGCCGAATGCCAACCGTCACGTGTCGACGAGGTCACGGCGCGACTCTATCGCGGCGCTCGCGCTGAGCGCGGACGGGGTCACGCGTGCCGTGGGGGCCGCCTCGCCGCGGGCGTGGGCCGTCGTTGCGACGCCACGGCCGCCAGACCGAGTACTCGCTCGGGTCGACGCCCGGCTCGGGCTCGGCGCGGATCGCGTACCAGACGACAAGCCCGAGATAGACGATCGGGATCTTCAGGATCAGCATCATGAAGATCAGCTCCCAGGCTCCACTGGACATTGAGAAAGTGTACGAGACACGCAGGGCGTTCGGTTCACCCGGAGCCGTGGCGTGCCGTTAGTAGAGCGTGAAGCCCGAGAGCGCGAGCGAGGTCGGCGGTTCGGCGTCGGCCGAGAGCAGGAGCAGGCCCGGGCGTCGGTGAGAGCCTGAGCCCGCAGCGCAGCGCGAGCTCGACGAGCAGTCGCGACGAGCCCGGGATGCGGACGACGACCGGTCCGGTCGCCTGCGCCAGCTCCCCCTCGAGCGCACCGGCCGCGGTCTCCGGGTCGAGCCCGGCGACAGGGCCGATGTGGCCTCGCGGGAAGGCGTACGAATAGGCAACCGACGCCTCGTCGCGAGCCCAGATCGTGCGGCGCGCGAGCCCCGCCCAGTAGGCGTGGTCGACGGCGCGGTCGAACCCGTACGCGGCCGCGTCGACCGGCGCTGTTGCTGTTTCCGACTCCGTCACGCGCAACGGCTCCGCGAGCGGCGCGCACACCGACGCGAGGGGTTCCGGAGAACGAGAGCACGGGTGTTGCCGGCACGAGCCCGCGACGGGCATAGAGCGCGTTCGAGACCGGCTGGATCGCATCGGTGATCGTCCTGCGCCGGGCGTGCCCATCACCCCAGACCGCGTCGAGGAGCGCCGACCCGATCCCGCCCTGCTGCGTCGAAGGTGCGACGAACAGCGACGCGAGGAACCAATCGCCGCCGCGCGACCAGGCCGACGCGAACCCGGTCAGCGAGTCGCCGTCGGTGGCGACGAGCGAGCGGCCGCCGCTGTCGATGATGTGCCGCTGCTGGTTCGCGAACACGTCGAACGGTGGCGCCGGCGGCTCGAAGCGGTGCGGAAGATAGACGCCGGCGATCGAGGCGAGGAAGAGGGCGTGCAGGGCCGGCAGATCCCCGACGGTCGTGGGGCGAAGCTCCACGGCCGCCGAGAATAGTCACGGTGTCATCCCGGCGTGGCGGAAGTGCGTGACGACGAGCGTCAGCGCGACCGTGACGAGCGCCCAGACCAGCACGGCGACGCACGAACCACCGGGGCGGCATCACCCCATCCAGATCCAGACGTTCGCCACGCTCGTGTAGCTGAGCCCGGTCAGCCTGTTGATCGTCGTGCCGTAGTCGGCGTGGCCCTCGAGATAGGCCCAACCGGCGCCGACGCCGCCCGAGCTCACCCAGGCCGGGCCGACGTGGCAGAAGGCGAACCCGCTCGTATCGCAGCCGTGGGCGATGATCGAGAGGCTCGTGATCAGGCCGTTCACCTTGCAGTAGTCGACGACCAGATAGTGGTGCCAGTACGCGATCCCCGGGAACCCCGCCCTGGTCGTTGCCCGTGACGGTCGTGCACCCTGTCCAACCGCTCCCGCCGCCGTCGCAGGCGGTGCCGCAGATCACGTCGGGGCGTGGTGGCGCCAGCTGCGCCGACGACGCCGCCGGGACGGCGAGCGCGGTCGCCAGCGCGAGGCCGAGCATCAGTCTCCGCATGTGCTCCTCCTTTCGTTGCCTGTTGCAGCAACGGTAGGGCGGAGATACGTACGTGTCTGTGCCAGATTCGTGTCGATAGCGTGCCGTCGTGGCCCCGCAATCCGTCACGATCGGTCCTGCAGCCCCGAGCGAGCTCGCCGCGGTGCGGCGGCTGCTCGCGGAGTACGCGGCGTCGCTCGCGGTCGACCTCGGCTTCCAGCGGTTCGACGATGAGGTCGCCGACCTCCCGGGGGCATACGCGCCGCCGCGGGGCGCGCTGCTCGTCGCCCGCGACCGCGGGCTGATCGTCGGCTGCGTCGGCGTACGGCCGCTCGACGCACGGACGTGCGAGATGAAGCGCCTCTACGTCCAGGCGTCGCGGCGCGGGAGTGGTCTCGGCCGGCGGCTGGCCGACGCGGCGATCGCCGAGGGTCGACGGCTCGGCTACGTCGCGATGCGGCTCGACACGCTGCCCGGCATGGAGGCCGCGCAGGTGCTCTACGAGGAACTCGGCTTCCACGACGTCCCGGCGTATACGGAGAACCCCGTCCCAGGCACGCGCTACCTGGAACTCGGGCTCAGCTGAGCCGGATGCGTGGGTCGACCCACGCGTAGAGCGTGTCGACGACGAGGTTGAAGAGGATCACGCAGAGCGTCGCGAACACGACCACCCCCTCGATCATCGCGAGATCGAAGCTGTTGATCGCGGTGACGGCGAGCCGGCCGAGGCCGGGCAGCCCGAAGACGGTCTCCGTGAAGAACGCACCACCGAGCGCGAGGCCGATGTCCATCCCGAGGATCGTGACGACCGGCAGCAGGGCGTTGCGGATCACGTGCCGCCGCAGGACGCGTGCTTCCGAGGCGCCCTTGGCGCGCGCCGTGCGCACGTAGTCCTCGGTCAAGGTCTCGATCACGTATGCGCGGATCATCCGCACGTACGTCGCAGCGAACAGGACGGCGAACGTCGCCCACGGCAGGATCAGGTGATAGGCCCACTGGCTCGGCCCGCTGCAGCCGGGACCGGCCGACGGGAAGAAGTTGCAGTAGCCGCTGATCGGGAAGAAGTGCAGCTTGAAGCCTGCGAAGTACGCCGCGAGCAGGCCGATCCACACCGGATGCGCAGAGATGCCGATCAGCACGGCGACCATCGTCATTCGGTCGAGCAGCGAGCGCGGGCGCAGAGCGGAGAGGATCCCGATCGGGATCGAGATCAGCAGCCAGAGAACGGCGCCGCCGAAGACGAGCGACGCGGTCACCGGCGCAGCCTGCAGCACCTGATTCGTCACGTCCTGTCGGTTCGTGAACGAATGACCGAGTGACTGGTGCACGACGAGCCGGTCGAGGAAGCGCGCGTACTGCACGACGACTGGACGGTCGATGCCGAGGAAGTGACGCGCGCGCTCGATGCACTGTGGCGTCGCGCGCTGGCCACATGCCTGCCGCGCCGGGTCGGCCGGGATCACGAAGAAGATCACGAACGTGACCAGCGTCACGGCGAGGAAGAGCACACAGGCCCAGAGCACGCGACGCACGAAGTAGCTGATCACGCAAGCTCAGACGCCGCGTCCGCGCCGAGGTTGATCGACGTCGTCGATGCGCCCGATCGACGCTCGTCAGCCGGCGAGCAGCGGCTCGCGAAGGCCCTCGCCTGCGCACGCCGAGCGAGCCGACTCGACGAAGGCAGCCGCATCTGCACGCGGTGGCTGCATGCGCGACCAGACGACGGCCACCGTGCGATTGGCGACGACGCCCGGCGCGAGATCGAGCACCACGGTCTCCAGCCGACGCTCGTCGACCGCGAGGCGCGGCAGCACCGCTCCGCCGAGGCCGGCCGCGACGAGTCCTTGCACGGCTGCGCCCGTGGCTGCCTCCAGCACGAAGCGGGGCTCGATCCCGTGCACACGCAACTGCTCCTCGACGTGCTCGCGGGTCGGCGCGTGGGCGATCAGCGGCAGCCGAGCCAGCTCCTGGCACGTCACCGGGCGCCGGCGCCCGGCGAGCGGCGCACCGGCCTGCAGAACCGCGACGAACGAGTCGGCGCAGAGCGGCGCGGCGTCGAGCGGCCCTTTGGGAAGCGGTGTCTCGGCGAGTGCGAGGTCGAGCTCGCCCCGGATCAGCGCCGCGAGCAGGGTTCGCGTGCCCGGCGTCTCGTGCAACGTCACCGGCGCACCGAAAGCGCGCAGCAACGACGGCACGAGACGCGCGAGCAGATCGGGAGTAGCTCCGACGCGCAGCGCCGCGACGCCCTCACCGTCGAGCGCTGCCAGGTCGGCCTGGGCGGCGCGGACGCGCGCGATCAACGCGTCCGCGTGCGCGAGGAGGATCTCACCGGCCGGAGTCAGCGCGAGTGGACGCGTGCCACGCGAGCGGTCGATCAGCCGTTTTCCGATCAGACCCTCGAGGGCGGCGATCTGGTGGCTGATCGCAGATTGGACGTAGCCGAGCCGTGTTGCGGCGCGCCGGAAGGAGCCTTCGCGCGCGACGGCGTCGAGCGCGACGAGGTGACGCATCTCGATTCCTGACCACCACTCGCCTGCCATGAAGGCTGTGACGTCCAGCACGTGCCGGAGGCTGTGCCTCGAACGGCGCATAACAGGTCCTTAACATCTTCGGGGAAGAAGGAGCGGGCGGAGCGCTCGCGCGCCCCGCCCCCTTGTCGCTCCTCCGAACTCGCCTACTTGAGACAGGCGGCGGCGAGGTCGACCGTGTAGATCGCGCTGTACGTGAAGCACCCGAACCGCTTGCTGACGAGCATGCGGTTGTTTGCGTTCGCGCGGGGCGCCCACGGTACGGCCTGCTGCATGATCGACACGTCGAGGTTGCCGTACGCGGTGTAGCGCGCGTTACCGGACAGCAGCGACGCCTGCGTCATTTGCTCGTTGAACTTCGGATCGTTGAAGTACGAGAAGTTGTTGTTGTTGGAGTCCTGGATGTTCTTTCCGTCCAGGAGCACGTTGATGAAGTCGTACGGATCGGCGTAGTCGGCTCCCCACGACTCGTCGGCGATGTCGAACGGCTCGCCGCGCGTGCCTTCCTTCTGGATCTGAACGGCCCGTGGGAGCAGCGTGATGTTGACGTTGAGGCCGATCTGCTTGAGGTTGAACTGGATGATCTGGGCGCGCAACGGGGAAGCCCCGCGGTTGCCCTCGTAGAGCACGACGTTCCCGTCGCCGGTATGACCGTTCGCCAGCTTCTGGGCAGCCTTGATGTTCGGCTGCTGGAGCGGGTACAGGTCGGCATCGCGGAACCCGGCGATGCCCGGCGGCAGGATCTGGTCGGTGCGCTTGCCGGCCAGGAAGCCCGACTGCGCGAGCATCGCCCGGCGATCGATCACCTGGTTGACGGCCTTTCGCAGCGCAATGTTGTTCTTGAAGACGCCGCGAGAGGTGTTGAACGCGAGGTATGAGGTGTTCAGCAAGGGCTTGACCCAGAACTGCCCCTTGTTGATCCCGTACTTCTGCGCAGCCTCCGCATACGACGCAGGCGGGATTCCGCCGGCCGCGTAGTCGGTTGCACCCTGTTGCACGCGCAGATACGTCGCGTCGAGCGAGTTACCGACGGTGTAGACGATCTGGTCGGCGTTGTGCGGGCGCTTGCCCTTGTAGTACGGGTTGCGCTTGAGCACGATCGACTTGTTCGCAACGCGGCTGGAGACGTAGTACGGGCCGGCCGACGGCGGCGTGTCGACGCCGTTCGGATCGTGTGGCAACGACGCAGGCACCGCACAGAAGAACGGCATCGCCAACCGGGCGAGCAGATCCGGTGCAGCATGCGTCATCGTGATCAGGAGGTGGTTGCCCTTGACCCGCACGCCCGAGACCGGGCTCACGTTCGCACCGACGATGTCGGACATGAACGCACCTGAGGGCGACTGCATCTTCGGATCGGCGTCGCGGTCGAGGGCCGCCTTGAAGGATGCGGCGGTCACCGGCTGGCCGTTCGAGAACTTCGTGAACCCGGCAGCGACCGTGAAGTCGTACGTCTTGCCGTCCTTCGAGACCTTCGGGAAGCCGGACGACGCCTCTGGCACGAGCTGGCTCGCCCGCGGGCCGTTCGCATCCGGGTAGTTGACGAGCTTGAGGCACGTCGCGTACTCGAGCTCCCAACCGGTCGACAGATAGCTGAGCGACGGGTCGGTGTAATCGACATCGGTGGCGAGGTCGACGTTCAGCGTGCCGCCCGTCTTCACTTGTTTGGCGCCTGCCGTGCCTGCGACGACGAGTGCCGTCAACAACACGACGAGCGCAGCTCCAATCGTGGAACGCATTCGTCCCTTCCTTTCGGCGGAAGGCGCCCGCCTGACGTTCGCCTTCGCAGTCGAGTGGTGTCGGACGGTGAAACGTGTGGATCGCCGTGTGGTTGATGCGGAACGGGCGCGACACCGATCGAAGATCGAGAAATCCCCTACGGGAGGCTCGTCAGATCGGCCCACCCGCAGCGCGAAGTACCTCATGTACTCGGCGAGGTTGAGCGGGTTTGGCGTCGTGCGTCGCCGGGTCGGCTGGTCGCCGCTCACCGGCTGGTAGCCGGCGAAGCTCGTGTCGAGCACACCCTCGCCGCCCGTCAGACCCGGCAGCTGGCGCTGCAGGTCCTGCGCCCGTGTTGCGGGCAGGATCGTCTCGACCGTCGCGAGACTCTGCCGCAGCGACGGTGCCTCGACGGTCGCGCCGAGCCGCGCGAGCGCGGCGAGGACCGCTCCCAGCGTGCCCGTCGGGATCTCAAGGTCGACGCGAACGATTGGCTCACAGACAACCGGCCTGGCGCGCTCGAGGGCCTGCATGAGAACGAGCGGCGTGAGCTTGCGGAAATCCGCGGCCGTGCTGAGCGGTCCCCGTCTCGATGGAGGGCCGTCGGGGACGCTGTAGGCGCACTTCGTCATCGTCACGACGCAGTCGGTGACCCGCCAGCCGAAGAGTCCCTCCCGCAGGGTCTGGCGAACGTACTGATCCATGCGTTCGGTGAAGCCTTCAAGTGTCTTGTAGAGGTACAGCGGGACGGTGCGAGGATCGACCTGCAGCCGGAACGAGACACCCGTGTCGTTCGGCGCCGGATCGATGCGGAGCTCGATCGTGGCGAGAAACGGATTCGACTCCGCGCGCAGGATCTCGATCGCCTCACCGTGGTCGACGGGCCGCTCGACGTAGATCGGCGTCGTTTCGCGGAATGAGACGTCGAGGCCGAACTCGCTCGCGAGCGTCGCTTGGACAACCTCCTTCTGGACATCGCCGTACAGGGAGACAGAGAGCTCCCGGCGGCTGTCGTCCTGCCGGACGTTGATCAGCGGATCTTGCTCGGCGAGTTGTGTGAGCGCAATCCGGAGCCGTTCACGGTCACCGTTGTCGCGTGCGACGACGACCGACTCCAGTGTCGGCGGAGGAAACTGATGGTGCGTGCCACCGCCCCCGGCCTCGCCGATCCGGTCGCCGATCTGGATCTCGGCGAGACCCCAGAGCTTTCCGACCGCGCCGGCCGTGACGAAGGCCCGCGCCACGGCAGGTCCGCGCTCGAAGACGGCGATCGCCGTCACCTTGTCGTCGAGATCGCGGCCGAAGTGGAGCCGGTCGCGCGTTCGGACCGTTCCCGAGAACATCCGGACGAACGCGATCTTCTCACCGTTCGCCCCGCGTTCGATCTTGAAGACGACGCCCGAAACGGGACCCTCGGGATCGCCGGCAGGGGCCGGCAGCAACTCCACCAGCCCCGCCATCAGCGCCGCCACGCCTGCACCAGTGATCGCGGACCCGAAGAAGACGGGATGAACCAGCGCTCGGTGGGTCTGCGTCGCGAGCCCCTCGCGAAGCTGCGGGTACGAGATACGCGACGCGTCCTCGACATATGCCGCCAGCATTTCCTCGTCACGCTCGGCGAGCGCTTCGGCCAGGCGAGCTCGGAACTCGGGATCATCTGCGCCGAAGCGAATGAACGAGGCAGTGCGGGTTCCGAGCTCGTGTCCCGTTCCCATCGGGATGGTCGCAGCGCCGAGGCGTTCCGAGATCGCCTTCAACACACGCTCGTCGTCGGAGCCGCGGCGATCGATCTTGTTGATGAAGATCAAGGTCGGAATCCGCAGCCGCTGCAGCGCACGCATCAAGATGCGCGTCTGCGGTTGCACGCCCTCGACCGCAGAGATCACGAGCACCGCGCCGTCCAGGACGCTCAGGACCCGTTCCACCTCGGCGATGAAGTCCGGGTGCCCCGGCGTATCGATCAGGTTGACGTTGACATCGCCGAGCGCGAACGACGCGACGGCCGACCTGATCGTGATCCCGCGCTGCCGCTCCAGCGCCAGCGAGTCGGTCTGCGTGGTGCCGGCGTCGACGCTGCCGAGCTCGTCGATGACCCCGGCCTCGTACAGCAGCCGTTCGGTGAGAGTTGTCTTACCGGCGTCTACATGCGCCAGGATTCCCAAGTTGAGCGTTCGTTGCAGCAAGCGTCATACCCTCCGAATAGGTGTGGAAGCCCTTTTCGATTGAGATGAACGCTTGACGCATCGTTAGCTCCTTGAGTCGGCGCGGCGGTGTCCTCGGAGTAAATCAGACCTGATGAGAAACCACGAGGCCCCACAGGGCCTCGTGAGTCAACTCAGTGGTGATGGACCCAGCCGGGCTCGAACCGGCGACCTTCTGGCTGCCAGCCAGACGCTCTCCCAGCTGAGCTATGGGCCCGGGCAGCCCGGAAAGTGTAGCCGCGAACTCGAGGTCGCTTGGCCGGCGAACGCCCTGCTGCCGGTCGCAGAGTCGCGTTTAGGCCGAGGCTGCTTCGAGCGTCTCGTGCGGCACGTCGTCCCACAGTTCCTCGAGGCGGTAGTACTCGCGGGCCTCGGGCGTGAAGACGTGGAGCACGACGTCGATGTAGTCGCCGACGATCCAGGTCGCCTCCGTCGCCCCTTCGACCGAGCGTGGCACGAGGCCGTCGTCGGCCTTGAGGCCCTTGTGCACCTCGTCCCAGATCGCCTTCGTCTGCCGCGCGTTGCCGCCCGTGCACACGACGAAGAAGTCCGTGTAGGAACAGACAGGCCGCATGTCGAGGAGGACCACGTCGCGCGCGAGCTTTCCCTGGGCGAGCGCCGCGATCCGGCGTGCTTGGTCGATTGGGCTCAAGCTCTGCCAGTGTAGCCGGAGGGGTGGGCATAGAGACCGCACTCCCGGATCAGCGTCGCCACCGCGTCCGGGACCTCGGCAGAGATGTCTGCGCCGGCGGCGACGCGGCCTCGAAGCTCACGTGAGGAGATCGGCAAGGGGTCGATCGCGAAGAAGGCGACCCGATCGGGCCGGTCGAGCTCGACCAGCACTGCGTCGAGCCGGTCGGGCGGGAAGCCAGGCCGCGTTGCAACCGCGAGTCGTGCCAGCTCGAGCACCGCACCAGGCTCCTTCCAGTGGGCGAAGTCGCAGAACTCGTCGGCGCCGATCAGGAAGATCGGGTCGACCCAGTCTGGATGCGCACGCAACAGGTCGATCGTGCGCGGGGTCGGATCGAGCTCGACGTCGTCGTCCGGAAACGCGGCGCGCGCCAGCTGCAGGCGGATCTCGCCCGGCGTGTCGACCTGCTTGTGGCCCGGATCAGCCGAGACGAGTACGAGCAGGCGTTCGAGTGGGAGCTCCAGCTTCGCGCGCTCCGCGAGCTCGACGTGACCGAGGTGCGGCGGGTCGAACGAGCCGCCGTACAGGCCGAGCGTCGCGGTCACGCCAGCTCGAACTCTTCGTCGCCGACCTCGACGGTGGCGCCGACCTTTGCACCGGCCGCACGAAGCGCGCGTTCGAGCTCGTCGTCCGACGGCGGAGTGCCGAGCACGCGGAAGCCGCCCTCGGTGCGCAGCAGCCGCCATTGCCGCGTCTTCGGCTTGGGCCGGTAGACGAGGTAGTCGGCGAGCTCGTCCTCGTCCCGCTCCGGCAGCTCGGGCTCTGGGACCAGCGTGAACAGGCTGCGGCGAAACTCTTCGAGCCCCTCGCCGGTCGCGCAGGAGAGACGAAAGACCGCGAGAACGCGGGGGTCGTCGATCGGGAACGCTGCCTCCGGGGCGAGATCGAGCTTGTTCAGGGCGACGATCTGCGGGCGCTCGTCGAGGCCCGCTCCGTAGGCGGCAAGCTCGGCGTCGATCGTATGCCACTGTTCGGCGACGTCCTTGGATGCGTCGATCACGTGCACGAGCGTGCGGGCACGCTCGAGGTGCGCGAGGAACTCGTGTCCGAGGCCGACGCCCTCGCTCGCGCCTTCGATCAGCCCCGGAACGTCCGCGACGACCAACTGGCGCCCGTCCGGCGCGACGACGGTGCCGAGCACCGGTTGCAGGGTCGTGAACGGATACTCGGCGACCTTCGGCTTCGCATTCGAGATGCGCGTGAGCAACGAGGACTTGCCTGCGTTCGGCAGGCCGACGAGTGCCGCGTCCGCGAGCAGCTTCAGATGCAGTTCGACGTCGGACTCCTCTCCCGGCGGCCCGACCTCGGAGAAGCGCGGCACCTGCCGGGTCGAGGAGACGAACCGTGCGTTGCCGCGGCCGCCGCTGCCACCCTGGGCCAGCACCACGCGCGCACCGGGGTGCGCGAGATCTGCGATCAGGCCGCCGTCCTCGGTGAAGACCTGTGTCCCCACGGGCACCCGAACTTCTGCGTCCTCGCCGTTCGCACCGTGCTTTCGTGCCCCGCGGCCGTTCTCACCGCGCGTCGCCTTGATCAGGCGTCGCCGCTGCAAGGCCGAGAGGTCGCGGAGAGCGGGGTCGGCGACCAGGACGACATCTCCTCCGTCGCCGCCGTCGCCACCGTCGGGGCCGCCCTTCGGCACGAACTTCTCGCGCCGGAAGCTGAGGCCTCCGTCGCCGCCCTTGCCGGCCTGGACGTGAATCGTTGCCCGATCGCTGAACATCGCCGAACCGTAGCGCGGGCCTCCCAGAACCGGGCACGGCCTCCCGAGACACGGCCCTTCGTCAAACGACGGGTTGCGTCGAGCTAGGCCTGAGCGTCGTCGGCGGACTCGAGCACCGAGATGGTGCGGCGCTCGCCGCTCGTCCGGAACGAGACGGTGCCGGGGCGGATCGCGAAGATCGTGTCGTCGCGGCCGATCTGGGTACCCGGGCCCGGGCGGAAGCGCGTGCCGCGCTGGCGGACGATGATGTTGCCCGCCTCCGCTGCCTGGCCGTCGAACATCTTCACCCCGAGGTACTTCGGGTTCGAGTCACGGCCGTTCTTGGAGGAACCGAGGCCCTTCTTGTGTGCCATCGACTACGCCTCCTCGTCCTTCGCCTTGAGTGCCGATTCGAGTGCCGCGACCGCGCCCTTTCGGGCGGCGTGCGCGCGCTCATACTCGAGCGCTGCTTCGAGCATCGGGTGGTTCCAGGTCTTTGCGCCTTCGGCGATCTGCGCCACGGTCATGCCCTCGTAGCCGCTCGGCATGCCCTTGACGTGATCGTCCGTCGCCTCGGGTGCGGCAGGCGTCGCCTCCGCGGCCGGAGCCTGCTTCTTGGCCGCCGCCGGCTTCGACTTCTTGGCCCCGCCGAGCGAGATCTCGATCCGGGAGGTCGCTGCGCGGAAGCCGGTATGCCGCTTGTAGCCCGTGCGCTTGCGGTACTTGCCGATCAGGATCTTCGGCCCGCGCTCGTGCGCGAGCACCTTCGCAGTCACGGTCGCACCGTCGCCGAGGAGGACGTCGGGGGTAAAGGTCTTCCCCTCGTCTGCCTTGACGCGGTCGACGACAAGCGTCTCGCCCTCCCGGACGCGGTACTGCTTGCCGCCAAGACGGATGATTGCGTAGTCCATTGGTGTGTGGTGATGCGGGTGTGAAGTGTCGCGCGGGCGAAGGTCGCCCGCAGCGAAGCGGTCGCAAGTGTAGCGGGACCCGCTAGCGCTCGTCCATGCCCCACTCGCTCATCGGCGTGTAACCCCAGGCGTCCGCGGCCTTGCCCTCGTCCTCGTCGTCGTCGGCTTCCGCCTCAGGCTCCTGTTCCTGGGACGACGCGACGTCGGGCGCGGGCTCGAGCAGCGCCACGGGCTCCACAACGACTTCTTCCGGCTCGGGGACGGGATCTGGCGCGACTTCCGGCTCGGGCTCCGCACCGTTCGGGGATGCCTCGTCGGTCGTGAGTGACCCGACCTCGAGTGCCGCGCCGTCGGCGACCGGCTTCTTGCGGCGGTTCTTCCCGCCGCGCGAGCCTCGACGTGTGCGTTTCTTGGGCGTCGCCGGCGCATCCCCATTCTCGCTCTCGGCCTCGCCGAGATCGCGCTCCGGCAGGTGGATCACCGGGCCCGGGCTCGTCGGGGACGGCGCGTCGTCCTCGTCGACCGTCACGGCCGGCGGCGCATCGCCTTCCGCAATCTCCCCTTCGACGGCAGGCTCGCCCGCGGTGACGGGCTTCTTCTTGCGGTTCCGCCCACCACGAGACCCGCGGCGGGTGCGCTTCTTCGGTGGCAGCACCTCGCCCGTCTCCGGGTCGATCCGCACCTCGGGCGCCACCTCTTCAGCCAGCTCCTCCTCGACCTCGTCGTCGGCGGTCTCGTCGACGGCGTCCGCGACGAGCTCGTCCTTCTTACGCGTCGAGCTCCGCTTCGCGCGTGTCGGTTTCTCGGCCTCGGACTCCGCCGTCAGCGGCTCGCGGGACTGCTCGAGCGGGACGAGCAACTCAGCCCACGCGAGGCCTTCCGTGACCGCGGCGATCCGCACCTTGACCTTCTTGCCGACCAGCTTGGCTGCGTCGGCGACGACGACATCGAGACCTTCGACCTTGCCGACCCCGGCGTGGGCGTCGTACAGCCCGACCTCGCCGAGCGTCAGGCTGAGCTCCTGGCCGAGCTCGACCGGAACCTTGGGCGCGACCTTCTCGAGTGTTCCCTGCTCGAGCACCCGGAAGTGATCGAGATGCTCGCCCTCCTTGCCGACGAGGAAGAAGCGGCGACGGGTCGTCTCCTCGAGCTCGCGGAGGCGCGAGCCCCCGGGACCGACGACGAGGGATGCGACCTTCGACTCGACCTCGACCTTGAACGCCTTGTCGCGGGAACCTGGCGTGACGAGCGAGCGCAGGCGCCGCTCGACGTCGACGGCGGCCGTGTGCTCGGAGACGACGATGCCGTCTCCACCGCAGGTCGGGCACTTCTTCGTCATCACCTCGCGCGGACCGTCTGTGACGTTCTGGCGCGTCATCTCGACCAATCCGAGCGGTGAGATCTCGACCACGTAAGTCTTGGTGCGGTCGCGCTCGAGCTCCTCGCCGAGCGCCTTCTCGACAGCCGCGCGATTCTTCGGGCTCGCCATGTCGATGAAGTCGATGACGATGATCCCGCCGATGTCGCGTAGACGAAGCTGGCGGACGACCTCCTTGACGGCTTCGAGGTTGTTCTTGGTGATCGTGTCCTCGAGCCGGGCGCCGGACTTCTTCGAGCGCGAGCCGACGAAGCGGCCGGTGTTGACGTCGATCACGGTGAACGCCTCGGCGTAGTCGAAGATCAGATAGCCCCCGGAAGGCAGGTCGACCCGGCGATTGAGCGTCGACTTGATCTCCTGGTCGACGCCGAAGGCCTCCATCAGCGGTTCGCGCTCCTTGTAGCGCGTCACCCGCTCGGCCATGTGCGGCGAGGTCTTCTTCAGGTAACCGACGATGCGCTTGTGCGTGCGGTCGTGGTCGACGAGCAGCCGCTCGAAGTCGCCCGTGAAGAGATCGCGGACGACCCGCAGGGGCAGCTCTGCTTCCTGGTAGATCAGCGACGGCGCCTTCGCGTCCTTCGCCTGCGCCTCGATCGACTTCCACAGCCGCTGCAGGAAGTCGAGGTCGCGTTCGATGTCCTCGGCCGATGCTCCCTCGGCGGCGGTGCGCACGATCACGCCTCCGTGCTTCGGCGCAATCTCCTTGAGAATCGCCTTGAGCCGGTTCCGCTCCTCATCGTCGATCCGCCGCGAGACTCCGAGACCGTCGCCGTGCGGAACGAACACGACGAACCGTCCGGGAAGCGAGACCTCCGTGGTCAGCCGCGCGCCCTTGGTCTTCATCGGGTCCTTGACCGCCTGGACGAGAACCGTCTGGCCGCGCTGGATCAGATCCTGGATCTTGCGTGCGCCCTTGCGTCCTTCGAGTTCGGGCCCGACGATCTCGTCCACGTAGAGGAACCCGTTCTTCTCGAGCCCGATCTCCACGAACGCGGCTTCCATGCCGGGCAGGACGTTGTCGACGACGCCGAGATAGATGTTCCCCGCGATCGAGTGGCGCTCCGGCCGCTCGAGATACACCTCGGCGACCTTGTCGTCCTCGAGCACGGCGACGCGCTTCTCGCCGGCATCGACAGAGATGAGCAGCTCCCGCTTCGCCTTCGGCAGCGGAGCGCGCTTCGGCGGCGTGCGCCGCCGCGACTGCGCCGGCCGTTCACGCGGCTTGCGTTCGGGGGCCTTGCGCTCCCGGCCGGCCGGCTTCTCGGCCGTCGGCTCGGCTCCCGCATCGACGGTAGCTCCGTCGGCGGGTTTCTTCTTCCGGTTGCGCCCGCCGCGGGTGCCGCGGCGACGCTTGTTCGGGGTGGTGGTCGATTGTCCGTCGCCTCCCGCCGCGGGTTCTGCGGCAGGTCGTTCGACGGTCAGCGATTCAACTTCGAGGTTCTCCGAGGCGGCCGCGTACGGCGCCTGCTCTGCCGGCTTCTTGCGCCGGAACCAGGGCAATGGCAAACGATCTCTCCTGACTAATGCGCGCGCGCAGCCTCGCTGTATTCACGAGTGAAGCGAACTTCACAAGTGACAGAAACGGGCGCGCGTCGCGGGTGGGATGGAAAAGCCTTGGCATAGGCCTTTCCGCAGAGTACCAGCGACGGTGGTTGCGTCTGTTTACGCGGCTTCGACGGCAGGGCGAAGCTTGCCGCGACGTGCGCGGATCGCGCGCAGGCGTTGGGAGAGCCTGGCCCACGCCCACGGCTCGAGCTCGACGTAACGGCGTTCGGACTGGGCGCGGGTCGCCTCGAGATACTCGAACCATGCGTCCGCCTCCTCGATCAGCAAGAGCTCCATCGCTTCCTGGTGTCCCGTGAGTGCCATGCGCGTCACCTCCCGTCGCGTTTGAGAGAGCGTAGGACCAGGACCGGACGGACCGCGGGCCGTGCTACTGGCGCGCTTCGAAGTACCGCACAGCGGCCTCGCCGATCGCTTTCGTCCCGGCGTAGGCGATTCCGCCCTTGACGGCCCAACCCGCGACCGGAACCAGGTCGAGCACCTCGCGGGCGATGGCGCGGAACCCGAAGCCTGCCCCGACGACGCCGAACAACTCGGCGGCGCGATGGCGATCGAGTGCTTCGCCGTGTGCGATCGCAAGTCGCATCACGAGCCGAATCTGGTTGAGCGTCAGGATCGGCATGTCGACGCCGGGGATGAAGATCGCTGCCGAGATCAGCGCGTTGCGCTTCGAGGCCCGCGCGATCAGCGCCTTGCTCACCGCCGGGCGCAGCACCGGCAGGCGAGCCGCGAGGACGGAGGCTTCCTCGCCG
Organism: uncultured Actinomycetes bacterium; assembly: GCA_963847475.1. Classification (GTDB taxonomy): domain Bacteria; phylum Actinomycetota; class Thermoleophilia; order Gaiellales; family Gaiellaceae; genus PALSA-600. Next base: position 230,508 of record CAWJZZ010000011.1, on the reverse strand, counting down.
AGATGCGCGGCGATCGCGGCGGCGATCGCCTCGATTGGGAATCCCTGGCCGGGCGGCACGCGCACGAGATCCGCGCTGAGCACGTAGGGCACCGACGCCTCGTCCGTGACCGCGATGATCGGGACGCCCGCGCGCGAGGCAGCCCGCAGGCGATCCTCATCGGCCGCGCCGAGCCAGACGAGCACCGCGAGCCCTTCGACCCTGTCTTCGACGACGGCCGACGCGTCGCCGCCTTCCCGCAGCTCGCGGGCCAGCAGCGGGACGAGCTCGCGCGCACCGGCGATTCCCAGTGGGCGTCGATCGCCGATCCCCCGCCGTAGCTCGCGTAGGAGTGACAGAACCGCGAGCGGATTGAGCTTCTTCACTCGTTTCAACCTCTCCGTCGAAGAACGCGCCGCATGTAGATCGCCTGCAGGATTCCGAGCGCCAGGAAGTTGGTGATCATCGACGATCCGCCGACCGAGACGAACGGCAGCGGAATGCCGGTGATCGGCGCGATACCCATCGTCATCGCACTGTTGACGAACACCTGGAACAGGAACATGAAAGCGATTCCGCCCGCGACGACGGCGCAGAAGAGGTCGCGTGCGCTGGTCACGATCTTGAGAGCGCGCCAGACGACAAGCAGGTAGAGCAGCAGCAGGATCGATGCGCCGAAGAAGCCATGCTCCTCCGAGAGGGACGCAAACGCGAAGTCGGTAGCGTGCTCCGGCAGGTAGTCGAGCCGCGTCTGGGTCGCACCTTGCACGCCTCGCCCGCGCAGGCCGCCGGCGCCGACCGCGGTGATCGACTGGGTCAGGTTGTAGGTCGCTCCGCGCGGATCGTTCGCCGGATGGGTGAAGCCGGTCAGGCGAGCCGTCTGGTACGGCTTGAGCACGTTGACGCCCGCCGCCGGCAGCAGCCAGAGGACGCTGAGCGCGGCGACGACGGTCATCGTCGCCAGCAGCACGAGATGTGACCAACGCACGCCCGCGATGAAGAGGACTGCTGCGAGCGCCGCCGCGTAGACGAGCGCCGTGCCGATGTCGGGCTGAAGGAACACGAGCACGATCGGCACGAGCCCGTAGCCGATGATCGCGAGCGGCGCCCGCGGGCTGGACAGCGAGCGGGAGCGCTCGACGACGAAGCCGGCCAACGCCAGGACGAAGACGACCTTCCCGAACTCGGACGGCTGGAAGGTGAAGAAGCCGACGTCGATCCAGCGGCGCGAACCGCGCGTCGCGGCCCCGGCGACCAGGACGAAGATCATCACGGCGAGCGTGCCGAAGTAGATCGGCCGCGCGAGCCGCTGATACCGGTCCGGGTCGACGAACAGCGCTCCGAGGAACAACAGCCCGCCGGCACAGGCGTAGACAGCCTGCCGGGCCACGGCGGAGCCGCCGGCGTCGTGAATCGTGATGCCGTCGATCGCCCAGAGCCCGTAGACGACGATGCCGGCATGCGCCGCGAGCAGTAGCCAGTCGAGTCGCAGCAGGCGGTCGGCGAGACCGAGCGCCTCCACCTCGCGGCGGGTGCGCAGGCTTCTCGCGCGTGGGTTGACGGCTTCGATCGACATCAGTCGGAGGCGTGGCTCGTGATCGGGGCCGACGTGTGGAAGTACTGCTCGAACACCTTCAACGCGGCGGGCGCAGCGGCCGTGCCCCCGTGGCCGCCGTTCTCGATCACGGCGCACACGACGATCGACGGCGCCGTATAGGGCCCGTAGCCGCACCACCAGGACTGGGTCAGGTTCTGCGGGGTCGAGTAGCCCGGCAGGGTGACCAGCTTCTCGGCGCTTCCGGTCTTGCCGACGATGTCGACGGGGAACGAGCCGAAGACGCCCGAGGAGGTTCCGGCCGGCGAGTGGGTCGCCTCTTCGAGACCGCGCTGCACGTAGGTCAAGGCGGTCGGATCGACGCCCGTGGGTTGCGGCGACTCGCCTCCGAAACGCCGCAGCACGTGCGGCGGCTGGCCTTTCGCCCCGGTCAGCTCGACGTCGTCGGCGACGTGCGGGGTCACCAGCTTGCCGCCGTTCGCGATCATCGCGTAGAAGCGCGCCATCTGCAGCGGCGTGACGAGCACCTGGTTCTGGCCGATCGCCATCTGGATCGAGTACCCCGGCTTCCAGGTGCGGTCGAGCTCGCCGTAGCCGGCGCTCGCCGGGAACGCCTTCTTGCGCCATTCGGGCGTCGCGATCAGGCCGGGATTCTCCGGGCCGACGTCGAGGCCGCTCGTCTCACCGAGCCCGAAGCGGTTGGCCCAGGCCTGGAGCGGGTGCCCTCGGTCAGGTGGCAGGTTGTAGAAGCGTTTGCCGAGCTCGTAGAAGTACGTGTCGCAGGACTGCGCGATCGCGGTGGTCAGCGTCATGCCGGTGTCGATCAGCGGCGTCCAGTTGTGGAACGTCGAGCCGTGATCCTTGAAGGTCGGCGTGCACGGGATCGTGTCGTACGGCCGCATCAGCCCTTCCTGCATCGCGGCGAGCGCCGTCACCGGCTTGAACGTCGAGCCTGGCGGATAGGCCACGCTGATCGCGCGGTTGAAGCCAGGGTGGTTGTCTGCGTTTGCGACCTTCATGTCGAGTAGCGGGGCGAGCTTGGCAGGGTCCTTCCGCCCGACGAAGATCGACGGCTGGTAGGTCGGGTACGAGGCCATCGCCAGCACCGCGCCGTCCTTCGGGCTGAGCGCCACGATCGCGCCGCCGTTCGCGTGCTGTCCCTCGAAGCTCGCATGGGCGAGGTTGACGCCGTAACGGAGCGCCCGCTCGGCTGCACGTTGCAGGCGGATGTCGATCGTCAGACGCAGCTCCTCGCCGGGCGTCGGGGTCGTCTGCGCGACGACGGCGCCCTTGGGACGGCCGCGTGAGTCGACCGTCAACTGGGCCTTCCCGTCCCTCCCGCGCAGGTAGGTGTCGTACGTCGACTCGACGCCCGCCTGGCCGATCGAGTCGGTTGCCTGGTAGCCCTTCTTCTTCCGCGCCTTGTACTGCGCGGGTGAGATCGCGCCGACGTAGCCGACGACCTGAGCAGCGAGCGACTGGTACGGGTAGCTGCGTAGGAAGCTGTTCTGGGTCCGGACGCCGGGGAACTGCAGCGAGTGCTCGAGCAGGTAGTCGACCTGATCCGACGCGAACGCCCCGCTGCACGACGACCGGCGTCAGCGGGTCGTCGCCGTGGGCGTTCAACTGCGCGAGCATGTCCTTCACCGAGGTCCCCGTGACGGCTGCGAGCGCGTGGAGCTCCCGCCGCCGCGCAGTCCACGTCTTCGGAAGGTCGGCGGGCCAGAGCTCGACGCGAGTGCCGGCGACGTTGCCCACCAACACGTACCCATTGCGGTCGACGATCGGGCCGCGTGGCGCCTCGAGCCGGATCGTGCGCACACGGTTGTCGTTCGCGACCGACAGATAGCGGTCGCCGGAGAGAACTTGCAGCGCCCAGAGGCGCAGGAACAGCACGGCGAAGACCGCCAGCGCGAGGAATCCGAGCACGGCGACGCGGAGCGCGGTCTGCGGCGTCAGCCGGTACGGCTCCTCGACACGTGGGTCGCCGGGGAGGAACCGGCCGCCGCGCGGGAACGGGCTCTCAGCCAAGGAGTCGGACCTCCCGCACACGGTCGCCGATCTGCTGCGGCGGGAAGAGCCGCCGCACCAGGCCGTAGACCGGCAGGGTCAAGAGGAGGTTGACGAGCAGGCCGAGCGGGAGCGCATGCACGACCACGCCGGCAGGCGCGGGCTCGCCGAGCACGAACTGCAGGAACAGCTGGCCGAGCGCGTAGAGGACGGTCACGACGGCGACCGAGACGTACGGCGCGTGGAAGCGGTCGCGGGCGGTCGTCTCGCCGTAGCGGCCGATCCAGAAACCCCCCACCGTCATGAGGAGCGACGTCACGCCGAGTGTGCCGAGCGTGGCCGTGTCGAGCATCAGTCCCGTTCCGAAGCCGGCGATCGCGCCGAAGATCGAACCTCGCAGCAAGGCGATCGAGAGCAGTGCCACCAGCACGATGCTGGCGGTGCGAAAGGCGCGGTACTCGGTGAGCACGGAGAGCTGCAGCAGGGCCGCGACGAAGAGCACCGCTGCGGCCTTCAGCCCGTCCATCAACGGGTCGCTCCCGGGCGGGGCACGAGCACGATCACCGACTGCAGCGACGAGAAGTCGACGAACGGCTCGATCTGGATCGTCTTGAACGTGTCGACGTCGTTGTTGCTGACGCTCGAAACCGTCCCGATGCGAAGGCCCCGCGGGAACATCGAGGGCAGCGCGCCCTTGCCGAGCGAGCCGGCCGAGATGACGATGTTGCCGACGGCGACGTTCGCGGCCTTCGAGACGCGGTCGAAGACGAGCACGTCCCCACCTCCGCCGCCACCTCTGACGACCCCGGTGGCGGCCGGGTCGTTCAGATCGGTCGCGGTCACGTTCTGACCTTGCGTCAGCAGCGTCACTCGCGCGACGCTGGGCCAAGCGCGGTCGATCGTCCCGACCAGTCCGCCGCTCGCGTCGATCACCGGGCTACCGGCGCGGATCCCGTCGTGCGTGCCGGCCGCGATCGTGATGCTCTCGTCGAGAGCGCTCTGCGGGTTGGTGAGCACCGCGGCGTGCTTCAGGTCGAAGTTCGCGCGCGACGGCGGACCGTGGTAGGCGAGCTGTGCGCGCAACTGCACGTTCTCCTGCACCGCCGACTCGTCGAGAACGATCTGCTCGCGCAACGACTCGACCTGCCGCTTCAGCTTTGCATTCTCGGACTTCGCGTTCGTGAGCCCGTGCACCCAGCCGATCGTGTCGCGGAACGGGCGCGAGACGCGGTCGGCGGCGATCTCGAACGGGCGCAGGATGCCGGCGGCCGTTCCCTGGACGCCGTCGAGGGCGCTCGAGCGGAACGAAACCGTGATCAGAACGAGGGAAAGGGCAATCAGGCCGCCCACGACGATCCGACGCTTGAGGGCGCTGGAGCGACTCGAGGGGTAGCCGGAGGCGGCGGTGCGCTGGACGGAGTTGCCCAGGACCGCGAAGCGGACGGTCCGGTTGCGAGGCACAGACCGACTGATTCTAGCCGCCGCAGCGAGCGGCCTGAAACTGGCGCCGCGTCAGCGGCTTCCGGGACAGCGGTGTCGCTGCCTCCGGGCGGAGCCCGTCGAGCGCGAGCCCGAGGTGGCGGCGCCAGGCGCCGGGGGCTGCGTCTTCGAGCATCAGGCCGGCGTGCGCAACCCCGTGCACCACGAAGAGCAGGTCTTCTGCGGTTGCGTCGGCTCGCACAGCTCCGGCCTCCTGTGCGCGGCGCAGAACGGCTTCGAGCTTTGCGTGCACGAGGTCGAACTGGGCGCGCAGCTCGTCGCGGGCGAGCAGATCGGTGCCGATCGCGTCGCACAGGCCCCGGTCGCCGATCTGCATCTCGACTCCCTGCTCGATCAACCGGCGGAAGGCGAGCCCGGGGTCGTCGCCGGCGAGCGCGGCATCGGCCGACTCGCTGAGCTGGCGCCCGCGCTGTTCGAGCAGCGCGACGATCAACTCGTCCTTGTTCGGGAAGCGGCGGAAGATCGTGCCGACGCCGACGCCTGCCCGCGCGGCGATCTCGGTCACGCGGGCGTCGATGCCCTCTTCGGCGAACACCTCGCGCGCAGCCTCCAGGATGCGCGCGAGGTTTCGCTGAGCGTCGGCACGGAGCTCGCGGGTGACGGCGACCATCAGGCCGGTACCGCCACCTCGGCCGCATCGATCTGCGTCACGTCCTCTCTCCGGATGAAGACCGCGATCACCGCGATGCCGGCAAGGAGCAACCCTGCACCGACGGCGAAGGCGACGTGGAAGCCGTTCGTCACGGCGGTCGCCTGTCCCACGCCGGAGTCGACCAGAGAACTCGTCCGCGAGGTCGCGAGCGTCGAGAGGACGGCGAGACCGAGCGCGCCTCCGATCTGCTGCGAGGTGTTGAACAGACCCGACGCGAGCCCAGCGTCATCGGAGTCGACGTTCGTCGTCGCGAGCAATGTCAACGGTACGAAGGTCATGCCCATGCCGATCGACATGACGGCGATCGTCGGGAAGACGTTGGCCAGGTAGGTGCTGGTCGTGGAGAGCTGCGTGAAGTACAGGAGCCCGACCGCACCGAGTGTCAGGCCGATGAAGACGACCGCGCGGATCCCGATCCGCTGGATCAGCTGCTGCGAGGCGACGGCGCCGACGATGATGCCGAGGGTGAACGGCAGGAATGCCAGGCCGGCCTTGAGCGGGCCGTAGTTCAGGATCTCCTGCAGGTAGATGCCGGCGAAGTAGAACATCGAGAACAGCCCCGACGCGACCAGCAGCATCGCCACGTTGCTCGCCGTCAGCGAGCGCAGGCGGAAGATCCCGAGCCGGATCAACGGCGCCTTCGAGCGCAGCTCGATCAGGACGAACGACCCCAGCAGGACCGCTGCGAGCGCTCCGAGACCCAGCGTCTTGGCCGAGGTCCAGCCGTAGTCCTGGGCCTTGACGATGCCGTAGACGAGCACGAGCAACCCCGACGTCACCGTGACTGCGCCGGCGACGTCCGCCGTGTCGGGCCGCTTCTCGGCGCGGGAGTTCGGGACGTAACGGAGCGAGAGCAGCGCTGCAGCGATCCCAATCGGCAGGTTGATGAAGAAGACCCAGCGCCAGGAGAGCGTCTCCGTGAGGAGGCCGCCGAGCACCAGGCCGACGGCGCCGCCCCCGGCGGCGATGGCGCTCCAGATGCCGAGCGCCTTGGTTCGCTCAGCGCCTTCGGCGAAGGTCGTGGTCACGATCGACAGCGCCGCCGGCGAGACGAGCGCGGCTCCGAGCCCCTGGAGTGCGCGACCGCCGACGAGCATGCCCGACGACGTCGCGATCCCGTTGATCAGCGAGGCGACGGTGAAGACGACGATGCCGGCAACGAACAGCCGCTGCCGTCCGAGCAGGTCGGACGCGCGTCCGCCGAGCAGCAGGAAGCCGCCGAAGACAAGCGCGTACGAATTGACGATCCACTGCAGGCTCGACGGGGTGAAGTGCAGGCCGTGCTGGATCGACGGCAGTGCGACATTCACGATCGTCGCGTCGAGAATCACCATGAACTGCGCAATGCACACGAGGACGAGGACGAGCCAGCGGTTCGTCTCCGTCCGAGTTCTTCCACCTTCGACAACTGCCTCCACGGCACACACCTCCACTAAGCGGACTGTTCGTTCCGCTTAACCTAGCAGAAGCGGAACTGCCGTTCCGGTTAGAAGGTGGTGACGATCGTCAGAGGCACGGACTGCAACCAGGGCGGGCGTTGCTCATCCCCCTCACCACCGGCAAGCCCAGGCCTGGATACCACGCAGGACGCGCGCGGTCGAACAGACCGCTGCCGGTCAGCCGGGTGGCGAGCGTGGAACGCCAGCTCGACGTCTCCACGAGCAGCACGCCGGCAGTCGTCTGGACGGAGAGGCGTGAACCGTCCGGTGACCAGGCCGGAACGCCCTTTGGGGCAATCGCGCGGGGGACGACGCCTGGCAGCGTCGGGGTCAGATCGTGACCCGACGGGCTGATCAGCTTCACGCCGTCGAGTGAGTCGTACGCGATCGAGTGCCCGTCCGGAGACCAGTCGGGCGTCGCCGCGTCGTGCACGAGGAGCCTGCGACCGGAGCCGTCGAGCCCGACAACGTAGAGCGACGAATGGCGAACGATCGGCGGCTTCTCGGTGTCATAGCGAATCCTCTCGACGGGCTTGGCCCAGGTTGCGAAGGCGATGCGCTTGCCGTCGGGTGACCATGAGGGCGAGAACGCATCGACGACGCCGGTCGGGACCAGTCGTCGATGCCTACCGTCGCTGCCGATCGTGTAGATCCTGGCTCTGGGACCCGCCGGCCACGGGGCGTTGTCGGGATCGTGGCGACAGGCATACGCGAGTCGTCTGCCATCCGGCGACCAGGCGAGATCCGACGGGGTGGTGCAGCGGAGCCGCGCCATCAGCTGCTTCCAGGCCCGCTCCATGACAGCCGCCGATTGGTGCGGTGAGAGGGGATGGGCGAGCGACAGGCTCGGGATGTGGAGGTCACGCCCCGTCCGGGTGTCGAGAATATGGAGTCCGGGGTAGGCGCTTCGCCCGCCCAGCTCGGTCAGCGCGAACGCGAGCCGGCGCCCGTCTGGGGACCAATCGATGCTCGTGAGGTCGCCGCAGAACACGTTCCGAGGGCAGTGCCACACGACGCGGGTTCGTCCGCCCGGGAGCACCGCAACGATCTGATCGGCGGCGTTCGAGCTCGGGTTGATCAGCGTCAGGGTGCCGGGAGGCTTCGTCGCGACCGGGTCGTGCACGACGAGATAGGTCGCGGTTGCGATTCCGGCGAGCAGCAGGAGCAGTACGGCCGCGAGCAGAAGCGTCCGGCCGATCCGGCGAACCGGCCGTTCGAGCTCGTCGAGCAGGCCGGCACGCAACTCGGCCGCGAACGCGGCGCGCGGCGCGACCGGACGATCGAGCTCGCCGAGGAGTGACGTCAGATGGTCGGCGCTCACGATGCCTCCTCCAGATAGGCGCGCTTGAACTGCACGCGTCCGCGAGCCAGCAGCGACTCGGCCGCCTCGACGCTCCGCCCGAGCACGGCGGCGAGCTCGGGCACCGAGAGACCCTCCAGATGCCGCAGCACGAGCGCGGCGCGCTGAGTCTCCGGCAACGCGCCCAGCGCGACGAGCACACGGGAGCGCTCGTCGCTGTCCTCCACAGGGACCTCGGCGACCGACCCCGGTGCCTCGCGTCGTCGGCCCTCGCGCCGGTAGTGGTCGAGCAGCTTGTGCCGCGCAATCCCGTACAGCCAGGGCAGCGGTGCGTCGACGTGCCGGCCCTTGCGAAGCTCGGTCACCGCCGCGACGAAGGTCTCCTGGGTCAGCTCCTCGGCGGTCGACGCTGCGCCGCCACAACGGTGCAGGAAGTACCCGTAGATCCGCGGCAGTGCATCGTCGTAGAAGCGCGCAAACGCTTGCGGATCGGAGATGGAGGCGGCGGGCATCGCGGGGTCACCCGCTAAGTCGCCGCGCGGACGTCGTTTCCGTCGGTCTAGTGCCGGCGGCCGTTGCGCGAGCGGGCGCGCGAGCTGCGGTGAATCGCGTCGAACTCCTCGAGGCTGCGCCCTGAGCCGACAGCGACGCAGGTGAGCGGCGACTCGGCCAGATGCACCGGCATGTGCGTCTCGTGGCGCAGGCGCTCGTCGAGGCCGCCGAGCAGCGCGCCGCCCCCGGCGAGCACGATGCCGCGATCCATGATGTCCGCAGCGAGCTCGGGCGGTGTCTTGTCGAGCGTGGATTTGATCGCGTCGACGATCTGGTTGACCGGTTCCTCGAGCGCGTGGCGAACCTCCTCGCTCGAGAGGATCACGGTCTTCGGCAGGCCGGTCAACATGTCGCGACCCCGGACCTCCGCCTGCACCTCTTCCTTCATCTGGAAGGCGGAGCCGACTTCGAGCTTGATCTCCTCGGCGGTCTGCTGGCCGATCAGGAGTTTGTACTCACGTTTGATGTGGTTGATGATCGCCTCGTCCATCTCGTCGCCGCCGACGCGAAGCGACTGCGAGACGACGATCCCGCCGAGCGAGATCACTGCGACTTCGGTCGTGCCGCCGCCGATGTCGACGATCATGTTCCCGGTCGGCTCTGCGACCGGCAGGCCGGCGCCGATCGCGGCCGCCATCGGCTCCTCGATCAAGTACGCCTTGCGGGCGCCGGCGCTCAGCGTCGCCTCTTCGACCGCGCGCTTCTCGACGCCGGTCACGCCCGAAGGGACACAGACGACGACGCGCGGGTGTGCGAACCGGTGCTGATGCACCTTCTGGATGAAGTGACGGAGCATCTGCTCGGTGACATCGAAGTCGGCGATCACCCCGTCCTTGAGCGGCCTGATCGCGCTGATCGTGCCGGGGGTGCGGCCGAGCATCCGTTTCGCCTCCAGGCCGACCGCGTGCACCTCGCCCGAGCGCTGGTCGATCGCGACCACCGACGGCTCGGAGAGCACGATGCCGCGCCCACGGACGTACACGAGCGTGTTGGCTGTACCAAGGTCGACGGCCATGTCGCGACCGCCGAAACCGGTGAGGTAATTGAAGACGCTCATAGGGAACCCGAGGCGAGTCTAGCTTGCCGCTCTCCGCACTGACTCTCGCGCTCGGCAGCGCACTGCTGCACGCGGCCTGGAATCTCCTGCTCGGGCGAGCGCGGAACGTGCAAGCCGCCACCGCGGCGACGTTCGTGCTCTCGATCCTGATCGCGCTCCCGTTCGCGATCGTCTGGTGGCAGGCAGACAGCTCGGTCTGGCCCTATGCCCTGGCCTCGTCGGTGCTCGAATCGGTCTACGTGGTCGCGCTGGCGCTGGCGTACCGCCGCAGCGAGGTGTCGTTCGTCTACCCGATCACCCGCGGCCTCGCGCCACTGCTCGTGCTTGCCTTCGCCGTGCTCTGGCTCGGCCATCACGCATCCTCGGCCGAGGTCGTCGGTGTCCTGCTCGTCTGCGTCGGCGTCGTGCTCGTCAGCGGCGTCCGCGGCAGCCACGACCGAACGGCGCTGTTGTTGACCGCGACGCTCGCCGTCTCGATCGCCGGCTACACGCTCGTCGACCGCGCCGGCATCCAGCACGCCGGTGCGCTGACGTACTTCGTGCTGACGCTTGCGCTGCCGTGTCTGATCTATCCGCCGCTCGTCGGCGCACGGGCGATCCGACGCGAGCTCGGCTGGAGCGTCGGGGTGGCAGCGATCGCGAATGTCGGTTCGTTCACCCTCGGGCTGCTCGCGCTCCGCCACGGCAGCGCCGCGTCCGTGCTCGCCGTGCGCTCGTCGTCGGTCGTCCTCGCAACTGTGCTGGCAGGCAAGCTGCTCGCCGAGCGAGTTTCGCGCGGCCGCCTAGCCGGCTCGGTGCTCGTCTTCGCCGGAATCGTCTTGCTGGCGCTCTGACAGGAGCCGTAGGAGCAGGGCGCCCGGGAGACCGACGACGTTCAGGTAGTCGCCGTCGATGCGCTCGATCAGACCCGCGCCGAGCCCCTGAATGGCGTAGGCGCCTGCTCGCCCCTCCCACTCGCCGGCCTCGACGTACGTCTCGATCTCGGCCCTCGACAGCGGCCGAACGGTGACGAGCGTCGTCACCGTCTCGAGCTCCTCCCACTCCGGCGTCCGGAGACACAGACCGGAGACGACCTCGTGCGAGCGCCCCGCGAGCGAGGCGAGCATCGCGCGGGCATCGGCGACGTCGACCGCCTTGCCGAGCAGCCGCCCGTCGAGCAGCACCTCGGTGTCGACACCGAGTACCGGACGCCCGCCCCCGTCGACCGACCTGGCCTTGCCGGCCGCACGCTCGAGCGGGCCGGTGCCGGGCACCTCGTCGAACGACGGTGCGACCACATCGAAGGGGATCCGCAGCTGGGTCAGGATCGCCCGACGCTGCGGGGAGGTCGACGCGAGGAGGAGCGGCCTCATCCGGCGCGTTTGCGCAGGACCCAGATCTCTTCGGCCGGCCACTTACGCGCCCAGTCGGCGGTCACGTAGGCGTAGTACTCGTGCGTCTCGGCGCCTGCGGGCGCCTGCAGCTCGAGCAGGCGTTCCAGCTCGAAGCCGTTCTGGCGGAGGACGTCGACCCACTCGCCGTGCGCGAGGTGCCACTCGACGCCGCCTTCCGGCCATTCGAACCGGCCCATCCCGAACTGCGGGCGCTGCAAGGATTCGCGCGCGGGCTCCACGTCGGCGGAGCAGAGGATCACGAGCGTCGAGTTGCAGAGGAACACGAGGCGGCCGCCGGGCCGAAGCAGCCGGGCCGCCTCGGGAATCCAGCGGTACGGATCGGCCCAGATCGACGCGCCGTACTCGGACAGGACGAGGTCGAAGCTCTCGGACGGCAGTCCCGTCTCGGCCGCATCCGCCTGGACGAGCGGAAACTCGATCCCTGTCTCGGCCATCATCCGACGCGCCGTGTCGAGCTGCGCCGGGGTGACGTCGACTCCTACAGGCCGAGCGCCGTGCTTCGCGAGCCATGCCGAGAAGTACGCGGTTCCGCAGCCCAGCTCGACGACGTCGAGCCCGGAGACGTCCCCGAGCACATCGAGCTCGGACTCGTCGATCGACCAGATGCCCCAGACGATCTCGTCGAGCGCCCAGTTCGCCGCCGCCGTGTCGTTCGTGTGCTCACGGTTGATCTCTTCCCAGAGAGCGGCGTTCTTCGCTTCGTCGGAGTCAGAGGCCATCGCCGTCGCAGATCGTCGTCGATGCCCGCGAAACGCCCACGTCGCAAGGACGCAGGGAGCGTTCGTAGCCCATGGCTACGGACGCGACCGAGGACGCGGCGAGGTGGAGCGTTGCAGCGCAGCAGCGGCGGCGAGGCGCGGCGGCGAGGGCCTCAAGCGAGTCCATCGGGGAACCAGAGCCCGATCTCGCGCTGCGCCGACTCGGGCGAATCCGAGCCGTGAACGAGGTTGTTCGGCATCGCCAGGGCGTACTGGCCGCGGAGCGAACCGGGCAACGCCTCCGCGGGATTCGTGGCGCCGATCGTCAGGCGGCAGGTCGCGATCGCGCCCTCACCCTCGAGCACGAACGCGAGCGTCGGACCTGAGCTGATGAAGTCGACGAGCTCACCGAAGAACGGCTTCTCCGCATGCTCGGCGTAGTGCGCCTCGCCGAGTTCACGGGAGGCGACGACGAGCCGTGCAGCACGGACGGCGAGCCCACGGCGCTCGAAGCGCGCCAGGATCTCACCCGCGAGGCCGCGCTGAACGGCGTCCGGCTTGGCGAGGATGAGTGTCTGCTCGACGGCCATGCGGCGGCGGAGACTACCGGGACCGCTGGCGCCGCGGCGGACGCTTCACTTCGGCGAGGACGGTCGTCGGGTCGTGCTCGATCGGCGTCTCGCAGTACGGGCACACCTGCCAGAGCGCCTCCAGCGGCTTGTGGCATCGCACGCACGACTGCCGCAGCTTCGTCGTGCAGACAGGGCAGATCAGAAAATCCTCCTCGACCTCGGCGCGGCAGACCGGGCAGTGCTGGTCGCGGCCGCCGAGCCGTTTCTCCATCGCCTTGATCTCGAGCTCCCGCTCGCGAACATCCTCGATGTACTCCGGCGGGCGGAAGAGCATGTAGATCAGCGGCCCGATGAACGGGACGACGCCGAGCAGGGTCGCCACCCACACGAGCAGCGGATCCTGAATGCGGCGCCGAGCGTCCTTGTTGACCCAGTAGATGCTCGCGATCCAGAAGACCAGCACGAAGAAGATCGCGAGGTTGCGCATCACGTACCACGTCGACGAGTGGAAGAAGTCGTGCACGCTGCCGAACCCTGAGGCGAGAGTCACAGCAAGATCCTGCCTAGCGCGTAGCCGGCGGCGAAGGCCAGCCCGACGAAGAGCGCCAGGAGACCGAGGGCGAACAGGAACACGCTGATTCGTTCACTGGAGCGCGACATCGTATGCAGTTTCAGTCCCTTTCGGCGAGGTCGGCAAGCAGATAGAGCGAGCCTGTCACGAGGACGGGGCGGCCGAGGGCGCGAGCGTGAGCGAGCGCCTCGTGCGGGTCGTCGATCGCAACCGCCGTCGAGAACAGATCCTTCCCCTGCTCGGCCACTGCGGCGGCGCTGAGCGCCCGGTCGTTCGAGGAGCGCGTGGCTACCAGGGTGTCGCCCGCCGGCGCGAGTCCCGCGAGGATGCCGGCCGCGTCCTTGTCGTCGAGGATCGACGCCACCACGACGTACTCGTGCGGCCCGGGGAGACGCTCGAGCAACCAGGCGGCGGCCGCGGGAGTGTGCGCGCCGTCGCGAACCTCATCGCCGCGAACCTCCAGCCGCCCCGGAAGCCGCACGTCGATCTCGGCGTTGACGGGGCGTCCGAGGTAGGCGGCTGCCGTTTCGCGCGCGCCGCCGAACAGCACCGGGTGATCTGCCACGAGCTCGGTGAACTCCTCGTTCGGCAGCACGACGGTCGCACCAGGCCCGGCGATCGCCAGCTTCTCGGTCGCAATCGCCACGCGCGTCTCGCCGAGCACCGCCGTGTGCTCGAGCCCGACGTTCGTCAGCAGGACAACGCGGCCGTCGACGGCGTTCGTCGCGTCGAGCCGCCCGCCGAGTCCCGCCTCCAGCACCGCCACGTCGAGGCCCCGCTCTGCGAAGTCGAGCAGCGCCGCGCCGGTGAGGATCTCGAACTGGGTCGCCCCGACCTGTTCGGCGGCAGCGCGCACGCGCTGGACAGCCCGCTCGAAGCCCGCCGCGTCGGTCTCGAGCCGCTCGGCCCAGCCGGAGACATGCGGCGAGGTGTAGGCCGCGGCCTCGACGCCCTCGGCGCGGAGCAGCGCCGCGATCGTGCGCGCGGCGGTCGACTTCCCTTTCGTCCCCACGACGTGAACCCCGGCGTAGCGTCGCTCGGGCCTGCCGAGAAGGTCGAGTAGCGCCTGCATCCGTTCGAGACCGAACCCCTCGGCCGGCCACGGGGACAGCGACGCGACCCAGTCAGTCGCCGATTGCATCGAGCTCGCGCCGGTAGCGCTCGAGCTTCTCGCGCTCGGCCTCGACGACTGCTGCCGGCGCGTTGGCGACGAACCGCTCGTTGGCGAGCATCGCCTCCGCGCGGCCGATCTCGCCACGCAACCGTGCCCGCTCACCTTCCACGTCGCCGTCGCGCTGGGGCAGACGCTCGGGTTTGACGACCGCGTTGAAGATGCGCTCTTCGTCACCGTCGAGCGACGGCATCACGCCGCTACGGCGGAACCGCTCGGCGGCCGCCTTGACGTTGTCGAGCGCACCGGCGGCAGCGGCATCCCCGGCGACCGGCCATGGCGCAACGATCAGGCGCGTCTGCCGCGCGGGCAGGTAGGACCAGATCTCCTCGGTCACGTGGGGCATCGCCGGATGGAGCAGTTTCAAGAGGCGCTCGAGCGCCGCAGCCGCGGTCGCGAGAGCGTCCCGGTCGCCGGCGTAGATGCGCGGCTTGATCGCCTCGAGGTACCAGTCGCAGAAGTCGTCGAACGTGACGTGGTAGAGCTCATCGACCAGGTGCGAGAAGTCGAACTCCGCGAGGTTGCCCTCGACCGCCGCCTGCGTCGCCGAAAGCCGTGCCAGGATCCACCGTTCCTCGAGTGCCGCGGGCCGCTCGTCGACGGTGGTCACGCCCGCCTGGATGAGCAGGCGGCTCGCGTTCCACAGCTTGTTCGCCAGTTTGCGTCCCTCTTCGATCGCGCCTTCAGCGAACGTCGAGTCCTGCGACGACGCCATCTTCATCAGGCCGTAGCGGGTTGCGTCGGCGCCGTACGTCTCGATCTGGGCGATCGGGTTCATGCCCGTGCCGAGACTTTTCGACATGCGACCTCCGCTCGGCGCATGTACCAGGGAGTGGATGACGACATCGCGGAACGGCACGTCTCCCATCAACTCGAGACCGGCGAAGATCATGCGGTTCTCCCAGAGTCGGATGATGTCGCGCGCCGTCGTGTTGAGGTCGCCCGGGTAGAACGCGCGCAGATCGGCCGTGTCGTCGGGCCAGCCGAGCGTCGCGAAGGGCCAGAGCGCCGACGAGAACCACGTATCGAGGACGTCCTCGCTGCGGGTGAGGTCGGACGAGCCGCACTCCTGGCAGGCCGACGGCTCGTCCTCCTGCACGGTGATGTGCCCGTCCGGGCACTCCCAGAGCGGCAGTTGGTGACCCCACCAGATCTGCCGCGAGATGTTCCAGTCCGGGGCGTCCTCGAGCGATGCGATCGCGAACCGGTGCTGCGACTCCGGATGGAACCGGACCCTGCCCGACCGGAGCGCTTCCAGCGCGGGCTGCTTCAGCTCGGTCATCGAGCACCACCACTGCAGCGAGATCCGCGGCTCGATCCGGTTCTTGCAGCGGTCGCAGAGCGCGACCGAGTGTCGGTAGGCCTCGCGCTTCTCGAGTTGTCCGCGTTCGCGCAGCCAGGCGAGGATCCGCTGGTCCGCGTCGGCCTGCGTCAGGCCCGCGAGCTCGCCGGCTTCCTCGTTCATCAGGCCGTCGGGACCGATCACGGTCAGCTCCGGCAGCCCGTGGTCGCGGCCGATCTCGTAGTCCTTCGGATCGTGGCCCGGCGTGATCTTCAACGCCCCGGTGCCGAAGTCCATCTCGACGCGCTCGTCGGCGATCACCGGCACCCGCCGCTCGACCCACGGAACGATCACGTGGCGGCCGACGGCCGACGCATACCGCTCATCCTTCGGATGAACGGCGACCGCGACGTCGGCAAGGATCGTCGCCGGCCTGACGGTCGCGATCGTCACGTGCCCGTCTCCTTCGGCGAACGGATAGCGGACGTACGTGAGCGCGTCGTCCACGTCGACGTGTGCCACCTCGAGATCCGACAGAGACGTCAGATGGAACGGGCACCAGTTGACGATCCGGTTCGCGCGGTAGATCCAACCCTTGTTCCACAGGTGGACGAAGAAGCGCATCACCGCCCGCACGTAGGCCTCGTCCATGGTGAAGCGTTCGCGGCGGTAGTCGAGCGAGGCGCCGATACGGCGGAACTGCACCATGATCTTGCCGCCGTACTCGTGCAGCCATTCCCAGACGCGCGCCTCGAACGCTTCGCGGCCGAGATCCTGGCGCGTCTTTCCCTCAGCCGCGAGGTGCTTCTCGACCGCGTTCTGCGTCGAGATGCCGGCGTGGTCGTAGCCGGGCTGGAAGAGGACGTTGTAGCCCTGCATCCGCCGCGTCCGGACGATCGTGTCGGCGAGCGAGAGTTGCAGGGCGTGCCCGAGATGCAGATCGCCGGTCACGTTCGGCGGGGGATGTGCGATCGCAAAGCTCTGCCGAGACGGGTCCGGATCGGCGTTGTAGAGACCTTCGGACTCCCACGCCTCCTGCCAGCGCT
Organism: uncultured Actinomycetes bacterium; assembly: GCA_963847475.1. Taxonomy (GTDB): domain Bacteria; phylum Actinomycetota; class Thermoleophilia; order Gaiellales; family Gaiellaceae; genus PALSA-600. The sequence goes on along the minus strand of CAWJZZ010000011.1, from coordinate 213,730 downwards.
CCTCGACCCCTTCCGGTTCGTAGCGCGGCTGCATCTGCTCACTCATCGGCTCGCCATCCTACGCAGGCGCCGCCGACCGACTCGGCGGCCGAGGGTCAAAGACAGGTGAGGATCACGCAGCGACTATGCGGCCGATTATGCCTGAGCGGCGCCGCTCAGGTGCGAGCCCAGTCAGCGCTGACGTGCTCCAGGATCGTCGTCAGGAGCGCGAACGAATGCATCACGTGCTCGCGCGCCAACTCGCGCGCGCCCGCGACCGAGCCGGCGGCCAGCGCCTGGCGGATCGCCCGGTGCTCGGCCTGGTTTCGCTCGTAGAGGCGATCGAGCTCCTCGTCGACCGGCGCCCAGACGGTCGGAGCCGAGAACGTGCGGCGCGCACCCTTGGCGATCGACTCGACGTACGGCATCTCCGCCGCCCGGTAGAGCACGTCGTGGAAGGCGTGGTTGGCGCGCATCCAGTCGGCCATCAGGCCGCGGCGGTCCCCGCCGGGATCACGCGAGCGAAGCTCCTTCGTCAGCCGCGCGAAGCGGCGTTCGCACTCCTCCAGCTCCGCGAGTGCCTCGGGCGTGAGCCGGCTCGCCGCGACCTCGGTGACCAGGCCTTCGAGCTCCGCGCGCACGAGGAATGCTTCGTGCAGATCGTCCTGCGACAACGTTCGCACCCGGACGCCGCGATTCGGCTCGAACGAGACCAGGCCGAGTGCTGCGAGCCGCCTGAGCGCCTCGCGCACCGGTGTGCGCGAGACACCGAAGCGCTCGGAGAGATGCTCCTGGCGGAGCACCGAACCGGGAGCGAGCTCGCCCGAGACGATCGCCTCCTCGATCAGCACGGCGATGTCGTCGGCCTTGGTGCCCTCGGTCATGGCAGTCGATCGTACGCCGACGTGGTCAGGAACTCCCGAAACGGCACGGTCAGGGCGACGTCGGCGAAAACCTCCTTCGCCTGATCGGATGCCTCGACCGCGGCGATCTCGGTGCGCACGCGGTCCTCGTCGAAGCGTCCCGCCTGCACCCACGACCACACCTGCGCGCGCGAGATCTCGGCAGTGGCTGCGTCTTCCATCAGGTTGTCGATCGCCGCGGCTCCGACTCCTTGCAGCCAAGCGTCGACGTAGCGCACGCCGACGCTGACGTTGACACGCAACCCGTTGTCGGTGATCTCGCCCCCCGGGATGGCGAAGTCGAGCAGGTCGTCGACCGACGCTTCGACATCGTCACGCCGGCGCTCGAGCTGGTTCGGCCGCTCACCGAGGACGGCGTCGAACTCACCGGCCGCGACGGGCACGAGGTCGGGGTGCGCGACCCAGGTGCCGTCGAAGCCGTCGCCGGCCTCGCGGCGCTTGTCGTCGCCCACGTTCGCAAGCGCGACGGCGTTCACCGCCGGGTCGCGTCGCGAAGGGATGAACGCCGCCATGCCGCCGATTGCGTGCGCGCCGCGGGCGTGACAGGTCTTGACGAGCAACTGCGTATAGGCGCGCATGAACGGCACCGTCATCGTCACCTGTGCACGGTCCGGCAGCACGGCTCCCATCTTCTTGATGCAGCTGAAGATGTAGTCCCAGCGCCCGGCGTTGAGCGCGCAGGAGTGATCGCGAAGCTCGTAGAGAATCGCGTCCATCTCGAAGGCCGCGAGGATCGTCTCGATCAGGACGGTGCACTTGATCGACCCGCGCGGCAGGCCGAGCTCGCTCTCGGCGAATGCGAACGCGCGCGCCCAGAGCCGCGCCTCGAGATGCGACTCGAGCTTCGGCAGGTAGAAGTACGGCCCCGTTCCCCGCGCCAGCTGCTCCTGTGCATTGGTGAAGACGACGAGGCCGAAATCGAAGAGGGAGGCGCTGACGGCCGCGCCGTCGACCTCGTGGTGGCGCTCGACGAGATGCCAGCCGCGCGGCCGGATCACGAGCGTCGCGGTCTGCTCGTCGAGGCGGTAGCGCTTCTCGCCCGTGTCGAGCGTGATCGTGCGCCGCACGGCGTCGTGCACGTTCTGCTGGCCGTCCTGCACGTTGTCCCAGGTGGGCGAGTTGGCGTCCTCGAAGTCGGCCATGAACACCTTGGCGCCAGAGTTGAGCGCGTTGATCATCATCTTGCGTTCGACCGGGCCGGTGATCTCGACGCGGCGGTCGCGCAGGTCGGCGGGCGCCGCCGCAACCGTGAACTCCTCGGGGGCGGTGACGAAGACCGGACGCTCCCCCGCGCGCTCCGCACGGAGCGCGAGCAGCCGCTCACGCTCGGGATTCAGCTCGCGGTGAAGACGATCGACGAAGGCGAGCGCGGGCTCCGTCAGCGTGGACACGAGCGCAACGCTACTCGTAGTAGCGGAACACGACTTCGGCCACGCAGACCGGCTTCTCGCCACCCTCGCGCTCGACCGTCGCCGCCATCGTCACCTGTGCGCCGCCGTCGAACTCGTCCACGCCGATCACCTCGAAGGCCGCGCGAAGGCGCGAGCCGACGGGGACCGGCGCCGGGAAGCGCACGCGGTTCAGGCCGTAGTTGATGCCCATCCGGCCCTCGCGCGGGATCACCTCGTACGAGGCGACCGGCAGGAGCGAAAGCGTCAGGTAACCGTGGCCGATCGTCGTCCCGAACGGCCCGTCCTTGGCCCGGTCGGGGTCGACGTGAATCCACTGGTGATCGCCGGTCGCCTCGGCGAACGCGTCGATCTTCTCCTGCGGGATCTCGATCCAACTCGACGGCCCAAACGCTCCCCAGCCTTCATGCCGGAGTCTTCGAACGCCGCCAGTGTCGACGGCCACGTCCCGCTGCGGAGCCGCTTTGCCCGGAGGCGAACCAGACCGCGTGGCGGCGATCCCGGAAGGGAGGGTTTGGGAGGCCGGGTCTCTCTCGGCGAGCTCTTCGGCGAGCTCCCGACTCGACGTCGGCGCCGGCGCTCGTGACGAGCGTGGGCTTGAGGCCCTTCTCGATCGTCTCCTTGGTGATCACGCACTTGGAGACGTCCTTGCGCGACGGCAGCTCGAACATCACGTCGAGCAGCGCGTTCTCGATGATCGAGCGGAGCCCGCGGGCGCCCGTCTCGCGCTCCAGACCCTTGTCGGCGATCGACCAGAGCGCGTCTTCGGTGAAGACGAGGTCGATGTCGTCGTAGTTGAAGAAGCGCTGGTACTGCTTGACGAGCGCGTTCTTCGGCTCGGTCAGGATCTGCACGAGATCCTCGCGGCGTCAGCTGATGCACCGCCGAGAGCACCGGCAGGCGCCCGATGAACTCGGGGATCAGGCCGAAGTTGAGCAGATCCTCCGGCATCACTTCGCTGAGCAGCTCGGCGCTCTGCGCGTCGCGCTTCGCCGAGATCTCGCGACCGAAGCCCACGGCGTTCTTGCCGAGGCGCTTCGCGATGATCTTGTCGAGACCGGCGAACGCGCCGCCGCAGATGAAGAGGATGTTCGTGGTGTCGATCGAGAGGAACTCCTGGTGCGGGTGCTTGCGTCCGCCCTGCGGCGGCACCGACGCAACCGTGCCCTCGAGAATCTTCAGCAGCGCTTGCTGCACGCCCTCGCCCGACACGTCGCGGGTGATCGAAGGGTTGTCAGCCTTGCGGGCGATCTTGTCGACCTCGTCGATGTAGATGATCCCTGTCTCGGCCTTCTTGATGTCGAAGTCGGCCGCCTGGATCAACTTCAAGAGGATGTTCTCGACGTCCTCGCCGACGTAGCCGGCTTCGGTGAGCGCTGTCGCGTCGGCGATCGCGAACGGCACGTTCAGGATGCGCGCGAGCGTCTGAGCAAGATGCGTCTTGCCGCACCCGGTCGGGCCGAGCAGCAGGATGTTCGACTTCTGCAGCTCGACGTCGCCTTCCTCGGACCCCATCTGAACGCGCTTGTAGTGGTTGTAGACCGCGACTGCGAGCGAGCGCTTCGCCTCTTCCTGCGAGACGACGTACTCGTTGAGTCCGCCGTAGATCTCGGTCGGGCGGGGAAGGTTCTCGAGGTCGAGGGAGCTCGGAGCGGTCAGCTCCTCGTCGATGATCTCGTTGCAGAGATCGATGCACTCGTCGCAGATGTAGACACCTGGACCTGCGATGAGCTTCTTGACCTGGCGCTGCGATTTCCCGCAGAAGCTGCAGAGAAGCTGCTCGTTTCCTTCGCTCGCCCGCGCCATCCCCTTCTCCTTTTACCCTTGATTGACCGAAATGGCTAGCCCACTTAACTAGGCGGCCGCTTCGGCCCGCCCTGCTTCGCGATGCGTGATCACCGTGTCGATGATCCCGTACTCCTTCGCTTCAACCGGACTCAGGAAGAAGTCTCTCTCCATATCGTGTGAAACCTCTTCCTGCGTCTTGCCTGTGTGGAGCGTGTAGATCTCTTCCAGGCGGCGCTTGAGGCCGATCACCTCGCGTGCCTGGATCTCGATGTCAGTGCCCTGCCCCTGGAACCCGCCGGACACCTGGTGGATCAGAATCCGTGAGTTCGGCAACGACATCCGCTTCCCTTTCGCGCCACCCGCGAGCAGCAGCGAGCCCATGCTCATCGCGATGCCGACGCAGATCGTCTGGACGTCCGGCTTGACGAATTGCATCGTGTCGTAGATCGCGAGACCCGAGTACACGGAGCCGCCGGGCGAGTTGATGTAGAGGAAGATGTCCTTGTCGGGGTCCTCCGACTCGAGGTGGAGGAGTTGGGCGATCACCAGGTTCGCGATCTGATCGTCGACCGGCGTCCCCAGAAAGACGATGCGCTCGGCGAGCAGGCGCGAGTAGATGTCGAATGCGCGCTCGCCGCGCGAAGTCTGCTCAACGACCATCGGAACTAGTGGCATCTCGTCAACGTCTCCTTAGGTGCCTGGGGTCCATAGCTTCGCGGGCTCGGCCGGCTGCTCCTGCCCCGGCGTCCAGATGCTCTCGCGTGCCTCGTGCAATTCGGGGGCGATCGGCTTCACTTCGGCGGCGACCCGGTCGAGGGCACGCTGCAACCGGAGGTCGTCGCGCACGCGGTCGGCGCCGCCGTCGGCGACGAACTTCTCGATCTCCTCCTCCGACTCTCCAGCCGTCCGAAGCTCTTCGCGGATCTCGTCGTCCGTCACCTGCAGGCCGAGCTTGTCGGCAACCGCCTCGAGAATCAGCTCGCGAGCCACCGAGAGCGACGCTTCGGCGTACAGCCGCTCGTTCAGCTGCTCGACCGTCTGGCCCGTCAGCTGGAGATACGTGCCGGCGTCGAGCCCTCGCGCCTCGAGGCTGCGTGCCAGGCCGGCGAGCAACTCGCGCGTCCGCAGCTCGACGAGCGGGCCGGAAGCCTGCACGTTCGACGCCTTGACGAGCTCGTCGACAGCGGCGCCGCGAAACGCGCCGGCCAGCTCCTCGTCGATCTGCGCACGAAGCCGCTCCTCGATCTCGCCGCGCAACTCGTCGAGTGTCTCGAACTCGGTGGCGCTCTTCGCCAGTTCGTCGTCGAGGGGCGGCAGCACGCGCTCCTTCACTTCCTTGAGAACGACGGTGGCGCTGCGGCGCGAGCCGTCGGCGAGCTCGTACGCAACCTCGCGCTGCTCGCCTGCGGCAAGTCCTCGAACGCCGTTCTCGATCTCCTCGACGAGCCGCTCCGAGCCGAGCTCGACCACGTAGTCGCGCTGAGCCGAGCCGTCGTCGGCGACGAGGTCGACGACGACGGTGTCTCCCTGCGCCGCCGGGCGACTGTCGACCGGAACGAGCTCGGCGACGCTGCGCTGCAGCGCCTCGAGCTCGGCCTGGACCGCTTCTTCCGGAACCTCGGCCTCATGCTTCGGCACCTCGAGCTGCGTCCAGTCGGCGGGCTCGGGCTTCGGCTGCACCTCGACGGTCGCCGAGAAGCGCCAGTCTTCGCTGTCGCTCGCGGGCAGCTCGTAGTCGTACTCCGGCTGCGCAACCGGGTTGACGCGCGCTCGGGTCGCGGCTCCCCAGAACCAGCCGCCGATGTGGCTCTCGACCGCCTCGCTGTAGAGACGTTCACGGCCGACGCGCTTGATCAACAGCGGCATCGGCACCTTTCCCTTCCGGAAGCCGGGGATGCGCGCCGAGGCGGCGAGATCGTTGGCGGCATGCTCGACGGCGTGGTGGACGTCGTGCGCCGGCACCTCGACCGTGAGCTTGACCTTGTCGTCTCCGACCTGTTCGACCGTATTCGGCATCCGGTGAGCCATTGAACCAGACCGGTGGCGGCTGGTCGCGGGGTGCGAGCAGGCACCGGGCGGCCGCTACCGTCCGCTGCCGTGGACGTCAGTACCGCCATTCGCAGCCGCCGAACGCACAAGCAGTACGGCTCGGCCCCGGTCGACGAGTCGGTGGTCCGGGAGCTCGTCGAACTGGCGCGGCACGCTCCGAACCATCACCTGACGCAGCCGTGGCGCTTCCGTCTGCTCGGGCCGGCGACGCGGCTCGCGCTCGAGCATGCCTGCGGCACGAAGGAGGCGATCAAGCTCCGTCGTGCACCGACGCTCCTGCTCGCCACGGCGGCGTTGTCCGGTGACGCGCACACCGACGAGGAGGATCTCCACGCGACCGCCTGCGCCGTCTACGCGGTCCTGCTGGGAGCGACCGAGCGCGGGCTCGCGAGCTACTGGCGCACGCCCGCTGCGTTCTCGGAACAGTCCGTGCGCGATGTGCTCGAGCTGTCGGAGGTCGAGCAGGTCGTCGCGCTCATCCACCTCGGGCCGGCGGTGACGGAGCCGCCCGTCAAGGAGCGCCTCGCCCTGGACGACGTGCTCGCGATCCTGCCGTAGTCGTCAGGCGGTCGCGCGAACCGCGAGGAACAGCGGCGGGTCGAGCGTTCCAGGCTCGTCGAACCCGTCGAGCGTGAACCCGGCGTCGAGGAGCGCGTTCAGAAAGTCGGCGAGCGGTAGATGGTTGATGCCGACGCGCGACCTGATTCCGGTCGGGGAGAAGTTGCGCGACTCGGTCTGCCAGCCCGCCAGCCGGTACTCGGAGTGGAGCAGGGCCGGTTCGCCGTCTCGCCGTTCGACGGCCGGGGCGCCGAAGCAGGGATGCACGCCGAGGTAGACGAACCTGCCACCGGGGTTGAGGACGCGCCGGAGCTCGGACCAGGCCAGGCGCGGATCGTCGAGGTCGGTGTGCGTGAGGATCGAGACACACGCATCCATCGAGCCATCTGTGAACGGAAGCCGGTGCGCGTCTGCGCAGACGAGCGTCGCATCCCCGCCGACCGCACGTTCGGCGACGGCGAGCTGGTCGCGCGAAACGTCGACGCCGGTGACCGACCACCCCGCTTCGAGCAGGAGCGGGATCGCCAGTCCGGTGCCGCACCCGAGATCGAGACAGCGACCGGGGCCGTCGCCGAGCAGCCGGACGGCCGCCTGCCGCGCCTCGGCGAACAGCTCCGCCGACGCGAACGACTCGTACCACTCGGTCTGACCGTCGTACCGGGCCGTCGTCACAGTGCGGGCGAGAGGAGTCGAACCTCCAAGGACCGAAGCCCACCGGGTCCTAAGCCCGGCGCGTCTGCCAGTTCCGCCACGCCCGCGTGCCGGTGCTCAGCGTAGCTTTGCGAGCGGCGCGAGGAACCGGTCGGCACGTGCCCAGAACGCCCGCTGCGCAGCCGGCGTGTCGCTCAGCACGGAGAAGTGGTCGGCGACGAACGAGCCGTGTGAATGCACCGTCTCGAACCTGACGTCGGCGTACGGGAACCCGCTCGCGGCGAGTTGGGTGACGAGCTGGCTCGCACCGATCGTGCCGACCGTCGTGTCGCGATCGCCGGCCAGGATCAGAACCTTCGTGTGCCCGGAGAGGGGCTCGAGGTTGAGGAGCGCGTCCATGATCCCGGAAGGAAAGACGCTCAGGATGCGGCCCGGCACGAGGCCGGTGGCGGAGGCGACGCTCGCGTAGTCCATCACGAGCCGGCCGCCGCGCGAGTAACCGATCGCCGCCACGGGAACCCCCTTTGCGACGTGCGGCAGGGCGACGCCGACACCCTGGACGAGGTGCTTGAGCCCGCCCGTCTGGTACGGGAACGTCTCGTATGCCGGGTAGACGACCTCGTAGCCCTCGCGGGCCAGATGCATCAGCCACGGCCGGTGGTAGTACGGGGTCGTCTCGCGCTGGCTGCCGAGACCGTGGACGTAGAGGACGATCAGCTTGGGGTGGGCCGCGGGCGCGAAGACCCAGACACGAGTCGCTCCACGCCCGTAGACGTGGACGTTGACGGGCGGCGGTGCGGCGGCCTGCTTCTGACTCGAGCCGCAGGCGGCGAGCGTCAAGGGCAGCAGCAGGAGCAGGGCGCGGCGCATGTCGGTTATGAGACAGCCCGGACCAAGGCATTGTTGTTGGGCAGACATTAAGCGGCGATTGGGCGGGATCCCCTCCGTCGCTCGCGCGCTGACCCTCCCGTCGCCGCGACCGACATGCGCGGGCGCGGCTCACAGGCGTTCGTCGCCAGGCGCTGACCGCCACGAAGTCGTCATGGCTCGGCGGAGCCGAGCCGGACTTCGTGGCGAAACGGCCCCGGGTGGAATCGAACCACCGCACGGAGCTTCGAAGGCTCCCGCTCTGTCCTCTGAGCTACGGGGCCGAGCGCTGCAAGCGTACCGGCCGGTGTGGCGGCCGTCAGGCGGCGCGCCAGGACTTGCCGCCGTTCGTCGAGCGCCAGCGAACGGTTCGCCTACCTTCGTCCGTGTAGACGTACGTCCGGATCACGACCGTCGGCCAGGCCACCTGCACGGCGCGGGCCGTGACCCGGCCGGCCTCGTCCGGTAGGACCACGGTCGTCGCCGAGCCGGCACGGATCAGGGCAAGCCTGGCGGCGTTGTCCCAGTCCTTTCCGGCCTGAGTGAGGAGCACCGCGACGCCGCTCGGAACGGCCGCGGCGTCAGCGATCTCGGCTCCGAAGGTCCGGAGCGGACGCGAGCGGACGGGCGGCCAAGCCGCGTGCCTGATCGCGGCGCCCGTCCAGGTGTAGATGTCGGAGCCGCTGCCCGTGAACGAAGTGGTGAGCGCCTTTGTCTGGTGCCAGGTTCGCCCGTCGTCGTCGGTCCAGAGCTGTTGCTGCCCACAGTTGCAGGAGCCCGGATCGCCGACGCTGATCACCCCGAATCGGGTCGAGAGTCGCAGCACGCGTTGCGCCGATCGCGGATAGATGCGCCGCCAGGTCTTGCCGCGGTCGTCCGTGGCGAAGACGCCGTTCTCGCGACTCTGCCAGCCGTGCTCCTTGTCGGCGAAGCTCGTATACGCCCGGAGCCCGGCGGTCGGCCCCGGGGGCGACGGAGCCGCATCTGGGATCGCGAAGACGTGGCGCGCGCCCTCGTACAACCGCCCGCCGAGCACGCTCGGTGGGGCGAACGACATGCCGCCGAACGGACGGTCGTAGTCGAGCCGTCCGCTCCGTGCGTCGTACCCGCGCAGGCGCGCCGGGGCACCCGACAGAGCGACCCAGACGGTCGAGCCTGCGACCGTGGGCGAGCCCTGCAGCGTCGCATTCGGGAAGCTCCCCTTCCACGCCACCTCGGCCGAGTCGCAGCCGGTCAGTGAGACCCGCACGAGCGCAGTGAACGTCGAAACGTAGACCGACCTGGTCGCGCTGTCGTACGCCGGTTGCGTCAGCAGCGGGCGCTCGACCGAGGCCGGCTGCACCGGCACGTCTGCGAACGGGCCGTCGGAGATCGACGCGGCGTGCCAGAGAAACAGCCGGCCGTTCTTGTTGACGGCGGCGACCATCTCGTCACAGCCGGCCGGCGTGAAGATGACCGGCGAGCCCGCGAAGTCGACGTCGTCCTTGCCCGTCACCGTCACCGGATGGTTTGCCGCAACGACCTGGAGGTCGCGAGACAGCTGCACCAGGTGCTCGCCGTAGCCAGCGGATTCGTCGAAGGCGGCGCCGGTATTCGTTCCGCCCTCGAACGCGTTGCCCGTGACGACGAAGATCGAGTCCTGTCGCGCGCTGTACGCCGGACCGCCGAAGCCCCAGATGCTCCCGCCGCCGCCGAGCGCCTGCGGGACCGCGAGGAAGCGGGACACCTGCCGGTCGGCGAGCCTGACCCGGATCAGCTTCCCCTCCATCGGCCGATCGCAGAACGAGCCCGTCCCGATGTAGATCGAACCGCGGATGTCGGCGAGCGCATCCCAGACCAGCTCGCGGTCGGGGTCGTCGTAGATGCGCACCGGCCAGCCGGGCCGCTCTGCCCCGGTCGCGAGATCGAGCGCGTGGAGCAGCCCGAACGCGTCGACGACATAGATCGCCCGGGTGTCGGCGTCGACGACCGGCGTCCCCGTGATGCCGTACTGGTCGAGTTGCGGGCACGAGTTCGGCGCCGTGCCCAGGCTGCGCTGCCAACGGACGTACCCGTTGGGCGCGTAGGCGATCAGGCGGCCGGCGCCGTTGGCGACGTACGCGGTCGTCTCACCGTGCTCCGGGACGTTCTGCACGACGAGCGGCTGCGTGATGTCCAGACCGTCCGTCTCACGGAACCAGGCCGGCGCCAGCGAGGACGGATCGAGCGCCGCGCTCGTCGCACCCGTCCTGGCTGCTCCGTTGCCGAAGCTGAGCCAGCCCGACAGCGCAGGTGGAGAGCCGGCGACGCCGTTTGCGCCACCGAGCAGCGCGACGACCACGACGATCAGGAATACGGGCCACCGCACCGCGTGGGAGCCTACACTTGCGCGCCGTAAAGGTAAACCTGCTTAACGGCTTTCGCTCGGCCCGAGCGCCTCGAGCTCGTACCCCTTGGGGTAGGAGCGGTGGCGATCGAGGGTGCGAAGCTGCGGCTTGCGGCGTGGCGGCAGCAGCCGCACGACGCGGGCGCGGCCACGCAGCCCGGCCTCGACGAGGCGCCTGAACCAGGGCGCCGGCCGTGGCAGGCCGAGCGCCTCGAGCAGTGGATCGTCGAGCAGCGCGTGGACGACCGCGCGGCCTCGACGGAGGTCGCGAGTCGCGACGGCGATCGTCTGGCCGGACTCCGTGTACGCGAAGTGGGCTCGCTCGTAGGCCACGTTGAACCGCTCGAACGCGTCGTAGCTCTCCGGCAGGTCGCGAATCGCCATCCGGCGACCCACCTCTCGCCAGAAGTAGAAGGTCGCGAGCTTCTCGGCCTCGATCAGCGGGCGCCAGCCGAAGCGCGCGTTCCAGCGGATCGGCTCGAAGACCAGCGCCGAGAGCACGTAGAGATAGTCCTCGTTCGCGATCTCGAATCGTCCGTGAATCCGATTCATCTGGCGGATCGCACGCCGGCCGAGGTCGCTGTCGTAGCCGTGCTCGCAGAACGTCGCGATCAGGATCCGCGTGTCGTCGTAGCGTTTCTGCGGCCGCTGGGCCGTCTCACCCGTGGCGCCCAGGAGCTCCGCGACCGAGGGCACGGCGTATGTGCGGTAGAACGCCAACTCGAGCGCGCGCTCGGTGTCCCATGGAAACTCGAGCGAGCCGTCGAGGAACACGATGCGCTGCGCGTCGCGCTCCGGGTCGAGCGTCTCGATCTCGTCGAGCCAGCGCGACACGCGACCCGACCCTCTCAGGGGTGGCGAACGGGACTCGAACCCGCGACCACCGGGACCACAACCCGGGGCTCTACCAACTGAGCTACCGCCACCACGCGCTCGTCATCGTATCGGCGCCGGCGCGCGAAAAGGGGAGCCGCGGCGGCCTCATCGTCGGAAGGCCGCCGCGGGCTGATCCGATCAGAGCAGACGCTGACGGCCGGACGCAAGGGCCGAGACGGTGCTGTTCAGATCCTGGTCAGCTTCCCCGCCCGAGCTCAGTGCGCGAGGCCTCGAATCGCGGCGAGCAGCTCCTGATGACGGCGCTCGTCGTCGCTGACCTTTTCGTCGGGACCCTTCGTCCGCGCCTCGTAGAGCTCGTACGGTTTGACGATGAAGAAGAACACCGCGGCCGCGATCGAGATGAAGGTGAGGATGGCCGTGATGAACGCGCCATAGCTGAAGACGGAACTGTTGATCGTGAAGGTCAGGTTGCTGAAGTCCGACTGGCCGACGATCGCCCCGATGATCGGCGTGATCATGTCGCTCACGAATGAGGTGAGCAGAGCTGCGAAGGAAACACCCATCACGAACGCGATCGCGACCGTGACCAGGTTGCCCTGAAGCAGAAAGGCCTTGAATTCGTTGAGGAGCTTCACACCGGCGTTCACGTTCCTCCGATCTGTTCGGCGACGGGTTGCGGACGTGATCCTGCCCGCGCCCAGCGCGCGATTCAAATCGGAACCGTGAGCGTGCGGCTGCGCCGAACGCGCGCAGCCGCACGCGCTTCCGGCTCAGCGGCCGATGCCGCCGATCGCCACGAGCAGCTCCTGGTGCCGACGCTCCTCGTCACTCACGACTTCCTCCTCGGGCTTCCGGCGCGCCTGCATCAGCTCGTACGGCTTGACGACGAAGAAGAACACCGCGGCCGCGATCGAGACGAAGGTGATCACGGCGGTGATGAAGGCGCCGTACCTGAAGACCGAGTTGTTGATCGTGAACGTCAGGTCGCTGAAGTCGGTCTTGCCGAAGATCGCCCCGATGATCGGCATCACGAGGTCGCCCACGAGTGACGTGACGACGGCCGCGAACGCGACGCCCATCACGAACGCGATTGCCAGCGTGATCAGGTTGCCCTGCATGAGAAAGGCCTTGAAGTCGTTCAGGATCTTCATCGTCTTCTCCCGTCGATTGGGGACGCCGGTCGGCTTGGCGACGAGATCCTGACTGCGAACGCCGGGTGGTTCAAGCCGGGTCAGTCGCGGCGCCGCCAACGTCGAAATCGAGCAACAGGCACCCGGACGGCGAGGTGATGTTGCGAGTCAGGCTCAGCCGCCTCGGCGTCCCCGTGTCGAAAAGCTTGCGACCGTTGCTCTGTAGGGCCGGGGCGATGACAAGCCGCAGTTCGTCGACCAGGCCCTGCTGGAGGAGCGATTGCGTCAGCGCAATGCTCCCGTGCAAGCCGATGTCGTTACCGGACTGGTGCTTCAGCGTGGTGACGAACTCGACCAGGTCGCCATCGACGAGCCTGGTGTCGGGCCAGAGTTCGTGCGGCGTCGTCGAGGTCACCACGAACTTCTCGACGCCATTGATGAAGCTGGCGAACGGCTCGATCTCACTTGTCGGCCAGAACTCGGCCCACTCGTCGTAGGTCCGCCGCCCGAGGAGCACCGCGTCCTGGGTGGCGATCACGCGGTCGAGATTTTCCTGCATTGCGTGATCGAAGTCGGTGATGAACTCGTCCGGCCGCTCCGCCACGCCATCGAGCGACAACAGTTGGTAGGCGACAAGCTTGCGCACGGTTCAGCTCCTCCCTTTGCGTGAGGTTCGATCGTTCTGACGTGCTCCCGACGCCGAAACTCATCGTTTCGGAGGAACAGTCGACCGTCGCGCTCGTGCCTGAAACGTCGATGCGCCCGGGAGGATTCGAACCTCCGACCAACGGCTTAGAAGGCCGCCGCTCTGTCCACTGAGCTACGGGCGCCCGCCGAGCAAGGGTAGCCCTGCCGCCGTCAGCCGCTCTCGGACGCCGGACGCCGGTGTGCGAGCTGGTCGCGCACGATCACCTGGATCGAGCCGGCCACCGGGATCGCGGCGAGCGCACCGAGAATGCCCGCGAGCTCGGCGCCCACGAGGACCGAGATCAGGACGACGAGCGGCGACAGCTCCACCGTCCGGCCGTAGATCACCGGCTGCAGGAAGTGATTCTCGAGCTGCTGGTAGGCGATGATGAAGACCAGCAGCACGATCCCGGCCGGCACGGAATGCAGGAAGGCGACGAGCACGACGATCACACCGGCGACGGTCGCACCGGCGAGCGGGATCAGGTCGAGCACGGCGACGAGTAACCCGAGCGCGACCGCGTAGGGCACGCCCATGATCAGCAGCACGATCGTCACCGACACGCCTGCGATCACGCTGATCAGGAGGTTCCCGGTCACATAGCCGCCGACGGTTCGGTACACGTCGTGACCGACCCCGCGCCAGCGCTTCTGCGACCGCTCGGGGAACAGCGAGAAGAACCGCTCGAGCCAGGCGCCTCCTTCGAGGAGCATGAAGAAGGTCAGGAAGATGATCGTGACGGTGGCGGCGATGATCGTGATCACGCTCTTCGTGACCGAGAGCGCCGCACCCGAGAGGCCGAGGATCTTCGTCGCCCCGCCGTTCTTCACCTGCTCACGCACCTTCTCGACGACCTGGTACTTCGTCTCGAGGAAGCCCAGCCGGCCGCGACCGTGTGTGAGGTCGTCGACGTAGCTCGGCGTCGCCTGCACGAAGCCGTTGACCTCGTCGATCAGCTTCGGCAGGAAGGTCGCGCCGACGGCGACGATCGCGATCGTCACGATCAGGTAGGCGATCCCGATCGCCGGGGCGCGCGAGAGACGTGTACGGCGCTCGATCCAGCCCACCAACGGGTTGAGCGCCAGCGCGAGGAACAGCGAGATGACGACCCAGGCGATGATGTGACGCGCGATCCAGATCACCTCGAGCGTCACGGCGACCGCGATCACGATCAACAACACCCGCAGGACGGTGCGCGGGCGTAGGTCGACGACCCGCTCGGTGGGGGCGGTGCGCTCCGGCGTCACCCGTTCAGAATCACCGCCCTGTCGGACGTTGTTACGGTTCGCGGGTGCCCCTTCGCGCCTCTCCGGTCGTCGAGCATGCGGCCCTCCCGGACGGAGGCTCGGTCACGGTCTGGGTGGGGATCCCCGACGATCCGTACATCGATGACAAACGTCAGCTGACGACCGTCGACATCCAGCTCCGCGAGGGCTCGTCGGTGATCGCGAGCCTGACCACCGTGCTCGAGCCCGACCAGACGTCGGAAGCGCTCGCCCTGGCCCGCGAGGTGAAGGCCGCGATCGAGCAGGGCGAGATCGGGCTGAAGGCCAGCGACCTCGAGCCGTTCGCCGACCGCCTGCGCTAGTCGGCCAGTTCGAGCTCGCGGTCGATCCAGTCGAGCGCCACGGCCAGCTGCGCGCGTTGCAGCGGCCGAACCGCGGGCGCTGTTTCCGGCGCAGGCAAGCCGGCGACTGCTGCCCAGACGCCGGCGATGAACGCAGCGAGCTCTCCGGCGTCCGGCAGGATCTGCCACGGCGACGGCCCACCCTCGACGGTGACGCTCGGAAGCCACGCGGCGAGGTCGACCTCCGGGTTCGCGAACGACGCCCAGTTCCAGTCGACGAGGACCGCACGACCGTCGCGAAAGCAGAGGTTGTCGGAGCGCACGTCGAGGTGGCAGAGCGAGCTGCCGGCGACCGGTGCGGCCTCGGCCGCACGCACGATTCGGTCGAGGTTGCGATCGAGCCAGCCGGCATCTCGCAGGCCGAGCGAGAGAAACGGCGCCGGATCCTGCTCGACGACCTGCCAGCGCCCGAAGAGCTCGGCAAGGGATTCTGTGACAGACCTGGTGTTGGGCGGAGGCTCGGCCGCAGCGAGCTCCGCGAGCGCCGACCGCACGGCGTCGATCCGCTCGTGGTTCCAGTCCGGCGCCCAGTGGGCGGCGCTCAGGTCCTCGATCACGAGCACAGGCCGAACGCCATCGTCGTCCCAGCCCTCGAGCCGAGCGATGAACGAGCCCTCAAGACCGGCGTACACCTCATGCTCGCGTCGCAGCCACGCCGCCATGTTCTCGGCCTCCGCCGATTTGACGAACACCGTCCGGCCGTCGGCGAGCTCGACGACGAACCGGTCGGCGGACGAATAGCCCCCACCTTCACGGCGATACACGGTGGGAGAGGAGCCCGTGGCGCGCTCGATCCGCTCGTCAAGCGTCGTCATCGGGCCAGCCGGAGCTCGTGGATCACGAGGAAGGAGTTGGAGCGCAGCGGCTCGGTGAAGCCGGTCGGGACAAAGCCTGAGCGCTCGTAGAGGTGCCTGGCAGCGTCGTTCCCGTCGCTGACGCTGAGGCGAATCTCCGCGTCTCCCGCGTACGCCACGGCGGCTGCGAGCAGGTCACGGCCGACACCTCGCCCCCGGTGCTCGGGTGCGGTCCACATCGAGATCACCTGATAGTGCGACTCCTCCCGGAACGCGCCCGCGATCCCGACCGCACGATCGCCGTCCCATGCGAGGAACATCGCCTGCGCGTCGCCGGCCGCCGTGCGCTCCGCTCGGTCGCGCCACCACTGCTCCGGATGAGCCCGAGCCTCCGCATGCGTCGTGCCGAACGCGTCCGGTGCGTCGGCGAGCGCGCGCAGCCTGGTCTCCCGCAACGCCTCCCATTCGTCCGCCCGCACCCGCCGTACCTCGACCAAAGCGGGTGGCGGGAATCGAACCCGCATGGCCAGCTTGGAAGGCTGGAGCTCTACCATTGAGCTACACCCGCGCTCGGGCCGTCTAGGTTAGCCGCGGTGCACTCGCCGTATGCCTGGCAGGCGGACGTCGACACGACGGTCGTCATCCCCGCGCTCTCACTGCTCTACCTGTTCGCAGTCGGGCGCTTCGGGGCCTCGCGCGCACGGGTCGCGAGCTACGCGGCGTCGATGGTGCTGCTGGCCGTCGCGTTCTGGACACCTCTCCACCACCTCGGCCTGCACTACTTGCTGACGGCACACCTGTTGCAGAACGTGATCCTGGCCGAGTGGGCTCCGTTCTTCGCGGTGCTCGGGCTCTCCAGGCCGATGGCCGCGGCGCTCGCACGTTGGCGCCTCTGGCGGGTCGTCGTCCACCCGGCGGTCGCGTTGCCACTCTGGCTCGCGAACTACTACGCGTGGCATGTGCCGCCTGTGTACGACGCGGCGCTCGACCGGCAGGCGTGGCTGATCCACGTCGAGCATGCGTGTTACTTCGCGACCGGGTTCGCGATGTGGTGGCCCCTCGTGCACGACGTCCCACGGCGGCTCCCATCGGGCGCGCGCGCCGCCTACGCCTTCGCGGCCTTTCTCCTCGCCTCGCCGATCGGGCTCCTGCTCGCGCTGCTGCCGAAGCCGGCGTACTCCTACTACGTGCACGTACCGACACGCATCTGGGGTCTGACGCCGATCGCCGACCAGGAGCTCGGCGGCGTGACGATGGCGTCGGAACAGGCGGTCGCCCTCTTCGCGATCTTCCTGTTCTGGTTCCGGCGCTTCCTCGCCGAGGAGGCCTGACCTATTTGAGGCAGGCCACGACGCGGTTCAGATCAGCGTCGCTCGGATGCTGGTGCCAGAGCATGACGGCGTTGCCCTGTTGCCGCAGGACGTCGTCGATGCCGACGTTCTGCGAATGGAAGCGGTGGTACGCCTGGTTGATGTTGTCGGCGTCCGCAGTCGTCTCACCAAAGACGACCGTCACGTCGTTGTCGGGGAAGTGGGCCCGGAACGCGCCTCCAGTCGAAGTGGTGGCGACGAAGTCGAGCCCGCCGCCGAGGCGCACCCCGTCCGACGCCAGGCAGGCCTGCGTCTTGTCCCGCGAGTAGAGCTTCGTGCTCGATCCGCCGCAGGAAGCGGCGAGCAGGGCGACCGCGAGCAGGCAGCCAAGCGTCTTCACGGCGCGTCAGTCTACGGGCAGCGGCGGCAGCTTCTCGCACCCGGCTATCGTGCACCGCCGTGCCGGAGACCGCAGCAACCCATGAGAGGCTCGAGCAGTACGCGCGCCTGACCGTGCAGATCGGCCTGAATCTGCAACCCGGGCAGCTGCTGTGCGTCAATGCGCTGATCGAGCACGCGCCGTTCGCACAGGCGATCGCACGAGAGGCCTATGCAGCCGGCGCCTCGTTCGTCGACGTGCTCTACACGGATCAGCACGTGCGCCGCGCCCACATCGAGAGTGCGGCCGAGGGGGATCTCGGGTTCTCGCCACCGTGGCTCGTGAAGCGGCTGACCGAGCTTGGCAAGACGGGCGGCGCGCTCTGTGCGATCACCGGCAACCCTGAGCCGGAGCTCTTCGCGGACCTCGACGGCGCGCGGGTCGGCAAGGCGCGGATGAGGGAGGTCGCCGAGGCCTCGCTGGCGCTTAGCGACGGGCTCTGCAACTGGACGATCGTCGGCTACCCAAACGCCGGCTGGGCCGAGACGGTGTTCGGAGAGCCCGACGTCGAGCGGCTCTGGCAAGCGGTCGCGCAGGCGGTTCGCCTCGACGAGCCCGACCCGGTCGGGGCGTGGCGCGAGCACATCGACCGGCTCGAGGAGCGCGCCGCGGTGTTGAACGCGCGTCGCTTCGCGCGCCTGCGCTATCGCGGCCCCGGCACCGACTTGACGGTCGGGCTGCACCCGGAGTCGGCGTGGCAGGCGGCTCTCGACGAGTCCGCCGGCATCAAGCACATCGCGAACATGCCGACTGAGGAGGTCTACACGACCCCGGACGCGAGGCAGGTCGACGGCGTCGTTCGCTCGACGTTGCCGCTGCAGATCCAGGGGACGATCGTGCGCGGCCTCGAGGTCCGGTTCGAAGGCGGCCGCGCCGTCGAGGTTCACGCCGAGTCGGGCGAGGCGGTGATGCGGGAGCACATCACGACCGACGCAGGCGCCGCGCGCCTCGGTGAGGTCGCCCTGGTCGACGGCCATTCCCGCGTCGGCCAGACGGGGATCGTCTTCTACAACACGCTGTTCGACGAGAACGCGTCATCGCACATCGCACTCGGCACGTCGATCGTGCAGGCCGTCCCGTGGGCGAACGACCTCTCGCCGGAGGAGCGCAACGAGCGGGGCGTCAACCACTCCTCGATTCACACCGACTTCATGATCGGCTCGAACGAGCTCGAGATCGACGGCGTCGACGCAAACGGCGAAGCAACACCGATCCTCCGCACCGGCGACTGGGTCCTCACCTAGGCAGTAGCCGAAGGGAAGGGAGGGCTTTGGAGGGAAACCGCAGGTTCCCCTCCCAAAGAGAAGTCGGGACGGTCGGATTCGAACCGACGGCTTCCGCCTCCCAAAGGCGGCGCTCTGACCAGGCTGAGCTACGTCCCGTAGACGGCAGTGTAGGTAGCGTCGTCGGCCGGTGAGCGAAGCCGCCTTCCCCGTCGAGCCGGCGTCCGTTCGGCGCCCGCGAGTCGGCTACCTGATGGCGGCGGCGGCGGCCGTGCTCTGGGGTGTGAACGGCGCCGTGTCGAAGACGATCCTGTCGACGGGGCTTTCGTCGGAGCGGCTCGCGCAGGTGCGGTCGCTCGGTGCAGCGGTCGGCCTCGTGGCGATCCTGGCGTTCACCGCGCCCGGTCGCCTGCGGCTGACGCGGCGAGAGTTGCCCTATCTGCTCGCGTTCGGTGTCGTCGGGCTCGCGTTCGTCCAGTGGTTCTACTTCCTCGCCATCCATCGCCTCGCAATCGGTGTCGCGCTGCTGATCGAGTACCTCGCGCCACTGCTGGTCGCGCTCTGGGCCCGATTCGCGTACAAGGATCCGGTCCGACGCCGAATCTGGGCTGCGCTTGGACTCGCGCTGTTCGGGCTGGCGCTGATCGTGAACCTCTTCGGGGGCGGGACGTCGCTCGCGGGCGACGGCGTGGCGTTCGCGCTGGCCGGCGCGGTCGCGTACGCGACCTACGTGCTGCTCGCCGAGCACGTGGTGGGTGGGCGCGACGCGGTCTCGCTGCTGGCGTGGGGGTTCCTCTTCGCGTCGGTGTTCTGGGCCGTGCTCGCACCGTGGTGGTCGTTTCCCGGCCACCTGCTGACGCGTGATACCTCGCTGCACGGGCAGCTCGGCTCGGTGCACTCGCCCGTGTGGCTGCTTGCGGCCTGGATGATCGCGTTCGGGACGATCGTGCCGTTCTTCCTGCTCGTCAGTGCGCTCAGGCATCTGAGCGCCAGCCGTGTGGCAATCGTTGCAATGCTCGAGCCGGTCGCGGGCGCGCTCGTCGCCTGGGCCTGGCTCTCCGAGTCGCTCGACCGCCTCCAGCTGACGGGCGCAGCCGTCGTGCTGGCCGCGATTGCGCTCGCTCAAACGGCTCGTTGACTGGAGTTTGCGGGCGCTAGGGGTCGAATGACCCGTCTGGGGGACGACGGAACCCGTTAGGGTCGCGACCTTGAGACCTATGGTCAGGGGCCTCTACGCGATCCTCGCGGCACTCGTTCTCGTTCTCCCAGCAGCGTCAACCGCCGGCACGACGAACCACGAACGGGCGGTCGTTCAGGAGATGAACCGCGTGCGCGCCGAGCACGGCCTGCCGGCGCTCCGCTACGACGACCACCTGCAGCGGGCCGCCGTCGCCCACAGCCGCGAGATGCTCGCCAACGATGTCTTCGAGCACGGCGCGTTCAGCAACCGCCTGCAGCGGTTCGACGTGCAGAGCCGGATCGCGGGGGAGAACCTCGCCTGGGGCACCGGGAGCATGGGGACGGCGCGAGCGATCGTCTCCGCGTGGCTCGCGAGCCCCGAGCACCGAGCGAACCTGCTGCGGACGTCGTTCAGCCGCGTCGGTGTCGGCGACCTGACCGGCAGCTTCCAAGGCCACACCGGCGCGCACGTCGTCACCGCCGACTTCGCCGGCTGAACGCCGACGCGCTCGAACCAGGTTCGAACGAGGTTCGAACGAGGTTCGCGAGTCCGCGCTGCACTCGGGTTCGACCGTTCGGGTACCAGCCGATAGCCGACGAAGCGGGGCTTCGCCCGGCGGGAGGCGCAGAGCGGTCGCGCGGGCGGCGATCCCGGAAGGGAGGGCTCGGGAGGGAAACCCGTGGTTTCCCTCCCGACTTGAAAAGATGGGTCGCTCGGCCTATTCCAACGCTTGGTGGGGCCGGTTAGCGTCACCGTCACTGGGCGATGCGCACCGCGGCGTGCGTTCCTGGCCATCTGCCGCGGTGGGCAATCACGGAGAGCCCGCTGCGACGACCCCCCGAGCAGCGGGCTCTGCCGTTTCCGGGGAGAGGTTTGATGGGTGGCGCGCAAGCCACGGATCAAACCTCTACCCGTCTACCATGGCCGCGATGGTGCGCAAAGTCCTCTTGGCGTCGCCCCGCGGCTACTGCGCGGGAGTCGAGCGTGCCGTCGAGACGGTCGAGCGTGCGCTCGACCTGTACGGCCCGCCCGTCTACGTCCGCAAGCAGATCGTCCACAACCTGCACGTCGTGCGCGACCTCGAGGCACGCGGCGCGGTGTTCGTCGACGAGGAGACCGAGGTGCCCGAGGGCGAGACGGTCGTCTTCTCGGCGCACGGCGTCGCGCCGTCG
This sequence comes from uncultured Actinomycetes bacterium, assembly GCA_963847475.1. Taxonomy (GTDB): domain Bacteria; phylum Actinomycetota; class Thermoleophilia; order Gaiellales; family Gaiellaceae; genus PALSA-600. The sequence goes on along the minus strand of CAWJZZ010000011.1, from coordinate 192,741 downwards.
GTGCAGGCGAACGCGTTGCTCCGCAAGCTGAACACGATCGACGCGACGTGCCCGCTCGTCACCAAGGTTCACGTCCAGGCTCGCCGCTACGCAGCCGACGGCTACACCGTGCTGCTGATCGGCCATGCGGGCCATGAAGAGGTTGTCGGCACGATGGGTGAGGCACCCGACTCGATCGTTCTGGTCGAGTCGCTCGCCGACGTCGCGCGCCTCGCCTTCGAGCCCGGGGCACGTCTTGCGTACGTCACCCAGACGACCCTGTCGGTCGACGAGACGTCGGAGATCATCACCGCACTCCGCGCGCGGTACCCCGAGATCCACGCGCCCAAGAAGGAAGACATCTGTTACGCCACGTCCAACCGCCAGTGGGCCGTCAAGGAGATGCTCGCCGAGATCGACCTGCTGCTCGTGATCGGGTCGCGGAACTCGTCCAACTCGAACCGCCTGGTCGAGGTCGCACACGCGAACGGCGTCGCCTCGCACCTGATCGACGACGAGACCGAGATCGACGAGCGCTGGCTCGACGGAGTCGAGGTCGTCGGCGTCACTTCGGGTGCGTCTGCACCGGAGAAGCTCGTCGATCGGGTCTGCACCTGGTTCCGCGCGCTCGGCGTCACCGAGATCGAGCCGTACCGGCTCGTCGACGAGGACGTCGAGTTCCGGTTGCCCGTCGAGTTGCGCCGCGAGCTCGCGCTCGCCGAGACACAGCGCTGACGCGCTAGGCGTTCGAGGGCGGCGGGCTCGACCCGGAGTCGGTCGGGCAGCGGTCGGCCTTGTAGTCGCGGAACCGCCACGACGGCAGGATCCACTTCCACTTCCCGTCCTCGGCGACGAGGTGAACGGTGTGCACGAGCGAGAAGCTGCCCGCGAAGCCCATCCGGATGTCGACCGCCGTGCTCTCGACGAACTTTCCGTCGCCGAGCCCGACCGACTCCGTGTTGACGCTGACGACCTTGACGCTCCGCGGCCTCGCGATCACGGGGGAGCGCGTCTCGCAGCCGACGTACTCGGAGAGCGGCGCCACCTTCTGGTCGACCGAGTGCAGGTCGCCCCAGGCATCGCTGTAGTGGTTGTGCACGATCTGGTCGAGCACCCGGACCGCCGCCAGGCGCGGGCTCTCCTGCGGTTTCGCGTCACGCTTCGACCCGCAACCGGCCGCCAGTGCCAGGAGCACGAGCAGCGAGGTCAGCATCCAGACGCTCCTGTACATGGTCTACGTGCGCTCGACGCGGAGGTCGCCGACCTCGACCGAGACGGCGAGCGTCTCGGCGGCGAGCCGCTCCTCGAACCGCTCGACGAGCTCGGCGTCCGGCAGCCAGAGACGGATCCGGTCGGTCAGCTCGAGGCCTGACTCCTTGCGCAGCACGTTCACCTCGTGGATCCGGTCGAAGAGACGGCCTTCGAGGCGGAGCTCGTCGTCGAGCCGGGTGTCGATCGCGACGGTGACTCCGTCTTCGCTCGCAACGGCCCAGCCCTCGCGGCCCACGCGCTCGACGAGCACCTCGCCCGGATCGAGCACGTGACCGTCGACCTGGAAGCGCCCTCCGTCGAGCTCCTCGAACTCACCCCGTTCGAGCGAAGCGCGTACCTCGCGCAGGGCGGCGCCGAGCTTCGGCCCGAGCACCGGGAGGTTCGGCTTGACGCGAAGCTCGGAAGCCTCGACGTCGCCGAACGTCACGTCTCGCACGCGCAACTCGTCTGCGATCTCGTCCGCGTGGCCTTGCGCCGACGGCGCCGCGCCGGCGACGACGAGCCGGCGGAGCGGCTGGCGAAGCTTCAGTTGCGACGACGACCGCGCCTGGCGGCCCAACTCGACGACGCGACGGACCTCGGCGATCTCGGCGAGGAGCCCCTCGTCGGGCGACACCGCCTCGGGCCACGGTGCGAGGTGCACCGACGCAGGCCCGTCCTGGACGAGGTTCCGCCAGAGGTGGTCGCTGAGAAACGGCGCTACCGGCGCGATTACGCGCAGCGACTGGACGAGCGCGTACCAGAGCGTCCCGAAGGCCGCCTCGTCGAAGGAGTAGAAGCGGCGGCGGGAACGCCGTATGTACCAGTTGGAGACGTCGTCGACGAAGGCCTCGAAGGCCCTGATCACGTCGCCGGTCAGCGTCGCCTCGTAGCCGGCAGTCGCTTCGGCGACGAGCTGCTTCGTGCGCTCGACGAGCCAGCGGTCGAGCGTCGTCAGCTCGCCGGCTGGCTCCAGCGCGTTCCACGACGGCGTGAAGCCTTCGATGTTCGCGTAGTCGACGAGAAACCGGACCGAGTTCCAGAAGGTGAGCAGCCGCCGCTTGATCTCGTGGGCCGGGCCGAAGCCGAACAACAGGTTACGGTCGGGAGGCTGCGCGCAGTACTGCCAGCGCATGACGTCGGCGCCCATCTGCGCGAACGCCTCCTCCGCGTCGATCGTGTTGCCCCACGAGCTGTGCATCTCGCGGCCCTTCTCGTCGAGCATCTTCTCGTAGCCGAGCACCCGCTTGTACGGAGACCGGCCCACGAGGACGACCGACATGAAGAACTGCGAGTAGAACCAGAGCCGGATCTGCTCGCGCATCTCCGACACCCAGTCGGCCGGGAACCACTGCTCCCAGTACGCGTGGTCGGGCAGGTCGGCCTTCGTCAGCCCCTTGGCGGCGCCGGTGCCGTAGCCCTGCGGGATCCGCTCCGGGTTCTCCCAGCCGAGCGTTGCGAGCGGGACGATGCCCGCGTCGAGCCACACGTCGCCGACCTCCGGGATCCGCGTCACGCCCTCGCCACACGAGTCGCAGCGGATCGGGACGCGGTCGATCCACGGGCGGCGCAGCTCCTCGAGCTGCTCGATGCCTTCGATCGCACGCTCGGTCAACTCGGCCTTCGAGCCGATCACGTTCAGGTGTCCACAGGCGCACGGGTAGAGCGGCAGCGGCAGTCCGTAGTAGCGACGGCGCGAGATGTTCCAGTCGCCCATGTTGCGCAACCAGTCGTCCATGCGCTTGCCCATGTACTCCGGCACCCACTCGACCTTCGCGTTCTCCTCGAGCAGCTTCGGCCTGACCTCGTCGACGGCGATGAACCAGTCGTCGGCGATGCGGAAGATGAGCGGCGTATCGCACCGCCAGCAGTGGGGATAGGCGTGCGTGTACAGCCCGGCCGCGACGAGGAACCCGGTTTCGCCCAGCCGCCCGATGATCTGGTCGGCGGCCTCGGTCGTCGAGAGGCCGTGCAACCAGCCGTAGTCGTCGTAGAACCGTCCCGACTCGTCGACCGGCGTCAGCACCGGCAGGTCGTGCAGCTTCCCGAGCTCGAAGTCCTCACCGCCGCACCCCGTCGCGATGTGGACGAGACCGGTCCCTGGTCCATCGTGACGTCGTCCCACGGAATGACGCGATGTTCGACTTGCGACCCGGGCGCGAGATCGTCGAACGGCCCGTCGTAACGCCAGCCGACGAGCTCGACGCCACGAAGACGCTCGACGAACGTGTCGTCTGGGTTCAGCTCGACGGCGACCCACTCGCCGTTCTCGCGCCGGCCATACTCCTTCTCCGGATGCACGGCGACCGCGACGTTCGCGGGGAGCGTCCACGGCGTCGTCGTCCAGATCACGATCGACTCCCCGGCCGGTCGCGCAGCGGGAAGCGAACGAAGAGCGACGGATCGGCCCGGTCCTGGTAGACGCCGGCCTGCGTCAGCTCGTGCTGCGACAGCGACGTGCCGCAACGGGGGCACCATTCGGTCGAACGGTGACCCTTGACCAGCATGCCTCGCGCGTGCACGAGCTTGAGGAACTTCCAGATGTACTCGATGTTCGTGTCGCTGAACGTGAAGTAGTCGTTGCCCCAGTCCATCCACTGCCCGAGCCGCTGCGAGCCGCGCGTCAGCGCGGCCGACGACCGAACGACGACATCGCGGCACTCCCGGGCGAACGCCTCGAGCCCGTACTCCTCGATCTCCGGCTTCGAGTTGAGGCCGAGCGCCCGCTCGACGCCGACCTCGATCCAGAGGCCCTGGCAGTCGAAGCCGTTCTGGTAGCGCTGGTCGAAGCCGCGCAGTCCCTTGTAGCGCTGGAAGACGTCCTTGAGCGTCCTCCCCCACGCCGTGTGAACACCGAGGGCGAACCTGTTCGCAGTGACCGGGCCGTCGACGAACGACCACTTCGGGCCGCCTCGGTTCCGCTCGCGGAGCTGCGCGAACGTCTGCTCCCGCTCCCAGACCTCGAGCAGCTCGACCTCGATTGCCGGATGATCGGGCTTGTCAGGAAGCCGGGTGAACACCTTTCGATCGTATCGACCGGGAACAAACGATCCGGCCGCGCCGTTTGACACTGTGTACGTATCCCCTGAAAGGAAGCAATGGCTACCAACGCAACAACCGATACCTTCGAGAGCGAGGTCCTCCAGTCCGACGGCAAGGTGATCGTCGACTTCTGGGCCGAATGGTGTGGCCCGTGCCACGCCGTCTCGCCGGTGCTCGACCGGATCGCCGACGAGCATCAGGTGAAGATCGTCAAGGTCAACATCGACGAACAGCAGGATCTCGCCCAGCGCTACGGCGTCGCGTCGATCCCGTTCATGGTCCTGTTCGAAGACGGACAGCCGCAGGCGTCCGCGATCGGCGCGATGCCGAAGGGCTCGCTCGAGAAGGCCCTGGGCCTGGCCGCAGCGGTCTAACCGAACGTCCTAGGCGGACGCTTCGTCGCGTTCCAGGTACGAGAGGAACGCGAGGTGCTTGGCGAGGTAGTCCTCGATCGCTCGCACCCCGTCTTCGGCCCAGTGGTCGAGCCACGTGTCCGCCAGATCGTCCTCGATGCGATGCAACGTGCCGCGCGGGTCCATGGCGGCATGATCGGCTTTGGGTCGGACGGCCACATGAGCCGTTCGGCCCATCTTCGGTCCCAGTCGAGCCCAGGCCCGAAGCTGAGCAGGAACGCTAGGCCCGACCGCCAAGGGCGGGCCGATGCGTCGCGTGCTCCGTACACCGCAGTTCGCGGTGGTCCTGGCGGTAGTCAGCTACGTCGCGTTGTTGTCGTGGGCCTCGATCGATCGCCATGCCACCTTCGGGTCGAGCGGCTACGACCTCGGCATCTTCGACCAGGCGACCTGGCTGCTGGGCCACGGCTACGCCCCGTTCTCGACCGTGCGCGGCAGAGAGCTGATGGCGGACCACTTTCAACCTGCGCTCTTTCTGCTGGCGATCATCGGTGCGGTCGGCGCCAGCCCGATCGGCCTGCTGGTCCTCCAGTCGGCTGCCCTCGCTGCCGTGTCGCCGCTCCTCTACCGCCTGGCGCGCCTCTGGGGCGCCTCGACGCCGTTGGCGCTGGCCGTTGCTCTGATGTGGCTCGCCTCGCCGCTGACGCAATGGGCAAACCTCTTCGACTTTCATCCCGAGACGGCCGTCCCGCTCCTCCTCGTGGCCGGCATCCTCCTGTTCGAGCGCGGTCGCTGGTGGGCGTTCGCAGCAACCGCTCTCCTGGCGTCAGGGACGAAGGAAGACGTCTGCCTGGTCTATGTCGCCTGGGGTGTGATGCTCCTGTGCTCGCGGGGGCGGCGTCGCGTCGGTGCCTTGTTGACCGGTGCCGGGCTCGCCTGGTTCCTGATCGCCACGAAGGTCGCGATTCCCGCACTCGGCGGCAACCTCGACTTCTACAACGCACGCTTTGCGGGCGACCGGGGCCAGACGCTCGGCGACGTGCTCGTCTACCTCGTCGAGCACCCGCTTCGCTCCCTCGACTTTCTCGTGACGGGCGCGAACATCAAGATCATCGTCGCGCTGATCGTCTGCACCGGCGGTCTCGCACTGCTCGCTCCGGCCCGGCTCGCGCTCGCAGTCCCGGGCCTCGCCGCGAACCTGCTCTCCGCCTATCCGGCCCAACACGTCCTGGACCTCCACTATCAACTCGTCCCGGCGGCCGCCTTCGCAGCCGCGGGCGCGGCCGGCGCGGGCGTCGCGACCAGGCGACTGTCGCGCCGGTCGAGCCGCCGGTACGCCACGGCGCTGTTACTCGGCTGCCTCGCCGCAGCGATCGTCTCGCCATCGGTCCGCGACCTGTTACGGAGCACCGATCCCGGTGTGCTGGCGGCAAAGCGTCACGCGCTGTCGCTCGTCCCGGCAGGCGTGCCGGTGGCAGCGGCCTCTGACTTCGTTCCGCACCTGACACATCGACGGGCGATCTACATGCTCCCCGAGCCGTTCTTCGCCCGTCCGGACAATGGGGAGTACTGGAGCGACGCCGACCTCAGACGCCGAAGCCGCGACGTCAAGTACGTCCTGATCGACCTCGATGTCAGCGACAGCCTGCGCGCGGAGATCGTCCGCCTGCCGGGCGTGCTCGAGCGCAAGGGTTATTCACAGGTGTACAGGCGCGGTGACGTCCGAGTCTTCAAGAGAGGCTGAGCCGCGGCGCTCGAGTAGATTCTCGCGATGAAGGTCGTGCTCGTCCATTCGGCGCTCGGCGACTCCCGCCTCTGGCGCAGGCAGGTCGAGGCGCTCGGCGGCGTGCACGAGGTCGTCGCGCCGGACCTGCCCGGCTGGGGCACCGAGCCGCTCCCAACCGAGCCGTTCTCGTTCGTGGAGCACGTCGCGGCTTTCCTTCCCGCTGCCCTGGTCGGCAACTCGTTCGGTGGCGCGGTCGCGCTGCGAACGGCGCTCGCCTATCCCGACCGTGTCTCCCGGCTTGCGCTCATCGGCTCGGGGCTGCCGGCCTGGGACTGGACCGAGCAGCTCCGCGAGCATTTCGCTCGCGAGGAGGCCCTGTTCGAGGCGGGCGACCTGGCCGGTGCGACGGAGCTGAACATGGAGTTCTGGGTCGCGCCCGAGCACCGCGACGAGGTGCGGCCGCAGCAGCAGCTCGCTTCCGAGCTGCAGTCGGCGCACGAGGAGCCCGACGTGATCTGGCCGGAGATGGCGCCACTCGCCTCGTTGACGATGCCGGTCCTGGTCGTCGTGGGCGACCAGGACAAGCCGGATTTCGTCGCGATCGCACGCCACCTCGCGGAGGAGATCGACGACGCGCAGCTGGTCGTCGTCGCGGGCGCCGGCCACCTCGTCGGCGTCGACAGGCCGGACGCCTTGAATGCGCTGCTGCTCGACTTCCTGGCGGACTAGGCCCTACTCCGCTTCGAGCAGGACCGCATCCGACAGGGCAGGCCAGGCCGCGGCAGCCCAGTCGCCGAAGGCCCGGTCGGTGAGCACGCCGAGGGCGAGGCCGGCTTCCGGATCGACCCAGAGGAACGTGCCGCTCCGCCCGAAGTGACCGAACGTGCGCGCCGAGTTGTGCGAACCGGTCCAGTGCGGCGACTTGCCGTCCCGCAGCTCGAGTCCGAGCCCCCAGTCGTTCGGCTCCTGACGGCCGAACCCGGGCAGCACGCCGTCGAGACCCGGGAACTGCACCGTCACCGCCTCCGCGAACGTCTCCCCGGCGAGGCGCTCGGGGGCCTGCAGCTCGCGGGCGAGCACCGCCAGGTCTTCCCTGGTGCCGCTCACCCCCGAGCCGGCCGAGCCCTCGAGCCGCATGCCGGTCCCAGACCAGACGTGTGCGAAGTATTCGCCGAACGGCATCTCTGCACGTTCGGCGACGAGTCCCGCGGCGACGTCGAATCCGTAGTTCGAGTAGATGCGGCGTCGACCCGGCGGCGAGATCGGCGCGCCCGGCTCGAAGGGCAGGCCCGACGCATGGGCGAGCAGATGGCGGAGGGTCGCGCCCGGCGGGCCGGCGGGCTCGTCGAGATCCACGATCCCCTCCTCGGCGGCGACGAGTGCCGCGACCGCTGTGGCGAGCTTCGATACCGACGCCCAGGCGAACCTGTGGGCGCCGTCGCCATGCGCCGCCTCGACCCGCCCGGTGACGATCGCAGCAGCATGGCCGCACTCCCACTCGTCGATCGCGCGCAGAGCCTCCACGAACGGCGAGACTATCGACGTGGAACGCCAACTCATCTCCTCGGGCTCGGCCTTCGAGCAGCGCGTGGGCTACTCGCGCGCGGTGCGGGTCGGCGACCAGGTGTGGGTCGCGGGAACGGCCCCGATCATGCCGGGCGACGCGGATCCGCCGGCGGACGCCTACGAGCAGGCGCAGGTCTGCCTCGCGATCATCGCGAAGGCACTCGCCGACGCGGGCGCGTCGCTCGATGCTGTCGTCCGCACCCGCATCTACGTCACCGATGCGAGCCTGATCGAAGCTGTCGGCCGCGCACACGCCGAGGCGTTCGCCGACGTCCGCCCAGCGACCACCGGCATCGTCGCGCAACTGCTCGATCCGCGCTGGCTGGTGGAGATCGAGGCGGAAGCGGTGATACTGACCGCGTGAAGCAGATCTTCCCGCCGTCGATCACGGGCAAGGGCGCCGAAGGGCTGGGCGGCTCGCAGGCGAGCGTGCTCGAGCACTCGTTCGGGAAGAGCGACCCCTACACGCTGGGAGTCGAGGAGGAGTACCAGCTGCTCGACCCGGAGACGTGGGATCTCGTGCAGCACATCGACTCGGTGCTCGCTGCCGTGGCGCACGGCGACCACGAGGACCGCATCCACGCCGAGTTGATGCAGTCCGTGCTCGAGGTGACGACGCCGGTGTGCCGGACGGCAGGCGACGTCATGCGCTCACTCGCGCAGCTTCGCGGCTACGTCGCCGAGATCGCCCATTCGGAAGGCTGCCGGGTCGGCAGTGCCGGCACTCATCCGTTCAGCCTCTTCGAACGCCAGCGGATCACGGCGCGCGACCGCTACCGCCAGCTCGTCGACCAGTTGCAGTACGTGGCGCGGCGAGAGTTGATCTTCGGGATGCATATGCATGTCGCGGTCGACGATCCCGAGAAGGTGATCCAGGTGATGAACGGGCTGTTGCTGCACCTGCCGCAGATGCTCGCGCTCTCCGCGTCGTCGCCGTTCTGGCGCGGCGAGCCGACGGGCCTCTCGTCGAGCCGCCAGATGGTGTTCGCGGCCTTCCCGCGCTCGGGCCCGCCACCCCGCTTCAAGGACTACGCGGACTACGCGGAGGTGGTCGGGCAGCTCGAACGCACGGGCTGCATCGCCGACTACACGCACATCTGGTGGGACATCCGCCCTCACCCGCGGCTCGGGACGATCGAGATGCGCGTCTGCGACGCCGTCACACGGCTCGAGGACGTCGTCGCGATCACGGCGTTCTTCCAGGCGCTCGTGAAGCTGTACTGCGAGGAGTTCGAGGCGGGCCGCGAGATCCCGAGCTGGCACCGGATGCTCACGACCGAGAACAAGTGGCTCGCCGCCCGCTATGGCCTCGAGGCGCCGGTGATGGATCTCGCGACCGGCAGGCGGAACCGGGTGCCGGTGGCGCAGCTGATTCGCCGAACCCTCCGCGACGTTGAACCGCACGCTCGCGAGCTCGGCTCGGAGCGCGAGCTCGAAGGCGTGCGCGAGATTCTCGCCCGCGGTAACGGCGCCGACCGTCAGCTGCGGGTCTGGAATGCGAACCGCGACATCGTCGAGGTCGTGCGCGAGATCTCGCTCGCAACCGAGGCCGCGGCCGTCGCTACCTGAGCTTCCAGAGCGTGGCGCCGTCGGGCGAGTAGCCGAGCGCGAGCGCGTGGGCGGCATTCCGTTCGACCACCTTCTGCTCTGCGAGGCCAACCACCGCAACGGTTTCCCGATCGGCGATCGCGATCTGCCGCCCGTCCGGTGACAGCGCGGCGCTCGTGCCCATCCCGAGGTTCCACTGCATCAGCTCGATCCGGAACGCACGCGTCACCTTCCGGGTGGCGACGTCGATCGCGACGACGCGGCCGTAACCGGGGCTGACCGCCCAGAGCGTGCGCTCGTCGTTGGCAAGCACCAGCGCCCAGGACGTCGATGAGCCGTAGTCCCCCGTGCCCGGCAGGTCGATGCAGCGCGCCGTCGCGGTCTTCAGGTCGAGCTCGTGCACCATCGAGCCGCCGTTCGAACCGATGTAGAGCGTGAACAGGTACCGCCCGTCGGCGGACGAAAGCCGGGAGAACGGCGAGCCCCAGATCGTTCCCGACTCGTGCGGGTCCTTGAGCGGCTTCGCCTCGAGCCGACCCGAGCCGACGTGAGCGAGCCGCACCTGGTACCCGCCTTGCTTGAGGTACTTGATCAGGAAGAGCTTGTCGCCGCGGAGCGCGTCAAAGCTCCATTGCTTGCCTGGCAGCGCGATCGCCCGCTCACCGCGCGCCGACGCGATCACGACGGTCGTCGCGCCCTGAGAGACGCGCATCGCCACCGCTCGCGTACCGTCCTGAGACACACCCGCGAGCTTGTAGCCCTTCGCCGCCAGCGTCACGGCGCCTACGCGCGTGCCGCGACTCGCGTCGTACCAGACGAGCGTCCGTGCCTGCTGATGCACGAGCAGATCGCCGGCACTGACACCCGCAGGCAGCACCCACTTCGTGTCGCCGGTTCGCAGGTCGACGACCCGGACCGGGCTGCCGACGGAGGCCCGGAAGCCGAGCATCGTGCCTCCGGCGAGCGGGAACTGGCTCGCGGCGCAGGTCAGCGGCGAGCAGGCGGCCGCATTGGCTGCACCCGGCAGCACGACGGCAGCGACGGCGAGGACGAGCGCGAGACGCTTCATACAGCTCCTTACGACCGGGGGACCCGGGAGGTCCCGAATTCGTATGGACCTTGTGAGCCGCTGCCATCGTAGATTGGACGGGTGGCGGAGCGCGCCTGGATCAGGGGTGCCCAGCAGGGGTCTGTCGCCGACCTCGAGCTGCTCTTTCGCGAGCACTGGCCGCGTGCGTTCCGCGCGGCCAAGCTCGTCACAGGTGACGCCGCAGCCGCGGAGGACATTGCCCAGGAGGCGTTCCTGGCCGCGGTTCGCAACCTGGACCGGTTCGATCGGCGCCGCCCGTTCGCTCCGTGGCTGCACCGGATCGTCGTCAACCGGGCGATCGACTGGACGCGCGCGCGGCGGCTCCGGGCCGAGGTCGAGCTCGGCGAGCACCTGCCTGCACCGCCGGCGCCTGAGCCCGACGGGAACACCCTCAACGGGATCGCTGACCTCCCGCCCGAGCACCGGGCCGTGATCGTGCTGCGCTACGTCCTCGAGTACACACCCGGCGAGATCGCCGAGCTGCTCGACCTGCCGCGCGGCACCGTCAACTCCCGCCTCCGTCGTGGTCTCGACCGGATGAAGGAGCTGACGTGAAGGACGCCGAGGAGCGGAGCTGGGAGGTCGTGCGCCGCGCCTTCGAGGAGCTCGAGCGCGCGCCAGGCCGCCGTGCGCGCACAAGTAACACTCTGTTACTAGCCGGGTTCGGCGCCGCGCTGCTGACGGCGGTACTCGCCGCCGTGTTCTCGCCGCCCGGCCGCGCTGTCTTCGAACGGGTGCGTGAGGCCGTCGGCGTCGAGCACGCCGACCCGGCGCTCTTCGCGCTCCCCGCTCCTGGACGGCTGCTGGTCGTCTCGGACGCAGGCGGTGGCCTCTGGCTCGCGGAGGCGAACGGCTACAAGCGCAAGCTCGGCTCGTACGACGACGCGGAATGGTCGCCCCACGGGCTCTACGTCGTCGCGACTCGTCGGGACGAGCTGATCGCGCTCGACGTCGACAAGGGCGTCCGCTGGTCGCTCGCCCGCCGGCAGGTGGCCTCGCCGGCGTGGGCCGGGACCCACACCGACACGCGGATCGCCTACCTCACGGCGAGCGGGCTGCGTGTCGTCGGTGGAGACGGTCACGACGACCGCCTGCTCGACGCCACGGCGACGGCGGTTGCGCCCGTCTGGGCGCCGGGACGGCGGTTCGCGGTCACCTACGTCTCGGGCGGCAGCACGATCGTCCTGCGCACCGCCGACGGACGGGTTGTCTGGCGACGCCAGATCGACGTCGTCCCGGCCGCGCTCCAATGGTCGACCGACGGCACGCTGCTGGCCGTGCGGTCCCCCCACCGCGTGGTCGTCCTCGACGCGCAGGGCCATGTGCGGCGAACGATCTCGTCGCTCGGGAGCCTGCTGACGGCGGCCGCGTTCAAGCCGGGCACCCATCAGCTGGCGGTGGTCGCCCGCTCGCCGGCGCGCGCCGAGCTCCGGCTCGTCGACGTCGACCGACCCGGGCGAAGCCGGCTCCTCTTCGCCGGGCCGGGCCGCTTCGGCGACATCGTCTGGTCGCCGGACGCCAGCACCGTGCTGGTCGACTGGCCGACGGCGAGCCAGTGGATCTTCCTGCGCGGCCAGAAGGTGCACGCCGTCGCGATCGGCGCGGAGTTCCCGCGCCACGACGACGTCCGGCCGACGCTCCAGATCGCAGACCGGTGGTGCTGCCGCTAGATTCGCCGGATGCTGAACCCCGGTGACCGTGTCCCCGAGGCGACCGTCTACCTCGGTCCGAACGAGCCGCTGACGATGCTCGAGCTCGTCGACGACGGGCCGAAGCTGCTCGTCTTCTACCTGTTCGACTGGTCGTCCACCTGAACGAACGAACTCGAGCTCCTGCGTGACAGGAGAGCGGAGTTCGAGGCGCTCGGCGTCCAGCCCGTCGGGATCTCACGCGACTCGCCGTGGACGCACATCGCCTGGACGCAGGCGCTCGACCTGAACTTCGGGTTGCTCTCCGACTTCAACGGCGACGCCGTCGCGGCCTTCGGGATCGGGCAGCAGTTCCGCGGTTTCAACGATGTCGCCCGGCGCTGTGCGTTCCTGGTCGACGAGCAGGGCATCGTCCACGCCTCCTGGGCGTACGAGAACAGCGAGGTGCCCGACGTCGACGAGCTCCTGACGGCCTGCCGGGCGCTACGCGCTGCGCACGGAGATCAGCCGCAGAGCTGAGACGTCGTCGGCCCACGATGACCCCGGCCGGCGGACGTGAACAGCAAGCACGAGGCGACCGCCCGCGCGAAGCCGCAGCTGCCGCGTCGGGGTCACGCGGAACGAGACCACGCCGTCCGGCGCAGTGCGCACCTGGCCGGTCGGCTTGGTCGCACCGTTCAGCGGTGTGACGCGAACGACCGCACCGTTCACGGGGCGCCCACCCAGGTCGCGGATCAGCAGCGACAGCACGAACGGCTTGCGGGTGCGGAGGATCGTCGGCCTGAACGCTACGCCGGCGACCGCCAGCCGGTCGGGCGGCTGCACCTGCGAGACGTCGACTGCGATCGGCCCGCGCACCGGCGGGACTCCAGCCGGAGCGGTCGAGGCTGCGGGTGGCGGCAGCGTCGGCGCGGCGACCGGTGCGCAGGCGGCCTGAGCCGGTGTCACGTCGGGCTCGGCAACGGTCGGTGCGGCGCCGTCGCGCGCCCAGTCGAGCGAAGCCACATCGAGTTGGTCGACGATCGTCCTGACCTGGCTGCCATTGCGGTTCATGGTCGCGAGCGACCAGCGACCGGGAGTCACACCCTGCGCTTGGGCGAATGCAAGCTGTGTCCCGTCGGGCGACCAGATCGGCTCACCATCCGTGCCGGTCGTCAGGCGCACGTCGTGGGTGCCGTCGAGCGCGATCACGTGAATCCCCTGCTGCGACCCGGTCCCGGCATACGCGAGCTCCGCACCGTCGGGTGCGAACGACGGCCGTGAGCCGGTCGCGACGCGTCGAGCGTTCCGGCCGTCGGCATCCATCACATAGACGTCGCCGACCCGCTCGAACGCGATCAACCGTCCGTCCGGCGACCAGGTCGGCGCGAAATCCGAGTCGAGCCCTGTGCACGTCAGCATCGCCGGCTCGGTCCCGTCGGCCCGCATCGTCCAGATCTGCCCGAACCGCGAGACCGCGAGGTGCCGGCCGCTCGGCGACCACGCCGGAGTCACCTCGTCGATCGGACAGTCGTTCGTCAGGCGCCGCTCGGCGGAGCCGTCGGCATTCAGCGTGAGGAGGTCGACGCCCTGCCGCCAATAGAGGTGGCCGCACGACTCGAAGGTGTCGCGAGAGACCGCCAGACCGCCGCCGTTCGGATCGACCGCGACAGCTTCGTCGTTCCCGCTGCCGCTCGTGAGCTGCGTCAGTCCGGAGCCGTCCGCGGCGACCGAGTAGAGGTGACCCGGCTGACCCGAGTTCGGGACGTGCGCCGTGAAGAAGATCCGTCCGTTCGGACCCGGAAACGATGCCTGCCCTGAGCTGGCCGCGACCGCGACCAGGGCCGACGTGAGCGCGAGCGAGGCGGCGATGCGAAGCAGGTGAGACGCCACTGCACCGGACCATGACGCCGACGTGTGAGAGCTGTCCGTGGTCGATGTAAGAAATTCGTTCAGGCCGGTTGGCGCTTGTAATCCGCGGCCGAACCTGACTTGATCCTCCGATGGACGCACCCACACCCTCCGCAGTCAACCCGAGCCGCCCGACGCTCCAGCTCACGTTCGCCCTGCTCGGCGTCGTCGCCATTGTCATCGCACTCTTCGCCGCGAACTCGCTCTACGGCGGCTGGTATGCGTTGTTCAAGACCGTGCACGTCACCTTCGCCCTGATCTGGATCGGCGGCGGCTTCCTGCTCATGCTGCTCGGCATCATCGCCGAGCAGAAGAACGACCCCGAGGAGATTGCGATCGTCGCCCGTCAGGCGGCGATGGTCGGTGAGAAGCTGTTCGCACCTGCCGGCCTGATCGTGTTCGTGATGGGGATCGCGATGATGATCAACACGAACTGGGGTTGGGGAAAGTTCTGGATCGTGGCCGGCCTGATCGGCTACGCCTTGACGTTCGTGACCGGGATCGCCGTGCTCGCCCCACTCGCGAAGAAGGTGCACGCCTCGGTCGAGGCAAACGGCGCCACCCACCCGGACACGATCGTCCTCGTCAAGCGAATCATGCGGATCGTCCGCTTCGACATTGCGATGCTGCTGCTCGTGGTCGCCGACATGGTGACCAAGCCCTTTTCCTAGGAGCGCCGCGCGGCTCTACATGCCCATCGCGTGGTAGCCGGAGTCGACGTAAAGGGTCGTCCCCGTCACGTTCTTCGCGGCATCGCCGAGTAGGTAGGCCGCTGCCTCGGCGACGTCGGCCGCGTCGACGTGGCGGTGGAGCGGCGAGCGTTCCTCGACGATCGACTCCATCGTCGGGAAGCCTGCGATCGATCGCGCAGCGAGGGTGCGCACCGGGCCGGCCGAGACGGCGTTGACCCGGATGTTCTTCACCCCGAGATCCCACGCCAGGTACTTGACCGACGAGTCGAGGGTCGCCTTCGCGACCCCCATCACGTTGTAGTGCGGAACCGCCCGCTCGCCACCGAGATAGGTCATCGTCACGATCGAGCCACCACCGGCGGCCTCCATCAGCGGCTCGGCGGCGCGCGCAGTCGCGATCAGCGAGTAGGCGCTGACGTCGACAGCCATCCAGAAGCGGTCACGGGGCGTGTCGGTGAAGCGGCCCTCGAGATCCTCGGCTGCCGCGAACGCGACTGAGTGCACGAGGATGTCGAGCTTCCCTCCGAACGCCGCACCGACCTCGCCGAAGACGCGCTCGATCGCTGCGTCGTCGCGAACGTCGAGCTCCGTGACGAGCGGGCTCCCGACCGTCTCGGCGAGCTCGCGGACGTTTTTCTCGATCCGCTCACCCTGGAAGGTGAACGCCAGGTTGGCGCCGTCGTCGGCCAGCCGCTTGGCGATCGCCCAGGCGATCGAGCGCTTGTTGGCGACCCCGAGAACGAGTGCGTTCTTTCCCGCGAACATCGCCAGCGACTCTAACTAGCTCGGGTACTGTGCGTTGTCTTGCGCCGCCCACTCGTCCTCTTGGTCGCGGTTGGGCTGGTAGCAGCCACATCAGCTTCGGCGGCGTTGACGCCGATCCGCCGCGACACGCGCGAGAGCGCGTTGCCGCGCGTGCGCGCCGGCACGATCAGCATCCCGCCGGCACATCGCCGCGGGTTGACGCGGGTGATCGTGCGCCTCGCGGCGCCGCCGCTCGCCTCGTTCGGGACGGAGCGCGCGCTCGGCGGTACGGTCGCGTCGACACGCCTCGACGTTCGCAGCCGCGCCTCGCGCTCATACCTCGCGCACCTCGCGACGCTCCAGGCCGTCGCCGCGGCCCAGGTGCGCGCAGCGATCCCACAGGCACGAATCCAGGAGCACTACGGGATCCTGCTCGACGGATTCGCGGTCGAACTCCCCGCGACCTCACTGGCACGGCTGATGGGGCTGCCCACCGTGAACCGGGTCTATCCGAGCTTCACGTACACGCGCACGATGGACCGCGGCCCGTCGGTGATCCATGCCACTGATCTGCAGGCGGCGACCGGTGACAAGGGCCAGGGGATGAAGATCGGCGTCGTCGACACCGGCGTCGACGCGTCGAACCCGTTCCTCGCGCCGGGCGGCTTCTCGTACCCGCCCGGCTTCCCGAGAGGCGACAAGCGGCACACGACGGCGAAGGTGATCGTCGCCCGCGTCTTCCCCGGCCCGGTGCGCGACAGCTTGAGCAACCAGGCCTTCGATCCGACGGAACCCCACGGCACGCACGTGGCCGGCATCGCGGCAGGTGACGAGGGGACGAACGCGCCGGCCGGGCCCGATCATCCGGCGACGGCGAACCTCTCGGGAGTCGCCCCGCGCGCCTGGATCGGCAACTACCGCGTCTTCACGATCCCGACGCCATTCGGCCACGAGGCCGACACGCCCGAGATCGTCAGCGCGTTCGAGGCGGCGGTGGCAGACGGGATGAACGTGATCAACTTCTCGGGCGGCGGGCCGGAGACCGACCCCGCGAACGACGCGATGAACGAAACCGTTCACAACACGGCGCTCGCCGGCGTCGTGCCGGTGATCGCCTCGGGCAACGACCGCGACGACTACGGCCTCGGCTCAGCCGGGTCCCCGGGCACAGCTCCCGACGCGATCTCCGTCGCCGCCGTCTCGAATGCGCACGTGTTCGCACCGGCGCTGAGCGTCGTCGGCGGACCGCCCTCGCTCGGCGCCGTGCCCATCCAGATCCCGGCTGCACCCGAGACGTGGGCGAACAGCGACCAGACGCTCGTCGACGTGGCGACAATCGTGGGCACAGACGGCAAGCCTGCCGACCCGTACCTCTGCGGCCCCGCCGCCGATCCAAACAGCGGCCTCGGCAATCTGCCGAACGGCTCACTCGCAAACAAGATCGCGCTGGTCTCGCGCGGCCGCTGCAGCTTCGCCTCGAAGGCCGCACGGGCGCTGCTCGGCGACGCGGCCGGCATCGTGCTCGTCGACAACCGACCGGGCGAGGCGAACCCCATTCCGATCCAGTTGCCGATCCCGGCGGGGATGATCGCCGACCTCGACGGGCGCGCCCTGCGTGCGTTCGCCGACGCGAACGGCGGCAAAGCGCAAATCCGCGTCTCGAGCGGGATCCGGGAGCTGCAGACGAACCGAGGCGGCGTGATCACGAGCTTCTCCTCGGCCGGGCCGACCGACTTCGAGCACCTGCTGAAACCGGACATCTCGGCGCCCGGCCTCGACGTGCTGTCGTCCACCCCGCCGGCGACGACCGGCTCGACCTTCTCCGTCTTCGCGGGCACCTCGATGGCGACTCCCCACGTCGCCGGCGCGGCCGCCCTGTTGCTGCAGCAGCACCCGGGCTGGTCGTCCTGGCAGGTCAAGTCGGCCCTGATGTCGAGCGCCGGTGCGGCCTGGAGCGACACCGCCCGCACCCAGGAGGCGCCGGTGCTGCTCGAAGGCGCCGGCCTCGCCAACGTGCTGGCGGCGAACGATCCGAAGCTCTTCACCGATCCGCAGTCGCTCTCGTTCCAGCGAATCGACGTGTCGACCGGCCCGCAGCGCGCCGCGATGCTGCTGAGCGCCACCGACGCGGGTGACGGTTCGGGAACATGGACGGTTTCGCTTGCACCGCAGGCGGCGTCTGCCGGCGTCGTCATCGACGTGCCCGGTCAGATCACGATCGCACCGGGCGGTGACGTCGCCATTCCGGTTGTCGTCCGCGCCGCCGCGACCGCCTCGCTCGGTGAGAACTACGGCTTCATCCTGCTGACCGGCAACGGCGTGACGCGGCGCGTCCCGTACTCGTTCCTGATCGAGCGGCCGGCTCTGCGCAGCGCACCGGCGACCCGTCTGAAGAAGGTCCAGCTCGGCGACACGGCCGGGGGCACCAGTCACGTCTCGGTCTACTGCTGTCCCTCGGAGCCGTTCGGCCCGCCGCCCAACTACGTGGGTGCGCCGATGAACGAAGACGGCGCCGAGCACCTCTACTTCACTGAGATCGACAAGCCCGTGGTCAACTTCGGCGTCTCGATCCTCGCCGCGTCGGCGGGGTCGGTGATCGACCCGTTCGTGCTCGGGTCGAAGGACGAGAACGACGTTCAGGGCTACGCCGGCATCCCGACCGACGTCAACCCGCTCACCTTCGACGGCGGACTCGACATCGGCGCAGCCGGCGCCCAGTTCCCGAGGCTGCAGCGCTTCTACGTCGCCGTCGACTCACGAGCCGACGAGTACACCAACCGACCGCAGAAGGGGAAGTACCTCCTGAACGCCTGGACGAACGACCTGACGCCACCGTCGGTGCGGCTGCTGACCACACGCGTGACGGCAGGGCGACCGTTGCTCGTGGCACAGGCCTTCGACGCACAGTCTGGCGTCGATCCGCTCTCGCTCGTCCTTTCGTACGAGAAGGTGCTGGTCGGAGCGTCGCTCTACGACTCCGCCAGCGGTCTCGTCGTGTTCGGGCTGCCGCCGCAGGTGCCGAAGCTCACCCCCGGCACGACACCGTCGATCGTGCTCGCCTCGGACTACCAGGAGTCGAAGAACATCAACACCGTCGGCAACGCCCTGATGCCCAATACGACCTTCCTCGAGTCACCGCTGCACGTTGTCTCCGGCCCGACCGTCTCGTGGCTCGAGCCGCCCGCTCACGTCTGCGCGCTGGCCCGCGACGAGCTGTTCGTGGTTGCCGACTCGACGACCGACGTCCAGAGCGTCGTCTTCCGCGACGGCTCGCGGCTGATCGGCCAGGACCGAGGGAGAAGCGGCGGTGTCTACTCGAAGCTCTGGCGGACGAAGGGCCTGAAGCGCGGCGTCCATCACCTGACCGCGATCGTCCACGACTCGAAGGGCCGCACGGCGAGCGCCGAGCGCGTGATCAGGGTCTGCGCGTAGCGGTCGTCACCGGTGCGAGCTCGGGGATCGGCGCCGAGCTCGTGCGTCAGCTGCGCTCCAAGGACTGGCTCGTCGTCGGCATCTCGCGGCGGGCATCCGAGGCCGACGAGCCCGAGGAGTGCGACGTCTCCGATCGCGCGGCCGTCGACGCGGTTGCGACTCGCGTTCTCGCCCGTCATCCGGCGATCGGCTTGCTGGTCTGCAACGCCGGCTACAGCACGCGATCGACCTTCCTCGATGGCGAGCCGGAGCAGGTCGAGCAGGTGATGCGTGTCAACTACCTCGGCTCGCTCTGGGCGGTGCGGGCATTCCTGCCGGGGCTCGGCCGCGGCTCGCACGTCGCCATGGTCGTCTCGGTCGCAGGGACGGTCGCCGCCGGTCCCTACTCGGCTTCCAAGCACGCCCAGCTCGCGCTCTCGCGATCGCTTGCCGTCGAGCTGGCACCACGCGGCGTGATGGTGCACACCGTCAACCCGGGGCTGATCGAGACGCCGGGCTTCCAGCAGCGCCAGCGGCTCGGCTCGCTCGGAGCGCGGCTGGTCGTCGACCCGCCGCTCGTCGCCGCGCGCCTGCTCGGAGCGATCGAGCACGATCGCCGCGAGATCTTCGTGCCGCGCTGGTACCGGCCGTTCGCCTGGGTGCAGGCCCTCGTGCCGGGGACCGTGACGCGCGTGCGAACGCTACGCGCGCGTCAGTAGGAACCAGCCGAGCGTCGCCCGGTAGCGCGGGAGGCGCAAGCACCTTCACGTGCTCGCGCTCCTCGCCCTCGCACCCCGCGAGATCGAGGTAGTCCTCGACGCCGCGAGACTCCTGCACGATCTCCTGACGGCGCAGCACCAGTCGGTTCGCATCGAACAGCGCACGCAGGTCTCCTTCGGAGAGCACACGTGTCGTCGCCGCATGGCGCGCACGTTCGAAGCGGTTCAGCTCGAATGCAGCCAGAGGGTCGACCGGCGCGAGCTGGTCGGCGACCAGGATCGTGCCGCCGGGCCTCGTCACACGCGCGAGCTCGGCGACGAGCAGCTCCGGGCGCTGAGTGTGGTGCAGCGTGCGCACGCTGGCGGCGATGTCGAACTCGAACGGCCCGAACGGGAGTTGCTCGCCGTCTCCGACCAGGGCTTCGACGTTCGCAGGCGCCGTTGCTCGAGCACGCTCGACGGCGTCCGGGTCGCGATCGACGGTCACCACCTCCCCCACGCGCGTCGCGAGTGCAAACGCGAGTGCGCCGGTGCCCGAACCGACGTCGAGGGCGCGTTCGTCGCCGGCCACGTGGAGCAACCGGTCGAGGATCGCGGCAAGCTCGGCGGCCCTCGCGGCCTGCAACGCCGCACGGCGCTCAGCCTCGGTCATCGACGACCCTTCGTGCACGCGCCGGCGATGAGTCGAACCTGCACGCGAGCTCGTACGTGATCGTGCCCGCCACCCGCGCGTGCTCCTCGAGCGTCAGACCTGGGCCGACCAGCGTTACCGGCGTCCCAGGCGCAAGCTCCCGTTCGAGTTGAATCGCCGTGGCATCCATCGAGATCGTCCCGACCACCTTACGTCGCCGCCCCTCGACGAGCACCTCGGTGCCGGTCAGGTCGCGTCGAAAGCCGTCGGCGTACCCGACCGGCAGGATTCCGATCCATGTGTCCGCCTGTGCGACGAAGCGCCGCCCGTAGCCGGTCGACTGACCGGGTCGCAACAGCCTCGACTGCGCGATCTCCGTTCGCCAGCTGAGGACCGGCTCGAGGCCGTCGGCGGCCGGATCCTCGCCGAACGGGGACAGTCCGTACAGCGCGATCCCACAGCGGGCCGCGTCGAACCGCGACTCGGGCAAGCGGAGGGCGGCTGCGCTGTTCGCAGCATGCCTCGTCACACCGGCAAGGGCCGCCGTGGCTGCTCGAAACCGCTCGAGCTGTTCGCGTGCGAAGGACAGATCGCTGTCTGCGGTGGCGAGATGCGTCATCACGCCGACGACGTTGCCGGTCGGAGGCGGGAGCTCGGACAGCCCCCACCGCCCCATTCCGGTCTCGAGCTTGAGGTGGATCGGGATTCCCTCGGGCATCGCGCCGCCTGCATGGGTCAGCTCGAGCCTCGCCTCGCGCGCGGCGGCGAGATCGTCGGTCGCCGTCGGTCCGAGAACGAGGATCCGAGGCTCCGGTAGCGCAGCGCGCAGCGTCAGCGCCTCGGCGACGGTCGCGACGCACAGCACGGTCGCGCCTCCTGCGAGTGCGGCCCGTGCGCAGTCGATCGCACCGTGACCGTACGCGTCCGCCTTGAGGACTGCCCAGAGCTCTGCGCCCCCCAGGGAGCGTACGAGCGTTTGGGCGTTCCGGCGCAGCGCGCCGAGGTCGATCGTGAACTCACTCCGCGGCATCGGCCTATGCGAGCGGGACGCGCTGCAGCCCGTGGCCGCCGAGTGCACGTCGCAGCTCCGGTAGGAGGTCGGAGGCGACGACGCCTGCCTGGGGCTCGATCAGCTCCGACGCGACGCCGTGGGCGACTGACGCAGCAGCTGCGGCGTACTGGGCCTCCATCCCCTTCGCGAGAAACGCCGCGACGACGCCGGTCAGCACATCTCCCGAGCCTGCCGTCGCGAGTGCGGGCGTCCCGTAGGTCGCGACGAGCACGCCGCTGCGCGGGGCGGCGACCAGCGTGTCGGCGCCCTTGAGCAGAACGACGGCGCCGAAGCGCGAGGCCGCGCGACGCACCGCGTCCAGGCGGTGCGCGTCGATCTCGCGAGCGTCGGTACGGAGAAGCCCTGCCAGCTCACCGCTGTGCGGCGTCAACACGGTAGGCGCCGCACGGGCGAACGGCTCGAGCTCCCAGAGCGCGTCGGCGTCGAGCACCACAGGCAGTTCGAGCCGCTCGAGCAGGATACGGACGAGCTCGACCGTTCCCTCGCTCCGTCCCAGGCCGGGGCCGATCGCGACCGCGTCCGCCTTCTCCGCAGCAGCCAGGATCGCGTCGACTGCACGCGGCAGCAGGTGACCCGCGCCGTCCTCGGGAAGCGGGCGCTTGACGGCCTCGAGCACCGCCGCCTCGAGCACCGGCAGGGTCGATTCCGGAGCGGCGAGGGCGACGTAGCCGGCATCCGCGCGGAAGGCCGCCTGGGCGGCGAGGATCGGCGCGCCCGTCAGGCCACGCGACCCGCCGACGATCAACACCGAGCCGGACGAGTACTTCGTCGACGACGTCTGCTTGCGCGGCACGTCGAGGAGCACCGACGCGGGCACGAGCGAGTGTTCGTGCTCGCGGGGCCTGAGGCCGAGCGGCGCAACCGTGACCGCGCCGGCGCAGAGGGCGCCCGGTGCGACGGCAAGCCCGACCTTCGCGGCCCCGAAGGTCACCGTCGCGGTCGCACGCACCGCGGCTCCGGCGATCTCGCCGGTCGAGGCGTTGACCCCCGACGGCACGTCGATCGCGACGACGGGCCTGTCCGCAGCGTTGATCAGCTCGATCATCCGCGCCGCGTCCTCGCGGGGCGGCCCGTCGAGCCCGATCCCGACGAGCGCGTCGACCACGACATCTGGATCACCCAGATCGCCGACACCGTCGACGACCGTCACGTCACGACCCGCTTCGCGCAACACCTGCGCGCAGATCCGCCCGTCGCCGCCGTTCTTCCCCGCGCCGCAGACGACCGTGACCCGGCCTGGGAAGCCGCGCAGCACCAACTCGGCGACCGAAGCACCCGCACGTGCCATCAGATCGTCGAGGGAGCCTTGATGTGCCTCCTCGGCGCGGCGTGTCTCCTCGGCGGTGAGGAGCGGGAGGAGCCTCATCGCTCGACCACGACCGCGACCGCCGCGGCCAGCTCGCGCGAGTGCGTCATCGAAAGCTCGATCGAGCCCGCCCCCACCTTCTCCGCCCAGGCGGCCGTACGGCCCGTCAGGTGCACGCCCGGCTTCGGGCGACCGCGGATCTCGATCTCCTTCCAGGTGAAGTAGACCCCGGAGCCGAGGGCCTTGCCGACCGCCTCCTTCGCGGCGAACCGCCCCGCGTAGTGCTGGGGCGGATTCGGTTTCGAGTCGCAGTACGCGCGCTCCGCCTCGGTGAAGCAGCGCTGCTTGAAGTCGTCGCCGTGGCGCGCAAGCGCGCGGCGAATCCGCTCGATCTCGATCAGGTCGACGCCGACGCGCATCGGTCTAGTGTCGGTTCCGCTCGAGCCAGTCGGGTAGCTGCGCGATCGACGAGACGATTCCGTCGGGCTGGACGCGCGAGCGCTCGACATCGTCGGGTCGAAACTTGCCGGTCCGCACCAGCACCGTGTGCATGCCGTAGTTGTGCGCGCCGAGAATGTCCCCCTCGATGTCGTCCCCGACCATCCAGGTCAGGCCCGGCTCTGCATCGAGAGCGTCGAGTGCGGCAGCGAAGTAGGCCGAGCTCGGCTTGCCGAGGACGGTCGCCTCCGTGTCGGCTGCGTACTCCAGGCCGGCGACGAAGGCGCCGGCGTCGAGACGTGCCCCGTCGGCGGTCTGCCACCACTTGTTCTTGTGCAGGCAATACAGCTCGGCGCCGGCCTCGAGCTCGTGGAAGGCCCGGTTGAGGTTCAGGTACGAGAAGATCCGCCCCGTTTCCTCACCTTCGTCGGCGCCTCCGATCAGAACGGCGTCGACGTTCATGCCGACGAGCTGCAGCCCGTCGAGGTCGTCGAGGATTCCAGGCATCGTCAGCGCGAGCACACGCTTGCCGGCGAGAGCGGTGGCGGCGACGCTGCCGGTCGTCTGCAGCTCGTCGGCGTCGAGCTCGATTCCCATCGCACCGAGCTGCTCGACGAGCTGCGCCCGGGACTTCGTCGTCGAGTTGGTGACGAACCGCAGCCGGTGCCCATCGTCGCGGAGGCGCCTGACCGCATTCGCCGCGCCCGCAATCGGCGCACCCGAAACGTGCAGGACGCCGTCGACGTCCACGAGAATGGCGGCCATGGACAGCGAGTCTATTCGCTCGGAAGTCGCCTTCCGGTTCTCGCGCTCGAGCGGTCCGGGCGGCCAGCATGCGCAGAAGAGCTCGACTCGGGTCGAGGCGCTGTTCGACGTCGAGGGATCGACCGCGCTCACGGAGCGCGAGCGTCGGCTCGTGCTGGCCCGGCTCGGGCCGGTCGTGCGCGCGATCGCCCAGGACGAACGCTCGCAGCTTCGCAACCGGGGGCTGGCGACCGAGCGGATCCTCGATCAGCTCCGCGCTGCGACGAAGGTGGAGCGCCCGCGACGGCCCGACGAAGCCGACGAAGGCGTCGCAGGAGCGACGCCTCGACGAGAAGAAGCGGCGCAGCCAGACCAAGCGCCGCCGCGGAACCGTCGACGACGGCTAGTCGACCGGAACCGGAGGCCGCACGGCCGTCGACGACGTAGCCGGAGGAACAGGGCAAGGAGCGTGGCACCGGCCAGGGCGGCGGCGAACGCGGACAGGGGCCACGCAGCGGGAGCGCGACGGTGGCCGCACAGCGAGCGTGCGCGTGTCGACCGACGCGAGCGTCCGTGTCCCATCCCGGACCAGGACCAGCCGTCCTCCGTCTCCGAGACGCAAACGGAGCCGGGGAAGCGCGGATGGCTCGAGACCGGCGATGTCGATGCAGCGTGCCGTCGCGTGCGCGGTGTCGAGGGCGTGGATGAACGGCCGCGCGCCGCCGCCGTCGTACAGCGTGTAGGCCATGGAGCCGTCGCGGCTCTCGACGCGGCTGAGTGGATTACCGCGCATTGCCTCGCCGGCCTCGCGCGGGTCGACGATCGGCGCCGCGACGAGACGCATCGTCCCGAGGTCGAAGCTGCGAACCGCGTAGCGCGTCGGATCGGCAGGTGAGAGGTACTGGATCAGGTACAGCCGCGAGCCGTTCGGCGAGACGGCGTCGAAGCTGAAGTCACCGCGAAGCTCGACGCGCGCGCGATCCGCAAGGCTCGGCGCCTGCAGGACGAGCAGCGACGTCGTCGCTCGCGGAAAGCTTCGCCGCGGCTCGATCAACACGAGCGTGTGCCGATCGCCGGAGAGCCCGCTCGCCGACCCGTCGTAGGCGACCGCCGGGACCGTGAACGTGCCCCGGTGGAACGTTGCCGACAGGATCTGACCGCCGGCGCGCCGGCTGCGCTCGACCATCGTGCCGCCGGGGGCGGGAATCGTGACGTAGCGCGACCCGCCGCCCGGTGCGGCGACGCCACTGGCGCCGACGTCGACGCCGAGCACGGGCAGTCCATCCGCTCCGGCGACGGGCACCACGATCGCCGACAGGACGGTCGCGACGGCGAGGGGTCGAAGAACGCGCACGGGGGTGATACGCGCGCGCCGCCGCCTCAGGTCCCGTGCGCCGAGCGTTCAGCTCAGGACGGAGAACGCCTGCGCGACGTGCGAGCCGCTCGTCGATGAGCAGACCCGCGACGTACTGCAGCAACTTCCAGGCGATATCGGGGTTGTCCTTCGCGATCCGCCGGAAATCCCAGAAGGTGATCTCGAGGCAGCGCAGGGGTGTGACCGCGGTGACCGTCGCGGTGCGCACGCTCTCGCTGATCAGCGCGAACTCGCCGAAGTGCTCGCCGGGGCCGAGCCAGGCGACCTCTCGGCCGTCGACGAGGACGGACGCCTCTCCCTCGGTGATGATGAAGAAGCCGATCCCGCTCATCTCGTTCTGTCTGACGATCGACGTGCCCGCCTTGAACCGGCGGTCTCGGAAGTCGCGGCTGATCCGCTTCAGCTGCCGCTGGTTGAGCTCGCTGAAGAGCGGGACCGCCTGGAGTTGCTCGGTGACGTCGGGCATGCGCGTCAGTCTACGCCCTCAACGGGAGCGGATCAGGCGCTCGATCGCCGCCGTCACCTCGGCCGCCTTCTCCTCTCCCCCTTCGCGCACGCAGTGGCGGACGTGATCCTCGAGGATCTTCACTGCGACCCCGTCGAGGGCGGCTCGCGTCGCGGCGATCTGCGTCAGGATGTCGATGCAGTAGCGCTCCTCCTCGATCATCTGTTGCAGGCCGCGCACCTGCCCCTCCGCGCGTTTCAGCCTGCGAATCAGCGCGCTCTTCTGGTCGGTGCGGACGTATCCGTGGGTCATGGGTAGGCCTCCGGGTTCGTGTCGAACGTGTGCTTGCAGTGCGCGCTGCAGAAGTAGACGGTGTGTCCCCGCCGAATCGACGTCGGGCCTCCGGCGTGGCGGTCGACGGCCATCTGGCAGACCGGATCCTTGGCCCCGCGCCGAAGCGTCAAGCGCGATCAGCGCGAGGAACACGGCCGCGAAGACGAGGTCGAGCACCGTCGTGTAGTTCCACGTGATCGCGCGCTCGGAGATCGAGCCGAGCGGCGGTCGGTGCGTCGGGACGAGTCCGAGGGCGGAGAAGACGCCGTCCACGACGAGCGCGGCGACGACCATGGTGACGAACATCACCGCGACGAGGATCGCCGCGAACCGCGCGCCGTAGTACTTCCGGTAGATGTTGACGATCGGGATGATGATCAGGTCGGCGAAGATGAACGCGAGGACGCCGCCGAACGAGATGCCGCCACTCCACAGCACCGCGGCGAGCGGGATGTTGCCGATCGAACAGACGAAGGCGAGTGCCGCGACGAGCGGGCCGACGATCACGTTCTCCAGCGTCTGTACGGGAGCGGGCGCGTCGGTCAGGAACAGCCGGTCGAAAAACGTCATCGGCAGCGTCGATACGTAGCCGGCGATCGCGAAGCCGGCGAGGATCTCCTTCCAGAGCATCTGCCAGTCGCCGCGAAAGTTGTAGGCGACGTCGGACCACGCCTGGAGGGAAACGACCTTGCGACGCAACGGCACGTGCTCGTTCCCGGCCGAGTGATGGATGTGCCCGGAGCCGGCCAGGACGGCGTGAGCTCTCGCCTGCTCTTCGCGCGGCCGGGAGACCACGAGGCGGAGCGCGAGCCACATCAGCGCGATCAGGACGAAGCCGCCGACGAACTCGGCGAGCGTGAATCGCCAGCCGAGGAAGAGCCAGAGAACGAGGCCGAGTTCGAAGACGAGGTTCGTCGACGCGAACTGGAACGTCATCGCCGAGGTGAGACTCGCGCCCTTCGCGAACATCGACTTGGCGATCGCGATCGCCGCGTACGAACACGACGACGACGCGGCCCCGAGGCCGGTCGCGGTCGCAACCTCACGGAGCCGGCGGCCGCCGAGCGCCCGTTCGAGCCGCTCGCGTGGCACCCAGGCCTGCACGATGCCCGAGAGGACGAAGCCGAGCACGAGCGCCCACCACACCTCCCAGAACATGCGGAAGGCGTTCGTCAGCCCATCGACGATCCACATACCCCCTAAGGGTATCCGGCCAGTCGGGAGCGGAACTTACGACCAGTTGGGGCGGTGCCGGCCGTGCTCGACGGGCCGCGAGTCGACGCCGCGCCAGGCGGCGAGCACGCAGACGGCGATCAGGACGACCAAGAGGGCGATTGCGACCATCGCAGGAGTGTGCCGGAGCAGGGACTATCAGCACAAATGGAGATATGATTGATTTCAATCATGGAAGCTAATAGTTGGTTGGGTGTCGAGGTGCGCCACTTCGCGGCCCTGCAGGCGCTCGCTCACCAGGGCTCGTTCGGCCGCGCAGCACACGAGCTCGGCTACACCCAGTCGGCGATCAGTCAGCAGATCGCGACCCTGGAGCGAATCGTCGGCGAGCGGCTGGTCGAGCGGCCCGGCGGCCCGCGACCGGTCTCGCTGACCGAGGCCGGCGCGCTGCTGCTGCGGCACGCGGAGTCGATCGTCGCGCGGCTGCAGGCTGCACAGGCCGACCTCCGTGCGCTCCAGGCGGGCGAGGCGGGGACGCTCGTCGTCGGTGCGTTCCAGTCGGTCGGCGCGCGCGTGCTCCCGGAGCTGATGCGACGGTTCACCGAACAGTGGCCGCACATCGAAGTGATGCTCGACGAGCTCGATGACGAAGTGATCGTCGAAGCGATCGAGCGCGGCGAGCTCGACGTCGGCTTCGTGCTACTGCCGGTCGGCGATGCGCCGCTCGAGACGGTCGAGTTGCTCCGCGACCCGTACGTGCTGATCGTGGCGGCCGGCTCACCGCTCGCGTCCGCTCGTCCGACCCTTCGCGAAGTCTCGCGAATACCCGTTGGTGGGCTTCAGCGACAGCCCGACCGTCGCCCAGATCGAAGCCGCATTCCGATCGGAGGGGATCGAACCGCGCTGGGCGTTCCGCTCGAACGACAACCCGACCGTGCAGGGACTCGTCGCCGCCGGCGTCGGCGTCGCCGTGATGCCGCGACTCACCCTCAACACCGCCGATCCCCGCGTCGCGGTCGTCGAGCTCGCCACCGAAGTGCCTCCCCGTGTCGTCGCGATCGCGCAGCACCGTGACCGCTACAGCTCGCCGGCGGCGCGCGCGTTCGTCCGGACGGCGCGCGAGGTTGCTACTCGACTGTGACGGTCTTTGCGAGGTTGCGCGGCTGGTCGACGTTCAACCCGCGCAGCCGCGCGATCCTGTACGCCAGCAGCTGCAACGGCAGGATCGCGAGCGCCGCCTGCAAGAACGCCGGCGACTCCGGCACGTAGATCACGTCGTCGGCGTGATGCTGGATGTCTTCGTTGCCGTCGGTCGCGATCGCGATCACGTGAGCGCCACGGGCGCGGGTCTCCTGGATGTTCGAGACGATCTTCTCGTAGACGTGGATCCGCGTTGCGACGACGACGACCGGCGTCCCTTCCTCGAGCAGCGAGATCGGCCCGTGCTTCATCTCGCCGGCCGAGTACGCCTCGGTCGGGATGTAGGAGATCTCCTTCAGCTTCAGCGCACCCTCGAGCGCAACCGGCAGGCCGATGTGGCGTCCGAGGTAGAGGAAGAACGGCTGGTCGTGGAAGCGCTGGGCAATCTCCTCGATCGGGTGGTCGCCGTCGAGGAAGCGCTGCATCTTCGCGGGTAGGTCGTAGGTCTCGTCGAGGATGAACTCGATCTCGTCGGGCGGCAGGGTGCCGCGGCACTGCGCCAGCTTGAGGCCGATCAGGAACATCAGCGCAACCTGCGCGGTGAACGTCTTGGAGGCGGCGACGCCGACCTCGAGGCCGGTGCGCGTGTACAGCACCGAATCGACCTCGCGCGTGATCTGCGAGCCCATCATGTTCGTCACGGCAACGGTGCGCGCGCCCTTCTCGCGCGCGAGCTTCATCGCCTGGATCGTGTCACGCGTCTCGCCCGACTGTGAGATCCCGATCACCAGCGTGCCCGGATCGACGACCGGGTTGCGATAGATCCATTCGCTCGCGACGTCGGGCTCGACCGGGACCCGTGCCCACTCCTCGATCGCGTACCGCGCGACGACTCCTGCGTGGTACGAGGTGCCGCACGCGACGATCACGATCCGGCGCAGCTTGCTGAGCTCGTCCTCGGTCATGCCGAGCCCGTCGAGCACGAGGTGGCCGTGACGAACGCGATCGCCGATCGTCTCGGCGACCCCTTCGGGCTGCTCGTAGATCTCCTTCAGCATGAACGTCTCGTACCCGGACCGCTCCGCGGCTGCGTCGTCCCAGTCGACCTCGAGCACGTCGTGCTCGACCGGGTCGCCGGTGGTCGCATCGGTGATCGCGACCCCGCTGGGCTTGATCGAGACGACCTCGCCGTCCCCGGGGAACTGCACGCGCCGTGTCTCGGCGAGGAAGGCCGCCAGGTTGGAGGCGAGGAAGTTCTCGCCGTCGCCGAGTCCGACGACCATCGGCGTCTGATGCCGGACCCCGACGAGGTGGTTCGGGTGATCCTGGTGAATGACGACGAAGGTGAAGTGGCCCTCGAGCCGCCCGTATGCGGCGCTCACGGCCGCCACCAGGTCGCCGTCGTACGCCTCCTCGAGCAGGTGCGCGACGACTTCGGCGTCGGTCTCGGAGCGGAAGGTGTGCCCCTCGGCGAGCAGTGCGTCGCGCAACTCGCGGTAGTTCTCGACGATGCCGTTCAGCACGATCGAGAGCTTCGCGTCATGGCACGCCTCGAGCGGGTGGGCGTTTTCCTCGGTGACCCCACCATGGGTCGCCCACCGGGTGTGGCCGAGGCCGGTCGTCGCCTGGGAGGCGTTCGAGCCTGTCTTCTCCTTCAGGTTCTGGAGGTTCCCGACTGCGCGCGTGTAGTCGATCCCGTGTTCCTCGAGCAGCGCGATGCCAGCGGAGTCATAGCCGCGGTACTCGAGTCGCTCGAGCCCCCGAATCAGCAGCGGCTTCGACGCCCGGCTCCCGACATACCCGATGATTCCGCACATTCGGAGCCTCCTTCTGAATCCGGCGGATTGCCGGAACTTGCCCCCCGAAAGGTCCCTGGAAACGCAAAAGCCCGGCTCCAGACCGTCTCCAGCGTCGGGGAAGGTCAGCCGAGCTCTCGTCGAACGAGCGCCGCGATGCTAGCACAGGCCTCGCCGGCCAGCCCTGGCTCCTCGGCCTCTGCGAGCACCCGAATCAGCGGCTCCGTCCCCGATGGGCGCACGAGAATTCGCCCCTTTTCGCCCCATTCTCCGTTCAGGCGCTCGACCTCGGCGACGATCGCGGGGGTCAGCTCCCGCTCCGCCACCCGCACGTTCTCCTTCACCTGCGGGAACCGCGGCATCACGGCGGCGACCTCGCTGAGCGGCCGGCCCTTGAGTGCGGCGCAAAGCAGTAGGCCGGCGGCGAGGCCGTCTCCGGTGACGTGGTCGTGGAGATAGATGATGTGGCCCGACTGCTCGCCGCCGAGGATCGCCCCTGAGTTCTGCAGCGCTTCCAGGACGTAGCGATCGCCGACGTCCGTCGTCAGCACGCTGATCCCGCGCTCGCGCATCAGCGCGTGGAAGCCGAGGTTCGTCATCACGGTCACCGCGACGGCGTCCACCTCGAGGTCGAGTGCGAGGATCGCGATGATCTGGTCGCCGTCGATCGCGTCGCCGTTCTCGTCGACGGCGAGCATCCTGTCCCCGTCGCCGTCGAACGCGATTCCGAGGTCGTAGCCGCCGTCTCGCACCGTCTGCTGCAGCAGCGCGAGATCCGTCGCGCCACAGCCGACGTTGATGTTCGAGCCGTTCGGGGCATCGCCGATCGCGTGCACCTCGGCGCCACACAACTCGAATGCGTGCGGTGCGAGCTCGGAATACGCGCCGTTCGCGCAGTCGACCGCGATGCGCAGCCCAGACAGGTCGGTGCCGAAACGGTCGACGATGTGCTGCTGGTACGAGTCCGTCGCGACCTCGACATGCTCGATCACGCCCTGGTCGATCCCGGGGGCGGCGGCGAGCAACTCCTCGATCTGCTCCTCAGCGGCATCCGACAGCTTGTGGCCCTGCGAGTCGAAGAACTTGACGCCGTTGTACTCCGGTGGGTTGTGCGACGCCGAGATGACGACGCCGAGGTCGAGCGCGAGCAGCGCGACAGCAGGTGTCGGCAGAACGCCGCCGAGAATGCAGTCGCCACCCGCCGAGATGACCCCGCGCGCGAACGCTTCCTCCAGCTCGACTCCGCTCGCACGGGTGTCGCGACCGACGAAGACGCGTGCAGCCCCCGTCCACAGCGATGCCGCGCGGCCGAGGCGCTCGACGAGCTCCGGCGTCAGGAACTCCCCCACGACGCCGCGCACCCCATCGGTGCCGAAGTACCTGCGGGCCATGAGCGGAGGTCTAACGCTTGCTGAACTGCGGCGCCTTGCGCGCCTTGTGCAGTCCGGCCTTCTTGCGCTCGACGACGCGCGCATCACGCGTCAGGAAGCCGGCCCGACGCAACGGGGGGCGAAGCTCGGGGTTGACCTCGACCAGGGCGCGGGCGATCCCATGCCGCATCGCGCCGGCCTGGCCCGACGGGCCGCCGCCGTGCAGGCGCACCCGGAGGTCGTACTGCCCCTCGAGCCCCGCGACCTTGAGCGGAGCGGTCGCAAGCATCCGATGCACCATGCGCGGGAAGTACTCCTCGATCGTCTTGCCGTTGATCCAGGTCGCACCGTCGCCGGGGCGGAGGATCACGCGGGCAACGGACGTCTTGCGCTTGCCGGTGCCGAGATACTGGGCGGGAGTCGACATGTTCAGACCTCGAGACTTGTTGGCGCTTGTGCCGTGTGGGGATGCTCCGGCCCGACATAGATCTTGAGCTTCGTCAACTGAGCGCGACCGAGCTTGTTACGCGGCAGCATGCCTTTGACGGCCTTGCGCAGCACCTCGGTCGGCTGCCGGTCGAGCTGCTCGCGCAAGGTGCGCTCACGCAGGCCGCCCGGGTAGCCCGAGTGCCGGTAGTACATCTTCTCGTCCAGCTTGTTGCCGGTGACGGCGATCTTCTCGGCGTTGACGACGATCACGAAGTCGCCGGTGTCGACGTGCGGGGTGTAGACCGTCTTGCCCTTGCCGCGCAGGCGCTCGGCGATCTGCGTCGCAAGACGGCCCAGGGTCTTCCCCTCGGCGTCGACGATGAGCCAGTCGCGCTCGATTTCGCCCGGTTTGGCGTTGTAGGTCTTCATACGGAGAAAGGGGCGAACAGGCGTCCGCCGGCTCGGAATGGTAGCAGGGGATGATCGAACCCTCCGGTAGAACTCCTGGTCTGTCGATGGCCGAACGCATCGAGATCCGCACCTTGGCGGACGGCGGCCAGCAGCCGGCGGAGATCGCCACCGCGGTGGCCGCATTCCTCGACGGCGCCACCACATCGCTCGACCTCGCCCAGTACGACTTCAACCTCGGCGAGACGACCAAGCTGATCGTCGGTGACGCGTTCCGCCGTGCAGCGGAGCGTGGCGTGCAGACCCGCTTCGCGTACAACGTCGACCACGCGAACCCGATCCCGGTGCCACCGCCGCCCGAGCCAGACGCCGAGCTGATCGCGACGCTTCCCGTCGAGGGCAGGGCGATCGCCGGGGTTCCCGATCTGATGCACCACAAATACGTGATTCGTGATGGCCAATCGGTGTGGACCGGGTCGCTCAACTGGACGGACGATTCCTGGTCGCGGCAGGAGAACGTCGTCGCGATCGTCCACTCGGCCGCGATCGCGAAGGCGTTTCAACTCGACTTCGACCAGTTGTGGACGATCGGCGACGTCGCTCAGAGCGGGTTCGTCGACCCGCGCTGGGACGATGGGATCCGTGTCTGGATGACACCCGGGCACGGTGAGGACGTCTCGATTCGGATTGCGAAGCTGATCCGCCGCGCACGAAAGCGCGTGCGCATCTGCTCGCCCGTGATCACGACCGGCCCGGTGCTCGGGACGCTCGCCCAGGTGATCGCCGACCGGTCGGTCGACCTGGCCGGTTGCGTCGACGCGACGCAGATCCGCGAGGTCGTTCAGCAGTGGCGGGCGAACCAGAACGTCTCCTGGAAGCTGCCTCTGCTGCAGCACGTGATGGCCGGGCCGTTCACCGGCAAGAACTCGACGCCGTACGGCGACGGCACGGTGCACGACTTCATGCACGCCAAGGTGACGGTCTGCGACGACACGGTGTTCGTCGGCTCGTTCAACCTCTCGCGGAGCGGTGAGCGCAATGCCGAGAACGTGCTCGAGATCGAGGACGCCGCGATCGTGGACCGGCTGGCGGCCTTCGTCGACACGGTGCGTGCGAAGTACGGCCCAGTCGAGCTCCCGCCCGTGTAGCGGAGCTACCAGCGCTGCCAGTGCACCAGCGCGCCCAGCGGACGCTGCATTTCACGCAGGCGCGAGCCGATGGGTGCGCCCGGACCCGGCCGGCCGATCAGGGCGAGGCCGATCGGGACGACCTCCGGCGGCAGCCCCACCAGGTCGTCGAAGATCCGCTTCTGGTCGGGGTGCCCGATGAACGCGCTCGCGAGGCCCTCGTCGATCGCGGCGGCGAGCACGAGCATCATCAACGCTCCGGCGTCCACGAACCAGTACGGCACGGGCCAGGTGATCTCGACGCCGCCGGTGGCCGCGAGCTTGTCGGGCTGGTTGTACCGGGCGTGGTACAGCTGCTCGTTCGCCGAGATGACGAGGTGCACGGGTGCGTCGGCGATGAAGTTCCGCCCTCCCTGCGAGTAGTGCTGGTCGCCGAACGCGTCCGCGATCCGGGCGCGCAAATCCGGATCGGTGACGACGACGATGCTGCCGCCCTGGCTGAAGCCGCCGGACGGCGCTCGCCGGATCACACCGACGATCCGCTCGATCTGGTCCTGCGGGACCGGATCGGGCTCGAACGCACGATGCATGCGGCGCCGGGCGAGGATCTCGCGGAACTCCACGCCGGTCACGGTATAGGGTCGCGCGCATGAGATTCCAGGGGAAGACGGCGCTCGTCACCGGCGGCGCGCGAGGCATCGGCGCGGCCACCGCCGCCCGGTTCGCGGCCGAGGGCGCGACGGTCGTGGTCGCGGACTTCGACGAAGCGGCGGCGATTGAGACCGCCGCGACATTCGGCGGGCAGGCGGTGCGCTGCGACGTCACCGACAAGGCCGACGTCGAGGCTGCTGTCGCCGCCGCGGTCGCCGCCGGCGGCGCGCTGGACATCCTCGTCACGTGCGCCGGGATCATCCGCGACAACATGCTCTTCAAGCTCAGCGACGACGAGTGGGACGCGGTCATCGACACGCACCTCAAGGGCTCGTTCTTCGCCGCGCGTGCCGCGCAGAAGCACATGGTCGAGCAGAAGAGCGGCAAGATCGTCCTGATCTCGTCCACCTCCGCACTCGGCAACCGCGGTCAGACCAACTACTCGACCGCCAAGGCTGGCCTGCAGGGGATGACGAAGACGCTGGCGATCGAGCTCGGCCCGTTCAACGTGAACGTCAACTGCGTCGCGCCCGGCTTCATCGCGACGGCAATGACGAGACAGACCGCCGAGCGGATGGGCGTGCCGTTCGAGCAGTTCATGGAAGCGGTCGCGGCTCAGACTCCGCTGCGCCGCGTCGGCCAGCCGGAGGACGTGGCCGGCACGATCGCGTACCTCTGCTCGGACGATGCCTCCTATGTCTCGGGCCAGGTCATCTACGTGGCCGGAGGCCCGCGGACCTAGCTCGAGCACGCGCCCCTGGCCCGCGGTGTCTGACACCGGACGTGTCCGGGCGCCGAGCCGCTCAGCGACGGCGCTTCGCGGCTGCCTGTGGATCGTTCGGCACAGTCTTGTGGCCGTGTCTGACACCGGACCTGGCGGTTCAGGTCAGAGCTGACGGCCGAGCCCGTCGAACGCGACGTACTCGAAGGCCAGGCACGGCGAGGCTGCGAGCTCTTCGGCCAGCAGCGAGAACATCAGCTGGTCCCGCGAGGGCCGCCGTCGGTCTTCGGCGGCAGGCGCCGGCGGAGCAGCCCCTCCTCGACGAAGCCGAGCTTGACCGGGATCTTCCTGCTGCGCTCGTTCTCGGGATCGACGCTCAGATCGACCCGGTCGAGCCCGAAGTGCTCGAAACCGACGCGCGTCGAGAACGCCCGCGACCTCCGTCGCCAGGCCCTGGCCGATCGCGTCGGCCCGGATCCAGTAGCCGATCTCGAGCGACCCGTCACCGCCGCGCGGGTGCAGACCGCAGCCGCCGAGCGCACGCGACTCATCCGGCTCGAAGATCCCGTAGACGTACTGCTCGCCGAGGTCGAACTGGCCTCGAAACTCGCGCGCCAACTGCAGCTTCTCGTCGAGCGACTGCGGCTCGTACCGCGCCCACGGCATCCACGGCAGCAGGTGCTCGATGCTCGAGTCGACGGCGTCTTTCATCAGCGGCGCGTCGTCCGGCTCCCAGCAGCGAAGGACGAGACGCGACGTCTCGATCCTGTAGGCGACGGCCGTCACTCCCATTCGATCGTCGCGGGAGGCTTCGACGTCACGTCGAGCACCACGCGATTCACGGCCGGGATCTCGTTGATGATCCGCGACGAGACGAGCTCGATCAGGTCGTACGGCAGGCGTGCCCAGTCAGCCGTCATCGCATCCTCGGAGGTGACGGCGCGGATCGCGATCGGGTAGCCGTACGTGCGCGAGTCTCCCTGGACGCCGACCGAGCGGATCGCGGGTAGCACGCAAAAGGACTGCCACAGCTCACGGTAGAGCCCTGCGCGTCGGACTTCGTCCTGCAGGACCGCATCCGCCTCGCGCAGGATCTCGAGCCGCTCCTCGGTGACGTCGCCGATGATGCGGATCGCGAGGCCAGGCCCGGGGAACGGCTGCCGCCAGACCATCCGCTCCGGCATCCCGAGCTCCTCGCCCACCCGGCGCACCTCGTCCTTGAAGAGCAGCCGCAGCGGCTCGACGAGCTTCATCTGCATATCGGCGGGCAACCCGCCGACGTTGTGGTGGGACTTGATCGTCTCGGCGACGCCGTCGGTGCCGCCGGACTCGATCACGTCGGAGTAGAGCGTGCCCTGGACGAGCCAGTTCACGTCTCCCAGGCGACGTGCCTCGTCTTCGAAGACCCGGATGAACTCCTCGCCGATCACCTTCCGCTTGCGCTCGGGGTCCGTGATGCCGGCCAGCTTGTCGATGAAGCGAGCCTGCGCCTGGACGTGCACCAGCGGCACGTGGAAGACGCCGTCGAACGTCTCGACCACCTGCTCCGCTTCGCCCTTCCGGAGCAGGCCGTGATCGACGAACACACACGTCAGCTGGTCACCGACCGCACGGTGCACGAGCAGCGCGGCGACCGCGGAGTCGACGCCTCCGGAGAGCGCGCAGAGCACCCGCTCGCCTCCGACCTGCGCGCGAATCCGTTCGATCTGCTCCTCGATCACCGCCGCCGGAGTCCACGTCGCGGGTGCGCCGGCGACCTCGTAGAGGAAGTTCTCGAGCACGCGTCTGCCCGTGCGGCGTGTGCACCACCTCGGGGTGGAACTGAACGCCGAAGAGCCCCCGCTCGGCGTCCTCGAACGCAGCGACAGGCGTGTGCTCCGACGTCGCGACGACCGTGGCGCCGGCCGGTGGCTCGACGACCGTGTCGCGGTGCGACATCCAGACCGATTGCTCGGCGGGCAACGCTGCGAACAACTGGCCGCCGCCCGACGCGTGGAGCTCGGTCCGGCCGAACTCGGAGACCTCGGTGCGGTCGACGCGGCCGCCGAGCTCGAGCGCGAGCAGCTGGGCCCCGTAACAGATGCCGAGCGTCGGGATGCCGAGCTGGAAGAGCGCCGGATCGAGGCGCGGCGCTCCGTCGGCGTAGACCGACGCGGGGCCGCCGGAGAGGATCAGCGCGCGGGGATTGCGGCGCTGCAGCTCCTCGACCGTCGAGTGGTGAGAGACGAGCTCGGAGTAGACGCGCGCTTCACGCACGCGTCGTGCGATCAGCTGCGAGTACTGGCCGCCGAGATCGACCACCAGCACGGGGCGCTCTTCCAACTCCTCGCCGGGAGCGAGGACGGCCAGCTCAGCCGCGTCGGTAATTGGGTGCGTCCTTGGTGATCGTGACGTCGTGCGGATGCGACTCGCGCAAGCCGGCGCCGGTGATGCGGACGAACTGCGCCGCCTTCATGGCCTCGGTCGTCTCGGCGCCGCAGTAGCCCATCGCCTGGCGCAAGCCACCGACGATCTGGTGCAGCACTGCGCTGACCGGCCCCTTGTACGGCACGCGCGCCTCGATCCCCTCCGGCACGAGCTTCTCGACGTCCTCGACGTCCCCCTGGAAGTAACGATCCTTCGAGTAGCCGCGCGCCTTCATCGCCCCGAGCGAGCCCATGCCGCGGAACTCCTTGAAACGCTCGCCCTGCACGACGATCACCTCGCCGGGTGCCTCGTCGGTGCCGGCGAGCATCGAGCCGAGCATCACCGTGTCGGCCCCGGCCGCGATCGCCTTCGCGACGTCGCCGGAAGAGGTGAGGCCGCCGTCGGCGATCACCGGGACGCCGTGGGCCGCTGCGACCTCGGCGATCTCGTAGACGGCTGTGATCTGCGGCACGCCGACACCCGCGACGACGCGCGTCGTGCAGATCGCACCGGGACCCTGCCCGGACTTGACTGCATCGGCGCCGGCATCGATCAGCGCCTCGGCTGCAGCGCCGGTCGAGATGTTGCCCGCGATCACCTCGAACTCTCCCGACAGGCCGGCGATGCGCGCGACCATCTCGATCACGCCGCGCGAATGCCCGTGGGCGGTGTCGACGACCAGCACGTCCGCACCGGCTGCGAGCAGCGCCTGTGCGCGCTCGACCGCGTCGGGGCCGACGCCGACGGCCGCGCCCACGCGCAGCCGGCCCTGCGGATCCTTCGTCGCCTTCGGGAACTCGACGCGCTTCGCGATGTCCTTGACCGTGATCAGGCCACGCAGCACGCCGTTCTCGTCCACGATCGGCAGCTTCTCGATGCGGTGCTTGTGCAGCAGCTGCTCCGCTTCGCGATGCGTCGTGCCGATCGGCGCAGTGACGAGCCCGCCCGCCGTCATCAGGTCGGAGACGGGCTGTGCGACGTTCCGCTCGAACCGCAGATCGCGATTGGTGAGGATGCCGACGAGCCGGCCGTCGTCGTCGGTGATCGGAACGCCCGAGATGTGGTAGCGCTCCATCAAGTCGAGCGCGTCGGAGACGAGCGCGTGCGGCGGCAGTGTGAGCGGCTCGACGATCAACCCCGACTCGGAGCGCTTGACGCGATCGACCTCGCCGACCTGCGCCTCGATCGGCAGGTTGCGGTGCACGATCCCGATCCCGCCTTCTCGGGCGAGCGCGATCGCCATGCGTGCTTCGGTGACGGTGTCCATCGCCGCGGAGACGATTGGCGACTCGAGCACGATCGTGCGCGTCAGCCGCGATGCGGTCGAGACCTCGTTCGGCAGGACGGACGACTCGGCCGGAACGAGCAGGACGTCGTCGAACGTCAGGCCCTCTCTGGCGAACTTCTCCGGGAGGCTGCTGCCGAAGCTTTCGAAGGCGAGTTTCCCGGCGTCCATCCGGGAATGTTATCGGTGGCCGCGGATTACGCTTCGACCGGCGCGAGCTCGGAGACGTGGACGCCCGCCTGCAGCCGACCCGCCTGCCGCGGATCGAACCTGCCGGCGCCCACTTCCAGTGTCGAGGCGGCTCCAGTCGCGACCGCGGCCCGGAGCGCTTCGGCGTTCGTCCGGCCGGTGTGGCGGGCCGCCAGATAGGCACCAAGGAGAACGTCCCCCGCGCCAACGGTCGAGACTGGCTCGAGCCGTGGGGCATCGGCTTTGAACCGCTTCGCCTCGCGGCCCTCATGGAGCAGGGCTACGCAGCCCGCTTCGGTCGTGATCAGCACGTTCCGCGCGCCGAGCTCGGCGATCCGGTCGAGCGCGAGCAGGAAGTCCTCGTCGTCGTGGAACTCCTGACCGACGAGCGCCTCGGCCTCGGCCTGGTTCGGCGAGACGAGAAACGGCTCGGCCTCGACCCCGGCGCGCAGCGGCTCACCCTCGGTGTCGAGCACGACCGGTACCTGGCGCCGTCCCAGCTCGCGGGCCGCCTCGGCATAGAAATCATCCGCCACGTCGCGCGGCAGCGAGCCGGCGAAGACGACGAGCTCGGCGCCCTGGGTGAGGTAGCGCAGCTTCTCGAGCAGTGTCTCGAGCTCCTCGGGCGAAACCACCGGCCCCCACTCGTTGATCTCGGTGTACGTGCCGCCGGCAGGATCGACGACCGCCGTCGACGTGCGCGACTCGCCCTCGATCCGGACGAAGTCGTTGAGGATCGCCTCGGTCGTCAGCTCCTCGACGATGCGCGTACCGGTCGTGCCCCCGACCAGGCCGGTCGCGACCACGGGTATGCCGAGTGCCTTC
This sequence comes from uncultured Actinomycetes bacterium, assembly GCA_963847475.1. Lineage (GTDB taxonomy): Bacteria > Actinomycetota > Thermoleophilia > Gaiellales > Gaiellaceae > PALSA-600. Next base: position 153,217 of record CAWJZZ010000011.1, on the reverse strand, counting down.
AGCGTGCGCGCGATGTTGATCCCCTTGCCGCCGGCCATCGTCACACCCGCGCTCGCGCGGTGGCGTTGCCCGCGCTGGAAGTTCGGCACCGTCAGCGTGCGGTCGATCGCAGCGTTCAGTGTGACGGTCACGATCATCTGGGGACCTCCATCAAAGAAGGTGCGTGAGGTGGTGCAACGTCCTGCCGGCGTACCAGCGTAGTCGCCCTCCCACGCCCGGCTTGTTAATCGTGCGGGAAGCTACGAGGTCGCGAATCCCCACAACGTGGGATCCCGAACGGATCTCGACCCGCCCGAGAACCGCTCCGCGGCGCACGGGCAGCGAGACGCCCGTCGCGGCGACGACGGTCTCGGTCAGCGTGCGATCGATCCTCGTCACGGCCAGCAGCGGCCGCGCGGCGACCAGCCCCAGCGGCGCCTTGCCGTAGCCGACTGCGACCGTCGCGTAGGTGCGCCCCGGCTGCACGGCAGGAACGACGCGAAACCGCGAGAGCCCCCAGACGAGCAGCGACTCGAGGTCGTCGTTCCGGTCGGCGCGGTCCGGGCTGCCGAGCAACGTCGCGTAGACCGTCACGCCACCGCTGCGGGCGGCCGCAACCTGGCACCAGCCGGCCAGCCCGGTGTGCCCCGTTTTGACACCGATCGTCTGCGGGAACTGGGTCAGCAGGTCGTCCCAGGTGTGAAGCGTCCGGCCGCCGGCGATCGTGGCGGTCCGCCGCCGCACCGTGTCGCGCACGAACGGAATCCGCATCACGACGCGCGCGAGCTTGGTCACGTCCGCCGCGCTCGACACGTGACCCGCAGCGTCGAGGCCGTCCGGTCGAACGAAATGCGTGTCCTGCAACCCCAGCTGCCGGGCCTTCTCGTTCATCAACGCGGCGAAGGCGGTGTAGTCGGGCGAGACCGAGAGGGCGAGCGCGTCGGCGGCGTCGTTCGCAGACTGGATCAGGGCGGCCCTGATCAGGTCGGCGACCGTGAGCTCATCGCCCGGGCCGAGGTCGGCCGTCGATTCCCCGACCGCAGCGGCGCGCGGATCGACGTCCACCACGTCGCTCAGAGAGTGATGCTGGAGCGCGACGAGCACGGTCATCAGCTTCGTGATCGAGGCGATCGGGACGCGCTCGTGGGGGTTGGAAGCGGCGAGCACCTCTCCGGTGCGGGCGTCCTCGATGATCCAGGCCCGTGCGTCCACCTTCGGCGGAGCAGCGGTCGCAGCCTGGACAGGAAGGGCCGAGACCAGCACGAGCAGAACGAGGAGCCGCCTCACTTGAGACGCACCCGCTCGCCGATGTGCAGCGACGTCGAGGAGGCTTTCGGGTTCAGGCGGACGATCGTCGCGACGGGAACGCCGGTCTTGGTCGAGATGACGCCGAAGGTGTCGCCTGCGCGGACCGTCCAGAAGCGCCGGCGGGCCGCGGCCGGCGAGCCTGCCGGGGTGGTCGTGACGTGCCGGCGCGGAGCTGTGACCGCTCCTGACTGCTTCCCGCCGTTGTCGCCGGCGTTCATGCCGGCTCTGATCAGCACGACGGCGATCGTCACGGCGAGCAAGAACGCGGCCGGACCGACGTACCGCCGCCAATCGTCGTTGCGCACTACCAGCCGGACGCGGCCCAGACCTCGCGCCGAAGACGCGACGCCTCGGCGCCGGCCGCCTCCCGGAAGTCCGTGCCCGATTCCCGATACGCGTAGATCACCGATCGGGACGCGGCGACGAGCGCGCTCGCGGGGCCGCTCTGGAAAGCTCGGCCGAGGTCGGCGACCGTTCCGCCCTGCGCCCCGACGCCGGGCAGGAGCAGGATCGTCCGCGGCATCAGACGGCGGGCGTCGGCAACGGCGCGCGGATGGGTCGCGCCGACGACCGCGCCGACCGACGAGAGACCGACGTCGCCGGTCGACTCCTCGCCCCACTCGTCCACCAGGCCGGCGACGTGATGCCACATCGGGTTCCCGTCCTTGAGCACGACGTCCTGCAGGTCGCCGCTCGCGTTCGAGGTCCTGACGAGCACGAAGATGCCGGCACCGCCACGCCGGACGGCGCCGAGGAACGGCTCGACCGAGTCGCGGCCCAGCCACGGATTGACGGTGAGCGCGTCCGCCCGAGGCGGATCCCCCTCGAGATAGGCCTCTGCGTACGCACGCGCGGTCGAGCCGATGTCGCCGCGCTTTCCGTCTGCGATCACCAGCAACCCCGCCCGACGGGCGTACGTGCACACCTGGTCGAACGCCGACATGCCTCGTGGCCCGAGCGCTTCGAAGAACGCGAGCTGTGGCTTGACGCAGACCGCGTACGGCGCGACTGCATCGACGATGCCGCAGCAGAACCGAGCGACGTCGCCGCGGAGCTCGACGGGCAAGAGGTCGGGATTCGGATCGAGCCCGACCACGAGCTGCGACCGCTTGCGCTCGACCTCGGCGGCCAGACGGTCGGCGAACGTCAGCGTGGCGACGGTCATCGGCGTGAACGGTAACGAGAAGTGCGGAGGGCGGCTTGCGCCGCCCTCCGAGGTCGAACCGAACGAGCCTGCGTCAGGGCTTGAGAGCTGCCTTCAGCTGGCTGCCCGCGGAGAACTTCGGCACGATCGTGGCCGCGATCTGGACGCGCTCGCCCGTGCGTGGGTTGACACCCTGACGCGCGGCGCGCGGCGAGGCCGCGAACTTCCCGAAACCGGTGAAGTTGACGGAGTCTCCGCCCTTCAGAGTCTCGGTCACGGTCTCCATGAACGCATCCACGGCCTTGCCCGCATCGCGAGCAGACAGCCCGCTCTTGTGGCTGACCTTCTGGATGAACTCCTGCTTCGTCAACGAACTCCTCCTGTGGTTGGGACCGGGAAATCAGACCTTGGCCGGAACCCTAACAACGGAATCGGACGAATCCGCTCAACCAAGCGGATTTGCGGGTGCTTTTGCCTCTGCCAGGAGCTGCGAGGCGAGGAACAGCGGCCGCAGGCGGACGCCGTGACGGGCGAGCGTGTCGGCCCCGCCCTCTTCCCGGTCGACCACACAGATCGCCGTCGAGAGCTGCAGCCCGGCCGCTCGCAGCGCCAGCACAGCCTCGAGTGCGGCGCCGCCAGACGTGACGACGTCCTCGACGAGACAGACCCGCTCGCCAGCCTCGAAGACGCCTTCGAGCCTGTTCGCGGTGCCGTAGGTCTTCGCTTCGCCGCGCACGATCAGGAACGGCAGGCCGCCGGCCAGCGAGGCGGCAGCAGCGAGTGCGACAGCGCCCAGCTCCGGGCCGGCGAGCCTGGTGGCGTCGGGTTCGTGCTCGGCGACGGCCCGCGCAATCGCAGCGCCGATCGGGCCGAGCAGGTCGGGCCGCGTCTCGAAGCGGTACTTGTCGAGGTAGTAGCGCGAACGCCTCCCTGAGCGCAGCACGAAGTCGCCCTCGAGATATGCGGCCTCTCGCAGGGCGCGGCCGAGCTCGAGGTCGCTCACGGCGCGAACAGCTCGCGGGCGATCGGGAGCAAGCGTGCCGCCTCCGCCGAATCGTCGGCGTAGGAGTACATCGAGCCGTCTTCGGCGTACAGATCGACGCGCTCGCGCTTGCGGGCGGCTCGACGGCGCACGAGGACGGAGCCGGCAATCGATCCTGCCGCCAGCAGGAACCCGGTCACGACCTTACGTGGTGGCATCGTCGCCCTCCGGCTGTGTCTTCTTCGCAGGGGCGCGGCGCTTTCTGGCCGGCGGTGGCGGCTCGACCGAGCGAAGACACGTCTTCAGGTCGTAGAAGACGAGCCCGACGGTCGGTTCCGGGGTGGTCGTGGCGGCGATCACCCGGCCACCATCCCGCACCACGAACACGCTGCCGTTGACTGTTGCGGCCTCGAGCTGTGCGACGCCCGGCCGCAGCAACTCCGCCTCCTCGACGAGCTTCGCGGCCGCCGCGACCAGCCGTTCGGCCGCGCCGGCCGGCGCGTTCGAGCCGACGAGGGCGCCGTCGGCACCGATGATCGCGACCTCTCGAACCTGCGGCGAGATCTCGGTCAGATCGGCAATCGCCTGTGCTGCGTCCATTGCGGCGAGCATACTGCCGCACGTGAGGCAGGTCGTCAGCAAGTTCTTCGCCGACCGGGGAACCCACCTCGCCGCGATGATCGCGTACTTCGCCCTTCTCTCCTTCGTGCCCCTCCTCTTCCTCGCGCTCGCGCTCCTCGGGCTCGTCCACCAGGCAGACGAAGGATCGTTCTTCGTCCGCGAGCTCTCGAAGACGTTCCCGAGCACCTCGGTGGACTCGATCCTCGGCGCCGTCCGCGGAATCCAGAGAAACGCCACCACACTCGGGATCGTCGGCGGTGCGTTTCTGCTCTGGTCGTCCCTGTCGTTCTTCAGTGTGCTCGAAAGCGCGTTCAACATCGTCTACGGGCGGCCGAACCGCGGCTTCCTGCACGGGAAGGCGCTCGCCACGATGATGATGGTCGGGTCGCTCGTCGCGCTCTTCGCCTCGCTCGTGATCGGCTCGATCGGGCAGGAGGTGCTGAAGCGCTACCTCGGCTTCCAGGGTGACGCGGTGACCGCGAAGATGATCACCGTCCTCGTCTCGGGGCTCGGCCTCTTCGTCTTCCTCTCGTCGGCGTACTACGTGCTGACGAACGTCGACCAGACGCTGTGGGAGGTGCTGCCCGGCGCCGTAACCGCTGCCGTGATCCTGGAGGCGACGTTCCAGGCGCTGCCGGTGTACGTCGACGTCTCGAAACACAACCCCGTGCTGCAAACGCTGTCCGGCCCCGCGGTGCTGCTCGTCTGGCTGTACGTGATGGCGAACGTGATCGTGCTCGGCGCCGAGGTCAACTGGTGGCAGGCGCGCCGCGCCCACCCGACCGACGCGGCCGTGCCTGAATCGGCCGGGCCGCACGGGGCCACGTCCGGTGTCAGACACGGCTCCTAAGCCGTCATGAACGATCCACAGGCGTCACGAACTGCGGTCGCGCGCCAACTCGAGCCGAAGTGCCTGGGCGGCCAGCGCACGGTGCGAGTGCGCGGCCTTCCACTCGTCGCCGAGCTCGGCGACCGTTCGCGTCTCGCCGCTCGGGACGAAGACCGGGTCGAAGCCGAAGCCTCCGCGACCGGCCGGCGCGGCGGCGATCGATCCTGTGAGCACTCCTGTGCCGCGCAGCTCGTGCCCGTCGGGCGCGAGCAGCACGAGCTCGGCGACGTAGCGGCAGCTGCGGTCCGACGCGCCGTCGAGTGCGGCAAGCGCGCGTTCGACGTGGCGTCCCTCGGCCCAACGTGCGGTCTGCACACCTGGCCGGCCGCCGAGCGCCGTCAGCTCGAGGCCCGAGTCGTCGGCGAGCATCCACCGGTCGGCGGGGCCCGTTCGCCGGCCGAACCGCGCCTTGATGCGGGCGTTGTCGACGTAGGTGGCGCCGTCCTCCTCCGGGTAGTCCTGCGCGTCGAGCAGCTCGACCTCCCACTCCGGGAGCGCCTCCCGCACCTCGACGAGCTTGCCCTCGTTGCCCGAGCAGAGCGTCACCCTCAGCGACGCCACCATCCTCCGACCCGGCCCGCCAGCCGCGGGACCTCAGTCGCGGGGCGCTGCAATCGCCTCGTCCTGGAAGCGCTGCAGATCCTCGATCCCGGCCGCAGCCAGATCGAGCAGCTCGTCGAGCCGCTCCCGCTCGAACGGCACCTTCTCGGCCGTCGACTGCACTTCGACGAACCGGCCGTCGCCGGTCATGACGACGTTGACATCGACGTCGGCGTTCGAGTCCTCCGAGTAGTCGAGGTCGAGCAGCGAATGACCGTCGACGACGCCGACCGAGACCGCGGCCACCGACCCGGACAGCGCCTTCGAGAGGCCGAACCGGTCGAGAGCACGCATCGCCGCCACGTACGCGCCGGTGATCGCCGCGCAGCGCGTGCCGCCGTCGGCCTGCAGGACGTCGCAGTCGAGATAGACGGTGCGCTCGCCGAGTGCCTGGAAGTCGACGACGCCGCGAAGCGCGCGACCGATCAGCCGTTGAATCTCGACGGTTCGCCCGCCCTGCTTGCCGCGAGCCGCCTCGCGGTCGGTGCGCTCACCGGTCGACGCCGGCAGCAGCGAGTACTCGGCCGTCATCCAGCCGCGACCCGACCGGGCGAGCCAGCGAGGGACGCCGTCCTGCACCGAGGCGGTGCAGAGCACTCGCGTCTTCCCCTGCGACCAGAGCACCACGCCGTGGGGCTGCTCGAGGAACGCCGGGTCGGCGACGACGGGCCGCAGCTGATCGGGGCGGCGCCCGTCGCCGCGGGTCACGCGACGGCCTCGAGCTCCGCGACGGCGACCTGCTCGACCGCGGGGATCGGCAGCTGCAGGAACCGCTCGCCGAGCTCGCGGAACAACGCGGGCTCGCCGGTGGTCACGAAGCGATAGCTCCCCTCCCGGTCGGAGTCGTTTTCGAACCCCTTGCGGGCGAGCGTCTCAGCCACTTCACGAGCGGTCTCGTCGGCCGAGAAGACGAGCGTCACGTCGCGGCCGAACGCCCGCTGGAAGACGGGGCGTAGCAACGGATAGTGGGTGCAGCCGAGGATCACGGTGTCACAGCCTGCCGTTTTGAGCGGCGCCGCGTACTCCCGAACGGCGGCGGCGACCTCGTCGCTGTACGTGTCGCCTGCCTCGATCAGGGGAACGAGCTTCGGACAGGCGACGGCGGTGAGGCGAACGCCGGCGTCGAGCGTGCGCACGAGCGAGTCGTACCGCCCGCTCGCAACCGTCAGCTCGGTGGCGAGCAAGCCGATGTGACGGTTGCGGGTCGCCTGGACCGCGGCATGCGCCTCCGGAACGATCACCGAGACGACCGGCACGTTCAGCTGCTCCTGCAGGTCCGGCAGCGCGACCGAGGTGGCGGTGTTGCACGCCACGACGACCATCTTCACACCCTGCCGCTCGAGATACGCGCCGATCTCGTGCGCGAACCGGCGCACCTCGCCGCTGGAACGCGGCCCGTACGGCAGCCGCGCGTGATCGCCGAGATAGACGAAGTCCTCGTGCGGCATCGTCACGAGGCACTCGTGCAGGACCGTGAGCCCGCCGACGCCGGAGTCGAACACCCCGACAGCCCGAGAATCCGCCATGGCCCGATACTAGAGGCCGACCCGCCCGGCCTCCGGGTAGCGCTCGATGCCTATTCTGGCCGGAGCGATGGCGGCACCGGTCAGGATCGGGACCTGCTCGTGGGCGGACGACGCGCTCGCCACGCACTGGTACCCGCCGGGCACGCCGCCGCGCGAGCGACTGGCGTACTACGCCGAGCGCTTCTCGACCGTCGAGGTCGATTCGACCTACTACCGCGTGCCGACCCGCCAGATGGTTCAGGGCTGGGCAGACCGCACACCAGACGGCTTCGTGATGCACGTCAAGGCATTCGGGTTGATGACGCGGCACCCGGTGAAGCTGGAACAGGTGCCACCCGAGCTGCGCGAAGGACTGCCGGTCGACCATCGCGGGCGGGTCGACCGACCAGATCGCGAAGCGCGAGGTGCGGTCTTCCGTGAGTTCCTCGAGGCGCTGACCCCACTGCGCGAGGCGGCGAAGCTCGGCGGCCTCCTCTTCCAGATGCCGCCGTACGTCGTGTGGAAGCCGTCGTCGCTCGACTACCTCGAATGGGCTCGCGACCAGGTGGGCGACGACCGTTTCCTGTTCGAGCCGCGGCACCGGTCCTGGTACGCGGAGGAGATCCGGGCCGAGCTCCTGCGCTGGCTCGAGGAGCGCCGGATGTCCTGGGTCGTCGTCGACGCGCCGAAGGTCGACGCGGGCAACGTGCCGGCGACGCTGGTCGCCGTGACCTCGCCGCTCGCCTACGTCCGCTTTCACGGCCGCAACAGCGGCACATGGAACGCGCGCGGCGGCTCAGCCGCGACCCGCTTCGACTACCTCTACGGCGAGGACGAGCTACGCGAGTGGGTCTCGCCCCTCCGGGAGTTGTCGAACCAGTCCGACGAGGCGTATGCGTTCTTCAACAACAACAACCAGACGAACGGTGTCGCGCAAGCTCCGGCGGGCGCGCAACTGCTGCGGCGGCTGCTCGACGAGGAGCACGTACCCTCGGCGTGATGCGTGTGCTCGCCGTCACCCACGGGCCGCTCGTCGGTCCGGAGTTGCTCGGCGAGGTGATCGTCGACGCAGGGCACGACCTGATCGAGTGGCAGATCGCCATGCACGGCAGCCCTCCCCACGACGGCTACGACGCCGTGATCGTCTTCGGCGGCGACCAGAACGTGGGCGAGGAGGTTCGCTACCCGTGGCTCCACGACGAGTACGTCGCGCTGCGTCGCTGGCTCGACAACGGAACGCCGCTGCTCGGCGTCTGCCTGGGGGCCCAGACGCTCGCCCACGTGCTCGGCGCCGATGTGGCCGCGCTCGCCGACGGCCAGCTCGCGGGCTTCTACGAGACGACGCTGACCGCCGCAGGTGCCGCGGATCCGGTGCTCGGGTCCCTGCCGCCGACCTTCGCGGCGCTGAACGCGAACGCGTACGCGTTCACCCTGCCGGCGGGAACGATCGAGCTGGCGAGGGGGCCGGTCGTGCAGGCCTACCGCGCCGGCTCGTGCGCCTGGGCCGTGCAGTTCCATCCGGAGGTGCGACGCGACCAGGTGCTCGGGTGGTTCGCCGAGGACGAGCCCGGCCTCCCGAAGCCACTGGCGGAGCTGGCGCGCCAGGTCGACGCCGGGCTAGCCGAGTGGCAGGAGCTCGGCCGCCGACTGGGCCGTGCGTTTCTCGCCGCCGCCGACCCGTCCAAGTAACACGTTGTTACTTGCTCAGGTCTCGAGCGGCAACTCGTCGTGGCGCGACCATTCGTGCCACGACCCGACGTAGTTGCGCGCGTCGTACCCGAGCGACCGCAGGATCTGGGTCGCGACCGCAGAGCGCGAGCCGCTGTGGCAGTAGGCGACGATCTCCATGCCGGGGTCGACCGACAGCTCCGTCTCGATCTGCGCCGGCTCGAGCTGCATCAGCCGGCCGACCTCGAGATGGAGCGCGCCCGGGATGTGACCCTGACGCGGATCGCACGGCTGGCCGAAGCTGCCGTCGTACTCGTGCTGCGTCCGCACATCGACGATCGACACGCTGCCGAGACGCGCCGCGAGCTCGCCCAGCTCGATGTCGCTCACAGGGAGCGCACGGTTTCGATCTCGGCGGCGACCGACGGGCGCCGCGCGAGCTCGTCGAGCCAGCCGGCGAGCCGCTTCGGCAGCTCGACGCCAAGCATGTCGCGAGCCCGGATCACCCACGGCACGTACGCGATGTCGGCGTACAGGCTTTCCCCCACTTCGAGGCTCGCCAGCTTCGCCTCGAGCTCGTTCGAGTCGCCGCGGCGGAACGCGTAGTAGTCGTCGCCGAGGTTCGTGTCGAACCGCTGCACGAGCAGCCGTGCGCGCGCCCGCGCAACCGCGTCTCCGACCAGCAGCGGCACCTCCGGGTAGCGCTCCTCGAGGTACTCCATGATCACCTCGGACTCGGGTAGCACGCACTCGTCGTCCAGGATCGGCACGCGACCGACAGCGTTGAGCTCGTACACCCAGGCCGGGCGGTCGCTGAGGTCGATCTCGACCGTCTCGTACGTGAGTTGCTTCTCGGCGAGTGCGATCCGCACGCGCGCGCAGTACGGGCAGCGCTGCGCGTCGATCAGTCTCATTCGAGTCCCATCAGACGTGCGAGCTGGGCGTAGAGCTCGCTCGCAGGCGGGAGATCGGCGGGCGATTCCGCGGTCCGCGCCACGCGGCGAACGTCCTCGCGCTCGGCGCCGGTGAGCCGGGCGACGAGCGTCGGGTTGGCGGCCAGTGCGAGTTCGTCGCCTTTCGGAAGCTCGCCGTAGAACGCCGGGACCGAGAGGTACTCGTCGACCATGCGGCCGCGCTCGTAGAGCCGGAACCGCACCACCTCTCCCTCCAGGGCGAGTGCGACGGTGACGGCACCGAGCCGCTCGGACAGCTCGCGCGCGAAGCGCCCGTGCGCCTCCCGGTCGCGGTCGAGCACGGGGTCGGTCGCGCGGATCCAGCTGCCGTTCGTCGTCAGCTCCGGCTGCTCGAGCCGCGGGAGGAACTGGGCAACGGCACGCTCGACCGAGACCTCGTCGTCGCTCTGCACGTGCGTCGTCGCACGAAACTCACCCGGCTCGCGCTCGACCAGCCGGTCGTCGAGCACGTCGAGCGGCGCGGCCATGAACGTCGAAATGCTTTCGAAGCCGAGCCGGCGCCACACGGCGTGGGCCGCGGTATTGACGAGCAGCACGTGCAACGAGATCGTCGCAACGCCCGAGGCACGCGCCTTCTCGACACACGCGCGCAGCAACTGCTTGCTCACCCCCTGCCTGCGCGCACGCGGCCGCACGTAGACGAGGTGGATGTGCATTGCTCCGTTCTTCGGCTCGTCCATCTTGACCACCCCGACCGGGCCGTCCTCGTCGAGCGCCAGGAACACGCCGCCCGACGCGATCTGGCGGATCGTGTCGCTCCACTCCTCCGCCCACGTCTCCGGCTCGAACCCGTCCGGCTCGGGCACCTCCTGCTCGAACTCGCCCCAGAGTTCCCGCAGGATCGCCTCGTCCGCCTCCGTCGCCGGACGGACGGTTACGGCCGCGTCAGCCAACCGGTGAGGAGGTAGTGGGCCGACAGATTCTGGAACGGGTCGAGGCGTGGGCCGAGCTCGTGCACATCGACACCGTAGAGGTCGAGTGCCGCCTTGCGCAGCGCGAGATCGCCGGTCGGCCACGCCCGCGGTCGAGCGAGATGACGAGCGAGGAACCATTCCGCGGTCCACGGGCCGAGCCCGCGCTGCGCAGTGATCTGCGTCCGCACGGCGTCGTCGTCGAGCGCGGCCAGCCCGTCGAGGTCGAGGTCGCAGCGTGCAAGCGCCACGGCGTACTCCGCCTTGCGCCGCGTGAAGCCGACGCCCACCAGCTCGTCCTCGCGGGCAGCGGCGATCCGCTCCCGCGTCGGGAACGCCCAGGCTCGACCCACGGGCACGCCGAACCGCTCGACGAACCGGTTCCTGATCGCGATCGCGGCGAAGAGCGAGATCTGCTGGGCGGTGATCGACGTGATCAGCGACTCGAACGGCGACGGCGCGAGCGGCGGCCGGTACCCGCGCAGCCGCTCGACGATCGGAGCGAGCGCAGGATCGCGAGCGGCCCAGTCGTAGAACGGGTCGAGCTCGAACGGCAGGCCGAGCAGGTGCTCGACGACCGGCTCGCGTCGCCTCGTCGAGCGGCTCGACGTCGACACCGCCCGGGCGCGCCCTGATCCGCACCTCGCGGTCCGTCCACGGCGCGGTAGAGCTCGTCGCCGACGACCCGGTTGGCGAGGTCGGTGCCGAAGACGCGGAAGCGGCCGGTCGAGAGCTCGAAGTCGTACGGCTCAGGAAAGCGCAGCAGCGACATCGAGCAGCGAGTCGAAGGGCTCGTAGGCAACGGACTGGTCGTCGAGATAGCGCGCCAGGCTGTCGCGCGCGAAGACGCGGTCGCAGGCCAGCGACGCGCACCGGTCCGAGTAGCCGTCACCGACGAAGACGAGCGGCCGCTCGTCGGGAAGCGACCGCCGCTTGCAGCGGTCGCCGCACACGGGGCACGGCCCCTCGTGCCTGAAGCGAATTCGCCACCCGCCCGGTGACGGCTCGGCGAAGTTCGACCGCACCTCGACGTCGATGCCCTCCCGCTCCAGCACGGGCAGGATCAGCTGCGGCAGCCCGCTCGAGACGATCACCGGCGCATGCCGCTTCGACGAGCTCGTGGAAGCCCTGACGCAGCTCGACGTTCTCGACCGCCCACTCGGCTGCTTCCTCGGCCGTGACGCGAAGCGTCCCGACCTCGGCGGCGAGGGCCTCGCCGTACGACGCGTACTCCGCGTCTAGATCCCGGCGTCGCCCAGGTCGTGCACCGCAGCGACGAGCGAATCGCGCACCGTGCAGGTGCCGTCCCAGTCGAGGACGAGCAAGCGTCTAGAGGTGCGAGGTGACGCCGGCCGGGTCCTCGTCGGTCGTGCGCCCGTCCGTCGCCGGGTCCTCGGCCCACGAGTACATGTACTTGCCGTCGTCGAGCTCGGCGGCGAGCGTCGTCAGCTTCAACGGATTGAACGTGTCGCACATGACCGCGTACTCGTGCGTCTCGGTCATCCCGAGCGACTTCTCGGCGAGGCCGGGCTGCGGCCCGTGCGGCAGCCCCGACGGATGCAGCGTCGACCGAGCCGACCTCGATCCCCTTCCGCGACGAGAAGTTGCCGTCGACGTAATAGATCATCTCCTCGCTCTGCAGATTCGAGTGGTGGTACGGGATCGGGATCGCCTCGGGGTCGAAGTCGAGCTTGCGCGGGCAGAACGAGCAGATCACGAAGTTCGGCCCGTCGAACGTCTGGTGCGACGGCGGCGGCATGTGGATGCGTCCGGTGATCGGCTCGAAGTCGTGGATCGAGAACGTCCACGGGTAGACGTAGCCGTCCCAGCCGACGACGTCGAACGGGTGGTAGTCGATCACGTACGTCTGGTAGCCGTCGCGGACGCGCACCTTGACGACGTACTCGCCGCGGTCGCGGTGCGTGCGCAGCTCGGTCGGCGCGTGGATGTCGCGGTGGTAGAACGGCGCGTGCTCCATCAGCTGGCCGTGCTCGTTGCGGTAGCGCTTCGGGATCGTGATCAGGCCGGGCGTCTCGAAGACGAGGTAGCGCTGCTCTCCTTCCGGGGCGAAGCGATACGTCGTGCCGCGCGGGACGACGATGTAGTCGCCGGCCGTGTACGGCAGGTCGCCGAAGATCGTCTCGAGCGTTCCCGAGCCCTCGTGGACGAAGATCACCTCGTCGCCCTCGCCGTTCCGGAAGAAGTAGTCCATCTCCTCGGTCGGCCGGCAGAGCGAGATCTCGACGTCGTTGTTCCACATCAGAAGCTGCCGGCCGGTGACGGCGTCGCCCGCCGGCGGCACGTCCCACGTCCGCAGATGTCGGTGCGCGTGCGCGTCGGGCACCCACTCCTCGCGGACGATCGGCTCGAACTCGCCGAGCTCGATCACGCGGCACGGCGACTGGAGGTGGTAGAGGATCGACTCGAGGCCCGAGAAGCCCTCGAAGCCCATCACCTCCTCGGTGAGCAGCGTGCCGTTGTCGCGGGCGACGATGTGGCGCTTCCTGGGCAGCTCGCCGAGTCGCTGGTAGAACGGCACGCATGGAGAATATCGCCGCCCGGATCGAGCGACGAGGTGCGCGCCGTGGGACGGCGTCACCGTGCACGCCCATCGCTTCGGCGGTCGTCGAGTTCCGGCTCGGGCGTCGCGAGCTCGGGCACCTCCACGGCGAGCGCTGGGCGGACGTGCCGCTTCCGCAGGCGGATCCGCGACATGCTCGTCGAGACCGGACGCGCGGAGCCGCACCACGTGCTGCCGCACACCGGCTGGGTCTCGAAGCAGATCCGCACCGAGGAGGACGACGTGACGTGATCGAGCTCTTCCGGCTCTCGTACGAGCGAGCGCGGGTCGCGCGAACGTCAGCGTGTCGCGCGGCACGGCCGAGCAGCTCGGCGAAGCGGTCGGCGCCGACGTTGCCGCCCGAGACGATCACCCCGATCGACGGCGCCTGCGACGAGCCCGTCGAGCAGTGCTGCGATGCCGACGGCGCCGCTCGGCTCGACACGAGCTTCAGCCGCTCGAACGCGAAGCGCATCGCCTCGATCGATCTGCGCATCAGTGACCGTGACGACCTCGTCGACGAGCCTGCGATGCAGACCTCCCAGGTGAGTCGTCCCGGGCCGGTCGTCTGGAGGCCGTCGGCGATCGTCCGCGGCACGTCGATCTCGACGCGCTCGCCGCGGCGAACGACCGCTGCCAGTCGTCGCCGGCGTCGGGCTCGACGCCGACGACGCGCCGCACGCCGAGCGCGCGCGCGATCGTCGCGCTGCCGGCGAGCAGGCCGCCGCCGCCGAGCGGCGCGACGAGCGTGTCGACGACGCCTGCGTCCTCGAGCAGCTCGAGCGCGGCCGTCCCCTGGCCGGCCATGACGAGCGGGTCGTCGTACGGCGGCACGATCGTCGCGCCCGCGCTCGGCCGCCAGTTCGCTCGGCGATCGCCTCGCGCGTCGCCGCGAGTAGCGGTCGTAGGTGACGATCTCGGCGCCGTAGCCGCGCGTCGCGTCGCCGCTTCGAGCTGCGGCGCGTCCTCCGGCATGAGGATCGTGGCGCGCGCGGCCGAGCAGGCGCGCGGCGAGCGCGACCGCCTGGGCGTGGTTGCCCGAGGAGTAGGCGACGACCGGCGACCCGGCCGGGAGCGAGGCGATCTTGTTGTACGCGCCGCGGAACTTGAACGCGCCGACGCGCTGCAGGTTCTCGGGCTTCAGCACGACGTGCTCGCCGAGCGTGCGCGAGCGCGACGAGCGGCGTGCGATGCGCGACGCCGTCGAGCACGCGCGCGGCCGCGCGGACGTCGTCGGGGCCGATCACGCGACCGTGTTCCGCAGCACGCCGATGCCCTCGATCTCGAGCTCGACGACGTCGCCGCGCTGCAGCCACCGCCCGTCGCCGTGCTCGAGGATGCACCCGCTGCCGACGGTGCCCGAGCCGATCACGTCGCCCGGCCGCAGCCTCGTGTTCCGCGCCGCCTGCGCGAGCGAGCGCGTCCCAGCGTGTGGTACATGGCCGAGAGGTTGCCGCGCGAGCGCTCCTCGCCGTTCACGCGCGCGACCATCTCGCCCGCGCTGCCGTCGAACTCGTCGGGCGTCACGAGGACCGGGCCGAGCGAGGTGGCGAAGTCCTTGCCTTTCGCCGGCCCGAGCCCGACGCGCATCTCGCTGCCGCTGCAGGTCGCGCGCCGACCAGTCGTTCAGCACGGTGAAGCCGCCGATCCTGCCCGTCGGCGCCGATCATCGCCGCGCACTCGAGCTCGTAGTCCAGCTCCTCCGTCCCCTCGGGATACGGAACGTCCTCGTCGGGCCCGTAGATCGCGGCCGGGTTCGAGAAGTAGAAGACCGGGATCTCGTACCACTCGGCGGGCACCTCGCTGCCGCGCTGGCGCGCGCGCGTTCGCGACGTGCTCCTCGAACGCCATGAAGTCGCGCACGGTGGGCGGGTGGAGCACGGGCGGGCGCAGGTCGACGTCGGCGAGCGCGTACTCGGCGTGCTCGCGCGCCGCGCCGCCGCCGGTGAAGAACGACTGCAGCGTCTGCGCCGCGAGCTGGATGACGCGGTCGCCCTCGATGCGTCCCGGCCAGCCGCGCTCGAGCGCCAGCTCCCGCGGCGTGAACATGCAGAGCTTCACGGCGACCCTACCACCGGAGCCGGTTCACCAGCGGCGAGGCGGCTCACGGCTCGTGTGCACGATCACGTCGGCGATCTCGGGCCGCTCGCGTCGGATCCGCTCCTCGATCTCGCTCGCCCGCGCATGCGCCTCGTCGAGGCGGCTCGTGCCCGTCGAGCCCGAGCGTGAGGAACGCGACGAGCGCCGGCGTCGGTGCGCAGGAAGCGCAGCTCGCGCGGATCGCGGCCGGTCACGTCGCGGACGATGCGCCGCGACGGCCTGCCGCCGTCGGCCTCGACCTCGCGGCCCGCTGCGTCCTCGGCGAGCGGCTCGAGGTGCGTCTGCACGCCGGCGATCTCCGGCACGGCCGCGCAGATCGCCGCCTCGAGCTGCTCGGCGATCTCGTGCGCCTCCTCGAGCGAGCAGGTCGCCGGGCAGCTTCACGTGCAGCGAGAGCTCGGTGCGCCCGTCGACGTCGACGCAGCGCGAGGTTGTGCACCTCGCGCACCCGCGGCACGGCCGACGCGCGCCGCGTGCGCCCGCTCGCGCAGCGCCGCGTCCTCGAGCGGCTCGACGTGGACGACGACGTCGGCGTTCGGCAGCGCCCGCTCGACGGCCGCCTCGACCGCGTCGGCCGCCGCGTGTCCCTGGCCGACCGCGGCGCCGGGCGGCACGCCGATCACGACGTCGGCGAACTGGCGGCCGCCGGCCTGGCGCATGCGCAGCCGCCGCAGCTCGACGGCCGGGCGCCAGCTCCTCGATCGCCGCGAGCGCCGCAGCCTCGGCCTCGAGCCGGCGCGCGGTCCATCAGCACGTCGACGTTCACCTTCGATCAGCCGCGCCGCGGCGAGCGAGCACGAGCACGCCGACGAAGAGCGCGGCGATCGCGTCGCCGTTCGGGATACCCGGCGCTGCGCCAGCGAGCAGGCCGACGAGCACGGCGACGCGAGCCGGCGAGGTCGCTCGCGAAGTGGAGCGCGTTCGACGCGAGCGCCGCGCTCTGATACCGCCGCGCCGTGCGCAGCGAGACGAGCGTGCGGCTCGACGTCGATCGCGATCACGACGCCGATGACGGCGAACGCGTACCACGGACGTCTGGACCTGCGTCTCGGTCGCGCCGGTGAGCCGCTCGATCGCACGCACCGCAGATGAAGAGCGCGACCGCGACGAGGAAGCCGCCTTCGGCGAGCGCGGAGAGGTGCTCGGCCTTGCCGTGGCCGAACTGGTGCGTCACGTCGGCCGGCCGCGCCGCGACGCGAGACCGCGAAGAACGTGAGCAGCGCCGCGACGAGGTCGGTGCCCGAGTGCGACCGCCTCGGAGACGAGCCCGAGGCTCTGCGTCGCGAGGCCGACACTGAGCTTGAGCGACGACGAGCGTCGCCGCGGCGGCGACCGAGACGAGCGCTGACCGGCGCTGCGGGCTCACAGCGGGAATCTACGACTTGAGCTCGGCGAGCGGCCAGATGACGACGTCCTGCCGCTGCGAGAAGAGCACGTGCGGCTGCCTCGGCCGGCAAGGGCAGCAGGGCCATCGTGTTCAGGTCGACGCGCGCCTCGCCCCGCTGCAGCTCCCACGGCGGGTGGTGGATCTCGCCGCGATAGAGCCGGCCCCCGTCCTCGGTGTAGAAGCAGTACCGCTCGACGAGGAACGCCTCGAGCGAGCCCGGGCCTCGGCGTCGAAGAACGGGCCGTCGCCGCGGTAGCGCGCACTGAACGCCGCGTCCGGCGCGCGCCGACTCGTAGTGCACGAACTCGTCGACGCGCCGTAGCGCATCTGCGCGCGGTGGTACGGGAGGTGATAGAGCCGCTTCGCCGCCTCGACCGCGAGCGTGCTCGACGCGTCGAGCGTGAAGAACCAGAGGCCGGGTTCGCTCGTCGTGAGTCACGTACGTGCGCACGTTCAGCTCCGGGAAGTCGAGACGCCCGGCAGCGGCGGCAGCCCGCGCAGCCGCAGGCCGGCTGAGCAGGAACGGGACGATCCCGAGCCACGCGGCGCCGTCGAACGTCTGCGAGCTCGACGGACTCGGGCAGCAGCCGCTGGAGCGTCGCCGCGGTCGACGCGCCAGTGCAGGAACGCGATGTCGACCCATGACTGCGCCAGCGCCCACGGCCGCTCCGGCAGCGGCCACGGCCGGTGCGCGACGTCGTCGACGACGCTGCGCCTGGCGTGCGGCCGATGTCGAGGAAGTCGACGAGCTCAAAGATTGCCGCGGAGCGCCTGCTCGCGCTCGATCGCCTCGAAGAGCGCCTTGAAGTTGCCGTCGCCGAAGCCGCGCGCGCCGTGCCGCTCGATCACCTCGAAGAAGAGCGTCGGACGGTCCTGCGCGGTCTTCGTGAAGATCTGCAGCAGGTAGCCGTCGTCGTCGCGGTCGGCGAGGATCCGCAGCCGGCGCAGGTCGTCCCAGCTCTCGTCGATCGTCGCCGACGCGGTCGGGTGTCTCCTCGTAGTACGCTCGGGCGTCGTCAGGAAGATGACGCCGCGCCGCTGCAGCGCCTCGACGGTCTCGACGATGTTCGACGACTGCATCGCGATGTGCTGCGCGCCGGGGCCGTGGTTGAACTCGAGGTACTCGTCGATCTGGCTCTTGCGCTTGCCCTCGGCCGGCTCGTTGATCGGGAACTTGATCTTCCCCTGGCCGTCCGTCATCACCTTCGACATCAGCGCGGAGTACTCGGTCGAGATGTCCTCGTCGGTGAAGTGGATCATCTCGGTCATCCCGAAGACGCGCTCGTAGAACTCGACCCAGTGGTCCATCTGGCCGAGCTCGACGTTGCCGACGATGTGGTCGAGCGCCAGCAGACCGACGCCGTCGGTCGCGGTCGTGCGGTCGACTCCTGCGCGACGTAGCCCGGCAGGTAGGCGCCCTCGTAGTCGCTACGGTTGACGAACGTGTGCACGACGTCGCCGTAGGTCGCGATCGTCGCGAGCTCGACGCTGCCGAACTCGTCCTCGGACGACTGCGGCTCGGCGACCCCGCGCGCGCCGCGCTGGACCGCCTGGTCGGTAGGCCTCGCCGCGTCGGGAACGCGCAGCGCGATGTCCTTGACGCCGTCGCCGTGCACGTACGCGTGCTCGCCGATCTCGTGGCCGCGGAGCAGCGCGCTCGTGACGACGAGGCGGATCTCGCCCTGCTCGAGCACGTAGCTCGCGCGGTCGCGCACGCCGGTCTCCGGCCCCGCGTAGGCGGTGCGCCGGAAGCCGAAGGCGTGCTCGTAGTAGTAGGCCGCCTGCTTCGCGTTCCCGACCCAGAGCTCGACGTGGTCCCAGCCGTCGAGCGGCATGAAGTCTTCGGTCACGCGCTCGATTCTACTGCGGCCGTCGCCGGCGTGGCCGCGGCTGCGTCCACGGCCGCCACCTCGTCGAGGGAGCGCCGAAGCGGCTGCTCCTTCACCCAGAGGACCGCGATCACCCAGACCGCGAACGAGACGCACGCCGCAGCGAAGAACGCCGGATGCAGCGCGTCGGCGAGGTCGGCGCGGGCCGACGGGGGCAGCCGGTGGATCGATCCTCCTCGGCGCCGGCGCCGACGCCGGAGGCAGGCCGTGGTTGACGATCACGCCCATGATCGTGACGCCGAGCGTGGCGCCCATCTGCCGGCCGAACTGCGTCAGCGCAGTGGACGAGCCGATGTGGCGCGCGCGGCACGGCGTTCTGCACCGAGAGCACGAACACCTGCATCATCGACCCGATCCCGATGCCGGCGATCACCATGTTGCGAGCCGCTTCGCGGTTCGTCGTGTCGGTGTCCATGCGCCAGAGCAGCAGCATGCCGACGGTCAGCACGAGCGGCCCGAGCACCGCGTTCCAGCGGTAACGGCCGGTGCGGGAGATCGAGCTGACCGGTCAGCAGCGAGGTCGTGACCGCGCCGAGCATCAACGGCGTGAGGACGACTCCCGATGACGTCGCCGACGTCCCGATCACGCCCTGCACGAACAGCGGCACGTACGAGATCGTCCCGAACATCGCCATCCCGACGAGCGCCATGCAGGCGACGCTGCCTGCGACGATCGGGTTGCGCAGGATCTCGAACGGCAGGATCGGCTCGCGCGATCGCCGCTCGATCAAGGCGAACCCGGCCAGCAGCACGGCGGAGGTGGCGAGCGCTCCGACCACCTGCGGGCTCGACCACGGGTACTGCTTGCCGCCCCAGACCAGCCCCAGCAGCAGCAGGCCCGTCCCGCCTGCCAGCACGCCGGCGCCGAGCCAGTCGATCGAGTGCTCGTGCCGCGGGGCGCTCCGCGGCATCGTCAGCGAGATGACCACGAGCGCAACACCTCCGACGGGCAGGTTGACCAGGAAGATCCAGCGCCAGCTCGCGTTGTCGACGATGAACCCTCCGATCGCCGGACCGATGATCGACGAGGCAGCGAACACGGCGCCGATCAGGCCCTGCCAGCGGCCGCGGTCGCGCGGCGGCACGATGTTCCCGATCACAGCGAGCGAGAGTGGGAAGAGGCCTCCCGCGCCGATCCCCTGAACGGCTCGGAAGACGACGAGCTGCGTCATCGTGGTGGCGAGACCGCAGAGCGCGGAGCCGAGCAGGAAGACGACGATCGCGAACAGGAACAGGTACTTGCGGCCGTAGGCGTCGCCGAGCTTGCCGTAGAGCGGCACCGTCACGGTCGACGTGAGCATGTACGCGGTGAACACCCATGAGTACTGCGTGATGCCGCCGAGGTCGCTGACGATCCGTGGGAGTGCCGTTGCGACGATCGTCTGGTCGAGCGCCGCCAGCAGCAGCGTCACCATCAGCCCCGAGTAGATCGCGAGGATCCGGCCGATCGTGAACTCGTACCCGGGCGGCTGGTGGGCGAGGCGCGCGCGGACGTTCATGCCAAAAGGTTAACGAGGTTAATCAGCTTGAGGCTCGGGTGCCCGCCGCCGGGTGCGGTCGAGCACGATTCCGCCGGCGATCCCGATCCCGCCGAGGATCTCCCAGCGGTTCAGGTGCTCGCCCAGGATCACGAGCGCGAAGAGGACGGCGAAGAACGGTTGCATGTTCGCGAACAGCGACGCGCGCGACGGGCCGACTCGGTCGATCGCGGTGAACCAGAGGATGTTGGTCAGGAAGAGCGGCCCGACGACGGCGAACGCGAACCCCAGCCATGTCGCCCAGCCGAAGTGAAAGCTCTGGTGGGACGTCTGGACGGCACCGACGGCCGCGATCGGGAGCCAGCCGAGCGCCAGCACGACAGCGCTGATCCGAAACGGCGAGTAGCGCCGCATCAGCGGGGCGATCGTGACCGAGTAGCCCGCCCAGGTCGCGGCGGTGAAGAGCGCGAGCAGGTCGCCTCGGATGCCGGCCGAGATGTCGCCGTTGCCGGCGGCGACGAAGCCGACGCCGATGAACGAGCAGAGCGCCGCGGCCCAGAAGCGGCGCCCGACGCGTTCGAGCCGGAAGAGCGTCACGTAGATGCCGATGAAGATCGGCGTCGTGCCGAGAATCAGCGCCATCGTCGACGCGCTGGAGGTGTGCAGCCCGTAGACGAAGCAGATCTGGTTCAGGAAGATCAGAAGCCCGGCGAGCCCGACGAGCTTGGCGTCGGAAAGGGCGATCGCGAACGAGTGCTCACGCGTGTAGGTGAAGCACCAGAAGAGAGCCGTCGCCGCGAAGTAACGGATCGTCGCGTACGCGAGCGGCTGGAAGCCATGCTCCAAGACGTACTTGGTGACAGTGATGTTGAGCGACCACAGCAGGACCGTGCCGAGCAGCATCAGGTCAACCGCGTGAACCCGCCGCACCTCTCGACCCTAGCTGGCGGACCCTGGCGCGGTACGCTTGCGCGCGTCATGGACGAGCCGACCCGCGACGACGTCGACGCACTGGTCGCTCCCGCGACCCCGCACTTCGCGTATCAGCTGCGAGCACGCGTGCGAGAGCTCGTCGCAGGGCTGCCCGCGGGGCACGAGGTGCGCCGTTACGCCGAGACGCAGATGGAGCGACTCGACCGGCTCGGGCACGCGTCGTCGAAGGCCGACGAAGGCCCGCGCGAGTCGCCGGCACGGATCGGCTGGGACGGGATTCCGTCGGCCGCCCCGGCAGACCAGCCGCTTCCGCCCCGTTCGTGACGGTCTTCGTCTCGGGCGGCTCGCGGGGGATCGGCCGTGCAATCGCGCTGCGCTTTGCGCGCGACGGCGCCGACCGGGTCGCGATCGGCTACCTGCGGAACGATCGAGCCGCCGAGGAGACGGCCGCGGAGCTCAGCGCGCTCGGGACGGAGCCGGTGCTCGTGCGCGGCAACATCACCTCGGAGCGCGTGCTCGGCGAGGTCGCCGCTCTCGGGCCACTCGATGTGCTCGTTCACAACGCCGCCACCGGCGTGATCCGCCCTGCTCTCGAGACAGAGGACAAGCACTGGGACTGGACGCTGAACGCGAACGCGCGCGCCTTGCTGCAGCTGGCGCGCGTGGCGGCCCCGTCGATGCCCGAGGGCTCCTCGATCGTCGCGATCTCGTCACTCGGTGCGCAGCGGGTGCTCGAGAACTACGTGCTGATCGGAACGTCGAAGGCCGCGCTCGAATCGCTCGTCCGCTACCTGGCGGTGGAGCTTGCCCCGCGGATCCGCGTCAACGCGGTCTCGGGCGGGGTCGTCGAGACTGGCGCACTCGAGCACTTTCCGAACCGCGAGGAGATGCTGGCCGCCGGACGCGCGAACCCGGTCGGCCGGATCGTCGAGCCGGACGACATCGCCGGGGCCGTCGCCTTCCTCTGCTCTCCGGACGCGGCAATGGTCCGCGGCCAGACGCTGATCGTCGACGGCGGTTTCTCGCTCCTCGCCTGATCTGTCAGGACGGGCGGCGGAGGAGCTTGTTGAGCGTGTCGCCGGCGATGTAGCCCGCGATCTTCGGATTCTCCTGGAGGCGGCGCAGCGAATACTCGTACCACTGCGTGCCGTACGGGACGTAGATGCGCACGCGGTGGCCGGCTCCCACCAGCGCGTCGGCCCGTTCGGGACGCACGCCGAGCAGCATCTGGAACTCGTAGCGGTCGGGGGGAACGGCGCGGACGATGCGCAACGCCTCGCGGAGCAGGTACTCGTCGTGCGTTGCGATGCCGACGAACGAGCCCTGCGCGACGAGCTTCTCGAGCACGAGGAGGTAGTTCGCACGCACTGCCTCGAATTCGCGGTAGGCGATCGCCGGCGGCTCGACGTAGATCCCCTTGCACAGCCGAACGTTGTCGATCCCTTCGACGTCGTCGATCGTCCGCCGCAGGTACGCCTGCACGACGACGCCGAGATTCTCGTACCCGAGCTGACGCAGATCGCGATACAGGCCGAGGGTGCGGGTCGTCGTCGTCGAGTCCTCCATGTCGATTCGGACGAAACTCCGCCGAGCCCGGGCGTCGTCGACGACGGCCTCGAGGTTCTCGCGGCACAGGCCGAGGTCGAGGTCGAGCCCGAGCGCGGTGAGCTTGATCGAGATGTTCGAGTCGAGCTCGTCGCTGTCGATCCGCGCGAGCAGGTCGTGGTACTGGCCGGCGATCGCCCGCGCCTCGTCCGCGCTGGTGATCTCCTCGCCGAGCACGTCGACGGTCGCCAGCTTCCCTTGCCCGTTCAGCTCACCGACGACGCGAGCGGCATCGTCGATCGTCGAGCCCGCGATGTAGCGTGCCGAGAGCCGCTGCACTACCGGTCGCGGGACGGCCGGCAGAAGACGGACGATCGTGCGGTCGAAGGTCGAACGGCCGAGTAGCGCCACGGGCGGCGCCGATCGTAGAGCAAACCGATCGAGCTGACCACGCGTAGAGGAGACCATGAAGATCACGCGCCCAATCCAGTTGCTTGCCATCCTCGCGCTCGGCGTGCTCGGCGCCGTGACGGCGGGAGTCGTCGCTCAAGCGAGCACGACAAAGACGACGATCAACGTCACCGAGCGTGAGTATTCGATCAAGCTCTCGGCGCAGAAGGCGCCCATCGGTCTCGTGCACCTGGTGATCCACAACCGCGGGAAGTACGCGCACGCGATCGTCGTCAAGGAGGGGTCGCTCTCAAAGCGGACACCCCTGATCAAGCCCGGCAAGTCCGCAAGCCTGAACGTCACGTTCAAGAAGGGAAAGGTTGCGATCTGGTGCCCCGTTCCCGGACACGCCGCTCTCGGGATGAAGACCTCGCTCGCCGTCGGGACACCTGTCGGGCCTGCACCGTCGACGACGGCCGACACGACGACCACGACCTACAATCCGCCGCCTGTACCCGGCTACTAGGCCCTAGGACTCGCGCATGAACCCTTGGCGGGCGGCGCTCACGAGCGCCACCGCCTCGGGGAACAGCACGCGCATCGCATCGCGCATCGCAAGCGTCTGCCCGTCGACCGGCCCTTCGAGCTGAAGCTGAGAGAGCGCCGCCGCAGTCAATTCCACAGCCGTGTTCAGTGTGAGCGTCGCGAACTGCTCGCGCTGCGCCTCCTGCACCGATTCGGCCTGCTGCTCGGCGAACTCACGCAAGCCGCGCAGGAGATCCTCGGGATCACCGCCGAACGGGAAGCCTCCGAATCCACCTTCCATACGACCAAGTTAGCGCAGGTCGACGAGGTAGCCGCGCTCGACGTCTTGCGTGAACGCATCGATCGCTCCGGTGCCTGCGCGAAGCGCCTCCGAGAACGGCGACGACAGTTCGCCGAGCGCCCGCTCGAGCGCGAGCGTCGCCGCCCCCACCTGGTCGAGATACGCCGGCGTCGCGAGCCGCGGGACGCTGCCGACGGCGTGTTCGAGGGCAAGCGCCGCAGCCTCGGCCTCCTCGATGCCGGACGTCTGCTCGACCATCCGCACCTGGACGAGCTGCGCACGGAGCTGCTCGAGGTCACCACCGCCTGCGAGCTCGGCGGACAGCTCGCACATCGCGACGATCGAAGCCGCGTCGCGGACGTCCTCGCGTCGCTCGACCACCGCCCCGTGGTCGTCGAAGACGAGCCAGTGGCGCTCCTCGCCTGCAGCGAACGCAACGAGATAGAGCCGCTTGCCGCTCGCAGGCTCGGCGGCCAGCACCCCGGCCACCTCGCCTCGCGACGCGGCGAGGCCGGCGATCCGCTCCAGGTCCTCGGCGAGCGCCATAGAGTCCAAGCCTATGGACGCGACCGAGCTGTTTGCGCCTCTCGGCCCCGGCTACGACCGCTGGGGCGCTGTGCTGTCGTTCGGGCAGGACCCGCGCTGGCGTCGCTTCCTCGTCTCGAGGATCGACGCCGGTCCGACCGACACGGTGCTCGACGTTGCGACCGGGACGGCGGCGGTGGCGCTCGAGCTGGTCCGCCAGAAGGACTGCTTCGTCGTCGGCGTCGACCTCACTTCCGGGATGCTCGCCGAGGGGCGTCGCCGCGTCGCCCTCGCTGCAGCTGCGACGAAGGTCCGGCTGCAAGAGGCCGATGCACGCTCGCTGCCCTTCGAAGACGGCCTGTTCGATGCGTTGACGTTCACCTACCTGCTCCGGTACGTCGACGACCCTCCGGCAGTCCTCCGCGAGCTGGCGCGGGTCGTGAAGCCGGGCGGATCGATCGCCGGACTCGAGTTCGGTGTCCCGACCGGTGTGTGGCGTCCGGCCTGGGAGCTCTGGACGCGGGTCGGCCTGCCGACTGCCGGCCGCCTGATCGGCGATGGCTGGCACGAGGTCGGCACGTTCCTCAATCCTTCGATTCGCGGCTTCTACGAACGCTGGCCGCTGCCTCGGCTCGAACACGCGTGGCGCGACGCCGGCGTCGACTCCGTCCAGACACGCCGGCTGAGCCTCGGCGGCGGGGTGGTGACATGGGGACACAAGAAGGCGTAAGACCCGCGTTCTACGCGCTCCGCCGCGGCGGCTGGCGGGACTACCTGACCCTGCTCCATCCGCCGTACACGGCCTGGCACCTGTCCTACGTGGCGCTCGGCGCAGCGCTCGCTCCACGGTTCCACCTCGATCGACTGCTCTGGGCGCTCCTGGCGTTCTTCCTGGCGATGGGCATCGCAGCCCATGCCCTGGACGAGTTGAAGGACCGTCCGCTCCGTACGGCGATTCCCGGCCCGGCGCTGATCGGGCTCGCGGCGGTCGCGCTGGCCGGGGCGGTGGCGATCGGGATCGGCGCCGCCTACGCGTGGGGCTTCGGGCTGCTGGTCTTCATCGCGATCGGGGCGGTCGCGGTGCCTGCCTACAACCTCGAGATCGCCCTGCACACGAACTTCGGCTTCGCGTTCTTCTGGGGCGCGTTCCCGGCTCTCACGGGCTACTTCGTCGAGGCGCAGACGCTGCGGCTCGAGGCGGTTGCCGCAGCGGCGTTTGCGTTCGCGACCAGCCTCGTGCAACGAACGCTGTCGACGCCGGTCCGTCGCGCACGCCGTCAGGACGGGACGACAGAGGGAATCGCTCCGCTCGAGCGCTCGCTGCGGCTACTCGCGTGGGCGCTGGTGTCGCTCGGTATCGCCGTCGTGGCGGCGCGCCTACGATGACCCTGTGACCCCCGCGACCATTACTGCGGTCGTCGCGGCCCTTGTGGCTGTCGCGGCGCTGCTCGCCTCAATCGCCGTCCTGCGCAAGGTGCGCGAGCAACAGCACCAGCTCGAACGTGAAGTCGACCGCGGCAAAGCTGAGTTCGACCGGGTCGTCGCACAGGAGCTCGAGCAGCGCACGGAGGAGCTCTCGAACATCCTTGCCCGCTCGCGAGCCGATGCGATGTCGTTGCTCGCAGACGAGGAGCGGCGGATCGCGGAGGAGCGCCGGCGTGACGTCGCCGAGCGCGAGCGCGACGCGAGCGCGCGACTTGGTGAGCAGCTCGTCGCCGTCCAGCGCACCGTCGAACAGCGGCTCGGTGACTGGAACAACGATGTCGCCAAGCTCCAGGAGGGACTGGCCGACGAGCTGAAGCGGCTCGAGGGGAAGCAGCGCCAGCTGATGACCGAGATCGAGTCGCGGATCGGACAGGACGCCGAGGGCTTGCAGTCCCAGATCGAGGAGCAGCGACAGCTGATCGCCCGCCTGCGCGCCGAGCTCGCTGCGGCGGCCAAGAACGTGACGCAGCAAGCGGCGACCGAGCTCGAGCAGCACGCAGCGGAGCGGCGTCGTGCGTTGCAGGACGTCGCCGAGCGATTGCGCAAGCGAGAGCGCGACCTGCAGGAGATCGTCGAGCGCGAGGGCAACGACGCGACGCAGCGGATCCAGCTGGCGTTCAGCGACATCGAGCGCCGCCAGGTCGAGCAGCTGCAGCGCCTGGTCACACGTGAGACGACCCGATATTCGGAGGCAGCGTCGCAGCAGTTCGACACCGCCATCCGAACGGCACGCGAGGAAGCGGCGCGGCGTCTCAGCCGCGAGCTCGACCTGGCGGTCGAGCGGTTCGCCCGCGAGGCGGAGGGCGTGCTGGCGGAGCGTCTCAACAACGTCAGCGACAACGCTGCCAAGCGGGTCGAGGACCGGCTCTCGCGGTTGCGCGCCGGACTCGAGCGCCAGCGCGACGAGGCGCTTCGGTCGCTCGAGGATCGCGCCCACCAAGTCGAGACCTCGCTGCGTGAGCGGCTCAACGAGATCGCCTCGGATGCCGAGTCAGAACGGACGATTCTCGACTCCCGCCTTCAGGATCTGAGCAGAAAACTCGACGAAATGACCGCACGAAACGAGGTCTGACCTCCAACTTTCGGAGGCAGGGTTCGTCTAGGACAGAGCGAAAAGGCTGCCACTATGCCCCAGACGATCGAACAACCACTGACGGAGCGCGAAAAGGTCGAATCCTGGCGCCTCCACGTCCTGATCGAGGCGGGGTACCCCTTGCCGCTGGCAGAGAAGCTCGCGCATTCCGACGCCGACCTGCATCGCGCCGTCGAGCTGACGGGCTGCGGCTGCAGCTTCGAGACAGCCGCCGAGATCCTGCTCTAGGGCCCAGCCTCTAGCATCGACCTGGTGAAGGTCGAGGCAATGGAGGTGGACGGCCGCAAGGTCTATTCGGTCGCCGCGTTCAATGAGGGCGTCGCAATCTGGCTCGCGCGGCTGCCGACGCTGTGGGTCGAAGGCGAGGTGACCGAGCTTCGCCGGCAAGACCGGTGGGCGTCGGTCTTCTTCACGCTCAAGGACCCCGAAAACGGCGCCTGCCTCGCCGCCCAGATGCCCCGCGGACGATTCGACGCGCTCGAGCTCGGCCTTGGCGACGGCGAGCGCGTGCACGTCTTCGGCCGACCCGAGCTGTACGAGCAGCGTGGCGAGCTCCGGCTGAAGGTCTTGACGATCGAGCGCTTCGGCGTCGGCGCGCATCTCGCAGCGCTCGAGCGACTGAAGCAGCAACTCGCAGCCGAGGGTCTCTTCGCGGCCGACCGCAAGCGGACACTGCCGCGGTTCCCGAAACTGATCGGCCTGGTCACCGGCAACGACGCCGCCGCCAAGCGTGACGTGCTCACACACATCACGCAGCGTTTCCCCGCGGCCAACGTGCTCGTCGCCGAGACCTACGTGCAAGGTCCGCGCGCGGCGGCGGCGATCGAGTCGGCGATCGGCGAGCTGTGCGGGCGCGGTGTCGACGTGCTCGTGCTCGCCCGTGGCGGCGGCAGCTTCGAGGATCTGCTCCCGTTCTCGGACGAGCGCGTCGTTCGCGCCGTCGCGTCGTGCCCGGTACCGGTCGTGTCGGCGGTGGGTCATGAGCAGGACACTCCGCTGTGCGATCTGGCCGCCGACGTGCGCGCCTCGACCCCGACGCACGCTGCACGGCTCGTCGTGCCCGACGTCAAAGAGCTTCGCGCTGCACTCGACCGGCACCGAGAGGCGCTGCATCGCGCCGGCAGACGTGCCGCGGAACGCCACGTTCTTCGTGTGACGAATGCCCACGAGCGCCTGCGACGTGCGCCGCTGCTGGCACTGGAGCGCAAGGCAGCACGGCTTGCGACCGCGCACGCGCGTCTCGGAGCCTTGTCGCCGCTGGCGACGCTCGAACGCGGGTACGCGATCGTGAGAAGCGGCGACGAGGTCGTCCGCGCGGCGTCCGATGTGAGGGCCGGGGACGCCGTGTCGGTTCGGGTCGCCGACGGAGACTTCGGGGCCGTGGTCACGTGACCGAGCCGACCCCGAGCTTCGAGGAGGCGCAGCGAGAGCTGGAGCAGATCGTCGAGCGTCTCGAGCGCGGCGACGCAGACGTCGACGAGCTGACGAAACTCTGGGAACGCGGCGAAGAGCTCTACAGGATTTGCTCGGCGAAGCTCGAGGGCGTGCGCGGCAAGATCGAAGAGCTCTCACGCGAGGGCGGCAGCTAGCTCCTCACCGAGCCGTTCGAGATCGGCCACCGCCTCGTCGGGACGACCCGAGAGTGCATGGGCCGCGATGCCGTCTCGGACGAGGCCTCCGAACAACTCGCAGCGAACGGCAAGTGCACGACAGCGACGCTGCACCTCACCCGGTGCCTTCCCCTCGAGCGTCGTCGCATCCACCGTTCCTTCGCCGGTAACGACCAGCGACGCGGCGGCAGCTTGCTCGTCGAACGCGATCAGGTCGAGGACGAGCTCGGCTCCCGCGACCAGCGTGCCGCCGAGTGCGGCGAACGCCGCGCCAAGCCCTCCGCCCGCGCCGGCTCCCGGTAGCTCACGAAACGGCACGAGCTCGCTGAGCGATGCCAGTCGCGCCTCGAGCTCGACGAGGTCCTCCGGGCGTGCGCCCTTCTGCGGCCCGAAGACGCGCGCGGCACCCCGCTCGCCGAGCAGCGGATTGCGGACGTCGCACGCGACGCGGACCGGCAGCGCCGCGAGTGAGGCCCCGACGACGGCCCGCATGCCGACGCCTCCGTCGACGGTGGCCGTCCCACCGACACAGAGGAGCAGCGCGACCGGTTGTCGTTCGAGCACCGCCAGCAGCAGCTCTCCCACGCCGTGAGTCGAGGCGCGCAGCGGGTCGAGCTCGCCGGGCGCGAGCCGCGTCAGCCCGGCGGCCTGTGCGCATTCGACCACTGCGGTGCCGTTGGGAAGCACGAGCCACGTCGCCTCGACCGGCCGCCCGAGCGGGTCGCTGACGGCCGCGTGCTGCCACTCGCCGCCGAGCGCCTGCCCGAGCACCGACGCCGTGCCTTCGCCGCCGTCGGCGACCGGGAGCTCGACCGCCTCCACGTCGGCGACGCGTCTCATGCCCGCGGCGAGCGCCGCGCCTGCCTGACCGGGGGTGAGGACGCCCTTGAGGCTAGCCGGCGACGCGAGCGCGATCATCCACCGGCTCCTGATCGAGCACGTCCTCGGTGCTGTCGCGTTCCACGTCGTCGTCGATCTCGCGCAGCGTCCCGTAGGAGAGCCCCTCGCGTGCGAGGAAGATCAGACCGACCCCCACGCCGACCGACGCTTCGATTGCCTGCAGGCCGATGCCGAAAGCAACGCCGTGCGCGTACTCGACCCCGTAGCGCATCAACGGGAAGGCGATCGCGATCTGGACGAGACCGAAGTTGCCGGGCCAGAGCGGGAAGATCGTCGCGACGTTCATCAGCACGAGCACGAGACCGGCGGCGGAGAGCGGCAGGTGGATGTTGAACGCCTCCATCGTGGCCCAGACGGCGAACAGCTGACAGATCCAGCCGGCGAACTGAAATGCGGCCGCGGTTGCGGCGGCGACGGGCGAGCGCATGATCGCGAGGCCCTGACGGGCGCGCGCGATCAGCTCGCGGACGCGGCCGACCTCGGCACTCTGGCGTCCCTGCCGCCTCGCCAGGATCACCGCAGTGAGGAAGAGCAGCGCGCCGACGACCACGACGATCGCGATCGAGGTCAGCGCCCAGCGTGGGATCTTCGCGGTCAGCAGAACCCAGGTGACCAGAGCGACCGCCGGGAAGAGGTCGAACATGCGATGGGCGAACACCGAACCGACCAGGGTCGCCGTCGCACCTCGTCGGCCTGGGAGCCGGCGCCGCAGGACGGCGACTCGAGCGAGCTCGCCGACCCGGCCCGGTAGGACCGCGTTCGCGAACAGCCCGACCGAAAAGGCGGAGAAAACGAGCGGGAAGCGCGGGTGCGGAGGCTCGATCGACTGCTTGATGGCCGTGTCCCAGGCAAGCGCGCGGGTGAGGACGGACAGAAGGTTCAGGCCGATCGCCGCGGCGACCCATTCCCAGGTCACTGCGGTGAAAGCGTCGTGCACGACCCTCCAGTCCGGGCCGCGCCAGATGATCAGCGTGACGGAGATCGCGATCATCGCCGCGGGAACGACCAGCTGCCAACTGCGTCTCAAGCGGCAACCTCGTCGTAAACCTCTTCCAGCCGGCGAGCGATGTCGTCCCATGCGTAGTTCGCGAGAGCGTGCGCCCGCGCCGCACGGCCCATCTCCACCCGGCGCGGCTCGTCTGCGAGCACGTCGATCACGGCGTCGGCGAGTGCCTCGGGGTCGTTGGGCTTAACCAGCCTGGAGGCTTCGGGCGTGGCGACCGCCGCATAGCCCGGGATGTCGGACGCGACCGCGGGCGTCGCGCAGGCAAACGCCTCGGCGAGCACGAGGCCGAAGCTCTCTCCGCCGAGCGCAGGAGTCACAGACACCTTGGCGCGCTCCAGTTCGTGGGTGCGCACCTCGTTCGTGACGATGCCGAGCACGTCGATACCAGTCTCGTCGAACCGGAGGCGCGCGTGCAGCAGCCGGTACTGCAGCGGGTCGGTTCCGATCAGGCGCAGGCGCGCGCCGGTCGCCTGATGGATCCGCGGCCAGGCACGCAGCAAGGTCGCAAGCCCCTTCCGCGGGTCGTGTCTGCCGATGAAGACGACGGTGTGGTCGCGATCGGCCGGGTCAGCGCCCTCAGGGATGAACACGCCGTTCGGGATGATGCGGTACTCGCCTGGGATCCAGCGCGAGGCAGACTCGGCGGCCATCGGCGAGACGGCGATCCGTACGTCGACGCGGTCCATCAAGAACCCCCAGAAGTGCAGCGCCGGGCGCATCCATGCAAGATCGCCATGGGCGTGGTGCGTCGCCACGATCGGGCACTGCGCGTGTGCCAGAGTGGCGACGCAGATCGCGGGCGTCATCGGCTCGTGCAGATGCACGACGTCGAATTGCTCGGCGTCGAGCACATGACGGATGTGTCCGATCGAGCGCGGCGTGAGGACGATGTTCGGGAGCGATCCGTTCGCAGGGACGACGACCGACCGTCCCACCGGGATGATCCCGTCGGGCAGCGCCTCGTGGCGACCCGTCCGGGGTGGAGCAGCCGCGTCAACCGGCCCGGCGGGTCGTTCCCCATCACGATGCTCACATCGTGGCCTCGCCGTCGGAGCGCGGCCGCCTGGTGCTCGGCGTGCTCGACGACCCCGCCCCAGTACGACCAGGAAAACGGGACGACGACGCCGATCTTCATGCGGCGACCGCTGCGAACGCGCGGTGCAGCCGCTCGGCGCCGAGCGCAACCTCCTCATCGGTCACGGCAACGGAGAGCCGCGCCCAACCGGCGCCGCTCGGGCCGAACCCTTCGCCAGGCGCTACCGCGACGCGATGCTCGACGAGCAGCTGTTCGGCGGTCAGTCCCTCCGGGAGCCGCACCCACATGTAGAAGGTGCCTTCGGGGACAGGAGCATCGGGGAGCGCGTCGACCATCAAGTCGCGCCGCCGCTCGTACGCCGCGACACGTTCCGCGACCGAGTCCTGAGGCCCCTCGAGTGCGGCGATGGCTGCGCGCTGGAGTGGAGCGAAGATCCCTACGCGGGTGTGGTCGTTGAACAGGTTGATGCGCTCCACGATCTCGGCGTTGCCAACCACGAAACCGATCCGCCAGCCCGCCATGCCGTACGTCTTCGACATCGACCACATCTCGACCCCGACGTCCTTGGCACCGTCGGCTGCGAGGAAGCTCTCCGGTCGTCGTCCGTCGAACACGATGTCGATGTAGGCCGCGTCGTGAACGACGGCGCCGCCGGTTCGACGCGCCCAGGCGATCGCATCGTCGAAGACGCCGTCCGGCGCGCAGACCGCGCACGGGTTGGAGGGATAGTTCAGAAAGAGGGCTGAGGCGGCGGGCGCGGTCTCGAGAGCCGGAGCCCAGCCGAGCTCCGGCTGCAACCGAACCGTCTCGACGCGCGCGCCGGCGAGC
Organism: uncultured Actinomycetes bacterium; assembly: GCA_963847475.1. Lineage (GTDB taxonomy): Bacteria > Actinomycetota > Thermoleophilia > Gaiellales > Gaiellaceae > PALSA-600. The sequence goes on along the minus strand of CAWJZZ010000011.1, from coordinate 121,045 downwards.
GCCGCGCCCGAGGGGTAATCGGGGTAGTACGGATCGGTGAAGAGCAACGTGTCTTCCTCTTCGCCGAGGGCGAGCGCGAGTTCGACGTGCGCTGCTTTCGTCCCTGGAAGCACGGCGACCTCGGTGTCCGGATCAACCGTGACGCCATAGACCTCGCGATACCGCGCAGCGATCGCCTCGCGCGTTCGGACAAGTCCGCGAATCGGCGCGTAGCCGTGGACCCCTGGCTCGAGCACCGCGGCGCGCAGCGCTTCGACCACGTGCGGCGGCGGGCCGGTCTCGGGATTGCCGCGCCCGAGGTCGAGCACGGGCGGACCGCCATCGGCAGCCGCGGCCGAGATGCGCGCGAGAAGGTTCACGAAGTACTGCTGCGGAAGGCGTTCGAGCCGGTTCGGGCGGCGCATTCGCCAGATCGTATTTCCCAGGCGGCAACCCGTGACGCGATGCCGAGGCCGGAGCCTGAGATACGCCTTCCGGCCGATGGTGCACGGATCGAGCTCTGCATAGGTTTGCCTGCATGCAGGCACTCCGAGATCCATCTGGCATCACCTTCCGACAGCGGCAGGTGATCGAGCTGATCGCGCAGGGTTTGTCGAACGACGAGGTCGGCCTGGTGCTCGGCATCTCGCCGAGGACGGCGAAGGCCCATTGCGACGTGCTTCGCCAGAAGCTCGGCGTACCTCGACGCAGGCAGATCCCTGTCGCCTTCAGGTTGCTGACGGGCGAAGACCCGTTGGCGTCACGTCTGGCGTCGGCGCGAGCTGACAACGGGGGCTGACGGCGAAGCGGCGCCCGCGGCGACACCCTCCGCCGCGGGCGTCCCGGCCCTTCCAAACGGGGCTTGGCGGGCGTAGCGTCTGCGCCAACTGGCACCGGAATCGGCAGTCACTGAAGCCACGGGAATCGGAGCCACTGAGCGAGTTCCTCGCATACTCAACGGATAATCGAGCGGCCCGCGGCTGATCAGCGCTTCTCGACGAATGCAATGCGCAAGCGATCCTGATCCTGGCTCCCGCGGGCTACGGCAAGACCACCCTTGCACGGCAATGGGCCAAGACTCTGGACCGACAATCTGGATCTCGAGCACCCCGGCTCATCGTGACGTCGCGTCCTCGCCGAAGATCTCGCGACCGTAATCGACTCGCTCGACGGCGACGCTGGCGTCTTTGTCCGGGAATACCTGGCGGCTCACGGAACCCGCAGAAGGCTTATCCGACGGATGGCCGGGTCACTCGCTGAATGCCTTGATCGCGCACGAGCAGCCTGGCTCGATCATCGACGACTACCACGAACTTCTCGGTTCATCCGAGGCCGAACAGCTCGTGAGGCTGATTCACGAGGGAAGCAGCACTCGGTTGGTGATCGCGTCTCGCCAGCGGCCAAATTGGGCCGGCCGCGACGAATCGTTTACGGCGAGATCGCCGAGATCGGACGGGAACTGCTGGCGATGACCGACGAGGAGTCTGCCGCAATTCTCGGGAGCCGGAACCTCTCTGCGCTCGCTCGACAATCGGAGGGTTGGCCCGCTGTCCTCGCGCTGGCTGTCGCTGCTCACCGACGCTTCACCTCCTACCAGCGCCTTCCGAGTTCCCTGCACCGACCTTCGCTGAGGAACTCTTTCAAGTCGCTAGCCCGTCGCTGCAAGAGCATCTCTTCACCCTCGCTGCTTCCGCCAAGTCTCGGAACTATGACGAACTCCGAGATGAATTGCAGCCATCAGTCGAGCTTGGCGCCGAACTAGGCTTCATCTCGGGGGAGACGGTCCCCGACGTTCATCCGCTTCTTAGGGAGTTCCTCCTTGGAAAGCTTCTTGAACGTCCGGAGCGCGCGAGACCGGGTCCGTGCCGCGATCGAACACTGCATTGAACGCGGCGCATGGGACGCCGCCATCAGTCTCGCTTACACGCTTTCGCATGTGACGACCTCGTCGAACCCGTCCTCACCAAAGCATTCAAGCCCCTTGCCCTCGGGGGCCGGCTTGAGACGCTCTCGTCCGTCGCAGCGGCGTTTCGCGTCGCGCCATCGTTCCCACCGCCATCGATCGACGTTATCGAAGCAGAGGCAGCCTTGCGGGACGCCAATTTCCAGCTTGCGGCCGATCTCGCGTCACGAGCGCGCGCGACACTTCCACAGGGCCATGCCTTGAGGTCGAGAACGGCAGCGGTTGACGCTCACAGCAACGTTGCAACTCGCACGATTCGAGGTAGCCGAAGAGGCATTCATCGAGGCGCGCGAGACAGCGTTAGACGAAGCTGACGACACCGAGGCGCTCCACGGTCTCGCGCTAGCGAGAATGCTGGGAGAGCGCGGGAATGTGGATGCCGTTGTCGCTGAGCTGTGGCGGCGTCGACATGTCTCGCCAACCCATCTACTGCGGGCGGTGACGACTGAACTCTCTCGGCGCCGACTCGAAGAGGGTCTTGCCGAACCTCTCAACCTTGACGAAGCCCTATATGCGTGTCCTCTTGTCGAGGATCCGCGAGCTCGAACCTCGTTCACGTATGGGGCCGCCTACGTGCTCGCGCAACAGGGTCACTACCGCCTCGCGGATATATGGCTGACACGGATGTGGACAGACGTGGAGAAGTTTGATCTCGAGTTTGCGCGGCCGCTTGCGTCTTTGGACACGAGCGTTGATTCGCCTTGGGATGCAGGAGGTTCGGCGAAGCGGAGCGGCTTCTACAGACACTCGAGGATTCAGCGGCCGCTCACGCAGACGAGCGCCACGCGCTCAATGCCCGCATCTTGAGGGCTCGCCTTCTCCTGCAGACCGGAAAACACGCCGATGCGGTGAAAGTCACATCTCGCGAGTGCCCAGCACGAATCTACCCGTCATGGGAAGGCGGAATACCTCGCGACGCGGGCAATTGCACACGCCACGAGCGGCGATCTCGCAAACGCCGAGTTGGCATCAACCCAAAGCTTTGAGGGTTTCTGGAATGGTCGAGGTCCGATGCTCGTGGCGGCGGCGCAGGCGATCGCGCGCGCTGACGAGAACGGCGCACCGGAACAACTATTGGCCGAAGCAACGCGGCTTGGCGTTTGGGACCCAGTGGTTTGCGCGTTTCGCGCTTGCGTCCGTGCTGGCAGACGCTGGCCGCCACGAGCGTCGCGTGGCGAGATCGGATCGAGCAGATGTACGAGTAATCAAACGACCTTGGCCTCGCGAGACGAGCCGGCTTTAGAACGCGATCGACGAGAGCTCCGTCCGAGCTCCTTACGCCTCGCGAACTCGAGGTGCTCGGCCTAAATCGCTCGGATTTCGGAACCCGGAGATCGCCAAGGCGCTGTTCATCTCCCAGTCCACTACCAAGGTTCACGTTCGACACGTCCTCGAAAAGCTCGGTGTCCGAACGCAGCGCCGAAGCGGTAGCCCGCGACTGAGATGTTCAGCGACGCCGAATACGACGAGCTGACAGCATCGGTTCGACCTCAGTCCGTCTTCGGGCCGGTCTCGCAGAGCATGAACGATCTGCCTTGCGGCCAACCGATAGTCCTCTCCCGCCCCGGCGAGAATCGCCTCAAACGCCGCGACCATTGACAGTGTCGAACTGCGTCTCGACCGCCTGCGCAAGTCGAAGTCGAGCCACCCTGCTCGGCATCGCATCACGGTATGGACGATCCGACGTCATCGCGTTGTATGCGTCGGCGACGGCGATGATTCGAGACAGCAGCGGAATATCCGTCATCCGGCAAACCTTCGGGATAACCTCTGACCGTCGACCCGCTCGTGGTGATGCCGGACGATCGCCGCGATCTCGGCGTAGGTGTCGACGTTGCGCAAGAATTCGCTCACCGATTTCTGAGTGCCGTCTGCATCTCACGACGCTCTTCAAGAGTTAGCGCACCAGGCTTCTCAAGGAGTCCTGCAGGCAGACCGATCTTCCCGATGTCGTGAACCAAGCCGACAGAGATGCGCCAGCTCCTGCTGATCTTGATCCAGCCCCATTCGCTCCGCGATATCACGCGCGTAAATCGCAACGGCCGCCGAATGGCCAGCCGTGTAGCGATCTCTCGCATCAAGCGTCGCGATCAAGCCCATGGCGAACGAAAGGTTCGCCGCCTTTAGCTGCTCGTTCACCCCTTGCAGGTCATCGGCGAGTCGCTCTGCGTCCTGGTACATGATGAACCAGCGCTGTGCAGCGAGTGCTGGCGCAAAGAACAACGGAAGTGTCCACGGCGACACGCCGCGATAAGCGAGGACGCAGCAGCGACACCGCAGGGCTGTACAACGGGACCGAGGCGACAATGACTGGGAAAAGTTCGCGTGCTGCCTCGCGTCCACGTGCCGAGTTCCGCGAAGCCTGTGAGTCAGTCGACGTCAAACGCGGCATCGACAACTTCCGCGTCGAGCGCCGCCATCGTCGCCGCAGCAATGACCTTTCTTCCGCGCCTCCTGCCATTGTCCGATGCGGCGGCAGCAGCGGCTCCTGCGGCGGCCGCCCGATTAGCGCACGGCTACAGAAATATGACAACCCGGCCCGCAAGTGGAATCCGGAGGCCGAAGACCGAAGCCCCAGAACACGACCATTGCCGCAAGCGGGACCGTAAAGCACCGCTGCAAAGACCGCCGGAAGCAGCGATATCGACACGTCCAGACGTTCCGCTCAACGTGATGCGGCCTCGCTCTCCGATCGCCGCAATCGCGGCCAGGGCAAGCACTGCCAGACCCGACGTCCCGGACTCCCTCGGCTCAGCGTTCATCAGGAGTCACCGCGACAGCGAGAGATCACGCCGGTCGCAAGGCACACGACGCACATCTAGACGACGTAGGTCGGCGAACTGAGGTCGCTGAGCTTCGGCGGAACCCATGAGTGTTGACATGTCCCCCATATGGGTTATAAGAGTGCCACATTGCCGTCAGTTCATAGCAATAGGGGGAAACACAATGCGCAAGATCGCCAAGCTCGTCCGCCGCGGCACCATCGCCGGCGGCGCCTCTGCCTGGTAGGAAGCTTCTGTAGTTAACTGGGTTCTCCATCGTGGTCGCGTCACCCGTTTTGGTGATTGTCCACAGACAGTGGAAAACCTGCAGGAAACGTCAGTTCGTCAGTTAATGAGCCCACGCCGGAAGCCAACCGCTACGGCGTGGGCTCTGCTGCGCGCCTGAAGCTTTGCCAGCAGATGCCTGACATGGCTCTTCACCGTCTCCTCTGAGAGGAAGAGCCGGACTCCGATCTCGCGGTTCACGAGCCCGTCCGAGATCAACTGCAGTACCTCGATCTCGCGTGCGGTCGGCTCCTGCTCCAGTTCCTTGAGTGGCTGAAGCGGGATAACCGAGGCCACGACCGTCTCCCGACGGGCGGCCACAGACTCGAATCGGGCCGAGTGTTCCCGATACCGAGTCAGGATTGCATCGCGCTCTGCAGCGTCCACGAGCCTGCTATCGACAGGGACTTGCGACACCTTTAGGCCGCACTGATCCTCAATCGAGGGAAGCCCTGACCACCTCTTCCGCGGTGGCGGCGACCTGACCGGGGAGGGCGGCGGGCGCGGAGCAGACCGCCACGGCCACCTGACGATCGACCAGGGCGACCTCGTGGTAGATCCGAGGCCAGATTTCGCCGGTTTTCACGAGTACCTCGTGCTCGGCGAGTCGGTGCGGCAGCTCCGAGTCGTGGGCGACCGCGAGGGCATCGAAGACCCGCGGCTCGTCGATCGCGGCGAGCCCTCGCGCCAGATCCATCGCGGTCGTGACGTTCTCGGGCCCCTCCCCCATCATCATCCGCCGGCGAACCTCGGTCTGCGTTGCGCCGAGCCGCGCGGCCTCCCGGTTGACGGCGTCGAACCCGAGCCGCTCGAGCAGGACGTTCGTCGCCGCATTGTCCGAGAACGCCAGCATCAGCAGTGCGCAGTCGGCGAGCGTGACCGGGCCGGCCAGACGGTCGGCGAGCGACCACGGCGTCGCGGTCACCTCGGTGCGCTCGTCGGGGTCGAGATCCGAGCGCCAGAAGGCCGAGGCCACGAACAGCTTGATCGTCGACGCGGCCGGGACGACCCGCTCGCCTCCCAGCTCACGACCGTCGGAGCACGCCCAGGTGATCACAGGCGAACGAGCTTGCGGCGGCGTGCCCGCAAGGACTCGGGCTCGAGCTCCTCGATCACCCCGACGCCGTCGTCACGGCCGGTCGAGTGGAGGATACGACCGTCCCCGAGCCAGAACGCGATGTGGTCGGCGGCCTCCTCACCGTAAGTGACGAGGTCACCCGGCTGCGGGTCGTCGACGTCGAGCCCTGCTTCCTCTTGCTGGTCGGCGTCGCGAGGTATCAACCTGCCCAGCCGGCGATACGCCATGTGCACCAGGCCCGAGCAGTCGATGCCGTCCTCCGTGAGCCCGCCCCACAGGTACGGCGTGCCGAGGTAGGAGCGGGCGACGTCGACCGGCGATCCCGCTGCGTCGACGACCAACTCGCCGTCTCCCTCGGCGAGAGCCTCCGCACGCAGCCAGCCGGGATAGTCGTACGCGGTGCGGATCCGGGCCCAACCTCCGCGAGTCTCGTCGACGAGCAACGGCTCGCCGAACAACGCCTGCGTCACCTGCTCGGACGCATCGTCGGGCTCGGCCCGGATCGCCGCCACCGCGACACCGCACCTCACGCCGCGTGCCTCTCGATCTTCGCCTCGAGCAGCTCCTTCACGCGCGGCCAGTCGTCGTCGACGATCGCGTACCAGGCGGAGTCACGGATCGAGTCCGGGAGAACCATGTGCTTGCGGAAGATGCCCTCGAACGTGCCCCCGATCCCGAGTAGCGCACCGCGTACCCGCAGGTTTCGGGCATCCGTCTTGAACTCGACCCGCATCAAACCGGCCCGCTCGAACGCGTTGTCGAGCAGCAGGTATTTCGTCTCGATGTTCGCGCCCGTGCCCCACTGCGGCCGCTCGAGCCACGTCCACCCGATCTCAGCCCGCCGATGGAACGGCTCGATGTTCAGATAGCGGGTCGAACCGACCGGCCGGTCGTCGACGTGAACGACGAACGGGATCTCCGTGTCCGACGCAAGTGCCAGATCGAACCAGTGATCGAACCCGAGCGAGTACATGCTCGTGAAGCGGTGGATCTGCGGCTCTCGCTCCGCAGCCTCCCGCAGGCCTTCGCGGTGTCGTTCCTCGATCCGCTCCAGGTGCACGATTCGCCCCGTCAGCGGACCGGGCGGAGTCAGATCGGGGCGATCCATGTTCTTGAGTATCGCCGCAGGGGTAGGTGACCCGGTAATAGTCTTGGAGCGGGGATGACGAACCCACCAGATTTCGTGGCGGCCGGCGGGGCGGTCGCCTTGCCGCAGGTCGTCGCCGTCTCACGGAAGACGCCGAGCCAGTTGTTCTGGGCGCGTCTCCGCCAGGACAAGGCTGCGATCATCGGCGGCGTCGCGATCGTGATCTTGATCATCATCGCGATCATCGGCGGGCCGCTGGCCGAAAAGCTCACCGGCCACCCTCAGAACGCGACGTACACCAACATGACCGACGCCTACGGCGTCCCGCGCGGCCCCAACTCGGAGTTCTGGTTCGGCGCCGACGCAGCGGGCCGCGACCTGTTCGTTCGCACGATGTACGGCGCGCGCACGTCGCTCTTCGTCGGCATCGTCGCCTCGGGGATCGCCGTCCTGATCGGCACCGTCGTCGGACTCGCCGCCGGGTTCTACCGCGGCTGGACCGACACGCTCCTGTCCCGCGCCGGCGACGTTCTCCTGGCTGTGCCACAGATCCTGATCGCCGTCGGCATCGTCGCCGCGTGCTCGACGACGAAGGACGGCTGTTTCGGCGGACTACTGCAACCAGGCCTGCCGGTCGTGATCGCCGTGATCGTGCTCTTCTCGTGGTCCTACATCGCGCGCATCGTTCGCGGCTACACGCTCTCGCTTCGTGAGAAGGAGTTCGTCGAATCGGCACGCGCGGCCGGCGCCAGCAACATGCGGATCCTCTCGACCGAGATCCTCCCGAACCTCATCGGACCGCTGATCGTCTATTCGACGCTGCTGATCCCGACCAACATCCTCTTCGAGGCCGCGCTCTCCTACCTCGGCCTTGGTGTCCCCGCAGACCAGGCGTCGTGGGGCTCGATCCTGACCGACGCATCCGGGCTCTACGACGTCGCCTGGTGGCTGATGCTCTTCCCCGGCGCCTTCCTGATCATCACCACGCTGGCCTTCAACCTCCTCGGCGACGGCCTGCGAGACGCCTTCGATGTCAGGTCTGAACGATGAACAAACCCCAACCCCCCAAAAGAAAGGAGCAGTCCCGAATGAAGAAACTCGCACGGCTCGCTCTCATGCTGGCGGCCGTCTCCGCCTTGGCGGTGCTCGTCGCCGGCTGCGGATCGAAGAAATCGTCGTCGGAAACGACCACCACGACGGCGAGCTCAGGCGGCAGCGGAGGCAACTCTGCGGTCGGCTCCGGCACCTACGACAACGGCACGTCCACAAAGGGCGGCATCTACCGCATCGGCTGGGAACAGTCGTTCGGCTTCACCAACAACTTCGACCCGACCGGTGAGTACCTCGGCAACGCCTGGGGCCTCTTCTCCAACCTGATGCTTCGCTCGCTCATCGGCTACAAGCACCAGCCGGGTGCGGCCGGCAACGAGCTGGTCGGCGACCTCGCCGCCGGCGTGCCGACACCGACGGACAGGGGACTCACCTACACGTACACGCTCCGGCAGGGCGTGAAGTTCGCACCGCCGGTCAACCGCGCGGTCACCTCGAAGGATGTCGCCTACGCGATGAACCGGCTCGCCAACCCGAACGACGGTGGCCAGTACTCCTTCTACTACACCGTCATCAAAGGCTGGGACGCCGTCGCCAACGGCACCGCCAAGACCGTCTCCGGGATCGTCACGCCGAACGACAACACGATCGTCTTCCACCTGACGAAGCGAGCCGGCGACTTCAACCTCCGCATGTCGATGCCGGCGACGGCACCGATTCCAGAGGAAGTCGCCAAATGCTTCGAAGGGAAGCCAGGCGACTACGGACGTGATGTCGTCTCGAGCGGTCCGTACATGCTCCAGGGTGCCGACAAGGTCAGCGACAAGACCTGCGCCGGGCTCAAGTCGATGAGCGGCTACGACGGTGCGAACGGCAACCACATCATCCTGGTCCGCAACCCGAACTACGACCAGTCGACGGACCCGTACCGGAAGAACTGGCCTGACCAGTTCCAGTTCCTCGTGAACTCGAACGCCGACGACATCTTCGCCAAGGTGCAGTCGGGCCAGTACGACGACGAGGTGTCGAGCCCGGCACCGAAGACGATCCGTACGTACGCGACCACATCGAGTCTCAAGAAGCTGATGATCGCGAACGTCGGCGACCGGACCAACTACTTCACGATGAACCTGACGCAAGCCCCGTTCGATGACGTTCACGTCCGCAAGGCGATGAACTGGATCACCGACAAGGCCGCGCTCCAGAAGGCGTGGGGCGGCCCGATCCCCGGCGCGATCGCAACACACATCGTCCCGCCGGTGCTCTACAACAACGGGCTCTCCGAGTACGACCCGTACGCGACGCCCGGAAACGCCGGTGATGTCGCCAAGGCGGCTGCGGAGATGAAGCAGTCGAAGTACGACCCGGGCAAGACCGGCAAGTGCACGGCGTCGGTCTGCAAGGGCGCGCTCATGATCGCCGACACCCGGGGTGTCGACACGCGCATGATTCCGATCATCGAGGCGAACGCCGCGAAGATCGGGATCACGCTGAAGGTGCACTCGATCAACGGCGCGTATACGACCATCCAGACTCCCTCGAAGAACATCCCGTTCTCCGAGCGGCCCAGCTGGGGGAAGGACTACGCCGATCCGTACACCTTCTTCGCGGAGCTGTTCGACTCCGGCGCGATCATCAAGTCCGGTAACACGAACTACTCGCTCGTCGGCTTGACGCCGGAGATCGCGAAAAAGGTCGGCGCGACGGGCAACATCAACAACGTCCAGACGGTCGATCCCGAGATCGCGAACTGCAGCGCCAAGCTCGCTACCGGCCGTACCACCTGCTGGGAGAACCTCGACAAGAAACTGATGACCGAAGTCGTTCCTTGGGTGCCTTATCTCTGGCCCAACAACGTCTTCATCATCAGCTCGAGGGTCACCCATTGGAACTACGACCAGTTCACCGACGGCCCGGCCTACAGCTCGGTGTCCGTCAAGCAGTAAACGGGCAGGACAGGAGGGGCGGGACAGCAGTGTCCCGCCCCTCACTCAACCCACGGAACCGAAGGAAGCCATGACGCTCTACATCGCACGCAGGCTCGTCTGGACGCTGATCGTCGTCGCCTGCGTGCTCGCGATCACGTTCGCCGTCTTCTACCTCCTGCCGGCCGGCGACCCCGCCCTTCGTTTCGCGGGGAAGAACCCGACCGACGCCGAGATCGCACAGATCCACCACCGGCTCGGCCTCGACCAGCCCTGGTACGTCCAGTTCGGCAAGTTCTCCTGGCACTTCTTCACCGGCGACAAGTACGGCTGGCCAGGCCTCGGCTACACGTATGCCAGCGGCAGCTCGGTCAAGGCCCTGATCGTCGCGCGCGCACCTCGGACACTGCTCCTGATCGCAGGAGCCGCCATGCTCTGGCTGATAGCCGGGGTCGCGATCGGGGTGCTTTCGGCGGTGAAACGGCGATCGGCGGTCGATCGAGTTGCGATGGGGTTCGCCCTCTTCGGCATCTCGACGCCGGTGTTCTGGCTCGGCCTGATGGCGCTCTACATCTTCTGGCGCCAGCTCGGCTGGACGGGCGGGAGCGGCTACGTCTCGCCACTCACGAGCGTCACCGGTTTCTTCTCGCACATGATCTTGCCCTGGGTGGTGCTCGCGATGCTCTACGCGGCGTTCTACGCCCGGATGACGCGCAACAACCTGCTCGAGACACTCGGCGAGGACTACATCAGGACCGCCAGAGCCAAAGGGCTTCCCGAGCGGACCGTGATCTTCAAGCACGGGCTCCGCGCAAGCCTCACGCCGATCGTGACGATGTTCGGCCTCGACATCGCACTGCTGGTCGGCGGCGCGGTGATCACGGAATCGGTCTTCAACCTGCAGGGACTCGGCTACCTGGCGATCAACGACGCGCTGCAACAGGACCTGCCTGTGGTGCTCGGCGTGGTGCTGGTGGCCTCGATCGCCGTTGCGCTTGCGAACCTGATCGTCGACATCCTCTACGCGTTCATCGATCCTCGAGTTCGCTACGCGTGAGCTCGGAACCGCTCCTCCAGGTCCGCGGCCTGACGGTTCGCTTCCCGACGACCGACGGAACCGTCCAGGCGGTCAGCGACGTCAGCTTCACGCTCTCACGAGGCGAGACCCTCGGAATCGTCGGCGAGTCCGGATCGGGGAAGAGCGTCTCGAACCTCGCGATCATGGGGTTGCTCAACCGCAACCGCACCGAGATCTCCGGGGAGGTGTTGTTCGGCGGGCGCGACCTCCTCACCCTGCCCTCGGACGAGCTGCGCAAGATCCGCGGCAAGGACATCGCGATGGTCTTCCAGGATCCGTTCGCCTGTCTGCACCCGATGTACCGCGTCGGCGACCAGATCGCCGAGGCGTTCCTCGCCCACAGCGACGCAGGTAAAGCCGCTGCCCGCCACCGCGCGGTCGAGCTGCTCGAGCACGTCGGGATCCCCAACGCCGCCAGCCGGGCCCGCGACTATCCCCACCAGTTCTCGGGCGGCATGCGGCAGCGGGCGATGATCGCGATGGCGCTCGTCCACAACCCGGCCGTGCTGATCTGCGACGAGCCGACGACCGCACTCGACGTCACCGTGCAGGCGCAGATCCTCGAGCTGATCGAGGAGGTCAAGCGCGAGTTCGACATCGGCGTGATCCTCGTCACGCACGATCTCGGCGTGGTCGCCGAGACCGCCAAGTCCGTGATGGTGATGTACGCCGGTCGAGTGATGGAGTACGGGCCGGCCGGCGAGATCTTCGAGCGGCCCCAGCATCCGTATGCGTGGGGTCTGCTCGACTCGATGCCGACGATCGAACGCCGGCTCGCCGCACTCGTGCCGATCGAAGGATCGCCTCCGTCGCTGATCAGCCCGCCGACGGGTTGCCCGTTTCATCCGCGCTGCCCGTACCGGTTCGAGCCGTGCCCGACCGAGCGGCCACCGCTCGTCGCGCCGGCGCCCGACGCGCACCTCGACGCGTGCCACCTTTCCTGGGAGCGCAAGCTCGAAGAAGGCGGCAAACGCTCGATCCTGGCGGTCGCGGCGGAAGGCCGGACGTGAGCACCCACGACGACACTGCGAACCTCGTCGAGGTCGAGCACCTGACCAAGCGGTTCCAGGTCAGGCAGGGCGTCTTCGCCCGCGGCAAGGCGGAGGTCCATGCCGTCGAAGACGTGTCGCTGACCGTCCGCCACGGCGAGACGCTCGGGATCGTCGGCGAGTCCGGCTGCGGCAAGTCGACGACGGCACGCCTGATCCTCAGGCTGCTCGACCCGACGTCGGGGACGATCCGGTTCGACGGCCAGGACATCTCGACGCTCTCGCAGCGCGAGCTGCGCCCGCTCCGGCGCGAGATGCAGATGATCTTCCAGGACCCGTACTCGTCCCTGAACCCACGCAAGACGGTCGGGCAGATCGTCGGCTCGCCGTTCGCGATCCACGGCCAGCGGGGCGCGCGCACACGCGTGCAGGAGCTGCTCGAAACGGTGGGGCTCAGTCCGGAGCACTACAACCGTTACCCGCACGAGTTCTCCGGCGGCCAGCGGCAACGCATCGGCGTCGCACGCGCGCTGGCGCTGTCACCGAAGCTGATCATCTGCGACGAGCCTGTCTCCGCACTCGACGTTTCGATCCAGGCGCAGGTGCTCAACCTGCTGCGCACGCTGCAACGCGACTTCAACCTGACGTACGTCTTCATCTCCCACGACTTGTCGGTGATCCGGCAGATCGCCGATCGGATCGCCGTCATGTACCTCGGGCGGGTCGTGGAGCTCGGAGAGAGCGAGTCGATCTACGAGCAGCCGAAACACCCGTACACCGCGGCGCTCCTGTCGGCAGTGCCGCGCGCCTCGACCGGAGGCCGCGAGCGGATCGTGCTGAGCGGAGACGTGCCGTCCCCGATCTCGCCGCCGGTGGCCTGCGTGTTCCACCCACGTTGCCCGCGGTTCCATCAAGGCCACTGCGACGTCGAGGAGCCGCACCTGCGCGAGCTCGGCCCGAGTCACGCCGCAGCGTGCCACTACCCGCTCGAGAAGTGGCCGATGACGGACGACGAGATCCGCCAGGCCGAGGGCAGCGTCCGGGAGGACCGGCCCCACCTCGAGGGCGCGGCCCGCGAGACCGCGTAACAGCACGGCGTTGTCAGAAGTCGCGGCATCGAGCTCCCAAGGGGTCTCGTTCGCCGGGCCGACGACCGGGGGTGCGATCGTCTGGCGGCGCTTCCGCCGCGACCCGATCGCGCTCTCTGCGCTCGTCGGGCTGGCCTTCATCGTCTTCGCCTGTTTCGTCCTCGAACCGATCCTCGAACGGCTGCTCGGGCACGGGCCCGACGAACCGTTCCCGCACGCCGCCGACCCCGTCACGCGCCAGCCGGTCTCCTGGTTCAGCTGGGTCACCGACAACTCCGGGCACGGCAAGACGTTCTTCCTGCTCGGCGGCGACGGCCCGCTCGGACGAGACGAGTTCCTGCGCCTGCTCGCCGGCGGGCAGGTCTCGCTCGAGATCGCGTTCATCGCGACGGCGATCGCTCTCCTGATCGGAGTCGTGCTCGGCACGACCGCCGGCTACTACGGCGGCTTCGTCGACGGCGGCGGTCAGCCGGGTCACCGAGCTCTTCATGTCGTTCCCGCTGCTCCTCCTGGTGATCGCGCTCGGCCAGACGGTCGCAGATCGATTCGAGTCTGTGACCCTCCACGGCCTGTTCGAGCCCGGGGTGCTGGCGCTCGCCGTTGTGATCGGGCTCTTCTGCTGGTTCTACCCGGCCCGCGTCGTCCGCACCCTGATCGTCTCGCTGCGCGAGCAAGAGTTCGTCGAGGCGGCGCACATGGTGGGGGCGAAGGACAGTCGCGTGATCCGCCGCGAGTTGCTGCCGCATCTCTCCGGCCCGTTGATCGTCTGGGGCACGCTCGTCGCCGCCGGCGTGATCGTGCTCGAGGCTTCGCTCTCCGTTCTCAACTTCGGCGTCCGGCTCGGCACCGCCAGCTGGGGCAGCCTGCTCGCCTCAGCGTGGGGAACGCTGCTCAACTTCAACCCGAACAACTTCGAGAGCAGCCTGCCCTACCGACGCGACGGCGGATGGTCAAGTTCGCGCCCTCCGTCGCGCTGTTCCTGACCGTCCTCTGCCTCGCGCTGATCGGGGACGGTCTCCGCTCTGCACTCGACAACCGAGGAGAGCGCTGAGATGGCTGCGTTCCTGCTCAGGCGCCTTCTCTCCGGGCTGCTGATGATCCTGACGCTGACGTTCCTGACGTTCTTCGTCTTCAACGAGATCCCGACCAACCCGGCCTGCCTGATCGTTGCCTGCGGCCCACACACGACGACCACCGACGCGGACATCAGGGCGGCCGACCACCGCCTCGGCATCGACCGGCCGGTGTACGTGCAATACGGCAGCTTCGTCTGGCACCTTGTCCGGCACGGCAGCTTCGGCAACGCCTGGACGACGCAGTCGAGCGTGCGGACACAGATCGCACAGGCGCTCCCCGTGACGGCGTCGCTCGTCGCCGGCGGTGCTGCTGCTGATGCTGCTGCTCGCCCTGCCGCTTGGCGCGTCGCGGCCTCCGTGCGCGCACTCGCCGGTCGACCGCGGCTTGCTCGCCGGCAGCATGGTCGGGCTCGCGATTCACCCGTTCGTGCTCGCGATCACGTCCGCGACTTCTTCCAGACTCGCCTCCACGTCTTCGCGGCGGTACTGCCCCTTCACCGCTCATCTGCCCTCTGACACGTCACGGAGTCAGGCGCGGCTGCGGCGGCGCCCGCGGACTGGGCGAGCCACCTCGCGGTGCCGTGGTTCGTCTTCGCGCTCCTCTTCCTGCCGATGTACCTGCGGATGGTGCGCGTGCGGCTGCTCGAGACGTTCGACCGAGCCGTGGATCACGACCGCAGTGCAAAGGGGCGTCGGAGCTCGCGTCCTCGCGGGACATGCGCTGCGAACGCGATGGGACCGCGTCCTGCCGATGCTCGCGGTCGACGCGGGCACGGCGATCACGGCGGCGATCTACATCGAGACGGTCTTCGGGCTGCGGGGATCGGCTCCCTCGCCGTCCGGGCATTCAGCGGCGAGCAGGGTGGGTTCGACCTGCCGCTCACCGCGGGCATCGTCATCGTCGTCGGCACCTTCGTCGTGCTGCTGAACGTGGCCGCCGACGTCGCCGGAGCGTGGCTCGATCCTCGTATCCGCACAACGACGCGAGCGGGCTGGTCCCGCTGCCGCGAGCGGTTGCGTCGCGTCCGCGCGTGCGGCTCGGCCTGAACATCGCGCTCGGCGCAGTCCTCGTCGCACTGCTCGCTCTCGCGGTCACGCACAAGGACAACGGCGGCGGTGCAGTCTCGCTCGGAGCGCCGGTGAAGACGCTCCACACGCAGTGGGCCGACTTCACGCGGCTCGAGTCGACGGTTCAGACCGTGAGCGGCCCGATTTTCAAGCGCGGCTACCTCGAGACTCACGTCACTGCGATCGAGTTCGGCCCCGACGGCTGGCGCGTCCACGCGACGATCGCGAACAAGAGCCCGATGCGCATCCTCGTCAGCAGCCTGAACGCACCGGTGGGCACGTCGTTCTACCCGCACCAACCCGTCTCCCTGCTCGTCCAGATCGACAACGGCGGCGGGGTGAAGACGTTGACCCCGGAGCCGGCCGAGACATTCGTTCCTGCCCTGCCCACCGTGCTGCGGCCGTTCTCGACCTGGCGGGGGACGTTCGCCGGCTCGGGCGCGATCCCGCACAAGGCCCTGTTTTACGCCGGCTTCGGCCAGTTCGCGTACGACGGCCCGTTGAACCAGCAGGAGTTCTCGACCAGCACCGCCAAGTCGGCGACGGCGCCCTAGCCGGGTAGCAGGTCGGCGAGCCAGCGTCTCGCCGCGGAAGTGGCGGTACTGCTCGGCGCGCAGCCGGTCGGCGAGCCGGTCCGGCGGGAGCTCGACGTCGTCGTAGGTGATCACGGCGTCCTTCGCGATCGTCGCGCTTCAGCCTGCAGCCCTCGACGAGCCCCTCGGGCAGGTAGCGCTCGGCGCTCATCTCGTCGGCGTTCGACCGCCTCGCCGTAGGTCATGTACATGCCGTAGTCGTCGAGCGTCTCGCCGGCCTTCAGGTCGCGCTTGGCGACCGCGCAGACCTCGACGACCGGCCCGCCGAGCGGCTTGGCGACCGCGTCGCGCGAACAAGCACCACGCGCGCGATCGCGTTCGGCACCTCGAAGTGGACGAGGTGGTACGGGATGAAGAACGGGTAGAGCGGCCCGTCGCCCATCTTGTAGAGGTTCAGGTAGTGCTGCTGCTTCGGGTCGGGATGCTCGGCGAGGCAGTAGACCTTCGTCAGCGGCGTGCCGACCACGTAGTCGACGATCCCGCCGAGCTCGCGCAGCTCGTCGACGTCGTAGAGCTCGCCGATCTTCATGACGTCGCCGCTGTACTCGACGCCGCGCGACATGCCGCGCGACTTGACCTTGAAGCCCGGTGGCGTTGGCGACGATCGCCTGCTCGAAGCTGATCTTCGAGCCGTCGGCGAAGCTGGTCACCATCGCCGGGTTCTGGCCCCACTTCTCGGCGAAGCCCTGCTGCGTCGTCGGGTTGCGATACGGGTCCTGCAGGCCCTTGATGTTGCCGATCACGCGCGGGATGAGGCCGAGCCCCTTCACCCAGCGATAGAGGTTCATCTGGACGCCCGGCTCGTCGCCGTCGCAGGCCGACAGGATGACGCCGTCGCTTCTCGGCGTAGACCTGCAGGATCGGCCCGATCGTCGCGTCGATCTCGGCGTTCATCAGCACGACGTCCTTGCTGTGCTTGAACGCCTCGAGCGACGACCTGCGCGCCGAACTCGACCGAGCCGGTGACGTCGACCAGCACGTCGATCTGCTCGGAGCGGGCGAGCAGCATCGCGTCCTCGGTCACGACCGGCGTGCCCGCGCGGATCGCGTCGTCGAGCTGCGGCCTGGGTCGACGCGACGATCGGCTCGCCCAGAGCCCGGCGTAGCGGAAGACGCTCGACCGCCCGCTCCGGCTTGCGGCTGTAGATCGCGACCATCCGCATGCCGGGCACGCTGTTGGCGATCTGGTTCGCCAGGCCCTGGCCCATGAAGCCGGCGCCGAGCATGCCGACGCGGATCGGCTTGCCCTGCGCTTCGCGCGCCTTCAGCGCGTTGTCGACGATGATCATCGTGTCGGTCGCCCGCTAGCGTCAGATCGCCATGCGGCGCTTGAGCTCCGGCTCGATCTCGTCGAGCAGTCGAGAACTGCTGATCCTTCTCGGAGATCACCGCGACCGGCAGCGGCCATGCGAGGCCGAGGCGCGGGTCGTCGTAGCAGCAGGCCGCCCTCGGCGCTCCGGCGTGTAGAACTCGCCGACCTGGTAGCTCGTCTCGGTGTTGTCCGCGCAGCGCCTGGTAGCCGTGCGCGAAGCGCTCGGGCACGTAGAGCGCGCGCTGGTTGTCCTCGTTCAGCTCGACCGCGACGTGCTGGAGGTACGTCGGGCTCTCCGGGCGCAGGTCGACGATGATGTCGAGGATCGCGCCGCGCGTGCAGCGCACGAGCTTCGTCTCGGCGGCCGGCGGGAACTGGAAGTGCATCCCGCGCAGCGTGCCCTTGGTGCGTGTTGAAGGCGACGTTGGCCTGCGCGATCACCGGCTTCAGGCCGTGCGCCGCGAACTCGTTCTGGCAGAAGGCGCGCGCGAAGAACCCGCGGGAGTCCTCCCGGCGCTCGAGGTCGATGATGAACGCTCCGGCGAGCTTGGTCTCCGTGAAGATCATCCTGCTTCGCTCGCTTCGCGCCTACGCGGCAAGTCCGGCGAGCTCACGCAGCGCCGCAAGCCGCGAGAGCGCCTGGCCCTCGAGCTGGCGGACCCGCTCACGAGTCAGGTCGAGCTCGTGCCCGATCGCCTCGAGCGTCCACGGCTCACCCTCGAACCCGAAGCGAAGCTCAAGGATCCGGCGTTCGCGCTCGGGTAGCGCATCGAGCGCCTTCCGGATGTTCTGCCTGCGAAGGGACTCTTCGGCCTCGTCGAACGGATCGGCGGCCTCGCGGTCGGCAAACAGGTCGCCGAGCTCGCCCTCGTCGTCGGCTCCGACCGTCTGGTTCAGCGAGACGGACGCAGAGGCCGCGGAGAGCGCCTCTTCGACGTGCTGCAGCGGCAGGCCTGTGGCCTCCGCCAGCTCTTCCTTGGTCGCCTCACGGCCGAGCTCCACCTCGAGGCGGCGCGCGGCGCGCGACAGCTTCTGCTGGCGCTCGACGACGTGCACCGGGACCCGGATCGTGCGTGCGTGGTTCGCGACGGCGCGCTGGACGCTCTGGCGGATCCACCAGGTCGCATACGTCGAGAACTTGTAGCCGCGGCGCCAGTCGAACTTCTCGACGGCGCGGTTCAGGCCCAGCGTTCCCTCCTGGATCAGGTCGAGGAACGGGACGCCGAGTCCGCGGTAGCCCTTTGCGATCGAGACGACGAGCCGCAGGTTCGATTCGATCATGCGGCGCTTGGCCCGTCCGTCGCCACGCTCGATCGCCTTCGCAAGCACGACCTCCTCGTGGGCGGTCAGGAGCTTGTGCTTGCCGACGTCGGCGAGGAAGAGCTGCAGGCTGTCGCCCGCGCCGGAAGGCGCTGAAGCCTCGTAGACGACCGGTTCCGGCTTGTGCTTCGTGTTCGTCTCCTCGGTGACGGGCTCGCGCACTTCGAGCCCGATCCGCTCGAGTTCCTTGACCACGTCCGCGATCTCGGCCTCGGGCAGGTCGTTCTCGACGGCGAAGGCCTCGAGCTCGGCCGGTTCGATCCAGCCGCGCTCCTCACCCGCCTCGATCAGGCTACGGGCGCTTTCGGTATCGAGCAGTTCGGAAAGCTGGCTCTGAGTCAAGTGGAAATCGATGTCCTTTCATTTCAGCGGACGTCTGATCAGACCTGCGTGCGGGCCAGGGTACCGCCCTTGGGAACGCGTTCGGCGGCACGGGCATTCCGAAGCGGTCGATCTGATTATGGACGACTCCCGGGCCGGAATGTCGAACTGAGTGTTTTGCGCGCGTTACGAGCGTTTCTTGGCGGTGCGCTTCTTCACCGGCCCGCGCTCCCGACGGGCCTGGAGCAGCTCGGCGGCCCGCTCGGTCGTGATCGACTCGACGGAATCGGACGCGCGCAGGCTCGCATTGGTCTCACCGTCCGTGACGTAGGGGCCAAAACGCCCTTCCTTCACGGTCACCGGCTGCTTCGAGACGGGATCCTCGCCGAGCTCGCGGAGCGGTGGGGCGGCGGCCCGGCGGCCGCGGGTGCGCGGCTCGGCCAGCTTGGCCAGGGCCTCATCCAGGGTGATCGTGAACATCTCCTCCTCGGTCTCCAGCGACCGTGACTCCTTGGCGCGTTTCACGTACGGCCCGTAGCGGCCGTTCGTCACGATCACGTCCTCGCCGTCCGTCGTGCCGAGCGTGCGAGGCAGCGTCAGCAGCCGCAGCGCATCGTCGAGGGTGACGGTCTCCGGACTCATCGAACGCAGGAGCGAGGCCGTGCGAGGCTTCTCGTCGCCCTCCAGCACCTCGGTCACATACGGCCCGTAGCGACCCGTGCGGACCACGATCGCCCGGCCGGTGTCGGGGTCGGCACCGAGCTCGCGCTCCTGGGCGCCCTGGGCAAGGATCTCGGCGGCCCGCTCAGGCGTCAGCTCGTCGGGCGCGACGTCGGGCGGCAACGTCTGGCGCTCTCCGCCACGCTCGAGGTACGGCCCGTACTTCCCGACCCGCACGACGATGTCGCTGCGCGGGATCGGGACGGTGTTCACCTCGCGCGCGTCGATGTCGCCGAGCTGCAGCTCGACCAGCGCCTTCAGCCCGTCGTCGCCGTCGGAGCCGAAGTAGAAGCGGCGCAGCCACGCCGGTGCGAGATTCGTCGCCGCCGGCGATCTCGTCGAGGTCATCCTCCATGCGCGCCGTGAACTCGTAGTCGACGAGCTGCGGGAAATGGCGCTCGAGCAAGTTGACGACGGCGAAGGCGAGAAACTCGGGCACCAGCGCCTGGCCCTGCTTGCGCACGTACCCGCGGTCGAGGATCGTGCCCATGATCGCGGCGTAGGTCGACGGGCGGCCGATGCCCCGCTCCTCGAGCGCCTTCACGAGGCTGGCCTCGGTGAACCGGGCGGGCGGCGACGTCGAGTGGCCCTCGGGCTCGAGCTCCGTCGCGGCAAGCGTGTCGCCCGCCGTGAGGCTCGGCAGCCGCTTCTCCTCGGCGTCGTCTCCGGCATCGTCGCGGCCCTCCTCGTAGGCGAGCAGGAAGCCCCGGAACGTGATCACCGTGCCGGCGGTCGAGAACTCGACGGCGCGCCCGTCGTCCGCGTCGGCGGCGATCCGCACCGAGACGGTCTGCCCGCGCGCATCCGCCATCTGGGACGCGACGGTCCGCTTCCAGATCAGGTCGTACAGGCGGAACTCGTCGCCCGAGAGCTCGCGGGCGACGTCGTCCGGCGTACGGAAGCGATCGCCCGCGGGGCGCACCGCTTCATGAGCCTCCTGCGCGTTCTTCACCTTCCGCTCGTACCGGCGCGGCTGCGCCGGCACCGAATCGGCTCCGTACAGCTCGCGGGCCTGGTCGCGGGCCGCGCTCAGCGCCGACTCCGACAGCGTCGTCGAGTCGGTGCGCATGTAGGTGATGTAGCCGTTCTCGTACAGGCGCTGCGCGACGCGCATCGTCTGCTGCGACGAGAGCCGCAGCTTCCGGCTCGCCTCCTGTTGCAACGTGGACGTCATGAACGGCGGCGCGGGGCGGCGTGTGTACGGCTTCTCGTCGACCGACGCAACGCGGAACTCGGCGCCTGCGAGGGATGCAGCCAGGCGGCGGGCGTCGTCCTCG
The DNA here is from genome assembly GCA_963847475.1 of uncultured Actinomycetes bacterium. Taxonomy (GTDB): domain Bacteria; phylum Actinomycetota; class Thermoleophilia; order Gaiellales; family Gaiellaceae; genus PALSA-600. The sequence continues at coordinate 100,074 of CAWJZZ010000011.1, read as the reverse complement.
ACGAGCTGAACCACGTCGCTGCTCTTCAGCTCGCCGTCCCGTCCGAAGTCGCGGCCCTGCGCGACGCGCGCTCCGTCGACGGACGAGAGCCGCGCCGTGAAGGCACCCGGGTCGAGCGTCGCGACGATGTCCCAGTAGCCCGCGGCGATGAACTCCCACCGCTCGCGTTCTCGCTCGACGACGAGCCGGGTCGCGACCGACTGGACGCGTCCGGCGGACAGCCCCTGCATCACTTTCCGCCAGAGCACGGGTGAGACCTCGTAGCCGTACAGCCGGTCGAGCACGCGGCGCGCTTCCTGAGCGTCGACGAGGCTCTGGTCGATGTTGCGGGTCTCGGCGAGCGCGCGCTCGATCGCCGGGCGCGTGATCTCGTGGAAGACCATCCGGCGCACCGGGACCTTCGGCTTCAGCTCCTGCACGAGGTGCCACGCGATCGCCTCGCCCTCGCGGTCTTCGTCCGTCGCGAGCAACAACTCGTCGGCGTCCTTGAGCTTCGCCTTCAACTCGGAGACGACCTTCCGCTTCCGTGGGTCGACGACGTAGATCGGCTCGAACTCGCTGTCGACGTTGACGCCGAGACGCGCCCACTTCTCGTCCTTGTACTTCGCGGGTACCTCGGACGCGTTCTGGGGTAGGTCGCGAATGTGACCGATCGACGACTCGACGACGAAGTCCGGGCCGAGGTAGCCCGCGATCGTCTTCGCCTTCGCAGGCGACTCGACGATCACGAGCCTCTTTCCCTTCGTTGCGGCCATTTCGCGCGCCACCTTAGCGTCCTGGCCCGGATCCGCGATACTCGCCGCGGGTGACACCTCCTCCCCGGCCATCGCTGCTCTACTCCCTGATCGCCGCCGTTTCCTGGCCGATCCTGCACCTCGTCTTCCGGTATCGGGCCCGGGGAACGGAGCATCTGCCTGCTTCCGGCGGCTACGTCCTCGCCTCCGGCCACCTCTCGAACCTCGACCCGTGGGCACTCGGAATGGCGGTCTGGCCACACCGGTTCCTGCGCTTCATGGCCAAGTCCGAGCTCTTCTGGTTCCCGCTCGGCGTCCTGATCAAGGCCTGCGGTGGCTTCAAGGTCCGCCGCGGCCAGGCCGACCTGGACGCGATCGAGACGGCTGTGACGCTCGCGCGCGAAGGACACGTGATCGCGATGTTCCCGGAGGGCACTCGCCGCAAGAAGGGCCTCCGCAAGACGCGCGAGGCGCAGGCGCATACCGGCGCAGCACGCATCGCGCTCGACGCGGGCGTCCCACTCGTGCCCGCCGGGGTCAGCGGCACCGACCGGCTCCGGGCACTCCAGGCGTGGCACGTGCGCTACGGCCCACCGGTCGAGGTCGGCGACCTCGGTGACTACCCGGCTGCCGAAGCGGCCCGCATCGCCACCGAACGTGTGATGGCCGCGATCGCCGAACTGGAGGAGAGCGCGTGAGCGGGGCTCTCCTGGCGATCGACGGCGACTCTCTGGCCCATCGGGCGTACCACGCGATGCCGAAATCGATCCGCGGCAACGGCCGCCCTGCGAACGCCCTTGTCGGCTTTGCAGGTTTCCTGACCCGGCTCTGGGATGCCGAGCAGCCCGACTCGGTGCTGGTCGGCTGGGACTCGCTCGAGACGCCGACCTACCGCCATCACGCGCTGCCCGCCTACCAGTCAGGGCGCGTGTTCGAGGACGCAATCCTCGAGCAGCTGAACGTGTTGCCCGTCCTGACCGAGTCGTTCGGATTTGCGGTCGGCAAAGCGCCTGGCTACGAAGCCGACGACTTCCTGGCCGCGGCGGCCGCAGGTTGGCCCGGCCCGGTGACGGTCGTCACATCGGACCGGGACGCCTTCCAGCTCGTCAGCGACCGCGTGTCGATCCTTCAACCCGTCAAGGGCGTCTCGGAATTGACGCGGATCGGCCCGGACGAGGTGCGTGAGCGCTACGGCGTCGAGCCGGGCCAGGTGCCGGACTTCATCGCGTTGCGCGGCGACCCGTCGGACAAGATCCCCGGCGCCCCCGGCGTCGGGCCGAAGAAGGCCGCGGAGGTGCTGAAGCAGCACGGCTCGCTCGAACAGGCGCTTGCGGACGGCCGCTTCTCCACGATCGCCGACGAGCTGCGCCTGTACCGGCGAATCGCCACGATGGACGCCGCGGCGCCGCTGCCTCCGCTCGCCTCCACCCCTCCCGACTGGGCGCGGGCGTCTACGACGGCCTCGGAGCTCGGGTTGAACGCGCTCGCCAAACGCCTCGCCGAGCGCCTGTAGGGAGGCAGCGATCGAGCTGATCAGCCACCCATCGTTCGCGAGCCTCCACCCGACGGGACAGCATCCCGAGTCGCAAGGGCGGATCGTCGCGCTGCACGAGCGCTTCGATTTCGTCGAGTGTGCGCCGGCAGATGAGCGCGATGTGCTGCGGTGCCACACTGCGGAGCTGATCGAGCTCGTGCGGACGACACGCGGCCGGATCGACGCGGACACGGTCTGCACCGAGACGACCTTCGAGGCGGCACTGCTCGCGGCGGGCGCGGCGATCGAGGCGGTTCGGCGAGACGGTTTCGCCCTTGCCCGTCCCCCGGGCCACCACGCCGAACGCGGTCAGGCGATGGGCTTCTGCCTGTTCGACTCGATCGCCATCGCCGCGCGATATGCGCAGGCGGAGCTCGGGCTCGAACGCGTCGCGATCGTCGACTGGGACGTGCACCACGGCAACGGCACGGAGGACATCGTCCGCGAGGACCCGACGATCCTGTTCGCGTCGCTGCACCAGTGGCCGTTCTACCCGGGCACCGGCGGCCCACACGACCAGGGCGAGACCCTGCTCAACGTGCCGCTTCCCGCCGGCACCGGCGACGCTGAGTACCTCGACTCGTTCCGGGCCGTCGAACGGGCACTCGAGCGGTTCGCGCCGAACCTGATCCTCGTCTCGGCCGGCTTCGACGCGCACACCGCCGATCCACTCGCAGAGCTGGAGCTGAGCGCGGCTGCCTTCACCGAGCTCGCCCGGCGCTGCGGCTCGCTCGCGCCCCGGGTGGCCGCCGTGCTCGAGGGCGGCTACAACCTCGAGACGCTCCCCGACCTCGTCGACGCAGCACTGGCTGGGTTCTCGGCCGCCGGGTGAGCTAGCCGGAGGGCTGGCGCCGGCTCGACCGTTCGCCAGGTCGGCAGACGGTCCCGGCCGTGAGCATTCTCAGGGGGAGTCGGGTGCAGGCCCACAAGGGGTAAGGCACCTTGCCGCAGGGAGTCTCGTGCCCCGGGCGGATTGGGGCCCGGCTCCCCTTACGTTCGTGTCTTGCGCTTCTTCTTGCGGCGGTACATGTCGACGTCCGCGCGTGCGAGCAAGCGCACGACTCCGCTCCGACGCCCTTGCGTTGCAGCGACGCCGACACTCGCGGTCGCAACGACCGGGCCTGCGAGCGTCTCGACGACCGCGTGACGAAGGATGTTCTCGAGCTCCTGGGCGAGATTCTCGGCGGCCTCGAGCCCTGCGCCCGGCAAGACGACCGCGAACTCGTCGCCTCCGAGGCGTCCGACGATGTCGCCTCGCCGCGTCCGGCCGGCGAGCGTCTGCGCCACCTGCGCCAGCAACGCGTCGCCGAGCGAGTGGCCGTGACGGTCGTTGACGCCCTTCAGATCGTCGACGTCGACCACCAGGAGTGCCGTCTCGGTGTCGTCGCGCCCGGCCCGGGCGAGCTCTCGTTCGGCGGCCTCGAAGAATCCTCGGCGGTTGAGTGCGCCGGTGAGATCGTCGGTCTGGGCGAGCTGCGCCAGGCGTGCCCGCGTACGCGCATTTTCGAGGACGAGCGCGGCGGCGTCCACGAAGCGTGCGACGAACTCCAGCTCATCGTCCGAGAATGCGCCGCCGTCCCGATGAACGTCGAGCGCACCGATCACACGACCGTGCGCGACGAGCGGCACTCTGAGCGCTTCGTTGCTCGTCTCACGGCGCTCGAGGACGGGTGTGAGTTCGTCTTCGGCCTCGTTCCGCTCGAACACGACGAGTCCCGCGCAAGGCACGAGCTCTTCGATCGCATCGGCGAACGCGCCCAGCAGCCCGTCGGGCGTCTGCTCGCCGACGAGCCGCGCGAACACGTCGGCGATTCGCTCGTAGGCGCGAAGTTCGAGGCCGTTCTCGTTCCCTACCTGTTGTGCTTCATCCATGTGGCCGCAGTGGCGCGTCTGCCTCCCTCGTGAAGACCGCGCCCAGACCCCCTTCCCGCCACTGATCATCACGATCGCCGCGAACGGGCGCAATCACCTTTCCTGGTGATCCCCCGTCCGGGGGTGGCCAGGCGGCCCCCGACCGCCGACGTTCTGACTGCGGATGGCGGAGCCACACTCGACGACGAGCCTCGGCCGGCTCCAGCCGGTCTCGACACCCGCGCAGCGGGGCCTTCGCCGGTTGTCGTTGGACCTGCACGACGGCCCGATGCAGGACCTCGTCGCAGTCGGCTTCGCGCTCGAGCGGCTGCGTCGCGACGTCGGTCAGCTACCGGCAGGCTCGCACGAGCTCAGCCTTCAGGTCGACGGCATCCGCGACCAGCTCGCGACGATCGAAGGCGCCCTGCGCGAGCTCGCCGGCGACCAGACCGACCGGGCCTGCGAGACGACCCTCGCCGCGCTGGTGGCCGATGAGGTCGCCCGCTTCGAGCAGCTCGACGACGCCTTGGTCGTGCTCGAGATGGAGCAGCCGATCGAGACCGAGACGGACTCGCAGCGCATCGCCCTGCACCGCGTGCTCCGGGAAGCACTGACGAACGTCCACAAGCACGCTCGTGCCGACAACGTCGCGGTGCGGCTCTACGAGGACCGCGACGTCATTTACCTGCAGGTGACGGACGACGGCATCGGGTTCACGCCCGAGATCCTGCGCCGCGGAGCGACGAACGGCCTCGGTCTCGAGGGGATGTACGACCGCCTGCGCCTGCTCGGGAGCACACTTGAGATCGAAAGCTCACCCGGCGGGCCGACGACGGTCACCGCCGCGGTGCGCCGCTGGCGCCCAGCCGCGTAAGAACTGTGCGCCGACGACGATCCTGTAGCCGTCGTTCTCGGGATGCGTCGCCGACGCACCCGTGGGGGTTCTGGCGCGTGGACGCACCTCCTGCCCCGGATCGAGCAGGGAGATCATCGTGAATGAGATGGTTCGACCATGAACAGCAACCACGACGTCCTGGTGGTCGGCGCCGGAATCATCGGTCTGGCGACCGCCCGCGCGCTCCTGCTGGAGCGTCCGACCCTGCGGGTTCTCGTGGTCGACAAGGAGCACGGCGTCGGCTTTCACCAGACCGGCCACAACTCCGGCGTCCTGCACGGAGGCGTCTACTACACGCCCGGATCGTTGAAGGCCGCGCTCTGCATCAAGGGGAAAGACGCGCTCGAGCGCTATGCGGACGAGAAGGGCATTTCGCTCGCGCGGCGAGGCAAGCTGATCGTCGCGGTCGACGAATCCGAGCTCCCACGGCTCGAGGAGCTCGGACGCCGCGCCGCCGCGAACGGCGTTCGCGGCGTCCGGGAGGTCGACGGCAGCCAGATCCCCGAGATCGAGCCGAACGCCGTTGGCATCCGCGCGCTGCATGCGCCCGAGACCGCGGTGATCGACTATGGCGCGGTGGCTCGAGCGCTCGCGGACGACGTGCGCTCACTCGGCGGCGAGCTGCTGCTCGGCGTCGCGGTCACGAGCGTCTCGACGAACGCGACGGGTGTGGTGGTGGGGACGGATGACGACACGATCGAGGCGAAACACCTGATCGGCTGCGCCGGCCTGCAGTCGGACCGGCTCGCAGGTCTGGCCGGGCTCAAGCCGTCCGCGCGGATCGTTCCGTTCCGCGGCGACTACTACACCCTGCGCCCGAACGCCGCCGAGCTCGTACGCGGACTGATCTATCCGGTTCCGGATCCGGCCTTCCCGTTCCTCGGTGTGCACTTCACCCGCAAGCACGACGACACCGTCGTCGCCGGGCCGAACGCCGTGCTGGCGCTGGCGCGCGAGGGGTACCGGCGGCTCGCCTTCCGGCCGCGTGATGCTGCCTCTTCGCTCGCCTACACGGGGTTCTGGCGCTTCGCCGTCAAGCACGGGCGGATCGCGGTTGCCGAGGCATGGCGCGACGTCTCGAAGGGCGCGTTCGTCTCCGACATGCAGCGGTACGTACCGGCGGTGCGCGCCGAGGACGCGAGCTTCGGCCCGTCCGGGATCCGGGCGCAGGCGATGACGCCGCAGGGCGGGCTCGTCGACGACTTCCTGATCGAAGGGACGTCCCGGCTGATGTTCGTGCTGAACGCGCCGTCGCCCGGCGCGACGGCCTCGCTCGCGATCGGCGAGGAGCTCGCCTCTCGGGCCTTCCGGGATCTGCTCTAGAGGGTTCGTCTAGGGTCCTGCGTGGCAGATGCGCGTCCTGACCCCCTGACTCGAATGCGTATCGCGGTCGTCACGAACGTCCTCCCACCCGAGGGCCGGGGCGGCGCCGAGGCGTACGCGGCGCTCTTCGCGGCAACGCTCGCCGAACGCCACGACGTACTCGTTCTCTCAGCCTCGGCCACGGGCGACGTCGGCGGTGCGAGGGTCGCGGCGCTGCCCCGGCTGCCCCACCTGGCCCCTACTGCGCCGATGCCCGAGAAGCTCGTCTGGCACGCGCGCGACCAGTGGCGCCCGTCGGTGCACGTCGCGGCACGCCGCGAGTTGTCGGCTTTCCGTCCGGATGTGGTCCATACGCACGAATGCCAGGGTCTCTCGGCGGCGGTCTTCACGGCGATCTCGTCGCTCAGGCTGCCGCACGTCCATACGGCGCACGATCTGAACCTGATGTGCGCGCGTACGAGCATGACGCGTGACTTCGAGTACTGCGGCGGCGGTTGCGCCTTCTGCCGCGTCCAGCGGGTCGTGCGCGGACGGGCGGTTCGCAGGCACCTCACCGAGTTCATCGCCGTCTCGGACTTCATCCTCCGTCGTCACCTCGAGGCGGGCGTCGCCGATGTCGGGCACTCGCAGGTGATCCGTCACGGCTCCGCTGCGGAGAGCCGGCGTCTTCGCACGCCACAAGGCGGAGGCCTTCGTGTCGGCTTCATCGGCACGCTCGAGCCGCACAAGGGCCTCGACACCCTCTTGCGAGCGTTCGCCGACCCACCGCCTGGTTGGTCCCTGACGATCGCCGGGAGCGGCCGCGACGAGACGCTGGCGACAGCGGCTGCGACTGATCAGCCGCAGATCAGCTATCTCGGCTACGTCGCCGGAGCCGAGAAGGAACGATTCTTCGACGAGCTCGACGTGCTCGTGATCCCGAGCCAATGGGAGGAGCCGGCAGCGTTGGTCGGCACCGAGGCTGCGGCGCGAGGGATCCCGGTGATCGTCAGCGATCGGGGTGGAATTCCGGAACTACCCGAGGCGACCGTGTTCCCCGCCCGGGATGCGGGCGCGCTGCGGGAGGCGATTGCTGCGTTCGCTGCCGACCCCGATCATCTGCAAGCGATCAGCAAGCGGCTCCTCGAGCGGCACGACGAGTTCACGTGGTCGACTCACGTCGCCAAGGTGGAGCACTGTCTGGCCGGGGCAAGCAGTCGATGAGGAAACGCCGGCCCATCGTCTCGCTCACCTTCGACGACGGAACGGGTGACCACATCGAGGTCGCCCGCCTGCTCGCCGACCGAGGACTGCCGGCGACGTTCTACGTCTCGAGCGGGCTCATCGGCAGCTCACCCGAGCACTTGACGTGGGACGAAGTCACCGAGATCGCTGCGCTCGGGCACGAGGTCGGCGGTCACACCTCCAATCATCCCGACCTGGCGACGCTCGACGAGGACGCTGCGTTCGCGCAGATCGCTGACGACAGGCAAACACTCAGGGCGCACGGACTCGATCCGGTCACGTTCGCATACCCGTATGGCTCGCAGAACGACGCTGTGCGCGCGCTCGTCGCGCGAAGCGGTTACCTGTACGGACGCCGGGCTTGGGGTCTCGCTGCGGTCGGCGCCGACGATGACAAGCAGGCGCTCGTCGAATCGGTGCCGCCTCCCGACCCGTATGCGCTTCGCACCTACCCGAGTATCGAGAACGGGACGACGCTCGACGAGCTGAAAGCGATCGTCGAGCGCGCCGCGCGGCGACGAGGCTGGATCCCCCTCGTCCTCCACAAGATCTCGGAGGGGACGTGGACCTGGGAGCTCTCGGCGACGATCTTCGAGCCGTTCGTCGACTGGCTCGCCCGCGGACAGGACCGCGTTCCGGTCGCGACGGTCGCAACGGCGCTGCGGCGATGACGCCTCAGCGGATCGTCGCCCCGCCACCTCTCTATCTGCTCGACCGCCCGCCTCCCATCACGTTCACGGTGATCGTGCCGGCGTTCGAGTCTGCCGGTGTGATCGGCGACGCGCTCAATTCGCTGCTCGCCCAGACGCGCGCCGCGGACGAGATCATCGTCTCGGACGACGGGTCGAGCGACGACCTCGCTGGGGCACTCGAGCCGTTCGGAGACGCCGTGACGGTCGTGCGCGGCGCGAACCGAGGCCCAGCGGTCGCCCGGAACCGCGCGCTCGCTGCCGCGAGCGGCGAGTACGTCGCGACTCTCGATGCCGACGACGCATACCTGCCCGACCGGCTGGCCTCGCTCGAGGCGGCCGCCCGTGCACGCCCCGACCTGGACATCCTCGCGACCGACGTGCTCTTCGAGACGGACGGACGGGCGGCGGGTCGGTTCCACGAGCGAATGACGTTCCCGGCCGATGGACAACGTTCGGCGGTCCTGGATCGCTGTTTCGTCGCCGTCCCGGTGGTGCGACGGACGCGGCTTCTTGCGATCGGAGGGTTCGACGAGTCGCTCCGCACCTCGGAGGACTGGGACCTGCTGATCCGGCTCGTGTTCGCGGGCGCTGCCGTCGGTCTGGTCGACGAGCCGCTGTACCGGTACCGGCTTCGTCCTGACAGCCTGACGGCCGACCGGGTCGGGGCGCTGCGAAGCCGGGTCCGCGTGCTCGAGGCGCTTCGTTCCCATCCCGGTCTGACACACATCGAACGACAGGAGCTCGAGCGGTCACTCGACGGCAAGCGGCGTCGCGTCTTGCAGGCCGAGGCGGAGCTCGCCGTCACCGAACTGCACCCCGATGCGCGGAACCGAGCGCTCGCCCTCGCGAGAGCGCCCGGCTCGAGCGGCCGCCAGCGGTTCTCCGCGCTCCTGTGGGCGGCGAGCCCCGCCCGTGGGCGGCGACGCCTGGCCCGGCAACATCCAACCGAGCATGCAAGCTCGTCGCCCTGGGCGAGGAGCTCACGCTGACGCCTCCGCGCGCGGTGAACGCGGGTGGGTTCCCGCTGCTTGCGCCGGAGCCGGCTGCTGCTGTGCCGCTCGCTGCCTCGCCTGTGACGTTCTCGGTCCTGATCCCGGCGCACAACGCCGAGGAAACGATCGCCGCCGCAGTCGTGTCCGTGCTCGAGCAGACTCTTCCACCGCTCGAGGTGATCGTGTGCGACGACGGGTCGTCCGATCGGACGCTCGCGGTGCTCGAAGAGTTCGAGCCGCGCATCCGCGTCGTCCGGGGCGAGCACCGAGGCACGGCCGCCGCACGGAATGCGTGCCTGGCCGTCGCGCGAGGCACGCATGTCGTGCCGTTCGACGCGGATGATCTGCTGGATCCGCGCCTACTCGAAGCGTATGCAGCAGCGCTAGGAGCTCGGCCCGACCTGGACATCGTCACCTGCGACGCGTACCTCGAGTCGGGCGGCATCGTGTTCGACCGCTACTACCGAGGGGTCGCGCGATTTGCGATCGATGACCAGCGGCGCTCGGCGCTGCACCAGCACTTCATCTTTGGCTTCGCGGCGGTCGCACGCGCGACCGTGGAGGCGTGCGGCGGCTGGGAGGTGGACCCCGACACCGACCTATGGCTTCGACTGATTCTTGACGGAGCCGTTGCGGGGCTCGTGTGGGAGCCGCTCGCCGTGTATCGCCTGTGGCCCCAGAGCCTCAGCGACAACCGCGCGAGAAACCTCCGCGAGATGGTTCGCATCGTCGAACGCGCATCCACTCATCCCTCACTCTCGGCCACGGAGCGAGAGTTGGTTCAAGTCGAGTTAGGGGCGAAAGAGCGCGGCGCACTGCTCGCCGAGCTCGACGCGGCGCTGCGCACGGGCTCGAAAGACGTCCGCGCTCGTGCCCTCGCGGTAGCGAAGGCACCGGGGGTGCCGTTCCGCCGCCGCGAGCGGCTCGCTGCGTTGGCTGCGATCGCGCTGCCGAGCACGGCGCGCCGGGTCAGACTCGAACGCGACCGGCGGCGAGGGATCACCTCACTGGGCCTACGCACGCGAAACTTCTGAACGGCGCTCAGCCGCGAAGACGGCGGCGCAGCGGGAACGCCGCCGCGGCCCGCTCGCACTCGCCGCGATTCGCGATCCACATATGGCCCGCCGGAGCGACGACGACGAGCCTGCGGTAGCCGAGGACGTTGCGGCCGAACGACCCCGGGCCCTCGGCGATCGCTGCGGCGGCGGCGCAGGTCAGCGTGCCGTCGGCGAAGAGCGGGAAGGCCGAAAGTCGCGGGTCGTGGTGCTGCAACCGCAACGCGCCCTCGAGATCCCATGTCGCGTCGAACACGGGGACCCCTGGAGCCGTCTCGCCCGGGAAGCCGACTGCGAGGAGCGTCGAGCCAGCCGGGAGTCGTGGCAACTGCCGGTCGATCGCGGCGAGCACCCGGTTCTGCTCGGTGTGGGCGCGACGCCAGTCGCCGCCGTCGCGGTGCAGGCGCACGACGTACCCGGCGACGACGAGGGCGACGAGCGTCAGGCCGAGCGCCGGAGTGAGGCCAGGACGCGCCAACGTCGCCGCAACGGCAAGCAGGCCGTAGACGAGCCCGGCGTACGCGAACGCGGCGAAGATGTTGCCGCGATTGTCGATCCCGCGGTCGAACGGGTGCAGGAAGCTTCCAAGGAGCATGGCGTACGCCGCTGCGAGGGCGAGCGCGGATACCGCGACCACCCCCAGCCACCGGCGGAGCCCGGGGTTGCCGCCACGGACGACCTGGCGCCCTGCAAGTGCGACGACTCCCACCACGATGAGCAACATCGCCGCCTTGGCGAAGCCGGCATCCGCGCCCGGAAACGCGAGCAGCGACGCCGCCAACAGCGACGTTCCCTGCCGCAGGAACGCCGGCACGTCCGACAACACCTGCGACGGCGACGCCACGTGCCGCACCCCGCGAGTCGCGTGCGCCGACCAGGCGAGCGCCGCCAGCACGACCGCAACGTCGAGCGCCCAACGCCGCAGCGCCAGACCGCGCGGCGCGCGGCGAAGGTAGAGCGCCCCAACGAGACAGGCGGCCAGACCGGCCACCTCGTAGGTCAGGACCGACGCGAGATACAGACACGTCCCGAGCAGGCCGAGCGCCCATTGGCGCCAGCCCTCGAAGTCGAAGGAGCGGAGTGCGACGACGACGCCGAGGAAGAAGAAGGCGACAGCGATCGTGTTGACGGAGGCCGAAGGCCACAGACGCACCGAGTCCGACCACGGGAAGAGCAACGCCAGGCACGCGATCACGGTCGCATGGCCCGGCGCGATCCCGAGCACGCGCAGCACCGCGAAGAAACAGAGGCAGGTGAGGATGCCAAGGAAGAGGCCCAACAGAACCTGCCCGCGGGGCGATTCACCGAGCAGGACGTGCGGCAGCGGCAACGCGACCGCAAGCAGAGGCCGACCTCCGATCTCCTTGCTGATCTGACTGACCGCTCCGGCGTACCCGGTGCCGGGCGAAACGCGGAGATCGGACGCGGTTGCCCAGTCATCGCTGAAGAAGCCGCCGTGAAGGGCATACGGAATGAACGCTGCGGCAGCGAGGACGACGAGCGCCACCAGGCAGGTGACGACCTCACGCGCGCGGAGCGCCGAGTCGGCCGCGCCGGAGTCGAACGAGGCGGCGACCGCCGTCGGCATACGCACCTCAGAGTTCCCGGTAGAGGCGCTCGAACGCCCGCGCCATGGTCGAGGCGGTGAAGCGCTCGAGCGCTCGCTGCCGCCCGGCTGCTCCCAACCGGCGGCGCCGATCCGGATCTGCTGCGAGCTGCTCGATCGCGCTTCGAAGTGCCGCAACATCCTCGGGCGGCACGACGATCCCGGACGACTCGTCGACCGCTTCCCGCACGCTCCCGACGTCGGTCGCGATCACCGGCCGCCCGGCAAGCATCGCCTCGACGATCGAGAGCGGGAAGCCTTCGTTTCGCGACGGCAGCACGAAGACATCGAGCCCCGCGAGCTCGGCGCGCACGTCGTCTGCCCACGGGGCGAAGCGAACGCGCTCGCCCAGCCCGAGCTCGGCCGCCAGCGCCTCGAGCTCAGCAGCCGCAGGGCCGTCACCGACCAGCACGAGGTCGACGTCCGCGAGCGGCTCGGCTGCCCGGAGCAGGAGATCGAGTCCTTTGATCCGGTCGAGGCGCGCGAGTGTCCCGACCACCGTTCGCGCACGCTCCGCGGACGGCGGCGCCGCCCCGAGGTCCGGGACGCCGTTGTAGATCGTTCGCACGCTGCCGCTCGGAAGCCCCGCCTGCTGTTCGACGAGCCGCGCTGTGCGACTGCCGACGGCGACGTGCGCCGCGAGCCGACGGCTCGTCAGCTGCTTGAGTCGCCGCGACAGCGCCGATGCAGGTGGGAACGGCAGCTGCTCGACCGCGACGACGCGCACGCCGCGCACCGAGAGGGCGGCGAGCAGCGCGTATTGGGCGTCACCGACGGTTCTGAGATTCGCGTGGAAGATCGCCGGCTTGAGCCGCGCGATCCGGCCCCTGAGCGCGAGCAGTGCTCGGATCGAGAGCTTGTTGGAAACCGGAGCCACAACGACCGTCGGTGTTCCCGGCCGCACGCCGGCGATCCACGAGCACACCGCCTCGTCGACCCCCATGACGACGATGTCGAGTGCAGGGTCGAGCTCGGCGAGGAGGTTCCTGAGCGAGACCTCCGCCCCGCCGCGCCCGGTGGCCTCGGTGTAGACGACGATGCGCTCCGCCGACCGAGCGCGCGCAGTCATCGGCCTACGGTACAAGACCCCATCGCGCCCAGTCCGCTCCGCATCCTGTGCATCACCGATGAGTATCCGTGGCCCGCGACGAGCGGGTACCGGATCCGGGTCGACAACATGATCCGCGGCCTCGCAAAGACGGGCTCGGTCGATCTCTTCTGCACCGTCGCCGAGCGACCCGATCTGCCTGCAGGCGACTCCCCGCCGACGCCAGGGATCGAGCGCTTGCATGTCCACCACCGACCGCCATTCCGCTTCACCTGGCCCGGCCTCCTCCGGTGGGTCCGCTCCGGCCAGCCTCGGGCGGCCGCCTGGCTCGATTGGAACGGCGCCGACGCGGCGCTCGACGCCTGGGCGCAAGGGCCGTACGACGTGGTCTGGTTCAGTCACTGCCACACCTGGCTCGCGCTCGGCAGCCCTGACCGCGGCCCGGCGATCGTCGACTTCGACAACCTCGAGGACGAGAAGCTCCGGACGTGGATCGACCTGCGCCGGCTGCAACGGGCGGAGGCGCCGGCGCGCGCACCGCGGCCGCGCGCACTCGTCGCCGGGTACCTCGATCGGATCGATCTCGGCCGCTGGCGCCGAGCACAGCGACGCGCCGCCGACGCCGTGCGCACCGTGGTCGTCTGCAGCGCCCTCGACCGCGAACGCCTCGGCGTTCCGGCGGCGAGCGTGATCCCGAATGGCTACGAACTGGCCGACGGCCCGCCGACCCCGGTCTCGACCGACCCCGTGTTGACAATGGTCGGCTTGGTGGTCTACCCGCCGAACCTCGATGCGGTGCGACTGTTCGCCACGCGCGTCCTGCCTCTCATCCGCCGCGAGGTTCCCGCCGCGAGCTTCCGGATCGTCGGCCGCCACGACGGCCTGCTCGACGACCTGCGGGGGCGCGAAGGGCTCGAGATCGCCGGTGAGGTCGCCGACCTCGACGAGGCGTTCCGCACGACAGCTGCGGTGGTCGTTCCACTGCGCGCAGGCAGTGGGACGCGCATCAAGGTGCTCGAGGGATTCGCACGCGGCAAGCCCGTCATCTCGACCACCCTCGGCAGCGAGGGTCTTGCCGCGCGCGACGGCGTCGAGCTGCTGAACGCCGACACTCCCCGAGAATTCGCCGCTGCATGCATCAGGGTGCTGCGCGAGCCGGAACTGGCCGCGTCGCTCGCCGCGGCGGGCCACAGGCTCTGGGCGGCCGAGTACCGCTGGGACGGCGATTCGCACACAGGTCGCCGATCTGGCGGCGGAGGTCGGCGCGTCTGAGAACGACCTTGCGGCGGCTCGCGAAGCGCCTGCCGACACCTGCTCAGGATGCGCTACGCCGCGCACACGCGAGCCCCGCCGTCCGACGGTCGGTCCGGCGCGTGCGGTTCGGCAGCCTGCGGCGGCTCGAGCCGGTATCGCGCGGCTGGGGGAGCGAGCGCGGGACGCCCGTCGACCGCGTCTACATCGATCGCTTCTTCGCCGACCACGCCGACGCGATTCGCGGGCGCGTACTCGAGGTTCGCGATCCGCGCTACGCCTCGGCCCACGCCACCGGCGTCGAGCGCATCGAGATCGTCGACATCGATCCGCGGAACGAGCTCGCGACGATCGTCGCCGACCTCGCCGACCCCGGCTCCCTACCGGAGTCCACGTTCGACTGCGTGATCGTTCCCCAGACGCTCGTCTACGTGCGCGATCTGGGCGGTGCCGTCGCCAACCTGTGGCAGAGCCTCGCCCCAGGCGGAACGCTGCTGATCACGACGCCGGCGATCGCCAGGATCGACCCCGACGCAACCGCCGACGACCGCTGGCACCTGACCCCAGCCGGACTGGCCGAGATCGTCCGCGTCTTCTGCCCGAACGGCGATGCAACCGTGACCGGCCACGGCAACCCGCTCGTCGCGATTGCGTTCCTCCATGGTCTCGCTCAGGAGGATCTGAAGCCGGCCGAGCTCGAGTTCGAGCATCCGCTCTTCCCGGTCGTCGTCACGGCCGCCGTGCAGAAGCCGGCGTGATGGCAGAACCGGCGCTCGTCCTGACCTACCACCGCATCGCGGACGGCCGAGATCCGCTGCAGCAGTGCGTCAGCCCCGAGCGCTTCGCGGCTCAGCTCGACGCGCTCGGACACGTTGCCGAGATCGTTCCGCTCGGTGAGCTCGAGCGAGCCGCGTCGACGAGACGTGTCGCGCTCACGTTCGACGACGGGTATCGCGACAACGCGACTGAGGCCGCACCGCTCCTGAGAGCGGCGGGAGCGCCGGCGACGTTCTTCGTGCCGGCGCGGATCCTTCGCGACCCGGCGGAGTTCTGGTGGGACCGGCTCGAGCACGCGCACCTCGACGAGCCACCGGCCGTGCCGTCGGTGCTCGTCGTGATCGCAGGAACCGAAGTACGCGTCGACGTCCGCGATGCAGCCGGTGTGTACCGCTCCTTGAAGACCCTCAACCGGCGCCTGCGGTCGCTGCCACCGTCCACGATCGAGGGCGTCGTCGGCCAGGTGGAGGCCCAGCTCGGCACCGGCCGCGGGTCGTGCGCGGCGCACGCTCTGCTCTCGGCCGACGACATTGCAGCGCTGGGAGCCGACCCGCTCTTCGAGATCGGCGCGCACGGGACGACGCACACGATGTTGACGGCTCTGCCGTCCGACGAGCAGCGCGATGAGGTCGTGGCCGCGAAGACGGCACTCGAACAAGCCGCCGGCAGCGCGGTGACGAGCTTCTCCTACCCGTATGGGACGCCGGAGTCGTTCGACGCGACGACGGTCGGCCTCGTCGAGCAGGCAGGCTACGAGCGAGCATGCCGCAACACTGGCGGGGCTGCAGACGTCGCCCGCGAGCGCTACCGCCTTGCGCGGCACATGGTCTACGACTGGACGGGCGACGAGCTGGCACGCCACGTCCGCGGCTGGTTCGCCAGCGCGTGATCAGCCGCGGCTTGCGCTGAACGCCGGCCAGGCGACGCCGAGCGCCGGGTCCGCGAGCCACGGCTCCGCGAGCCGCTCGAGCGGACCCGCTGCCGCAACGGACCCGGTCGATGCTCCGTGAGACAGCCCGCGTGCAGTGCGCGCGGCGCTCGAGCGACCGTGATGTAGCCACGCGAGCGTGACGATCGCGCCCGACGTGTCTTTGCGCCACACCGAATGCCTCAGCGGCCGCAGCGACCCGCTCGAAGAGCAGGCGTGACGCGACCGCCTCGCCACGGAGGAGTTGCAGCATCGCCCCGAGCTTCGCGGAAGGATCGGTCTGCCCACGGCGCGCAGCCAGGACATCGGTGAGGAAGTAGACGAGGTCCCAGCAGCGGGAGTCCGGCCTCGCGATTCGACTCCCAGTCGAGCACGGTGAAGAGCGGCCCGTCGACCATCACGTTCCACGAACCGAGATCGTTGTGCTGGAAGACGGACGGAACATCGGGCAGCGACTCGACGAGCTCGCTCGAAAACCGACTCAGACGTGCGAGCTCCGGGCCGAGCGCCTCGCTCGGTTGCAAGGTTGCCTTGCCAACCGCAACGATCCAGTCGGCGACGGCCTCGATCGTCGAGCGTCGGTCGACGCCGGCTTCGAGCTCGTCCTGCAGCGGCACGCCAGCCGCCGCAGACTCGATCGAGCCGGGCAGTCCGTTCGCCTCGAACCGGCCGGCGAAC
Organism: uncultured Actinomycetes bacterium; assembly: GCA_963847475.1. Taxonomy (GTDB): domain Bacteria; phylum Actinomycetota; class Thermoleophilia; order Gaiellales; family Gaiellaceae; genus PALSA-600. Next base: position 83,486 of record CAWJZZ010000011.1, on the reverse strand, counting down.
CGGGACGCGTGTCGCCGCAACTCGGAGGGCAGACCGACGAGCATCTGCCAGGCGGCTTCTTCCCGTTGGAAGGGCGCGACGTTGCCGGGAACTCGACTGCACTTGACCGCCCAGGCCGGTCGGCCGTCCACTCCGAAACAGACCCAGACCGCGCGCTGCAGGTCGTCTCCCTCGCCGAGCCAGAGGAACCAGTCTGAGCCGAGCTCCACTCCGCTCGCAGCTGCCGCTGCGGCGAGCAACGACGGTGGCGCGTGCCCGCGCTCCCCGACGGTCACGAGCGGCGCGACCGGGACACCGGAGCCGGTAGCGAACAGAGCGGCACGGGTCGCCAGGCGCTTGCCGGCGGAGCGGCCCGGGCGTGGCGCAAGCAGAGCGTAAGCGCGCGCGCCGGGTGCGTCGAGCGGCACGAACAGTCGCGGAGCGATCGGCCCGGACCGCACGAGCAGGGTGCGCGTCACGTACCCGGCGCGTCGCAGCGCCCGCGTCGCCCCGCCGAGCACGACCACCGAGGGTGCGCCGATCGCGGCCGCCTGCTCGCCGCGATCTCTGGCGCCGACGACGAGCTCCGGATCGGGTGCACCAACCTTCGCGCCGGCCTCGCGGAACGCGTCGTCCCAACCCTCGGGCGCACCGAGCAGCGCGACCCGGCGACCCGGCGACGACGTCAGCAACCGGGCATCTGCAAGCCGAATCGTCATGGTCGAGGCGGTCGACGGTGGGACGTAGGCTCTCCCACGTGGCCGTCCCCCGCTTCTCGGTCGTGATCGCCGCCTACCAGGCAGCCGCCTTCATCGCTGAGGCGATCAGTTCCGCGGTCGAGCAAGAACCACCGCCAGCCGAGGTGATCGTCGCCGACGACGGCTCGACTGACGACCTCACCACCGCCCTGGCGCGGTTCGGCGATGCAGTCCGAGTCGTACGAATCGCACACGGTGGCGAAGCCGCGGCGAAGAACGCGGGAGCGGCTGTCGCGACGGGAGACTTCATCGCGTTCCTCGACGCCGACGATCACTTCTTGCCGGGCCGGATCGCGGCGCTGTCGGCGCTCGCGATCGCCCGGCCCGAGCTCGATGTGATCACGACCGACGCGTACCTCATGCACAACGGCGAGATCATCGGCCGCTGTTATGGCCCCGGCCACCGGTTCGCGTTCGACAACCAGCGAACTGCGATTCTGCAGCGCAACTTCGTGCTCGGCCTGAGCGCCGTCAGGCGTTCCCGTTTCGCCGACGTCGGCGGCTTCGACCCGACCGTCGAGTACACGACCGACTGGGAGCTCTGGATGCGCCTGATCCTGAGCGGATCCGAGGTCGGGTTCATCGACGAGCCGCTGGCCGAGTATCGCCTCCATGCCGGGAGCATGAGCGCGCGGCGTGCTGCGATGTCCCGCGGTCGTCTGAGCTCGCTCGCACGAGCCGAGGCGCGTACCGACTTGAGCCGCGACGAGCGTCTGACGCTGACGAGGACGAAACAAGCCGAAGCCGCCCGCCTCCAGCGCGACGAGCTGAAGGAGGTGCTGCTCGACGGGCCGGCGTCCCGCGCCCGTCGCGCCGCATGGCGCGTCGCCGTGGGGCCGCGCCAGTCGCTCAGCACACGCCTGAAGAGCGCCGTCGCGCTCGTCGTTCCCGGCGTCGTCTCCCGCCGTCTTCGTACGTCTGAGCGCGGCTCGTTCGTCAGCGTGGGCGACCGACGCCTCCGTCTCTAGACCGACGACGACGGAACGAGTCACGCCGCGACGTCGGTCAGGAGCTCGACGAGCTGACGAGTAGTGCCGCGCGCGTCGAACCGTTCCAGCACTCGTGCACGCCCGGCAAGCCCTAGTTCACGCCTCGCAGCCGCATCGTCGGCCAGCCGCAGGAGTGCCGCCGCGAACGCCTCGTCGTCGCCCGGAGGAACGACGAATCCGGTCACGCCGTCGACGACGATCTCCGGGACGGCGGCGACGCGGGGAGCAACGGTCGGCAACTCGGCCGCCATCGCCTCCAGCAACGCATAACCGAAGGCGTCGATCTCTCCGGGGAAGGCGAAGATGTCTGCCGAGGCGAGGATCTGCGCCAGCTTGCCGTCGCCCGGGCGGACGTCGCCTCGCACCTCGACGCCCGGCGTCGGCGGGACGGATTCCATCGTCACGAGTGTCAGTCGCGTGCGCTCACGCAGATGTTGCTGCCAGAGTCGCACCAGACGCCAGCCGCCCTTTCGTTCCATCGTCGTGCCGACGAAAACGATTCGCGGCAGACCTCCATCACGGTCCCGCGAAGCGACGGGTGGCACAGAGATCCCGAACGGAATCACCTCGACGCGGACGCCCGGTATGCCGTAGGCGAGAATCGCGTCGGCGGTCCAGGTCGAATGGGCGACCACGCAGCGGGCCTGGGCGTACACGCGGCGCTCGCACGCCATGCTGACAGGCACCAGCTTGGGTGTGAACCGCGTCGGCGGACGGTACGGAATCCGGTAGGCGTTGTCGCGGTTCGTGACGTCGGTCGAAACAATCGTCGGAACCTTGCGCATGTAGCCGACGCTCAGAAGCGCAGCGTTCTGCGTGTACGCGTGCAGCGCGTCCGGGGTCTCCGCGAGGCCGTTCAGGTGACGCCTGACGACCGCGCTCTGCGCGAGCTGGGATCGCAGCACCTGCAGGTCGAGGTCGAGGCGACCGAGACCGGGAACCGGGGCGGAGACGAGACGCCTTCCGAGCCGCGCCCGCGGCACGTCGAAGAAGGTTGCGCGAACGTCGCCGCTCTCCGCAAGTGCACGTCGAAGGTGCTGGTGCATCGTCACGTGCCCACCGAGGTTCTCGTTCACGAAGTGAGCGTGCACGCTACGGCTCCGGCCGCGCAGGCAACCGCCAGACGTGGGTCAGCGCGACGTCGCCCGCTACGGCGGTCAGCGGCATCGGCCGGCCGCCGACGACGCCGGAGTGGACGTCGAAGAACAACGCTGCTTGCAGCCCATCCTGAACCTGATTCCGTCCCTTGAGCAGCACGTCGACGCGGTAGCGCCCCGGCAGCAACGGCAGTTCGCGCACCGCGCATTCGATGCGCGGCCCCAGATCCGGGTCGCGGACGTCCGCGGGGGCGGCCGCTTCGCTGTCGAGCGTCGCGACCGGCTGTCCGAGGCTGTTCGAGATCGTCAGACGGCACTCGAGCAGCGGCACGACTTCGGTCAGGTGCACGACGAATTCGATGTCGCGACCGGCGACCACCGAATCCGTCGGGCCAGTGCTCACGTCGCGCAGCTCCAGCCCACCGATCAGCGTGTCGCGCCAACCGCGGTTGTCGCGGTCGGCTCGTTCGAGCAGGTTCGACGAGGCCGCAGCCTCGAGCCCTCGTAGGTAGATGTCGATCCCCTCCATGACGGGGGCGTCTGCGATCACCACACCGCGCTCGAGGAGCACCGTGCGCTGGCACAACGCCTGGATGATCGCGAGGTTGTGCGAGACGAAGAGCACGGTGCGCCCCTCGGCCGCAACCTCGCCCATCTTCCCGAGCGACTTGCGCTGAAACGACGCATCGCCCACGGCGAGGACTTCGTCGACCAGCAGGATCTCCGGCTCGAGATGAGCCGCCACTGCGAATGCGAGCCGCACCGACATGCCCGACGAGTAGCGCTTGACGGGTGTGTCCAGGAAGCGCTCGATCTCCGCGAACTCGACGATCTCGTCGAAGCGCCTGCCGGATCTCGGGGCGGCGCATGCCGAGGATCGAACCGTTGAGATAGATGTTCTCGCGGCCCGTCAGCTCCGGATGGAATCCCGTGCCGACCTCGAGCAGCGAGCCGACCCGGCCCGTCACGTCGGCCCAGCCGGACGTCGGCTCGGTGATCCGCGAGAGAATCTTCAGGAACGTGCTCTTGCCGGCACCGTTGTGGCCGATCAGCCCCACGACCTCGCCGTCCTCGATCGTCACGTCGAGATCGCGCAGCGCCCAGATCGTGCGGGTCTCCTCGTCCGCGGCGGCAGAGCGTCGCGTCACGAGCTCGACCGGCCGCCGCGCAGCGCCGGACATCGCTTCTCGCAGCGTGCCGTAGCCGCGCCGGCGTGAGCCGATGGTGTAGCGCTTCGACAATCCCGAGGTGACGATCGCCGACGGCATGCTCGGCCTCAGACCAGGTCCGCGAAGCTGCGCTCGACACGGCTGAAGTACGCAATCCCAGCGAGGAGCAGGACGAGAGCGGACGCCGCAGAGACCAGCATCATCTCCCACGGCGCAGCGGTGTTGCGCAGCACCGCCCAGCGGAAGCCTTCGACCACTCCGGCCATCGGGTTCAGCGCCGAGAGCGTGCGCCACGGCGCATGCAGGAGCGAGCTCGGATAGGCGATCGGCGTCGCGAACAGCCAGATCTGAACGAGAAACGGCACCACGTAGCGAACGTCGCGGTAGCGGACGTTGATGGCGGAGAGCGCGCTCGAGACCCCGAGCGCCGCCGCGACCATGACGACGATCAAGAGCGGGACCGCGAGCAGCTCGACGGAGGGCGGGTAGCCGGCGATGGCCGCGGCGACGAGCACGATCACGATCCCGATCGCCAGATCGACCAGTCCCGCCGCGGCGACACCCGCAGGGATGAAGATGCGCGGAAAGTAGATCTTCGAGACGAGCGACGAGTTGCTGACCATGCTGTCCGAGCCGAGGAGCAGCGACGTCGAGAAGAACGTCCAGGGGACGAGCGCGACGAGGCTGAAGAGCCAGTAGGGAACGCCGTCGGACTGGATGCCCGCGACACGACCGAAGAAAATCGAGAACACGATCATCGTGCCGACCGGCTGCAGCACCGCCCACGCCGCGCCGAGCACGGTCTGGCGATACCGCACCTTCACGTCGCGTGAGGCGATCTGGACGGCGACGTCGCGGTAGCGCCAGAGCTCGGACGGCGCGAGGAGGCGGTTCAGCCCAGCGGCCCGCTCGAGCCTGATCGTCTCGGAATCGGCCATCGTCGGGGGCTCAGGCGTCTGGTGCCGGCTGCACGGGCGCCACCGGCTGCGACGGGTCGCCGTGCACGTAGTGGGACGGCTCGACCCCGAGCTGCAGCTCGAGCCGGCGGACCCGCTCGAGGGTGCGCTGCAGGAGCAGCCGGATCGCCGCCAGGATGTCGGCCACCACCCCGAGTGCGGCGAGCTGCACCGCGATCACGAGCATCGTCGACCCGAAGACGACCGACTGGACGTGCCCGCCGCCGTCGCCCGTGACGAAGTAGATGAAGAAGCGGATCCAGACGACTGCGCCGACGACCGCAGCCAGGGCGGCCGCGACGAGGAAGACCTGGAGCGGCTCGTACATCGTGTAGACCCGGAAGATCGCGAGCCCGTTGCGCCGTACGTAGGTCCACATCGACGGAAAGAGGCGCGACTCGCGCGTCTGCGGATTGGTCTGAACAGGCACGTGCCCGACTGTGATCAGCATCTTTCCCGCCTGGATGATCGTCTCCAGCGTGTACGTGAAGTTGGAGACGACCTGCACCTGAAGAGCCGCCTCACGGTTGTACGCGCGAAAACCCGACGTGGCATCCGGAACGGTCGTCTGGGAAGCCTGGCGCACGACGGCGCTCCCGAGTCGCTGCAGCCGCTTCTTCAGGCGCGAGAAGTGCTCGATCGTCTGGACTCCCCGGTCGCCGACGACCATGTCGGCTTCGCCGGCGAGAATCGGGCGAACGAGGTCGACGATCGAGCTTCCCCGATACTGGTTGTCACCATCGGTGTTCACGATCACGTCTGCGCCGAGCTTGAGGCACGCGTCCAGGCCGGCCTGGAACGCGGTCGCGAGGCCTTTACGACTGGTCAGCCGGACCACGTGGTGCACGCCGTTCCGCCGTGCGACACCAACGGTGTCGTCGTCGGATCCGTCGTCGACGATCAGCCACTCGACGGTGTCGAAGCCGGCCAGTGTGCGTGGCAGGTCGGCAAGCGTCGCGGGAAGTTGCTCGGCCTCGTTGAGGCACGGAATCTGGATGATCAACTTCACCTTGTGGCAGCGTAGTGGACGCTCTGGCTGGCATTCGCGACCCGAAACGGCTCCTCAGGCGCATGCGCCAGCGCCTGCGTGTGAGGTCGCTGCTGCGGGCCACGCTGTGGTCGACGGCGATCCCGCTCGCACGTCGGCGAGCGCGCAGGAGGCTCGCCGGGTTGCGGCCCGGCGAGGTGACTGTGGTGACGGTGAACTGGAACTCGCGGCCGTTCCTCGAGGTCCTGCTCAGGTTCGTCGAGGCTCGCAGCCCAACCGGCACGTGCGTGATCGTGGTCGACAACGCATCGAGCGACGGCACACGCGAGCTCCTCGCCGGGCATCCGGACGTCCGCGCTGTACGACTGCCGATCAACGTCGGCCATGAGCTCGCCCTCGACCTCGGCTTCCTCCTCGTCGAGACGGAGTACGCCGTCGCGCTGGACGTCGACGCGTTCCCACTTCACGACCGCTGGCTCGACGAGCTCTTGGCGCCGCTGGCGGCCGGCAACGAGGTCGCCGGAGCGCGACTCAACCGCGAGTACGTGCATCCCTGCTGCTTCGCCATCCGAACGAGACGATTCGTCGAACAGGGACACAGCTTTCGCTCCCACTACCGACCTCGCACGGCCACGAGCGACGCGTCCGGGGACGTCGGGGAAGACATCTCCGCGGCCGAGCGTGGGCACCTCGCGTTCTTCGATCCGACGAGCCAGCGCGGTCCGGGCGATGTCGGCACCGTGTTCGGCGACTTCGTCTACCACAATTTCTACTCGACGAGATTTCGCGCCACGACGGCGGAGATCCTCGATGCGCACGTCGCCCAGGCGGACGCAGCGGCCGCTTGGGCGGAAGCAGTCGCTCGCTACGGACTCGAGCCGACGACGCGATAGATGATCTGGTCGCGGTTCGGGTCGCGCCACACCTCGCGGACCCGAATGTTGGGGTGTCTGGCGGGCCAACTGCGGGAGCTGATCAGGTAGCGCGTTCGCAAGGGACCGCTCGGCCCACCGGTCAGCACGAACCGCGTGCGAGGCGCGAACCACTGATAGACGTAGAGGCCGAGGAGGTCGAAGCTGCTTCTGTCGTAGCTCACGACCTTCGTGCGTCCGAGGGCCGACCCGGGACTGATCCAGCCCGAGCCGTAGACGAGCCTCTCACCGGAGAGCAGCGGGTTGCGCTCGAAGTTCGCTGCCGTGAGCACGAACGACACGAGCAGGACGGGGACGACCAAGAGCCGGCGCCGGCGGGCGGCCACGATCGCCAGGACGGCCCAAAAGGCCGCAGCTAGCCCGGCGACGATGAGCGCCGAGGCGGCGAGCTGGAACGGCGGGGCAGGCAGCCCGGCGACGTCCCAGCGGTTCGATGCACGCGCCGGGGTGAACGTCTCGCGCAGAAGCACCGCGGCGCCCGTTGCCAGCGCGATCGCGGCAAGCACCACTATCACTCTCGGGCGTCGCGCCGTCCCGACGAGCCAGGCGACCGCGAGGCCGAGCAGCGGCGGAGCCACGATCTCGACGTAGCGCCCGTACACGAACATGTCGGCACGTTCGGGGTCGGCGAACGACAGCGCGGAGAGCGCGAGCAGCCCGCCGGCCGAGGCAACCAGCAGGCAGAGGACGATCGGAACGGCGAGTGGCCCCTGACGGAGCCGCGCCAGCCGGTCGCGCAGGTCGCCGGCGGAGAGGACCACGAGCGGCAAGGCGAGCGTCGCGACGAGCATGTACCAAGTCTGGCCAACGGTGTTTCGCAGCACCGAAGCCGCGCTGTCCAGATGCTGCAGACTCGACAGGCGATTGCCGGCCTCGTCTGGCGGATGACCGCCGTAGCTCGTCGTGATCAGGAAGTGGTCGAGCGCCCGGACCGCGAACAGCCCACCCCCGGCGACGACTGCCGCGCCCGCTGCCGCCGGCCAGGAGAGACGCCGGGCAGCGGCCAGCCCGAGAGAGAGGGCGAGCGACAGCGCGACGACGACGATCATGCGCCCGTGCACGGCGAACAACGCGACTCCACAGGCGCTGACCGCGCACGCCCACGCCGCACCGGCTCGCGACGTCGAAGCCTCGACCAGCCGCCCGGCTCCGATCAACCAGACCACGAACAAGGGCGCTAGCAGGTTCTCCGACATCGCAACCTGCGAGAGCAACGTCACGCTCGGATACGCCGCACCGACGATCGCGCCGGCCACAGCCGCCTGGGGCGCGAGACGGAACGAGCGCGTCAGGAGCAGGTACAGCAGTGGCACGAGCGATGCCGCGAGCAGCGCGTTGACTGCGAGGATCAGGTGATAGGTGAGCGCCGGAGAGAGGTGAAGCGCGAGTAGCGGTGCGAGGAGCAGCGAGTAGCCACCGCGATAGAACGGAGCGATCGTCATCTGGCCCGCAACGCCCCCGCTGAGCACGCGCGCGTTCGTCAGGTATCCCGCCTCGTCCGCCACGAGCAGCGGACCGGCACGGAAACCCGACAGGGCAAGGCGCAGGACGAAGAACACGATCGTCCCCGCCAGCACCTGCCGACGGACACCGATCCGCCTCACGAGCCGGATCGTGACCGACCAGGCCCGCGGGCGCAAGGGCACCGACGGCGGTCGCTGTTAGCATCGCCGCGGTCCATGCACGACCGCCACGTGTTCGCAACCGGCCGGTGAGCACGGTCGACTGGAGCCGACTTCGCGTCGCGCTCGTCCACGACTACTTCCTCGTCGCCGGCGGCGCGGAGCGCGTCGCAGCCTCGTTGCATGCGATGTTCCCGAGCTCGCCGGTCTATACGTCGGCGGTTCGGGCCCGCGGGCTCCCGGTCGACCTGCCGCGCGCGGCGGTGCGACCGACGTACCTCCAGCACGCCCCGGGCATCGGACGGCTCTACCGCGCCTACTTGCCGCTGTATGCCCGCGCATTCGACTCGCTCGACCTGAGCGCCTACGACCTGGTGGTCGCCAGCAGCAGCGCCTGGGCGCACCGGGTCGCACTCAGGACACGCTCGCCCGTCGTCGTCTACTGCCACAACCCGCCTCGCTTCCTCTGGCAGACCGGCGACTACCTCCGCCACGAGCCGGGGTTCCGTCGACGGCTCTCCGCGTTCGCCGCCGGGCGGCTCGAGCGGCTGCGCTCCTCCGACCGCACCGCAGCGGGCGCGGCGGCGGCCTACGTCGCGAACTCGGCCGCCGTCGCCGCGCGTGTCGAGCGCGTTTACGGCCGCACCGCCGAGGTGATTCCTCCTCCGATCGAGGTCGAACGGTTCGCTCCGCTGGAGCAGGGCGACTTCGCGCTCGTGGTCTCGCGCCTGCAGCCGTACAAACGGGTCGACCTTGCGATCGCAGCGTGCGAACGGATCGGGCTGCCGCTTCGAATCGTCGGCGACGGAGCCGCGCGCCGCTCGCTCGAGGAGCAGGCCGGTGCGACGACGACGTTCTTCGGCCGCGTCCCTGACGCCGCCGTGGCCGATCTGATGGGACGCGCGCGCATCTTGATCGTCAGCGCCACAGAGGACTTCGGCCTGACGGCGCTCGAGGCCAACGCCGCCGGCTGCCCGGTCGTAGCGTTCGGCGCCGGAGGCGCGCTCGAGACGGTCCTGCCCAGCCGAACCGGTCTGCTCTTCGCCGAGCCCACCGTCGATGCGCTTGCGGACGCGCTCCGTCAGGCGCTCGCCACGACGTGGGACCGCGACGCGCTGGTGACACACGCCGCCGGCTACTCCACCGCCCGCTTCCACGAGCGAATGCTCGCCGTGTGCGCCGACGCGGTCACGCAGGCATGAAGATCCTGTTCGTCGCGCACGACGGCCGCGACGGGATCGGCACGCACTCGGCGGGACTGCGCCACGCCATCCCCGCCGCGCTCGGTCCGGACGACGAATTCGTCGTCCGCAGCCTCTCCGGCACGCAGGGACGGCGGGCAGCGCGAATCGTCGAGCAGCAACTCATGCTGCCGTTCGCCGAACGGGACGCGGACCTCGTACATCTGCCCGACTTCCGCTCGTCTCCACTCGACCGTCACCGGGTGCTGCTGACGGTGCACGACGTCTGTTTCCTCGACCGGCCCGAGTGGTTCCCGCGAGCGGTCCGCGCCTACAAATCGGGGCTGCTGCGGCTGGCCGTGCTGATGCGCCCGGCAGCGATCGTGTGCGTCTCGGAGTACACGAAGCAGCGGCTCGTCCACCACCTGCCGCAGGCGGGCAACCGGCTGCACGTGATCTCGCCGGGAATCGACCCGCCGAACGGGGCTCCGTCCGAAGCGACCGGCGTCGAGAGCTACTTCCTGACGATCTCGACGATCGAGCCGCGCAAGAACCACCTCGGCTTGCTCGCGTCGTTTCAGCAGGCACGCCGCGCGGGGCTCAGGCTTCGCTGGCTCGTCGCTGGGACCGTCGGCTACAACGGCGGTCCGATCGCAGCGGCACTCACCGCGGCCGACGGCGTCGACGTGATCGGGAAGGTCTCCGACGAGCAACGGGAGCGGCTGTTCAGGGAAGCTGCGTTCGTCGCGGTCCCCTCGTTCGTCGAGGGGTTCGGGATTCCGGCGGGCGAGGCAATGGTCAGAGGCGTGCCCGTGGTCGTGGCGACGGGCAGCGGGCTCGACGAGGTCGGGCCAGGCGCGGCGCTGCGACTCGACCCCGCCGACGTCGACGGCTGGTCGGCTGCGCTCCTGCAACTGCAGGACGACCTGGCGCTTCGACACGAGCTCCGCCGCCAGGGCCTCGAGGCCGCCGACGGTCTGCGGTGGGAACTCGCCGCGTCCGCGTATGTCTCGCTGTACCGATCGCTGACCAGTCCGGAGGCAAACCTATGATCTGAGGCGTGACCGGCGACGGAGCTGCGGAACGGCACGACCGCGCATCGTGCTCCCTCGTCGCGGCGAAGGCGCACTCGCTGCCTCGCCGGCCGAGCTGAGGCGACGCGCGTGTCGATCGATCCGGGCGGCCCGGTCGTGATCCCGTCGGCCAACCGCATGGCGTCGAACGCGATCGTGCAAGCGGCATCCATTCCGCTGCAGTCGCTGATCTCGCTCCTGACGTTCGCGCTCATCACGCGCTACCTGGGCCCGAGTGGCTTCGGCGACTACACGGCCGTGATGGTGTTCCTCTTCATCCCGACGGTGATCGCCGACGTCGGACTGTCGGCAATCGTTCTGCGGGACGTCTCCGCCGCCCCGGACCGGATGCGGGAGATCATCAACGCTTCGGTTCCCCTGCGGGGGCTCATCTCGCTGCTCGCAGTCGTCGTGACCGCAGCGGTCGCGTTCGTCCTCCCGCTCAACCATCGCACCCAGATCGGCGTGGTCGTCGGCTCGCCCGGGGCCTTCTTCACGTTGATGAACCTGAGCCTGCTACCCGTACTGCAGGTTCAGCTCCGCATGCACCGCTCGGTGGCAGCCGTGCTCGTCGGCCGTGCCGCCACGTTCGGCCTGACGCTCGCCGTCCTGGCCGGCGGCTACGGCTTCAACTCGATCATCGCCGCGAACGTGGCAGGCCTGGCGGTGACCCTGGTCATCAACGCGACCACCGTGCATCGAGCGGTCTCGCTCAAGCCGTCGGTCAACCTCGAGTACTGGCGCGGGTTCCTGCGGGCGTCACTGGTGCTCGGCATCGGCCTCGCGATCTCACAGGTGTACTTCCGCATCGACGCCGTCTTGCTCGCACTCCTTCGTCCTTCGCGAGAGGTCGGCCTGTACGGCGCCGCGTACAAGTTCATCGAGCTGTCGGAGGTGTTTCTCGGCGCCGCGGTGTTGACGCTCGTGCCCGCGCTCACCTCGCTCGCCGCACGCAGCGACCCACGGTTCGTCCCGTTCTCACGCCGAGGCTTCGAGATGGTGGCGGCGATCACGGCCCCCATCTCGCTGGTGATGCTGCTCGCTCCCCGTGAGCTGCTCACGTTCACGGCGGGAGCGAAGTACGAGCCCGCCGCCCATGCTCTCCAGATCCTTGCTCTCTATCCGATCGTCGCGGGGACGAACAGCCTGCTCTGGCGGATGCTCATCGCCGCCCACCTCGAGCGGATCCTGCTGGTGTGCGCGCTCTCGATCCTCTCGCTGAACGTCGTGCTCAACCTGATCCTGATCCCGGCGTTCGGCTACGAGGCCGCCGCGGCCACCTCGGTGGCGTCCGAGGCGGTGTCGCTCGGCTTGTCGCTGTTCTTCGTCAGACGGCGCTTCCAGTTCACCTACCCGCATCATGTGCTGCGCATCGTCCTGCCGGCCGCGCTGGCGATGGCGGCCATCGTGCTGATCGTCCCCGCGCCGCGCGTGGTCAGCGTCGTGATCGGCCTCGTGGTCTACGGCGTCATCGTCATCAGTCTGCCGGGGGTCGTACGGGACACCGCTCGCGGCCTGGTCACGTCGGCGAGGGCGCGGTACGGCTAGCCCGCGGCGCGACGGGCGAAGCCGGCCGCGAACCCTCGATGCAGTGCGGCAGCGTCGCCGCGGCCGGCTGCTCGAAAGGCGAGCGCTCGTCCCATGTGTCCGCCGCGCAAGATCGCCACGGTCAGCTCGGCGCGCGCGGGAGCCAGGTGCCGGCGAATCACCGCCGCCTCCGCCTCGGCCACCTTCAGAGCTCGCAGCGGCGCCGTGTAGGCGCCTGCGGTCGACTTGCCGCCCGAATGCACGAACTCGGCCTGGGTCGTGAACCACGTCGTGCCACCCGACTCGTGTGCTCGCCAGAACAGATCGTGGTCCTCGCCGTACATCGCCGCGACGGGCTGAAAGCCTCCGAGGGCATGCCAGGTCGCCGCGCTGGCTGCGACTACCGCCCCGGTCGCCGACTGAACCGACCGCGACTCGCCGTGATCCCAATACGTGCCGAGGCGAGGCTGCAGCCCGTTCGGCAGCAGCCGACTGAGACCGCTGGCCTGCGCGGCCGCCGGGAGGGGTGTCCGGAACGGGACCACGCTGCGCTGAATCGTCAGGTCCTCGTTCAGCAATCGCGGAACGGCGAGTGCGACGCCAGGGCGGTCGAGAGCCCTCACGAGCGCTTCGACGCTCCCCGCGCGGTTGAGGTACGCATCGCTGTTGACGAGCAAGAGCACGTCGCTGTCGACCAGCTGTGCCGCTCCGAGGTTGCCGGCCCGGCCGTAGCCGACGTTCTCGGCCAGGCGAACCACACGACCGGGAAGCTCTGCCTCGACTCGTTCCGCGCTCCCGTCGCCGGATGCGTTGTCCACGATCACGAGGTCGCATTCCTCGACGCCGTCTTCGATCAGGGCGCGGGCTGCGCGGAGGGTTGATTCCGGCGTCCGCCAGTTCACGATGACGGCGCCGACGCGGGGACTCGAGAGGCGTTCCACGGGCAGCGAACCTATGATGCCAGCGTGAACGCGATCTTCAGCTATCCGGTCAAGAGTAAGCACTGATGCGGGTCCTGGTCACGGGAACCGAGGGGTACATCGGCTCTCTGCTCGGTCCCATGCTCGTCAAATGCGGCCATGACGTCGTCGGGATCGACGCCGGTTTCTATCGGAAGCGCCCGTTGTACGCACCCGACGCCGACACTCCGCCGACGGTGTTCGAAGACATTCGCCGCCTGAACGCCAGCCACGTCGAGGGGTTCGACGCGGTCGTGCACATGGCCGAGCTTTCGAACGATCCGCTGGGCCAGCTTGCGCCGACGATCACGTACGACGTCAACCATCACGGGTCGCTGCATCTCGCAACGCTCGCCAAGGAGGCGGGTATCGAGAGGTTCGTCTACACCTCGTCGTGCAGCGTCTATGGCCTCGCCGACGAGGACCTCGTCGACGAAAGCTCGCCTCTCCGTCCACAGACCGCGTACGCGAAGTGCAAAGAGCTGGTCGAACGGGATGTGAGTGCGTTGGCAGGCGACGGGTTCTCGCCGACATTCCTCCGCAATGCGACCGCGTATGGCGCTTCGCCGCGCATGCGGTTCGACATCGTGCTGAACAACCTCGCCGGCCATGCCTGGACGAGCCGAGTCGTCCGGCTGGACAGCGACGGCTCTCCGTGGCGTCCGCTCGTCCATGCGGAAGACATCAGCCGTGCGATCGCCGCAGCCCTCGACGCGCCACGGGAGCAGGTGCACAACCAGATCCTCAACGTGGGCGCACCCGGCGCGAACTACCAGGTTCGCGAGCTCGCCGAAGTGGTGGCCGACGTCTTCGAAGTCTCAGACCTGACGATCGGCAAGCCGGGCGGCGACAGCCGGAGTTACCGGGTCTCCTTCGACAAGATCCACGAGATTCTGCCGGCGTTCGAGCCGCAGTGGGATGTTCGGAAGGGCGCAATCGAGATGAGAGGCGTCTTCGAATCTGCCGAACTCACACGAGAGGAGTTCGAAGGCCCCGAGTTCGTACGACTTCGAAGAATCGAAGAGCTGCTCGCCACCGGCCAGATCGACGAGTCCTTCTACTGGACCGGCGCGGCCGCCGCCTGAGCGGCAGGCTTACTGGGCTGCGGCAGCGAACGCGGAGTAGCTGGGCTTCAGCGACCAGTCGTTCCGGATGATCCCGAACGCGTTCTCGATGTCGGACATGTCGGTGCCCGCGTCCCGCCCGCTGTAGAGGAAGGCGGGGCCTGCCCACGACGACGCCTTCAGTTTCGTGATCGCGTCGGTGACGTACTGGGCCTGCGTGGCTTCGGAGACCGAAGTGCTCGTCGAGCCCGTCGGGGCGCCGTACTCGGTCGCCCAGATCTGCTCGCCGCTATCCCCATTCGCGGTCATGATGCTCCGCGCCGACGGAGAGGTCTCGGACATCTGCGACCAGGCGCTCCACACCTGGTACCCGATGCCGTACGGGAACGAGTACGGGTGCCAGCCGACGGCATCCATCGCGCCGTGGGCACCGCTGGCGTACATCCTCTGGAGGTAGGTCACCGGGTTGATGCGCGTCGTCGTGGCCGAGCCGTAGGACGAGTACGGCGACAGGCCGGCTGAGACGACCGTCGACGCAGGATCGACGCTCTTGATTGCGGAGTACGCCAGCTTCAGCATCTGCGTGTAGCGGGCGGGGTCGGGGGCCGGCGCCCAGAAGTCCACGATGTTGGGCTCGTTCCAGATCTCGAAGCTATGGACACCAAGTGCACCGAAATGCTGGGCGGCAGCCTTCGCGAAGGTCGCGTAATCCGCCAGGTCCGTCGGCGGCGTCACCGGGGTCGAGCCGGCCGGCCGAGCCCACGGAGGGGTGTAGTCGATGGTTCCGAGCACCCTGATACCCCGAGCACGAGCAGCAATCGCGACGTTGTCGAACGGTGTCCAGTTGTAGCTCGACGAGCCTGAGTACTGAATGCTGTTCCAGTTCAGATCGAACCTGAGCCAGGTGACGTGCGCCGCCTTCAAGAGGTCGAGATAGCGCGCGAGGTCGGCGCTGCTGTAGTTCTGGATGTTCCCACCGGTCGCGACTCCGAAGCCGGCTGCGCTCGCCGGGGCACCCGGGGCAGCTGCCACCGGCGCGCTCGCTGCCGACGTGGCGGCCGTGCTGCCACCGGCGTTGCTCGCGGTGACTGAGGCGCGAAGGGTTGAGTCGACGTCGGCGGCCGAGAGCGTGTACCCAGACCCGGTGGCGCCGGCGACGTTCGCACACGCGCTGCCCGAACTGTCGCAGCGCTGCCACTGGTAGGCGTACGCAGTCGGGCTGCCGCTCCACGTGCCGGTGCTGGTCGACAGTGCCTGGCCGGCCTGGGCCGTCCCTGCGAGCGCCGGCAGCGCGGTCGACGTCGGTGCGTTCACCGGCGGAGGCGGCGGCGGAGGCGGAGGCGGCGGAGGAGGCGGAGGCGGAGGAGGCGGCGGAGGAGGCGGCGGCGGCGGCGGAGGCGGCGGCGGCGGAGGCGCCGGGGCTGCAGGAGCCGCGATCAGCCCGGATGCAGCCGAGCTAGCCGACGCGCTCCCGTTTCGGTTCGAGGCGGTGACGCTGATTCGCAAGGTCGAGCCGACGTCGGCCGTCGCGGCGGTGTAGGACGAGGAAGTACCGCCTGGAATCGCAGCGCACACGGCGCCTGCGACGTCACAGCGCTGCCAGCGGTACGAGTAGGTGAGCGCGCCGCCCTTCCAAGTGCCAGCAGTCGCGGCCTGCAACGAACCGGGCGTCGGGTTGCCGCTGATCGTCGGCACCGAGAGGTTGGTCGGCGCCTGGCGGGCGGGCGAGGTCGCGTTGCCGGCTGACGATGTCGCAACACCCGTCACGACCGCGAACAGAGTCGCGGGCAGGACGAGGAGATTGCGGATGCTGCGGCCCATCCCTTCCGGCATCGGAAGCGCCGCGACGGATCGTCTCCCTCAATCGAGGGAACCAGGCGTCGTTTGGGCCGAAACCGCCCTACTGGAGCCAAGAACCGTCCGCCGACGCCCACCCTGGAGTGGACGCCGGCAGATCGAATTCAGCCCTGGGCGCTCGCTAGGAGCTGCGGCGGCCGAGCCGGCGGAACGACACGCCGGCCGCGATCAGAGCCGCGGCGCCGACGGCGAACACCGCGAGGTCGATGCCGGTGAACGGCAACTGACCGACGGTCGTCGTCGTGCTGGGATTCGGTGCGGCACCCTTCTGCACGAGACCCTGGGTGCTCCCTGCCTTGCCCTGGTACGCCGGAGGCTTCCCGGCGAACGCGCCCGTCGCGAACACGAGCGCAACCACCACGACGCTCATTGCGACAAGCCCTCGCATCGTCCGTTTCACCACCATTTTTCGTCAACTCCCCGCTGCTTCGCAGTACGTGATTTCCTGCTTTCACAGTACCTACGCGACCCTGACTGTCAATCGCCACGGAGACGGTCTCCACCTTTGACCGGGTCGAACCCAGACCTTTAGAACCCCAGGCTACAAGCGGATTCTGGCCAGGAAGATCTGATCGATCCTGGCCGGCGAAACCCGCTTGCCGGCGAGAACGTCACGCTGAACGTCGGCCAGCACGGGCTCGAGCGGATCGAGTCGCCGGGCCTCTGCCAACTCGGTCAGGGCGACCGCCCGACGACCTTCGAGCGACGCGACGACGGCGAGCTCGAGGTGTGCGTACCAGTCGCGCGGATCCCGGCGCAGCGCCTCCCTGAAAGCCAGCCGCATGCGCGCGCGATCGTGCAGCCTGCTCGCGATCGCTCCCTCGACCACCTTCGGTTCGTCGGAGAGGGGATTCAGTCGCGCGGCGGTGTCCAGGCGCGCGTACGCGCCGTGTGGATCCTCCCGCCAGCTCGTCGCCGCGCGCAGCGTCTCCTCCGCCGCCAGCCACGGCAAGGCATAAACGACGACCACGACGGCGGCCGTGGCGGCGAGCCCGGCTATGAGCAGATGGCGCAGCTGCCGGGGCGCACGAGCGCGCGCCGACGGCCCGACGGTGAGCGACGCCGCCATGCCGAGGCACCAGAAGGCGGCTCCCCCGAGCGCTGGGATCTCCCAGAACCAGTCGACCGAGCCGTGAACGAACCAGTAGACAGCCATCGTCAGCGCTGTCCCCGCGACGGCCTGTTTGGAACGTGGGAGCCGATACAGGCGGCGGAGCGCCACCAACAGAGCGCCGAGAAAGCCGACGAAGAGCAGCGTTCCGACGAGCCCGGTCTGCGAGAGCAGTCGCAGCTCGACGCTGTGCGGGTAGAGCGGCTCCTCCTGTGTCCGCCGAGCCTGCAGATAGTCAGCCTCGAAGTTGTCGACGCCCACGCCGAGGACCGGCTTGTCCCTGAACTCCTCCAGCGCGACGCGCCAGACGTCGTAGCGGTTCCCACCGAGCCCGTTCGCGAAGTAGGACGAGGTGGTCGCCGGCTTCGTTGCCTTGAAGTCGTGCCACGCCCGCTGCAGGCGCTGCTCGGGATGCCGCAGGGACACCGCGACGAGGACGACGACCCCGATCGCGGCGAGCGCGGCTGCGCCATACGCCACCCGGGTCGCGGCACGTCGGAACCCGGAAGCCTCGAAACGCCGGTCGAGCCCTGCAGCGACCGCTCCGACGACGAGGCCCACGGCGCCCGAGAGCAGCACGATGTCTCGAGCCTGAGTGACGGCGTGCGCGATCCCTGTTCCGTCCTTGAAGGCCGGATACACGTCGAGCAGCGGGCCGCGTGCGAGCAACAAGGGCACCACTGCGAGGACGCCGTAGACGAGCGTCCGGGCGCGGCCCGGAACCAGCACGAGGTAGGCAAGTGCCGTCACGGGTGCGGCGACGAGCGAACCCCTGCTCTCGCCGAGCAGCGCGAGCTCCGGCAGTACGAACAACGCCCCGGTCGCCAACGCCCTCGCAGCCAGCGGCACCCCACGGCGGGAGGCGATGAGCAGCATCGGCCAGGCGGCCATCAAGTACCACGCGCAAGCCGCGTTCTGGTACCCGAACGGGGCCGCGAATCGACCTAACTGGAAGAACGCCGCCGGATCGTGGGCCGCTGCAGCCCGTACGAGCTCGATCAAACCGACCGTCGCCGCGAACAGACCATAGGCGGCCAGCAGGGCGGCAGCGGTCGCACGACGCCAGGGCAAGGCGGCGGAGGTCACGAACACGATCAGGTAGAGGAGGCTCAAATTGGCACCGTCCCAGGCGAGGCCTCGCGCATGGCTCCAGGTGATCGAGGCGTAGGCGACCGCCACATACGCCGCGAAGAGCACGGCAGCGGCCGTCAAGGAGCGGGCGAAGGGCAGCCCGGCCTTGATCCGGCCGTACAGCACGGTCGCGCCGAGGCCGAGGAGCAACAGCGCGCCCGGGTACCAGACCGTGGGATTGGTCGCCCCGGACTTGACCGCATAGACGGATAGCACGCCGACCAGGACGAGGCCAGGCCCGAGTGCCGGGTCGGCCCGGATCTGCGTGAGAGCCGAGGCAGGTGACTCATGAACCGCCGCGGCCATGCCGATAGGAGAATAGACCGACGATCCGGACGATCTCTCGAAAACGGAGTGAGGGTGTGCGATTCTCCAGCTACAGTCAGAACGAGTTGAGACCCCTACGGGGAGAGGGGATCCCGAATTGGATCAAGCTGGCGAACGCGCGATCGGTCCTGCGGCCTTCCGGGTGATGTGATGCATCCGGGACCGGACAACCACCGCGCGCAGCTCGGCGAGGACGGCACGCTGCTCTATTCGAGCATGCGACCGTCGACGACGCGGTCCGACCGCGGTCTCGGGATCATCACGCGGACGCTCGGCAGGCGCGACGAGCGCCTGATCCACGTCGTGCTTGCGCTGGCCGACACGCTGGCGCTCGTCACCGCCTTCCTCATCTCCTCTCAGGTCGGTGGCGCCGACCGGACGGCGACGACGTTCGCGATCTTGATCGCGACGATCCCGGTCTGGATCATCGCGCTCAAGAGCTATGGACTGTACGACCGCGAGAGCGACGCGATCGCGCACTCGACGATCGACGAGCTCGCCCCGCTCGCGCGTGTCGCGACCGTCGGTGGCTGGCTGTTCCTCCTACTCGCCTGGATCACGGGGCGGCCTGCACCTGTCTCGCAGAGCATCGCGTTCTGGCTCTCGCTCCTGATCCTGCTGCCCGTGCTGCGCGCGCTCTCCAGGCCGCTGTTCCGCGCAACGCGCACATACCCCCAGAACACCGTCATCGTCGGCGCCGGCAGCGTCGGGCAGTTGATCGGGCGCAAGCTGCTGACCAACCGCGAGTATCACGTGAACCTGCTCGGGTTCATCGACGCCATGCCGAAGGAACGCCGCGACGACCTCCGGATGCTGACGATCCTCGGACGTCCGGAAGACCTCGAGGAGATCGTCGCCGACTACAACGTCGAGCGCGTGATCATCGCGTTCTCGAACGAATCGCACGAAGAGACGATGGGTCTGATCCGAACACTCAAGGATCTCGACGTCCGGATCGACATCGTGCCGCGGCTCTTCGACATCATCCCGCCGCGTCTGACGAGTCATACGATTGAAGGCATCCCGCTGATCACACTCCCGCGGCTTCGGCTCTCGACGACGGCGCGGTTCCTGAAGCGCACCTTCGACGTCCTCGTCTCGAGCGTCGTCGTACTCGCGCTCGGACCGACCTTCGCGCTGCTCGCCGTCTTGATCAAGCTCGACTCGAAGGGCCCGGTGTTCTACCGGCAGCTCCGCATGGGCACCAACGGTCAGCCGTTCTCGATCTTCAAGTTCCGCACGATGGTGACGAACGCCGATGAGCTGAAGGACGAGATCGCCCACCTGAACGCCCACGCCGGACCGGGCGGCGACCCACGCATGTTCAAGGTCAAGCACGACCCCCGGGTAACCGGGATGGGTCGCCTGCTTCGCCGCTCGTCACTCGACGAGCTGCCGCAGCTGTTCAACGTCCTGAAGGGCGACATGAGCCTGATCGGGCCGCGCCCGCTGATCCTCGAAGAGGACCGGCATGTCGAAGACTGGGCCCGCAAGCGGCTGGCCCTGAAACCGGGAATGACCGGTCTCTGGCAGGTCTCCGGCCGGAACTCGATCCCGTTCGAGGACATGGTCAAGTTGGACTACCTCTACGTCACGACCTGGTCGCTCGCGAGCGACTGCCGGCTCCTGCTCCAGACGGTTCCACTCGTCCTCGCCGGCGACCGCGGCGGCTACTCGTAACCAGCGTCAGCGGCCGTCGCGGTCGCCGTCCGCAACCGCGATGCCGAGCAGCCGGGCCGGGCCCCGGCTGAGGAGGTCTGCTGCGGCGGGTGCGCCGTACCGCCGGGCGATCTCGGCTTCGAGGGGACCCAGGTTCAGCCGCCCACTCTGTGGCCGGTGAGCATCGCTTGCGACGAGATCGACGCGCCCGGCCTCGATCATCGACCAGCCTGTCCGGCCGACGACCGCGGTGGCCGATGGAATCAGACTCGAGGCGACAACTTGAACGAGCGCCCCGTCCGAGCGGGCGACGTCGAGCAGATCTGGCTTCTGCTGCACCACGCGACAGCGCTCGGGGTGAGCGAACACGGGCAAGAGTTGCAACTCCGCCAGCCGCGCGACGACTCGGTCGATCTGGGCGGGCTGGGTCGCCGAAACGAGCTCGATGAGCACGTACCCAGGGGCGAGCGCCCGCGTCGTGAGGTCGCCCGGGCGCGCTTCGATCGCAGTCGCGGTGTCGAGCTCGGCGGCGAGGCGTAGCCCGAGCGGGATCTCGAGTGTCGCCAGTGCGTCGGCCAGGCGCTCGAGTGCCGCCGCAGCCGCCGGCGTCGGCGTGGGGAAACGGGCGTTGTAGTGCGGGGTGCAGACGACGAGTTGCACCCCGGTTTCGTGCAGGTGCCGCGCCATCCGGATCGAGTCGTTGAACGACCTCGGGCCGTCGTCGAGCCCCGCGAGGAGGTGGCAGTGAGTGTCGATCAACGCGGGCCGGATAAGCGTCGCTCATGAGCTGCCGACAGCGCCAGTCCGACCATCAGCATGCCGATGTAAGCCGTCGGAAAGGCCGTGAACGACTCCCGGAACAGCGCGTCGATCACCATCACCAGCAGCACGCCGAGCGCGACCCAGCCCTCCCCGGAGTCCGGCCCCGCACGCCGGGCGAGCAGGACGAGGCGCCCGAACAGCAGCAGCAAGACGCCGAACCCGAACGCGCCAACGTCGGCGACGAGCGCCAGGTATCCGGAGTCGACCACCGTGGTGGAGGAGGCAGTGCCCAGCTGACGCTTGCCGATCAGGCTCTCCTGGGCGCGCTGCGCCGCGGTGCCGACAGCTCCGACGCCGCGCCCGAACAGCCAGTAGCGGGCGTTTCCAAGCTGCTCATGCCAGAGGGAGGCACGCCCGTTCAGCGTCACGTACGTCGTCGCGTTGAGCGGCACGGTCCGAGTCGAGGCCGCCTCGGAGGAGAAGACGAACGCGGCGCCGGCAACCGCGACCGCGACGATCATCAGCAGTCCGGCGGCCAGCGCCCGCTCGCGCCGTGCGAGCGCAAGCCCGACGACCGCAAGCGCGATCAGAGCAGCCGTCCGCACGTACGAGACGAGGAGCCCCGCGCCGAGCACCCCGACGAGCGCGTACGCGCCCGGGCCGAGGCGGCGCGACCGCAACAGCAGCACGGCCAGAGCGAGGAGTAGGTAGGACGCGAACGTAAAGGGCTCGCCGAGGGTGCCAAAGCTGCGCAGGCGCCCGCTGATCTGACGCACCTGGTCGCCGTAGACGTACCCAAGGCTGAGCAACCGGTTGACCCCGATCGCCTGCTGGACGACGCCGTAGAGGGCGATCAGTCCGGCGCTGGCAACGAGCGCTTGCGACGCAGCCCTCATCGTCCGACGCGGGCTCGGCAGCGCCAGCCCGGCGATCAGCAGCCCCAGCGGCTCGAAGAACAGGCGCACCCCCTGGTACCAGGCGGTGCCATGCCCGGTCTGGCCCGTCAGGAGGCCACCGAGGTTGATCGCGTAGACGACGAAGAGCACTCCGACCAGGAGCAGCACCATCCCGTCGACGCCGATCGGATGGCGGGCCACGCGCCGGCGGAGCAACGTGATCGCGGCCGCGGAGATCGCCGCCACCGTGATCACATCCTTGAGTGCCCCGATCGTCGGTGTGACGAAGACCTTGAGGGTCGGCAGCAGCGCGAACAGGGGAATCGTGCCGGCGACCATCACCCACGGCACCGTCACGAACCCGGCAACCAGGACGAGGAAGACGCAGAGCGCGAACAACGCTCCGGTCTGAAGAGTCAGCCCGTGTCTGCCGACGAGCGTGCTCAGCCCGATCGTGAGGACGACGCCGCCGACGACGACGACCCCGCGCGGGTCGGCGAGGTTACGAGCCCGAGTAGTAAGAGTAGGTGCTGCCATCTGTTGGCACCCCCACGAGCACAGCCTGGACGTCAACGTCGGGCCAGGTGCGGTGCAGCCGCCGCAGTGACTGCAGGCTGCGTCGCGAGACCCGGCCATGGCGCACGACGAGCAGCACCATGTCGACGAACTTCGCGAGCTCGGTGACGTCAGGCGTCGACAGAGCTGGAGGCGTGTCGATCACGACGAAGTCCGCCTCTGCCGAGGCCTCACGTAGCAGGGTCTCGAGCCGCTCAGCGTGAGCCGCCAGCGTGTGGACCGCCGACGCGCGGATCGGCAGCACCTGCAGGCTGGAGCCTCCCTCCCGCGTCCGCGCGCGCGCAGCGGCGCGGGCGGGCTGCGCCTTCGGCCCCGAGCCGTTCATCCCGATGTCCCAGAGCAGCGAATCGACGTTCGCGCGTCCGAGGAGGACCTGCTCGCCACCGGGCTCGTCGAGCGGGATGCGCAGGAGCCGCGCGAGCGACGGCCGGCGAGTGTCGAGATCGAGCAGCTTGACTCGCGCGTTCCGGCGCGCGAGCGCGGCGGCAAGATTGACGGCAGTCGTCGTCTTTCCCTCCTCGGCTGTGGCGCTCGTGACTGCGATCACGGTCAGCCGGTTACCTTCGCGCTGTTGCACGAGGCTCGCCGCCAGCAGGGCGTACATGTCGCCGTAGCGCTCCGCGTCACGATCCGAGATCACGGGTGAGACCTTCCGCGGCAGCGTCTCGATTGCGCCGAGCACCGGCACGTCGAGCACCTCCTCGATCTCCTCCTCGGAGCGCACCTTGCTGTCGAGCGCCTCACGAAGGCCGATCACGAGCAAGGCGACGAACAGCCCGATGAAGCCGCCGAGCAGCGAATCCTTGACGGGACGCGGCCGGGTCTTCGTCGCCGAATCGGCCGTCTCGACGAGCAGCACGTTGCCGGAGGTGAGGGTCTTCAGCACGCGCAGCTTGCTGAGCTGCGCGAGTAGATCGGGGTTGGAGCCCGACTGCCGGAGCTGCGCCTGGAGCAGAACGATCGCGCGGTCGATCGCGCGGCTCGACACCGCGGCACGCCAGGCCGGATAGGACTTCGCAACCAGGTTGACCGTCCCCACCGCCCGCGCGCTCGTCGGGCTGGTCGCCGTGAAGGTGATCGTGCTTCCCGACTTCGAGGCATTCGAGGCTGCGGCGAGGTCGTCGGCGCTCCCGAAGCGGTGATTGCGGCCGGCCGCGTACTGGTACAGCTGCGGCGAATCGGCGAGCGCCTGCTCGCTCTGGTCGATCAGCGTCGGATCCACGTAGGTGCTGAGCCCGGAAACGGCAGACGCAAGGTCGGTCGGAGCGAGGATCACCCGGGCGCTCGCGGCGTATTCAGGTCCCTGCGCGTGCCGGATCACGTTCATCTGGATCACACCGAGCGCGACAAGCAGCGCGATGATCCAGATCGACCTCCGCGCGATCGAGACGAGCGCTCCAAATCCTTCGCTTCTCATGGGTTCTCTTGGCTTTGCACCGGGCGCTTGAGGGGGTGACGTTATAGCGCGCGCCGGAGCGCACTCGCCGCAGCTCAGTTCGAAACGGCTGCTACGAGCTCAGTGCCGCTGCGAAGAGCACGACCGCGCTCGTGACGACGGCTCCGGCGATGTACAGAACGATTGTGGCCCACGGAATCTGAGGCATACCGCTCTCATCGGCAGCGCCTGCGCTGTCCTTGAGCCTCAGTGGACGACCGGAGCTCAGTTCTCGGTCGAGCGGCGCTTCAGGGCGAGCATCGGGTCGAACTCCTCGACGGAGACCCGCGTTCCGGACAGCTCGCGCGACTGGTCGACGGCCTCGATCATCCGTACGACGTCGAGTCCGAGCGTGGCGGAGGAGCGCGGTGTCGAGCCGGTGATGATCGACTCGCAGAAGTCGCGTAGCTCGAGCGAGAGCGGCTCGGCCGCGTCGATCCGCGGCGAGACGATGTCCCCGGTGCGATACGTCAGCCGGTATTCGCCGAACGTCTCCGGATCCTTGAGCACGACCCCGGAGTCGAAGACCCGCACCGGCTCGGTGCTCGTGTCGTCATAGACGACCATCTTCTCGGAGCCGACGATCGTCGTCCGGCGCAGTTTGCTGGGTGCGAGCCACGACAGCTCGACGTGCGCGATCGTTCCCGCCGCGTATTCGAGATCGATGAACGCGACGTCGGCGATCGACGGCATGATGAACCCGCGGCTGAGGGCGCTCACGTAGCTCGGCGCCTCGCCGAGCCAGTAGTGAAGAATCGAGAAGTCGTGGGGGCCGAGATCCCACGTAACGCTCACGTCAGCCTGGTGGAGCCCCAGGTTGACCCGGCTCGTCGAGATGAAATAGAGATCGCCCAGCGCCCCGGTCTTGATCAGCTCGTGGATCGCGACCACCGGCGGGCTGTACAGGAAGGTGTGGCCGGGCATCACGACGAGGTCGTTGTCGGATGCGACCCGAATCAGCTCAAGACACTCGGCTGACGACGACGCCAGCGGCTTCTCGATGAAGACGTGCTTGCCGGCCTGGAGCGCAGCGAGCCCGAGCGGATGGTGGGACGTGACGGGAGTCGCGATCGCGATCGCGTCGATCGTGTCGTCAGCGAGCAGCTCGTCATACGACTCGGTCGTGCGGACGCCCGAGAACCGGCGGCTCATCGCGGCCAGACGCTCGGGCTGCGAGTCACAGATCGCAGCGACCTCGGCGCACTCGAGCTCCATCAGGTTGCGGACCAGGTTCGGCCCCCAGTAGCCCAGGCCGACGATTGCGACGCGGACCGGGCTCATGCGGTCGCCTTCCGCTGCCGGAAGAGCGCGAACGGGGTCCGCAGGATCAGCCGCAGGTCGAGCCCGAGCGACCAGCCGCGCACGTAGGCGACATCCATCTCGAGCGCCTCGCCGAAGCTCGACCGGGCGCGCGCCGCGACCTGCCAGAGGCCCGTCATGCCCTGCGGGACCAGGAAGCGGTCGAAGTGGTGCGGCTCGAAGAACTCCGTTTCGTACGGAATGCAGGGACGTGGCCCGACCAGCGACATCTCGCCGCGCAGGACGTTGATCAGCTGCGGCAGCTCGTCGAGGCTCGTCTTGCGCAGGAACCTGCCGAACGGCGTGATCACGGTCTCCCGCTCGAGCTTGTAGGTGCCGTTGGCGCCCAGCGTCGCGCTCGAGGTCATGGTCTGCCGGATGTACTCCCGGTGCTCGGCTTCGCTCACTCCCACCGTCATCGATCCGAAACTTGAGCGCAGTAAAGGGCTCCATGTTCGCCCCGAGCCGAGTCTGGCGGAAGAACACCGGTCCTTCGGACTCCCGGCGAATCCGAAACGCCGCCAGGAGGAAGAACGGCGAGGTGATCAGCAGCAGGACCAGCGCGCCGGCGATGTCGATCACACGCTTGGCGCGAAGCGCCGTACTCGACAGGCGCGCAGGGGGCACAGTCAGCAGCGGCAGCCCTTCGATCAGGTGGACGTCGGCGCGCGGGCCGACGAGCTCGATAGAGCCGTGGGACGACGTCGACCAGCACCTCCTCGTCGCGCAGCGACCGGACGAGCGACATCGTGCGCTCCTCGGCCTCGCCCGAGAAGGCCACGATCACGCGGTCGATCTCGTGCGTGGAGACGAGCTCGAACAGGTCGCCGATCCCGCCGAGGACGGGCAGGTCGGCGATGTCGGTCCGGCGCTCGCGCGGGTCCTCGTCGACGAAGCCGACGAGCTTGATGCCGTACTCGGGATGCTGCTGGATCTTGCGGACGACGAGCTGGCCGACATGGCCGGCGCCGACGACGATCGCGGTCTGGACATAGCCGGGCATCTGCCGGACGACCGACCGGGCGGCGACGCGGCCGGCCAGCAGCAGCACGAGCGCGAGCAGCCAGAAGCTGATCAGACGGTCGAGCTCGGGCTGCGCGGCTTTGGTCGCCCAGCCGCCGATGAAGACGACCCAGGTCCCGAAGGTGACGAGGCTGACGACGCCGAACGCCTCGTCGGCGGTCGAGTGGTCGGCCCGGCCGTCGTCGTGCTCGTAGAGGCCGAGCACCTTCGCGAACGCCACCCAGAGCGGGAGCGTCGCGATGAAGATCAACGTCTCCGTCCCCGTGCTGAGGTGGTCGCCGACCGGATTCTCGTCGGCGAAGAGCACGCTCGAGAGAATGAAGGCGACCGAGAGGCCCATCATGTCCGCGGCGGTGAGCAGCCGGCGAACGAGCCACCCGCGCCGGTGGCGCTCCGGTGCCGGCCTTGCCTCCTCGCCGAGCGGCGCGGTCAGCGGCGCGTCAACCACGGAGCCCGCCGGCCCGCTCATCATCAGGGTCGCACGCGCGTGACCGTTCCGCTTCGCTCGAAGCAGAACCGCTGTCTCCCCACGTGCTTCCGCAGAACGGGCTCCCCACATCACACTAGGAAACGCGAACGCGGCCCTGACGGCCCTAGACCAAAGTCCGGAACTTCGCTGCTGTGCGTCGAGTAGCAGCTCCTTCTCCCCCAAGGAACCCATCCCTCTCCCCTCTTTCTCTCCCTCCGCGCGAGCCGACTGCGCTCGATCTAGGTTCTACAACTTCGGGGCCTCGAGCGCCAGCCCCCGAGAGTCCCGCGAGACGATCTCGACTCCGCATCGTCACCAGGGACCCACAAGAAGCCGAGAGTGTGCGGTCATCTCATCTCGCCAGACGTCCCGCCGACGGGAAATCTTGCAACCGTCGACCCGCGAAGTCCGGCGGTTCGGCTAGTTGCCGATCGGAACGGCTTCCGCGACGATGAACGCGATGAGTTCTCGGCGCCGGCCCAGCGAGTTCCTCCGGCGCCTGAACGTTCGTCGCGGCGGCCGGCTGGCCGGGGCGGAAAGCCTTCCCCAGGGCGGCTCCCACTCGAGACGACCGGCGCTCGACGGCATCCGAGCACTCGCCTTCTTCGGCGTTCTCGCCGACCACCTCCGGCTCCCGTACCTTCGCGGAGGCGGCATCGGCGTCAATGTGTTCTTCGTCCTTTCCGGCTTCCTGATCACCGGCATCCTGCTCGCGGAGCGCGACCGCACGGGGCGGATCTCGTTGCCGCGGTTCTATGCGCGACGCGCCGCACGGCTACTGCCGGCGCTGTTCGTCCTCGTTGCGACCTTCACGGCCTATGCACTGCTGGTGCAACGGGCCGACCGACCCTCCGCCCAGCACATGGGGGCGACCTCGCTGTACGTGATCGCGTATGTCGCCAACTGGGTTCGAGCCTTCCGCGGCCAGGACTCGATGCTGTGGTTCGGCCACACCTGGTCGCTCTCGATCGAGGAACAGTTCTATTTGCTCTGGCCGCTCTGCCTGATCGTGGCGTTGCGTTGGCGAGGCGTACGCGCCGTCCTCTTGGCAGCGCTCGTCGGGTCGGCGCTGGCGTTCGTCGCGAGAGTGGTGCTCTGGCACGGCGCGTCCAGCGTCGACCGGATCTACAACGGCACAGACACGAACGCCGACCAGCTTCTCATCGGCTGTGCCCTCGCGGCAGCGCTCGCACTTTGGCCGGACCTGGTGCGTCGGGCCTGCCGTGTCGCCTGGCTTCCCGGCATCGCCGCGTTGTTGCTCCTCACCGCAACCGCCAACTCGACCTCGTTTTGGCGAATGACGATCGGCTACACGCTCGTGGCCGTGGCGACCGCGATGGTGATCGGATTCGTCTGGTGCGAGCCGGCGTCAGCGCTGGCGCGATTCCTCTCGACCCGAGTGCTTGTCGGGACAGGATTGATCTCCTACGGCCTTTACCTCTGGCACTTCCCGATCCTGCTCGCCGTCGAGGGCCACGTCCATTCCCTCGCGTTGCGCACCGTGGTCGTAACGGTCGCGACCTTCGTGGCCGCCTATGGCTCCTGGCGCTTCGTGGAACGTCCTGTGCAGCGTTGGGTGCGTGCGAGGCAGGCAGCAGGCAAGACGGTGCGGGTACCCGAGCCTCGCCTCGACCCGCCTGCCGTTCCCGGCTAGCTGTCGGTCTCGATTTACTTCTCGGTGATGCGCCGCAACTCGCCGCTGTTCGCGGCGAGGTAGTACAGGGCACCGTCCGGCCCGACCCGGAAGTGGTCCGGCCCGCTCGCCTTGTGCGCGATCCGGGTCACGCTCGAAGCGTGGTCGCCATGCTCCGGGGCGGCGACCGAGATGTCACCCCGGCCCCAGTCGGCAAAGAGAAAATCGCCACGAAGGTCGGCGGGCAGTTTGGACGCCTGCTCGAGCGCAGGCCCCGCCACCATCGTGATCGCCTTCGGATGAGGGATCTGGAGCCAGACGCCCGTGGGCGGCTTGGGATGGGCGCGGTAGTACTCGCTGCAGAACGCGGTCTCGTCGTACTCCGGCGTCCGCATCAGCCCCTCGTAGCAGGGCCAGCCGTAGTCGCCACCGCGGGTGACCCGGAAAATCGATTCGCGCCAGTTCCAGCCCACGTTCCCGACCAGGAACGTGAGCGGGTCGGTTGCCACCTGGCCGAACCGGAACGGGTTTCGAAAGCCGACTGCCCAGACCTTCGAGCGGTTCGCGTCCGGGTTGCCGTTCCAGTAGGGATTGTCGGGGAGCCCCTTCCCGTCGCGGTCGACATGCAGCAACTTGCCGCCGAGCGTGTTCACGTCTTGGGCCAGCGTCGCCGAATGCTCGACGTGCTCGAACCCGCCGCCGTAGCCCGTCGAGATGAACAACGTCCCGTCGCTCCCGAACGCGATATCGGATCCGTCGACGTCGAGCAACGACGGCAGGCAATCAGCTGAGTCGGGTTGGGCCTCGCATGGCCGCGAGTCGTCCTTGCCGACGATCACGCGCTCGCTGCTCGGGTCGGCGCGGCCGTCGACCATCGTGAAGCGACTCACCCTGACGATCGTCGACACCGCTTTCGGGCCGCCCATGTGGGGCGTATAGACGACGTAGATATACGGATGTGACTTGAAGTCGGGATCGATCGCGAACCCGAGGATGCCGCGGAAGTAGCGCTCGTCGATGCGCGGCCTCAGGTCGAGGACGGGCGTCGGCGAGACAACGCCCGCGGTCGTGACCGACAGGATGCGGCCATCGCGTTCGGCGACGAGGAGGTGGGAGTCGTCGACGAAGACGAAATCGGTGGGGTACGCGAAGCCCTTCGCAACGGTGGCGACGGTGAGATCGGAGCGGTCGACCTTGATCCCGCTCGACTTGCCCTGGTAGTTCTGGATCTCATTGGCAAGCGACGGGGTCCCGTGGGTGTGGCAGTTCAACCACAGCTTGCAGGCGGTCGCCGCGCTGCCACCGCCGCCGATCAGGACGACGCCGACGAGCAAGAAGATGCTGAGATTTCGTTTGTTTCTGAAGAACGTCAAAGAAGGTCCCCGACCACGTTCGTTGCTTTCACACCGGTTCCCTTCGTGTTCGCCTTCATCGGGTGACGCGGGCCACGAGGCGGCGTAGATCGGCTCGCTTCACGGCCCCGAGCAGAATCGCGCCTGCCGCGAACGCCAGCTCGGCACCCGCGAACGCCTCCCACTGCGACTGCGACCGCAGCAGGTAGACACCGACCGCCCCCGCCGCTGCAGCTCCGGCCGCCCGTGCCAGGAAGCTGACATCGATCCGGAACGGCTCACGCCGGCGCGCGGCGATGAAGAGGACGATCAACGCGAACGTCTGGGTGCCGATCGTCGCGACGGCGGCGCCGTTGTAGCCGTATCTCGGGATCAGGATCAGGTTGGTCGAGACGTCCCAGACCAGGAGCAGGATCCCGATCGCGATCAGGTCTCGCTGCCAGTCCCGCGCGAGCAGCACGTTGTAGAAGACCGGGGTTGCGAAGAGCGCCGTGATCGCGAGCGCCAGGATCCGCAAGGGGTGGACGGCGGCGTGGAAACCGTCACCGGCGACCACTTGCACGAGGAACGGCGCGAGCGTGTAGACGAAGAGGGTGATCGCGATGCCGGCGAGCACGAGGAACTCGAAGACGCGGTTGATCACGCGTTCCGCGGCCGCCCGGTCGGTGTGCAGCGTCCTGGTCATGATCGGGAAGACCGTGGCGATGAACATGCCCGGCAGCAGGAATGCCTGATCGACGAACCGGTAGGCGACGGTGTAGATGCCGACGTCCCGTGGTGTCTTCAGGAGCGAGAGCAGGATCGCGTCGCCGCGGTAGACGAGCAGCCCGATCGTGGCCGCGAACCCGACGCCGACGGCCGAGCGGATCAACGGCTTGGCGCGTCCCCAGTCAAAACTCGTGTTGATGCGCCAGAAGCTGCCCGAGAGCCTGAACGTGGCGAGGCAGGCGATCACGTACGACGTGGCGACGAGGGCGACGAACCCGATCAGCCCGAAGTTGAAGAGCCGAACCAGCAGGATCGCCACCAGCCCGAGCACCCTCGCCCCGACGTCGAGCCCTGCGACGTACTCGAGGCGGAGGTTGGCCTGGAAGAACGCATTCGGGAAGTTGCCCAGGATCAGACCAGCGATCCCGGGGAGCGACACCAGCAGCGCGATCTTGGTGTCGTGGTTGTACGGCAGGAACGGAATCAGCGCGGCGAGGATCAACACCGCCGGCACCACGGTGACGAGGCGGAAGCGGAACAGCAGGCCGCCCAGGCTGTCCGCGTCCTCCGGGTACTTGGAGATCTCCCGCGCCAGGACCGAGGTGATGCCAAGCTCTGCGGCGATCACCGTCGTGCCTGCGACTGCGAGGACGATCGAGTATTCGCCGTAGACATCCACCCCGAAATACGTCGCGGTCAGCCGCAGCGTGAAGAGACCGATCCCGATCGAAGCGACCCGCCCGCCGAGTTGAACCGCGGTGTTGAAGAAGACTTTGTGCATCGCGAAGGTCTTAGGGACGAGGTTTGCTGACGATCCCGACCAGGATGGTCGCGGCAAGCTTGATCGTTGCGCGCGAGCAGAGGATCCCCGGGTCATCCCGGCCGAGCCGAAGCAGCTGACGTAGCGCCTCAGCCGCCGTCAGGTCGCCGGCTCTCAGCTGGAGCGTGAGCTGCCCGACGGTTCCGCGCCTGAACGCGCGCCGCGCGAGCGAGCGGTAGCGACGGTCGCGCCGAGGCGGCAGCCCGGCCTCGTCGAGAAACTCCAGACGCTGGCGATACAGGAACTGCGGGGCGTCGTCGAGCGGTCGGTAGCCCGTACTGGCAAGGGCACCGACTGACGCGGATTCGGCACCGGCATGGACGCGCACCGCAACGAGTGGTCGCGAGACGCAGGAAAAATCGCCGTGCAGGGCGATCCGCATCATCAGCGGCCCGTCGGCATACGGCTCGTCCTCCGCCCTCATGCCGCCCGCAGCGACGAACGCGGCCGTTCGGAAGCAGGCGGAGGTCCAGCAGACCGTTCCCGACGCCCGCATGCTGCGCTCGATCAGCTCCGGCCCGGTCTCGAGCGACACCTCACCTCTACTCGGCAGGAGCATGCGCCCCTGCTCCAGCAGCCTCCCGTTCTCGTCGATGAGATCGAACGCGCTGTGGACGACGCTGAGCGCTTGGTTGTCGACGAGAACGCCGAGCACGGTGTCGAGATAGTCCGGGTACAGGAGATCGTCGTCCGGGAGCACGACCACGTACTCCGTCTTCGTGAGCTCGACCACGCGGTTCAGGTTCCCGAACATCCCGATGTCCACGTCAGACCGGTGGTACGTGACGCGTGGATCATCCAGCGCGGCGACGACCGACGCGGTGTCGTCTGTGGAGGCGTTGTCAGAGATCACGAGCTCGAACCCGCCGTACGTCTGAGCAAGAACGCTCTCTACGGCTTGCCGAAGCCAGCGAGAGCGGTTCCGCGTGGGGATGCCGACGGTGACCTTCGCGTCCCCACCCACCGTGGCCTGCTTCGTGACTCACCCGGGAAGCGCGTCCGGTCGAGTCGCCGGCAACGCAGCGTTCTGGCTCAGCACGACTGCCTGGCGAAGCCACATCGAGCGCACAGATTGCCTGATCGACCGCGGGGAGCGGCGGCGTTCAACCCGCCGGGTGCGGTCGACTAGCCGCCGATGCGCTCGAGCGCGCCGATGTCCCAGGCCGCCGATTGCGGACGCGCGGTTCCGGCGAAGTCGTCGCTGAACAGGGATGCGAGACTGGTGCCGGTGTTCGCGAGACAGGTGTCCGCGGGGCCCGGAGACAGGTCGTAGCCTCCGGCACTCAGCGTTGCGAACGTGCTCGCGTACGGGCTGCTGTCTGGAACGTAGTGAGCGAAGATCGGCGTACAGGTGATCGGGTGCGCTTGGGTGTAGGCGGCCCCGTCGATGTCGAATCCCTGGGATCCGCCGGAGACGTTGTTGTAGTCGATGTGCCAATCGGCAGCCGTGTAGCCGCTGTTCGCAGCGATCTTCACCGATGGGCTTCCCGTGTCGTTGTAGAAGACGTTGTTCTTGATGTCGGTGTTCGTGACGGTCGGGTTGGCGCCGCCGTACGTGCCTGTACCGAAGTCGACGCCTCCGTAGCTGCTCACCACTTCGCTGGTGTGGTCGACGAAGGTGTTGTTGTCGATGTGGACGTTGTCGAAGCTGCTGCAGTCATCTCCGCCGCTCCCGTAGAAGCGGATCGTGGCGCCACCGCGTGCCTTGATGAACAGGTTGTTCAGGATGCGGAAATGGTTCGGCGCGGAACCGTTGAAGCAGTCGTAGTCGAACGCCGAGTCGGCGCCGTCCTTGAAGACGCTTCTGTAGACCGAGATCCACGACTGCCCGGCCTGGATCAGATCCTGGTGATTGGTTCCCAGCGTCCCGGACGGAACTCCCTCGATCAGGCTGTAGCGGACGGTCAGGCCGGGGCAGCCCTGCACCCCGTCAGCGCCGGCGCCGTTCCCGCTCGCAGCGGCGTTGACCTCGATGTGGCTGTTCTCGAAGAACACCTGGTCATAGGAGCCGGGTGCTCCGCGGGCGGCACAGTCGAACGCCGAGTCGCCGGCCTCGTTGTGAAGGTAGATGTGGTCGAAGTCGCCGCCGCTGCCGTACTGGGCAGCGACCATGACGTTGTTCCCTTCGACATAGCGCATCACCGGGCTGGTGTTGCTCTGCGTCTGAATCGTTGCGTTCACGACCCTGATGTGCTGGGTGGACGCGTCGCTTCCTTCGCCGTCGATCGTGACGTAGTTGCGACCGTTCAAGATCAGGTTGCCGTTCAGGATGACCACACCGTTGTGGCCGGCATCCTGACCGGACAGGATCTTGACGGGATGCCCGGCCGTGCCGGATGAGCCGACGCTCAGCGACGCATAGGTGCCGCCGCCGATGTAGAGGCAGTCGTCCGGGCCGATCGAGCCCCAGTTGATCGCAGCGGTGGTCTTCCAGGCGTTCGCCCATGATGCGCCCGTGCCTGTTCCTGATGCGGCGCCGTCGACGTAGAACGAGTGGGCGCATGAGTACGGGACGAAGGCGGCGCTCGTCCACGGGGTCAGCGACCCTGACGATGAAGGCGGCGGAGGAGGCGGAGGAGGAGGAGGAGGCGGCGGCGGCGGCGGGCACGCCGCGGTCGTGGCAGAGACAGAAGGACGCGGAGAGACGTTGCCGGCCGCATCCCGCGCTTCGACCGCGAGCGAGTAGGTGGTGCCGCAGGTCAGGCTCGCGAGCGGATACGACGTCGCAGCCGTCTGACCCGCCTGCGTGCCGTTGCGGAAGACGGTGTAGCCGGTCACGCCGACACCGTCGGTCGACGCCGACCAGTTGAGGGTCAGGCCGGTCTGGGAGACGGAAGAGACCGCAAGCCCGCTGGGCGAAGTCGGAGGCGTGGTGTCACCACACGCCGAGGTCGTCACGCTGATCGTCGAGATCGGCGAGCGGTTCGCGGCGGCGTCGGTCGCGTCGGCTCCGAGCTGGTACGACGTGCCGCAGGTCAGACCCGTCACGGTGTACGCAGTCGCAGTGGTCGTCGCGATCCTGCTGCCGTTGCGGTAGATGCCGTAGCCGGTCACACCGACATCGTCGAGTGACGGCGACCACCAGAGCGCGACCGACGTCGCGGTGATCTGACTCGGAAGCAGGTTGGCCACGGCGACCGGCGGCAGCGTGTCTGGACAGGCGGCCGTGGCGACGTTCGCCGAGGCGATCGTCGAGTGGTTCCCGGCGGCGTCGATTGCGTCGACACCCACGGAGTAGGTGGAACCACAGGTGAGGCCGCTGAATGTGTAGTTCGTCGAACCCGTCGAACCAGCCTGGTTGGAGCCGAGATACGCCCGGTACCCGGTGACGCCGACATTGTCGGTCGCCGCGGTCCACGACAGCGTGAGCTGCGAGTCCGTGGCAGCCGTCTCGGTGAGCCCGGACGGCGCGGTCGGAGCCTGGGTGTCACCGGCCGGCGGCGGAGGAGGAGGCGGCGGCGGCGGCGGAGGCGGCGCCGGCGCGGCTGCCGCGCAGGGGCTCGTGCTCGCGACCAGGTACGACTTCTGGGAGTGGTTCCCCGCAAGGTCGTACGCCGCGACCGCGATCCCGTACGACGTCCCACAGTCGACGCCGGTGACCGCGTCGAAGGTGGAGACGGTGCGATCCTTGAGGGCGCCGTTCACGTAGAGCTCGTAGCCGACGACGCCGAAGTTGTCGCGCGAGCCTTTCCACGCGACGTTGATCGACGAGCTCGCGACGCCGGTGACCTTCAGCGAGGACGGCGCGCTAGGGGCTTTGTGATCGAGCCTCGTCAGCGCGCGGAAGCTCGTGTGGGGCTTCGGTGCGCGGGCAAAGGCAGAACTCGTGGTTCCAAGGAGCAGAATCAGGACGATGATTCCGACCGAGGCGTGTGGCGGCTTCACGCGCATCGCAAGGACAGATCGGGCCGCTCCCGACTGAGACCGACCCCCCGTTCGAGGGATTGTGTTCCGAGAGGCTGTTTCTTAATCCCGCCCCGCCAGGGCGACTTCTCAACTGACGGTGAGCGTCGACCTGACCACGGCGACTGCGTCGCGGCCGGTCGCCCGAACAGGCCAGACGTACCACCGATACGGGCCAGGCGTCAGGCTATGAGCGGCCTTCGTGCCTGGTTTCCCGACCTTGACGACGGCCGTCGGCGTGCGCGTCGACAGCTGGAGGACGAGTCGATCGTGAGCACCGTGGGCGTAGAAAGCGACGTCGTACGACGTTGCGCCGGCGACGGCAGCCCAGGAGAAGCGCAGTTCGCGCGGCGGCTTGGCCGTGGTGACGGGACCCGTTCGCGACGGAGTCTGCTGCGTCGTCGTCGACGACGCGGGCGGCTGGTTCGGAGGCGTGGCAGTGTGGCGTGACACGGTCGAAGCCGGAGTCGCGCTCGGTTCCTTGTTCAGACGCAACTCGAGCCCGATCGCGACCGCTGCGAGCGTCAATAGTGAAGAGAACGCGGCGATCAGCAGCGGAACTGTCAGGCGACGTCGGTAGGATGGGCTCCCGTCGCTTGGCTCAGCCCGCGCCGGAATCTGTTCGATGAGCGCCGCAGGCTCGCGCTCCTTGATCTGTCGGACGCGCTTGGCCGGGGCAGGTGGCGAAGCGGCTGGCGGCGACTCGGCCAGCAGCCGATTCCGCAAGGACGGATCGACGAGCGCAAGCTCGGGCGTGACCGGATCGTCAGTCATCCGGGGGTCAAGAGTGATTCTGGGGGTTTGCAGCAATGGGACACGGATCGGATACGTCGAGCAAGGCCTTGAGCCGGTCCATTGTTAGGGTCGGGCGGGTGATGGTGTTCGCCGCTGCCCGGCGATTCCCTGTGTTCTCGGGCCTCGCGCTCGCCGCCCTGCTGCTCGCCGGCGCCTCGTACTCGACTCCGCTCCCGACGCGCGGCCACGTGAAGGCGCCGACCAACCGCGTCTGGCTCGCGACGAACGGGAACGACAGCGGCTGCGCGCGCAACAGCCCGAACCGGCCGTGCGCGACGTTCGACCGCGCGTTTCGCATTGCGCATCCCGGCGACACCGTCCTGGTCGCCGCCGGGCGGTATCCGGAGACCGACGCGCAATCGGGTGCGACAGGAATCCACGGTTCGAAGTCCCAACCAGTGACGTTCGCATGCAGTGGGAACGGAGACGTGACATTTGTAGCGCCGATCTTCGCCTTCTACCCAGGAACGTCAGGAGTCATCATCCGTGGAGGCTGCTTCAGATTTCACGTCCCGACCTTCGGGTTCGGAGGTAGCGCTGCACGCACGCATGACGTGCTGCTCGACGGTGTGCACATGGATTCGTTCGAGTGCCTCGGCTGCGCCAATGTGACGATCCGCCGGAGCGAGGTGGGGCCGGTCACCGCGTGTGGCGGCCCGAGCTACCCGGACGCACACTCCCGCTGCAACGCCGCGAACCCCACCGAGGCGTACTACGCGACGCGCAGCGACGGCACGACCGACCTTCAGGTCGAGCCCTTCATCCACAACGGAGCAGCCGGTCGCGCGACGCGAGTAACACTGATCGGAGACAGGATCCACGGAATCCAGACCAAGAACTCGGGCGAGTGGCATACCGGTGGTCTTCTGATCTGGAACACCGACGGCCTCACGCTCAGAGGAAACACGTTCGACCACAACGCGATCTACGACGTCGAAGAGAACGCCGGCTCGACGGACACGAACGTGACGTTCGAGAACAACGTCTTCGGGTGGCCCGTCAACCCGTTCGACGGCGACTCGGGCGACGGCGTGGAGACCCCGAAGGACTGGCGCGAGATCGACCTGGGCGGCGCCGCCACTCTTTCGGGGGCGCTGATCCGGTACAACAGCTTCGCCCACGGCGCCTTGTTCCGGCCGGATGGATCCTTCACCAACGTGCAGGTGATCGGCAACGTCCTCGGCAGCGCCTCGGTGTGCGTTCCCGCTGTCTCCGTCGACCGGAACGTCGTCGTCGGCCGCTCGTCGTGCGGGACGAACGTCTTCCGGGTCTCCTCATGGCCCTACATCGACTACAAGAACAACGACTTCCGGCTCAAGCCGAAGTCGACCGCCGCCTGCTTCCTGGCGAACGTCCGGGCAGGCAAGCCCGGCAAGAGCTCCTGCAAGCACTAGGAATGCGCCCTCCACCCCGGCCACGCCCCCGGGGCCATGCGCCAGCCCACGCCGACCGTTCGGTCAGGCGGCGCCCGACTATTGTCGTTCGATTCTGCCTCGCGACTCGGTAGTCTCAGAGCGTGGCAATCGCGCGTCGCCCGGACACGGGCAGACAAAAGGGTCGGTGAGCTGAGAGATGGATCTGAGTTTGTACGGCAAGGTGCTCTGGCGGTTCCGGAAGCTCGTGATCGGCGGCGTCGTCCTCGCAATCCTGCTTTCGATTCTCTCGGTGGCGAAAGTCACGTCTGGCGGGTTGGTCTACCGCAAGCCGGAGGTGTGGCAGAGCACGTCGACCGTTCTCCTGACGCAGCACGGCTTCCCGTGGGGCCGCGCAACGCTCCCATCGTCGGAGGTGGGCCAGGGGTCGGAGTTCGCAGACCCGACGCGGTTCGCCAGCCTCACCGACCTGTATTCGCAGTTTGCGAACAGCGACCAGGTGAAAGCCATGATGCGGAGGCGCGGCGCGCCGAAGACCTGGAAGCTCCTGGCCACGCCGGTCCAGCCCGCCAACCCGAGCTCGACCCTCCCGGTGATCTTGCTCGCCGGCCAGGCCGATACGCCAGGCGACGCCGTGAAGGCAACGCTGCTCGGGCGAAGCGCATTTCTGGAATATGTCGCACAGGAACAGCGTTCCGCGGATATTCCCGGCAGCCAGCGCATCGACATCCAGACGATCCAGTCGGCGACGATCCCGAAGGTTTTCCTCCCCCGCAAGAAGACGCTTCCGATCGTGATCCTGCTCGCAGTCTTGAGCGCGACGTTCGGCCTCGCGTTTGTGCTCGAGAACCTCCGGCCACGCGCCGCGCCCGTCAAGATCGCCGCGTCGCCGGTGCAGCAACAGGGCACCGCGCGTCGCCCGGCGCGCTCTCGTACAGGGTCGTAGACCTTGCGAGCAGTCCTGGGACTGAGCCGCGCGCCCGAAGCCGTGGTCATTCTCGGCTCCGTCGCGGTGCTCTCGGCGGTGATCGTCAGCGGAGTAAATCCGAAATTCCTCGGCCCGCTGGTGGTGATGACGGTCGCTCTCGCGGCACTCCATCGTTCGCTTCTCCGCTGGCACAGCCTGATCGGGCTGATCGTCGTGATCGTGCTGTTCGTGCCGATCGGCCGGTATCACCTCCCCGGCAGCCTGCCGTTCAACCTGGAGCTTTACCGGGTGGCCGTCGCGCTCGTCGTGCTGATCTGGCTGACGTCGCTTCTCATCGACCGCCGCGTGACGTTGACCGCGACCCCGTTCGACTGGCCGATCCTGCTGCTCGTCGGCTGCATTCTCGCTTCAGAGCTGTCCAACCCCGGTCGCGTCCAGGCGTACGGAAGCTTCGTAATGAAGACGCTCACCTTCTTCTTCAGTTTCGTCCTCGTCTACTACCTGATCGCGACGACGATTCGCAGCCGCGATTCCGTGCTCCTACTGCTGCGGCTCCTGACCGGTGGGACGACCGTTGTCGCCGCTCTGGGGATCCTCGAGCTTCGGACCGGATTCAACGTCTTCAACAAGCTGCATTCGGTCCTCCCGATCCTGATCCTGGATCCAACCGGCATCAGCGATATCCAGCGAGGCGGGCACCTACGAATCTACGGCCCGGCACAGCACCCGATCGCGCTCGGCGGGCTGTTCGCCCTGGTCGTGCCGATCTCGGTCTACCTGATGAAGATCGGAGGGCGCCGCTGGTTCTTCGCGACGATCTTGCTGATCCTCGGCGCTCTGGCGACCGGGTCTCGCACGGCCCTCACCATGCTGGCTGCCGAGTTCATCGTCTATTTCATCCGGCACCGGCAGGAAGCGGTCCGCGTCCTGCCGGCGTTCCTCCCCGCCATCGTCGTCATCCACATCTTCTTGCCGGGCGCGATCGGCAACTTCAGGGAGGCGTTCTTCCCCAAAGGCGGGCTGATCGCGGAACAGACCCAGCTGGCAGCGAACGCCAACACCCAGCTTGCCGGCGGGCGCATCCGGCAGCTACGGCCGATGATCGCCGAGGCGAGCAGGCATCCGTTGTTCGGGGAAGGGATGGGCACCCGAATCGTCGGCTTCTTCGTCAAGGAGCGCAACGCACCGATCCTCGACAATCAATGGCTCAGCAACCTCCTGGACGTGGGTTACGTCGGCTTCGGGCTGTGGCTCTGGCTCTTCGTGCGGGCCGTGCGCAAGCTCTTGCGACGCGGGAAGGAGCTCGAGGCCGACGACCCCGACAGATGGCTGTTCGACGGGCTGGCGGCGTCCATCCTCGCCTTCGGCGTCGGGATGTTGACGTTCGACGCGTTCGGGTTCACGCAGATCTTCATCGTCTTCTGGGTCATCCTCGGCCTCTCGGCAGCGCTGCTCGTCGAGCCCAGCTGGGCCCGCTCGGGGGCCACGGCCGAAGCAGCGACCGCGAGGCGGGCGCGCAGCTTCCCCGAGCGGCCCTCGCCGGCTACCCGCTGAGGCGGCCGGTCACCTCGGCGCGACCGGACCACGCGTACAGGATCCACCCGAGGTGGTACGACCGGCACTCCGGGTTCAGACGGACGGCGCTCGAGCCGAAGGCCGAGCTCCGCGCCGGCACCAGCGAGCGCAGATACCGGCGCAGCCTCGGCGCACGATCGACGCGCTCGATCGACCTGTACGCGAAGAACGGATCTCTGACGTAGAAGTCGAGCGCGAGCTCATTCTCGCCGAAGCACCAAGCGAGGCTCTTCGACACCGCCTCGCCGACCCCTGACATGCCCCGGTCGAGCGCAGGGAGCAGGAAGAGCATGGCCATGCTGTCCTGATGGACCGAGAAAACGGGGTAGGCATCGACGATCGCGCCCGAGGCGCCGCTGATCAGCCAGGGCCACTCGCCGCGTGACCCCTGCAGGTCGAGTGCGAGGCGGACGCCGCACTCGAACAGGGCGCCTGCCTCTTCGTCGCCGGTCGCCTGCTGATACTCGTGCATCGCGCGGAGGAAGTAGACGAGACCTCCGAACGAAACGAGATCTCGGCGATACCGACGCGTGCTGTGTCGAGGCAGCCGCGATGACGGGACGACGAGGTTTGACGTGATCGACTCGAAGGTCTCGCTCAGTAGGCTGCTCGCTGCTCGCAGGGCGTGCGCGCGCAGCCCCACAAGCGCCCCAGAGAGCCCAGGCGAGATCCTGGACGTTCTGCGTCGCAACGGGTCGGCGCAGGTGCGCCTCGAGCCGGGCCAGGGATGCGTCGAGCGCCGGGGCGTCGGGATCCCCGTAGTCGGCGAGCAGCAGCGTGAGCAGTCCGGCGTCGGCGCAGGTGACGACGTCTTCTTCGTGCCGCGCGAGGAACGTGGATACCAGTTCGCTCACATCGGCCACGCTCGGCCCGGCCCCACCCGCCCGAGCGCACTCGGCGAGCCCGAGCAGCGAATTGATCGTGTAGCGGATCGCGTCGGGATGCTCGTAGTCGTTGCTGAATTGACCGTTCACCAGCCTCGTCGAGTACGGAAAGAGGCCGCGTGACTCGTCCCACACTGCGGTCAGGTGCTCGACGCAGCCGGCAAGCAAGGACTGTGGGGCGACGTTCGCCGCGACGCTCATCAGCCGGCCCCGAGCGGCTCGACGGCCGGCCTCAACGCAGCGAGCAGGACGTCGGCGACACGAGTGGCGGCGCGGCCGTCCCAGCCGGCGAGCTCGTGATCCGGCGGCGACCACTCACGAACCGCTCGCGGCACGTCGTCGAGTGCCGCCGGGTCGGTCCCGATGATGCGGTTGGTGCCTTGAAGCACCGTGATCGGCCGCTCCGTGTTGTCGCGCATCGTGAAGCAGGGCACGCCGAGGTGGGTCGTCTCCTCCTGCACACCGCCCGAGTCGGTTACGACCGCGCGCGCGTTGCTCTCGAGTGCGAGAAAGTCGACGTAGCCGACCGGCGCGATCAGGCGCAGCGACCCGTGCTGCCGGTCGTTGTCGATCCTGGCGCGAGTCCGCGGGTGGACCGGGAAGATCACCGGCAGCCACTCGGAAAGGCGAGCGAGGCTCTCGAGCACCGGCTCGAAGCTCGCTCCGTCGACGAGACCGGGGCGATGCAAGTGTGGCGAGCACGTATCCGTTCGTCTCGAGCCCGAGGTCACGAAGGATCGTCGAACGACGCACTGCGTCCATCATCCGCTCGAGCGTGTCGATCATCGTGTTGCCTACGAAAAAGATCGAGCTCGGGTCGACTCCTTCGCGCAGCAGATTTTCGGCTGCCTCCGGACTGTGCGTGAAGCACCACGTCGAGAGCTGGTCGGTGAGGACGCGGTTGACCTCCTCGGGCATCGACCGGTCGAAGCTCCTGAGTCCCGCCTCGAGATGTGCGATCGGAACGCCGAGCTTCGCAGCCGCCAGCGCGCCTGCGAGCGTTGAGTTGACGTCACCGGGAACGACGAGGGCGCCTGGACGGAGCGGTTCGAGTACGCCTTCGATCCGTTCCAGAGCGCGTGCCGTCTGCGCGCCGTGGGTACCCAGAGCCGACGTCGAGCTCGAAGTCCGGCGGGCCGATTTCGAGCTCGTCGAGGAAGATTCCGGACATCTCACGGTCGTAGTGCTGGCCGGTATTGATCACGACATGGCGAAGCTCGGGCGCGCGCCGGCGCAGCTCGCGCGACGAGAGGCGCCATCTTCACGTAGTTCGGTCGCGCGCCGACGAGGTACGCGATTGCCTGCACCTCGTTCAAAGCCGAATCCCCCCTGTTCGCCGCCGCCGCACCTGAAAACAGCGTAGTCACGGACGGCAAAGTTACAAGCGTCCGCTGCACGTGACGTGAGTCGCCGCCGCAATCCGCCTGCTCCGTCGCGTCGAAATGCAACCCTGCGGGCTGTGGTGGTCTGGACAGACATCGAGAACGAGCCGCAGGTGCAATACCTGCTGCCGCTCGTCGAAGCGTGCCGACTACGAGGAGCGGTCGTCCGTGTCACCGCGCGCGACTACGGCTCGACCTTCGAGTCGCTGAGGGCACGGGACGTCGCCTACGAAGCGGTCGGGGCGGCCTACGGGGCCTCGAAGAGCAGCAAGGTGCGAGGGTTGGCGACACGAACCCGCGCTCTTCGTTCGGTGATGTGCCGCGGCGAACGGCCGGACGTCCTGATCTCCGCGTCACGGGCTGCCACACTCGCCGCTCGAAGCCTCGGCATCCCCTCGTTCGTGATCTCGGATTACGAGCACGCGAATCTCACGGTGTACCGCTGGACGCGCTCGACGATTCTCCACCCGGACGTGATCGAGCCGTCCGCCTACCTCGCGGCGGGCATCAAGCAGCCGCGGCTTCTGCCGTTCTCCGGGCTGAAGGAGGATCTGACGTTCTCGGGGTTGGCGCTCGAGGCGGCCGACGCGGCCGTCCTCGACGGATCCCCGCGAGACTCACGGGTGCGCGTGCTCGTGCGTCCTCCGGCGGAGGAGAGCCACTACTACCGCGAGGCATCGCGGACGCTGTACCTGGGCGCACTGCGTCACGTCGCGCGGCAGCCGCAGGCGGTGATCGTCCTCGCACCGCGATACGCGCGCCAGCGCGACGACCTCGCGGGGCTCGAGCCGGAGAACCCGCCGATCGTGCTCGAGCACCCCGTCCCCTTTCTCTCCCTCTTGCGTGCGGTCGACCTCGTGCTCTGCTCGGGCGGGACGATGTTGCGGGAGGCCGCGTACCTCGGGATCCCGGCCTACAGCCTGTTTGCAAGCGAGGTCGGCGCGGTCGACCGACACCTGGCTGCGATCGGGCGAGCGGTCCTCCTGGCAGGGCCGGAGGACCTGACGCGGATTCGGATCGAACCGACACGGGGGTTCGATCCTCTCCGTACCAATCCGCGGCTCGTCGATGAGCTCGCCGAGCTGATCATGGCCGACGCGGGGGTTGCGGATGACGGAGGTCGGGCCTAGGCTCGAATGACGATGGCGCAGGCGGCCGCCGCACCCAACGAGACGTGCGAGCTCGCAGTGATCATCGTCTCGCACGACAGTGCCGAGTGGCTCGGTCCGTGCCTGACATCGCTCTTCGAGCACGCGGGCGAGCTCTCACTGGACGTCGTCGTCGTCGAGAACGGCGCGAGCCGACGGACGACCGAGCTGATCGAGGCGCGCTTTCCAACGGTCCGCGTGCTGGAGTGTGAGAACCGCGGTTTCGCTCACGCGAACAATGTCGGCTTTCGAGCCGTCTCAGCCCCCTTGGTGCTCTTCCTGAATCCCGACACCGAGGTCGTCGCCGGAACACTCAGAGAGCTCGTGGACGTGATGCAGTCTCAGCCGCGCCTGGGACTCGTGGGCGTTCGCCAGGTGACGGCGGACGGCGAGTTGTGGCCGACGATCCGGCGATTCCCGAATGCGGCACGCACGCTGTTCGAAGCGCTCGGCGTCGAGAGCCTGCCCTGGCAGCCCAGCTGGCTCGGCG
This sequence comes from uncultured Actinomycetes bacterium, assembly GCA_963847475.1. Taxonomy (GTDB): domain Bacteria; phylum Actinomycetota; class Thermoleophilia; order Gaiellales; family Gaiellaceae; genus PALSA-600. The sequence continues at coordinate 39,656 of CAWJZZ010000011.1, read as the reverse complement.
AGCGCGAGCTCGATCTGTCGAAGTACGACCACGAGCAAGAGTGCGACTGGACGTCGGGGTCGTTCATGCTCGCCCGGCGGTCCGCAATCGCCGAGGCGGGCCTGATGGACGAACGTTTCTTCCTCTACTGCGAGGAACCCGATCTCTGCCTACGCATCAAGCGAGCCGGGTGGTCGATCCGCCATCTCCCCTACCTCACGATCATTCACCACGCCGGCAGGGGGCGCTGGAACGAGACCTTGTCCGCCCAGGACGCGTACGCGCGGCGGCAGTACATGGAGAAGAACTACTCGCGACCGCACTTCGTCGTTGGTCTGGCGGCGATGTGTCTCGCCCTCTCGTTGCGTGCGGTCTTCGGTGGCCGCGACCCTGTGCAGAACCGGCGCCGCCGCGCGGCCAACCGCGCTGCGCTTGCCGTCCTGCTCCACCGGCGCCCGCCGCCGTTCGGGCCTCCAACGGAGAACGCTCTGGGCAACTCCGGCTAACGCGTCTTGCGAGGCAGCGGGCCGGGGTCGCCGGCGAGTGCGAGCAACAGGTTGCGGAAGCTGAGGCTGCCGGGACGCCGAAGCACCGTGAGTGGCGTGTTCTGAACCAGCACGACACCGCGGTACGCCCAGACCTTCAGCGGACTCTCGGTCTCCGAGAGCATTTGCACGACCGAGGCGATGTACTGCCGCTTCGCGGTCGCGTTACCGAGCTTCTTGGTGGTGGCATGTGCCTCGTGCACGACGACCGCCTCGGGCACCACCCAGAGTGATCTGCCTTCGTTCGCCAAGCGGCGCGCGAACTGCACATCGTTGAAGAAGATCGGGTACCGCTCGTCCATGAGGTGATCGTCCGGCAGGTAGTCGCGCCGGAGCAGCAGGCAACTCGCGGACGGCTGCGGGACCGTCCTCGCCTGTGAGAAATCATCGTCGAGCATCTTGTAGCTCCGGAGGCGGCCGTCCATCCCCGGAAGCAGTCGACGGATGGTCGAGGATCCGTTGGCAAGGGTCATCGTGAACGAGGGAAAACGGAAGTGGAATGGCTGCTCGGTCCCGTCGGGATACCGGTAGAGCGGAGCGGCCCCTGCAGCATCCTGGTGTTGGCGAAGAAACCGAACGAGGACGCTGAGCGCACCAGGCATCAGTTCGACGTCCGAGTTGAGAAGCAGGACGAGCTCGGCTCGCGAGTGCTCATACGCCTGGTTCACGGCCCGCGCGAACCCGACGTTGGAGTCGTTGCGCACGAGCACGATGCCCGAGCGTGTCTCGAGCGCCTCGACCGACCCATCCGTCGATCCGTTGTCCACGACGACCACGTCGAGGGTCAGGTCGTCGTCGATCCCCACCGGCAAAGCATCGAGGCACCCGAGAACGAGATCCCGGGTGTTCCAGTTGACGATCAGAACCGAGACATCGGCCGGTGCTTGTGGGGTGTCGGTCATGGCATCACGAGGGGTGGGCGAGCCCCGAAACCAATAGCACCTCGGACGGACCGAGGGCCGGACTCTCCGAGCACACCGCACTCCGCGCACCACAGGATTGGTTCCTGGGCACGCGAAAAGATCCCGTACGCTCTCTCGTCTGCGCGAGAGCCGCGAGCACTGACCGAATGGCGCCATGGCCCCTGACCTATGCAGCGATCACGCCCGCCCGCGACGAACGGGAGAATCTGCCTCGGCTGTTTGCGTCTCTTGCCGCTCAGACCGTCACGCCCCTCGCGTGGATCGTGGTTGACAACGGCTCGACCGACGGAACACCCGCTTACGTCGAAGAGCTCTCCGCCGAGCTTCCTTGGGTGAAGCTGGCTCGATCCGAGGCAGGAGCCCGCTACACCCGCACCGGCCGACCGTACATCGTCGCGTTTCACGCGGGCGTTGCCGCGCTCGAGTCCGATCCCGACGTGCTCGTGAAGCTCGACGCCGACGTCTCGATGGCGCCTGATTTCTTCGAGCAGATCCTCGACGCATTTCGGCGCGATCCGAGCCTCGGCATCACGAGTGGTTCTTGCTGGAACTCAGCGGCGACCAGTGGCAGCAACGGCCGATCCTCGAAGACCACGTCTGGGGGCCGACGAGGTGCTACAGGTGGCCGGAGCTGAAGATCGTGCTGCCGCTCGAGGAGGATCTCGGCTATGCCCAGGTGGACGAGACGAAGGCTCGACTCGCCGGTTGGCGCACGGGCACCCAGCACGAGCTTCCATTCCGGCACCACCGGCCGGAAGGGAGCGGCGACGGGAGTCGTTCCAAGGCCTGGTTCTCGGAAGGTGAGGCGTCGTACTTCGTTGGGTATCGTCCAACGTTCGTCCTCGCCCGCACCGCCTACCGCATGCGCTCGGAGTTGTCGGCTGCTGCGATCGTTGCCGGCTACCTGTCGGCGTTTCGGCGGCGAGCACCTCGGGTGACCGACGAGGCGGTCCGGCGTTCCGTGCGCGACCGACAGCGGCTCAGCGTCCTGGCGCGGCGCGCGGTTTCGACCATCCGAGCGCCTCGACAGGAGGGTCGCCGCTGACCGTTACCGGCCTGTGCCGAACGCGGTCAGCTCGAGGACGTCGGTTGGACGCACGCGAACCGAGGCCGGTACGAGGAGCTCACTCCCGACCAGCGTCGGACAGGCGTTGATGCCGGCGCGCGAAGTCGCCCGCCAGAGCGTTCGCCCATCGCGCGTGTCGAGCCCGTACGTGGTGCCGTCGGCGGTCGACGTGAAGACGACGCCGCCGGCGACGGTCGCGCAGCCGAGGTCGGCCCGCGGAAAGCGATGAGTCCAGCGGCGTGTGCCTGTCGCGGCATTCAGCGCCACGAGCTCACCGCCACCGGAGTGCGCGACGTTCGTCCCAGGCGGCGGCTCGTACCGCGAAGCGGCGGCCTGCATGCAGAGGTCGACGACCGGGACGAAGAGCGTGCCGCTGTCGTAGGCGAGCGACGTCGCAGCGCCCCCGAGCAGCCCCGGGCAGACGGTGACCGGCTCACCCGGAAGGCGCCCCTGGTCGTTTCGGTGCACACCGACCTGCGCTTGCCACAGCCTGCGATGTGACGCGCGGTTCCACGCGACGACCAGGCCTCCCAGCCCGGCGCCGAAAACCGCGGGCACGCTGCCAGCAGGTGCGAGCACCGGCGAGAGCTGGAAGTCGTAGCCGCGGACGTCGTGGCTCGTCACCTGGTCTCGCCAGCGCAGGCTGCCGGTGCGCGCGTTCAACGTCAGCAGCGAGTCCGTGTCAGGCACCCGGCCCGGGGTAGGAGCCGCCGTTCGAATGCAGAGCAGTTCCGCCGTTCGGCAACGGGCTCGTCGTTCCCCAATAGAGATTCCGGCCGTCGCTGCTGGGGGGATAGCGGCCTCCCCCGCCGCCCGCCTCGGCCGGATCTGGAAAGGGCTTCCTCACGGTCGGCACTCTCCACCTGACGCGTCCCGACGCCGCGTCGAGCGCATACAACGCCCCCAGCCGCCCTGGCCGATCGCCGACGGTACTCGCATAGACGAGTCCGCCTGCCACCAGCGGCGCGGATTCGATCCTCCGCTCGGTGCGAGTGAGGAGCGGACGGTCCCACAGCAACCGGCCGCTCGCCGCGGAGAGCGCGAACACCGACGTGTTGGTCGTGCCGACGACCCGCGGGCCCGAGACGGCGAGCCCGTTCGCCCCCGGCTCGCCGGGCTCGATCGGGTGCCGCCAGCGCACCGCCCCGGTTCGGAGATCGAGCGCCACGACGCCGCTGGTGACGCTGTCCACGTAGACGACGTCGGCGGAAACGACCGGAGCCGCCGGCGCAGTGTTACCGGGGCCGGGGCCGAGCTTGAAGCGCCAGATGACGTGGAGGTCCTTGACGGTGCCACGGTCGATCCCGGTGCTCGAGACCGAGCGGGTGGACGACAGGTCGACCTTCGGCGCGACAGGAACCTCAGGCTGCGACGTCTTCGCCGAGCCGCAGCCGCCGGCTGCCGCCGCGATCCCGAGCGCGACGAGCAACGACGCGATGCCGCGAGCACTCAGTCTCGTCCTGCCCGTCGACAACGTGCCTCGATTCTGCCATTGTGAGAAGACGTCGGTTCCTGGGGAGGGGCCTTTGCAGAGAGCGGCCAAATGGAGGGGATTGCGGCTCAGTGCGCTCGCAGGCGCGTGTGTCAGCGTGCTCGCCCTCGCGCCGCTGATCGTCGCCCCCGTCGGGAGCCAGGCCGCGACCGCGGGTTTGGTGGCGTCGTATGCGTTTGGTGAGGGTGCGGGGACGACGGTTGCGGATTCGTCGGGGAATGGGCACACGGGCACGGTCGCGAACACCGACCTGGACGGCGAGTGGGAAGTTCGGTCCGGGCCTCGTCTTCAACGGCACGAACGCGAAGGTGACGATCCCGGATGCGGCCACGCTGCATCTGTCGAGTGCGATGACGCTCGAGGCGTGGGTCAAGCCGGCCAGCGTGACGCCGTCGTGGCGTGACGTGATCTACAAGGGCGACGACAACTACTTCCTCGAAGCGGTCTACCCGGGCGGCGGCCCGGCCGCCGGCGTCACGACCGGCTCGAGCGATGCGTTCGCCGGCGGCTCGGCCGCGTTGCCGGTCAACACCTGGTCGCACATCGCCGCCACCTACGACGGCGCGAACATCCGCCTCTACGTGAACGGCGTCCAGGTCGCGAGCCAGGCACGCACCGGCACGATCGCCGGATCGTCGAACCCGTTGCAGATCGGCGGCGACGCGATCTACGGCCAGTACTTCAACGGAACGATCGACGAAGCCCGGATCTACTCGACCGCGCTGACAGCCGCCCAGATCCAAAGCGACATGACGACACCCGTCGGGATCGACTCACAGGCGCCGACCGCCCCGACCAACCTGCTCGCAAACGCCGTCAGCGGCACCCAGGTCAACCTCACCTGGACCGCCTCGACCGACAACGTCGGCGTCTCCAACTACCTGATCGAACGCTGCCAGGGCGCCGGCTGCAGCAACTTCACCCAGATCGCGACCAGCACCACGGCCGGCTTCAACAACACCGGCCTGACCGCCGGCAACACCTACAGCTACCGCGTCCGCGCCACCGACGCCTCCAGCAACCTGAGCCCCTACTCGAACACCGCGACCGCCACCACCCCAGCCCAAGACGGCCAACCCCCGACCGCACCAAGCAACCTGACCGCCACCGCCGCGAGCGCCGTCGAGATCGACCTCGCCTGGACCGCCGCCACCGACAACGTCTCCGTCAACGGCTACCGGATCGAACGCTGCCAAGGCGCCAGCTGCACCACCTTCAACCAGATCGGCACCACCAACGGCACCACCACCACCTACAACGACACCAACCTCACCCCGGGCACCAGCTACAGCTACCGCGTCCTCGCCACCGACCCCTCCGGCAACCAATCCCCCTACTCCAACACCGCCACCAACACCACCCCAGCCGACACCCAACCACCAACCGTCCCGGCCAACCTGACTGCGAGCCCGATCGGCAGCGGCCGCATCGACCTCGCCTGGAGCGCCTCGACGGACAATCTCGGCGTCACCGGCTACCGCGTCGAGCGCTGCCAAGGCGCCGGCTGCAGCAACTTCGCGGAGGTTGGGACGGCAAGCACGAACGCCTTCAGCGACACCGGCTTGACGCCGTCGACCTCCTACAGCTACCGCGTGCGGGCGACCGACGCCGCGGCGAACCTCAGCGGCTACTCGAATGTTGCCTCCGGAACGACCCAACCGGCCGTGATCGCGGGTTTGGTGGCGTCGTATGCGTTTGGTGAGGGTGCGGGGACGACGGTTGCGGATTCGTCGGGGAATGGGCACACGGGCACGGTCGCGAACACCGCCTGGACGGCGAGTGGGAAGTTCGGTCCGGCTCTCGTCTTCAACGGCACGAACGCGAAGGTGACGATCCCGGATGCGGCCACGCTGCATCTGTCGAGTGCGATGACACTCGAGGCGTGGGTCAAGCCGGCCAGCGTGACGCCGTCGTGGCGTGACGTGATCTACAAGGGCGACGACAACTACTTCCTCGAAGCGGTCTACCCGGGCGGCGGCCCGGCTGGCGGCGTCACGACCGGTTCGAGCGATGCGTTCGCCGGCGGCTCGGCCGCGTTGCCGGTCAACACCTGGTCGCACATCGCCGCCACCTACGACGGCGCGAACATCCGCCTCTACGTGAACGGCGTCCAGGTCGCGAGCCAGGCACGCACCGGCACGATCGCCGGATCGTCGAACCCGTTGCAGATCGGCGGCGACGCGATCTACGGCCAGTACTTCAACGGAACGATCGACGAAGCCCGGATCTACTCGACCGCGCTGACAGCCGCCCAGATCCAAAGCGACATGACGACACCCGTCGGGATCGACTCACAGGCGCCGACCGCCCCGACCAACCTGCTCGCAAACGCCGTCAGCGGCACCCAGGTCAACCTCACCTGGACCGCCTCGACCGACAACGTCGGCGTCTCCAACTACCTGATCGAACGCTGCCAGGGCGCCGGCTGCAGCAACTTCACCCAGATCGCGACCAGCACCACGGCCGGCTTCAACAACACCGGCCTGACCGCCGGCAACACCTACAGCTACCGCGTCCGCGCCACCGACGCCTCCAGCAACCTGAGCCCCTACTCGAACACCGCGACCGCCACCACCCCAGCCCAAGACGGCCAACCCCCGACCGCACCAAGCAACCTGACCGCCACCGCCGCGAGCGCCGTCGAGATCGACCTCGCCTGGACCGCCGCCACCGACAACGTCTCCGTCAACGGCTACCGGATCGAACGCTGCCAAGGCGCCAGCTGCACCACCTTCAACCAGATCGGCACCACCAACGGCACCACCACCACCTACAACGACACCAACCTCACCCCGGGCACCAGCTACAGCTACCGCGTCCTCGCCACCGACCCCTCCGGCAACCAATCCCCCTACTCCAACACCGCCACCAACACCACCCCAGCCGACACCCAACCACCAACCGTCCCGGGCACACTCAGCGCCGCGGCGGCTTCGAGCAGCCAGATCGACTTGGTGTGGGGCCCGGCGACCGACGACGTTGGCGTCACCGGCTACCGCGTCGACCGCTGCCAAGGCGCCGGCTGCAGCAACTTCAGTCACCTCGTTCAGCTCACCGGCCCACAGACGACCTACTCCGACACCGGTCTGACGCCCGCTACGAGCTACTCGTACCAGGTGCGCGCGATGGACGCCGCCGGCAACCTCGGCCCCGTGTCGAACAGCGCCAGCGCCACCACCAGCGCCGTCGCCTCGACGCTCGTCGCCGCCTACGCCTTCGACGAAGGCTCCGGCACGACGGTCGCCGACTCCTCGGGGAACGGCAACAACGGCACGGTGGCGAACGGAACGTGGACGGCGAACGGCAAGTTTGGCCCGGCGCTCGTCTTCAACGGCACCAGCACCAGGGTGACCGTCCCCGACTCTGCATCGCTGGATCTCGCCAGTGGGATGACGCTCGAAGCATGGATCAACCCCGCCAACAACTCACCTGCGTGGCGCGACGTGATCTACAAGCCCGACGACACCTACTTCCTGGAGGGCGTCACGCCCGACGGAACACCCGGCGTCGGAGCGACGCTCAACACCGGGCACATCACGGTCAGCGGCTCGACCAGTGCCCCCGTCGGCGCCTGGACGTTCCTCGCGGCCACGTACGACGGCACGAGCATCCGCCTCTACGTGAACGGCGACCAGGTGTCGAGCACCCCGGCTACCGGGTCGATCAAGGCCTCGTCGAGTGCCTTGCAGATCGGCGGCGACAGTCTCTACGGCCAGTTCTTCAACGGCATGATCGACGAGGCGCGGATCTACGACACCGCGCTCACCACGGCTCAGATCCAGGCCGACATGTCGACCGGGATCAGCTACCCGTCGGCTCCGAACGGGCTGTCCGCCGCAGCCGTCTCCCCGTCACAGGTCGATCTGAGCTGGCTGCCCGCAACCGATCACACGGGCATCACCGGGTACCGAGTCGAGCGCTGCCAGGGCGCGGGCTGCAGCACCTTCACCCAGATCGCGACCCCGACAGGAACGACCTTCAGCGATACGGGCCTCGCCGCAAACACCTCCTACTCGTACCGCGTTCGCGCGGTGAACACGGCGGGCAAGCTGGGTGCCTACTCGAATACCGCGACCGCGTTCACGGGCCTGGTGATCTCGCCGAGGACGGCGACGCTGACGTTCACGAGGACGCAGCAGTTCGTCGCGCAGGGCGGCGCTGCGACCTGGTCGGTCGACGGCGTCAACGGCGGGACCGCGTCGACCGGGACAGTCACGTCAAACGGGCTCTACACGCCACCGACGAGCGCCGGCACGCACATCGTGACCGCCACGGCCGGTTCCCAATCGGTCAGCGCGACCGTGTACGTGAGCAACTACCCGGGGATCTTCACGTTCCACAACAACACCATGCGCACGGGCGCGAACACCACCGAGACCGTGTTGACGCCTGCGAACGTGAACACGTCGACGTTCGGGAAGCTCTTCACCTTCCAGACAGACGGGATCGCCCACGCCTCCCCGCTGTATGTCGCCAACCTCGCGATCCCAGGGCAAGGCTTCCACAACGTCGTCTACGTCGCGACCGAGCACGACAGCGTCTACGCGTTCGACGCCGACGGGCAGAGCAGCACGCCGATCTGGAAGCGGAGCTTCATCAACCCCGGCTCCGGCGTCACGACGGTGACGTCAGGCGATGTCGGTGAGTGCTGCGACATCACACCGGAGATCGGGATCACGAGCACGCCGGTGATCGACACCGCCACGAACACGATGTACGTGGTCGTCAAGACGAAAGAGACCGTGGGATCCACGACGAACTTCGTCCAGCGCCTGCACGCACTCGACATCACGACCGGCGCCGAGAAGTTCGGCGGGCCGGTCGTGATCCAGGGGACTGTCCCCGGTACCGGCGATCGGCTCGTCGGGAGGGACGCTCGCGTTCAACTCGCTTCGCGAGAACCAGCGCACCGCGCTACTGCTGTTGAACGGGGTCGTTTACTTCGCATTCGGAAGCCACGGCGACAACCAGCCCTATCACGGCTGGGCAATGGGCTACAGCGCGAGCACGCTGCAGCAGCTGTACATCTTCTGCTCGACGCCGAACGGCGAAGGCGGCGGGATCTGGCAGTCGGGGGACGGGCTCGCGACCGACGCAACCGGCTCGATCTATCTGACCACGGGCGACGGCAAGTTCGACGCGAACTCGGGCGGCAGCGACTACGGCGACTCCTACCTCCGCATGAATCCCAACCTGACCGTTGCCGACTACTTCACGCCCGCGAACCAGAGCACGCTCGACACGGACAACGCGGACCTCGGCGCCGGCGGTCTCGCGCTGCTGCCGCTCCAGCCGGGCCCCTTCCCGAACCTGATGACGAGCGCCGGCAAGAACGAGACGATCGACCTGGTCGACCGCGACAACCTGGGACATTTCAACGCGAACGGCGACTCCCAGATCGTGCAGTCGCTTCCGTTCATCTTCCCGAACGGCTCGCCTGAACCCGGGAACTACAGCGCACCCGTCTACTTCAACGGCGACGTCTTCTACTCGCCGGTCACCGATGTCCTCCAGTCGTTCCCGCTCACGAACGGGCTCTTCCCGACCTCTTCGCCGATGAGGTCGGCGGCAGTCATGCCGTATCCGGGCGCGTCGATGTCCGTCTCGGCGAACGGCAGCTCGAACGGGATCCTCTGGGCCGTGCAACGCAACGACGTCACCGCGCCCGGCGTCCTCTTCGCCTACGACCCGCGCCACAACGGCAGCACCCTGCAGGTGCTCTACTCGAGCGCACAGGCCGGCACGCGGGACACGCTCGATCTGGCGGCGAAGTTCAGCATCCCGACGGTGGCGAACGGGAAGGTCTACGTGGCCTCGAATAGCGCCTTGACGATCTACGGCCTGCTGCCCTAGCTACCGTAGGGGCCCGTGTCGGAAGCCGTCGCCAACCGTAGCGTTCCGTTTCTCGACCTCTCGCACTCGCATCGGCCGATCGCCGAGGGGGTGCTGGCAGACGTCGAGGAACTGCTCTCGAGCGGCGCGTTCACGAACGGCCCGCACGTCGCGCGGTTCGAGGAGGCGTTCGCCGAGTACTCGGGTGCAGCTCACTGCGTGGGGCTCTCGAACGGGCTCGACGCGCTCCGGCTCTGCATCCAGGCGCTCGGCCTCGAGCCGGGCGACGAGGTGCTCGTTCCGGCGATGACCTTCATCGCCACCTTCGAAGCAGTCAGCCAGGCGGGCTGCGTGCCCGTTCCGGTCGAAGTCCTCGACGCAGACTTCTGCATCGACCCCGAGGCGGCCGAAGCAGCGATCGGCGAGCGCACACGCATGCTTCTGCCCGTGCACCTCTACGGCCGGGTCGCCGACATGGCTGCGATCCGAGCACTCGGCGAATCGCGCGGGCTGCTCGTGCTCGAAGATGCCTGCCAGGCGCACGGCGCGAACCGCAACGGGATCCGTGCAGGGACCGCGGGACGGGCGGGTGCATTCAGCTTCTATCCGGGGAAGAACCTCGGCGCGCTCGGCGACGCCGGGGCACTCGTCACCGACGACGGCGAGCTCGCGACGGCGATGCGCGGCCTACGGGAGCACGGCCAGCGGAGCAAGTACCACCACGAAGCGGTCGGTTGGACGGCCCGGCTCGACACCATTCAGGCTGCAGCGCTGCTCCGCAAGCTTCCTCATCTCGACAACTGGAACGCCCAGCGGCGCGATGCGGCCGACCTGTACGACGAAGGACTCGCCGGAATCGGCGACCTCGTGCTGCCGGACACGACCGATCGCGGCCAGGTGTGGCACCTGTACGTCGTCCGCACCGCCGACCCGGCCGGGCTCGCCGCCCACCTCGGCGGCCGCGGGATCGGCACGGGCCGCCACTACCCCGAGCCACCGCATCTGTCGGGCGCGTACGCGAACCTCGGGTTCGCGGAGGGCTCGTTCCCGGTCGCCGAGCGGATGGCTCGCGAGGTGCTCTCGCTTCCGCTCTTCCCCGGGATCACCGAGACGCAGGTCGAGTGGGTCGTCGACGCTGTCCGCTCGTGGTTCGACCGTGAGTAACGAGCCGGTCAACGACGCCCCGTACCGCCTGCTCGCGGACGTCGAGCTCGGAGCCGACGTCGTCGTTCAGTCGTTCACGAATCTTTATGGCTGCCGGATCGGCGACTCGAGCAGGATCGGCCCGTTCGTCGAGATCCAGCGCGGCGCGGCGATCGGGGCGAACTGCAAGATCTCGAGCCACTCATTCGTCTGCGCCGGGGTGACGATCGAAGACGACGTCTTCGTCGGGCACGGCGTCATGTTCATCAATGACAAGTACCCGCGGGCGACGGGCGCTGACGGCCGGCTCCAGACCGAGGCCGACTGGACCCAGCTCGACACGCTCGTCGAGCGAGGAGCCTCGATCGGCTCCGGCGCCGTCATCCTCGGTGGCGTGCGGATCGGCGCCAACGCACTCGTGGGTGCGGGCGCCGTCGTCACGCGTGACGTTGCGCCTGGCGAAACGGTGCGTGGCGTGCCGGCGAGGCTCGCCGCGCGGACGCCGGACTCCGCGAGCCGCTAACCGGTTCCGTCGCCGTTCGCGGCGGCTCGCCCGCCGGTCTCGACCGGCTCCAGCCAGGCTGTTCTCCACCACGGATAGATGGCGCGCGAACAGAAGCGCCGACCGTGGCTCAGGTCGCCCGAGCAGACGACGTGCTCGAGCATGTAGCAGTCGCTCCCGAGCTCCACCATCCGGCCGGAGGCCTCGTCGATGAACTTCGTCACCTTCCGCTCGACCCGAAACTCACGGCCGCAGAACGGCACCATCTCGCGGTCGAACCACAAGCCCTTCAGCTTGCCCTTCGCGTCGAGCGTCTCGGCGATCTCCTCCTTGGAGCGCACGCGAACGAGATCGCCGATCTCGATCGTCACGCCGGTCGGGATCTTTGCCTTGGTGCCGGGACGGAATGGCATGAACAGGCCGGGCCGAAGCCGCAGCATTGACAGGGTTCCCTCGACGATCGTGCGCACGAGGACGCGGAGCCAACGCCCCAGGCCGACGTTCTTCGACGTCACCTCGCGGACGAACGCCACCGGCGCCTCGCGCGGCGTGACGCGCTTGCTCGCCCGAAGCAGCTCGGTCATCTGACAGCGAAAGAGTCGTTCGTGGCCCTCCCCAGAGCGAACCGCGCCGATCTGCGCCAACTGCTTCAGCTCCGGGTACGCGGTGTCGAGCTCGGCAGGCTCGGTCTCGCGGCCGTCGTCGGCCGGCTCGAGCCACGCTTCCTTCCAGTAGAGGCGACAGCGAGCCTGGCAGCCCGCGTGCCCGGTGCCGCTACAGCGGAGGTCGTCGAGTGTGACCGCCTCGGGGATCCGTTGCGTGCCAGGCCCGCAGAGCGTGTCGCAAGCCCGCTCCGCCAGCACCCCGACGCGGTGCGTGCCGTCGAAGTAGTCGAGCATTTCGGGCATGAACGGCAGGCCGTCGAGGCAGCCATGTTCGTCGAGCGTGGCCAGGATCGCGGCGGGCGGGCGGAGCCGCACCAACTGGCGCGGTTTGAGGCGTTCGGCCATCGTTCCGGTCGAATCGTAGTTCTGCCCCACCGAGGCGCACGCACCCTTCCGGTGCCGCGCTCAGGACCTTCGTTTAGGCCACAAAACGCCGCAAAACGGCTAGAAACCGAGCGTCAGCTTGCGGCAGTGGAACGCCTCGGCGTAACGCGTCGGCTCGTTCGCCTGCATGCCGCGAAGCCGGAGCAGTCCCAGGAAGAGCTCCTCGTCGAACCAGTGCTTGGCCCCCTGCGAGACGAAGTGCTCACGAAGCAGCGCAACCTTCTGCTGCGCCGCCTCCTCGGTCAGCGGAACGAACACCGCCGGATTCGCGAGGTCGCCGTCGTACTTCGGGATCTCGTACTCGAAGATCGGATGATGGCGGTAGCTGTTCCAGGTCAGCTCGGCGACGAGGCGGTGGTCCTGGTGCCGGTCACCCTCGAAATGGGTGAGGATCAGGTCGGGCTCGACCTCGCCCTTCAACCGCTCGAAGAACTCCTTCACCGCCGGGCCTGAGTACGGCAGGAAGCCGTCGCGAAACGACTCGACGATCACTCTCGATTGTCGTGCCCCCGACAAGAACGAACGCGCACTCGCCTCCGCTTCACCCGCGCGGTCGCCCTCGGCGGCCAGCACGACCCAGGTGACGGTGACGTCGTCGCGTCGCCCGAGCAAGGTCAGCAACGTGCCGCCGCAACCGATCTCGATGTCGTCGGCGTGGCAGCCGATTGCGAGCACGTGCGGCGCGTCGGTGCCGTCGAGGAGCCGCAGGCTCATCCGACGCCGTCGAGATGCGGAGCGTCGAGCCGCCAGGGGGCGCGCCCGCTCTCCCAGAGCGTCTCGAGGCGCTGCTTGTCCTTCAACGTGTCCATCGGCGCCCAGAAGCCGTCGTATTGATACGCGAGCAGCTCGCCACGCGCGATCAGCCGCTCGAATGGACGCTCGACGAGCTCGTCACCCGGCTCGATCTCGTCGAGCACGTCTCTGCTCAGGACGAAGAACCCGCCGTTGATGAAGACGTCGGCAGCCGAGATGTCCGCAATCGAACGCACGACCCCACCTTCGTCGCTCTCGACGACGTGCATGTTGATCGTCGGCCGGACGCGCAAGAACATCGCGGTCTTCTGCTCGTCGCGGAAGCGGGCGATCATCGCGTCGAGCGGCGCGTCGGTCAAACCGTCGCCGTAGGTGGCGAGAAACACGTCGTCGTCGCCGATGAACGGCTCGACGGCCTTCAGCCGCTCCCCGATCGTCGCCTGCATGCCGGTGTCGACGAACGTGATCGTCCATTCGTCGATGTCGCTGCGGAGCAGCTTGATGTCGGTGCCCCCGCCGGAGAGGACGAAGTCGTTCGCGAGCGCCTCGTTGTAGGTGAGGAAGAACTCCTTGACGGCTTCGGCCTTGTAGCCCAGACAGAGGATGAAGTCCTTGTGCCCCCACGCGGCGTAGTACTTCATGATGTGCCAGAGGATCGGCCGGCCGCCGATCGGGATCATCGGCTTGGGAATCCGCTGCGTCGCCTCGCCCATGCGGATTCCGAGCCCGCCGCAGAAGATCACGACCTTCATGCGCCACACTCCTGGCGCCCGAAGATCGGCGCAAGCTGCCTGCTCGACGACATCGGTCGAAGCATACGGCCCTGTCAATAGGCCGATCGTCGGCCTCAAGTCGTGTTCGGGACCGGCCGATGGTGGAGGTGGATGAGGCTTCGGATGGCGATCGGAACCGCGCTCACGGCGTTGCTCGCGTGCCAGGCGGCGGTGGCGGCACCCACGCCGCGGCAGAGCAAGGTGCAGGCCGAGCGCAATCTGCTTCGGGCGACGCGACTGCTGGCTCGCTGGGATGTGGGGCTCGTCAGCCCGCACAGTGGGCTCCTGCTGCAAAACACGACCGCGACCTGCACCGGCGACGGCACGCCCGTCTCCGGGCGGTATTCGCGGTTCACGTGCGTGCTCCATCACCGGACGATTCGGGTTCGGGTCGCCTACTTCGCGCAGCGAAACGGCGGGTTCGCCGTCAAGCGCTTGCCACGCACCTGACGCGTCGTCCCCTCCCGAAGGCAGAATGGTGCGTCCGTTGCGTGTTCTGATTGCAGACGACCATCGGCTGATCGCCGAAGGCATCAAACGGTCGCTCGAAGAATCGAGCGACTTCGAGGTTGTGGCCGAGGCTACGACGGGCAGCCAGATCCTGCCGCTGATCCGCCGCACGAACCCTGACGTCGTCCTCCTCGACCTCCGCATGCCCGGGGTCGACGGCCTGACGGCACTCGAGCAGATCAAGCGCGACCACCCTGACGTCAAGGTCGTGATCCTGTCGGCGTCGTCGGACCAGCAGGTGATCCAGGCTGCGCTCGCCAAAGGGGCGAGCGCGTACGTGATCAAGAGCGTCAACCCGGTCGACCTGGCATCGACGCTGCGTCAGGTGATGGAAGGGAGCGTCTTCCACGCCGTCGGCCTGCCGGCTCAGGGCCAGGGATCGTCGGCGAGCGAGCTCGGGTTGACGGCACGCGAGGTTTCGATCCTGCAAGCGCTCGCGCGCGGCTTGTCGAACCAGGCGATCGGCAAGGAGCTGTTCGTCGCCGAGCAGACGGTCAAGTTCCACTTGACGAACATCTACCGCAAGCTGGAAGCGACCAACAGGACCGAAGCTGTGCGCCTGGCCTATCAGCGCGGCATCGTCGACAACCCGATCTACGACACGTAACTCAGGCGATCAGCGATTGGCGCAGCGCCATCGCAACCGCCTGCGTGCGGCTGTCGGCCTCGAGCTTGCCCATCACGTTGCGCACGTGCGACTGCACGGTTTCCGCGGTGATCCCGAGCTCGGCTGCGACGCGGTCGTTGGTGTACCCGTCGGCGACCAGGGCGAGCACCTGCCGTTCACGGTCGGTGAGCGAAGGGGGCGGGGCGGCAGTGCTGGTCGCCTCGGCGCCCACCCTGGCGAGCGCGGCGTCGACCCGTTCGACCAACGCCGCCATCGGGAAGGGCTTCTCCAGCAGCTCGCCGCCGCCCAGGCCGGTCGGCGCCGCGTCGCCGGTGTAGCCCGACATGAAGACGACCGGTGTTCGCGGAGCGTCGGCCAGCACGCGTTGCGCCAGCTCGGCCCCGTTCATGCCGGGCATCACCATGTCGGTGAGCAGCAGGTCGACGGGCTCGACGCTCTCGGATCGCAGGCGTAGCGCTTCGTCGGCGCCGGACGCGGCAAGCACGTGATAGCCGCTCCGCTCGAGCGTCAACTGCACGAGGTCACGCACGATCTCCTCGTCCTCGGCGAGCAGAACGGTCGGCTGCCGCGGTTCGGCCGGGAGGGCTGCAGCCGGGAAGTAGAGGCGGAAGGTGCTGCCGACACCCAACTCGGTGTCGACCGTGACGAAGCCGCCGCTCTGCGTGACGACCCCGTACACGCCGGCGAGCCCGAGGCCCGAGCCTTCTCCCTGTGGCTTGGTCGTGAAGAACGGTTCGAACGCGCGGGCCTTGGTGTCGGTGTCCATGCCGACCCCGGAGTCCTCGACCGAGAGAACGACGAAATGCCCTGGCTCGACGCCGTTTCGCACCGCCTCCTTGCGGTCGAGCTCGGCGTTGCCGGTGCGGATCACGAGCCGACCGCCGTCCGGCATCGCATGGCCGGCGTTGACCGCGAGGTTGAGCAGGAGCTGCTCGAGTTCGCTCGGGTCCGCCTCGACGACAGCCGTCGCAGCCTCGTGGAGCACGACGACGTCGACCGAGTCGCCGACCAGGCGGCTGACGAGCCCGGCCGCGTCGTCGACGACCGCGTGGAGATCGACGCGGCGAGGCTCGAGCACCTGTTCGCGACTGAAAGCGAGTAGTTGCTTGGGGAGGTTCGACGCCTGCTCGGCGGCGCGCTTGATCTGCTCCGCCTCTTCGCGCAGCGGGCTCGACGGCTCGAGTCCGTCGAGCAGCAATTCGCTGTAGCCCCGGATCCCGGTCAGCATGTTGTTGAAGTCATGCGCGATGCCGCCGGCGAGCCGCCCGACGGCCTCGAGCTTCTGTGCCTGATGGAGCTGCTCCTGCAGCCGGTCACGATCCGCTTCGGCGCGCTTGCGCTGCGTGACGTCCTCGATCTGGCTGACGAAATGCAGCGGCGTCCCGTCGCTCGCGCGGACCAACGACACCGAGAGCAGGACCCAGACGATGCCGCCGCTCGAGTGGTAGTAGCGCTTCTCCATCTGGTAGGCCTGGATCGAACCGGTGAGCACCTGTTGCAGGCTCTCCAGGTCGAGCTCGAGATCGTCGGGATGGGTGATCTCCTGAAACGTCTTCTGGGCGAGCTCGTCCGCGGTGTAGCCGACGATCGCGCAGAGAGCATCGTTGACCTCGAGGAAGCGCCCTTCGATGTCGACCAGGGCCATACCGATCGCCGCGGATTCGAACGCACGGCGAAAACGCTGCTCACTCTGTAGCAGCGCCTCTTGCGCCCGCTTTCGCTCGCTGACATCGTGCACGACCGCGAGCACGCCGTCGGCGAACAGCGTCGAGGTGACTTCGATCGGCACCCGGCTGCCGTCCCGGCGGACGAGCAACGACTCGTCGGGGGCCGACCCGGACTCACCGGAGACGCGGCGGCGGAAGCTCTCCGCAGCAGCCTCCCGGCGTTCGGCGGCGATCAGATCGAGTGCGGTGAGGCCGAGGAGCTCAACGGCGGGGTAGCCGGTCAGGCGTTCGCCGGCCGGGTTGATCGAGGTGAATCGCCCCTCCAGGTCGAGCGTGCAGACCATCGTCTCGACGTGGTTGAAGAGGAGCTCGTAGGCATCCGCCATTGCGGACGATGCTATCGGCCGGCCACCCCGATTCTTGAGCATCTGGCCGCACCCGATCTTGTGTGACAGGTGCCCCGATCGGGGGATGCTGGCCGCCGGTCACGCTCCCGATTTGACGGGACAGGCGCGCAACCGCGTGCCGTGAATCCGGTAGACGCCACCATCGAGGGGCGAGAGAGTCGAGGTATCGCGGTGCGTGCGTCGCGACGGAGACGACCAACTTCGGCAAGTTGACCGGAGGCACGTCGAGCGCGAATGCGCGCTTCGCGGCGACCTACACCTGGAACACAGCGCACACGCAGCTGACGATCCTCGTCGGGGCGCGGTCGAGCGGCGCCGCGAACCCGACCGCCAGCGGCACCTGGACGCTTGGTCCGACGACGACTGCGACCAAGCTGCTCTCGACCACCGGCAATCTTCACACCTGCGACACCAACACCGGCGGCGGCAGCTGCCTCCCGACCGTGACCGGCAGTTTCTGATGCGGCGGCACGGCGGCCCCGAGGGGAGAGAATCGGGGCGCGCCGGCCAACCGCGGCGATCCGGACTGCGACTCACCGGACGCCACCCCACGGTTTCGGGGCCACGCCGAGCCGTCCTGCGACGAAATCTGCTAACCGGGCCGAGAGCTCTGAGTGCGCTTTGTCGTACTCGCCGGCGTCGTCCGCGGCCGTAGCGGGCTCGGGCCGGACAGCTTCGAGGCGATCACTCGATCGAGCTGCTCACGCTGCTCGGCGGTCGAGCGCGGCCTCGGCTTCGGCGACATCGGGGGATCGTACAGCGACTGCGGCCGCGAAGACGCACGGCCGGCGGTCGCCGGGAAGCGGCGAAGCACCGATCCGCAACACCTCGACCGCGCCGTCGCCAGAAGTGGCGACGTCGTCACCAGGCTCGGGCAAACGACCGAAGGCCACGGCGAGCCGGTAGCCGCTCGGTGCTGACGAGAAGACCACGTATTCGAGCTCACGCGCCGGAGCGCCGCTCGCGGCGGTCTCGAGCCGCCGGAGGCGCCGCTCGACGCTCGAGATCCGCTCGAACGCTTCGTCGATGCGCGCGCCGGTCGCTTCGAACAGCGCCGCGACACCGGTGCTCTTCGCGGCCTCCTGGCGGACGAGCAAGCTTTCGAGCCGGCGACCGGCCGGAAAGACATCCGCACTCTGCACGAGGCTCCTCTTCGTCGGCAGCGACATTCATTCCTTTTCGCTCAAGGAACGAATCGGGTGCGCCGATCTTGGGGTTGATGAACGGTCAGCGTGTGCTCGATCAGGTGATCCGGACGCAGGCTGCGCTCGCGACACCCGGCTTCGACCTCGACGTGATCCTCCGGGACGTCGCCGACGAGGCGCGGGCGCTGACGGGCGCTGAAACCGCGATCGTCGAGAAACCGTCCGGCGAGCTGATCACCTCGCGTCGGCTCAGGCGACGCTCCCGACACCCGCGCTCGGCACTCGTCGTCTCGCTGCCCGACACCGGCAACCGCGGCGCCCTCAGGGTTTACGCAGCCGAGCGCTGCGCGTTCGGCGCCGAGGCCAAACTCGCGCTGGAGCTGTTCGCCGAGCTGGTCTCGTCCGCGCTCATCCGTGCGGCGCTTCCGCCTCCGGCCGATCGGCCTCGGACGCCGTGAAGGGGATGCGCGCCACGGCGAGCAGGAACCAGAGCAGGCTGAGCGCGAGCATGCCGATGTCACCGGCGATCGTCAGCCTGGAGTGCACACCGTGGAACGCGATCTGTGCCCCGAGCAGCACCGCGCCGACGAGCCAGGCGACCGTCACGACGTAACCCGTCGAGGCCGCCCGCACCCACCTCCACGGCCGCGGGACGTAACGATCGCCATCGAGGACGCGCCGTTCGTAGAGCAGGTCCGCGAGTCGACGCTCCGCCGAGCGCGCACGTAGTCGCTGCCTTCGGGACTGTCGGAGCTCGAGCTCCGACGCCGCCGACGCGATCAACGAGTCGAGCACGATACGCCGGAACTCGGCGCGGCCCGTCGGTCCATGGCGAGAAAGGCGAGGGCCGGCGTCGGTCACAGCCGTCACTCGATCGCCGACAGCTCGGCGATCCGCTCGGTCGCGGCCGCAAGCTGTGACTCCCCGAAGAGGTAGGGCACCGCGTTCGGCACGTCGTGCACCGGGGCATCGAGTTGCCCCGAACCGGCAGCGGCGTTGATCGCGTACCGCACCGGGATCTCGTGGCAAATGACCAGCACGGTCGACTCGGGCCGGTCGAGGAGCGAGCGATATGCGCCCGCATAACGCGTTGCGGCGGCGTCGAGACTCTCGCCCCCGGGGAATGGCTCGGTGCGGCTTCGCCCGTGCTTCCACGCTCGATAGTCGGCGATCGTCTTGCCTTCGAGCTCGCCGATCTTGACGTCATCGAGGTCGGAGACGATCACGTGCGGAACGTTCCGCCTCGCGAGCGCAAGCCCTGCGGTCTGTTGCGCACGGGGGAACTGCGACGTGACCACCAGCTCGATCTCGAACGCAGCGATCTGCCGGCCGAGCTGACGCGCCTCCTCCTCGCCCGCTGGGCTGAGACCAGGGTCGCGGCCGGGGTCTGCGTTGACGATTCCTGCCACGTTGAGCTGCGACTGGCCGTGCCGCGCAAGCAGGAACGTCCTCATCGAGCAGACGTTAACCGTTCGGTCGCACGACCCTGCGAGCACGACAGGCAGGCGACTCGGCTGCCAGGGGGAGAGGGGATTGGCAGCGTTCCGCCCGCCGTCGCTCGACCCGGAACGGGCCGCAGAATCGCCGCCTCGCGCGTACTCGAGCGGACGGCATGCGCCAGCTTACGACGTTTCCACACCGGTTGCCGAGGGCGTCGGGCACCGCGGCCTCGAACGGGTGAAATCGCTCGCGGAGGCTCATTGCCGGGCCGACCAGCAAGAGGCGCACCCGGCAGCCAGCCGGGCGCAGGAAGACGAGGGGCCGCCGCGAGGCGGCCCCTCGTTTCTACCTCGAAGGGTTACACGCCGACGAATCGGGCACACTCTCCCTGTAATCGCAGGCAACAAGCGAAACGGGGATGGCGAAACTACGAATCTTGTTGGCTGACGATCATCGTTTGATGATCGAAGCCGTTCGTGTCGCACTCGAAGCCGATGGCGACTTCGACGTCGTCGGCTGGACTACCGACGCGACGAAGATCGTCGGGCTGGTGAGCGAAACCTCACCCGACGTCGTCGTGCTCGATGTGCGTATGCCGCTCCTGGACGGAATCGCGTGCCTGAACCGCATCCGCCAGCGATCGCCGAACGTCAAGGTCGTGATGCTGTCGGCATCGGAGGACCCGACTCTGGCAGCCCAGGCGCTGGAGGGAGGCGCGAGCGCCTTCGTCCTCAAGCAGATCGATCCGCGCGACCTCGGCAGCGTCCTGCGCCAGGTCGTGAACGGAACGGTCTTCCAGACTGTCGGCGTGCCGGCGACATTGTCCAGCTCCCGGCAAGCGACCGAGGCGGGACTGACGGCCAAGGAACAGGAAGTGCTCGCGGCACTCGCACGAGGCCTCTCGAACCAGCAGATCGCCAAGGAGTTGTGGCTGGCGGAGCAGACCGTGAAGTTCCACCTGTCGAACATCTATCGCAAGCTCGAAGTGCGGAACCGCACGGAGGCAGTGCAACACGCCGTCCGCCGCGGATTCGTCAGCAACCCGATCTTCCACGAGGTCTAGACGGTTCTGGAGCGGTCCGGGAACGGTCTCGCTTCGACCTTCGTCCAGACTTGCTCCCCTATCGGTCCTGAGGCTCTTGACCTCGCCCGCCGAGCGGTGAAAGGGTGGCGGCGCAAGGCGCAGGGGGTGATTGCCGTCAGTCCCGAGACCCCGGCGCCGCCACACCTGAGCTATCGGCGGCGCCCGGGCTCGCCTTGAGGGTTCGGGCGTGAGATAGTGAGGGTTGGAGCCGGACGATGTTCTGGGGCTCCTCGGCTGCGGCTACGCGCCTACTGCCCTTACTGACGGCGGACATCGTCCGGCTCCGCCCTCCGGCCAGTCCTCCCTCAAGGACGTCCGGCATCCGGCCGACAATCACCAGGTGGAGCGGCCACGGCCAGACGCACCGCATGCCCGCGCGCGCACGTATTCGCTACTCGGTGTCGCGCTCGCCTGCCTCACGCTCGCCGGCCCTGCGCTCGGCGTCGCGGGCGGTCACCGGTCGACCCGGGCGAGCGTGCTCGACAATGCGATCGTCGCCCGGCTCAACGCCATTCGGGCGCGAGCCGGCCTGCACCCGCTGCGTCCGAACGCTGAGCTCGCCACCGCCGCGCGCGCTCACTCTTCGGAGATGGCGACCCTCGGCTACTTCTCACACGACTCCGCGAGCGGCGAGTCGATGGCGAGCAGGGTACGGGAGTCGTACCCAGCCCCGCACCGGTGGACGGTGGGCGAGAACCTCCTCTGGTCGTCACCCCGCATCGGCAGCCGGCGCGCCGTCCGCCTCTGGATGGCGTCGCCAGAGCACCGTTCGATCATCTTGACCGCGGGTTGGCATGACGTCGGCTGCGCAGCAGTCCACACGCAGACCGCGCCGGGCATCTTCGCCGGTCTGCCGGTGACGGTCGTCACGTGCGATTTCGGCGTGCGAAGCTGAACGATGCGGCGCGACATTCGCAGGCCACTGCGCCTCTTCGGGACCGTGTTGATCGCCGTCGGCGTCCTCACCCTCGCCTGGGTCGGCGTCGTGTGGCGGTGGGAGGACCCGTTCACGGCGATCCAGACGTACTTCAGCCAGAAGCACTTGCACGCGTCCTACGACCGACGCAGCGTTACGTTCCAGCGGACGCTGCCACCGCCGGCGCAGGATGCTGCCGGCGCCTGGCGCGAAGCGGCGAAGGCGGCGCGTAAGTACCGTGCAACCTTGAAGACCGGCAGCGCGGTCGGACGGCTGAAGATCGGCCGGCTCGGGCTCGACATCTTCGTCGTCGAGGGGACGGATCATGAGAGCCTCAAGAAGGGCCCCGGCCACTACGTCGACTCCGGCTTACCGGGCCAGGGAAAGCTGATCTACATCGCCGGCCATCGCACGACCTACCTCGCACCGTTCGCCCGCATCAACGACATCCGGAACGGCGACTACATGACGCTCGAGGTGCCCTACGGGACATTCGAATACCGAGCGGTCCGCCACTACATCGTGCCCTCGAACGACCTGGCCGTGTTGCGGAACGGAGGTCAGGAGATCTTGCGCCTGCAGGCGTGTCATCCCCGGTTCTTCGCGACCCACCGCTACCTCGTCGACGCGGCGCTCGTCTCGTTCACGCCCGCCGGGACGAGCACGCTCTACCCCGCGCGCAGCCGCGGCTGATCGTCGACGAGCTCGCGATCGACGCCCAGGACGAGCGCCTTCGCCCGTGCGTACTCGCCCGCATCGAGATGCCCGGCAGCGGCAAGCGACGAGAGGCGCTCGAGCTCGGCGACGACGTCTGACGGCGGTGAGCCGCCTTCTCTCGCGCGTGTGACCAGCCGGCGAAGCTCGGCGAGCGGCCCGGTGTACGAATCGAGGTGCGACCGGTGGATCGGGACGCAGTTGGGCAGCTTGTAGACGTCGCGGTCGCTTGTGCGCGGGTGCCGCGTGCGCTTGCGCTCCCGGCCCTGAAAACTCGGTGACGAGATCTCGATCCAGCCTGAGACGAGGTGCATCCGGACCTGGATGCCGGTGATGTCGCGGTAGAAGATCGTCGCCGCCTGGGTGCCAAAGGTCGTTCCTGCGTGAAAGCCGCTCTTCAGGACGACAAGGCGGTCATCGAGGCAGACGAGCGCGTGCCCGAGATCGCCGCGGACGCAGAAGCGGACGCGCTCGTCTTCGAGCACGTGCCGTGCCAGCTCGCGCTGGAGGCGGCGCGTGAGAATCTCGGGCCCGCCGGTCCTGGGGCGCCGAGCGAACCGGCCTGAGCGCGACTCGACCTCGACCGATTCAGCAGGAACCAGATCCATGCCCATGCTCGTGCTCGCCATGGTCATGGTCGTGACCAGGAGGTCCCGGTGTGCTCGTGGTTCTTGTCGCCGTGGCCGTAGCCGGGCCGCGTGTCGCCGTCGGGCGGAAGCGGCGGAGTCGGTGAATCCGGCGGCTTCGGGGGCTGCGGGACCGGGGCGGTCGGCACGCCGGGCGACGGTGGCGTCGGTGGCTCCGGCGGCGTCGGCGGGACCGGGTTGGGCGGGCTCGGTGCGGTTGGCGGCGCGGGTGCGGGAGGCGCTGGTGCGGGCGGTGCGGGCGCCGGCGGGGCAGGCGTCGGCGGCGCAGGCGTCGGCGGTGTCGGCGCGGGCGCAGGCGTCGGCGGCGTCGGTGTCGGTGTCGGCGCGGGCGCTGGCTTGGGCGGCTTCGGCTTGGGCTTCGGGGCCGGGGCCGGGGCCGGCGTGACGTTGACGACCGGGATCGCCTGGGGCTGCTGGACAGGCGCCTTGGGCGGTGCAGACTGTGCGGCGGGCAGCGTTCGAGCGACCGTGATCCCGACGCTGCGCGCGATGCGGTTCGTCTGCAGCGTCGAAGGCGCGCCGGGCCGCGCGACGATCTCCGCGGCTTCGATGATCTGCCGCCGGCGCGGCGTCGTCAGGCGATGGGCCCGGACCTGGCGGTCGACGCCCGCGATCGCAACTCCGACGGCACCGGTTCCGGCGTGCAGAACACGAGCAACGGGGCCGGCAGAGCCCTGATCGAGGGACTGCACCCACAGGCGCCCCAACGCGATGCAGATCGCGGACGCACAGGCGACGAAAATGGCAAAGCGAAGCGGGCGCACAGCGAAAGGGTCGCAGCGGGACCGGACGACCCGGCGCCGCGCTCGGGCTAGTGGCGCGAGCTCCGCGCGTCTGCCGTGGCAGAGACTTCGACGCGGTTCTTGCCGCGCCGCTTGGCGTCGTAGAGCCGTCGGTCGGCGTCCACGAGAAGCTCCTCGGCCGCGACCGCCAGTGGGAAGCACGAGACACCGAAGCTTGCGGTGACGTGGATCCGGTCTGCGTCGCTCTCGATCTCCGCTGACTCGAGCGCCGAGCGAATCCGCTCCGCGAGGTTGGCGGCGCCGGCGAGGTCGGTGTCCGGCAGCAGGACGGCGAACTCTTCCCCGCCGAGCCGCACGGGCAAGTCGACGTCGCGCACGGCCTCGCGCAGGATGTCGGCGAAGGCCCGCAGGGCCTTGTCGCCGGCCTCGTGACCGGACCTGTCGTTGACCTGCTTGAAGTCGTCGAGGTCCGACAACACGATTGCAAGCGGCGAGCCGCTCCGGCGAGAGCGCGCAACCTCTGCGTCGAGCTGCGTCAGGAAGCGCCGCCGGTTCGCCAGCCCGGTCAACTCGTCGGTGACTGCCTGGCGCTGCACCAGCCCGTGGAGGTGCGCGTTCTCGAGCGCGATCATCGCCTGGGCGGCGATCCACGCGGCGGCGTCGCGGGCATCCGCGGTGAAGCCGGCCGAGGGTGGGTGGAGCACGAGCTCTGCAGCGCGGCCGTCGGCGACCCGGAGCGGGAACACGAGCGGGTCACCCCCCGTCGGCGCCGCGGTGCCGCGCGACGCGAGCACGACCTCGCCGCTCGAGATCGAGCCGCCGGAAGCATCGGTCGCCTCGATCGCCGCCTGCAGGATGACGGGGAGGAGCGCGTCCGGATTGTGCGTCGCCGCGAGCGTTTCCCCCACGAGCGCGACGGCATCCCGGACCGTGTTCGGGGGCGGCTCGGCGCGCCGCCGTTCCTCCGCACGGCTGAATACGCTCAGCGACACGCCGCCCGCGAGCAGTCCCGTGAGCAACGGCCAGAACCAGCCGAGCGGGATGTGCGGTGTCGTACGAAAGGCGTACACGCGAGCGACGTCCGCTCCGTCGCCGGCCAACGGGAGCTGATCGCTCGACCGCCGGTCCAGCTCCGCGGCCAGCTTGGGCTGCGCGATCGGGGGCGCGGTCGCGCGCACGTTGGTGCCCACGACGGACCAGAGAGCGACGCTCGGATGTGAGCGACGCGCCGCAGCGAGGAGGCGCGTCGTCGGCGACGCGCTGACCACGACCATGCCGAGTGACGCACCGCCGCCGTAGACGCCGACGGTCACATCGACGCCGGGCACCGCCCGGCGACCGATCGTCGCGCCGTTCCAGAGCACGAAGCCGACGTCCGGCCGCGCGTCGGCAATCGATTGGAGCGCAGCGGCGCGATGGCTCACGAATGCGTCCTGAACGGCCTGCGACGAGGCGAGTGCCGAGGCGGCGCTGCCCGACTTCGTCGCGCGCAGAGTCAGCAAATGGCGGGCGTCCTGCAGGGCCGCCCGCATCTCGGTGCGGCCGTTCGCGCGCTCTCGACCGAGGATCGCCTGCTCGATGCCCCACGTGACCGCGGCGACCGAGACTCCGACGACCAGAGCGGCGAGAACGACAGAAGCGCTGGTCCGTCTACGCAGGCGCGTCACCGCAGCCGTCGACGTTCGAGTTCTGCCCTGAAATCGTGTGCCGCCCTTCTCCCCAAGGAAAACCTCGCAGAATCTACTGCATGACAGCGGCAGGATCGTCCTCGTATCCCCCGAAAGGGGGACGCTGTGGCCACAGCCCGGCAGGTCGAGACGCGAAGGGAGTCGGCGCTGCCGATCGAGGCCACGCGCCGTCTCGTCGCCGTGAGCACCGGCGAGGAGGACTACCCGGATCGGCATGCGATCGCGGTCGCCGCGTGCGCCGCCCAACTGGCGAACAGACTGTCGCTCGGCGAGCGCACGAAGCAGACGGTCGTCGAGGGCGCTCTGCTCCACGACGTCGGCAAGCTGCTCGTCGACGACCGGATCCTGGACAAGCCGGGGCCGCTGACGTCAGAGGAGCGCGAGCAGATCAACGCGCATCCGATCGAAGGCGAGCGCATGATTCGCCGGAACGTCGAACCCGAGGTCGCCGTCGTCGTCCGTGCCCACCACGAGCGCTGGGACGGCTGCGGCTATCCACATGGGCTGGCCGCGCAGGAGATTCCCCTCGCCGCCCGCGTCGTCGCGGTCGCAGACGCGTATCTCGCGATGCTCGAGCAGCGCCCTTATCGCGCGCCGCTCACGCAGGCGGCGGCGCTACGCGAGCTCGAGGACGGCGCCGGCTCGCAGTTCGATCCGAACTGCGTGGCCGCACTCGTCAGCCTGGTCGACCCTGGCCGCTGGCCGGAGCGCTGAGCGGCGAACGCTCCTAGTCGCCGGCGACGTCGCGGCGCAGGAACACGAGGTAGGCACCGAAGAGCGGCAGTCCGATGTAGAGCGCGCAGACCCACAGCGCTCGCGTCACCGGCACCCAGTCGGCAGGCACGCGCAGGAAGCCGTGCCACGCGTCGAACTGCGTTCCGAGCAGGTAGGGGCGGATGCTCTCGGTCCCCGGGAGCACGCCGAGCAACTGCATCAGGAGCGCCCACATGAGCGCCCCTACGACCGACGCTGCGCTGTTTCGCGTCACGGTCGAGAGGAGGATGCCGAACGCAGCAATGCCCGCCAGCGCCAGCGAATAGATGACCAGGCTCCCGAAGAGCAGGACCAGCCCGTGTGCGGGCGAGACCTTCGTCCCCGACAGGGAGGTCAGCGGATGGAAGCCCCAGGCGAGGCTGCCGGCGATCAGCCCGACGACGCCCATCGTGAAGACGAGCGCGATCGTGTACGTCCAGGTGGCGAGCACCTTCCCCGCGAACACCTCTCCGCGCTCGCGCGAACGCGTGAGGATCGTCTTCAGGGTGCCGTTGTGGCTCTCGGAGGCGACGATGTCCCCCGCGACGAGTGCAGTCACGAGCGGCAGACCCCAGATCGACATGAAGAAGAGAACGACGAACGGAACCGCGAGCCCGGTGTCCCTGATGTACCGGCCGAGCGGCACGTCGTTGGGGCCACCCGTCTGCAGCACGAGCACGACGACGAAGATGATGGGGACGACGATCGCCGTGCCGAGGCCGAGGTACGTGCGCTTCTGGGCGAGCAGCTTGACGATCTCCCACCGATAGACACTCGCGACTGCTGTCATACGGCGACCGCCTCCGCCGCGCTGTCGTGATCCGACGATTCGCCTCCGGTCATGCCGAGGAAGAGTTCCTCGAGGCTGGCCGATTCCGGCGCGAGCGCAGTGAACGCAACCCCTGCCCGGCCGAGCGCGACCGACAGCGCTGCGACCGTCTCCTCATCGGCGGTGAAACGAAGGTCGCCGTCACGCAACTCGACGTCGCCGACCCCCTGCTGGGCGAGCAGCACCGTGCGTGCCCGCTCCGGTTCGAGCGCTCGGAGGCGGTAGCCGCTGGCCGCCGTCGCCATCAGGTCGCTCAGTTCCCCCTGGTAGATGATGCGGCCCTTGCGAATGATCGCAACCCGATTGCAGAGCTCCTCCACCTCGTAGAGGAGGTGGCTGGAGAGCAGAATCGTCAGACCCTCAGCGGCGAGCGTGCGCACGAGTTCCCGCATGTCGCGCATCCCGGCCGGGTCGAGCCCGGTGGTTGGCTCGTCGAGCAAGAGGAGCTTCGGCCGGCGCAGGAGCGACGCCGCGATCCCGAGTCGCTGGCGCATGCCGTGCGAGTAGCCGCCGACCCGGTCCTTGGCCCGGTCGCGCAGCTCGACCAGCTCGAGCACCTCGTCGATGCGTGCACGAGACGACGGCTCGTCGTAGTCGGCGAGCAGCCGCAGGTTGCGGCGTCCCGAGAGGTAGGGGTAGAACCGAGGTCCCTCCACGAACCCCGCGACTCCCTCGAGCGCCTTCGCACCCTCGACCAGCGGGTCGCGCCCGAACAGGTGCGCGGAGCCCTCGGTCGGACGGATCAACCCGAGCAGCATGCGCAGCGACGTCGTCTTGCCCGCGCCGTTCGGGCCGAGATAGCCGAACACGTCACCACGCTCGACGACCAGGTCGACGTGGTCGACCGCAATCGTCTCGCGGTAGTGCTTGACGAGGCCGCGGGCCTCGACCGGCGGCGCCTCGCTCACCTCACCGCCCGTGCGGCCGCCTCGGCCGCGGCGGGCGGCAGCGACCCTGCGAGGACGAAGCCGGTTCCCTGCGACTGCCATTCGAGCACGGTGCCGAGCTGCGTGGCGAGCTCGTGCGCGGTCAGGCCGTCGAGCGAGATGCTCGGCAGACTGGACATGGCGGCGCCGCTCGCGGCTGTGTCGGCCTTGCGCTCGACGACTGCGATCCCGCCGAGCCCTTCTCCGTAGAGCACGAGTGCAGTGTCACCACCGATGAGCCGAACATCCCGGCGCGGCAGCCCGACCAGCGTGTCGGGGGCGACCACCGGGAAGTCGGCGGCAGCCGTCACGGCGGCGAGCCCGGTGACTGCCGGCGTGCTCGACGCCTTCTCGCCGCTGGACGGAGTGCCGAGGTCGACGACCTTTGCGGTCGCCGGCGGCGCGACATCCACGTCACTCGCTGGCACTGCTCCGTACGAGATCTGCGTCACCGCAAGCTCGAGCGCCGGTGATGATGCGCCTTGCGCGTAGACACCGGCGCGCAACGGCGTGCCGTGCACCGCATCCCACGCGAGCTCGACCGAACCGAGCAGGCCACCGTCGTGCTTGGGCGAGAGCTGAGCGCTGTAAGCAGCTTGGCCTCCGACGTTCACGGGGTCGGCGGCCGAAACCGCCCAGTGGACACCGAGATCGGCCAGGAAGCTGTCGATCGCCGCGAGGGTGGGCGGCGTGTCCTGGCCGGACGGGGAGCTGTGCTCCGGAAGGTTCGCTCGGTAGACGGTGTTCGACGAGGCGTCGAAGATGCTGATCGTGGTCGGGTTCCAGACGATCTGCACATCACCTGCGTCGGACTGGAGCTCGATCCTGCCTCGTCCGTCCGGCGTCACCCAGAGCCGGCCCGACGCGCCGGAGAGCAGCGCAGAGCCCACCTGCCCGCCGAGGAGCGCACCCGACGGAAACAGCTTGTTCGTGAAGGTCACGCGCGCGGTCACACCGTCTGGGTTCGGCGCCGCGAGCGCGTCGTGGATCGCCTGGTCGAGCGGCTTGGCCGGCGGCGTCGGGCCGCCGCCACCGGCGGCGACTGCAATCGCAGCGCCGCCCGCGAGCGCGAGCACGGCGACGACGAGAACGATCAGGCTGCGGGTGGAGAGTGTGCGCAGGTAGCTCACGGCGATCCTTTCTCTCGATCCTCTGAAGCCGTTGTACCGACCGACTCTGAGAAATCTCTGAGACGTGGCAGCTCGATCGTGAACCGGGAGCCGTCGACGTAGGCCCGGCCGCCGTGACGCTCGGCGGTCGCACGGACGATCGCCAGGCCGAGGCCCGAACCTGCCCCGTCGGCAGCGCCGCGCCAGAAGCGCTCGAAGGCGTGCTCCGCGTCGGCGCCGCGGAGCCCGGGGCCTTCGTCGCTGACAGTCAGCGTCGCCACATCGCCGACCGCGCCCGCTTCGACCGTGACCAGGCCGTGGCCGTGGCGCCGCGCGTTCTCGACGAGGTTCGCGAGTGCCCGTTCGAGCGCCTGGCGATCACCGCGAACGACCACGGGCTCGGGCGTGACGACACGCACTCCGGCTGTCGCGTGCGCAAGCTCGTCGAGCGAGACGACCTCGTCGGGAGAGGCTGCGGCCTCCTCACGAGAGAGGGCGAGCAGGTCGTCGGCGAGCGTTGCGAGTCGGCGCGTGTCCTGCTCGATCTCTGCGACCAGCTCATCGGTCGCGCCGTGCCGGGCGAGGTAGTCGACGTTGCCGACCAGCGCCGTCAACGGGGTCCGCAACTCGTGCGAGGCGTCCGCCAGGAAGCGCCGCTCGGCGTCGCGGGAACGTTCGAGCGCACTGAGCATGCCGTTGAGCGTCTGAGCCAATCGACCGATCTCGTCGTCGCTCGTCGCCTGAGGCAGGCGCCGCCGCGGATCGCTCGTCCGTTCGATCTCCGCCGCTGCGCGCGCGAGCGTGCCGAGTGGGCGAAGCGCACGACGCATCAGTAACGCCAGGGCAGCCGCGCCCGCGGCCGCGGCGAGCAGGGCGGCGACGAGCACGAGCAGACGCACGGTCGCGAGCGTCGAGTCGACGTCGTCCGTCGAGGCGGCGACGGCGACGGCTCCGCCTGCAGCCGGCCCGCCCTGCTCGGCGAGCGGCGCGACGTAGACGCGCAGGTCCTCGGTGCCGAGCTCGGCACCGACGTACCGGCCGGTCCCTGTGACGGTGGCGACGTGCAGCGCCGACCCGACCGGCAGCACCTTGCCGCCGAGCCCGAGTGACCGGGCGACGATCCGGCCGCGCCGGTCGACCACCTCGACGTTGATCTGCTGGCCGCCAAGGGACGCGTCGAGGGTTCCTGGCGCGGTCAGCAGCGCCGGCGCCGAGGCGCTCAGCTGCGCGACCTCGACGGCACGCCGCCGCAGTGACCGGTCGAGCGAGCGGTGCAGGTTGCGGGCGACGAGCACGTCGACTCCGACCCCGACGACGACGAGCGCGAGCAGGATCGCGAGCGCCGCGGCGATGGTCGAGCGTGCACCGAGGGAGCGCGGGATCATCGTTCGAGCACGAAGCCGACGCCGCGGACGGTCTGGATCAGCTGCGGCTCCCCCAGCTTGCGACGCAGGTAGGAGACATAGCGATCGACGACGTTCAGGCTCGCGGCCGTCGCTCCGCCCCAGACGTGTTCGAGCGCCTGGGCGCGGCTGACGACACGCCGCGGATTGCGGAGCAGCAACTCGAGCAGCGCTGCCTCGCGCGCGCTCAGCGGGATCTCCGTTCCGCCTCGCCGGCAGATTCCGGTCTCGACCTCGAGTACGACGTCGCCGAACGCGAGCACTTCCTCGGGGGTCGCGCCTCGCCTCAGCAGCGCGCGGACGCGCGCGAGCAACTCCTCGGCCGCGAACGGCTTGACGAGGTAGTCGTCCGCACCGGCGTCGAGACCGGCCACACGGTCGCGGACCGCATCGCGGGCAGTCAGCAACAGAATCGGCACGGCCAGGCCTTTGTGTCGGACACGCCTGCAGACGGCCAAGCAATACGTGTTATGTTCCTGTTCTTGGTTCGGTTGGTCTTGCTCATGCTGGCTAGCGTTACAGAACAGCAGCATGATGTGGTAACCACCCCGTAATCCCTTAAACCCTTTTTTACGGAGCTAAAACGGCCCGTTTCCCCCGACCCCGGTCTTCAGCTCCTGCGGAATGAGGCTCCTGATTTTAGCTTTTGCGGCATCTGTTGTGTTGGGTTGTTCCCAACGTCCTCCAGTGGATCAACCGGCGGGGCAGTCGGTACAACAGCCCGCTCAACAACCGCCACACTCGGAGTCGATGGGGGTAATCGCGTTTCATAGCAATCGTAGATCAAATTTACGCGATCAATCCGGATGGGACGGATTGCGAGTTCTAACCGACAAGAGGTACGGCTCTGATTGCCGCCATCGAGAATAACCACCCGGATGTCGTGGAGTTGCTGCTCGAGCACAAGGCCGATCCGAGCATTGGCGCCAAGTTTCACCGATTTGAGATAGTGAACGAAGGAAAGAATGAAAAGGTGCTGGACCTTCTCCGAAGATATAAGAGCATTGCATTGACGAGCCGCAACGCTGCAACTGAACGTTAGAAATCGGGGTTTTAAGCTTGAAGACATGCAGGAGTCGCGGGCTTTCAGCCGATGCTTTGCGCAGCGCATCGTGGCCGGCAATCTGTTCGCTCCCGGTTTTAGGCTGCTTTGCTCAACTTCCTAGATGAAACCCAGCAGACGCAACATGGCGACGATGACGAAGATTGCCACCATACCCATTACGATGCGGGTACCGATCGGAAAATTCGGATGGTCCGGTTTGGCCACGTGTAAATCGTAGTCTCTTTGATTGACCCACGAAAACTAAATATCTAAGACGCGATTGCCGTTGAAGACTGGCATCAATTTGAGACGATTAAAACCCGCTTGCTCGAACGCAATTTCGATCCTTCCGAAGAAGATGGCCCAGCGTCTTAATCACTCCCCGCGCGTTAGTCCGCTGGGACTCTGTTCGTCATGAAAAATCTCTTCGATGCGCAGTCCGAAGAGCCGGGCGGCCCGGAAGGCGAGCGGCAGGCTCGGATCGAACTTGCCCGTCTCGATGGCGTTGATGGTCTGCCGGGACACATCGAGGGCGTCGGCCAACTGGGCCTGCGTCCAGTTGCGCTCGGCGCGCAGCACCTTGAGCCGGTTCTTCATCGGTAGCGCCACGTGCCGTACAGGTTGGATACGCCAAACGTCAGACTCATGAGAATCAGCAGGTACGCGATGTCCGCATGGAAGGGAATCACGTGGTACGCGTCCATCACCGAAAACGGGACGCCGGCGATCAGGCCGACTCCCAACGTGATTCCCATGGAGTTTAGTTGAACCTTCCGCTGGAGCTCATCCAGTTCCGCGAGGTAGTTTTTGTTGGCCAGGATCATGCCGACGCCCACGGCGACGTCTAGACCGACCGCCAGCAGCGTGAACACCAAGGCCTTATTCCAAAGAAATTTCGGCCCGAATGCCATCAGCGCCGTGGCCGCCCCCCACGCGCCGTTCCAGCGGAAGAGCCGTATAACGTTCGTCCGGATCCGCGACTGATAGCCATTCTCCGGTGGTTTTAGTTGATTCATGATGTCGCTCCTTCGTTGTCTTTATGTAAAGTATAGTTGACATAAAGTAGCGTAGCTCCGATGCCGGAGCAGTGTCAAGTATTATTTACAAAAAGACCTGTCTTATTGATACGAAGGGCGGGTCTGGCACGGCGGAAGTCTATGCCGCATTTCAAATTAGGACTTTGTGGGAGCAGAACGGGCATCACGATAGCAGCTTTATTTCTCGCGTTTTGCCACAAACGAGCCGCCCGATCGGCCATTTATGAGCGCATCTTCACGAAGATCGCCATCGGGAGTCAGAGAGTAAATCATCGTCAGGGTACTGCCCTTGCCGGTTCTTGCTTCGATCTGTAGAGCGGAGTTATTGAACTTCGCCGAAGTCTCGTACCGATCCGTGCTGCCAAGCCATGGTGAGTCCTCCTGAACAGTGCCATCCAGTTTGAGCACGTGCTCTTCCGAGGTTATTTTCCCAAGATACCCACTATCTCTGCGTATAGTTGGCGCAGGTCGCAGCGTTCCTGCAAGATCGAGATATGAACCTGTCCGTCTTCACCTTGGATCACGTATTTTCCCGAAACATCGAGGCATTTAGGAGTAGCGGCCACGGCTTCTGTTCGACTTGGTTGCTGCGTAGAGCACCCCATCGAGCACGCACATACGCAAAATACTCCCATGGTAAATGTAATCAATCGTTGGCGCGTCAGCATGAAGGTGCGTCCCTCCCGGCAGTATGATGCCGGTCGGCGCGCAATCAGCAGAAAAATTGAACAGAGCTCGGACAGATGTTCTGACCCGGGAGCCGACTTGCGTTTTTGGACACTCGCACACCTGAATTCCTTAACTTGTCGAATCAGGGAATTCAGGTGTGCGACCTCTCCTAAAGAAGGCCGAGCGGATGGCCGGGCTGGAACCCGGGGAATACGTTGCTCAGGTTCTGCTGTCCGAGATGACCGCGCACGAGTTCGCTCAGCACATCGCGATAATCGGTGGTGACGGCGAGATCGCGGCCTTCGAAGAGCTGCTCCTTTTCGAGCCCGGGCCACTTTCCGTAGACCTTGCCGCCCTGGACCGGACCGCCGACCACCATCATCAAGCTGCCATGGCCGTGATCGGTTCCGGCGTTGCCGTTCTCTGCCGCGGTGCGGCCGAATTCGGACATCGTCACCAGGACGATGTCTTCCATGCGGTCGCCCATGTCCTGGCAGAACGCGGCGATGGCGGTCGAAAACTGGCGCAGCAGATTCGGAAGCTGCTGATTCTCATTACCGTGGTGATCCCATCCGCCGATTTCGGCGAATGCCGCTTCAACGCCGGCCTCGCCTTTATCAGGCGCGCAAGCTGTTGCAAATTTCGGCCGAATCTGCCGGATTGAGCAATCAGTGGTCCGCCTGGACCGCGTTCGGCGCGGGTTGTGTTCGGAGGCGTGTCCTTGAATGGACTGGATCACCTTCATGGCTTCGAACGCGTCCTTGCCGGTGCGGCCCAGGGATGCATCGGCAGTCGTCGCGTACATGCTTTCGCATGATGGCGGCCGCCGACCTGGATCGCCGATGTTGAACTGCTGCAGGTTGCCGACGGCGATGGCTTCATTCTCCCCGCGGAGGCATGCGGCACCTGCTTCCCCATCGCGACGGCGCGCAACGGCGGGTCTCGCCACCCCGCTTCAGGCAACGCTCGATTCAGCCATCCATCGCCGGCCTTGCCAGGTGTGCCGGACTCCATCGAATCCTGAGCCTCGAAATGCGATCGCGAAGCATCGGGCGAGCCGGTCGCCTCGACGATTGCCAGTTGCTGCTTGTCCCAGAGCGCCTTCAGCGGCTGCATCGCGCCGTTCAGCGCGAACGTCCCGTCCAGATCGATCGTGCCGCCGTTGACGGCATTGCCGTTGGTCTGCG
This sequence comes from uncultured Actinomycetes bacterium, assembly GCA_963847475.1. GTDB lineage: Bacteria > Actinomycetota > Thermoleophilia > Gaiellales > Gaiellaceae > PALSA-600. The sequence continues at coordinate 5,052 of CAWJZZ010000011.1, read as the reverse complement.
TTGACGGCGGAGCGATGGCGATAGTCGGCCGCAATTCCCGGTACCGCTTGTCGCCAAACGGCACGACGATGTTGAGCCCGTCGGCCGCGCCACGCATGAAAATCGCCACCAGAGTCTTGCGCTTTCTTGCCCTCGAGCGGCAGCAGCGCGCGCAAGCCAACCCGGAGCCACACCCATCCCCGCCATCACGATCGCCGAACCGCGAAGAAAAACACGTCGTGTCAACATAGTCCTGTTACCTCCTTTGAAAATCGGGCGAACCGAGGACCAGCGATGCGATGAATGGCGGCGTCGGCGTTCTTGTTTTGAGCGCCCTGATCGATCGCCGCCGCTGTTTGCGGGGACACGTCGCGCCCCAGCAGTTCGCGGCCGATGGCCGGCGCATCTTTACCCGCCAAGGCTCGAAGGTCCGGTTTCACGCCCGGAACCGGACCCGAAACCAGCGCGGCGGAGAAGTTCATTCGGCCGAATACGCCCGGCGTGCTGAGCCAAGTCTCACCGGTGTTGGGATAGCCCTGTCGGCTCCAGTTTGCCGTACAGCGGCTCGCCCAGATCCGCCATCTTCTGCACCAGCGTGAAACGTGTCAGTCGTCTCGCCGTTGAAGGCGCGCACGGCGCTTACCACCATCTCAAGGGGCGATTTGACCTTGGCCTGCCACGCACCTTCCGAGAAGAACTCGGGCGACGTGAACATGGTCTGCATCACCGCGCGCAGATCGCCGTCGGTCTTCATGAATGTTTGCGCCATTCGATCCACCAGCGCCTGCGGCGGATCGTCGGCCACAAACCGCTGGGCCAGTTCCTTGGAAATGAACTTCGCAGTGGACGGGTGGTGCGCGAGAATGTCGATCACCTGAAGCCCATCCTGCTCGCCGCCGCCGGCGGGAATCTTGTGGCCGAGCACCGTCTTTTCGCCGAAATCGTGCATGAACGGCGCGAACACAAATTCCGGATTTTCGGGATTGGTCACCGTCCAACCGGTGAAGCATCGCGCCACCGCGATCACGTCGTCTTGCGTGTAGCCGCCGTTCACGCCGAGCGTGTGCAGTTCCATGATCTCGCGGCCGTAGTTTTCGTTCAGCCCGTGCGCGATCCGATCCAGAGGGCCGGGCAGAATGGAATTGGGCTGGCCGTTGAGATTGCCGCGGCGCGGCGCGAACGGTCCGACCTTGAATATTCCGTGGGCGACATCGATTCCCAGTTGTCGAGATAGTAAAGCATCGCCGGATGACGCGCAGTCGCCAGCAGCAGATCCTTGAAATGCCCGAACACGTGCGGACGGATCGCGTCGCGCTCATAGCTCCCGACCAGCAGATGGACGAGATTTTGCGACTGCAGCGACGTTCTTGCCGGTATCCACATTGAAGTGGTTGTACCAGAAATCCACCAGCACTTCTTCCAGTTGCCGGTTGGAGTATATCGCGCGAAACACCTTGGCCTGCTTCAGATCGTCGCTGGCAACCTGCCGCGGCGTCCGTTGGAACTCGGCCGCGCGGCGCAACTCCGGGAAGTCGGCGAGGTTCTGCGCCGGAAGCAGCGATGCCACCGTCGCGCGCTTGTCCGGATCCAGAGATGCGAACACCGCGATGAGCCGATCCTTGTTCCCGCGATAGCACGGCAATGAGCTGATCATGATTCAGCAGATCGTCTGAATCGCGGGTTGCGGCGGCGAACCTCCATCTGCAGTCCTGCTGGCGCATCTTCTGCGCTTCGGCGGCCTCCTCCTTGAATTCCGGTGTGTAGGCCAGCACGTTGGGAGGCATGGCGGCCAGCACTTCCTTGCGCTTATCCGGGCTCAGCGAATTCAACACCTCCGTGCGTTCCTCGGCAGTCCCGTTCATGACTTTGCGGTTCTGCTCCGTCGACAGAATCGAGTTGATACTGACGGGCCGATCTGAACGACGACTGCCATCCTGGCCAATCGCTGCTGTGCCGGCGGAGTGTACTCTTCCACCACTTCGGCGAGACTCATCTCGAGCGTGGACAGCGGCTTTAGCTTTGTTTCCAGTGCCGGATTTTCCGGGATCTGCTCGGGATGCAGTTGCAATTCGATCCATTTGCTCAGCCCGATCCGCCGCACCTCTTCGATGTCACCCGGCCGGGGACCGAACGTCAGCCGGTTGAGCACGTGAACGATTTGTTGGTCGGGGGAAAGCTTCTGATTGAAAGATCCGGTGGCATGAACCAGGCCAAGGAAAGCTCCAACGGTCAGGACTGCCGCAACGATCGCCAGTACCACGCGTTTCATGGACGCTGTACCTCCGCTGAAATGAAGTGCAGATGGTATAGAGAGACGTACGATCGGCTCAAAAAGTTGACATTAAATTCGGCACATCCCACTTAAGCCGGTGCAAGGAGAACTTTGCCAGGAACACGTTCGGGCGGTTTATGCCGCGCTGCAGTTTTTTAAACCTTTCGTATCAATTCTGCGATTGAAGTAAAATTGCCGCTAACTACCGGAGGATTCCGATGAATTCCTGGACCAGAGGCGTCGGCGTATCGGCCGCGCTTTGCCTTGCGCTCGTGCGTGCAGACGCCCAATCTCCGGCAGCTCCGAATCAGGGTCAATTTGTCGATAAGTATTGCGCGACGTGCCATAACGATCGGCTGAAGACCGGAGGCTTAAGTCTGGACAAAGCCGACGTGTCCAAACCTGAGGCGCAACCCGAAGTATGGGAGAAGGTGGTACGCAAGCTGCGGACGGGCGTCATGCCGCCTCCCAACATGCCGCAGCCTCCCAAGGCAGATCGTCTCGCAATGGCGACGTGGCTCGAAACAACACTCGATGCGGCATCGTCTGCGAAGCCGAATCCGGGTCGCACGGAAACGCTGCGACGCCTGAATCGAACCGAGTATCAGAACTCGATCCGTGACCTGCTGGCGCTCGACATCGACGCGGCCTCCCTTCTGCCGGCCGATGAGAGCGGTCATGGCTTCGACAATGTTATCGTCGGCGATCTCTCGCCGACCCTCCTGAATCGTTACGTTTCAGCCGCCCAGAAAATCAGCAGCCTCGCGGTCGGCAGGCCGCAGTCCTCCGTACAGAACGACATCATTCGCCTTCCTGCCGACCTCTCGCAGGAAGGACAAATGCCTGGTCTGCCGATCGGCACGCGCGGTGGCGTGTCGGTTCCCTATACGTTTCCTCAGGACGGCGAGTACGAGATTCAGATCTGGCTCATGCGCGATCTAGCCGGCAGCGCCGGCGGGTTTCGCGAGGCCCGTCCGCACGAACTGCTCGTGCTTGTCGATCGCGAGCCCGTTGGGAACTTCACGATCCACAAGCCGGCCACCGCTGACGACGACACAACCCTCGATAAGAATTTAAAACTGCGCGTAGCCGTTCACGCGGGCCCGCACAACCTCGGAGTCACATTCGTCCAGGAAGGCGCTTCGCTCATCGAAACGGCAAGGCAGCCGACGCAATCCCGCTTCAATGAAAGGCGGCATCCGCGAACGGGACCTGCCATCAGTCAGGTTTCGGTGACGGGGCCTTATGCGCCGGAAGGCGCCAGGGACACGCCGAGCCGGCGGCGGTTGTTTGTATGCCGCCCGGCCAGACAAGACAAGGAACAAGACGCGAAGCGCAAGCGCGATAGCGCGCAGCAGGAAGAGACCTGCGCACGGGAGATTCTCTCGACGCTGATGCGCCGTGCCTATCGGCGGCCGATCCTCAAAGCTGAAGTGGATGAGCCGATGGCCTTCTACCGCGAAGGGCGTAGCGAAGGCGATTTCGACGCCGGAATCGAAAGGGCGCTGAGTGCGGTGCTCACCAATCCGGACTTCCTGTTCCGCGTGGAAAGCGAGCCCAAAGACCTGAAGCGGGTTGCGGCAGGGGTGTCTACCGGGTCAGCGATCTCGAACTGGCATCGCGGCTGTCGTTCTTTCTGTGGAGCAGCATCCCGGACGATGAACTGCTCGACGCCGCTATTCGTGGCAAGCTGAGTCAGCCCGGAGAACTCGAGAAACAAGCGCGCCGGATGCTCGCCGATCGACGCTCATTCAACTTCGCGACGAATTTCGCCGGACAATGGCTGCGGCTGCGCAATATCGATGCCGTCACTCCGAACAACGCAATTTATCGCGACTTCGATGACAACCTCCGGCAAGCCTTCCGGCAGGAAACCGAACTCTTTTTCGACAGCGTGCTGCGCGAAAATCGCAGCGTGCTCAATTTGATCCGGGCGGACTATACGTTCCTCAATGAACGGCTGGCGAAACACTACGGAATTCCCAACGTGTACGGGAGCCGATTCCGCCGCGTCACGCTCGCACCCGACAGCCATCGCGGCGGCCTGCTGCGCCAGGGGAGTGTGCTGTCGGTGACGTCCTATGCGACGCGGACGTCGCCGGTACTTCGCGGAGTCTTCGTGCTGAAGAATATCTTCGGCGCGCCGCCGCCGCCTCCACCGCCGAATGTTCCGGCGCTCGACGAAAGCAACGTGGCCGCCAATCTCCCCATGCGCGAGCGCATGGCTGCGCATCGCAGCAACGCCGTGTGCGCGAGCTGTCATCGCACCATCGATCCCGTTGGCTTCGCGCTCGAGAATTTCAACGCAGTGGGACAGTGGCGGGAGGCGGACGCGGACGGACAGCCCCTCGATGCGGCGGCAGCTTTGCCCGGCGCCGGGGAGTTCCGTGGTATCGACGGACTCGAAGACGCACTGCTGAGCCGTCCCGAACTGATTGTGGGAACGATGACGGAGAACCTTTTAACGTTTGCGCTCGGACGGGGCGTCGATTATTACGACGCGCCTGCCGTTCGCAACATCGTGCGTGACTCTGAGAAAGACGGATACCGGTTGTCGTCGCTGATTCTCGGAATCGTGCAGAGCGTTCCGTTTCAAATGCGAAGTAGTTTCAAATGATCAATGGTCGGAAGGAGAGCGTGATGTTCATCACCAAGAAGGCGATTCCGAGGCGCACATTCCTCAGTGGAGCAGGCGCCGCTCTGGCGCTGCCGCTGCTCGACGCCATGATTCCCGCCGCCACTGCATTGGCCAGGACGCCTGCAAAGCCGGCGCCGAGGCTGGGATTCGTGTTTATCCCGAT
>CAWJZZ010000010.1:0-135629 GCA_963847475.1 uncultured Actinomycetes bacterium | reverse complement strand
GCCTATCAGTACATCTACGTGATGAAGGGGTTGAGCAAGACCTATCCCGGCGGCCGCGAGGTGCTGAAGGACATCTGGCTGTCGTTTCTGCCGGGCGCCAAGATCGGCGTGCTCGGGCTGAACGGCGCCGGCAAGTCGACCCTGCTGCGGATCATGGCCGGCGAGGAGCGCGACTTTCGCCGGCGAGGCCTGGGCGGCCGAGGGGGCACGGGTCGGCTATCTGCCGCAGGAGCCGGCGCTCGACGAGAGCAAGGACGTCTTCGGCAACGTCATCGAGGGGCTGGCCGAGACCAAGGCGCTGCTCGACCGCTTCGACGCGGTCAGCGCCCGCTTTGCCGAGGATCTCTCGAAGCCGAGATGGATGCGCTGATCGCCGAGCAGGGCGAACTGCAGGAAAAGATCGACCAGGCCGACGCCTGGGACCTCGACCGCACCGTCGAGATCGCGATGGACGCGCTGCGCTGCCCGCCGGGCGACGCCGAGGTCGCCAAGCTCTCGGGCGGCGAGCGGCGCCGGGTGGCGCTCTGCCGGCTGCTGCTGCAGCGGCCCGACCTGCTGCTGCTCGACGAGCCGACCAACCATCTCGACGCCGAATCGGTCGCCTGGCTGCAGCGCTTTCTCGAAGGACTATCCCGGCACCGTCGTGACGGTCACCCACGACCGCTATTTCCTCGACGAGGTCGCCGGCTGGATCCTCGAGCTCGACCGCGGCCGCGGCATCCCCTTACGAGGGCAATTATTCGGGCTGGCTCGAACAGAAGCAGCAGCGGCTGGAGCAGGAGGGCCGGCAGGAGGCGGCGCGCCAGCGCACGCTCGAGCGCGAGCTCGAATGGGTACGGCAGAGCCCGCGGGCGCGCCAGGCCAAGAGCAAGGCGCGGCTCACGGCCTATGAGGCGCTCGTCGCGCAGAGCCGCGAAAAGGCGCCCGAGACGGCGCAGATCGTCTTGCCGCCGGGGCCGCGGCTCGGCGATCTGGTGATCGAGGCGCAGCATGTCGCGCAAGGGCTTCGGCGACCGGCTGCTGATCGAGGCGCTCGATTTCCGCCTGCCGCCCGGCGGCATCGTCGGCGTGATCGGCCCGAACGGCGCCGGCAAGACGACGCTCTTCCGCATGATCACCGGGCAGGACAAAGCCCGATAACGGCAGCTTCCGGGTCGGCGACACCGTCAAGCTCGGCTATGTCGACCAGTCGCGCGACACCCTCGTCGCCGCCAACACGGTGTGGCAGGAGATCTCCGACGGACAGGACGAGATCGACCTCGGCCGCCGCAAGATGGCGAGCCGCGCCTATTGCGCGCTGTTCAACTTCCGCGGCGCCGACCAGCAGAAGAAGGTGGGCCAGCTCTCCGGCGGCGAGCGCAACCGCGTGCATCTCGCCAAGATGCTGAAGACCGGCGCCAATGTGCTGCTTGCTCGACGAGCCGACCAACGATCTCGACGTCGACACGTTGCGCGCGCTCGAGGAGGCGCTGCTGGACTTCCCCGGCTGCGCGGTCGTCATCACCCACGACCGCTGGTTTCTCGACCGCGTCGCCACCCACATCCTGGCCTTCGAGGGCGACAGCCAGGTCGTCTGGTTCGAGGGCAACTACGCCGATTACGAGGCCGACCGGCGCCGCCGCCTCGGCGCCGAGGCCGACCAGCCGCACCGCATCCGGTACAAGCCGCTGACCCGCCAGTGAGCGGCGCTGGACTGCTCAGCGCGCCCCGGCGGTGGCGGTCTTTTGCCGCAGCATCGCCAGCAGTCCTTCGACTTTGCCGCCGTTGCGCTGGATCACCGAGGCGAATTCGGAGCGCTGGGTGACCGCCATGCTGACCCCCTCGACGACGACGTCGGTAATCTTGTAGGCGCCGTCGGCGCGGGTCACCCGCCAGTCGACCTTGGCCGGCGGGGCGCCGTTCGGACGGATGATCTCGCTCGTCACCACGCAGCATCGCCATCGGGGCGGCTGCCGACGACCTTGAGTGTCTCGCCGCTGTATTCGGCGAGCCGATTGGCGTAGGCGAGCGCGATGTAGCCCTCGAACAAGCGCACAAACTCCTGCTGCTCCGCCTCGGTGGCGATCCGCCAATAGCGGCCGAGGACAAAGCGGGCGATCGCCGGGACGTCGAAATCCTCGCGGAAGAGCTGGCGAAACCGCGCCGCCCGCTCGGTCGAGCCGACATTCTTGCCGAGCACTTCGAGGGCCCGGTTGCCGAGCTCGCGGATCAGCGCCGTCGGGTCCGCGGCCGCAGCGGCGGGGAGAGCCGGCGCAACGCCGCCGGCAAGGGCCATACAGCGGCGACAAGCAGGAGCGTCGCAACATCACGGGGATACCTCCGGACCGTTGGGCACTTCGGAGAGAACGGCGGGCGCACCGGTGATTCACCGCGATGCCTCGGGGGCGATCGGATCCTCACGACGGCTGAACCTCGGGTTTCGGCGGCAGGTTTTCGTCGCTCATGGCGGATCAGCGCCGCACGCCGCTGCCGGTAGAGCGAGCAAATCGTCGCATAGTAGTCGAGCGAGGTCCGCTCGATGTCGGCCAGGCTCTCGATATAGCGCGAGCGCTGGTCGATGCCGCTGACGCCGCCGCGCACAAACGAAATCCACACCAGGGTCCATGGTTGTCGGCGGCACGAGGATGTTCCACGGATCGGCGAACCCCTCGGCAACCTGACCGCTCAGATCGCGCGACATTGGAGGGGCCGAGGACGGGGATGATCAGATAGGGCCCCTCGGGGACGCCCCAGCTGCCGAGCGTCACGCCGAGATCCTGCTCGTGATAGGGGATGCCCCAACGCCCGGCGACATCGACGAGCCCGCCTATGCCGATCGTCGAATTTATGACGAATCGGCCGACGTTTTCCCGGCCCGGCTGAATTCACCCTGCAGCGTGTCGTTCACGAAAACCAGCGGCGCGCGCAGATTGTCCAGAAAGTCGCGGACCAAATCGCGCAGAGGGTCGGTCAATACGGTCCGGTAGGCCTTGGCCACCGGCACCAGCACGTTGCGGTCGACCGTCTTGGTTGAAATCGAAGATCGCGCGGTTCACGTCCTCGATTGGGTCGTTGAATTCTTCCTCTAGGCGGCGGCCTGCTGCGCGCCGTTGCCGGTAGGCCGGCGCACCCCGCCAGGATCAGCGCCGAAAACAATGAACAGCCCCGAGAAACGAGGCGGGCGGGCGAAGGTTCATCGATCGGTCTCGCATCGAGGCTGGACTCTCCTCGGCGGGCGGGATAATTGCGGGAAATCAATGGCAGCGGCAAGAGTTGCTTGGCAGAGCCGCTCTTCGCGGCTCGGTTTGGCATAGCCTGTGGCCAGCTCAAAAAGCTGCTTGCTGACATAAGGATATCCGTATATGTTGCTGCCAGCATAAAGATGAGACCTGAAGCCGATGGAAGAGCTGCTGGCGGCCTTGCGCGCGGTCGCGGAGCCGACCCGGCTGCGGCTCGTCGTGCTGTGCGCCCGCGGCGAGCTCACCGTCAGCGAACTGACCCAGATCCTCGGCCAGAGCCAGCCGCGCGTCTCGCGCCACCTGAAGCTCCTGTGCGAGGCTGGTCTCTTCGACCGCTTCCGCGAGGGCAGCTGGGTCTTTTATCGCTTGAGCCGATCGGGTCCGGCCGAGCGCCCTGGCGCGCCAGCTCGTGGCGGCGTGCGAGGAAGGAGATCCGACCGATCGCGCTCGATCTGCAGCGGCTGGGTGCGGTCAAGCGGCAGCGCGCGGACCTCGCCAGCGCCTATTTTCGCGACAATCGCCGCGCATGGCACCGCATCCGCTCGCTCCATGTCGACGAGCGCGAGGTCGAGGCAGGCGCTGGTCGAGATCATCGCTGCCGCCGATCCGCGCGACCTCCTCGATATCGGCACCGGCACGGGCCGCATGCTCGAAATCTTGGCGCCGCGGGTCGAGCGCGCGCTCGGCATCGACCAGTCGCGCGAGATGTTGTCGGTCGCCCGGGTCAACCTCGAACGCGCCGGGCTCGAAAACGGGAGGTGCGGCTGGGGGACATGTACCAGCTGGCGCTCGCCGACTGCTCCTTCGACGCCGTCGTCATTCATCAGGTGCTGCATTACGCCGACCGCCCGGCGGCCGCGGTCGCCGAGGCGGCGCGGGTATTGCGGCCCGAACGGCATCCTGGTGCTGGTCGATTTCGCGCCGCACCCGCTCGAATATCTACGCGACGAGCACGCCCATCGCCGGCTCGGCTTTGCCGATGCCGATGTGGATTGGTGCCGCATCGCCGGGCTCGACCCGGCGCCGCCGCGGCAATTGCCGGGCGATCCCTTGACCGTCGTGATCTGGACCGCCCGCCGGCATGCGGCGCCGCCGGGCCAGCTTTTTGCCGCAGCGCTGCGCGAAGCGGCGCCGGCGGCGCTCTTTGAGGGGGAGCTCACCCGATCGAGCAGGATGCGCATCCGCACGCAGACGAGCTTGCCGGCCCGCGACGCACGGTGCTCGCACCAGATCTTCGCCGGATGGCGGTGCACGTGACCGGTGAACGACTCTTCGCGGTTGTAGACGATCTTCACGGGCCTCCCGGTGTGCAGCGCCAGCAAGGCGCCGTGCACCTGCATCGACAAGTCTTCGCGCCCGCCGAACGCGCCGCCGACCCCGGCGAGGTGGATGCGCACCTGGGCAAGCTCGAGGCCGAGGCACGGCGCGACCTGCGCGCGGTCGACGTGCAGCCACTGGGTCGCGACGTAGATGTCGACCCCGCCTTCGCCGTCCGGCACCGCGAGACCCGATTCAGGCCCGAGGAACGCCTGATCCTGGATCCCGACCTCGTACACGCCCTCGACGCTGACGTCGCCCGCGGTGTCGGGGTCGCCGTGACGGATCACCATGTGCCGCACCACGTTCGGGCGGTCGTCCTCCCGGTAGCCGTGTCCGCGGGTCGGCTTCTCGGGATGGAGATCGACGTGCTCGGTCGCGCGCTCCATGTCAGCGACCGGCTCGAGCGGCTCGTAGTCGACGATGATGCGCTCAGCCGCCCGGCGCGCCTGTTCCGGATGCTCGGCCGCAACGAGCGCGACCGGCTCGCCGTGGTAGAGCACACGGTCGATCGCCAGCACCGGCTGGTCGCTGAACTCGAGCCCGTAGGTCTTCAGGCCCGGGACGTCGTCGTGGGTCAACACGGCGTGGACGCCCGCCATCGTCACCGCCTCGGTGATGTCGATCGACCGGATCCGCGCGTGGGCGTGCGGGCTGCGCAGCGTGTGGCCCCACAGCATGCCCGGCACGATCAGGTCGCTCGCGTACGCGAACTCCCCGGTTACCTTCGGGGGCGCGTCGACGCGAGCCACGAGCTCACCGACCTTGCCGACCTGCAGCCGGCGTGGGGCGGTCTGCGTCATCCCGCGGCGAGCCGCACGGCGTCGAAGATCTTGGCGTAGCCGGTGCAGCGGCAGAGATTGCCGGAGAGCGCCTCGCGAATCTCGTCGTCGGAAGGGCTCGGAACGCGCTTCAGGAGATCCGCCGTAGCGACCACCAGGCCAGGGGTGCAGAACCCGCACTGCACGGCACCTGCGTCGACGAACGCCTGCTGCACGACGTGCAGCCGGTCGCCGTCGGCCAGCCCTTCGACGGTCGTCACCTCGTGTCCGTCGGCCTGGGCCGCGAGCACGAGGCAGGCGCAGACGAGCGTGTCGTCGAGCAGCACGGAGCACGAGCCGCACTCGCCTTGCTCGCACGCGTTCTTCGCCCCCGGGAAGCCGAGCTTCTCGCGAAGCGCGAAGAGGAGCGATTCGCCCTCCCAGCAGTCGGCCTGCTGCTCCTCCCCGTTGATCCTGACGCTGATCCTCATAGAGGACCCTCTGCAGGGCGCGCTCGGTCAGTACGAGGAGAGCGTGCCTGCGGTAGCGCTCGGTGCCACGCACGTCGTCGATCGGCGCTGCCGCCGCGGCAACCTGCTCGGCGAACGACTCGGCATCGCTGCGTGGCGCCCTCACGAGCACGGGTCGCGGCGACGCCGAGCCGAAGGATGCGCGCAATTCATCGCCGGCGGAGACGGCGAGCGAGACGACGGCGATCACCATTGCGTTGCGCGGACCGACCTTCATGAATGTCTGCGGGGCACGGGACGGTGTCAGCCGAACCGCAGTGATCAGCTCGTCTGCAGCGAGCGCGTTGCGTTTGACTCCGAGCACGAACTCGCCGAGCGGCAGCGTGCGGACTCCGCGCACCGAGGCGCATTCGACCTCGGCGCCCTCGACGAGCAAGGGCGGGATCGCGTCGCCGGCCGGTGAGGCTGTCCCGAGGTTCCCGCCGATCGTGCCGCGATTGCGGATCTGCGGCGAGCCGACCGTGCGCGACGCCTCGGCGAGCGCCGGCAGCACCTCACGCAGCTCGCCGTGCTCGAGCTCGGCGTACGTCAGGCCCGAGCCGAGCCGCAACGAGCCGTTCTCGCGCCTCCAGCCGCGCAGCTCGACGACCTCGTTCAGGTTCAGCAACTCGCCCGGCCGCTCCCGGTCGAAGTTGAGCGCCACCATCAGATCGGTGCCGCCCTGGATCGGCCGGGCGTCCGGGTGCGCCGACTTGAGCGCAAGCGCCTCGTCGAGCGTTTTCGGCGTCAGGACTTCCATCGCGCTGAAGGGTACGGTTCTCGCCTAATGGACGCACCCCTTGCGAAGCGCCTCGCGGTGGCGCGCGGGGACGAGCCCGCCGATCTCGTCGTTCGTGGCGGCAAGGTGCTCTCCGTCTTCACTCGCGAATGGCTCGACACCGACATCGCGATCGTCGACGGCTGGATCGCCGGCCTCGGCTCCTACGAGGGCCACGAGACCCTCGATGCGACCGGCCGCTGGGTGGTGCCCGGCTTCATCGACGCGCACATGCACCTCGAGACGCCGAAACTGCTGGTCGACGAGTTCGCGCGGCTCGTGCTCCCGTTCGGGACCACCGCCGTCGTCGCCGACCCGCACGAGATCGCGAATGTGCTCGGCACCGACGGGGTGCACTGGCTGCTCGATGCAACCGCGCCGCTGCCGCTCGACGTGTACTTCATGGCGTCGTCGTGCGTGCCGGCGTCCCAGTTCGAGTCGCCGCGGCGCGCGCTCAGCCCCGGCGATCTCGACGCGTTGCTCCGCAGACGGCGCGTGATCGGGCTTGCCGAGATGATGAACTTCCCCGGCGTTGTCAGCGGCGCGCCGTCAGAGCTGGCGAAGCTGGCGCTCGCCGAGCACGTCGACGGCCACGCGCCTGGTGTGCTGGGCAGGGACCTGAACGCCTACGCCGCAGCGGGGATCCGCTCCGACCACGAGGCCTACACCCCGGAGGAGGGTCTCGAACGGCTCCGAGCGGGCATGTGGCTCCTGATCCGGGAAGGCTCGGCAGCGCGCAACCTCCGCGCCCTGCTGCCGCTGCTCGCCGAGTACGGGCCGTCGCGGATCGCCTTTTGCACCGACGATCGCGAGCCCGAGCACATCGCGGACGACGGCCACATCAACTCGATGGTCCGCGATGCCGTGGCGTTCGGGATTCCCGTCGAGGACGCCCTCGTCTGCGCAACGCTCAGCCCGGCCCTCTGGCACGGGCTGATGCACATCGGCGCGCTCGCGCCCGGCTACCTGGCCGACCTGCTCGTGTTGCCGGACCTGGACGCCTTCGTCCCGGAGACAGTGCTGAAGCGCGGCGCGCCTCCCGCCGAGATTCCGAGGGCCGAGGTTCCTGACTGGGTCCGACACACGGTGCGGATCGGCGCGTTCGGCCCCGAGATGTTCCGGGTGCCGTGGAGCGGTGGCCGTGCGCGCGTGATCGGGATCGTGCCGGGCCAGATCGTCACCGACTCGCTCGAGGACGAGCTGACGCTGCAGGCCGGCGAGGCGGTCGCCGACCCAGAGAGGGACTTGGCGAAGATCGCGGTCGTCGAGCGTCATCTCGGCACCGGCCGCGTCGGGCTCGGGTTCGTCCGCGGCTTCGGCCTGCAGCGCGGGGCGATCGCATCGACGGTCGCCCACGACGCGCACAACGTCGTTGTCGTCGGTATGAACGATGCGTCGATGGCTGCCGCCGTCAGGCGCCTCGCGAACCGCGGTGGTGGGATCGTCGCGGTCGACGGCGCCGATGTGCTCGCGGAGCTGGCGCTCCCGGTCGCCGGCCTCCTCTCGGACGCGCCGCTCGACGAGGTGGTCGCCGGCGCGCGCGAAGTGACCGCAGCAGCACGCGCGCTCGGCTGCGAGCTCGACTCGCCGTTCCAGCACCTCGCCTTCCTCGCCCTCTCCGTGATCCCCTCGCTGAAGCTCACCGACCGCGGCCTCGTCGATGTCGATCGCTTCGAGCTCGTGCCGCTCGCGATCGCATGATCCTCGGCAACGCGTGGATCGTCACGTGCGACGACGCCGCGACGGAACACCGACACGGTTGGCTGCGAATCGAGGCCGGCCTGATCGCGGAGATCGGAGCGGGAGCCGCGCCCGCCGGCGCCGAAGATCTCGCCGGCGCGGTCGTCACGCCGGGGCTCGTCAACACCCACCATCACCTCTACCAGACACTCACGCGCTCGCGGGCGCAGCAGGCAGACCTCTTCACCTGGCTGAAGACGCTCTATCCGACCTGGGCGCGCATCGACGAGGAGATGCTCTACGCCGCTGCACGCACGGGCCTGGCCGAGCTCGCGCTCTCCGGCTGCACGACCGTCTTCGACCACCACTACGTGTTCCCGCGCGGCGTCACCGGGCTCGTCGAAGCAGAGCTGCGCGCCGCCCGGGAGCTCGGCCTGAGGATGGTCGCGTCGCGTGGCTCGATGGATCTGGGCGAGTCCGACGGAGGGTTGCCGCCCGACTCGCTCGTCGAGTCGATCGACGAGATCCTCGCCGACACCGAGCGCCTCGCCGCGCTGGCCGACGGCGACCTGATCGGGATTGCCGTCGCGCCCTGCTCGCCGTTCTCGGTCACGACCCGGCTGATGGAGGAGTCGGCGGCGCTCGCCCGCAGGCTCGACTTGCAGCTCCACACGCACCTCGCGGAGACCGTCGAGGAGGACGCCTACTGCCGCGAGCTCTTCGGCTGCTCACCGGTCGAGTACCTCGAGCGTGTCGGCTGGATCGCAGACGACGTGTGGTGTGCTCACTGCGTGCACCTCTCCGACGGCGACGTGCAGACGTTCGCCGCTCGCGGAGTCGGCGTGGCGCACTGCCCGACGTCGAATCTGCGCCTCGGTGCAGGCGTGGCGCCCGTCTCCGAGCTGCTCGCCGCTGGAGTTCGTGTAGGCCTCGGCGTCGACGGCAGCGCGTCGAACGAGCGCAGCGATCTGTTCGCCGAGGTGAAGCAAGCGCTGCTCGTCGCGCGAGGGCGAGGAGGCGGCGCTGCGATGACCGCACGCGACGCGCTGCGGCTCGGGACCCGCGGCGGCGCGGCCGTGCTGCGGCGCGAGGACATCGGCTCACTGGCGGTCGGCAAGCGGGCCGACGTCGCAGTGTGGCGCACGGACGGCCTCGAGTTCGGCGGGGCCGACGACCTCGTCGCGAACCTCGTGCTGAGCGGCCCGCACCGCGTCGACCGGCTCCTCGTCGGCGGCGCGGACGTCGTCCGCGGCGGCTCGCTGGTCAACGCGAACGAGCAGGAGATCGCCCGTGAGCAGCGCATCCAGGCAAAGCGGCTATGGCAGGCGTGACCATCTCGACGCACGTGCTCGACACCGAGCGCGGTCGCCCGGCGGCCGGCGTGCGCGTCGAGCTCTACGGCCCGGACGGCGCCCTCGCCGGCGAGGGCACGACCGACGCAGACGGCCGCATCGGCTCGCTCGGCTCGGGGGCGAGCGGCACGTACCGCGTGGTCTTTCATCCGCCGTCGCCGTTCTTCACGCGCGTCGAGCTCGAGGTCGCACTCGACGACGGTCACACACACGTTCCCGCTACTGATCTCGTCGTACGGGTGCGCGAGCTACCGCGGCAGCTGACGGCCGAGCAGCTCGCCGAGCTGTTCGAGGGACACACGCGGCTCGTCGACCAGCTCGCAGCGCTCGACGATCCGCTCGGCCGGGCACGCGACGTTGCGAGTGCTCTGGCGGAGGACGACAAGAAGGCGGTGCTCGACGCGCATCCCGCGATCGGGGCGAAAGCGAGCTCGGCGAGGTCACAGTCCGAGCAGGGCACCGACGACGATCCACGGGTGCTCGCCGAGCTCGCCGAGCTCAACGACGCCTACGAGGAGAAGTTCGGCTTTCGCTTCGTCGTCTTCGTCAACCGCAGGCCGCGTCGCGAGATCGTGCCGATCCTGCGCGAGCGCATCGGGCGAAGCCGCGAGCAGGAGCTTGCGACCGGCGTCGACGAGCTGGTGCAGATCGCGGTGGACCGATGGCGTTCGTCGTAGCGCTCTCCGACTACTGGTGGGGCTGGGGCAACCTGCTGCTTCCGCTGGCTGCACGTGATCGCGGCGATGGCGTGGATCGGGGCGTCCTTCTACTTCATCGCGCTCGACAACCACCTCTCGCCGCCGCAAGGATCCCGACGACGCCAAGCGTGGGGTCGGCGGCGAGGCGTGGGAGGTGCACGGCGGCGGCTTCTACCGCGTCGAGAAGTTCCGCGTCGCGCCCGAGCAGCTACCGGAGCCGCTGCACTGGTTCAAGTGGGAGGCGTACACGACCTGGCTGTCGGGCTTCGCGCTTGTTCATCGTCGTCTACTACTCGCACGCGTCGTCGTATCTGATCGATCCGACCGTCGCCGACCTGCAGCCCTGGGAGGCGATCGCACTCTCGGTCGCCGGCATCGTGCTCGCCTGGCTCGTCTACGACGGCTTGTGCCGAGCCTTCGCGAACGACGAAGGCGTCCTGGCGGTGCTCGTGTTCGCGTTCATCTGCCTCTCCGCGTGGGCCTCATGGGAGCTCTTCGCACCGCGAGCTGCGTTCCTGCAGGTCGGCGCGATGATCGGGACGATGATGGTGGGAAACGTCTTCTTCGTGATCATCCCGGCGCACTGGAAGCTCGTCCGCGCGAAGGAGGCCGGCGAGGAGCCCGACCCGCGGTGGAACCGCGACGGCAAGACGCGGTCGGTGCACAACAACTACCTGACGTTGCCGGTCGTGCTCGCGATGCTGTCGAATCACTTCCCGTTCACGTACGCGCAGCGAAACGGCTGGCTCGTGCTGGTCGCGCTGATGGCGATCGGCGCGCTGACGCGTCACTACTTCAACCTGCGGCACCGCGGGCTGAACGTGTGGCCCATCCTCGGCGTCGCCGCGGCCGGCGTGATCGCGGTCGCGCTGATCATTCGGTAGCGAGTAAGGTCCGAGCGATGCTCGAGATCGTGGCAGCTGGGATGCGCTTCGTCGCCCGCTGGGAGGAGGAGCTCGCTCCGAACACGGTCGCCGCCTTCAAGGCGAGCCTGCCGCTCGAAGACCGGATCATCCACTGCCGCTGGAGCGGCGAGTCGAACTGGATCCCTTGGGGCGACCGCGACTTCGGGATCGGCCCGGAGAACGCGACGTCGTATCCGCACCCCGGTGAGCTCGCGCTGTACCCGGGTGGCCAGAGCGAGACCGAGCTGCTCTTCCCCTACGGCTACTGCTCGTTCGCGTCGAAGGCCGGCCACCTCTGGGCGAACCACTTCGCGACGCTTGTCGAGGGCGCCGAGCAGCTGCCGACGCTCGGGCGCCTCTGCCTCTGGGAAGGCGCCCAGCAGATCACGTTTCGCGAGATCTGAGAGGACCACCGGCCCGGCGGGTAGGCTCCTGCACGAGGTAGGTCCGACCACGTTCGCGGGAGGAGACGGCATGAAGGGCTCACAAAAGCCGAAGCGGCTGGGAAAGAAACCCGCGCAGAAGACGCTGAAGGAGAAGCGCAGCGAGAAGCGCGCCGCCAGCGACAAGTCGAACAGCAGCATCCGCTAGTCGCTCCGCGCTGACGTAGTGCACGCACGTACTTACGCGAGCCTGGTTCGCCTGGCGGACCAGGCTCGCTGCTAGCGTGGGTCACATGGCCGACCGCGTCTCGTGGCTCCAGATCGAACCAGGCTGGAACGTCGTCGCGGCCGACGGTGGTGCGATCGGCACGGTGGCCGAGGTCGCCGGCGACAAGGAGAGTGACATCTTCGACGGCCTCGCCGTGAAGACGAACGACGATCCCCCGCTCCGGTACGTCCCCGGTGAGGTGGTAGGAGCGATCTTCGCCGGCGAGGTCACATTGACGATCGCCGCCACCGCCACGCTGGCACCGTTCCAGGCTCCGCCTCCGGAGACAGTCTTTCGCCCGGAGAAGCCGTCGCTGACGAAGCGGTTTTCCCGCTGGCTCGGCGGGAGCCGGTGAGCCGGCCCGTGATCAGCAGTCGAGAGCGACCCGCCACTCGCTCCTGAGCACGGCGGCATAGACCTCACCGTCGCGCGCGGTCCCGTTCGTCGCGTCGAGGATCGCCTGGGCGCGGGCGGCGCGGGCGGTCCGGCCCGGCACGCGCTCGGCTTCCCCGACGAGCCGCCAGTCGTCGCCACCGAGATGACGAAGCACGACGAACCCCGGCCCTCTGACGGAATGCCGGTCCTTCTCGCTCATGCAGCCCCCTCTTTGTCGGTCAACGGCGTCGTCGGTCAGACACGGCCGCGCGCGGCCCAGGCCTGCGCGGCCACGAGCAGCGGCTCTCCTGGAAGCCTCGAGCGGCAGTGCTCGCGGAGCGTGGCACGCCGATCGGGGTCGAGAGCGGCGACGTAGGCGCCCGCCGGGCCGACCCCGAGCGTCAGCGGCTCCCACCAGTCGTCGAAGCTCGCGTGCTCGAGCTCGACCGAGAGCAGCGACTCCTCGACCGTGCCGAGGCCCGCAGCGCGGAAGAGCTCGGAGAGGTGCCCCTGACGCGCGCCGGGCAGACCCGACTCGTCGATCAGGTCCGGGTCGAGCTCCCTTGCCGCCGCCCAGAACGCGGAAATCGGCGTCCGACCGCCCGCGTGGTCCCAGACGCACGCGGCAACGACCCCGGCGGGCCGCGTGACACGCGCCATCTCCTGCAACCCGGCGACGGGATCGGTCATGAAATGGACGACGAGCTGCGCCAGCGTCGCGTCGAACTCGCCGTCCGCGAACGGGACGGACTCCGCCGCCGCCTGCTCGACCCGGACGCCTGGGTAGCGCGAGGCGATCGCGGCGACGAACGGCGCCGACGGATCGACGGCTGCGACACCCGCGTCGCCGAGCCGCGCGACGAGCTCGCCCGTCAGCGCGCCCGGCCCGCAGCCGACGTCGAGCACGCTCATGCCGCGGTGGACGTCGGCGAACTCGGCGAACAGCGGCGCCAGCAGCGTCGAGTATCGGCCCATGAACCGGTCGTACGACTCCGCTGGGACGGCGAAGCTCACTGCTCAGCGCTCCTCACGCACGTAGGGCGTTCCGAGTGCCGCCGGAGCGCCGAGCCGCCGCCGCGCACCGGCGGTCGAGACCAGCACCAGCACGATGATCGTCATCACGTAGGGGAGCGCCTGGAACAACTCGGGCGGGATTCCGGTCAGGATCCCTCGGGCCTGGAAGGTGAACGGGATGCCGGAGAAGGCGCCGAAAAGATACGCGCCGACCAGGCACAACGTCGGCCGCCAGAACGCGAAGATGACGAGCGCGATCGCGATCCAGCCGGCGCCGGCAGTCAGCCCGTCGACCCACTGCGGCGTGATCGCCAGCGAGAAGCAGGCCCCGCCGACACCGGCGAACGCCCCGCCCACCATCGTGTGCCCGTACCGATAGGCGGCGACGTTGATGCCCATCGCGTCGGCCGCGTCGGGCGACTCCCCGACGGCCCGCAGGTTCAGACCGAGGCGTGTCCGGTTCAGGTAGGCCGCGATGAGGGCGACGCACAGCCACGACGCGTAGACGAGTGCCGACTGCTTGAACAGGATCGGGCCGACGACCGGCGCCGTCTGCCAACCATGCGGCAGGAACGGGCTGAACGAGTGTCGTGCCGGCTGGTCGGCGAGATTCAGATCGTTCCCGAGATAGGACGACAGGCCGGCCGCGCCGGCGAAGATCGTCAATGCCAGGCCCGAGACGATCTGGTTCGCGCGCAGCGTCACGACGAGGAACGCATGGATCGCCGCCATCGCCGCACCCGCGATTGCGGCAACGACGATCGCGAGCGGCAGTGAGCCGGTGCGCTGGACGCCCCAGAACCCCAGCACCGCACCGACGAGCATCATCCCCTCCACCCCCAGGTTGAGGACGCCCGAGCGCTCGGTGAGCAACTCGCCGAGCGCTGCGAAGAGGAGGGGCGTGCCGTAGATCACGGCCGACGCGAGCACGACGACCAGCACCGAGTTGTTGATGCCGCCGGCCGCGAGGATCATGCAGGCGCCTCGACACTGTGCGAGCGGCGGGCGAAGCGGATGCGATAGCGGACGAGCAGCTCACCGCCGAGCGCACAGAAGAGGATCAGACCCTGCATGACACCGACGAGCCCCGACGGGAAGTCCGCACCCTGCAGCGTGTAACCCGCGTTCTGGAGCCCGCCGACGAGAAATGCGACGAGGCAGACGGCGAACGGGTTGTACCGCGCGAGCGCCGCGATCACGATGCCGGCGTAGCCGTAACCCGCTGTGGTCAGGCCGCGCGGGTCGAGCGTGTGCCGGAAGTCGCCGTCCTGGGAGGCACCGCCGATCCCCGCGATGGCGCCGGAGAGCGCCATCACCGCGAGGATCTTTCGCCGCGTCCGCATGCCGGCGTACGACGCCGCCCGGGGCGAGTCGCCGATCACCTGCACCTCGAACCCGAAGCGGGTGCGTGTGTACAGCACCCAGACCAGGGCGGCGATCACGATCCCGAGCAGCAACCCGAACGGCAGCACCAAGGAGCCGACGTGGGCGACGGGCCAGGTCGCAGCCTCCGGCAGGTTCTTGCCCTGCGGGAACACCTTGGCGGTCGGGCTCGAGGTGTCCCGCCAGTACGACTCGCTGTCGAAGATCAGGTAGCTGATCACGAGCGCGGCGACGTAGTTGAGCATCAGCGAGGTGATGATCTCGTTGGTCGAGCAATAGGCACGGAGCACCGCGGGGATCAGCGCGAGTGCGGCGCCGCCGATCGCACCGGCGGCGATCATCGCGGGAATCGACAGCCAGCCGGAGTGATTGCCGAGCGCGATTCCCGCCGCCGCGCCGAGGATCGCGCCGACGTAGAGCTGGCCTTCGCCGCCGATGTTGAAGAGCTGCATACGAAACGCGACCGCCGCGCACAGACCCGTGAAGATGAGCGGGGTCGCCGAGATGAACGTGGCGTTCAACGCCTGCTCACCGACGAACCCGGCGTCGAACAGGCGCCGGAACGTGTGGCCCGGTGCATGGTGTGTCGCCAGCAGGACGACGGTCATCACGCCGGCCGCAACGACGATCGAGCCGACCGGCACCGCCACGACGAGCCAGCGTGGACGCGTCAGCCGACGCTCGATGCGGATCATGCGGCGGCGCCGCCCGCCATCAGTAGACCGATCTCCTCGACGGTCGCGACGTCGGCCGACACCTCGCCGACGAGCGCGCCCTCGTACATGACGGCAACGCGGTCGGAGAGGGCGAGGATCTCGTCGAGGTCCTCCGAGATCAAGAGCACGCCGACGCCGCCCACGGCCGCGTCACGCAGATAACGGTGCACCGTCTCGATCGCGGCGACGTCCAGACCCCGTGTCGGCGAGGCGACGACGAGCACGCGCGGCTCGCCCTCGAACTCGCGTGCGAGCACGACCTTCTGCAGGTTGCCGCCGGAGAGCTGGCGGGCGGGCAGCCCCGGGCCGCCGCCGCGGACGTCGTAGCGCTTGATCAGCGCCGCCGCGTGCTCGCGGATCACCCGCAGGCGAAGCAGCGGGCCGAAGGCGATCCGCCGGCCGCGGTAGGACTTGAGCACGACGTTCGAAGCGATCGAGAGCGATGGCGCGACACCGGTGCGGAGCCGGTCCTCGGGCACGTGCGCGACACCCGCGCGGATCGCGTCACGTGCGTCGCCACCTCGCAGGCGGCGCCCTTGCACTGAGACGGTCCCGCGTACGGTCGCCCGCATTCCGGTGAGCGTCTCCGCGAGCTCGCGCTGGCCGTTGCCGGCGACGCCGGCGATCCCGAGGATCTCGCCCGCACACAGCGTGAGCGAGACACCGCGGAGCGCGTCGCCGCCACGGTCGCCTTCGGCCCAGAGGTCGTCGACCTCGAGCACCGGGTCGTCCGTGCGGCCGGCCCTGTCGACGCGAGTCGTTCCCGCGACCTCGCGGCCGACCATCAGCGACGCCAGCGAGCGCGCCGTCGCGCCGGCCGTGTCGACGGTCGCGACGGTCTTGCCGTCGCGCAACACCGTCACCCGGTCGGAGACAGCGCTCACCTCGTGCAGCTTGTGCGAGATGAAGATGATCGTGCGGCCCTCGTCCGCCATCACGCGCAGCGTCTCGAACAACGACGCCGACTCCTGTGGCGTCAGCACCGCGGTCGGCTCGTCGAGGATCAAGATGCGCGCGTCACGGTAGAGCGCCTTCAGGATCTCGACCCGCTGTTGCTCTCCGAGTGAGAGCTGCCAGACACGGGCAGCCGGGTCGACCGCGATCCGGTAGCGCAAGCCGAGCTCGGCGACATGGCGTTCGACGCGGCGCGGGTGGACGATGAACTTCCGGCCCTCGCCGCGATGGTCGCCGAGGATCACGTTCTCGGCGACGGTGAACGGCGGCACGAGCCGGAAGTGCTGGTGCACCATGCCCACGCCGGCATCGAGCGCGTCGCGCGGCGACGAGAACGTGACGGGCCGGCCGTAGAGGAAGATCTCGCCGGCGTCCGGCCGGTACAGCCCGGTCAGGATGTTCGAGAGGGTCGACTTGCCGGCGCCGTTCTCGCCGAGCAGGGCGTGGACCTCGCCCTCGGCGGCCTCGAACTCGACACCGTCGTTGGCGACGACGCCGGGGAACCGCTTGGTGATGCCCCTGAGCGAGACGGCTGCCGACATAGAGGTACTGGGCGGGCGAGACCCGAGGGCCCCGCCCGCTCCAGAGGTTGTCGTCCTAGCCCTTCGGGCTTCCGATGACGCCCTTGACGAGCCAGTTGATCGCGTAGAGCTGGTTCACGGTCAGCCGCTGGCCGGCCTTGACCCGCAGCTTGCCGCTCTGGTCGTAGAGCGGACCGGTGAACTCGTTCCACTTGCCGCTGATGATCAGCGCCCGCTGCTTGGCGATCAGCGCCTTCGTGGCCTTCGAGACGGCCGCGCCGTAGGGTGCGAGCAGCGTGAACCCGTCCTTGAGGCTGCCGTAGTAGAAGCCGGTCTTCCACGTGCCGTTCATCGCGGCCTCGACCCGCTTCGTGTAGTACGGCCCCCAGTTGTAGATCGCAGCCGTGAGCCAGGAGTTCTTGGCGAACTTCCGGGCGTTCGAGTCGTAGCCGACCCAGGGCACCTTGGCGGACTCGGCGTACTGTCCTGCCGCGGGGCTGTCGACGTTCTGGCCGATCACGTCGGCACCGGCCGAATGGAGGTTCTCGGCCGCCTTCTTCTCCTTGTCCGGGGCGAACCAGGAGTTGGTCCAGATGATCTTCACCTTCGCGCCGGGATGAGCCTTCTGGACGCCGAGGGCGAACGCGTTCGTGTGCCGGATCACCTCCGGGATCGCGAACGGGACGACGTAGCCGACGGTGCCGGTCTTGGTCGCTGCACCCGCGGCGATGCCGGAGAGGTAGATCGCGTCCTCGCCTGCGCCGTAGTACTCGGCCATGTTGGGCTGGACGATCGTGCCGGTCGCCATCTCGAACTTGACGTCCGGATTCTTCTTCGCGGCCGCCGCCATCGCCGGCTGGTAGCCGAACGACGTCGCGAAGATGATCTTGTTGCCGTCCCGGATCAGGCTGTCGATCACCTGGGCGACCTGTGGGCCTTCGGGGACGTTCTCCTTGTAGGTGGTCTCCACCTTCGAGCCGAGCGCCTTCTGCACTGCGAGCCGGCCCTGGTCGTGAGCCTGCGACCAGCCACCGTCGTTGTGCGGGCCGACGTAGATCCATGCGGCCTTGAAGGGACTGTTCGACTTCGCCGAGCCGGGTGACGTCCCGACCGCTAGGACGACGGCGATCGCCGCGAGCGCGAGCAGGATCGCGGCGAACGCGAGCTTCCTCTTGGTCAATGTGCTCCTCTCCTTGAAGCCTGGTGTTTCGGGGGGTGCGGTCGAATCTATCCGACCTCCCGGAGCGCTTCCAGGTGCGCTACGGAAACAGCCTGCAGAATGGGGTCTTCTGCACTCCAGGGGAACGTGATCCAGCGCTCGGTCCGCCGCCAGACGTACTCGCACTTGACCTCCGAGCGCGGCTTCTCGTAGAGCACGGCGCACCGGACCTCGGCCAGCTTGCCTTCGCAGAACTCCTTCACGAGTCGTAACGTGGCGCCGGTGTCGGCGACGTCGTCGGCGATCAGCACCTTGTAGTCGGCGAAATCGACGAGGTCGGGCACGGGCGGCAGGATCATCGGCAGCTCGAGTCGCTCGTCGATCCCGGTGTAGAACTCGACGTTCATCGTGAACGTGTTCTTGACCCCGAGGGCGTAGCCGAGCGCACCGCACACGAGCAGCCCGCCGCGCGCGATGCCGAGAATCATGTCCGGGTGGTAGCCGTCGGCGGCGACGGTCTCCGCAAGCGCACGCGCACCGACGCCGAGATCGCCCCACGCCATCACCTCGCGCTCGGGACCGGCTTCGCTGCTCACTTCGTGAGCCTATCGAGTGCTGCCGTCAGTGCATCGACTGCCAGCGCGATGTCGGCCTCGCTCGAGAGCTCGTCGGGGTGGTGGCTGACGCCCCCGTTCAACGAGCGGACGAAGAGCATCGCGGTCGGCACCCCGGCCCCCGCCAGGACCATCGCGTCGTGGCCGGCGCCCGAGACGAGCTCGGGAGCGTCGGGTAGAACCTGTTTGAACGCGTCGCTCATTGCCACCGGGTCGAGCCGCCAGTGCGGCTCGAAGTCGATCTCGCGGATCAACGCGTCGAGCAGGACCGGGTCTGGGGAGCGCGCGTCGATCGACACCGTCACCTGCGCGGGGACGACGTTGGACGCGTTCGGCGCCACCTCGATCGCGCCGACGGTCGCGACCGTGCCCGGCCGGGCGCAGTCGCGGACGTGCAGGACGAAGCGTGCTGCCTCGACGAGCGCATCCTGCCGTACGTCCATCGGCGTCGTCCCGGCGTGGTCCGCACGGCCCTCGAACACCTTCGCCCCGCGTGCCTGCCCCGCGATCGCGGTCACGACTCCGAGTGCCTCGTCGGCAAGCGCGAGCACGGGCCCCTGCTCGATGTGCACCTCGAGGAATGCGGCCGGTAGCTCGGTCAGCCGCTTGCTGCTCATCGGGCCTGTCTCCTCCGCCCGGAAGACGACCACGGCGAGCGGGGCAGCGGGGAGGCGCGCTGCAGCCTCGATCGCGGTGACGACGCCGAGCGCGCCGTCGAAGCGCCCGCCGGTCGGGACGCTGTCGAGATGCGACCCCGACCACACGCGAGCCTCGCCACGCCTCCCGAAGAGCGTTCCGGCGTCGTCGACCGAGACCTCGAGACCCGCCTCCCGCATCCAGCCCGCCGCCAGCTCGTGGGCGGCATCCTCTTCGGCCGAGTAGCCCGCGCGATGTTGCCCGATCGAATAGATCGCCTCGAGGCGCTCCAGCACGCTCATCCCGGCAATGCTCGCAGCACACGCCAGCCTGCGAGCGGGAAGAGCGCGACCGCGAGGAAACCGAGACGCCAGGAGGTCGCGGCCACGAGCAGGCCGAAGAGAGCGGGGTAGACCGCGCCCGAGCCGTTCAGCAGCGACTGCTGCAGCCCGATCGCCGCGCCGCTCCGCCGGTGGCCGGCCAGCTCGACCGCAGCGGCGAAGGAGAGGCCGTTCCAGCTCATCGCGAGCACGCCGGCCGACACGAGGGTCGGGATCGAGCACGAGCAGCGGTGCGCCGAGGAACACGCCGGTCAGGCTGACGGCGATCGCGACCGCAAGCGCGATCGTCCGCAGTGGGCGAAGCCGGCTGCCGACGGCGTCCGACCAGCGGCCCGCGCCGATGCGGGCGGCGATTCCGAGCGCCTGCACGACGGCGAGCACTGCGGCCGCCGTGCCCGGTGTCATCCCGCGATGGTCGTGCAGGAAGAGCACCGTGAAGCCGACGACGCACATCTGCGGCGCGAGCACGAGCGCGCTACCGGCAGAAACGCGCCAGATGCGAGGATCGCGGAGCGGGGCCACGTCGGTCGGCTCGGCCGGAGCGGGGGCCGAGCCTTCCCGGAGCACCAGCCCGCCGAGCGCCGCAGCGACGATGCACGCACCGCCCATCGCGGCGAAGCCGAGGCTGGTACCGCCATGGCGCGCGATCGACGGCAGCGCGACCGACGTGACGAAGCCGCTGATCGGGATCGCCGTCTGTCTGATCCCGAGCGCGAACCCTCGCTGCGTCGCCGGAAACCAGGCCATCACCGCCCGACCGCTCGCCGACTGGACGCTTGCGCCGGCGAAACCGGCGAGCATCAGCAGCAGCAACAACGGCAGGAAGCTCTGGACGCGCGACGCTGCGACGAGGGCCGCGCCGCAGCCTCCGACCCCGACCACCAGCACCGCCCGCTCGCCGAACCGGTCGGTCGCGAGGCCCCAGGGGATCAGGCTCAGCACGGAGCCGGCGAGCGAAGCCGAGATCAGCACGCCCGTCTCACCCAGGGTCAGCCCGTACTCGTCGCGCAGGAACGGCGCCATCACTGCAACGCCGAACCAGATCGCCGAGTACGTCGCCTGCGCGAACGTGCCCGCGGCGAGGACGACCCAGCGGTAACCGGTTACAGGCCGAACGGGTTCGTCGGCCGCGTACCCGTGTACGTGACCACCGACTTCGTCTCGAGGTAGAGGTCGATCGCCTCGATCGCAAGCTCGCGACCGAACCCGGATTGCTTGTACCCGCCGAACGGGATTCCCGGGAAAGCGGTGTAGGGCATGTTGATCCCGACCGTGCCCGACTTGATGCGAGAGGCCACACGGTGGCCGCGCGCAGGGTCACCCGTCCAGACCGTCGCCATCAGGCCGTACTTGACGTCGTTCGCGATCCGGATGGCGTCGGCCTCGTCGTCGAACGGGATCACCGTCACGACCGGGCCGAAGATCTCCTCCTGCGCGGCCGTGATCGTGTTGTCGGTCTTCGCGATCACCGTCGGCGGGTAGAACGCACCGGCGCCGTCGGGCGTCGCGCCGCCGGTCGTCACCTCGGCGCCCTCGCCCCGAGCACCGTCGACGAACCCGTGCACCTTCTCGCGGTGGCTCTTCGAGATCAGCGAGCCCATCTGGGTCTCGGCGTCGAGCGGATCTCCGACCTTGACCTTCTGTGCGAGTTCCGTGACGGTGCCGACGACGTCGTCGTAGATCGAACGCTCGACGAGCAGGCGCGAGCGCGCTTCGCAGGACTGCCCGGCCGAGTAGTAGATCGCCCACACGCTCGCGGGGATCGCGTCGGCGAGATCGGCGTCGGCGAAGACGAGGTTCGGGCTCTTGCCGCCGAGCTCGAGGGTCAGCCGCTTGATCGGGTCGGAGCAGAGCCGCATGATCTCGCCGCCCGTCCTGGTGGAGCCGGTGAACGCGACCTTGTCGACGCCGGGATGGGCGACCAGGTACGAGCCGAGCGTTGGTCCGTCGCCGGGGACGATGTTGATCGCCCCTGCGGGGAAGCCGACCTCGGCCGCCAGCTCGGCGACGCGGAGAACGGAGAGCGGCGTCTGCGGGTCGGGCTTCAGGACGACTGCGCAGCCTGCGGCGAGCGCGGGCGCGAGCTTCCACGCCGCCATCAGCAGCGGGTAGTTCCACGGCACGATCTGCGCGGCGACGCCGACGGGCTCCTTCTGCGAGTAGAAGAGCAGCGAGCCGCCGATCGGATTCGAGCGCCCGGCGATCGATGCCGTCGCCGAGGCGAAGTAGCGGAAGTTCTCGGCCGCGCCTGCGAGCTCCGCTTTGACCGACGAGATCGCCTTGCCGACATTTCGCGATTCGAGCTCGGCGAGCTCCTTGCGGTTCGTCGAGATCGCGTCGGCGAGCGCGTGCAGCAATCGCGAGCGCTCAGTCGCGGACGTCTTGCCCCACGGGCCTTCGACCGCTGCACGTGCGGCCGCGACCGCGCGGTCGACGTCGGCTTCGCCTCCCATCGCTGCGCGCGCAAGGAGGTCGCCGGTCGCCGGCTCGCGCAGCTCGCGCACCTCCCCCGTCGCGGGCTCGACCGTCTCGCCACCGATGTGAAGGCCGTACTCGCGCTGGGTCGCGACTGCCATGCCCGAAATCTACCGGGGGGCGGTCAGCTCGCCGATGCGGACGTGCTCGGTGAGGAGACGACGGAAGCGCGCCGGCTCGCCGCCGACGTAGGCACGGCAGAGCTCGAGGCCTGCCGTATACGTGATCACGTACGCACGCCAGGTCGGGTCGGTGGCGAAACGCACGCTGTGCTTCGCCTGCTCGGGGGTGGCGAGCCGCCACTGCTCGATGTAAGCCTGCGCCTGCTCGTGTGAGGCACCGTCGGCGTGGATCATCAGCGCGGCGTCGAGGCCGACCGTGCCGAGCGGCTCGGCCGCTGCCGCGATCTGCTTGCTCAGCTCCTGATCGAACTCGATCCCGTGGCCGGCGAGCACGGCGTAGGCGGCGTCGTAGCCGCCGTCGGCGAGGACGACCTCCGCGCCGACCTCGGCGATCCCCTCGCTGAGTACGGCCTGCGGCGTCGGCACGAGTTGGATCGCCTCCTCGATCGCACCACGGTCGCGGACGAGCAACTGCTCCTTGACGGCGTGCTCGGTGTGATGCCCCGGGTAGACCTCGTGGGCGGCGAGCCTGACGAGGTCACGGCCGGTTGTCGGCACGTCGACGTTCAGGACGACCCGACTACGCAGGTCGCCGAGGTAGTAGTTGAACGCCCACCACGGCTCGTCGCTGACCGGTTCGATGCTCGGCTGCTCGCCCGCCGGCAGCTCGACGACCGCGGCGGTGCGTTCGCGCAGCACCGGGAGCAGGTCC
Source organism: uncultured Actinomycetes bacterium (assembly GCA_963847475.1). Lineage (GTDB taxonomy): Bacteria > Actinomycetota > Thermoleophilia > Gaiellales > Gaiellaceae > PALSA-600. Next base: position 112,738 of record CAWJZZ010000010.1, on the reverse strand, counting down.
CGCAGCACAGAGACGGCGGTCGCGCCGTCGACGAGCTGAGCGTTGCGCCACGCTTCCCGGCGCTCGAGCAGCGAGCCGTCGCCCGGCAGCAGCGCGTCGAGCTCGGCATGCGCGGCCTCGTACACGCTCAACGGCGTCTTCTCCGGTCTGACGCCGTAGCACCCTTCGACCTCGTCGGCGTACGACAGTTCGTCCCCGGCGAGTACGTGAGCGTAGGTGGCGCAGCCCCGAACCTGGTCGTACAGCCAGCCGTCCGCGAGCTCGTCGAGCAGTCCGTCGGCGTCGGCCGCGAGCTGCGCGGCGTCGACCGTCGCCTCGGCGTCGACCTGCGCCTGCAGCTCGGGCGGCCCGTAGTAGGAGTCGACGAGGCCGTCGACGTGCTTGCCGAGGCGTAGCCCGAGCACGAGGTAGCGCTCGGCGAAGTTCACCCTGCGCTCCGCTCGAACAGCGCGGCCTGGCCCTGGCCGACGCCGACACACATCGTCGCGACGCCGTAGCGGCCGTGCCGACGGCGCAGCTCGTGCAGCAGGGTCACCGTCAGCCGGGCTCCGCTCATTCCCAGTGGATGCCCGATCGCAATCGCACCGCCGTTCACGTTCACCCGGCCCTCGTCAAGCCCGAGGTCGCGGACGACCGCGAGCGACTGCGACGCGAACGCCTCGTTCAGCTCGACCAGATCGAGATCGTCGACGGTCAGGTTCGCCCGTGCGAGCAGCTTGCGCACGGCCGGCACCGGCCCGATGCCCATCACGCGGGGATCGACGCCCGCGACAGCGGAGCCGCAGAACGCGGCGAGCGGGGCGATCCCGAGCTCGCGCGCTTTCGCCTCGGACGCGACCACGACCGCCGCCGCACCGTCGCTCAGCCCCGAGGAGTTGCCGGCGGTCACCGTGCCGCGCGGCCGGAACGCCGGCCGAAGGGTCGCGAGCTTGTCGGCGGACGTGTCGGGCCGCGGGTGCTCGTCGCGGGCGAAGTCGCCCACCGGGACGAGTTCGTCGTCGAAGCGGCCGGCCTCTGCAGCGGCCGCCCAGCGCTGTTGCGAACGCAGCGCGAACGCGTCCTGGACCTCACGCGACACGTCCCAGCGCTCGGCGACGTTCTCACCGGTCTCGCCCATCGCCTCGAGCGGAAACTGCTCCTCGAGCCGAGGGTTCGGGAAACGCCACCCGAGCGTCGTGTCGTAGAGCTGGCGGTCGCCACGCGGAAACGGCAGCTCGGGCTTGGCGGTCACGAGTGGTGCACGCGTCATCGACTCGACACCGCCGGCCACGAACAGGTCGCCGTCGCCGGCGACCACGGCGTGGCAGGCGCCGACGATCGCGGCGAGCCCGGACGCACACAGCCGATTGACGGTCACGCCGCCGACGGAATCCGGCAGGCCGGCGAGCAGCACAGCCATCCGGGCGACGTTGCGGTTGTCCTCACCCGCCTGGTTCGCGCAGCCGAGCCACACGTCCTCGATCTCGCCCTCGGGCACGCCCGCCCGCTCCACCGCCGCGCGGACCGCGATCGCCGCGAGATCGTCCGGACGCACCCCGGCCAGCGCACCGCCGTACCGGCCGACAGGCGTGCGGACGGCGGAGAGGATCACGGCCCGAGTGCTCATGCGACGAACTCCGGCTCGGAGCCGAGCAGGCGCGTGATCGCGCTGCGCCCGACGTCGCCCATCTCGAGCGTCAGATCGTTGACGTACATCGAGACGAACTCGTCGGCGGTGGCGCCGTCGATGCCGCGTCCGAAGGTCATGGCGTAGGCGAGCGCCTCGTCACGGTTCGCGAGCCCTGCCCGGATCGATTCGCGGAGGACGGCCGAAACCTCGGCGACCTGTGCGAGATCGCGCCGCACCGCGACCACCCCGAGCGGCAGCGGCAGGTCCATCTCCGCCTGCCACCAGACGCCGAGGTCGAGCAGCTTGTGCAGGCCTGCATCGGCGAAGGTCAGCTGCCCCTCGTGGATCAGCAGCCCCGCGTCGGCGCGGCCGGAGGTCACCTCGTCGAGCACCTGGTCGAACGGGAGGTCGCGGGTCCGGATCTCCTCGCCGAGGGCGAGCCGCAACACCCGGCTCGCCGTCGTCAGCGGCCCCGGCGTGACGATCTCGACGCGCCGCAGCTCGTCGCGGTCGAGTTGCCGTCTCGCAACGACGATCGGGCCGTAGCCCTCGCCGAAGGACGCACCGTGTGTCAGGAGCAGGTAGCGGTCTGCGACTGCGGGATAGGCGCCGGCCGAGAGCGCCGTCACCTCGAGCCGGCCTTCGACCGCCCAGTCGTTGAGCGTCTGGATGTCGGCCGCGACGGGCACGAGCTCGAGGCCTCGCGTGTCGACCTTCCCCGCCTCGAGCGCCCAGACCATGAACGCGTCGTCTGGGTCGGCGCTGTGTCCCACCTGGATCGGCACGCGCGCCACGTTACCCTCCGTCCATGAGCCAGGCCCCGCTTTCCGAGTCGATCCAGGACTATCTGAAGAGCGTCTACAAGCTGCAGGTAGCCGGGGGCCGGGTCTCGATCACCGCCCTCGCGCAGGACCTGTCGGTCTCACCCGCCTCGGCCTCGGCGATGGTCAAGAAGCTGACGGCGCTCGACCTGCTCGAGCATGAGAAGTACCGGGGCACGCGCTTGACCGCGTCGGGAGAGCGCGTCGCGCTCGAGGTGATCCGGCATCACCGCCTGCTCGAGCTGTACCTGGCCGAGACGCTCGGCGTGCACGTCGACGACGTCCACGACGAGGCAGACCGCCTCGAGCACGTCATCTCGGAGGAGCTCGAAGCACGCATCGACCGCGCCCTCGGCTTCCCGACACACGATCCGCACGGCGACCCGATTCCGGACGCCAACCTCGAGTGGCCGGACCCGTAGACCCCTAACGGCCGAAGAAGAACCGCTCCAGGGGAGCCAGGAGCTCGTCGCGGTGGAACGGGTGGATCTTCTCGGTTGCGCCGTCGTCCTCGGAGACGACGGCATCGTCCTCGAGCGCGGCGTTCGCCGCCTCGAGGCAGTCGTCGAGCTCGTAGCCCTCCCACACGTAGTCGTGGGCGCGGGCTTCCTCCGTCTCCCGGTGCTGGGGATTGACCTGACGGCCGACAGCCCAGACCGCACCCGCCCGGCGCTCGATCCAGATCAGCACCCGCTCGGGGCTGCCGCCGTCGTCGCGACCCTGCACGACACGTTCGGCGAACCGCCCGGCGACCGCGGGGCTCTTCACCCGACCGACTATACAATCGCCCCCGATGGGCCTCCGCGACGCAGTGACCGGCGCGTTCTCCTTCCTGCGCGGCGGCTCGCAGAAAGAGGAGCGAGCCGCGCAGTACGTGATCCGCGAGCACCACCGCGGCCGGACGCTCGCCGAGATCCTCGAGGATCACTACGTCACGAACAGGCTCACTCCCGAGCAGATCCGCCGGTTGCTCGAGCGGCAGGACGTGATCCACGCGGTCGGCGAGGACACGATCGCCGCGACGACGATCAGCTAGGCCGCCGGCGGCACACGCCCGGAGGCCCGGCGATCGGTCGCTGGGACGCGCAGTAGAGTCGGCCGATGCCGAGGTACGGGCTTGCGTGGTTCGTCTTTCTGATCGCCTGCGCCGTCGCCTACGGTGTCCTGCTGCAGCCGCCCGGCTGCAACCAAACGGCGCACTACTCGCTCGTCCAGTCGCTCGCGCACGGCAGTCCGCGGATCGACCGCTACCACGACCAGACCTGCGACACCGCCTACGTCGATGGTCACTACTACTCGGCGAAGGCGCCGGGCTCGCCCTCGCGACGCTGCCGTGGTACCTCGTCCTGCGCGCGGCCCATGCCGTTCCGGCCAATGCGGGTCTCGGCGACGCGTTCCCTCGGGCGATGCTGAGCCTGCCCCGGCGCGCGCTGTGGGAGGTCGGCCTCTTCGGCTCGGTGCTCCCGGCACTCGCGCTGCTGCTGCTCGTCGGGGCAGTCTCGGACCGGATCAGCCCCGGAACCGGGTTGCAGGTCGCAGCTCTGACGGGTCTCGGGACCCTGGTTCTCCCCTTTGCAACCGTGTTCTTCGCGCACGTACTCGCGACGACCCTCGCCTTCGCCGGATTCGCGTTGCTGTTCTTCCGGCGCAACCCACTGCTCGCCGGGGTAGCTGCCGGACTTGCGGTCGTCGTCGACCTGCCGCTCGCACTGGTCGTGGCTGCGCTTGCGGTGTATGCGTGGCCGCGGACCGGGCGGTTCCTCGTCGGCGCGGTGATCGGAGTCGTCCCGCTCGCGACCTTCAACCAGTGGGCGTTCGGCAACCCGCTTCGCCTCTCGTACGCCAACGCGGTCCTGCAACCGGGCACCACCGGCCACGACGTGCTGGGCGCCAACAGCTCCGGCTTCTTCGGGATCGGCGTCCCGAGCCTGCGCGCCGGAGCCGAGTTGCTCCTGTCGCCACGTGGGCTCTTCATCCTGTCACCGGTTCTCCTCGTCGCCGCGGCCGGCCTGCTCCTGGCCTGGCGTGAGGGCTTCCGGCGCGAAGCGGCGCTCGCGGCCGCGCTGGCAACGGCCTTCCTGGTCTACAACGCCGGGTACTACCTGCCGTTCGGCGGGTACGTGCCCGGGCCGCGGTTTCTGATCCCGATCATCCCGTTCCTCGCGCTCGGGCTTCCGCTCGCGCTGTCGGCCTGGCCCGGGACGACGCTCGTGCTGGGTGCGTTCTCGATCGCGGCGATGACGGTCGCGACGGCGGCCGAGCCGCTGCTCGGCAGCGACGACACCCACAGCTGGATCGTGCGGTGGCAGCACGGCGACTTCGCGCACTCGCTCGTCACGCTTGCCGGTCACGGGCACAGCTGGCTGGCAGTTGCGCCATTTCTGATCGCCGTCGCCGTTGCGGTGCTCGCCGCGTTCAGACGACCGCCCGCCCTGCGCTTCTCCCGGCGCGAGCTCGCCGCGCTCGCGCTCTGGTTCGTGTGCTTCCAGGCGGCACCCGATCTGTTGCACACCGACCGCGCCGTTCACCAGGTCGTCGGGCTGGTCACCGTGCTGGCGCTCGTGCTCGTCGCCCTCGCGGTGCTCGTCAGGCTCGACGGCGCCGCGCTGCTCGTCGGGTTGCCGTTGCTGATCCTCGCCGTGCCCGGCGTCGCCGCGCATACGAAGGTGTCGCTCGTGGTGGTCGCCCTCGTCGGAGCCGGCTTCGCGCTGCTCGCCGTGCGGCGAGAGCGACACCATCTCTAGTTCCGCACGGCACGCGACATGCGCCCGGCAAGATTCGAACTTGCGACCTCTGCCTCCGCAGGGCAGCGCTCTATCCCCTGAGCTACGGGCGCGAGGGAGGGGTCAGTGTAGCCGGGCGCTTGCGGAACCGACGCTGAGCTCCGCGTCGTCCGGCACCTCGACGCGCACGTAGGCGAGTGCCAACCCAGGCACGGCGCTCGTCACGCGACCGACCTCCTTCTTGCCGTACACGACGGGCGTCTCCGCCGCGGCCGCGGCGCCGTCGATCTCGAGCACGCGCAGGCGGCGATTGACCTTGCCGCGGTAGCGCTGGCGCGCGATCGGCTCCTGGCCCGGATAACAGCCCTTCTCGAACGACACCGCCCGTTCGTCGAGGCCGGCCTCGGCGGGGAGCACGCGATCGTCGATCTCGCGCCCGTACCGAGGGGTCGCGGCCTGGATCCGGAGCGTCTCGAGTGACTCCTCCCCGACCGCGTCGAGGTCGGCGTCGAGCACCTCGACCGCGGCCACGCCGTAGTCACGGTTCGGGATCCCGTCGGCAGCGTCGAAGACGATCGTCGACGTGTGCTCCTCGGCTTCGATCTCGCACTTCGCCGCGAAGCGCATCCTCGTCAACTGAGCACGCAGCACGTCCCCGAGCTCAGGCTCGGTCAGCAGCAGCACATCCTCGTCGCCGCGCCGCCACACGAGTACCGGTGCGATCACCCGCGCTTTCGGCGTCAGGAGCAGCGCGTCGACGGAGCCGGTTTGCGGCACGTCGTTGGAGAGCATCCGGTTCAGGAAGTCGATCGCATCCGGGCCCTCGACTCGCACGTACGCGCGGGCTCTCCTCGCTGCAACAGGCGTAACGGAAGGCATGTCTCCCTAGACTAGACAGCGTGTTCAGGTCGAAGGCCGAGCGGAAGGTGCAGGAGGCCGGGTACGACCCGGCGCGGCTGCCGCCGGGGCAGTACCTGACGGCGAAGTGGCCGGTGCTGCATGCGGGCTCGGTGGCGCGCTACGACGACCTGACGACCTGGAGCTTCCGCGTCTTCGGCGACGTCGAGCAGGAGTTGGAGCTGAGCTGGGAGCAGCTGAACGAGCTGCCGCGCAGCTCGACGACGCAGGACATCCACTGCGTCACGCGCTGGTCGCGGTTCGACGCGCAGTTCGAGGGCGTGCACTGGCGTGAGCTCGCGAAGCTCGCGAGGCCGCACGCCACGGCGCGTTTCGCGATCGCGCACGCGGAAGCCGGTTTCACCTCGAACGTGCCGTTGTCGTTCGTCGAGGACGACAACGCCCTGCTGGTCACCCATGCCGATGGCGAGCCGTTGACGCCCGACCACGGCTACCCGCTGCGGCTCGTCGTGCCAGGCAAGTACTTCTGGAAGAGCGCCAAGTGGTTGCGCGGGCTCGAACTGTCGAGCGTCGACAAACCCGGCTTCTGGGAGCGCTACGGCTACCACAACGACGCCGACCCCTGGGCCGAGGAGCGTTACGGCTTCTAGCCTCGGCGCCCTTCCCTCGTTCGAGGGATCAACCGGCGCCGTGACTCGCCGATATCACGCCCGTACCACCCTCCCCCATCCCCATTAAGAAGGCCGCCTTGTGGGCGGCCTTCTTAATGGTCCTACCTGAATCCCCGTAGGGATCCGGCTCTTACATCATCCCGCCCATGTCCGGCATGCCGGCGCCGACTGCGGCACCAGCCTTCTCGGGAGCCTCGGCGACGATCGCCTCGGTGGTGAGGATGTTCTTCGCGATCGACGCCGCGTTCTGCAGCGCCGAGCGGGTGACCATGGTCGGATCCGTGATGCCGGCCTTGACGAGGTCGGTGACCTCGCCGGTGTCGACGTTCAGGCCCTCGCCCGGCTTCGCGGTGCGAACCTGCTGGACCACAACCGAGCCTTCGAGGCCGGCGTTCGTCGCCAGCTGACGAAGGGGCTCTTCGAGCGCCTTGATGATGATGCGGGCGCCAGTGGCCTCGTCACCCTCGAGGTCGAAGGTGTCCTTGACCGCGTCGGCCGCATTCAGCAGTGCGACACCACCACCCGGCACGACGCCCTCCTCGAGAGCGGCGCGAGCGGCCTGCAGCGCGTCCTCGACGCGGTGCTTGGTCTCCTTCATCTCGGTCTCGGTGGCAGCGCCGACCTTGACGACCGCGACACCGCCGGACAGCTTCGCGAGGCGCTCCTGGAGCTTCTCGCGGTCGAAGTCGGAGTCGGTGTTCTCGATCTCCGACTTGAGCTGCTTGATGCGGCCCTTGATCGCCTCGGCCTCACCGGCTCCGTCGATGATCGTGGTCGTGTCCTTGGCGACGACCACCTTGCGAGCGTGGCCGAGCTGCGAGAGCTTCGTGTTCTCGAGCTTGAGGCCCATCTCCTCGGTGATCACTTCGCCGCCCGTGAGGATCGCGATGTCCTCGAGCATGCGCTTGCGGCGATCGCCGAAGCCCGGCGCCTTGACGGCGACGGCCTGGAAGGTGCCGCGCAGCTTGTTGACCACGATCGTCGCGAGCGACTCGCCCTCGACGTCCTCGGCCACGATCAGGAGCGGGCGGCCGGCCTGGATGACCTGCTCGAGCACGGGCAGGAGGTCCTTGACGGCACCGATCTTCTGGTTCGCAACCAGGATGTACGGGTCGTCGAGCACGGCCTCCATGCGCTCGGGGTCGGTCACCATGTACGGCGACAGGTAGCCCTTGTCGAACTGCATGCCCTCGGTGAACTCGAGCTCGAGGCCGAAGGTCTGGCCCTCCTCGACGTTCACGACGCCGTCCTTGCCGACCTTCTCGATCGCCTCGGAAAGCACGTCGCCGATCTCGGTCGAGCGCGACGAGACGGTCGCCACGCGTGCGATGTCCTGCTTGCCCGAGATCTCGGTCGACTGCGACTTCAGGTTCTCGACGACCTTCTCCACGGCCAGCTCGATGCCGCGCTTCAGCGCCATCGGGTTCGCGCCGGCGGAGACGTTCTTCAGGCCCTCGCGGACGATCGCCTGAGCGAGCACGGTCGCCGTCGTGGTGCCGTCGCCTGCGACGTCGTTCGTCGACGTGGCGACCTCGCGCACGAGCTGCGCGCCCTGATTCTCGAAGACATCTTCGACTTCGATCTCGCGGGCGATCGTGACGCCGTCGTTCGTGATCGTCGGCGCGCCGTACTTCTTGTCGAGCACGACGTAGCGGCCCTTCGGGCCGAGCGTCACCTTGACCGCGTCGGCCAGGATGTCGACACCGCGCTGAAGCGCGCGACGCGCATCCTCGTTGAACTTGAGCTCCTTGTGAGCCATCTGTTTCTCTCTCCTCTTTCCTTAGACCGCTGCGCGGTCGCCGACGACCTTCGCCAGGACGTCCGACTCGCGGAGGATCAGGACTTCGTCGGCGCCGAGCTTGATCTCGGTGCCGCCGTACTTGCTGAAGATGATCTCGTCGCCTTCGTCGAGGTCGAGCGGGACGTGCTCGCCGTCCTCGTCGCGGGCGCCCGGGCCGACAGCCAGGACGCGGCCGCGCTGCGGCTTCTCCTTGGCTGTGTCCGGCAGGACGATGCCGCTGGCCGTCGTCTCCTCTTCTTCAAGGACACTGACGATCAGACGGTCACCGAGCGGCTGTAGATTCATGTGTGAGACCTCCACCTTGTGACACGCTTGTGCTTACCTTCGGCACTCTACCGGTGCGAGTGCCAACCCCGCAACTGTAGCTGCTGGGATCTAAGTGCCCGCCGCTAAGGTTTCCCGGCCGCTGCGCCGTGAGTTCTCGGCCGGCGGCGTCCTGGTGCGGCGCCTCCGGGGTCGCTGGGTGGTCGCGGCGATCCGGCCGGCAGGCAAGCCGGCAGGGGTCTGGGCGCTGCCGAAGGGCCGGATCGACGAAGGCGAGCGCGGCGAGGCGACGGCCCTCCGCGAGGTGGCCGAGGAGACGGGGGCGCATGGACGGTCGCTCGGCAAGCTCGGCGATGTCCGTTACTGGTTCGCCTGGGAGGGAGCCCGGGTCTTCAAGGTCGTCTCGTTCTTCCTCGTCCGCTACGAGGGCGGCCGCCTCGGTGCCGTGCCTCCGGCCTTCCGTCACGAGGTGGCCGAGGTGCGCTGGCTGCCGCTCGAGGAAGCGCCTCGGCTGCTCGCCTACCCGGGCGAACGGGAGATGGCCGAGCGGGCCTTGGCCCGGTTGGCCGAGGACGTATGATCGGCCACCCGTGCCCGCTTACGCGCTGAATTTCTACTCACCGATCGTCGAAGCGCAACTCAGGTCGAACCGCAAGACCGCGACGATCCGGCTCGGCGACAAGTCACGGAAGTACCAGAAGGGCATGGTCGTCTCGGTGCTCGTCGGTGCGCGTTTCAGCCCGCGCCAGCACGTCTTCGACGCCGTGATCGACAAGGTCGACGTGAAGACGATCGGCGAGCTCTCGCCGAACGAGATCGAGCACGACAATCCCGAGATCCGCCACACCGACGAGCTCTGCAAGTGGCTGAGCCAGCTCTACAACCGTGAGATCGGCGTCGAGGACACGGTGACGCTGATCCGCTTCTCGGCGATCAAGCCGTCCTACGGCTTCTAGCGGCGCTGGCGACGACCCGCTTGCCGGTCGTGCTCGTCCTGGTGGCCTTGCTCGCACTGGTGAGCGTGCCCGCGACCGCGGCCGGGCACACGGGCGTGCTGCTCGGGCGCTCGTGGCAGGGCCGGCCGATCGAGGCCTACGAGGTCGGCAACCCGTCTGGGCGACCCGTGCTCGTCGTGGGCTCGATCCACGGCGACGAGACCGGCGGGATCGCCGTCGCCCGCGCGCTCGAGCAGCTCGCGCCACGCGACCTCGATCTCTGGATCGTTCCCGACCTGAACCCGGACGGCGTCGCCGCAGGCACGCGGCGAAACGCGCACGGCGTCGACCTCAACCGGAACTTTCCCTGGCACTGGCGGCCGCTCAGCGGCGTCTACGCGTCCGGGCCGCGGCCGTTGTCGGAGCGCGAGGCGCGAATCGGGCGGGCGCTGATCCTGCGGCTGCGCCCGCACCTGACCATCTGGTTCCACCAGCACCTCGACCTGGTCTGGGCCTCCGGCGGGAACCGGGAGATCGAGCGAGCCTTCGCACGGGTCTCCGGCTTGACCTATCGTCGGCGGCCGCAGCTCGCGGGGAGTGCGGTCTCCTGGCAGAACAACGAGCTCCACGGGACCACCGCGTTCGCGGCGGAGCTACCGCCGGGCGACCCGCCGCCGGCCGCGGTTGCGCGATACGTCCGCGCCGTCCTCGCGGCGGCCCGCCTCTAGCCGCCGGCCGTCGGCGCCGACGTCGTCACGGTCGCGGTCTGCGCGCTCTCGGAGCGCCGGGGGCGGACGAGCAGCGCCGCGGCGGCGCCGGCGAGCACGACGACGCAACCGCTGAGAATGATCAGCCGGAAACCATCGACGAACGCCGCGCTCGCCGCCTGGGCGAGCTGCTCGTTCCCGCCGGCGGCGCGGACGCCGGACGACGTGACCGCCGCGGAAAGACTCCGTCCCGGGTAGCCCGCCGCCGTCAGCTCGGTGCCGATGCGGTGCTGGAGCAGCACACCGAGCGCGGCGACGCCGACGGCGAGGCCACCGACCCGGCATGTGTTGCTGATCCCTGACGCCATGCCTGTGCGGGTGGGATCGACGACGCGCAGCGCCGCACCCGCGATCGTCGGGTTGGCGAGGCCGATCCCGATGCCGGCGACGATCAGGCCCGGCAGGAGCACGACCCAGTTGTCGCCGGCCGACACGACCGTCATCAGCCCTAGGCCGAGCGCGATGATCGCGAGGCTGCCGCAGAGAAGCAGCCACAGCGGCACGCGGGCCGCGCGCCGGCGGGTGACGAGCGGCACGGCGAAGATGAAGGCCGTCATCGGCAGGAAGCGAAGTCCGGCGCCGAGTGGGGAGTAGCCGTCGATGTCCTGCAGGTAGATGGAGATGAACGGAAAGAGCGCGAACATGCCGGCGCCGAGGCAGAACGTGGCGACCTGCACGCCGACGAACGCGGGACGCCGGAAGAGCGACAGGTCGAGCATCGGCCTCGCCTGCCGCGCCTCGATCGCGATGAAGGCCGCGAGCAGGGCGAACCCGCCGACGAGGGAGCCGACGATCTGCGCGCTGCTCCAGCCGGCGTCGTTGCCGCGTAGGAGGCCGTAGACGATCAGGAAGAGCGACGCGGAGAAGGTGACGAGGCCGGCGACGTCGGTGCTGCGCGCTTCCGCATCACGCGACTCGCGGACGTTGCGGATGGCAAGCGCAAACGCAGCCACGCCGATCGGGATGTTGACGAAAAAGATCCAGCGCCAGCTCAGAGAGTCCGTGATGATCCCGCCGAAGAGCGGCCCGGCCGCGACGGCGAACCCGACAGTCGATCCCCAGACCGCGATCGCGTTCATCCGTGCGAGGCCTTCGTACTCGGCTCCGATCAGCGCCAGCGCAGTCGCGAAGAGCGCCGCGCCGCCGATGCCTTGCACCGCCCGGGCAATGTCGAGCGTGGCCACGTTCCACGCGATCCCGCAGAGGAACGACGCTCCGGTGAAGAGGGCGATGCCCGCACTGAAGATGAGCTTCCGCCCGTAGCGGTCGGCCAGCGCACCCGCGGTCAGGATCAGCGCAGCCAGGCTGACCGCGTACGCGTCGACGACCCATTGCAGGCCGGTCAGGCTCGCGTGCAACTGGCGCTGGACACTTGGCAGCGCCACGTTCACGATCGTGATGTCGACCAGGAGCATGAACGTCGTCGCGCAGACGACGATCAGCGTCCATGCGCGCCTGTCGGCAACTGCCCTCACGAGCTAGGCGGACCGCCTGATCCGGATCCCGTGCAGCTCGGGGCTCCGCAGCGGCGCGGAGCACTCCTCGCATTCGACCGCGAAGGTCGACGAGAAGGGCGCTTCGCAGGCCGGACAGCGGCGAAGGATCGTGCCGCCGCACTCGCATGTTTCGGGCACATCGGCCTCGCCGTCCTCGAACCAGCGCCGTGCAGCGCCGCACTCCAGGCAGAAGGCGCTCCAGTGTCCGAGCACGTTGCGGCGCTCCTCGCGCAGCCAGTCTGCGGCCTTGCCCACCCCGCCAGCGTAGTCGGCCGTTACGATTCAAGCGCTTTCCACCCTTCGAGAGGAGTGCAGTGGCGATTGCGCGCGTAGCCGAGCCGACCGGCTCCCTACAGGACGTGAGAGAACAGGGCCTCGACCGCGAGGACCTCGTCGGCATCTACCGCAACATGCTGATCACCCGCGGCGTCGAGGAACGCGGCCACATCCTGTACCGGCAGGGCAAGATTCCGGGCTCGTTCTACACGGGCCGCGGCAACGAAGCGTCCTCGGTCGGCGTTGCGACTGCGATGGGTCCCGACGACGTCGGGACCCCGTTGCACCGCGACATGGGAGTTCACGTGACCCGAGGCGTCGAGCCATGGCGTGTCTTCGCGCAGTACATGGGTCGCGCCGACGGGCCGACGCACGGCAAGGACGGCAACGTCCACATGGCGGACGCGCGCCTCGGCCTGCTCGCGATGGTCAGCCACCTGCCCGCGATGCTGCCCGTCGCCGTCGGTTGCGCGCTCGCCTTCCGGATTCGCGAGGAGCGCCGGGTCGCGATCGCCTGGTCCGGCGAAGGTGCGATGGCGCGCGGCGACGCGCACGAGGGAATGAACTTCGCAGGTGTGCGGAAACTGCCGGTCGTCTTCATCTGCGACAACAACCAGTGGGCGTACTCGACGCCGACGCACCTCGGGTACGCGGTCGAGTACCTCGCCGACCGGGCCGAGGCGTATGGCTTCGGCGGCGTCGTCGTCGACGGCACGGACGTGCTCGCCGTCTACCGCGAGACGAAGCGCGCGATCGAGAAGGCCCGCGACGGTGGCGGCCCGACGTTGATCGAGTGCCAGACTCTGCGCATGGAAGGACATGCAGTCCATGACGACGCGTTCTACGTGCCGAAGGAGCTGTTCGAGCAGTGGGCCGAGCGCGACCCGATCGAGCGCTACCGGACCTGGCTGATCGAGCAGGTCGACATGTCGGAGGACGAGGAGAACGAGATCGGCGCCTACGTGAAGAAACTGCTGAACGACTCGCTCCAGCGCGCCGAGGAGTCGCCGCAGCCCGATCCATCGACGCTGCTCGACGGCGTGTATGCGACGCCCGAGGACCTCGACACGCCCCACCACAAGTAATGGCCGAGAAGACCTATCTCCAGGCGATCAGCGACGGCCTCCGGCAGGAGATGCGGCGCGACAAGCGCGTGTTCGTGCTCGGCGAGGACGTCGGCGTCTACGGCGGGGCCTTCAAGGTCACGCAGGGCTTCCAGGAGGAGTTCGGATCGTGGCGGGTGATCGACACCCCCCTCTCCGAGACGGCGATCATGGGCGGCGCGACCGGCGCCGCGATCATGGGCCTGCGGCCGGTCGCGGAGATGCAGTTCGCGGACTTCGTCTCGTGCGCCTGGGATCACCTCGTGACGGTGGCGGCCAAGCAGCGGTGGCGTGCCGGGACACCGGTGCCGTTCGTCCTGCGGCTGCCCTCCGGCGGCGGCTTCTCCGGTGGGCCGTTCCACTCGCAGAACCCCGAGTCGTCGTTCGCGCACATCCCGGGGCTCAAGTGCGTCTGCCCCTCGACGCCAGAGGACGCGAAGGGCCTGATCGTCGCTGCGATCGAAGATCCCAACCCGGTCCTCTTCTTCGAGCACAAGCACCTCTACCGGCGGATCAAGGGCGAAGTGCCCGACGAGCGCTACGTGACGCCGATCGGCAAGGCTCGCATCGCCCTGGAGGGCGAGGACCTGACGATCGTCACGTGGGGCGCGATGGTCCACACCGCACAGGACGCGGCGAAGCAGCTGCCCGACATCTCGGTCGAGATCATCGACCTGCGCACGGTGATGCCGTGGGACAAGCCGGCGGTGCTCGAATCCGTGCGGAAGACCTCGAAGCTGCTCGTGCTGCATGAGGACACTCGTACGGGCGGCTTCGGCGGCGAGATCGCCGCGACCGTCGCAGAAGAAGCATTCGAAGATCTCGACGCGCCGGTGCGGCGCATCGCGGCGCCCGACACACCCGTGCCGTTCTCGCCGCCGCTCGAGAAGGCATTCATCCCCCAGGTCGACGACGTCGTCCGTGGAATCAAGGAGCTGGCGAGCTACTGATGGCTACCAACACCGCAGTCGAGGTCGTCATGCCGCAGATGGGCGTCTCGGTCTCGGAGGGCACGATCACGAAATGGTCGAAGCAGGTCGGCGACACCGTCGAGGCCGACGAGACGTTGCTCGAGATCTCGACCGACAAGGTCGACACCGAGGTGCCGTCGCCGGCCTCCGGCATCGTCAGCGAGATCCTCGTCCAGGAAGGCGAGACCGTCGAGGTGGGGACGGTGCTCGCCCGGATCGGTGGCGAGGCAGGCGGGGCCGCACCGGCTGCCGCGCCCGCGCCCGAGCCGGCTCCCTCATCGGCTCTCGGTGCTGCCCACCCGCCGGCAGTTCCAACTCCCGCACCGGTCGCCGCTGCACCGGCTGCGCCGTCGGGCAACGGCCGCTCCTTCGTCTCACCGGTCGTGGCCCGTATCGCGGCCGAGCACGGCATCGACCCGACGCAGGTGCCCGGCACCGGCGGTGGCGGCCGCGTCACGAAGAAGGACATCCAGGCCTTCATCGAGTCGGGGCCACCGGCAGCCGCGCCGCCTCCGGCTCCCACGCCGCAAATCGAGACACCTGCTCCGCCGGCTCCGCCGCCTGTGGCACCGCCCGCGCCGGCCCCTGTGGCAGCGCAGGCACCCGCAGCGCAGGCACCCGCGCCGGCGCCTGCAAGCCAGGAACAGCAGGCTCCCGGGAGCGGGGAGAACTTCGAGCCGATGTCCGCGATGCGCCGCGGGATCGCCGAGCACATGCGCAAGTCGCTCGACACGTCGGCGCACGTCACCAGCGCGATCGAGGTCGACATGTCGAAGGTCGTCTCGATTCGCGAGAAGCTGAAGAAGGAGTACACGGCCGCGTACGGCGTCAACCCGACATACCTCGCGTTCATCGCGCGGGCGACGACCGACACGCTGCGCGACTACCCGTACGTGAACGGTGAGATCCGGGGCGACAAGATCGTCACGAAGAACTTCGTCAACCTCGGCTTCGCCGTCGAGCTCGCCGACGGCAAGGGGCTGATCGTCCCGGTCGTGAAGAACGCCGAGACGTTGAACCTGCTCGGGATGGCGAAGGGGATCGCCGACATCGCGAAGCGCGCACGCGACAAGAAGCTGACGCCCGACGACGTCGCAGGCGGGTCGTTCACGATCACGAACCCGGGCGGGTACGGCACCTTCCACGGCACGCCGGTGATCTCGCAGCCACAGGTGGGCATCCTCGGCACCTATGCGATCGTCAAACGCCCGTGGGTGGTCACCGACGCCAACGGCGCCGACGCGCTCGCGATCCGCTCGATCATGAACCTGACGCTGACGTACGACCATCGCCTGGTCGACGGGGCGTACGCGGGCCGGTTCCTCCGCGACCTGCGCGAGCGCCTCCAGGGCTGGGGCGAGTCGGATTACTAGCAGCGCTGACCTCGTCAACCTGGGCGTCGTCGACTACCGGGAAGCCTGGGAATTGCAGCGGGCGGTCGCGGCCGAGGTGGCGGAGGGCTCGCGCCCGGACACGGTGCTCCTGCTCGAGCACCCGCCGACGATCACCCTCGGCCGCCGGACCGAGGAAGGCGAGGTGCATGTCCCGGACGGGGCGGCGGTCGACGTGGTCGAGGTCGATCGTGGGGGGAAGTCGACGTATCACGCGCCCGGGCAGCTGGTCTGCTACCCGATCTTCGACCTGACCCGGCATGGCCAGGACGTCAAGAAGTACTGCCGCGACCTCGAAGAGGCCCTGATTCGCACGACGGGCGCGTTCGGCATCGGCTCGACCCGCATCGAAGGGCTGACCGGGATCTGGCTCGAGTCGCCCCCGCGCAAGATCGCGTCGATCGGCATCCACCTCTCGAAGTGGGTGTCCACGCACGGGTACGCCCTGAACGTCGACCTCGACCCGGCCCCGTTCACCGACTGGATCACGGCCTGCGGCCTCGACGGCTACCAGTTCACGTCGATGGCTCGAGAGCTCGACCGGCCCGTGTCGGTCGACGATGTGCGCCCCGCCGCGGCGCAGGCCCTCGCCGACGTCTTCGGCTTTTCGTTCGAACCGGTCTCGGCCGACGGGCTCCGCGTCCCCGCGACAGCGCCCCGCTGACGAACCTCCTGAACCTCGTTCGAACGAGGTTCGAACGTGGTTCGCGCGGGTGGAGCCGGCGCTAGCCGGCAGGCGGTGTCGACCATTTGGGCCGCGGGCGCGGCTCCTGCGCCAGGCGCTCGAGACGCTCCAGCAGGGCGGTCGGAGCCTCGGCGACGGCGATCGCGGCGAGATCGGCCTCCCGCACGAAGCCCTCGTCGGTCGCGTGCCGGGCGAGCGCGATCAACGGCCGCCAGAAGCCCTCCACGTCGAGCAACCCGACCGGCTTCGCGTGCAATCCGAGTTGCGACCACGTCAGCTGCTCGAGCAGCTCGTCGAGCGTCCCGAACCCGCCTGGTAACGCGGCGAAGCCGTCGGCCAGCTCTGCCATCAGCGCCTTCCGCTCGTGAAGCGACTCGACGACGTGCAGTTCGCTCAGACCGTCGTGGGCCAGCTCCCGATCGACGAGCAGCCTGGGGATGACGCCGATCACCTCGCCGCCCGCCGCGAGCGCGCCGTCGGCGAGTGCGCCCATCAGCCCGACGCGTCCGCCGCCGTACACGACCCCGAGCCCGCGTGCGGCCGCGGCCGCACCGAACGCACGCGCGGCGTCCGCGTAGGCCGGCGACCTGCCGCTCGAGGCGCCGCAGAACACGCAAACCCGCCGCACGGCACGAGCGTACCGACGTTCTCTACCGTGACGGGATGCCGCGCCCGTTCTTCACGTCCGACGACCCGCCCGAGCGGCCCGGTGATCCTGCGATCCGCCGAGCGAACCTGAGGCGCGTCGCCGGGCTCTTCCGCCCCTATCGGGTCCGCCTCTCGATCGTGCTCGGCCTGATCGTGATCTCGGCCGCCGTGGGCGTGCTGCCGGCGTTCCTGCTCCGCGAGCTCTTGGAAGCGATCGAGCGGAATGACACGCGTGCCCTCTCGCTCTACGCCGCCGGGATGATTTTGATCGCCGTCTTCACCGGCGCGCTCGGCGTCTGGCAGACGCTGCTCTCGAACCAGGTCGGGCAGCGGGTGATGCACGACCTTCGGACTGCGGTCTTCAGACATCTGCAGCGCCTGTCGCTGGCTTTCTTCACGCGTACGCGGACCGGCGAGGTTCAGTCGCGGATCTCCAACGACATCGGCGGTGTGCAGAGCGTCGTCACCAGCACCGCGACGTCGATCGTCTCGAACGTGACGACGGTGATCGCGACGATGATCGGCATGATCGCCCTGAGCTGGCAGCTGTCGGCCTTCGCGTTCGCTCTGATCCCGCTCTTCGTCCTGCTGACCCGCCGCGTCGGCGCCGAACGCCGCAAGATCGCCAAGTCGACGCAGGAGACGCTCGCCGACATCTCGAGCCTGGTGCAGGAGTCGCTGTCCGTGTCGGGGATTCTGCTCGGCAAGACGATGGGCCGCTCGGAGGAGCTGGCCGACCGGTTCGAGTCCGAGTCCGAGCTGCTGGCGGATCTCGAGGTCCGCCAGCGGATGGCCGGCCGCTGGATGATGGCGACGATCCAGACGACCTTCGCGGTACTGCCGGCCGCTGTCTACTGGTTCGGCGGGCTCGCGCTCGCGCACGGCTCGTCGGCGATCACGGTGCCGACCCTCGTCGCCTTCACGACGTTGCAGACGCGGCTCTTCTTCCCGGTCGGCTCCCTGCTCGGTGTCAGCCTCGACGTCCAGACCTCGCTCGCGCTGTTCGACCGCATCTTCGACTACCTCGACCAGCCCGTCGACATCGATGAGCGCGACGTGCCGCGCGAGCTCGACACCGTGGGCGACGTGTCGTTCGACCACGTGTGGTTTCGCTACGGCGACGACGCCTGGACGCTGGAGGACGTCAGCTTCACGGTGCCTGTGGGGACGAAGACCGCGCTCGTCGGGGAGACGGGATCCGGTAAGACGACGCTCGGCTACCTCGCGGCGCGGCTCTACGACGTCGGCGAGGGCAGCGTCTCGATCGGCGGCGTCGACGTGCGCGACCTCTCGTTCGCCTCCCTGGCCCGGCTCGTCGGCGTCGTCTCGCAGGAGACCTACCTCTTCCACGCGAGCGTGCGGGAGAACCTGCGCTTCGCAAAGCCGGAGGCGACCGACGCGGAGATCGAGGCGGCGGTCGATGCCGCCCAGATCCACGACCTGATCGCGTCCCTGCCCGATGGTTACGACACCGTCGTCGGCGAACGGGGCTACCGCTTCTCGGGCGGCGAGAAGCAGCGGATCGCGATCGCGAGGACGGTGCTCCGAAACCCGCCGATCCTGATCCTCGACGAGGCGACGAGCTCGCTCGACACCGAGACCGAACGGCAAGTGCAGGACGCCCTCGACCGGCTCGCGGAGGGTCGCACGACGATTGCGATCGCCCACCGGCTGTCGACGGTGTACGACGCCGATCAGATCGTCGTGCTCGATCGCGGCCGGATCGTGGAGATCGGCACCCACGACGAGTTGGTTGCGAACGACGGTCGCTACGCCGCGCTCGTCGACCGTACCCCGGTGCTCCCTCTCTAGACTGGTGCGCGTGGAGACATCGCTGCCAGTCGCCGAGCGCCCACGCCGCCCCGAGTGGATGAAGGTGCGAGCGCCGTCCAGCAACGGCAGCTATTACGACGTCAAGAAGCTGCTCCACGGCCAGCGCCTGAACACGATCTGCGAGGAGGCGCGCTGCCCGAACATCGCGGAGTGCTGGGGCCGCGGCACCGCGACGTTCCAGATCCTGGGCGAGACGTGCACGCGGGCCTGCCGCTATTGCTACGTCCACTCCGGGAAGCCGAACGAGCCCGTCGACCCGCTCGAGCCGCTGCGCCTGGCCCAGGCTGCGGCTCAGATGAATCTGAAGCACGTCGTCGTCACGTCGGTCGACCGCGACGACGTCCCCGACAAGGGCGCCAGCCACTACGCGGCGACGATTCGCGCGGTCAAGGCGAAACTGCCCCAGGCCAAGATCGAGGTGCTGACACCCGACTTCGTCGGCGTCGAGGAGGAAGCCCTGCAAACCGTGATCGGCGCCCGGCCGGACGTCTTCAACCACAACATCGAGACGGTGCGGCGCCTGCACCGGCGCATGCGCGGCGCGAAGGCGAGCTATGACGGCGCGCTGCAACTGCTCCGCCGGGCGAAGGAGATTGCCGACTACCCCGTGTTGACGAAGAGCGGGATCATCGTGGGTCTCGGCGAGACGAACGACGAGGTGGTCGAGACGATGCGCGACCTCCGCACCCACGGCGTCGACGTCGTGACGATCGGCCAGTACCTACAGCCGAGCTCGAAGCACGCGACGATCGACCGCTGGGTCCACCCCGACGAGTTTCGCTGGTTCCGCGAGCAGGGCGAGGCGATCGGCTTCGGCTCGGTCTTCTCTGGCCCGCTCGTCCGCTCGAGCTACCGCGCAGACGAACAGCGCCACGCCGCGGAGACCGGGCGTGGCGCCGTCGCCTACTGAGCTCTACCCCTGCTGGGGCTGCGCGATGCGCCAGATGCCGCGACCGTAGGTCGCCGCATAGATGTTGTGGTCCGGACCGAGCTCGACGTCGGTCGCGACCGTCAACGGCAGGTTCGTTCCGAGCCTGTTCCAGTTGGTTGCTCCCAGCCCCCGGTAGAGCACGCCGAGATCGGTGCCGACGACGAGCGAACCGTCAGCCAGAGCCTTGATCGAGTTGGTCGGGACGTCCGGGAAGTTGGCCGAGATGTCGGTCCAATTGTTCCCGTCGGTCGACCTGAAGACGTGCCCGATTCCGGCCCCGGGGCCTTCGGTGAAGGTGCGGTTGAACCCGTTCAGGGCGACGTAGTAGGCGCCGTCCGGCCCGATCGCAACCCCGCCGATGTACCGGTTCGGCAGGCCGTTCAACGCCGATTCGGCGAACGACCACTTCCCACCCGTCTTCGTTCCGATCGTCACGCCCCGCACGAAGCCGCTGTTGTTGCAGTTGGCGGCTCCGCACCAGCCGCCGATCGCCTGGTTCCCATGCATCGCCAGAGCGGTGTAGAGCAGATTCGGCGTGGCGAGCGTGTACGCCTTCGTCCACTCCGACGGCTTGCGGATTGCGAAGCCCTTTTCCTGGACCCACAGGCTGTTGCCGGCGGCCAGCCACTCGTTGATGTTCTGGTCGTTGGCGACGAACGGCGCGATGAAGCGCGCGTTGACGTCGGGCGGCGCGATGTTGAACGACGTCGCCTTCGTCGCGTCGAGGAATGCGCCGACGTGCTTCGGATTCAGCAGGTTCGGATGTGCGCACGTTTGCGTCACGCTCATCGAGAGGTCGACGTACTCCTGCACGATGTTGCACCCGTCATTCGGATCGACCAGCACGTCGCCGCCGTCGCCGCCGAAGTTCGACACCATCGTGTCGGCACCCGGCCTCAGGAGCGAACCGCCGTTGTCCTGCAAGCCGCCGCTGACGAGCACGCCGTTCGGCGCGGCCTCGGCGGGTAGGCCGCTGACGGTCGGCGTGTCTGTCGCCGTCGTCTCGTCGACCTGGTCGCCGTCGGCTGTGGTGTGGAGGCCCTTGATCTTGCCGATCCCGACCGAGTAGTACTGCAGGGCGTCCATCGTGCCGTCGTTCAGGTCGGTCCAATCGGTCGCGTTGCCGTTCGCGTTGACGTGGCCGTTCAGCGGTCGCTGATAGACGCCGCCGTCGTTGCCGACGAAGAGGAACCGAGCCGAACCCGAGCCGCCGACGGCGATCGAGTGCTGGTCGGTGTGCGCCGTCTGCGGGCAGGCACCGGTGCCGTTCGGCGGATAGAGGATGTCAGGCGTCCAGCAGGCGAAGTAGAAGTTCCAGTACGGCGCGATCGTGTTCCAGTTCGAACCGCCGTTCTGTGATCTCGTACACCTCTTCGAGGCCGACGAAGACGTGGTTCGGGTTCGTCGGATCGACCGTCAGCGACTGGTTGTACCAGGCCTGGACGCCGGGTCCGTAGCCCTTGCCGCCGACCGACTGCTTGAGCGCCGAGCCGGAGTTCGCGAGCTTCTGCGAGTCGGCGATCTTCGACCACGGGCCCGCGATGGAACCGTTGTTCGAGACGTAGATGCCGTCGAGGTAGGCTGTTGACGTTTCCGGTGGCCTTGTTCAGCAGCGTCGGCGACTGGTTGATCGCGTAGAGCTTGGAGCCGTCGGCCGCGAACGCGAACGTGACGTAGCCGATGTCGCTCGCCGGCAGCGCGCCCGTCGGGTTGACCTTCAGCCAGTGCAGGCCGCCGTCGGTCGTCTCGTAGAACCCGTTGTAGGTGTCACCGCTGCGCCAGCCGACAGCCGCGATCACGTGGTTCGCATTGTTCGGATCGACGGCGACGTCGTTGACGATGTTCTTGTAGGGCGCCTGCGACGTCGACGAGGTGTCTGTGCCGAACGTGGCTTGGGCGAGCTGCGAGCCGGGCACCGTGTACGCCTGGAGCGCGGTCGGCAGGTTGCCGGGGTTCGCCGCGAACGCCAGCTTCCATGACCCGGTGAAGGACGCGGTCGTGTGCCACCAGACCCCGCGGAGCGTCGCCGCCCAGACCCGGCTGCCGGTCTTGTCGAAACGCAGCCGGCCGATCGTGGTCGACTCGAGCTCGTTGCCGCCGACACGTGTCCAGCTCGAGTTCGAGGTCGGATTGGTGAGCACGTAGACACCGGCGCCGACGTAGCTCTCCGCGCCGGTATTGGCTTCGCCCGTGGCGTACCAGAGGACGCCGTTCGAGTACTCGAGGTCGCCGGACGAGAGCGAGAGGAGGCCGTCGCTGATCGACGTCCAGGCATTCGAACCGGCGTTCCTGCGCCAGACACCGCCGGCCGCGCCGGCAGCCCAGATGTCGCCCGCAGCATCGGTGGCAAGACCGGTGATGCGCCCGGTGACGAGGCCGTTACCGCCACTCGAGTTGGACGGGAAGTCACGGTACGCGGGATGGTCGGAGTCGTACTTGACCGCGGTGATGTCGGCCCAGGTGCCACCGGTCGAGGTGAGGTTGTTCAGCGCCGTGACCGCCGCGGAGTACGCGCCGGGGTTGACGATGCCGGTCGGCGCGGTCCGGGCGTTCACGAACTGCTGCTGGCCGGTCGCGTACTCGTTCGACTCGCCGCCGCCACCGTTCAGGCGGTCGGTTCCCTGCGATTCGAGCCGAAGCTGCTTCTGGGCGATCAGCACGCTGGTCAGTGACGCTTGATGCGAGCGGCCGCTGGCGACCAGTCCGACGCCAACGGCCACCAGCGCCGCCGCCGTGACTGCGAGGACGGCGACCGTCCTCCGTGTCCTCAGATTTCTCACGATGTCCCTCTCTCTCATCGGTGTCTCCGGGAGGGGCTGATCCGCCAGGCTGCCCTCGAGCCGCTCGACGATCTCGCGGTTGAGGCTACGACCGGATGCCGCGGCCGCCTCGTGCAGGCGTTGCCGCAGCTCTTCCGGCATGCGAAGCAAGAACCGATACGTGCTCTCCCCAGGCAAGCGGGCCGAAGTATAAACCGATATTGCGAGAGAGGACAGCCGCGATATCGCGGCTTCAGCCGTGCGGCCGCGCCATCTTGCGATAGTCGAGCGCTTCGTCGAGCACCTCGTCCGCGACGCCGGCCTCCCGGGCAACCTCCCGTAGCGAGCGACCCGAGGCCGCCGCTTCCTTGACGATCTCGGCTGCCTTGTCGTAGCCGATGTACGGGTTGAGCGCGGTCGCCGCGGCGAGCGTCGCCTCCGCGAACCGCTCGGTCTGGGCCCGGTTCGCCTCGATCCCGGCGACGCACTTCGTGTCGAGCAGCCGCTGGCGGAGGCGAGCAGCTTGATCGACTGCAGCAGGTTGCGGGCCATCAGCGGCACGAACACGTTCAGCTCGAAGTGGCCCTGCATGCCGCCGATCGAGATCGCCGTGTCGTTCCCGATCACCTGCGCGGCGACCTGGGTGACGACCTCCGGGATCACCGGATTGACCTTGCCGGGCATGATCGACGAGCCCTTCTGCAGTTCGGGCAGGAAGATCTCCGCCAGTCCGGCCCGCGGGCCGGAGCCGAGGAAGCGCAGGTCGTTCGCGATCTTGGTCAGGCTGACGGCCACGGTCTTGAGCGCACCCGAGGCCTCGACGAGCCCGTCACGTGCGGCCTGGGACTCGAACGGGTCGGCGGGCGGCGAGATCGTGAGGCCCGTGTCGCAAGTGCCACTTGGCACGAACTCGTTCGGCGAACTCGGGATGCGTGTTCAGCCCGGTCCCGACGGCCGTGCCGCCGAGCGGGATCTTGCCGAGCCGCTCGAGCGTCGCCTCGACCCGGGCTCGCCCTCGCGACACCTGCGCGGCGTAGCCGCCGAACTCCTGGCCGAGGGTCACCGGCACCGCGTCCATCCAGTGCGTTCGCCCCGACTTGATCACGTCGGCGAACTCGTCCGCCTTCGCCGCGAGCGCGCGGCCGAGCCCGTCGAGGGCGGGCAGCAGGTCGTGGACGATCTCGTCGAGCGCGGCGAGGTGAACCGCGGACGGGAAGACGTCGTTCGAGCTCTGGCCCATGTTCACGTCGTCGTTGGCATGAACGTCCTCGCCGGCGAGCTTCGCGATCACCTCGTTGGCGTTCATGTTCGAGGACGTTCCCGAGCCGGTCTGGAAGACGTCGATCGGGAACTGGTCGTCGAGCTCGCCCGCGGCGATCCGGTCGGCGGCGGCGGCGATCCGCTCCGCCTTCGCCTGCGTCGAGCAGTCCCAGCTCGGCGTTGACCCGCGCCGCCGCGGCCTTGATGCGGCCCAGCCAGCGCGCAACGTGCGCGGGGATCGGCTCGCCGGAGACCGGGAAGTTCGCGACCGCCTTCATCGTCTCACCGCCCCAGAGCTCGCTCACCGCGCGGATGGTAGTCCAACGTCGAGCAGCGACTCCCAGGTGCGCAGCTTCACGCGCGGGCGGCCGAGCGGTTCGCCGGCAGCGCGTTCGGCCGCGTCGATCGCCTGCCAGCCGGCGTGCTCGACGTAGGCGACGCCACGTTCGTCGAGCAGTTCGGCCAAGTCGCCGCCTGACGACGTCAGCTTCCCCGCACGGGCGTCCGCGAGCAGCAGCTCGACGGTCTCCGCCGCGTCCTTCTTGTTGGTGCCGATGACGCCGCTCGGCCCCCGCTTGATCCAACCAGCTGCGTACGTGCGCTCGCAATGCACGCGTCCTCCGTCGTTCGGGATCACGAAGGCGCTCTCGTCGAAGGGCACGCCGGGAAGCGGCACGCCCTTGTACCCGACGCTGCGCAGCACCAGCCCGGCCGGGAGCAGCTCGGTCTCGCCGGTCGGGCGAGCGACGATCCGGCCGTTCTCGACGACGAGCTCGTTGTGGACGATCTCGACAGCCTCGACCCGGTCGTCGCCGAGGATCGCGAAGCGGCGAGACGCAGAAGCGAAGGACGATGCGGCGCGGCCGCCCGGCAAGCGGACGCGCGGCGTACTCCCGCAAGAGCTCGATGTTGCGGCGCGCACGCTCGCGGTCCGCCTCGAGCTCGGCCTCGCTCGCGGCATCGAGCACGAGCTCCTGCGGATCGACGACGACGTCCGCCCCGTGCAGCTCGCCCAGCTCCTTCAGCTCGGGCGGCGTGAACGCTGCCTGTACCGGCCCGCGCCTGCCGAGCATCACGATCTCCTCGATCCCGGCGCCGACGATCGCGTCGATCGCGTCGTCGGTGGTGTCGGTCGTCGCCGAGCTCCTGCGCAGTCAGCGCCAGCATCCGGACACAGTCGATGGCGACGTTCCCGTTCCCGATCACGACGACACGCGGGTGCGAGAGGTCGAACTCGAGCTCCTGGAAGTCCGGATGGCCGTTGTACCAGGCGACGAATGCGGTGGCCGGCCAGGAGCCGGGCAGATCCTCGCCCGGGATGCCGAGGCGGCGATCGGTCTGGGCGCCGACCGAGTAGACGACCGCGTCGTAGAGCGGAGGAGATCGTCGTGCGAGACGTCGCGGCCGACCTCGACGTTGCCGAAGAAGCGAAAGCCGGGTCTCGCCGCCGTCTTCTCGAACGCCCGCGAGACCGCCTTGATGTTCTCGTGGTCGGGCGCGACGCCGAGCCGGACGAGGCCCTGCGGCGTCGGCAGGCGGTCGATCACATCCACCTCGACGGCGGGGTCGTCGCTCTTCAGGAGGGCGTCGGCGGCGTAGAAGCCGGCGGGGCCGGAGCCGACGACGGCGACGCGAAGCGGCGTACGCGGAGCCTGAAAGGTCAGTGCGCGCAGGTGCCGCAGCCGGCGGCAGCGTCGGGCGCTTCGCCCTCGGCGACCTGGAAGCTCGGGCCGCACCCGCACGCCGTGACGGCGTTCGGGTTGTCGATCTTGAAGCCGGACTCCTGCAGGCCTTCGAGGAAATCGATCGTCGCGCCCTGCAGATACGGCGCGCTGAACGGGTCGACGACGACCTTGACGCCGTGGAACTCGAGCTCGTGGTCGCCGGCCTGCGCGCCGCGGTCGAAGCCGAGCGCGTACTCGAAACCGCTGCAGCCGCCACCCTGAATCGCGACGCGAAGCACCTCGGCCTCACCGGCCGGCTCCTGCGCCATCAGGTTGCCGATCTTCGCCGCCGCCCCCGCGGTGAGGGTGACGAGCGTGGGCGTCTCCTGTTCGATCGCGGCCATCCACCAGTGTAGCCACCACCCCTGCGATTGGAAGTTCGTGACACCTGTAACGCCGATTTTTCCTAGCCTCGCGGTTCGGTTCGTGCGTGCCGAATCGAGGTGCTAGCGTCCGGCCCGACATCGACGAGGGAGGCAGCGTTGTTCAACGACTGGTTGCCGTTTGCGATCTACGGCGCTCTTCGCCCTCGATGATCCCGGCAACGATGATGATCGCAAGCTTCGTCTTCGCGCAGCGGCCCCATCGCCGCGTGAGGGCTCGCACGATCCCATTCGAGTCGGGCGTCTCGCAGGGCCCGCCGCAGCGGCAGCGGTTCACCGTCAGCTTCTACCTGACCGCGATGCTGTTCATCCTGTTCGACATCGAGATCGTCTTCCTGTACCCGCTCGCGGTGATCCTGCACCTGCTGAGCTGGTTCGGCTTCATCGAGTTCCTGAGCTTCCTGGTCGATCCTGCTCGTCGCCTACGTCTACATCTGGCGGAAGGGCGCGCTCGAGTGGCACTAGACGACAAGCGACTGCGCGACCACGGGCCTGCAGTCGGAGCGGCTGCTCTGGCCGACGAAGAGCCCGTCGAAGTTCGAGGACGAGGTGAACGACCTCGAGCAGAAGGTCGGGCTGACGACGCTCGGCAAGGCCGTCGCCTGGGCGCAGACCAACTCGATGTGGCCCGACACGTTCGGGCTCGCCTGCTGCGCG
Source organism: uncultured Actinomycetes bacterium (assembly GCA_963847475.1). Classification (GTDB taxonomy): domain Bacteria; phylum Actinomycetota; class Thermoleophilia; order Gaiellales; family Gaiellaceae; genus PALSA-600. The sequence continues at coordinate 86,172 of CAWJZZ010000010.1, read as the reverse complement.
ATCGAGATGATGTCGATCGTCTCCGCCCGCTACGACATCGCGCGGTTCGGCATGGAGCCGTTCCGCGGCTCGCCGCGCCAGGCCGACCTGTTGATCGTCTCCGGCCGCGTCTCGCACAAGATGGCGGCGCCGCTGCGCCAGATCTACGACCAGATGCTCGAGCCGAAGTGGGTGATCGCGATGGGCGCCTGCGCGATCGTCGGGCGGGATGTTCAACAACTACGCGATCGTCCAGTCGGTCGACAAGATCGTCCCCGTCGACATGTACGTGCCGGGCTGCCCGCCCCGGCCGAGCAGCTGATGGAAGGGATCATCCGCCTGCACGAGGCCGTCAAAGCCGGCGTGCCGCCGGCCTACGAGCTGCGGAGCGTCGCTTCGTGAGCGACTGGGCTCGACGAGCGCCGACTCTGGCGTGCCCGGCCTCGTCGAGCGACGCGAACAAGCCGGCGAGACGACCGTCGTCGTCGAGCCCGTCGATCTGCTCGAGGCGTCCGCCTACCTGCGCGACGAGCTCGGCTTCGGCTTCCTCTCCGACATCACGGCGGTCGACTACCTGGGCTGGGGCGAGCGGCGCCGTCTCCGGCTTCATCGGCACGCGCGGCGGACGCGACCTGAACGCGCCGATGACGCAGGGCCTGCAAGTGATCCCCGCACCGAAGCCGAAGCGGTTCGCCGTCAACTACCACCTGCTGGCGATCGCGGAGGTGCCCGAGCGCGTGCGCCTGCAGACCTGGGTCGACGAGGGCGAGCCGGTCGCCGTCCGTGGTCGACGTCTGGCCGACCGCCGACTGGCACGAGCGCGAGGCGTGGGACCTGATGGGCATCCACTTCGAGGGCCATCCGAACCTGAAGCGGATTCTGCTGGACGACGACTGGGAGGGGCACCCGCTGCGCAAGGACTACCCGATCGGCGGCGAGCCCGTGCGCTTCTCGGAGGAGCGGTAGTGGCCGTCGCCCCACCTCGCGCGCGGATCTACAGCGGGACGAGGATCCCGCGGCCGATCCCGACCGTGCTCCGCACGACGCCGGAGCTGCTCGCGACGCGGCGACGTGATGACGGTCAACTTCGGCCCGAACCACCCGTCGACGCACGGCGTCCTGCGGCTGATCGTCGATCTCTACGGCGAGGACGTGGCCGGCCTCGAGGCCGTGATCGGCTACCTCCACACCGGCTTCGAGAAGAACATGGAGCAGAAGACGTGGTGGAAGTGCATCACGTACCCGGAGCGGATCGACTACGTCTCGTTCCAGAACAACGAGTACGTGTTCGTCGGCGCCGTCGAGAAGATGCTCGAGCTCGAGGTGCCTCCGAAGGCGATCTGGATGCGCACGCTCCTCTGCGAGCTGAACCGGATCCACTCGCACCTCGTGTGGCTCGGCACGTCAGCACTCGAGCTCGGCGCGATCTCGATGTTCTGGTACGCGTTCCGCGAGCGTGACCTGATCCTCGACCTGTTCGAGCTCGTCACCGGCTACCGGATGCACACGCGCTACTTCCAGGTCGGCGGCCTGGCCGAGGACATCCCCCGCGGCTTCTACCCCGAGGCGCGCGCGTTCTGCGAGTGGATGCCGAAGGCGATCGACGACTACGAGACGTTGCTGACGCGCAACAAGATCTGGCTCGAACGCACCGAAGGGCTCGGGCTTCTCTCGGCTGCCGACGCGATCGCGCTCGGGCAGTCCGGGCCGGTGCTGCGCGCGTCCGGCGTCGACTGGGACCTGCGCCGCAGCGAGCCCTACCTCGCCTACCACCAGGTCGATTTCCGCGTACCGGTCTACCCACAGGGCGACGTCTACGCGCGCTACCGCGTGCACATGGAGGAGATGCGCCAGTCGGTCCGGATCGTCAGCCAGTGCCTCGACCGGCTGGAGCAGATGGAGGGCGAGCCGTGGATCTCGGACGACCGCAAGGTCGTCCTGCCGCCGCGGCACGAGCTGCACACCTCGATGGAGTCGCTGATCCACCACTTCAAGCTCGTCACCGAGGGCTTCCGCGTGCCCGAGGGCGAGGTCTACTTCGCGATCGAGTCGCCGCGCGGCGAGCTCGGTTGCTACATCTGCTCGGACGGCGGACCGAAGCCGTGGCGCGTCAAGTTCCGCGCCCCGTCGTTCGTCGCGCTCCAGGCGACCGCGACCTGCATGACCGACGCGCTGATCGCAGACATGATCGCGATCGTCGGCTCGCTCGACACCGTGATGGGCGAGGTCGACCGGTGAGTAGCGGCCTCTACGACGCGATCCAGGCCGAGCGGGCGAAGTATCCAGAAGGAGCGCGCTCGGCGGTGCTGCCGGCCCTTCGACTCGCCCAGGAGCGGTACGGCTGGCTCTCACCCGACGCCCTCCGCGAAGTCGCCGATGCGCTCGACGAGACGCCCGCGTTCTGCAAATCGGTCGCCTCCTTCTACGACATGTTCAATCTCACGCCCGTCGGTGAGCACATGGTCGAGGTGTGTACGAACGTCTCCTGCGCGCTGTACGGCGCGCAGCAGGTGCTCGAGTCGTTCGAGGCCGAGCTGGGCTGCCGCGCAGGCGAGACGAGCGACGACGGCAAGGTGACGCTGAAGGCAGATCGAATGTCTCGGCGGGTGCGGGTGGGGGACGGTCGTCGCGGTCGACCACCACTACCGGCTGCACGTCACCCCGGACGAAGCGGTTGCGATCGTCGAGGAGCTGCGTGGCTGAGATCCGGGAGATCGTGCTGGCGAACGCGACCACCAGCCTGGCCGAGTACGAGGCGGGCGGCGGCTACAAGCAACTCGTCCGGGCGCGCGCGATGACACCGCAGGAGGTGACCGAGGAGCTCCTGACCTCGGAGCTCCGCGGACGCGGCGGCGCGTTCTTCGCGACGGGGCGGAAGTGGTCGTTCGTGCCGACGAAGGAACAGATCCCGAAGCCTCACTACCTCGTGATCAACGCCGACGAGTCGGAGCCGGGCAGCTTCAAGGACAACGAGATCCTCTCGCGCGTGCCGCATCGATTCATCGAGGGCTGCCTGATCACGGCGCACGCGGTCGACTCGACCAACGTCTTCGTCTACGTCCGCGGCGAGTACACCGGCCCGTACGAAATCATCGTCGCGGCACTCGAGGAGCTGAAGGACCGGCCCGAGATTCGCGGCGACGTGACGATCGTCGTGCACCGCGGCGCCGGCGCATACATCTGCGGCGAGGAGACGGCGCTGATCGAGTCGCTCGAGGGCAAGCGCGGCCAGCCACGCTCGAAGCCCCCGTTCCCGGCGATCTCGGGTGTCTACGCATCGCCGACGGTCGTCAACAACGTCGAGACGATGGCGACCGTCGCGCCGATCCTCGAGCTGGGTGGTGCGGAATACGCGAAGCTGGGAGTCGAGAACTCGCGCGGGACCCGCGTCGTTTCGGTGTCCGGCCACGTCGCCAACGGCGGCAACTACGAGATCGAGCCGGGCATCTCGCTCCGCGACCTGATCTACGACGAGCACCTCGGCGGCGGCGTTCCCGGCGGGCGCAAGCTGAAGGCGGTGATTCCGGGCGGCTCGTCGACGGTCATCCTGCGCGGCGACGAGATCGACGTCGGCTACGACTTCGATTCCTTGCTGCAGCTCCGCACGGCGATGGGCTCGGCCGGCGTGATCTGCCTCGACGAGCGTGTGTGCATGGTGCAGCTCGGCATCCGGGTCAGCGAGTTCTACGAGCACGAGTCGTGCGGCAAGTGCACACCGTGCCGCGAAGGAACGCGCTGGATGACCGCGATCCTGCGCAAGCTCGAAGCCGGAGACGCGAGCCGGGCGAGCTCGATCTGCTGCTCGACGTCTGCGACCGCATCAACGGCAAGTGCCTGTGTCCGCTCGGTGAGACGGCGGCGATGGCCGTCGCGAGCTACGTCGCGAAGTTCCGCGACGAGTTCGTCGCGCATATCGACGAGGGCGGCTGCCCGTTCGGCAACAGCTCGCCGCTCGACCACGTCCTCGCACCGGTCGCGATGCACAGCCACCTGCCCACCGGAAGACGGCTCGAGGTGGCGCATGCCTGAGCTGGTGACCGTCACGATCGACGAGCGGCAGGTCCAGGTGCCGAAAGGGACCGGCATGGTCGAGACGGCCGCAGCCGCCGGGATCGAGATTCCCGTCTTCTGCTACGAGCCGCGGCTCGGGCCGCCCGTCGGCGCCTGCCGGATGTGCCTCGTCGAGGTCGAGGGGATGCCGAAGCTCCAGGCCGGCTGCACGCTGAGCGCGGTCGACGGGATGGTCGTCAAGACCGCACGCTCGTCGGCGCAGGCGGCAGAGGGACAGAACGCGACGCTCGAGTTCATCCTCGTCAACCACCCGCTCGACTGCCCCGTCTGCGACAAGGGCGGCGAGTGCCCGCTGCAGGACCTGACCTTCCGCTACGGCCCCGGGTCGACGCGCATGACCTTCCCGAAGCGCACGATGGAGAAGCCGATCCCGATCTCGCCGCTGATCGCGCTCGACCGGGAACGCTGCATCCTCTGTTATCGCTGCACCCGCTTCAGCGAGGACGTGGCCGAGGACGGACAGCTCGTCGCCATCAACCGCGGCGCCCAGTCGGTGATCGCGACCTTCGAGGACGAGCCCTACAAGGGCCACTTCTCCGGCAACGTGACCGAGATCTGCCCGGTCGGTGCGCTCACCTCGACGCAGTACCGGTTCGAGGCGCGGCCGTGGGAGATCCAGAACACGCCTTCGGTGTGCGGCATGTGCCCGGTCGGCTGCAACGTCAGTGTGACGACCCGCGAGGACAAGGTGAAGCGCATCCAGTCGCGCAACAACCCTGAGATCGACGAAGGCTGGCTGTGCGACAAGGGCAGGTACGCGTTCGCCCACCTGGACGCGGACGACCGCATCACGACGCCGCTTCGCAAGGCAGGTCCACGCCGCTTCGAGGCGATCTCGTGGGAGGACGCGCTCGACCGCGCGGCCGAGTTGCTGCGGGCGGGCGGCGCCACCACCGTCACCGCGCTCTCCGGAGGTGAGTCCGTCGAGGAGGCCTACGCGCTCGCAAAGCTGATGCGCGGCGGCCTCGGCGCGCACAACGCCGTCCTGACCGAGGAGCCGTCCGAGTTCGGCGGGTCGCCGCTGTCGGCACTTCGCGACGCCGGCTCGATCGTCGTCCTCTGCGACGTGCCGGTGGTCGAGCGCGCACCGATCGTCGACCTGTGGCTGAAGGCGGCCAGACGCGCCGGGGCGACGATCTCGTTCGACCGCCCGACCGCCGCGGTCGACGCCCTGGTCACCGACGACCCGGCGAACGCCGGACTGGTCGACGCGACACACGTCTACGTCTTGCCGTTCACGCCGAACGGGCGCGGAGTCGCCGACGCGTGGAGCGCGGCGGGCGACGAGGATCCCAGCGACGAGCAGCCGCACGTCCTGCTCATCTCGGGCGACGAAGCTGCGCTCAACGCCGACGTTCGCGCAATGGCGGCGGAAGCCGAGATCGTGATCGGGATCGGGCTCTTCGAGGAGAGCTTCCGCAGCTTCGCCGACCTCGTCCTGCCCGGAACGAGCTACCTGGAGCGCGACGGGACGACCGTCAACCTCGAGGGGCGCCTGCAGCGGCAGCGTCGCGCCGTCCTCGCACCCGTGCCCGACGTGCTCGCCTGGCTGGCGAAGCTCGGCGAGCGATTCGGCGTCGAGATCTCGCCTCACGCCTCGGTCGTGTTCGACGAGATCTCCGAGCGGTGCTACGGCGGCGTCACCTACGCAGACCTCGGTGAGCGCGCCCCGCTGCCGCCGCGCGCCGCGACGCCGCCGACCGCACAACCTGCAAGTGCCAAGTTGGCGACAAGCGAAGGGCTTGCGGCTGATCGCGTACAAGCCGCTCTTCTCCGGCGCAGCCGTCGACCGCACGCCCGAGCTGCAGTTCCAGCGCCCCGCCGCCGAGGTGGAGCTCTCGCCGGCCGACGCGAAGCAGCGTGGGATCCGCAGCGGCGAGACCGTCACGGTCGCGTCGAACGGCACGTCGGTCGAGCTTCGCGCCCGGATCGCACGCGACCTTGCCGCCGGCGCCGTCCGGATACCGCTCGAGCACGCCGACGGCCTGCACCCGATCGTCGACGTGAAGGCATAGCTGTGCAGGAGCCCTGGTGGATCACGATCCCGAAGGCGTTCCTCGTGATCAACGTCGTGATGGTCTTCTTCGCATTCACGACGTGGCTCGAGCGCAAGTTGCTCGGCCGGATGCAGCTACGGTTCGGCCCGAACCGCGCCGGCCCCAAGGGGCTGCTGGTGCCGATCGCCGACCTCCTGAAGCTGATCCGCAAAGAGGCGTTCGCGCCGTCGGCGGCCAAAGAGCCGCTCTACATCATCGCTCCGGTCGTCTCGATGTTCACCGCGCTGCTCGCCTTCAGCGTCCTGCCATGGGGCGAGGGCTGGACGGTGAACGGGTGGTTCATCAGCGGCACGGTTGCGAACCTGCCGATCTCGCTGATCCTGATCTTCGCGCTCGGCTCGATCGGGATCTACGGCTTCATCGTCGGCGGCTGGGCGTCGGAGTCGAAGTACTCGATCCTCGGCTCGATGCGCACGTGCGCGCAGCTCGTCTCGTACGAGGTGTCGCTGGCGCTGAGCGTGCTCGGCGTCGTGTTGATGGGGCAGTCGCTGAACCTGACTGAGATCGTCGCCAAACAGCAGGCGACGCTCTGGTTCTTCATCCCGCAGGTGATCGGCCTGATCGTGTTCCTGATCGGCGGCACGGCAGAGACGTCGCGGCCGCCCTTCGACCTCCCCGAAGCCGACACCGAGCTCGTCGCCGGGTACCACACCGAGTACTCGGGCATGCGCTGGGGGCTGTTCCAGGCAGCCGAGTACATCAACGTGCTCACGCTCTCAGGCCTGTGCGTGACGCTCTTCTTCGGCGGCTACCACTTCCCCTGGGTTCACTCGCTCGATGAGCTCGGCCCGCTGTGGTTCGTGCTCAAGCTCTTCACCCTCGTCTCCATCTTCATCTGGCTGCGGGCGACCCAGCCCCGCCTCCGCTACGACCAGCTGATGCGCTTCGGCTGGAAGGTTCTGCTCCCGGTGGCGACGGTGAACGCGGTCGTGACGGCGTTCCTGGTGGTGCTCATCAAATGAGCTTCGTCGTGCCGAACACACTCAAGGGCTTCGGCGTCACCTTGAAGCAGGTCTTCAAGAAGCCGATCACGCAGCAGTACCCGGAGTTCAAGCGCCCTGTCTATCCGCGCTATCGCGGGCGGCACCGCCTGCACCGGCACGAGAACGGGCTCGAGAAGTGCGTCGGCTGCTCGCTCTGCGCGGCGGCGTGCCCGGCGGACTGCATCCGCGTCGTCGCCGCCGAGAACACCGCCGACAACCGCGTCTCGGCCGGCGAGCGGTACGCGCGGATCTACGAGATCAACATGTCGCGCTGCATCTTCTGCGGCTACTGCGAGCTCGCCTGCCCGTTCGACGCGATCACACTCGGCAACGAATTCGAGATCTCGGAGTACAACCGCGACGACCTGATCTACACGAAAGACATCCTGCTCGCGCCACCGATCAAGCGGGTGCCTGTCGCCGACCGCGATCTCTACGACACGCCGATCCCCTATTACAAGGACAACAGTTAGATGAGTGACTCCCAATTGAACCGTGGCGCGGCTGGGGGCCTGCACACGGCGCATTGCGCCCGCCTCGCCCGGCACCAAGGCCCACCGGCCTTGGCACCGATCTCGACCACACTGCTTGGTGCAGACCCTCCCCGCGTCCACGCCAATCAGGAGTCACTCATCTAGTGGCAAACTTCCTCGTCTGGGTGGTCTGGTTCGTCGCGGCATTCGCCTGTCTGGCGAGTGCGCTCGCGGTCGTCACCTTTCGCAACCCGTTTTACTCGGCCCTCTCGCTGATCGGCAACCTCGCCGCGCTCGCCGTGCTCTTCCTGCTGCTCGCGGGAGAGTTCGTCGCCGCCGGCCAGGTGCTCGTCTACGGCGGCGCCGTGATGGTGATGTTCCTGTTCGTGATCGCCTACCTCGGCGATCGGAGCGAGGAGTCCCCCTGGTCTGGCGGCCCCTCCTGGCAGATTCTCGGCGCGGTCGCTGCCGGCGGCGCGGTGCTGGCCGAGGTGATCGTCGTGATCGGCCTGAAGACCGGCGGCTTCCTCACCGAGCCCGCCCAGATCAATCGCAGCTTCGGCTCGCCCGAGGCGATCGGGAAGCTGTTCCTCACCGATCACCTGCTGGCCTTCGAGATCACCTCGATCGTCCTGCTCGTCGCCGCGGTCGGCGGCGTCGTGCTCGGCTCGCATGCACGACGGGTGGAGGGTGATGCACGGACCTGACATCCAGTGGTACCTGGTCCTGAGCGCGCTCCTCTTCGCGATCGGCGCGCTGGGGGTGATGCTGCGGCGCTCGCCGCTGATCATCCTGCTCTCGGTCGAGATCATGCTCAACGCGGCCAACCTGTTGCTGATCGCGTTCTCGCGGCTGCACGGCCATGAGGACGGCCAGATCTTCGCGATCTCGGTGATGGCGGTCGCAGCCTCCGAGGTCGTCGTCGGCCTCGGCCTGATCGTCGCGCTGGGACGCCGCGGCCTGGAACTCGACGTGGACAAGCTGAGGACGCTCCGCGGGTGAAAGCGGCCGCCTGGATCTGCCTCCTGCTGCCGCTCGCCTCGGCCGTGCTGATCACGCTCGGCGGCACCCGCATCTCGCGGCGCCTCGCCGGCTACATCTCGACGCTCACGACGATGGGCGCGTTTGCCGCCGCTGCCGTCGCGTTCTTCGTCATGTTGGGCGAGGATCCCGAGTCGCGGGCGCACGTGACGACGTCGTGGACGTGGCTGTCGGCGGGCCAGTACCACTTCGGGTTCACGCTGCTCGTCGACCAGCTGAGCGTGATGATGATGCTGATCGTCGCCGGCGTCGGCTCGCTGATCGTCGCCTACTCGGTCGGTTACATGGACGGCGAGGACGAGGAGCGCCGCTACTTCGCGTACATGTCGCTCTTCGTCTTCTCGATGCTGCTGCTGGTGCAGGGCGGCAACCTCCTTTTGCTCCTCGCCGGCTGGGGGATGGTCGGACTCTCGAGCTACTTGCTGATCGGCTTCCACCAGGACCGGCCGTCGGCGATCGCGGCGGCCAAGAAGGCGTTCGTGATGAACGCGTTCGGCGACGCGACGATGGCGCTCGCGCTCTTCCTGCTGATTCAGCACACGGGCCGGCTCGACTTCGCCGGCGTGTTCGCGTCGTCGCCGGACGGCGGCGCGGTTGCGAATCTGATCGCGCTCGGTCTACTGGGTGGCGCAGTTGCGAAGAGCGCGCAGATCCCGCTCCATACCTGGCTGCCGGACGCGATGGAGGACCGACGCCGGTCAGCGCGCTGATCCACGCGGCGACGATGGTCACCGCGGGCGTCTACCTGATCGTCCGCTGTCATCCACTGTTCGAGAACGCCTACCTGATCCAGGATCTGGCGGCCGGGCTCGGGGCGGCGACCTTGCTGATGGCCGGGTTGATCGCGCTCGTGCAGACCGACATCAAGCGCGTGATCGCCTATTCGACGATGTCGCAAATCGGCTACATGTTCGTCGGGGCCGGGCTCGGCACGTATCCGAACGCGATGTTCCATCTGATGACGCACGCCTTCTTCAAGGCGCTGCTCTTCCTCTCGGCCGGGCTCGCGATCCACGCGATCACGGGTGAGCAAGACATCCGGAAGCTGGCCGGTACGGGAAAGCTGATGCCATTCACCAAGGTCGTGTTCCTGATCGGCTCCCTGGCGCTGGTCGGCATCCCACCGTTCGCCGGCTTCTTCTCGAAGGACGCGATTCTGGCGGCGGGACTCGACCGCGGTTGGTACGGGATCCTGCTGACAGTCATCGGCCTGATCGGGACCTTCCTGACCGGCGTCTACGCGTTCCGGCTCTACTTCATCGTCTTCACCGGCGAGCCGTCGTCGTTCGTGCGTGAGCACTTCCACGCCCACCACGGCAAGGAGGGGCCGCTCTCGATGCGCTGGACGGTCGGGACCCTTGCCGTGCTCTCCTGCGTCGGCGGGTTCGTGCAGTTCGCGCCGCTCTGGGAGCCGCTGACCCGGTGGCTGGAGCCCGTCGCACCCGCGACCGCAGTGGCGTCGAGCACGCAGGAATGGGTGACGTCGGGGGTCGCGGTCGCGATCGGCCTCGCGGGAATCACCGTCGCCTGGGCGCTCTACGCGGCCCACCGCCTGCCGGTCCCACGGCCGGTGCGGCTGTTCGAGAAGAAGTTCTACTGGGATGAGCTCTACGACTGGATGTGGTACCGCCCGGCCGACGCCCTCGCCCGCGCGTTCTACGCCTTCGTCGAGCGACCGCTGATCGCCGGCTCGCTCAACGCGGTCACCGGTGGCGCAGATCTCGGGTCGCGCGAGCTGGGCCGCGCCCAGAACGGGCTCGTCCGCTCGTACGCGCTCGCGCTCGCCGGCGGTCTCGCCATCCTCGCCGTCGTCTTCCTGGCAGCTCGATGAACGAGTGGCTGACCACGATCCTGATCGTGCTGCCGATGGCCGGCGCCCTGGTCATCGTCGCCGCGCCGCTACCGGCATACGTGACCGGCTCGCTGGCGTCGCTGATCTCGCTCCTCGAGGTCGGCTTCTGGATCACGGCCGCTGCGAAGTTCGACTTCTCCTCGCCGGCGCTGCAGTTCGCCCAGAGCCACTCGTGGATCCGAGATCTCGGCGTCAGCTACTACGTCGGCCAGTACGCGTTCTCGCTCTGGCTCGTCGGCGCGACCGTCGTCGTGATGGCGGCGTGCATCACCTACGGCTGGTGGGTGGGCCGCGAACGAGCGAGGGCGTATTTCTCGCTGATGCTTTTCGTGACCGGCGCGATCGTCGGCGTATTCACCGCCCAGGACCTGCTCCTCTTCTACGCCTTCTTCGAGGCGATGTTGATCCCGCTCTACTTCCTGATCGGCGTCTGGGGCGGGCCGGGCCGGATGCGCGCGACTCTGACGTTCGTCATCTACACGGTCGTCGGCTCGCTGCTGATGCTCGCTGCGATCGTCAGCTTCGGGCTGCAGCAAGGCACGTTCGACCTGACGAAGATGGGCACGAGCACCTCGACCTGGTTCTTCCTGGGGTTCGTGGCCGCGTTCGCGATCAAGTCGCCGTTCTTCCCTCTGCACGGCTGGCTCCCGGAGACGTACCGCGAGTCGCCGCCCGAGATCGCCGCGGTGCTCTCCGGGATCGTGTCGAAGGCGGGGCTGTACGGCCTGTTGCGAATCGTGATCCCGAAGTTCCCGGCTGTCGTCAACGACTGGCGCACGGTGTTGCTCGTGCTCTCGTCGGTCTCGCTGCTCTACGGCTCGATGCTCGCGTTCCGCGCACCTGACTTCCGCGGCGTGATCATGTACTCGTCGCTCGCGCAGTCCGGCTTGATCGGGCTGGGTCTCTTCGCCAACAACGCGTTGGGCCTCAACGGCGCCGTGCTGCAGATGGTCACCCATGCGCTCGTCTCCTCGAGCCTGTTCCTGCTCGCAGGGATGGTCGAACGGCGCACATCGACGGGCGAGTTCCGGCTGCTCGGCGGGATGGCGCGCGGCCGGCCCGCACTCGCCACCCTGATCATGATCGCCGGCATCATCTCGCTCGCCGTGCCGCTGTCGGCGACGTTCGCGGGCGAGTTCCTGATCCTCGCCGGCGTGTTCCAGCAAGGGTGGGCGTGGGCAGCGATCGGCGCCATCGGCATCGTCCTGGCGGCGATGTACATGCTGCGCGCCATCTCGGCAGTCCTGCACCAGGACGTCGGGCCGGCGGTGCCCGACGCCGCGCTGGATCTCCGACTCGGCGAGCTCGCCGTCGTGGTGCCGCTCGTGCTCTGCCTGATCGGCCTCAGCGCCTGGCCGAACCTGATCTCCGACCGCGCGTTCGGCGGCGGCGAGGCCGCAGTGTCCCTGGTCGCGGGGCTCGGCAAGTGATCGTCAAGCCTCATATCGACTGGTTCGCGCTCGCGCCGGTGCTGTCGCTGCTCGCCGCGACCGGACTGCTGCTGATGGTCGCGGTCTTCACGCGGCGCACGATCCGGACGGTGGCCGCAGCGTTCGTCGCCTTCGCCGGCTTCGTGAGCGCATTCGTGTTCGCAGTTCTCCTCGACATCAAGAGCCCTCAGCCCGTGTTGCTCGTTCACGACGCGATGGTTCGCGACCGCTGGGGTGCGCTCGCACAGGTGCTGATCGCAGGCTCGGGCGCGCTCGTCGTGCTCGTCTCCTACCGCGAACGCTGGCGCGACGAGCACGTCGCCGAGTACTACGCGCTGCTCACAGCCGCGGCGGCAGGGATGGCGTTCTTCGTCCAGGCCGCGAACCTGATGACCCTGTTCCTGGCGCTCGAATGGTTCTCGATCGGGCTCTACGTGCTCTGCGCGATCGACATCGACCTGATCGGCTCGCTCGAGGCCGGGCTCAAGTACCTGATCGTCGGCTCGGTCGGCTCGGCGACATTGCTCTTCGGCTCCGCGCTCGTCTACGGCGAGACCGGCCAGCTCAGCTTCGACAAGATCGCCGCCTACGGGCACGGCGACGACGCCATGCTGGTGCTCGGGCTGGCGATGATCATCGTCGGGCTCGCGTTCAAGGTGTCAGCGGCGCCGTTCCACCAGTGGACACCGGACGTGTACCAGGGCGCGCCGACGCCCGTGACGGCGTTCATGTCGTCGGCGACCAAGATCGCCGGGCTCGCGGTCACCTACCGGCTGTTGACGACCGCGTTCCCGCACGACGAGCGGCTCTGGACCTACGCCCTGGCGGTGATCGCGATCGTTTCGCTCGCCTGGGGGAACATCGCCGCGCTCGTCCAGCGGAACGTCAAGCGCATCCTTGCCTACTCGGCCGTGTCGCACACCGGCTTCATGCTGATCGCGATCTCGGTGGCGAGCCAGCTCGGGGCGCGGGCGCTGATGTACTACCTCATTCCCTACGCGGCGATGTCGATCGGTGCGTTCGCCGTCGTCGCCGCTCGCGAGCGTGAGCTCGGAGTGCCGGTGACGCTTCAGAACCTCGCGGGTTTCGGCTGGGAACGGCCGTTCCTCGGCGTCTCGATGTGGGTGTTCATGCTCGGCTTTCTCGGCTTCCCGTTGACGGGCGGCTTCATCGGCAAGTTCTACGTCTTCGCGGCCGCCTACGATCGTGGTTGGTGGTGGTTGATCGTCGCCGGCGTGATCGCGACGATGATCTCGGCCTACTACTACCTCGGGATCGTCCGGGCGATGTACTTCCGAGACGCAGCCGAGCTGCAGCTCGCGCCCGCCGGCGGGTCCCCGCCGCGCGAGGTGCTCCTGAGCGTCGGCGTCGGCGTCTGCCTGGTCGTCACGGTGGGCTCGTTCTTCGCGGTGCAGCCGTTGATCGACGTCGCTCGCTCGGCCGCCCACGCGCTGCCTATTTAGTGCGGGATCACGAACAGACCGGCTAGACCGACGGCGAAGACGATCAGCGCGAGGATCGAATCCGGGCCGAGCCGAGCACGACAGCGAAGCGGACGGATGATCACGCCCATCGCATAGATCGCGGTCAGCCCGGCGCCGAGCGAGGCGAGCCATGCGTTCAGGTCGCCCGCCTGCGGCAGCACGGGTGAGCCCGCAACAAGGTCTGCGACCAGGAAGAGGCAGAGCTGGAACGCGTTGCCTCCGAAGATGTCGCCGAGCGCGAGCGCGTTGTCGCCGAGCCGCACCGCCGCGATACCCGAGCTGATCTCCGGGAGGGCAGTCGCGAGCGCGAGCACGGTCGCGCCGAAGATGACGCCGTTGATACCTGCCCGATCGGCGAGTGTGTTGCCGGTCATTTCGAGCGTCACGCCCGCGGCCAGTGTTACGGCGCAGGCGCCGAGGAAGATGCCGGCGACCTGCAGCGTCGAGCGGCTGGCGAACGGATGCGGGCTCGTCGGATGGTCATCGCGTCGATGCCGGCGTCCCGGCCTCGAGCCCTCCATCGAGATCTTCCAGCGCGGGCTCTTCCGCACCCTGTTGATCACGTAGACGCCGAACGTCCAGACGACGACGACGCCGATCGAGGCCGGGCTGACGACGCCGCCGATCGCGGTCGTCGACGGCAGCAGCGCACCCATCAGCACACCCGAGACGACGAGCGTCACCAGCAGGGCCTCCAACACGGGACTCAAGGCCCCGACCAGGAAGGTCAGCGGGCGTTCCCGCCCGACCGTGAAGTCGCAGATCACGAGCACCATCGTCTGGATGGCGATCCCGCCGATCAGGTTGCCCGCTGCGAGGCCGAGGTGTCCCTGGGCAGCGGCCGAGACGGTGATCGCGATCTCCGGCAGGCTGCCCGCGACCGAGAGGAGCAGCAGGCCGCCGAGCTCGTCGCCGAAGCCAAGGCGGGCGTCGAGCGCGTCCGTGGCGTTCGAGAGCGCCATCCCGGCGACCCAGGTCGCCGCGGCTGCAATCGCGAACAGCCCCACGAGCAGTGGCGATGCAAGGCCCGCCATCGCCCCGAACTATCGACGTGGCGTCGGCTGGCTCGCGAGCGCACCGACGTGAGCTTCGCCCGCTAGAGCGCCTTCCAGAACACCGTCGTGTCGCATGGCCGTCCGTCTGGGTAGAGCGCGTAGCCAGGGATCACGCCGACGCGGTTCCAGCCGAGCCGCGAATAGAGCCGCTCGGCTGAGTCGCCGGTGACCGTGTCCAGGACGAGCAGGCTCTTCCCCGCCGCCAGCGCCTCCGTCTCCGCGTGCTCCATCAGCAGCTGGGCGACACCGCGCCTCCGCGCTCGGCGATGGACGAGCAGCTTTGCGATCTCCCCGCGGTGCGGCTGGTTCGGCGGCAGCGCAAGAATCACCTGAACGGTGCCGACCAGCTCGCCTTCGTCGAACGCGGCGAGCAGCAGCCGGTTGCCGCGCCTCACCTCGGCGGCGAAGCCCACAAACGCCGCCCGTGCGTCGTCGTGGCTGAACGGTGCCATGTAGCTGACAGACGCGCCGCCGTCGACACAGTCGAAGAGCACGTCTGCCAATGCGCCGAGCTGCTCCTCGAGCTCAGCAGGGGCAAGGCTCCTGACAACGATCTGACCGTTCGCCGCCATCGCGCGACCCGAGGTCAGTCGATCTTGGTGATGTAGGCGCCGACGAGCTCCGCCGTTTGCTGGTCGACTGCCCCGTCACGCCGCTCCGCATGCCCGTCCTGGAAGTGCGCGAATGCGGACGCCGAGGCAATCGGGTTCACCTCGTCGTCGCCGTGGTCGTGAAACGAGACGTGCACGAACGAGTCGTCGGCCAGCCGTAGGACGATGTAGCTGACGTTCGCCGGCTTGGTCTCGGCCAGCTCGGCGAACACACCTTCGACACGGCGTTGGTTCTCGGCGGCCGCCTCGGGCGACCGCATTGCGTAGCGCGTGACCAGACGTTTTTGCATCTGCCGCTCCTCCTTCGACGTGGTCCGTAAAAACGTAGCGACCAGGCCGAGGCCAGCCGCCTACGGCTTCGCCGGCCTGAGTGCGAGCCGGGCGTATGGCGCCAGGGTGAGCAGCACCTTCAGCGCGTAGATGCACAGCAAGGCGGTGAGCGCGGACGTCGCCAGCGGAGGTACCGAGTGGAGTGGCGCGGCGGGCGAGCGCACCGCGCACGAGAGCACGAGCATCGTCAGGGCGAGCAGCCAGAGGAGCGACTGGAGGCCGCTCAAGGCCCGTCCGCGCTCGTCGAGATAGCGCCCGAACGCCTCGAGTGCCGCAACGCCCGTGAACGGCACGGCGCCGAGCAAGGCATAGAAGGCGAGTCCGTGTGCACCACGGGAGTCGGCAACGGCGGCGATCACCGCGAAGAGGGCCGAAAGCACGGGACGCACCACTGGTCCCTTAGCTTCTCGCTCGGCCCGGATGGTCCTTCTATGCTCACGCCGTCCCGAACAAAGAGAGGTCCCATGGCATCGCTCACCTGGCTCGGTCACGCCTCGTTTCGGCTCGACACCGCGAACGGCAAGCGCATCTACGTCGACCCGTGGCTGGGTGGACCGACCACACCCGACGACGAGCGGACCCCTGAACGCGCCGACGCGATCGCAGTCACGCACGGCCACGGCGATCACGCAGGCGAGGTGCCGAAGCTGCAGCAGGCGCTCGGCTGCCCCGTCCTCGGCATGGTCGAGCTGATGTCGTGGTACGGCGCGAACGGGATCGACGACGAGCAGCTGATCGCGTTCAACAAGGGCGGCACCGTCGAGGTGGCCGGGTTGCAGTTCACGATGACCAACGCCTTCCATTCGAGCTCGGCGCCCGACGGGAGCTACGCCGGCGAGCCTGCCGGCTTCGTCGTCTCGGCAGACGACGCCAGGATCTACTTCGCCGGGGACACGACCGTGTTCGGCGACATGCAGCTGATCGCCCGCCTCTACTCGCCGACGGTCGCCGTGCTGCCGATCGGCGACCACTTCACGATGGGCCCGAAGGAGGCGGCGCTCGCCCTGGAACTGCTCGGCAATCCGCGCTGCGTGCCCTGCCACTGGGGGACGTTCCCCCTGCTGACCGGGACGCCGGCGACACTGTCGGCCCTGACGAGCGCCAAGGTCGAGTCGATCCAGCCGGGGGACACGGTGGAGCTGTGAGGGAGCGCTGGTTCGGCGCGACGGGCCGTCGCGTCCCGGAGATCGCTCTCGCCGGCGAGCTGGAGCTGGGCGACGCCCTGGTGCTCGACGCGATCGACGAGGGCGCGTTGCGGGCCGCGCACGCGGAAGGACGGCCGGTGGTGATCCGTGCCGCGAACGCGGCGGAGGTGCGAGCGGCCCTCGCCCGCCCCGAGGTTGCAGTGGCGCTCGTCACCGACAGGGCGCTACTCGACCTCGATCTGACGGAGCTCACCTATGGCTGAGCCCGTCGTCGCGACCTACTCGATCGCCGCCTGCGACCTCGCCGCAGGTCAGTGGGGCGTGGCGACGCAGTCCAAGTTCCTCGCCGTCGGCTCGGTCGTCCCATGGGCGGAGCCCGGCGTCGGCGCCGTCGCGACGCAGGCCTACGCGAACCCACGCTACGGACCCGAGGGACTGGCACTCCTGCGGGCCGGCGCCACCGCGCAGGAGACGGTCGAACGGCTCACCGCCGCCGACGAGGGGCGTGCGACGCGGCAGCTCGGCGTCGTCGACGCCGACGGAGGCAGCGCGACGTACACAGGTACCGACTGCATGAGCTGGGCCGGGGGCCGGACCGGCCGGTGCTACGCCGCCCAGGGGAACATTCTCGTTGGGGAAGAGACCGTCACCGCACTGGCCGACACCTTCGAGGCGACTGAAGGGGAGCCGCTCGCACGCCGGCTGATCGACTGCCTGGCAGCCGCGCAGGCGGCGGGCGGCGATCGGCGCGGGCAGCAGTCGGCGGCACTCCTGGTCGTCGAGCGGGACGGCGGCTATGCCGGCCTCAGCGACGTGCTCATCGACCTGCGCGTCGACGACCACGAGCAGCCGATCGCGGAGCTCAGGCGTATCTACGCGCTCCAGGACCTGTTGTTCGGCAAGACGCCGCGCGGTGAGTGGCTCGACGTCGACGGGACGCTCGCCACCGAGTTGAGCTCGCGCCTCGCGAAACTCGGCTACGACGGTTCTCTCGAGCAGGCACTCGCGGCCTGGGCGGGCACCGAGAACCTCGAGGAGCGGCTCGATGGTGTCGATCAGATCGACCCAGTCGTGCTGCGAGAGTTGCGCGCACGATGAGCGGCGACGACTCGGCAGGGCCGGGCTACCAGATCCTGTCGGTCGACGACCTCGATCGTCTGCCGACGACCGCCGGCACCCAGATCCTGCGGCCGCTGCGCCGGCGCCTCGACTTCCAGCCGTTCGGCCTGAACGTCTGGGTCGGAGCGCGCAAGGGGGACCACGTGATCGAGGCCCATCGCGAGCGGAACGGTGCGGAAGAGCTCTACGTGGTGCTGCGCGGAACGGCGCGATTCACACTCGGCGAGGAGTCGTTCGACGCTCCCGCAGGCACGCTCGTGCATGCGCTGCCCGGGACCTTTCGTGAGGCGACCGCCGCCGAGGCGGAGACGACCGTGCTTGCCATGGGCGCGGAGCCGGGGAAAGCCTTCACCCCCTCGCCGTGGGAGGACTTCTACGTCGCCTACGCGGAGCTCCGCGCCGGCAACCCTTCCGAGGGCCGCATTGCGATGAATGCCGCGCTCGAGCGTGACCCCGACGCCTGGCAGGGCCCGTACAACGCGGCGTGCTTCGAGGCGCTCGCCGGCGACGCCGATGCGGCCCTCGACTACCTGCGGCAGGCTGTCGAGCGAGACCCGGGCGAGGTCAAGCAATACGCGCCCGGCGACAGCGACCTCGACTCGATCCGCTCCGACCCGCGGTACACGGAGCTGCTCGCATGAGCGTCCCGAGCGAGGTGGCGCGGCTCGACGACCTCGACGCGATCGAGATGCCGGACGGGTTCGTTTGGCGGCCGATCCGCCGCCGCTTCGGCATCCGCGCCTTCGGCGTGAACGGGTACACGGCCGCGACGCCGGGCGGGATGGTGGTGGAGGAGCACACCGAGAGCAGCCTCGGGCACCAGGAGATCTACCTCGTGCTGCGCGGCCGGGCTCGGTTCACCGTCGACGGGAACGAGCACGAGCTCGGGCCCGGGCAGCTCGTCTTCGTCCAGGACCCGGCACTGAAACGGGGAGCGGTCGCGCTGGACGACGACACGTTCGTGCTCGCCCTCGGTGGCAAGCCCGGCCAACCGCACACGGTGTCTGCGTGGGAGGCGATGTTCGCCGCCGTTCCCGCCTCGGAGCGCGGCGACTGGGACGAAGCGATCCGTATCCACGAGGAAGCACTCGCTGAGCAACCGAAGCACCCCGCCCTGCTCTACAACCTCGCCTGCATGGAAGCCCGCGGCGGTCGCCATCTCGACGCGATCGCCCATCTGCGGCAGTCGGTCGAGCTCGAGCCGCGGTGGGCGAAAAGCGCGCGCGAGGACCCGGACTTCGACTCGATCCGCCGCGAGCCGGGCTTCCCCGCCTAGGTCCGGCCGTCGCCCGGCAGGCGTGTCCCTGCGGCGAGCACGCGCAGGGCCGGGACCGGGTCGGCGTGCGGCTGCGCGACGAGCAGCACGGCGCCATATTCGTCGTGCGGCGTGAGCGCCTCGACGAGCAGGTGCAGACCGATCGCGAGCGCGAACGCCTTGTGCGACTGGTCGCCGCCGAACGGCACCAGCTCCTCGGGACGGGCCAGGCCCGCCAGCACCGCACCGTAGGTCACGGCGCCCATCGAGACGTCGGCTACGACCGGCCGCCCGTCACTCGACGGAATGGCGATCGCGAGCGGATTCGTGCCGGCGAGGGGCGCGCCTCCGGCCGGCGACGGCAGGCGCCGTGGCGACGTGGCCGTCAGGACCGCGACGAGCCCAGCGTCGGCGAGCGCTCTGACCCAGTAACCGAGCGCGCCCGTCGGAAAGGTGCGGGTGCAGACGACGACGCGGGCGTGTTCCGGCGGCTCGGCGAGCTGCGCGGCAACGACAGCCGCGAGCGTCAGGTACCCGAGCGCGCCATCGCCGTCCCAGAGCTCGTAGCCCGGTTGTGAGACGACGCGCTGCGGACGCGCGTCGAGGGGCAGGCTCTCCCAGGTCTCGAGCCACTCGATCCGGGAAAGGCCGTGGCCGAGCTGGCCGCGACGCTCCGCATCGAGGAAGTGAGCAGCGAGCGTCTCCACATCAGCCGGGGTGAACCCGAGCGCAGCGAGCCGTGGGCGGGCCTCGTCAGGCTGCACGGGACGAGAAGGCGACCGTCGGCCAGCCGCGCAGCCGCGCGATCCGCCGCAGGCGCCGGTCCGGGTTGACGGCGACCGGGAAGCCGACCGCCTCCAGGAACGGGACGTCGCTGTAGGAGTCGGAGTAGGCGGTCGACGCCTCGAGGTCGAGTTCCTCGGCGACGGCCAGCTCGCGAAGCGCCTCGGCCTTGCCTTCGCCATGGGCGCCGCGGAGGGACTTGCCGGTGTAGACGCCGTCGACGATCTCGCAGGTCGAGCCGATGGCGCCGTCGAACCCGAGGTCGTCTGCGATGTGCTCGACGATCTCCTGCAGCGTGGCCGACACGACGTAGACCTTCTCGCCGCGCTCCCGGTGACGCTGCACGAGCCGCAGGGGCTCGGCGTACACGAGCGGGCGCAGCACCGGCTCCATCGCGTCGCCGACGAGCTGCTGCATCTCCTCGACCGAGAAGCCCGCGAGGATCGACATGCCGTCCTCCGCCGCCGAGCGAACGCGCTCGGCGCTCGCGCCGCGCAGGACGAACAGCACCTGCCAGAACACCGACTTGCCGAGGTCGGTCCGCGAGATCAGCCCTCGCGCGCGAAACGACGGCGCCAGCGCCAGCACGGAGGATCGTCGGATCAGCGTGCGGTCGAGGTCGAAGAACGCTGCTGCCTGCACGGGTCAGGAGACGAGCGGCAGCGTGCTGGTGAAGCCGCCGACCCGGCGGGCGTCGATGGTGCGGGCGATCTCGAAGATTTGCCGGGCGGGCTCGCTGTCCGGCCGGCTGACGACCAGCGGGATCCCGTCGTCGCCCGACTCCCGCAGCGCAACGTCCAGCGGGACGCGGCCGAGCAGCGGCACGCCGAGCTCGGCGGCGAGCCGATCGCCGCCACCCTCGCCGAACACCTCCGAGCTCATGTTCTCGACCACCCCGACGAGCCGCAGGCCGGTTTTCTGAGCCATCGTGGCGGCTCGCGACGCTACCTCCTGCGCGAGCGGCTGTGGTGTCGTGATCACGACCGTCTCCGCGCGCGGCAGCAGCTGGCCGAGCGAGATCGAGACGTCCCCGGTGCCGGGCGGCATGTCGACCACAAGCACGTCGAGCTCGCCCCAGTGCACGTCCTGCAGGAACTGCTCGAACGCACGGTGCAACATCGGGCCGCGCCACATCACCGGTTGGTTGTCGTCGAGGAAGAACCCGATCGACATCAACTTCAAGTCGTGCGCGACGGGCGGAACGATCATCTTGTCGACGACCACGGGCTTCTGCCGGATGCCGAGCATGTGTGGGATCGAGTGCCCGTAGATGTCGGCGTCGAGGATCCCCACCTCCCGTCCGAGCGACGCAAGCGCGGCGGCGAGGTTGGCGGTCAACGTCGACTTGCCGACCCCGCCCTTGCCCGACGCGACGGCGATCACGCGGGTCGTCGCGGGCAGCTGAACGCCGCGAACCTCGGCGCCGCCACGCAGCTTGGTGGTCAGCGCAGCGCGTTCGTCCGGTGTCATCACGTCGAACGAGAGCGTGACCGATGCGACACCGGCAAGCCCGCCGACATGCTCCGCGACCTGCGTTTCGAAGCTCGAGCGAAGCGGACAGCCGACGACGGTGAGGGCGATCGTGACGCTCACGTCGCCGCCGTCGATCCGGACGTCTCGAACCATGTCGAGCTCGGTGACCGGGCGGCGCAACTCCGGGTCGATCACCAACTCGAGCGCTGCAACGATCTCTTCGCGTGACGGCGTCATCAGCTAGGGCGAGCGTAGCGAAGGCGCAGTGAGCGCTCCGCACAGCATCTCGCAGAGAGCGCCGTTGCCTGCCGCGGCGACCCGTGAGCGGCCGACGAGATCGAGCGGAGCCGATCCGAACGGACGGGCGTCCGGCAGTTCGATTGCGAGCCCTTGCTCGCGCACGAGGAGCTGCGCGGCCGCGATGTCGACCGACCGCGCAGGCTTCAGCGAGACGACTCCGTCCACCCGGCCGGCGGCGAGGTGGCAGAGCGAGATCGCCAGTGAGCCCATCACCCGCAGGCGGTGTGCGATGCCGTCGAAGCGAGCCGCATTCTCCGAGACGTACGCGGTCGTGGTCGCCTCGAACGAGAGAATCTCTAGCTCGTCCTTCGGGCGCTCGACAATCGGCCTGCCGTTCAGCTGCGCCCCGGCGCCGCGTGTGGCGGTCCACTCCTCGCCGCTGCCGAAGTCGTGGACGTACGCGAACACGACGTCGTCCATCGTTCCACCGTCCGCGACCGCGATCGAGAGCGAGAAGAACGGGATGCCGCGCTTGGCGTTCAGAGAGCCGTCGATCGGGTCGACGACGACCGTCCAGCGACCGGTGCCCGAGCTACCCGCCTCCTCGCTCACGAGCCGCACGTCCTCTCCCCGGAAGCGGGCGAGGATCACGCGCTCGGCCGCGGCGTCGATCGCCGTCGTCTCGTCCCCGCCCTCGCCGTCCCCGACGACCGGCTCGCGGTCGGCCCGCCCCGGCAGGTCCTCGAGCACGCGCTCGACGTCGTCTCGCGCCGCGCGGCACAGCTCGAGCCAGGCGGTCACACCGGGTGGAAGAGCAGCCCCGACGTCAGCTTGGGATAGAAGAACGTCGACTTCTGCGGCATCACCTCGCCGGCGTGGGCGAACCGCGCGACCTGAGCGACCGTGACGGGCTCGAGCAGGAACGCGGCAGCCGCATCACCCCGATCGACCGCCGCGATCGCCTCGTCGGCGACCGCCGTGTACGAGACACCCACGGGCGCGAACGACTCGACCACCCTCGGCCCGAAATCGTCGTCTGTCGCAACACGGGTGAAGCGGCCGCCGCGGTAGAGCGTCACGCCGCCGTTCGGGCGGTCGACCGGTTCGCCGGGAACGTCACCGAGTTCCTCGACCAGGCGGTGCGTCGGGAAGATCTCGACACCGGGCGACCGCGACGAGACGAGCACGGCGAAGGTGTGCGTCGCCTCTGGGTTCTCAGCGCGATACGCGACAGCGGTTTCGTAGCGGTGGTGGCCGTCGGCGATCAGGAGCGGTGTCTCGATCGTCACGGGGCCGCCCTCGATCGGCCACGCCTGTGTGCGCACGCCGCCCTCGTCCACGTCGAACGCAGGCTCGCCCGCGGGCCGCTCGAACACCGGCGCTGCGTCGTAGAGGACGAAGATCGGCTCCAGCTGGGCCTGGGTCGCCCGGAGGAGTCGGAGCCGACCCTCCCTCGGGCCGGCGTGCGTGCGTTCGTGCGGCAAGACCTCTCCTGCTTCGTACGGTGTCACCGGCACGGACGCGGCGAAGCCCTCGCGGGTGCGCGGGACGCCGTCAGGCCCGACGTAGCTCTGGGCAAGCCACCAGTAGAGGTCCGGCTGCTCGACCAGCACCTGCACGGCGCGCCAGGCGGCGAGGTCGCGCCCGGCCTGCTCCTCCGAGTCAGGGAGGGTCAGATGAACGACGTTGTACGGGCTGCGCGCCAGATAGTCGGCGCGTGCCTCGGCGGAGATGACGTCGTAGGGCGGCGCGACCAGGTCGGCGAGCGGCCCGGCCGCCGAGGAGTAGCGGAGGGCGCGAAACGGCTTCACGGTCGGCATGCTTGGAGCCTAATGGTGCGCACCCTCGAGGCTGCGGCCGCCTGGGTGGACGAGGTCGGCCTGGCGTTGCTCTTTCCGAAGGCGGACGTCGTGCTGCCTTCGCTCTGGGAGCAGGTGAACGGCTCGCCGGTCGAGAACTGGTCGATTCGCGACGCCGACGGGACGTTCGTGCGCTGGACCGAGGAGATGGGCTTCCTCTGGGGCGCGAAGGACGAACTGCCGGCCCAGGGCCTCGTCTGCGTCGGTAAGCATGTGGCGCGGGTCGCGACCTGCGTCGCACCGCGGGTGCTGCCGCTGCTCGTCGCCGCGCGCGAGCGGTCGGAGCTGGCGCTTGACGAAGAGACGGTCGTCGCCGCGATCGACGCCGAAGGCCCGCTGACCGGTCCGCAGCTGCGCGACCTGACCGGGCTGCCGAAGAAACACATCGAGCGGCTCGTCGCCATGTTGCACCGCTCACTCGTGCTCACGAACGGCCACCTCGTCGAGCAAGCCGGTCCCTGGGGGGCGATCGCCCACGACCTGCTGGCTCGCAAGTGGCGTCTGCCGAAGCGCCTGCCGGAGCGCGACCACGCCCGCGAGCAGCTGGCGCGCCTCGTGCTCGAGCGGGCCGGCGAGCTGACGGCGGCCGATCTCGCAGGCCCGTTCGGCTGGCGCCGCAGCGAGGCAGCGGCTCTCCTCGAAGCCGTCGGCAAGGGCCGCGAGGCAGAAGGCTTCCGGATCTGGACTCGCATCTAGACTCGTGCTGTGACGATCGCGGAGCTCGCCGAGGACCGGGTCGTCGAGGCCGTGTACGCCGTCAGCGCGAAACGAAAGCTGCGGACGAAGTCGGGCGCCTCGTACCTCGCCCTCGAGCTGGTCGACCCGACCGGTCGCATCGAAGCAAGGGTCTGGAACGACGTCGAGCTCCTCGACGGCCGCTTCGCCGAAGGCGACGCCGTGCGCGTGCTCGGTCGGGTCGAGAAGTTCCGCGACCGGCTGCAACTCGATGTCCGCTCGCTCGAAGCTGCAGACGTCGACCCGGCGTCGCTGACGCCGGCGATGCGGCGGGACCGCGACGAGCTCGCAGGCTTCCTCGAGTTTCTCGTCGCCGAGATCTCCCATCCGGGCCTGGCCGCAACGGTGCGCGCCGTGCTCGCCGACTGCGACCTCGGCGGGTTTCCGGCGACCCCCGAGGATCACCACTCGTACGCCGGCGGGCTGCTCGAGCACACGGTCGGGGTGGCGACACTGTGCCGCGAGACGTCCCAGTTGCATCCCCGCCTCCGGGGTGATCTGCTGCTCGCCGCGGCGATCCTGCACGACGTGGGGCGAACGCGCGAGCTCGGCCGTGGACCGGCGTTCGCCGTGACCGACGAGGGCCGGCTGCTCGGGCACGTTCACCTAGGCACGCGGCTGATCGAGGCGCGAGCGGAGGGCTTGACCGCACCCCAGCTCGCGGAGCTCGTCCATTGCGTCTCGGTCCACCACGAGGCGCGCGGCGCACGAACGGCCGAGGCGGCCGGGCTCTACCACGCGAACCAGCTCGACGCCGTCGCGGCGACCCGCCGGGTCGATTGACGCCGCTCCTACTCGCGCTCGGTGCGAGTCTCGCGTGGGGCGTCGCCGATTTCGTCGGCCCGCTGCTCAGTCGAACGCTCGGGACACTGCGCGTCCTGCTCTGGGCCCAGGTCGGCGGGGCGCTCGGGATCGCGATCGTCGTCGCGGCGCGCGGGGAGGGGCCGGCAGGCTGGGGTGTGGTGTTCGCGATCGCTGCCGCGATCGGCGGAACGGCCGGCCTCTACGCGTACTACCGCGGCATGCAGCTGGGCGCGATGAGCGTCGTCGCGCCGATCGCCGGTGCCTCGGCGATCATCCCGGTCGTCTTCGGGATCGCGACCGGCGACGACCCGTCGGCCGCCCAGATCGCAGGCATCGCCTGCGCGATCGTCGGCGTCGCACTCGCCTCGATCGAGCACCGCGAGGGTTCCCGGCGCGTGGCCGCCGGGGTCGGGCTCGCGTTGCTCGCCGCGCTGGGGTTCGGTTTCTACTTCCCCTGGATGCATGCGGCCGGCAAGGTCGACTTCTGGTGGGCGTCACTGATCTTTCGCACGACTGCGCTGCTCTTGATCGCCTCGGCGGTCGCAGTCCGCCGTCCGCAGCTCCGGCTGACGCGGCGCCAGCTCGCGATCGTCTTCGCGGTCGGGATCGGCGACACGATCGGCAATGCCCTCTTCGCGGCCTCGTCCGGGCAGGGCCTGGTCAGCCTGACCGCGGTGCTCGCCTCGCTCTACCCGATCGTGACCGTGATCCTGGCCGGAGTCGTCCTCCACGAGCGCGTCGCTCCGCTCCAGAAGGCGGGCATCGCGCTGACCCTCACCGGCGTCGTGCTGATCGCCGTCTGACTCCGCGATACTCACGGGGATGGGACGCAGCTACGCAGCGTTCATGGAGGAGTGCCGGGGCTTTCTCCACCACCAGGACGCCCAGGACTATCTCGACGACCACAGCGTGCGTCTGTTCACGACGTACCGGCGCTGCGCGTCGTTCCACGCCAACTCGATCATTTCGATCGGAGCCGGCAGCGCGTTCGTCGAAGGCCTCTTGGCGCAGGAAGGTGCCGACGTGACCGTGATCGACTTTCCGGAGATGATCGCGAACAAGCACGCGTTCTATTCGGCGATGGGGTTCCACGAGCTCCCGGCCGACCTCGAGCAGATCGACGACTATTCGGGCCTCGGACAGTTCGACCTCGTCATCGCGTCGGAGATCATCGAGCACCTACCGTCGCCACCGGCTCGTGAGATCGGACGGTGGACTCAGGCGGTCGCCGCGGGCGGACGGCTCGTCGTGACGACGCCGAACCTCGGCTCGATCTCGCACATCTTTCGCCTGCTCTGGATGAAACCACTGCTCCCTCCCGCCGAGCGGACATTTGGCCCGGTCGGCATGGAGAACGAGGGGGTCCACCGCCGCGAATACATGCCTCGAGAGATCTCGGCCGCGCTCGAGTCGGCAGGGCTGCGCAGCGAGCGGATCGAGTTCACGACGAATCGGCGGCCCGCGAGTGCCAAGGACTCGGTGCTGCGGGCCTTCCAGATCGTGCCGCGGTTTCGGCCCACGGCGATCTTCACCGGCGTCCGCGACCGAGCCTCCAGCTAGACGTTGAAGCGAATGTTCAGCACGTCGCCGTCGCGCACGATGTAGGTCTTGCCCTCGAGCCGCTGTTTGCCCTGACGCGCCACTTCGGCGTGCGACCCCAGCTCGACGAGGTCCCGCCAGTCGATCACCTCGCAGCGAATGAAGCCGCGGGCGATGTCGGAGTGGATCGCGTCTGCGGCAGCCAACGCCGACTCGCCGTCTCGCAGCGTCCAGGCCCGCGTTTCCTTTTCGCCCGCGGTGAAGAACGTGATCAGGTCGAGCGCGTCTCGCAGCCGGCCTGCGACATCGTCGAGCGCCGACTCACCGCCGTCCCGAAACGCGGCAGCCTCGTCGGCGGGCAGCTCTGCCAGCTCCGCCTCGAGCTTCAGGTCGATCCCGCCCGGCCCGTTCTCGATCGCGATCAGCGGCTTCGTCGTGAGCGGCTCGAGCTCACCGGGCAGCTCACCCGCGTAGTCGACGAGCGCGCCGCCCGCGTCGACGTGCGCGAGGATCTTCGTCAGCTCCTCCACCTCGGCGCGGACCTTCGGGTCACCCGACTTCGCCTGCTTGGTGACGCGGTCGAGCCGCCGCTCGACGTGATCGCGATCGCCGACCAGCAGCTCCAGCGTGAACGTCTCGAGGTCACCTGCGGGGTCGGCGTCGGGCCCGAAGCCGCGCAGCACGACGAGCAGGGCATCGACCTGGCGCAGGTTGCCGAGCTGCGCCTCGCCGGCGCCGGGAACGTCCTGCACACGAATCGTCGCCGCGGTGATCTTGCGCGCGTGCACGACTCCCGCCAGGGCGTCGAGGCGCTCGTCGGCGATCGGCGCCATGCCGATGTTCGTCTTGCCGTACTCGCCGCCACCCGTGCTCGTGAGCGCGGTGAAGAGCGACGTCTTGCCGCTGGCGGACGGGCCGACGATGCCGACCTCGAGAGGCACTAGGCCACAGCCCTAGGCGACGGCGCCGAAGCCGACGCGACTCTCGCGCGCCCAGCGCTTCACGTACACGACGCGTCGCAACGACACGGTGTACGAGCCGTCCTCGGCGTCGAACGAGAACGCGGCCTCACGGTCGCCGGCGAGCGCGCGCTCGAATTCGTCGGCGGTCTCGAGCGTCACCAGCACGGACAGCACTTGCTGGCCGTCGAAGGCGATCTCGATCCGGGTGCGCTCAGGTTCGGCCATCGCTCACGAACTCTGCCAGAACTCCGCCGGTTGCCTCCGGATGGACGAAGGCGACCTCCAGCCCGAAGAGCCCGCGGCGCGGGGTCTCGTCGATCAGCCGTGTGCCGGCCAGCCGCAGCCGCTCGAGCTCGGCACCGACGTCGGAGACCTGAAAGGCGATGTGGTGCAGGCCTGGGCCGCGCTTCGCGAGGAACCGCCCGACCGGCGTCTCAGCTCCCAGCGGGGCCAAGAGCTCGATCCGCCCGGTGCCGGTGCGCAGCGCGACGGCGTCGACACCCTGCTCCTCGAGCCGGTCGCGATGCTCGACCTCCGCACCCAGCAGTCGTGCGTACGTCTCGACGGCGGCGTCGAGATCGGCGACCGCGATCCCGACGTGATGCGTCGCTAGGACCATTCGCGAGCCAGGATGGCGTAGACGAGCTCACTCTGCCACTCGCCCTTGACCCACTCGTTCTCGACGAGGTGAGCCTCACGGCGCATCCCGAGCTTCTCGAGCACGCGGGCAGAGCCGGCGTTTCGCGCCTCGGTCCGGCCGATCACCCGATGGAGCGCGAGGTCGCCGAAGGCCCAGTCGAGCAGCGGCCTCGCCGCCTCGGTCGCGTAGCCGTTGCCGTGATGCTGCGGGTGGACGATGAAGCCGAGCTCGCCGCTTCGGTGCCGCTCGCTCGCCCACAGCAGGTCGACGTCGCCGACGAGCTCACCCGTCTCGCTCTGCTCGATCGCCGCGCACAGCCACTCGCCGGGTGCGTGGAGGGCGGCGCCCGCGATCTTCACCTTCAGCAGCTCCACGACCTGGGCCCGGGTCCTCGGCTCGTTGTAGAGCCAGCGGGCGACGCCCTCGTCCGCATGGATCTCGCAGAGCACGTCGAGATCGTCCTCGCGGAACGGGCGAAGCACGAGCCTGTCGGTCCTGATCGGCCAGTCGGGCGTGAACACGCGCCTAACGCTACTCGCCGAGGACGCGAACGACGCCGACCGAGTCGGCGGAGCGGGAGTCGGGCTCGACCCCCTTGAACACCGCGACGAGCTCGTCGCGTGACAGCGTCTCGCGCTCGAGCAGGGCTGCGGCGATCCGGTCGAGGGCGGCACGGTGCGTGCTGAGCAGGCGCATCGACTCGGCGTAGGCATGGTTGGTGAGCTTGACCTGCT
The DNA here is from genome assembly GCA_963847475.1 of uncultured Actinomycetes bacterium. Taxonomy (GTDB): domain Bacteria; phylum Actinomycetota; class Thermoleophilia; order Gaiellales; family Gaiellaceae; genus PALSA-600. The sequence goes on along the minus strand of CAWJZZ010000010.1, from coordinate 57,518 downwards.
CCTGGTCACGAACACGCTTGGTCTCCTCCGAGAGGCCGAGATCGTCGGAGCGCGCCGTCCTCGACGTGAGCGTCTCACCCATCCCCCACTCGAACACCATCGACCTGGCGATCTGCGTGGCGCGTTCGAGATCGGTCGCCGCGCCGTTCGTCACCCGTCCGAAGACGAGCTCCTCCGCTGCGCGGCCGGCCAGCGCCATCACCATCCAGTCGAGCAGCTCCTCCTTGGTCTCGAGGTAACGCTCCTCTTCGGGCAGGTGCAGGACGTAGCCGAGGGCGGTGCCGCGCGCGATGATCGTCGCCCGCTGCGGCGCGTTGCCGACCAGATGCGAGACGAGCGCATGCCCGCCTTCGTGGTAGGCCAGGATGCGCTTCTCCTTGTCGGTGACGACCCGCCGCTGCTGGAGACCGGCCACGACGCGTTCGAGGGCGTAGTCGAAGTCGACCAGCTCGATCGTCGCGCGGCCGGCACGGCCCGCGCCGATCGCCGCCTCGTTGCAGATGTTCGCGAGGTCGGCACCGGTCAGGCCCGCGGTCTGGCGCGCCACGCCGTCGAGCTCGACGGTCGGGCCGAGCGGCTTGCCGCGCGTGTGCACGGCGAGAATCGCGAGCCGCCCCTTCAGGTCGGGCGGCTGGATCAGGATCTGACGGTCGAAGCGCCCAGGCCGGAGGAGCGCGGGGTCGAGATCCTGCAACCGGTTCGACGCCCCCATCACGACCACCTGATCGCGCGGGCCGAAGCCGTCGAGCTCGACGAGCAGCTGGTTGAGCGTCTGATCGTGCTCGCGGTTGAACGAGTGGCTGCTACGTGCGCTGCCGACCGCGTCGAGCTCGTCGATGAAGACGATCGACGGGGCGTTCTTGCGGGCTTCGTCGAACAACGTGCGGATGCGCGCCGCGCCGAGCCCTGCGAACATCTCGACGAAGGACGAGGCGCTTTGAGCGAAGAACCGGGCGCCCGTCTCGTGTGCGACCGCCTTCGCCGCCAGCGTCTTGCCCGTGCCGGGCGGGCCGTGGAAGAGGACGCCTTTCGGCACGCGCGCGCCGAGCGCTTCGAACCGCTGCGGGTCACGCAGGAAGTCGACGATCTCCTGGAGCTCCTCCTTCGCCTCTTCGAGGCCGGCGACGTCGTCCCACGTCACGGACGACTCGGAGCCGGGGGTGATCTCGGTCGGCTTGACGCGCGGCATCAGCTTCACGGTCTTCCAGAAGAGGAAGACGACCGCGCACATCAGGAAGAAGAACAGGATGGGCAGCCACGTCAGCGCGAAGTCGGACATGAACTGGCTGAAGCCGCCGGCGAAGATCATCGCGTCAATTGTCGGCAATCGCGGCAACTGCCTCAAGCGAGGCGACCGCATCATCGAGGGATGCGAACCGCACTCCGGCAGCTCGCCAGGCGGTGAGGCACGCGGCGGTGCGAGCCTCGTCGAGGCCCCGCGACGCCGCTTCGACGAACACCACTGAGAGCCCACGGGCGAGTAGCCCGCGGATCGCCGCGTCGTCACAGACGTCAGTGGCGACCCCGAACACGACGACCTCGTCCGGCGCGAGCAGTTCGAGCAGCCGGTCCGCGTTCGGGTTCGTGAACACGTCGAAGCTCTTCTTCAAAAGCAGAAACTCGCGGCCACGCAGCCACCTGTCGGGCACCTCGGTGAGCGCCAGCGGAACAGGATCGGCCTGGGCGGTCTGGTCGACTTTCGCCGCGCCGCGCGTCCCGCGGAGGCAATGAGGCGGATACGTCGACGAGTAGTCCGGCTCGGTCGAGATCTCGAGGTCCGTCAGCTCGTGGTCGTCGGCCGAGGCGACGTGCGGGATGCCGGCCGAGCGTGCGGCTGCGACGAGCCGGGCCATCGCCGGCAGCGCCGCCTCTGCCCCGGGCACGGCGAGCTTGCCGTCGGCCAGGACGAAGTCGACCTGCGTGTCGACGTCCCACAGGATCCGGTTCACGTCACGAGCTCCAGCCGCGAGCTCGGCCTCAGGTGCCGGCCGACCTTGGCCGCCGGCTGCCCGTCGGTGACCACGATGTCGGCGGTGAAGTCGTTCGAGCCACGGATCAACGACGAGCCGACGCCGTACGCATCCACGGGCACGTCGTTCGCCTCGAACTCGCGGATCTTCTCGGCGGTGAAGCCGCCGGAGACGACGATCTTGACGTGCTCGAAGCCGGCCTCGTCGAGTGCGTCGCGCACGTTGTTGACGAGCCGCGGGTTGACGCCGGTTGGCCGGAAGTCGCCCATCTCCTCCCACAGCGAGCGGTCGACGAGCGACTCCGAGGTGTCGAGCCGAACCCCCCAGAGGCGCGGGCCGAGCGCATGCGCAACCTCGAGGGCAGTGCGCACCGAGTCGTTCTCGAAGTCGACCAGCACGGTGATGTTCATGTCGCCGGTGGCCCAATCGGCGAAGTGCTGCGCGGCCGCCACGGTGTCGCCGCCGTACGCGGCGATCAGCGCGTGCGGCACGGTGCCGATGCCGGTGCCGCCCCACCACGACGCCTGCTCGTCGGTCGTGACGCCGATCGGCGCCCCGATCACCTGGCCGGCGACGTAGGCCGCATATCCGTCGCCCGTCTGGACGCGGTGGTGGTCGTGCCTGGCCGGCATGAAGATGATCGGTTTGCCGTTTGCGGCCTCGAGCACGCGAACGACGTTCGTCGTGATCAACGTGCGCCGGGCGAGCGTCCCCAGGTAGACCGTCTCGAGGTGGGCGAACGTCGTGTAGTCGCCTTCGATCGTCAGCACCGGTTCGTAGGGAAGGAGCAGGTCGCCGTCGTAGAGGGCATTCACGGTCAGGGCCGACCAGTCGTCTGCACACAGTTTGAGAATCGCGATCGCCTCGTCCATGCCGCCGAGGTACGCGTGGTTCTTCTGGAAGACCTGCATGACGACACGCGGCCGCCTGCCGTCGCGAAGGAGCGTCGCTCGTGTGTGGTTGAAGTACGCGTCGGTGTAGTACCCCGCACGCATCTTCTCGACCGGCAGTTCGAAGATCGACGGATCGAGCCGCTTACGCGTCGTGATCATCTTCGAGCTCCAGGCAAGCACGGAGCGCCGCATCGGCGACCTCGAGCTGCGCCGCGCTCGGTTCACGGGTGCCGAGTCTGTGCTGCAGCTCATGCCCCGGCATCGCCAGCGCCCGCGAGAGCGGATGCGTCGGGTGGCGGCCCATCCAGCCGAAGATCTCCGTCGACGCGGCAACGGCGCCGAACGTCGCCGCCAGCTTCGCCGGGGCGCGCAGGCGCAGCGGCGCGCGCTCCGCAACGAGGTTGCCGATCGTGCTCGTCAGGAGCATCGGGCCGATCAGGTGCGAGCCGCACCGCTCATGCTCCTTCGGCCGCGCGCTCCCGTGCTCGTAGGTGCCGATCGAGATGTGCTCCGCGCCGTGATAGGAGGCGAGCTCGCCGCCACGGAGCGCGAGTGCGGCCGGAGCGAGTGAGAGCACGCTCGTCAGGACCTCACGGACGGCTGGACGAAGCGAAGACCGGCGCAGCCGCTGCAGCACGACAGCCGCGGCGAGCATCGAGCCGAGCACGCGCGGCCGCTCTAGCGGCAGCTCCGCCTCGGGCAGCGCGCGCTTCAGCCGGGGAATCAGCATGAAGGCCTCCGCGAGGCGCGCCGGACCCCGAAGCAGCGGGCTACTCACCCGCGCTGCGTGGTGGCTCTTGCGGCGGGCGACCACCTTCAGCTCGCCGTCGGCGGTCCGGATCGCACACGCCCAGGCGTTGGGTCCATGCACGAGGACGCCGTTGCCGAGCGCCATGCCGCCGAGACGAACGGTCTCCCTCACTGCGCGGAGCGTAGCCTGAGCGCGGCCTGCAGCCGAGCCGTGGCGGGCCCCGGCAAGTCACCTCCGAGCGTCCGACCGTCGAGCCGCCGCACCGGCATCACCTCCCGGATCGAAGAGGTCGTGAAGGCCTCGTCCGCGGAGAGAAGCTCGTCGAGCGTGAACATCCCCTGGCGCACGTCGCCCTCCAGGTCGAGCACGAACGACCGCGTCACGCCGGGCAGGACGCCCGGGCCGACCGCGGGTGTGGACAGGACGTCGCCATGCCGCCACCAGATGTTGGCGGTCGCGCACTCGCGCACGAGGTTCCCGGTGACCAGCAGGACGTCGTCGGAATCGACCGAGCGACGGGCCGCGAACGCCTCGGCGTAGCTCGTCGACTTGACGCCCTCGAGCAGGTGCGAGGTCCCGGCGGACACGGAGCTGAGCGTCAGGCCGCGCGCTCGCAGCTCGTCGAGCTCGGTGGGCAGCGCCGACGACGTGGCAACCAGCGTCTCGCCGGTCCAGTAGAGCCGCAGCACGTGCTCAGGCGGCGCCGCCGTGAGCACGAGCTCGATCAGCTCCTCCACGCCGGTAGGTGCGGGCAAGGCAAGGGAGGCGGCCGAGTGGGCGAGCCGTTCGAGATGCCGGCCGAGGAGGAAGGGCCGCCCGGCGTAGACACGGACGGTCTCGAATGCGGCACCACCGCGGAGCAGCGCCTCGTCGCCCGAGGAGAAGACCGGCTCGGCGGGATCGACCAGGCCGCGTCCGGCGACAGCCACGGCCAGCGGCGTCATGCCGGAACGAGTCCGCCGACGGCGGCGAGCAACGGTCTGGCCTTGACCCATGACTCTTCGATCTCGTCCTCGGGATCGGAGTCCCAGACGATTCCGCCGCCGACCCACAGGTGGACGCGGCCGTCCGCGACCGCGAAGGTCCTGATCGTCAGCGCGAGGTCGAAGTCGCCGTTCGCGTAGATCGTCCCGAGCGCTCCCATCGACGCACCGCGCCCGACCGGCTCCAGCGCCGCGATCACGTCGAGCGCCGCGACCTTCGGCGCCCCGGTGACCGACCCGCCCGGAAAGAGTGCCTCGAGGATCTCGGCCAGACCGGCGCCGGACGCCAGGCGCCCCTCGACGAGCGAGACGAGGTGCGTCACGCCGGCCAACTCCCGCTGCACCATCAGCTCGGGCCAATGTACGGAGCCGTCGACACAGACGCGCGACAGGTCGTTGCGCTCGAGGTCGACGATCATCACGTGCTCGGCCGCATCCTTGGCGTCGTCGATGTCCTCGCCGGCAGGCCGAGTGCCCTTGATCGGCATCGTCCGCAGACGGTCGCCGCGCCGCGAGAGAAAGAGCTCGGGCGAGGCGGAGACGATCGTCCACCCGGGAGCAACGAGCGGCCGCGGATGCAGCGGCCGTAGCGGCGCGAGCACCGCAGCCAGCCCGGCGGGATCGCCCGCGAAGGGCGCGGAGAGGTGCTGGACGAGATTCACCTGGTAGACGTCCCCCCGGGCAATCGCCGCGCGCACAGCCTCGATCGCCGCCCCGTAGGCGTCGGGTGACCAGGACGGCTGCCACTCACCAACCGTGAACCCTGCTTGTGCCAAGTTGGCACAAGGTCTCGCGGTCGCGGCCAGGAGCGGCAGCGGGCACGGCTCGGGCGGCTGCGGCTCCGCGGTGCGGCGAAACGGCTCGGAGAGGCCGTAAGCGAGGAAGACGTCGGCGCTGCCGCCGCGCGGCAGCTCGTCGGCGAGCCACTGCTCGAGCCGTGCGAACGCGCCTTCGGCTTCGTAGAGCTCGAGCAGCGGCCCCACCCCCAACCGCTAGGCGCAGACGGATCGGGCCGCATGGAGCAGCCAGCGGACGCCGAGTGAGAGGTCCTCGACCGGGACGCGCTCGTCGGCGGAATGAATCAGGCGGGCGGACGTCTCGGCGGACATCGCCCGCGACGGGAAGAAGCCGTAGGCGACCGTCCCGAACGCCTGCCGCAGCCAGTGCGAGTCGGTGAAGCCGGCGACGCACATCGGCGCCGCAACCGCGCCCGGTTCCTCCTGCGCGACGAACTCCTGGACCGCAGTCCAGAGCGGGCCGCCGATCGGCGATCGCGTCCCGCCCTGCCGCTCGGTATTGACCAGGTCGTAGTCGCCGTCGCCGAGCCACGCGCGAATCGCCGACTCGGCCTCGTCGAACGACTGGCCCGGGAGCAGCCGCGTGTCGACCGTGATCTCGCAGAGCGCAGGAATCACGTTGCGCTTCTCGGAGGCGTGCGCCTTCGTCGGGGCCACCGTCATTGAGAGCAACGGCTCGATCAACTCGGCAGCGCTCGGCGAGACGGCCCTCGCAGCGGCGAGCGCCTCGTCCGCGGACGGGACCTCGCCGAGCACGACCTGCAGGAAGCCCTCCACCTCGGGAATCAGCGTCGGCGGTGCCTGGAAGGCGCCGAGCCGCGCGATCAGCGGAGCCGCCTTGACGAGCGCGTTGTCCGCGATCGCGGGCATCGAGCCATGGCCGCTTCGCCCGTGGACGCGGAGCAGGAACGGCGAGCTCATCTTCTCGGCGGTCGAGCAGAGGTAGATCGTCTTGCCGCCCAGCTCGAGACGGTCGCCGGAGCCCTCGTTGACGGAGAAGTCGGCTCGCACCGCGTCGGGGTGCGCCTCGACGAGCCACTGGAGCCCGAACCCGCCGCCGACCTCCTCGTCGGCCGCGGCGATGAAGATCAGGTCACCGGAGCCGCGCCAGCCTTCGCGCGCGAGCGTCGCGAGCGTGACCGCGCTTGCCGCGACCTCCCCTTTCATGTCGAGCGCACCGCGTCCCCACACCTCGCCGTCGACCAACTCGCCGCCGAACGGGTCGCGCTGCCACTCGCTCGCGGCCGCGAGCACGACGTCGGTGTGCGAAAGGAGAGCGAGCGACGGGCCGTCACCTCGGCCACGGATCCGCGCGACCAGGTTTGCGCGCTCCGGCGATTTCGCATAGAGCGCACACTCCACCCCGGCCGCCTCGAGGTACTCGCGGAGCACCTCGGCCGCCGCCGACTCGTTGCCGGGCGGGTTCGTGGTGTCGACGCGGATCAGCCGTTGGAGGAGGTCTGCGACCTCGCTCTGCGCCACTACTTCCTCCGGCCCAGAACGAGAAGGTACCGGCGCGGCGCGCGGATCTGGCCCTCGTCCGTGCGATAGCCCTCGTAGAACTCGACGAACGCCTGGTGGAACTCCTCGCGGCGCTCGGCGTCGAACGTGCGGATCAGCGCCAGCACGGGCGGCGCCGATTCGGAGAAGAGCTTCCACACCTCTTCGCCGGAGTCGGCCTCGAGCCAGAGCGTCCCGTCCTCGAACTCGATCTCGAACTCGTCGCTGAGCATGTCTTCGACGTGGTCCTCGCGACCCCATTCGTAGGCCTCGCGGCCGGCGATCGGCTCCTCGGTGAAGCGGCGGTACAGCTCGGCGAGCTTGGCGTTGGGCTTCCACGCGCTGAAGCCGACGCGTCCACCTGGACGGGTCACACGGCCGAGCTCGGCGGCGACGTTGGCGTGGTCCGGGGCGAAGATCAGGCCGAAGTTCGAGAGCACGACGTCGAAGCTCGCGTCGTCGTACGGCAGGTACTCCGCGTCGCCCAGGTCGAAGCGCACGGTGAGGCCTTCCTCGTCGGCGCGGCGCCGCGCCTTCTCGAGCATCGGCTCGGCGATGTCGATCGCGGTCACGGTCGCGCCGGTGCGCGCCGCACGGATCGCGACCTCGCCGGTCCCGGTCGCGACGTCGAGTACCTGCTCGTCGGTCTGCGGTGCCAGCAGGCTCGTCAGGTGATCCTGCACAGGCCCGAAGCGGGCCGCGATCCGCTCGTAGCTGCCAACGCTCCAGACTTCGCTCATCTCTCCGACGCCACCGACCAGAGCATACTTCCGGTGTGAGCGACCTCTTCAGCGAGGCGGCGGGCAGGCGCCTGCAAGCCTCTGCGCCACTCGCGCAGCGGCTCCGTCCGACGACCCTCGACGACTTCGTCGGCCAGGAGCACGTGGTCGGGCCCGGCCGGGCGTTGCGGCTCGCAATCGAACAGGACCGGGTGCCGTCGCTGATCCTCTACGGGCCGCCCGGCTCCGGCAAGACCACACTCGCGCGGATCGTCGCGCACACCACCGGCGCCGAGTTCGAGGAGCTCTCGGCGGTCTCGGCAACGGTCGCGAACGTGCGCCAGGTGCTCGCACAGGCGCGCGAACGGCTCGGTGGAAGCGGACGCAGGACGATCCTCTTCCTCGACGAGATCCACCGCTTCAACAAGGCGCAGCAGGACGCGCTGCTGCCCGGCGTCGAGGACGGCCTCCTGACGCTGATCGGCGCGACGACCGAGAACCCGTACTTCGAGGTCAACTCGGCGCTCCTCTCGCGGGCCCAGATCTACGAGCTCGAAGCGCACTCGCCCGAGACCTTGCTCGCCGTCGTCCGCCGCGGTGCGGCGGAGCTCGAGGTCGACGTGTCGCCCGAGGTCGAGGAGCTGATCGCGCAGCGGGCCGGCGGCGACGCACGGAACGCGCTCAACATCCTCGAGCTGACGGTCGAGACGGCGCGCGCGGCCGGCGAGCCGGTGAGCGCGGATCACGTCGAGGACGCAGCGAGGAAGCGGCCGCTCGCGTACGACAAGGGCGGCGACCGCCATTACGACTTCATCTCGGCGTGGATCAAGGCGACACGGGCGGGCGACGTGCAGGCGTCGGTCTACTACCTGGCCGCGATGCTCGAGGGCGGCGAGGACGCCCGCTTCATCGTGCGCAGGATGATCGTCCTGGCCTCGGAGGACATCGGCAACGCCGACCCGCAAGCGCTGCTCGTCGCCGTGGCGGCCGCTCACGCGGTCGAGCACGTCGGTCTGCCCGAGGCGCGCCACAACCTCGCCCAGGCAACCGTGTACCTGGCGCGCGCGCCGAAATCGAACGCGTCGTACGTCGCGCTCGGGCGTGCGATCAAGGACGTCCGTGAGCGCGGGAACCTCCTGCCGCCCGCAGCGCTCCGCTCGGCGGCGTACCCGGGCGCCCGCGCACTCGGGCGCGGTGTTGGCTACGTCTATCCGCACGACGACCCGGCGGGCTTCGACGTCGATTGCCTCCCCGACGAGCTGCAGGGGACGGTCTACTACGAGCCGTCCGGCCGCGGCGCCGAGCAGCCGCTCGACTAGAGAATGCGCGCGCCGAGCGCGCTCGCGACGAGTTCGACCGCGAGCTTGCCCGTCTCGTTCTCACGGTCGAGGATCGGATTGACCTCGACGACATCGAGTGAGTCGAGCAGCCCCGACTCCGAGACGAGCTCCAGCGCGAGGTGCGCCTCGCGATACGAGAGTCCGCCGCGTACCGGCGTGCCGACGCCGGGTGCGAACATCGGATCGACCGCGTCGAGGTCGAGGCTGACGTGGAGGAACGGCTCCCCCGCCAGGTAGGCGAGCGCCTCGCGCATGACTCGCTCGACACCGAGCGAGTCGATCTGGCTCATCGTGAAGACCCGGAGGTCGAGCTCGCGAATCAGGTCGCGCTCGCCCTGGTCGAGCGACCGGACGCCGACCAGCGCAGCCCGCGTGACGGACGGCACCGGGTAGGTCGCGCTGTCGAACGCCGGCCCGCCGACGCCGAGTGCGGCGGCGAGCGGCATCCCGTGCACGTTGCCGCTCGGCGAGGTTGCGGGCCGGTTCAGGTCGCCGTGGGCATCGATCCAGAGTGTGGCGCCGGGACCACGAGCCTGGGCCATGCCGCCGAGGGTTCCGATCGCAATCGAGTGATCGCCGCCGAGCACGAGGGGGATGTGCCCGCGATTCGTCGCATCGCCGACCTTCGTCGCGATCTGCTCGCAGACCCGGAGGATCGGGGCGAGATAGCGCGCGTCCGCAGCACCCTCTTCGGTCGTCTCGGGAACCGGCGAGCCGACATCGCCCCAGTCGTCGACCTCGAGCCCGAGCTCCCGCAGATGCGCGTTCAGCTCCGCGTAGCGGATTGCCGAGGGGCCCATGTCGACGCCGCGTCTCCCCTGACCGAGGTCGAGACCTGCGCCGATCACCGCGATCGGCCTGCGCTGGTGCTCGTTGGGCTCGACGTCGGTCACGGCGGCGAAGGCTACTGCCAGCTCGCCTTGAAGCGGCGTTGGGCGTCGGTAGGCACGTCGAGCGTGACGCCGAGCGTCGCCAGCTTCGTACGGGCGATCGCATCGTCGAGCTCGACGGGAAACGCCTGCAGTCCTGCAGGCAGTTGCGCCGACGCAAGGTGATGGGCCGACAGAGCCTGGACCGAGAAGGAGAGATCCATGATCTCGATCGGATTGCCGTCCAGGCCGGCGATGTTGACGAGTGCGCCGTCGACGAGCACGTGGGCTCGGCGTCCGTCTGCTGCCACGTACGTGCGCACGCCGGTTCTCGCCTCGATGATCTGCTCCGCCGACGCCGCGAGCGCAGGCACGTCGATCTCCCGGTCGTGGTGGCCGGCGTTCGCGAGCACCACCCCGTCCTTCAGCAGCGCGAGCGCCTCGGCCGGCACGGCCTCGACCAGCCCCGAGGCCGTCACCACGACATCCGCGTCGGGCAAAGCATCGGCGAGCGCGGCAACCCGGTGCCCGTCCATGTGCGCCGTGAGCGCCCGCACCGGGTCGATCTCGACGACGGTGACGCGGCCGCCGAGTCCCGACGCCGCTTTGGCGACACCCTTTCCGACCCAGCCGTAGCCGACGACGCAGAACTCGCGCCCGGCAGCGAGGACGTTGGTGAGCGCGAGGATCGCCGTCAGCGTCGCCTGTCCCGTGCCGTACGGGTTGTCGAACATGTGCTTGCAGCGCGCGTCGTTCGCCGCGATCGCCGGGAAGGGCAGGCGTCCCTCGGCTTCGAGCGCGCGCAGCCTGCCGACGCCGGTTGTCGTCTCCTCGCTGACACCGACCAGCTGCTTGTACGTCTCTGGCCGGTGCTGAGCGATGCGGCGGGTCAGCTCGGCGCCGTCGTCGATCACGAGCTCGGGTGCGCTGTCGGCAACCGACAGCAGGTCGGCGGTGAAGTCGTCGGCAGAGACGCCGTGGCGCGCAAACACGGAGACGCCACGCTCGACCAGCGCGGCACACACCGCGTCTTGGGTCGAGAGCGGATTCGAACCGGCCGCGACAACCTCGGCGCCGGCCTCACGCAGGGCCAGCACCAGGCAGGCGGTCTTGGCCTCGAGGTGCACCACGACCGCGACGCGCCGCCCGCGCAGCGCCCCGTCGGCGAGCCGTTCGGCAGCGAGCCGCTGCAGCACCGGCATGTGCTGCCACGCCCAGTCGATTCGCCGGTGCCCTTCGGGCGCCAGCTCGACATCCGCGATCCGCGACACGCGCGGAGAATACGCCGCAGCGACCGACCGGCAGGCGCCGGGCGATAGCATGCGCGCGGGGCGAGGTAGCTCAGTTGGTAGAGCACACGGCTGAAAACCGTGGTGTCGCCGGTTCAAGTCCGGCCCTCGCCACTCACGAAACCGACGGCGCGTCCGGGCAAAAAGAGACGTCCGGACCGGTGCTACCGCGTCGCGAACGTCCCTGTGGGGCGGAGCTTACGACCGATCGTTCTTGCGGGCAAGGAGGCTGAGCCCGGGACCCGACGAGAAGGTCGCGACGTGCGAGAAATTGCGTCGCTCGAGCTCGGCCTGCACACGTTCGAGCGGCACCCAGATCGGCGTCGCAGCACCGCGGCTGTAGGAGATCGCGACGCGGCCACCCGGTGCCGTCACCCGGGCGAGCTCGGCGAAGAAGGGGATCATGTTGTTCATCGTCACCAACTCGAACGCACCGTCGAGGTACGGAAGGCGTGACGCATCGGCGACCTCGTAGCGCTGCGTCGGCGTCGTCGCGAGGCGCCGAGCCTCGCTGACCATCTCTGCCGACACGTCGGCGCCGACGACGTCGGCTTCAGGCCAGCGGGCAGCGACGAGCCTGGCGACGACCCCGCTGCCCGTTCCGAGGTCGAGAACGGTTCGCGGCGGCTGCTCCACCTCGTCGAGCGCAGCGCGCATCGCGCCGAGCGAAACTTCGTGGACGCGCGTCGCGTCCCACTCCGGCGCCAGCCGGTCGAAGTTGGCAGTCAGCGGCCGGCGGAAGATCCTCCAGGCCGCCGGAACGCGCACGACTATCGTCGTCACGAGTCGTGCGAACCACTGCCCGGCGCTCACGGCTGCGCGATCCGGATCTCGTCGCCGGCCGACACGCCGGTCAGCCGAGCAGCGTCGCCGCGGCTGATCGCAAGCGTGATGAAGCCGTACGAGTCCTCGAACAGGATCAGCTCGCCCGGCGGTGCGTCGGCGAATGTCTGGGCAACGACGGCGTAGTACCGGTCGAGCGTCAGCCTGATCTCGATGCGCTCGCCGTCACGAACACCGAGCGCGTCGACGTGCTCGCGGCGCGCGTTGGTGGAGACGTTCCCGAACCGATCGACGACCAGCACGGTCGCGGAGATCTGCGTTCGGCCGACCTGCGGCTCCGGAACATCGATCCGGATCAGCGTCTCGGGATCGAGCGTCGGGCCGAGCTCCGCGAGGGCAGTCCCGGTCGCGAGGTACGCGGCCGCCGGTGCGAACAGATCGCGAGCGTGGAAGGTGTGGGACACCTCGGGCAGACGGAATCGTTCCTCGGTCAGCTCATGCGCAGCGACGATCCCGAGCTCGTCGGCGGCGAGCATCAGGAGACCGTTGTCGGGACCGACGAAGATGCGCCCGTCGACCGTCTGGACGGCCACGGCGCGGCGATTTCCACCGACGTCCGGATCGACCACCGCGAGGTGCACGCCAACCGGCATGAAGGGCGTCGTGCTGCGGAGCACCAGTGCTCCCGTGAGCACCGCCTGCGGGCCGATGCCGTGCGTGACGTCGATCACGCGGGTGTCGGGTGCAATCCTCGCAATCACCCCGTGACAGGTGCCGACGAAGTCGTCCTCGAGCCCGAAATCGGTGAGGAACGTGATCACGCTCATCTCGCGGAGTCCATCAGATCGCGGACGGCGGCGACGAGCCCATCGATGTCGGACGAGACCGCCTCGGCGACGACGGTCAGCCCGGCGGCGCGTGCGACCCGGGACGTCTCGGCGCCGATCGACACCGCCGGCAGACGACCGCCGATCGCTGCGTAGGCGCGCGCCGCCGAACCGGACGCAAGCACGACGAGATCCCCGTCCGGGGGCTCGGGCGTGAGCAGCCGTGTCCGGTAGAGCGAGACGGCATCGGCCCCGAGACCGTCGATCGCCTCCCGACGAGCGTCCTCGGCGACCGCGAAGAGAACGCGGCCCGCCGGCCGTGGGAACTCTTGCAGCAACCCTGCCTGCGACGTTTCCTGGGGCACGAAGGAGACCTCGATCCCCTGCGCACGAAGCGCGTCTGCGGTGCCAGGGCCGACGGCCGCGACCCGCGGCAGCCCGATTCCTCGGCGGGCGATCTCGTGCGCGCCGTTCGGCGACGTGACGACGAGCCAGTCGTACCCGGAGGCGTCGATCGCCTCGTCGGACGTGCGCTCGATCTCGATCAACGGGCACTCGACGACGTCGGCGCCGGCCGCAGCCAGTCGTGTCGACCAACGGTCCAGCCTGAGCTCGCGCCCGCGTGACGACGACTCTCATGCAGCGGCGAGCCGCGACGATCGCGCAGCGAGCAGCGCGGCTCCGACCTGCACCGGATCGTCGCCCTCGGCACGCTCGAGCCAGACGCCGTCGTCGTCGGCGATCAACGCCCGCAGCGTCGTGCCGTCATGATGCGCACCCACGGGAGCAAGACAGCCTGCGCCGACCGTCGCGACACAGCGGCGCTCGAGCTCGACGCGCCGGCGTGTCTCGGCGTGGTCGGCGTGGACCACCAGCGATTCCTCGCCAAGCCGAACTTGCAGCGCGAGCGCGCCCTGCGCAGCTTCGGGAAGCATCTGGTCGGGCTCGAGCCGGACGCCGATCTCCGACGCCAGCCCGAGGCGATCGAGGCCGCACGCTGCCAGCACGATCGCGTCGAGCCCGCGTTCGCGCATCTTCCGCAATCGGGTCTCGACGTTTCCGCGGAGAGATTCGACGCGCACCGAAGGCTCGAGCGCGAGCAACTGCGCGCGCCGCCTCGCCGAGGCCGTCCCGATCCGCATCTTCGGGCGAATCGCCGTCGCTCCGACCAGCGCGTCGCGCGGATCGTCACGCTCGAGGTACGCACCGACTGCGAGCCCGCCGGTGTCGGTCGATGTCATGTCCTTGGCCGAGTGAACCGCCACGTCGATGCGACCCTGGAGCAGCGCCTCCTCGATCTCCTTGACGAAGACCCCACGCTCCCCGATCTCGCCGAACGGCCGCGTGCGGTCGCGATCGCCGGCGGTCGTGATCGGGACGAACGCGACGTCGACGCCTGTGCGGCGTAGAGCAGCAGCCGCCTGCTCGGCCTGCGTGAGTGCGAGCCTAGATCCGCGTGACCCGATGCGAACGAGCACAGGGCGCTCCCCCTCCGCGGTTCGGGCCGCCGCACCGCGCGTTGCCGGGCCGGACACGCAGGAACGTCGACGGCGCCACGACCGGCAGCGGCCGCTCGATCCGGCGCTCGGAGCGGGGAATCACTTGCGATCCTCGTCGAGCCCGAACAGATGGCGCACAGCGTCGGCGTATGCCGCACCGTCGGCGCTCACGGCCGCTTCCTTCATCCGGACGGTCGGCAGGTGCAGGAGCTTGTTCAAGATCTGCGCGGTGACCGACTCGAGAGTCCTCCGCTCGTCGTCGCTGACGCGGCCGTTCACCTTTGCCAACTCCGCGGAGCGAATCTCCTCGGCTCGCGCGCGCAACGAGGCGATCGCCGGGACGACGTCGAGGGACGCACGCCACGACCGGAACTTCTCAGCCTCCTCGCCGACGAGCTGCTCGGCACGCTCCGCCTCCGCACGACGGCCCGCGAGCGTCTCGGAGACCACAGCCTCGAGATCGTCGATGTCGTAGAGGAAGCAGCCGTCGAGGTGCCCGATCTCGCCATCGAGGTCCCGCGGAACGGCGATGTCGATGAAGAACAACGGTCGGCGCCTGCGTGCGGGAACGTCCCCGGCACGCAGCACGAGCTCCGGCGCACTCGTCGACGAGACGACGACGTCGACGTCGTCCAGATGCGCGGCTGCGTCGTGCAGCTCGAGGGGCTCGGCGTCGAACCGCTGCGCGACCGAACGAGCGTGCTCGACGCTGCGATTCGCGACATAGGCGATCGTCGCTCCGCGCGAAGAGAGGTTGGCCGCCGCAAGCTCACCGATCCGCCCCGCTCCGATCAGCAGCACGCGGCGACCCTCGAGATCGCCGAACACCTGCGCCGCCAGCGCGGCGGCCGCCGAAGAGACCGACGCCGGGCTCTCCCCGATCGCGGTCTCGGTGCGCACGCGCTTGCCGACGGCGAGTGCCTGCCGGAAGACGCGGTCGAGCAGCGGGCCCGTGGAGACCGCCTCGTACGCCTCGCGTACCTGACCGAGGATCTCGCCCTCGCCGGGGACGAGCGAGTCGAGCCCTGCGGCGACACGGAACAAGTGCTGCGCCGCAGCTTCCTCGGCGAGCACGTACAGGACGTCGGCGAGCGGTTGTCCGGCAAGCTGCTCGAGCGCCGCCACGGCGTCTGCCGGCGACACAGCGGCGAGATAGAGCTCGGTGCGATTGCAGGTCGAGAGACAGACCGCATCACCGAGCGAGCCGGCGAGCCGGGCGGCCCGCTCGAGATCGAGCGTCACGCGCTCCCGCAACTCGACCGGCGCAACGTGGTGCGACAGACCGACGAGCACGAGCGCCGGTGCGCCTTGCGAACCGATGCCGCTCACGTGAAGTGCCCTCCCGCGAGCGCGACGCGAACGACGATCACCAGCGCGAAGCCGCCAAGAGAAAGATAGGCGGCGCGACGGCCGGTCGGCCGCGTGACGACGACCGCGCCGTAGACCAGCCACGTCAGGAGCGTCGACCGCTTCGAGCGCATCGAGGTGGCCGCCCTCACGGCGTTGACGCACGACGCCGATCACGAGACCGACCGTCAGCAGCGGCAGCGAGACGGCGATCGTTCGCCGCGCCAGCCGTTCGAGCGACTGCAGCGGTGGGAGCCGCAGCTGCAAGATGTCGGCCGAGCGATTCTTCAGCCGGCGCTCCTGCCAGAGGTAGAGGCTCGCCAACCCGGCCGCGAGGGTGAAGCCGGCGAACGCCGCCAGGACGAGACCGACGTGAAGCACGAGGAAGAGATTGCCGTAATCGCGTCCCGAAGCAGCGTCGGTCCCGCCGCCGATCCGCGCCACCGCGAACAGCAGCGCGGCGAGAGGCATGACCGCGAGGCCGAGCAGTCGGTAGCGAGGCCGGCAGCCCCAGATCAGATAGGCGCCCACGACGAGCCAGACGAAGAGGTTGAGCGACCCCGCCCAGGTCGACCACGGGAACGCGTCCGCGTGCGCGGCTTGCGCGGCGAGCAGCGCCGTCTGCGCCAGCCAGCCGAGCCGTACGCCCCAGGTCGCCGCACGCGACGTTCGCATCGACGCGTAGGCGAACGCCGCCTCGCCGTAGCCGATCAGCGCCGGCCAGAACAGCGCCTCAAGCATCGCGCTCCCTCGCCCGGGCCTGGTCGACGAGCTCGCCGAGCTGCCGCTGGAGCCGTGAGAGCTTGGCGCCGATGATCGCGACCCACACCAGGACCGCGACGAACACGACGAGGTACGCCGCGGCGACGTAGTGCCATTGCGAAGGCGGGCTCATACCGAGAGAAGTTCCCGCAACTCCCGCACGTGGGCGTCGGCGCGCTTCCCCGCGAGCTCGACCTGATAGAGCGCTGCGAACAACGCGAGCATCCCGGCGAGCGAGACGCAGAACGTGAAGAACTGCGAACCGGCCATCTGCGGTCCGTGCGAGTTGAAGACGACCGGATGGATGAACTTCTGCGACAGGCGGATCGCCAGGAACGAGACGGGGATCAGCACGACTCCGAACAGCGCATAGACCGCCGACATGTTGGCGCGGGCGCGGCCCGGCTCGAGCGAGAAGCGCAACATGAAGTACGCGCAATAGAAGAGGAAGAGCACCAGGAACAGCACGAGCTGGTTCTCGCTCCACGACCACCACACACCCCACGACGCGCGCGCCCAGATCGACCCCGTCAGCAGGGTCAACGCGCCGAAGATCACACCCTGGTGAATCGCGACGTAGCTCTCGAGGTCGGCGCGGTCGTCGCCCTTCCAGAGCACGCGGAGGGCCTTCCAGGCACCCCAGCCGAAGCAGGCGTAGGCCGTCAACGCGATCGGCACGTGGAAGTAGAAGATCCGCTGCGAGAAGCCCTGGTCGGCGTCCGTCGGGGCGTAGAAGAAGATCAACGCCATCGCGGAGCCGAGAAGTACGACGGCGAGCGCGCAGACTGCCGCTGTCCGGTTCGTGGCCAGTGTCCGTCTCACGGGCTCATGGTATTGCGCACCGCTCACCGCTCGGCGACGACGTACTCGAAGAGCGCCCAGGCGAGGAGGGCGAAGATCGCGTCGTAGAGCACCAGGAACCACAGGTAGCCGCCGACGCCCCCGACGACGATCGGGATGGCGGCAGGCAGGAAGAGCAGCGGCAGCAGCAGTTCACGGGCTCGGCCCGCCACCGCCATCGCGCCGAACAGCGTCCCGACGGTGCAGATGCCGATGTCAGCGAGGACGACCGCCGCGACGGTGCGGCCGCTGAGGCCGAAAGAACACCTGGAAGGCAGGCAGCGCGACGATCTCCGCCGCGACCAGGAACGCGAAGACGGCGATCGACTTACCGAGCCAGATCGCACTGCGATCGCACGGCGCGAGGACGAGTGCGTCGAACATCCCCTGCTCGCGCTCGGCGACGAACGCGCGCGTCAAGCCGAGGAGCGCGGTAAAGATGAGCGCAGCCCAGAGCAGGCCGAGCGCCGCCTGGTGCCCGGTCCCGCGGGGCAGCGCGAAGTGAAAGATCGTCAGCGCCGAAAGGACGAAGAGGAGCATCGCCGGCAGCGTCTCCTTCGCCCGCAACTCGAGCAGCAGATCCTTCCGCGCGAGCGCGCCGACGTCGGCGAGATACATCACGCGAACCCGAGCCGCCCGGTCGCCCGCCGCTCGACGCGCGCCGGCTCGTGCGTCGCCACGACCCACGTCCGCGGCTCATCGAGCGCCGAGTCGAGCAGCGCGGCGCCGTCGGCGTCGAGCGCGTTGTACGGCTCGTCGAGCAGCACCAGCTTCGGATCGTGCAGCAGCACGCGGCAGAGGCCGAGCCGCTGCTGCAGGCCGCGGGAAAAGGTCGAGACGCGCTCGTGCCGTCGCTCCCACAACCCGAAGCGCTCGAGCAGCATCCCGACGCGCTCGCCTCGCTCCGGGATCCGGTAGAGCCGGCCGAACAGTGTCAGGTTCTCGAGCGGCGTCAGCTCGCGATAGACGAGCGGCTCGTGCCCGAGGAACCCGATCTCTTCCCGCGGCGGGATCGTCAGGTCGCCGCCGTCGGGTGCGGTCAGCCCGGCGAGGACACGGAGCAGGGTCGTCTTGCCCGAGCCGTTGCGCCCGGTCACGAGCAGGAAGCCTCCGGCTTCGAGCTCGACATCGAGCCGGGCCAGCACGCGCCGTCCGCCGTAGCGCTTCTCGAGCCCACGTGCGCTGATCACCGCCTGAACACCTCGGCAGCGGCGCGGTGAAAACCGTCCGGCTGGCCCGCTGCGGCGAACGTGTCGGCGATCTCCTCCATCTCGCCGACCCATCGCCAGCCCTTCCGCTCGGCCGAGCGGCCGGCGGCTGCCAACCGCGCTTCGAGCTCGGCCTGCGACTCGCGCCACTCGGCGACCAGCGCCTCGTCGACGCCGTAGTGACGAGCGACGTCGTACAGCGCGAGCAGCATCGCGGCGGTTCCCTTCGACCAGGCGGCGTACGTCATCTTCAGCGCGGACGCGTCCGGCACGATCCGCGCGTCGACGATCCCGCCGGCGAACAACGCCGCCACGGCGGGCGCCTCGGTACCCGACAGGTAGAGCCGCGTGTCGCCGACCGCGCCCGGCGGCCCGCCGACGATCCCCCCGTCCACGAAGCGCGCGTGCAGCGCGGCGACCTGACGGGCCCTGTCCGGCGAGATCGCATTCGCGTCGACGTAGATGCCTGCGAAGCCGGTCACGCTGTTGGCGACGTCGAGTGCGGCGTGCGGCGGGCAGATCGAGAGGACAAGCTCTGCCTCGGCTGCGAGCGTCTCGGCCAAGCCGACGTCGCGGAAGTCACCGGCTCGTGCACGGGTATCACCGCTCCGCCCCTCGGACGCCCAGATCACCTCGTGCCCGCAACCCACCAAGTCGGCGCCGATCGCCGAGCCCATCTCGCCGGGATGCAACAGGCCGACGATCACAGGACATCCGCGAGGACGAAGACGCAGAACGCCACGGAGATGACGCCGTTCATCGTGAAGAACGCGGCGTCGAGCCGGCGCAGGTCGTTCGGCCGGACGAGCGTGTGCTCGTAGAAGAGCAGGCCTGCAACGATTGCGACGCCGACCCAGTAGAGGGCGCCGACGTCGAGGCCGAGCCCGACAGCCACGAGCAGG
Source organism: uncultured Actinomycetes bacterium (assembly GCA_963847475.1). GTDB lineage: Bacteria > Actinomycetota > Thermoleophilia > Gaiellales > Gaiellaceae > PALSA-600. The sequence continues at coordinate 38,239 of CAWJZZ010000010.1, read as the reverse complement.
ACGATCGTGGTCAGGTGCAGTACACGCGCGCCAATGAAGGCGCCGCGCTCACCGAAGCGCGTCGCCCACGAGTGCAGTCCCTGGGCGCGGTCGACGTCGACGTCGAACAGCGCATAGAAGAGGTCGAACCCGGCAACCCACGTCGCGACGGCGCCGCCGAGCGCCCAGGCCTGCCACGGCAGCTCGCCCTTGATCGCCGCCCAGGCGCCGACGGGCGCGAGCCCGTCAATCGCGCCGAGCCACAGGTGGCAGAGCCACGTGAAGCGCTTCAGGTACGGATAGATGACGAAGGCCGCGACCGGTATCGGCGAGAGCCAGCGGACGAGCGGATCGAGCTGCCAGACCGCGAACAGATAGACAGCCAGGGAGCCGAGGCAGAACGCGACGACGCCCGCGCCGCTCAGGGCGCCGGTTGGGAGCTCGCGCCCGGCCGTGCGCGGGTTGGCTGCGTCGATGCCCGCGTCGATCAACCGATTTAGTGCCATCGCCAGCGAGCGAGCGCCGACCATCGCGATCGTGATCCACCAGAGATCGTGCGCGGAGGGGACGCCGGAGACCGCAAGGAACGCGCCCACGTACGCGAAGGGCAGGGCGAAGATCGTGTGCTCGAACTTGACGAGCCGGTAGTACAGACGTGCGAACCGCATCACCATTCGCTAGGACTGACGATGCTCGGTCGGCGTGTCGGCGAGCAGCGAGAGCGCGTGCGTAAGCGCCGGCTTCAACACCGCGTAGCCGTCACGGCAGCCACCGGGGGAGCCCGGCAGGTTGACGACGAGCGTGCGGCCGAGCACGCCCGCTGCCCCGCGCGAGAGCAGTCCGTGCGGCGTGCGGGCGATCGAGTCGGCACGGAGCGCCTCGGCGATCCCCGGCGCGTCGCGCCAGAGCACGGTGCGGGTCGCCTCGGGTGTCACGTCGCGCGGAGCGAGCCCCGTCCCTCCCGTCGTCAGCACGAGCGCCGCGGACTCGGCGAGCTCCTCGATCGCGCCGGCGATCGACGCCAGCTCGTCGGGCACGACTCGCCGCGCGACGTCGTAGCCGTCCTCGCGGAGCAGTACCTCGAGCGTATCCCCGCTCGTGTCCTCGGCGGCGCCGCGCGAGACGCGGTCGGAAACGGTCAGCACCGCTGCGTTCACGCCTTCACCTTCTCGACGAGCTCGACGGAGAAGCTCATCTCCTTGTCGACCGCCTTCGCCATGTCGTAGACAGTGAGCGCAGCGATCGATGCGGCCGTCAGCGCCTCCATCTCGACTCCGGTCTGCGCCGTCGTCTCGGCGACGGCGATGATCTCCACCTGTCCCTCACCGACGTCGAGGGTGACTTCGACGTGCGTGAGCGGAAGCGGATGGCAGAGCGGGATCAGCGACGCGGTGCGCTTCGCGGCCATGATCCCGGCGACCTGAGCGGTCGTGAGCGCGTCGCCTTTCGGCAGGCTTCGCAGGCGTGCCGCGGTCGCTGCGGACATGCGCACGACGGCCCGCGCCGTCGCCCGCCGGCGTTGCAGGGGTTTTGCGCCGACATCGACCATTCGCACTGCGCCGGACTCGTCGACGTGCGAGAGGTCGCTCATCCGCGGAGCTTGCCGGCGACCGTCATGGCCGCACGTTACGCGAGACGTGCTCGACGTCGGCGAGCAGCGCGGCGAGCCAGGCTGCGAGGTCGTGCTCGCGGACGTGGCCGCGGATCGCCGCTGCGCGACGCGCACGTTCGTCCTCGTCCATCGTCAGCGCCCGCTCGAGTGCAGCCGCCTGACCCACGATGTCGAACGGGTTGACCGTTACCGCCCACTCGCCGAGCTCCTCATGCGCCCCGGCGTTCTCGGAGAGAACCAGCACGCCGTCCCGGACGTTGACGAGCGGCGCTTCCTTCGCGACGAGGTTGAGGCCGTCGTAGACCGCGTTGACGAACAGGACGTCGAACTGCTTGTACGCCGCAACCGAGCGTGGGAAGTCGTCGGCGACCACGAGGTCGATCGGAAACCAGCCGGGCCGGCCGAAGCGCTCGTTGATCTCGCGCGCCTCGCGCTCGAGCGCAGCCAGGTAGTCGACGTACTCCGCGATCGACTGGCGCGACGGGTCGAGCAGCGCGAGCATCGTCACGCGCCCCTGCCACTGCGGCTGCTCGTCGAGCAGCATCCGGTACGCCTTGAAGCCGCGGACGATGTTCTTCGCGGGATCGGTTCGATCGACGCGCACGATCAGCTTCTCCGGGCGCTCGGCGACCAGCGCTTGCTCCGCTGCGACGACCGGAGCGCTCGTACTCAGAGCGTCGAACTCGGCCGGGTCGATCGAGATCGGGTGGTGCGTGACCAGCGTCGAGCCCACGCCACCGCACGTCGCGCGGAAGTTGCGAGCCCAGCGCTCGGTGTGAAAGCCGAGCACGTCGTTCGCCAGCAGGCCGCGGTGAATCGCGCCGCGCCACTCGGGCGGCAGCACGCTCCAGTCGGTCGGCCAGGGGATGTGCACGAAGTGGGCGAGCAGCGCGTCCGGCCGTGCCTCGCGGACGAGGCGTGGCGCGAGATAGAGGTGGTAGTCGTGGAAGAAAACAAGTGCATCCGGTTTGTCGTCCAGTTGGGCAACAACCGCCGCTGCGAACGCATTGTTGACGGGCACGTACCCGTCGTCCCACGCCTGGTGCACGTCGTGATCGAGGTCCGGTCGCGACGCCAGACCCCATAGCGAGTGCTGGATGAACCAGAGCAGGGGGTTCGCGATCACGTTGTAGAAGCGGTCGTACGCGGCGGGATCGTGCGCGAGGAGCAACACGCCGTCCTCGCTGACGCCTTCGGCGGCGACGACCCGGTCCTCATCCGTCGCCGCGCTCGCGATCCACGTGACGTTGCCCCGCTCGACGAGCCCGCGGAGCGCTGTCGCGAGGCCGCCACCGCCCCGCCGCGCGACGCGGTTGCCGGCGGCGTCCCGGTCGTAGCTGACCGGCCCACGGTTCGAGACGATGATCAGCGGGCGGGTCAGGAGAGGTGCTTGACGAAGCGCAGCGTCGAACCGCCGCCGCCGCCCTTGGTGATCGCGAGCTCGTCCGAGATCGCGTCGATGATCGCGAGCCCGAGGCCGCCGACCTCCAGGTCGTCATCGCCCGGGTGCGCCTCGGGCGCCGCTGTTTCGGCTTTGGCCCCCGGCTCGAAACCGCCGCCCTCGTCGACGACCTCGATCACCAGCCGGTCGTCGTACAGCTCGTACGTGATCGCGACGGAGCCGCCCTGCGCGCCGTAGGCATGCCGCACCGAGTTCGTGCACGCCTCGGTCAACGCAAGCTTGACGTCACCCAGCACCTCCGGCGAGAACTGCTCGGGGCGAAGGAGAGCCAGGCCGGCCAGGGCAAGCCGCCCCAGCGTGATGTACTCCGGTTTCGCCGGGACCGTCAGGCGAACGGCGTGCATCGTCTCCACGCCGTTGGCGACCGTGGCCTGCATCGAGGGGACACTACCCGGTGAATCGGCGAGGTAAACCTGGCCGATTCTGCGCTAGACTGTGTAAACCTAGGTCGAACGCAGTCGCGGCAGCAGGTCAGCCCGCCGGCCGCTCGCTCAACGTGACCGGCACCACGCGCCTATGCGTCCCGCGGACTACCGTGAAGCGGGCCTGCTCGCCCGGCAGCAGCCGTTGGGTGACGATCCGCACCACGTCTTCGGCATCGCGCACGGGGATTCCGTCGATCGCCACGATCACGTCGCCGCCGAGCCTGATGTCGACCCCGCGATAGACGACGTCGTGGTTGCTCGCGTGGAGGCCCGCCCTGGCGGCGGCACTGCCGGCGTTGACGACGTCGATCAAGGCCCCCTGGCGCGCCGCGTAGCCGAAGGCGCGCGCGATCGACGGGGTCAGGTTCTCGGTCGTGATCCCGACGTAGGCGTACTGGACCTTGCCGTTGGCGCGCAGTTGCTGCAGCGAGCGCTTCGCCGAGTCGATCGGGACGGCAAAACCCACGCCCTCGAACCCGGAGGCGCTACCGCTCGAGCGAATCTGGGCGTTGATCCCGATCACCCGGCCGCGCGCGTCGAACAGCGGGCCGCCCGAGTTCCCGTGGTTGATCGGTGCGTCGGTCTGGATCGCGTCGACGAGGTTGTAGCGCGAGGTGAGCGACGGGATCGAGCGGCGAATCGCCGACACGACCCCGACCGACAGCGAGTCGACATTCCCGAACGGGCTCCCGATCGCCGCCACCGGCTGGCCGACGACGACCCGGCTCGAGTCGCCGAGCGGGATCGGCGAGACGGCATGCGCGGCCGGATCGACCCGCAACACGCCGACGTCGTCGTAGAGGTCGTAGCCGACGATCCGGGCCTGGACGCGGTCACCGTCGGCGAACTCGACGAAGACGCGCTGGGCCGGGCTGGTCTGGGCGTTCTGGCCCTGTCCCGCCGTCGTGATCACGTGGGCGCTCGTCAACACCGTTCCATCCGCGGCAGCGACGAAGCCCGAGCCCTGGCCGGCGCTCCCCTCAGGACTGCCGAAGTAGGAGACGATCGTGACGACGCCGGGCGAGCGGCGACGGTAGATCTGGGCCGGTTGGAAGCCGTTCCCGACGAGCGGCCGGGCTGCGACGACCGGTGCGGCATCACCCGTGCTCGGCGTCGCCGTACGTACGACCACCGTCTTGGTCGTGCCGTCGAGCCAGCCGGCGCCCTTCGCAACTGCGAGCACCGCCGCGCCGCCGACGACCGCGGCGACCAAGGCGATTGCTGCCACGACCCCGGGGCGCACTCGGGTCACTGTAGCCGCGTTTTCACGTGAAACCGTCGGCGGTCAGCGCGAGGGTGAAGAGTGTCCAGCCGTTCTGCGAGTCGAGCTCGATCCGGCCGCCCATCAGCTCGGCCAGCTCCCGGCCGATCGCCAGTCCGAGGCCGCTCCCGGAGGCCTTGGCGCCCTCCAGGCGGGAGAAACGCTCGAACATCTGCTGCTCGGCGCCCGGGGGAATGCCCGGTCCGTCGTTCGCCACCGTCAGCGTCGCCCGGCGACCGTCGAGCGCGGTGCTGATCCGCACCGTCGTCGCAGCCGGCGTGTGCACGAGCGCGTTCTCGACCAGGATGCGCCCGACCTGCAGCACCCGCTCGGCGTCGCCCACGGCGTGCACCGGCGGCTCGGGCGCCAGCTCCAGCGGATGGTCGACACTCACCGCCCGGGCGCGGAACTCGAGCGCCAGCTCGTCGGCGAGCTCGGAGAGGTCGATCGTCTCCGAGACGACCGCCAGGCGGCCCGCATCGATCCGCGACAGGTCGAGCAGGTCGGTGGCCAGCTTCGTCAGCCGGGCGACCTGCTCGCGTGTCTGGCCGAGGAACTCGGCCCGGGTCGCCTCGTCGAGCGACGGGTCGTCGAGCAGCTCGAGGAAGCCGCCGAGCGAGAAGAGGGGCGTGCGGAGCTCGTGCGAGGCGTTGGCGATGAACTCGCCGCGCGCCCGGTCGAGGTGCGAGAGGCGCAGCCGCATCCGCTCGAACGAGCGGGCCAGCTGGCCGAGCTCGTCGGAGCCGTGGTCGACGACGGGCTCGTCGAAGCTGCCGGAGGCGATCCGGTCGACCGCATACTCGAGGCGGCGGATCCGCCGGGCGAACAGGCTCGCGCCGCCGTAGCCGAGCAGGATTGCGAACACGGTGGCGATCGCTCCGGCCTCGAACACCCGCCGCCGGACGACGGAGACGACCTGCAGCTGGTCGTGGAGCGACGATTGCAGCAGGACGACGGAGGCGCCGACCGGATACGCGACCTCCGCGTACGTCTGCCCCGACCGAGTCACGAGCCCGCGGGCAAGCGTCTGCTTGCGGATCGCATCGAAGGCGACCGGGTCGTTCTCGACGTCCGTGGAGTCGGTGTCGAGGTCTGAGTCGGCGACCGGTTCGAGCAACGCGGGCGTGATGTTCTGCAGGTCGTAGACGACCACCCGCGCGTTCACCTGCGGCTCGGCGTTCGACGCGAAGGCCTGCTTGAGGTACGGCTCGGCCGGAAAGCTCGGCACGATCGAGCGCAGCGACGTCGAGAGGCCCCGGAGCTCGTTGTTCGCAAGCGAGGAGCGGTACGACGGCACGACGATCAGGTAGACGATCGCGAGCACCCCGAACACGACGGCGAGCAGCGCCAGCGCGAGCCTGCCGCCGACGCCGCGAAACGGGGTCACCTGTCGCGGAAGCGGTAGCCGACCCCGCGCACGGTGAGGATGTACTCGGGCGCGCGCGGCTCGGCCTCGAGCTTCTCGCGCAGGTGCCGGACGTGCACGTCGATCGTGCGCGGATCGCGGTAATCGGCGCTCTTCCAGAGCGCCTCGAGCAGCATCCGCCGGCTGAAGACGCGACCGGGATGCCCTGCAAGCGTGCGCAGCAGCTCGAACTCGACGTACGTCAGCTGGACGGGCTCGCCGCGAACCTCGACCACCCGGCGGGGGACGTCGATCTTCAAACCGTCGTGCTCGATCAGCTCGTCGCCCTCCTCGCCGGCGGCGTGCGGCGCCCGCGCCCGCCGGAGCAGGGCCCGCACCCGCGAGCGGAACTCCCGGATCGAGAACGGCTTCGTGATGTAGTCGTCGGCGCCGAGCTCGAGCCCGATCACCTTGTCGAGCTCGTCGTCGCGCGCGGTCAGCATGATGATCGGCACGCTGCTCGACGCGCGCAGGCGCTTGCAGACCTCGAGCCCGTCGAGCCTCGGCAGCATGATGTCGAGCACCACCAGGTCGATCGACTGCTCGGCGAACTGCCGCAGCGCTTCCTCGCCGTCGGCAGCCTGGACGACCGTGTAGCCGTCGCGCTCGAGCGGGAAGGCGAGCACCTTCCGGACCGAGTCCTCGTCGTCGACGAGCAGGATCGTGGGTGAGGGGTCGGCCATCGGTCGGTGATACGGGCGGTGCCTCGCTTACTGTAGCCCTGCATGACTGCCTCTCCCGCCCGCGCCCCGCGGCGGCGGCCACGGCGCGGCTCGCTCGAGCGGCCGGTCGACGGCCGCCTCTACCGCAGCTCGTTCCTCGTCGTTCTGCTCCCGCTGCTGATCGCCGCGTTCAGCATCACCCGTCCCGCGCCACTCGCCGCACCACCGCTCCCGCCGAGCTTCGACGGACCGGCAACCCGCACCCTGGCGGTCGACTTCGCGCGCACGTTTCCAGCTCGCCCGCCCGGAAGCGCGCGGGCGCTCGCGGCGGCCACGTGGTTTCGCGAGCAGATCGCCCCCTACGGGCTGCCGGTCGCGGCCGACACCTGGCGTCAGGACGTGCCGGAGCTCGGCAACGTCCAGCTCCAGAACCTCTGGGCGGTGGCGCGCGGCCGCTCGGCGGACGCGATCGTCGTGATGGCCCACCGGGACAACACGGGAGTCGGCCCGGGCGCGAACGACGACGCCTCGGGGACCGCCGCACTGATCGAGCTCGCCCGCAACTACGCCAAGACCACCACCGCGCAACCGGGAACCGCCGCCGCCGAGAGCGTGCGGCCGGCCCACACCCTGGTCTTTCTCTCCACCGACGGCGGCGCGTTCGGCGGCCTCGGCGCCGACCGCTTCGCGCAACATCCCCCGTTCCACGTCGTCGCGACCGTCAACCTGGTGGCAATCGCCGGCAAGGGCTCGCCGCGGCTCGTGATCACCGGCGACACGCCACGCTCGCCGGCCACGACGCTCGTCGAGACCGCCGCCAAGCGCGTGCTGGAGCAGGCGGGCACGCCGGCCCGGCGCGCGAGTATCGCCGGGCAGCTGCTCGACCTCGCCTTCCCGCTCACGTTCTACGACCAGGGACCGTTCGTCGGCCGCGGCATCCCGGCGATCACGCTGACGACAGCAGGCGAGCGGCCGCCGGATGCGTTCACCGACCGGCCGCCGGCCCTCGACGGGACGAAGCTTGGCGCGCTCGGTCGGGCGGCGCAGCAGCTGCTCGGCTCACTCGACCAGGGCCTCGAGCTGACGCAAGGCACGACGAGCTTCGTCTGGGCCGGCGTGCGAGTCGTCCGCGGCTGGGCGATCGAGTTGCTGCTCGCTGCGCTCCTCATCCCGTTCTTCGTCGGTGCCGTCGATCTCTTCGCGCATTGCCGGCGGCGGCGCATCCGGCTTCGGGCCGCCGCCTCGGCGCTCCGGAGCCGGCTCGGCTTCTGGCTCTTCCTCGGGCTCGTCTTCTACGGCTTCCGAGCGCTCGGCGCCTGGCCGAGCGGGCCTGCCCGGCCGCCGAACCCGGCCTCGGCCGCCGCGGGCAACTGGCCGGTGCTCGCGTTGATCGCCTTCCTCGCTCTGGCGGGAGCGGGCTGGATCGTTGCACGCCATCGGCTCGTGCCCCGGCGCCGGGTCGGTGCCGACGAGCTGCTTGCCGGCGAGACGGTCGCGCTGCTCGCACTCGGTCTGGTTGCGTTGCTCGTTTTGGCAACAAACCCGTTCGCTTTGATCTTCGTGCTACCGGCTCTCCACGCCTGGTTGTGGTTGCCACAAGTGCGCAGTAGCCGCGCACCGGTCCGGGCCGTCGTCTTCGTGCTCGGCCTTGCCGGCCCGCTGGCCCTGCTCGCCTCACTGGCGATTCGCTACCAGCTCGGCTTCGACGCGCCGTGGTACGCGCTTGCGCTCGCCGCGGTCGGTTACGTCACCGTTCCGGTGGTTGCGATCACGCTCGCAGCCGGTGCGTGTGCGGCGCAGCTCGCAGCCGCAGCCGCGGGCCGCTACGCGCCCTACCCGTCGCCACGCGAGCGGCCTGCGCGTGGTCCCCTGCGCGAGCTCGTGCGCGCGATCGTGCTGACGCTCCGCGATCGGCGCGCTACAAGCTGAGGTAGCGGACGAGCGAGCCCGCAGGCAGCTCGCTCGCACCTGACTCGATCAGGACGAGCGCGGCAGCGCTCGCAGAGGTCGCGATCATGTGCGACTCCTGGCCGAGCAGTGGTTCGAGTACGACCCCGTCCGCTTCGACCGACAGCCGGGCGCGGAGCAGCTGGGCACGCCGGGGGTCACGCCGAACCGCTCCGCCGAGCCTGCCCGGCAGGAAGGACGGCCCCGGCTCGGACGCTCCCTGCAACGCAAGCACCGCCGGGCGAACGAACAGCTCGCAACCGACGAGCGACGAGACCGGGTTGCCCGGAAGCCCGAACACGAGGGTCTGCCCTCGGACACCGAACGCGATCGGCCGGCCGGGCCGCACGTCCACGCGCCAGAAGACCTCCTCGACGCCGAGCTCCGCCAGGCCCGCACGGACGAGGTCGTGCGGGCCGACCGAGACGCCGCCGGACGTGACGAGCACGTCGGCGGTGATCCCGTTGGCGAGCGCGGCGGCCGTCGCCTCGACGTCGTCGGCTACCGGCGCCAGGACGTCGACGTCGGCGCCCGCTGCGGCGAGCTGAGCGGCGAGGAGCGACGTGTTGGCCTCGTAGATCTGGCCCGGCGCCAGGGCTGCGCCCGGCTGTTGCAGCTCGCTTCCGGTCGCCAGCACCGCGACGCGCGGACGGCGGAAGGCTCTGATGCTCGCAATGCCGGCTGCGGCCAGTGCGCCGACCTCCGCCGGACGGAGGCGCACGCCCGCCGGAACGACCACCGCCCCCGCTGCCGCGTCTCCGCCACGCGGCCGCAGATGCGCGCCCGGCTTCACCACCGCGACGGCGACGCTGTCGCCTTCAAGACTCGCCTCCTCGACCGGCGCGATCGCGTCGGCACCCGGCGGGACGACAGCCCCGGTCGAGATCGCAACGGCTGTACCGGCCCGGAGCGCCCCTGGAAAAGGGCGACCGGCGGCGGACTGACCGATCACCGGCAGACGCCCGGGTGTGTCTTCGGCTCGCACGGCGAAGCCATCCATCGCCGAGCTGTCGAACGGCGGCAGGTCGACCATCGCGTAGCCTGGGGCGGCGAGCACCCGCCCCGCCGCGAGCCCAAGCGGCACCTCCTCGGCGTCCAGCGGCTGCACGCGCGCGAGCACGAGCGCAAGCGCATCGTGGATCGACAACTGGCCGGTCATGACGATCACGATAATCCCGCGACATGGCCGGAGACCTGATCGCGGGTCGGTATCGCTTGCTCGAGCCGCTCGGGAGGGGCGGCCTGAGCGCGGTCTGGCTGGCGGAGGACGAGGAGGTGCAGGCGCGGGTCGCCGTGAAGACGCTTGCCCCCGCAGCCGACCCGGCGCGCTTCGAGCGCGAGGCGCGCGCCGTCGCGCTGCTCGCCCACCCGAACATCTGCGCCCTGCACGACTACGGCGAGGACGACCACACGCGGTTCATCGTGCTCGAGTACCTCTCCGGAGGGTCGCTCGAAGATGTGCTCGCGCCGGGTACGCCTCTCGCGGACGGCGAGACGGACCGCCTGGCCGCCGGGCTCGCCGCCGGGCTCGCGCACGCACACGAGCACGGCCTCGTCCATCGCGACCTGAAGCCTGCGAACGTCCTGTTCGACGCCGAGCGGCGACCCAAGATCGCCGACTTCGGGATCGCCCGCATGGTCGACATGCAGGCGCTCACCGCCGTTGGGACCGTGCTCGGAACGGCCTCATACATCTCGCCCGAGCAGGCCGCCGCCGTTCCGGCGGGACCGGCCAGCGACGTCTACTCGTTCGGCGTCATCCTGTTCCGCATGCTGACCGGGCGCCTACCGTTCATCTCGCCGAACGCGATGGAGCTCGTGCGCATGCACCGAGACGACGCGCCGCCGGAGATCGAGACCCTCCGACCCGACGCCCGCCCCGCCTTGCTCGCGCTCGTCTCGTCGGCCCTGGCAAAGAATCCGGCCGCGCGTCCGGCGGACGGCTCCGCTCTCGTCGACGGGCTACGCCGATGAGGGCGCTCTACTTCGGTACGTACGACCGCGAGCACCCGCGCAACGTGAATGCGATCGCCGCGCTCCGTGACGCCGGCGTCGACATCGTCGAGCGGAGCGCGCAGGTTCGTGGGCGCGGCTTCCGAGGCGCGCTCAGCGTCGCCGCGGCGGAGAGCAAGCTGCTGGTGCCGCGCCGGCACGAGTTCGATGTCGTGATCGTCGGCTACCCCGGGCACTTCGACGTGCCACAAGCACGGCGCGTGGCTGGGGGGCGGCCGCTCGTCTTCGATGCCGTGCTCTCGCTCGAGGACGAGCTGGTCGGAGTGCGCCGGCGCTTTCGGCCCAGGTCGACGGCGGCCACCGTGCTGCGTGCCGTCGACACTCGCGCGTTGCGCCTGCCGGATCTCGTCGTCTGCGGCACCGACAGCGAGGCTGCGTACCTCGAGTCGCTCGGTGCGACGAGCGTCGCCTCGGTGTTCCTCGGCGCCGACGAAGAGCTCTACCGTCACCCCTGGTCGCCGACCTATCCGTTCACGGCCGTCCACTTCGCAACCGGGCTGCCGGGCGACGGTTCCGCGGATGCGGTCCGAATCGCTGCCTCGTTCCACGACGTGCCCGTGCAGATCGTGGCGCCCGGCGAGATCGCTCGCGACGACCTCGGGATCGCCGTCGCACATGCCGGCCTGGTGCTCGCGAGCTTCCGTGACTCCCGGGCGATTCCCGCTGTGGTCTTCGACGCGCTGGCGACCGGGGTGCCGGTGGTGACCGCCGACACCGCCGCAGCGCGCGAGCTCCTCCACGACGGCGAGTCGGCGCTGCTCGTGCCGGTCGGTGAGCCCGAGGCGCTTGCGGCGGCGATTCGCCGGCTCGCAGAGGACGAGGAGCTCAGGGTGCGGCTCGGGGCGCAGGGGCGCGAGGTGTTCGTGGCCCGTGCGTCACGCGGGGTGCTCGGCAGCCGCTGGCGCGAACTGCTCGCGGGCCTAATGTAGGCCGCGTGGCCCGTGCCCGTGCGACGGCTTCTTGGCGGGCGGAACTGTCGGAGTGGTCGTCGTCGTGGTGGTCGTCGTGGTCGGCGGCGGCGCGTAGTACTGGACGGTGCCCCAGTCGCCCTTCGTCAGGTAGTGGTACGACGGGTAGCTGTCCGGCGTCTGGAAGTCGAGCACCTTGTGGTTCCAGAGCGCCGCGGCCATGTACTCGTGCCAGATCGGGACCGGGAAGGTCGCGCCCGCGACCGACTGGCCATGCACGTTCGTCATCGGCACCTCGCCCTGCTGGTAGCCCATCCACACGACGGTGCTGAGCTGCCGGGTGTAGCCGTCGAACCACGCGTCGGCGTGATTCTCGGTGGTGCCGGTCTTGCCGGCGTTCGGGTGGATGCCGTCACCGGAGCCGGCGCCGGTGCCGTAGAGGGCGTTCTGGCCGAGCACGTCGGTCACCTTCCACGCGACCGCCTGCGAGACGGCGCGCTTGGTCTGCGGCTTGCCCCAGCCACTCGAGCTGTCGACCTTGCCGCCGGGGAGGATCACCTTCGTGATCGCCATCGGCTTCGCGTAGGTGCCGAGGGCGGCGAACGTCGCGTACGCCGCCGCCATGTCGAGCGGCGAGACAGCGAGCGAGCCCAGGCCGATCGACGCGACCGGCTTGTTCGGAGACATGTGGACGCCGAGCCGCCGTGCGAGATTGAAGACGTAGCTCGGTCCGACATCGAGCGTCAGCTGCGCGTAGACCGAGTTGTCCGAGCGAAGCGTCGCGTGCGTGATCGACTCACTGCCGCTGTAGGTGTTGTCGTACGTATGCACGTCCCACGGCTTCGTCGTGTTACACCACGGGCCGACGTCGCACGTGAACGGCGCGGAGGTGTAGTAGGTCGAGTCGGGGTCGACGCCCTTCTCGATCGCCGACGCGAGCACGAACGTCTTGAACGTCGAGCCGGCCTGCCGCGCGGACTGGGCGGCGAGGTTGAACTGGTTTCCCGACTTGCGAACGACCGCAGTCATCGCCCGGATCGCGCCGGTCCCGGGCTCGACCGAGACGATCGCGGCTGCGGGATCGGTGCGGTACGGGAGGATGTCGTTGATCGCCTTGATGGCGTTCCGCTGCAGACGGGGATCGATCGTCGTGTAGACCTTCAGGCCACCCTCGCGGACGGTGTTCGCGCCGTACTCGCGCTCGAGCTCGTCGATCACGTAGGTGAAGAAGTAGGGCTGCTTGATGCGCGTGTAGATCCGGCCCGGCTTCAGGTGGAGCGACGACGACTTGATCGCCTGCCGATAGCGGGCTGGTGTGATGTAGCCGCTCCGCTCGAGTGCGGCGAGCACTTCGTCGCGGCGGTCGAGAGCGGCCTGGGGATTGTGGAACGGGTCGTAGACCGACGGCGCCTGGGGAAGGCCGGCGAGCAGCGCTGACTGGAGCAGTGACAGGTTCTTCGCGTGCTTCGAGAAGTACGTCTGCGACGCGGCCTCGACGCCATAGGCGTGGTTGCCGTAGTAGACGGTGTTCAAGTAATCGTTCAGGATCGCCGACTTGGACAGCTTGCGCGACAACTTGATCGCGAGACACGCCTCCTTGAGCTTGCGGTTGAACGTCTTCTCCTGCCCGGTGTAGAGGTTGCGGACGAGCTGTTGCGTGATCGTCGAGCCGCCCTCGACGACCTTGCCCGCCGTCAGGTCCTTCCAGGCTGCGCGGGCGATGCCCTCGTAGTCGACTCCGCCGTGCTGGTAGAAGCGGCGATCCTCGATCGCCACCGAGGCGACGGGCAGCCACTTGGACATCTCGCGGGTCGTGACGGGCTCGCGGTTCCGCTCTGCCGGGATCGAGCCGAGCAAGGAGCCGTCGCGTGCATAGACGAACGAGTTCTGGCCGATCTCGACCGCCTGCAGGGAGCCCAGATCGCAACCCTCCGAGAGCGCAGCGCCGGCACCCAGGCCGATCGTCAACAGCGCGATCAGCACCGATGCGGCGAAGAGCGCGACGATCAGGCCGGCGCGCCGGCGGCGCTTGATGCGGGCGCCTCGCTTCTTCTTGCGACCGCGCTGCGCGAGAATGAAGTCGAGGTCGTCGTGGCGGCGGCGGCTCACGTTCCTGGGGTCGATGGTAGCCGAGCCATGTGAGCCTCATTCGCCCCAGTCGATCGGCTTCCGCCCCGCGTAACCCTCGCCGACCCGATGCCAGAACGCGACTTGCTCCTCGCCCGCGTGCCAGCAGAGCTCGACCACCTCGTCGTCGCGAAGGGACGGAAAGTCGAGCAGGCCGAGGTCGTAGTCCTTGACCGAGACGCCCAGCTCTTCGAGCCGTTCCGTGCAGGCGAGCGCCGCCTCGGCCAGGCTGGTCATCTCCGCCTGCGCAGCGTTGAGGTCGCTGGCCGCGTAGCCGCCGCCGTTGCCGCCGATCGCGGTCACGAGCTCGCCCTGCGTCCGCTCGAGCTCGCGCATCCGCTCGCGCAAGGCGACCAGGCGCTCGGCAGCTGGACGCACCTCGTCGAGGGCGCTGTTAGCCTCGGCGGGAGTGAACAGACGATCGGGCACGGCGTCGGCACATCGTATGGACGGACCGGCGCGGCTCGTGGGCTGGCTCATTCTCGTCGGGCTGATGATCGCGCTCGCCTACGTCGGTCGCGCGACCAGCGGGAAGCCCGACCCGCAGATCCTCTACGAGTGGTCGACGGCCGTCGGCGGGCTCGTACAGGACGGGATCATCCTGCTGGTGGTGCTGGGACTGGCCGCGCACCACCGTGAGCTGCTGGCGTTGCGACGGCCGAAGTCGATTCCCCGCGCATTGCTCCTCCTGGGGGTCGCGATCGTCGCCGTCTATGCCTTCGAGGTGCTGTACAGCGCCCTCACGCATCCCGGGAACGAGCAGGGCCTGACCCCGGCGAAGTGGGAGCCCGCGCACGCCGCGGCCTACATCGTGAACGGGATCGTCATCTGCACGGTGATCCCGTTCGTCGAGGAGCTGACGTTCCGCGGTCTCGGCTATTCGCTGCTCGAGCCGTACGGTCGCTGGCCGGCGATCCTCGCGGTCGGCCTGCTGTTCGGGCTCGCGCACGGCCTGCTCGTCTCGCTCCCGGTGATCGTCGTGTTCGGGATCGTGCTCGCCTGGATCCGCTCCGAGACGCTGAGCGTGTACCCGGGGATGCTGCTGCACGGGATGTTCAACCTGGTTGCCCTGATCGCCGCCGTCACGATCCACAACGGCTGAGCCCTGGTCTACATTCAGCTCGTGCGTCGCATCGCCCTTGCCGCGCTGGCGGCGCTCGTCTTCGCGCCGGCCTCACACGCCGCGGGTCCGTGCGGCGTCACCGCGACGCCGGTCCGCGGAGCTGCGCCGCTCACCGTCACCTTCACCGCAGGGTGCACGTCGAGCGGATACGCCTGGACGTTCGGCGACGGCGCGACGGCAGTGGGCCAATCCGTGCAGCACGTCTATCGCGCCGGCGTCTGGCACGCGGCGCTGGCCACCGACCTCGGCGCCGACACCGCGCCGTCTGTGACCGCGATCTCCGTCTCGCTCAGGGGGCCGGCGCATGCGCGCTACGCCGAGTGGGTCGCCCTTCGTGCGACGGTCACCCCGCGGGTTCCCGTGACGCTGCACGGGCGCCGCTTCGTCAACGGCAAGCTGCGCGTGCGCGTCCTGGGCACGGCCCCTTGGGTCGCCGACGCGCTCGGCGTCCGTTCGCAACCGCTCCACATCCGGGTGACGCCGCGGCTCGTGGTCCGCACCGTGGGCGCCGCGATCGTCGGCGGGCGCGTCCGCGTGGTTGCAGCGCTTCACCCGGCGAGCGCCGGCACGATCGTCGTGCCGCACATCGACACGTCGCGCGCACACCTCGCGCAGATCAGCGTTCGGTCACGGCCGAGGCCCGGCTGGGCGGCGGTGCGAAGCCACACGACCCTTGCAATCGTCGAGCCTGATCTTTCGCTCGGCGCACGCGGGCCGAGTGTGCGCGTTCTCGAGCACCGGCTTCAGGAGCTCCACTACGCGGTCCAGGCCGACGGGTACTTCGGCGACGACGATCTCGAGGCGCTCTACGCGTTCCAGAAAGTCGAGGGGCTCGCGCGCACCGGTGCCGTGGACGGCGGCGTCTGGGGACGGCTCGCCGTCGCACGGACGCCGGCCGCGCGCTATCGGGGTGACCACGTCGAGATCGACAAGGCGCGCCAGGTGCTGTTCATCGTTCGCGGTGGACAGGTCAGCCTCGTGGTGGCCACCTCGACCGGCGCGACGGGCAACACCCCGCTCGGGGAGTGGCACGTCTACCGGAAGGTGGGTGGCTTCGACTGGGTCCTCTACTACCCGAGCTACTTCCTGCGCGGCTTCGCCGTGCACGGCTACCCGGACGTGCCGCCCTATCCGGCATCGCACGGCTGCGCCCGGATCCCGATGTGGGTCGCAACGACCGTCTACGCGCAGATCGCCTACGGCTCTGCGGTCTACGTCTACACATGACCGATCCGGAGGTCACACGGCTCCGGGCCGCGATTCGCGACGTCGACCGCGAACTCGTGGCCGCCCTCAACCGGCGGCTCGAGCTCGTCGCGGAGTTGAAGCGCTACAAGGACGAGCACGGGATCGGCTTCGTCGACCGCGCGCGCGAAGCGGCTCTGCTCGAGGAGCGCCTGCGCGAGAATGCCGGGCCGCTGAGCGACGCGGGGCTGCGTGCCTTCTACGTCGAGCTGCTCGAGCTGATCAAGCGCGAGCTCGACGCCTAGTCGTCGTCGCGTTCGGCCTCTTCTCCGTCTTCGGCCTCGGCGAAGTCCTCGGCCGAAACCTTGTCGAGGAAACGGCGGAACTCGTCGACGATCTCCTCTTCGTTGACCTCGTCGCCTTCCATTTCGATCGCTGACTCCTCGATCACGTCGTCTGCTGCGAAGATCGGCGCCGACGCACGGACGGCGATCGCGATCGCATCCGACGACCGCGAGTCGATCTCGAACTCGTTGCCGTTCTGGACAACCGTGATCGATGCGTGGAAGGTGTTGTCCCGCAACTCGGTCACGGTGACGCGCGCGATCTCGACGTCGAGCTCGCCGAGGATGTTGACGAGCAGGTCGTGCGTGAGCGGGCGCGGCGCGGCGGCGCCTTGCAGCTTCATCAGGATCGCGGCCGCCTCGGGATGGCCGATCCAGATCGGCAGGTACCGGTTGCCGTCGGACGTCTTGAGCAACACGATCGGCTGCTTGCCGACGAGGTCGAACGAGACCCCATAGATCGTCATCTCGACCATTCGCACCCCTAGGTTACCCCCGCCGCCGGGCCTAAACGCGGACGGGCCTGTCGCTACACTGCGGCCCGCGCGGGCGATTAGCTCAGTTGGTTAGAGCGCCGCTCTGATAAGGCGGAGGTCCCTGGTTCGAATCCAGGATCGCCCATCCGGGGAGTCTCGTTTCTAGGATCAGGCCGCGCCGCGCGCGACCCAGGCCTTCGCCGACACCACGAACGGCGGCTCCGGCAGCCTCTCCCTGCAGAGCTCGCGCAATACCGCGCGCCGATCCGGCTCGAGGCGGGCGACGTACGCACCCGACGGGGCGACGCCGAGCGTGAACGGCTCCCACCAGTCCTCGAACGTGGCGTGCTCGACGTCCACCGCGACGGCGCTGTCGACGATGTCGCCGATTCCAGCCTGGCGAAAGAGGTCGGCCAGGTGGCCGGCCCTGCTGCCGGGGCAGACAGACCCGGTCTCGACCTCAGGATCGAGTGCGTGCGGCGGCAGCCCAGAACGGGCCGATCGGGCCACCGTCGGTGAAGTCCCACACGCAGGCGGCGACGACGCCGCCCTCCCGCGTCACCCGCGCCATCTCGCGGAGGCCTGCGACCGGATCGTCCATGACGTTGACCACGAGCTGGGCGAGCGTCGCAGCGAAGCGGCCTTCTTCGAACGGCAGATCCTCGGCCGGCGCGCGGACGGCCTCGACTCCGGAATGGCGGCCGCGCAGAGCCGCGACGAATTCCTCGGACGGGTCGACCGCCGTGACTCGTCCCGGCCCGGCCCTCCGGGCGAGCTCCGCGGTCAGCGCACCGGGGCCGCAGCCGACGTCGAGGACCCGGCCGGCGAGTGGGAGCCCGGCGAAATCGGCGAAGGGCACCGCCAGCGGTCTCGAGTAGCGGCCCATGAACCGGTCATAGGCATCGGCGCCGCTCAAGCTCACTGCTGCTCCTTCGGCGGCAACCCGCAGGCCCGTCGCCCAGTCACCGCGGCGCGGTTGCGCCGAGCGTGCGCTCGAGCGCCTCGGCGAGCTCTTCCAGCTGAACGTCGCCGTCGATCGCGATGTGCACGCCGGTCGGGCGAACCTTCGCGTCCAGGCCGGTCAGCACGCGCAGGCCGTTCTCGACGCGCGCCGCCAGCTCGGGATCGACCGCCGCGACGCGGCGAGTCTTCGTCCTGGCTCCGGCCGCCTGCGCAGCGCGTTCGGCAGCGCGAACCGAGAGCCCTTCGCGCACGATGCGCTTCGCGAGGCGCCGCCGGCCTTCGTCGTCGGGGACCGCCAGGACCGCGCGTGCGTGTCCCTCGCTCATGCGTGCGTCGTCGACGAGCGCGAGGACGTCGTCCGAAAGCTCGAGCAGGCGGACGCGGTTCGAAACGGTCGGCTTCGCCTTGCCGACGCGCTCAGCGACCTCGCCGAGCGAGAGGGCGAATTCGTCGAGCAGCAGCGCGTAGGCGCGTGCCTCGTCGACCGGCGAGAGATCCTCGCGCGCGACGTTTTCGACGAGGCCGAGCAGCAGCGTGTCGCGGTCGTCCGCCTCACGCACGACGGCGGGGACGGTTTCGAGGCCGGCCTCGCGCGCAGCACGCCAACGCCGTTCGCCCGCGATCAGCTCGTAACCGCCAGCGAGACGTGGGCGCACGACTACGGGCTGGATCAGGCCCTGCGTCTTGATCGACTCGGCGAGGCCCGACACCGCCTCGCCCTCGAACTGGCGCCGAGGTTGCTTCGGGTTGGCGTGGATCTCGGCCACTGCCAGCGTGGCGAGCGTCGGCTCGCTGCCCCCGATCAGGACTTCGAAGCCTCTCCCGAGACCTCTTCTAGGGACGGTCGACAAGTTCCATCGCCACCTTCCAGTAGGCCTCGGCGCCGCGCGAGTGCCGGTCGTAGTAGGTCACGGGCAACCCATGGCTCGGCGCCTCGGCAACACGTACCGACCGCGGAACGACCGCGTCGAAGACGAGCGACCCGAAGTGCTTGCGCACCTCGGCCTCGACCTCGGTCGACAGTCGCGTGCGCGAGTCGGCCATGGTGAGCAGCACGCCGGCGATCGACAGCGCAGGGTTGAGCCGGGCCTTGATCAGGTTGATCGACTGCACGAGCTGCGCCAGTCCCTCGAGTGCGAAGTACTCGGTCTGGACGGGCACGATCACCCGGTCTGCCGCGCCGAGCGCGTTCACGGTCAGCGGCCCGAGCGAGGGTGGGCAGTCGAGCAACACGAAGTCGAAGCCGTCTGCGTGCCGAAGTGCCTCGGCGAGGTAGCGCTCGCCGTCGGGGCGTTGTGACAGCTCGACGGCGGCGCCCGCCAACTCGGGGCGCGACGGGACGAGAAAGAGGTTTGCGAATCGCGTCGGCTTGGCGAGCTCGGAGAGCGGCGCGCCGTCGAGCAGGTCGTACGTCGACGTCCCGTTGGCACGCATGCCGAGACCCGAGGTCGCGTTCGCCTGCGGGTCGAGGTCGACGACGAGCGCACGTTCGCCAGCCTCGGCGAGGCAGGCGGCGAGATTGATCGCCGTGGTCGTCTTGCCGACGCCGCCCTTCTGGTTCGCGAACGCGTAGACCTTCCCGGGCACCTCGCCAATCTAGCCACGGACCCGGATTGCGCTTTCGCCTGTGGCTAGGCGAGCGGGCGCTTCTTGGCGAGGCCAGGCCGGCGCGGAAAGCCGGGCGGCGTCGGTCCCACCTTCTCGATCACGAAGAATCCGCTCGGTGCCTCGGCGAGCCTGCCGGCGAGACGTTCCGCGACAGCCGCGACCCGCTCGCGATCGGCTGTCGGCCCGACCCAGAGGACGACTGCGCCGCCCTCGCGCGCGAGCGGCAGGCACCACTCGGCGGCCGTCGGCGGCTGGGCGAGCGCCTTCGCGACCACCACCCCGGCCCAATCCGTCGCCTGCTCCTCTGCGCGTCCCCAGACCACGCGGGTGTTCGCCGGCGCCCACTCCTCGAGGAACTCGCACTTGCGGCGCTCCGCCTCGAGCAGGATCACCTCCCGCTCCGGCAGCGCATGCGCGAGTGGGATGCCGGGCGCGCCGCCACCCGAGCCGACGTCGACGATCGCGCCCTCGTAGTGCGCAACCACGTCGGCACCTGCGAGCGAATCGTCCAGCAACACGCGCCGGGCGTCGGAGGCGTCCTTGATCGCCGTCAGGCCGGGCGTTGCAACGACCGCGGCGAGCCAGGCGGTGAGCTCAGGCGGGGAGGACGACGACGTACCGATTCGGCTCCGTCCCCTCGCTTGCGGTCGCAACCCCCGCCACGTCCTTCAACCGCTCGTGCACGACCTTGCGCTCGACGGGCGTCATCGGCTCGAGTTCGACCCGCTCGCCGCGGGCCGCCTGCTCGGCGCTTCGCAGCGCGATCCCTTCGAGCGTGCGGCGGCGCCGGCTGCGGTAGTCGGCTGCGTCCACGGTCACCGGCTTGTGCCCGTCGCGCCGGAAGAGGGCTGCGTTCGTGACGGTCTGCAGCGCGTCGATCGTCTGACCGTGCTTGCCGATCACGACCCCGAGGTCGTCGCCGATGCACGTGGCGGTGATCCCCTCGTCGTCCTCGGACAGCTCGACGCGTGCGATCACACCCATCGCCCCGACTACCGTCTCGACGAGCTCGCGCACGTGCCGTGCGGCCTCGGACTCGTCCGGTGACGGCTCGCGGCGCACCGCCGGGGCGACCTCCGCCGAAGCAACGACGCGTGCCGGCGTGTAGCCGACTCCGAGCAGGCCGCGCTCCCCTTCGGAGACGACCTGGAAGCGAACGGTTGCTTTGTCGAGACCGGGCGCTGCACGCTCGAGGTCGCGGAGGGCCTTCCACTTCGCCTCGCCGACCGTCTCGCCGGTCGCCTCGACCGACACCTCCGACTCGGCGCCGGCGTCGCTCACCGGCGCGAGCCGCCCTTCTTCCGCTTGACGATTCTCGGCTGCGCGGGCGGAGCCGGCTTTGGCTTCGCCTCGCCTGCCGCTGCCCCGTTCTCCGATTCCTTCGGCGGCGTCCGCGAGCTCCGCTTCGGACCGGTCGGCGCCGAGACGACGACGCCTCCCGCCGCCTTCTTCGGCACGAGTCGCCGCGTCACCAGGCCCTGGCCGACGGTCCACAGGTTGGTCGTCATCCAGTAGATGATCAACCCGACCGGGAAGCGCGAGACGACCGTGATGAAGAGCAACGGCAGCGCCATCATCAGGTTGCGCTGCGTCTTGTCCATCGTCGCGCCCATGAAGTACGTCGACGCGACCTGCGACCCCGCGTAGACGGCGAGCAGCACGTACCCGGACCAGTGGGCGGTGCCCTTCGCCGAGATGTCCGGGACGATGTAGAGCCAGGACCCGTTGATGTGGTGCGAGAAGTGCTTGAGCGTCAGGTAGAGCGAGATGAAGACGGGGAACTGCGCGAGGAGCGGCAAGCACGACGCGGCCGGGTTGATGTGGTTCTCCTTGTAGAACTTCATCAGTTCCTCGTTCAGCTTCGCGCGGTCACCTTTGTACTTCTGCTGGATCGCCTTCATCTCCGGCGCATGCGCCTGGAGCGACTGCATCGAGTGGATCTGGCGCACGGTCAGCGGCACGAGCACGATCCGCACGAGGATCGTCAGCGCGACGATCGACCATGCCCAGGGAAGGCCGATCGGGCCGTGGAAGAAGTCGAGAATCGACTTCATCAGGTTCTCGAGCGGCGAGAGAATCGAGAAGAGCATCACGGGTAGTCGACTCCGCCGTGCGACCACGGATTGCAGCGCAGGAGCCGCCAGGCGGCTCTCGGCAGGCCGCGGATCACGCCGTGCTTACGGATCGCGAGCACCGCGTACTCGGAGCAGCTCGGGTGGTACTTGCAGGTGTTCGCCGGCAGGAGCGGCGAGACGAGCAGCTGGTAGAGGCGGATCGGCAGGACAGCGACCGTCCTCATGCGGCCGCCTTGCCCAGCACCTCGTCGACGCGTTCGGCCAGCCAGCTGTGCCCGTTCGCCTCTGCGGCTTCGGGGAGCCCGCGGCGCACGACCAGGACGTAGTCGTTCGTCGCCGGCACCAGTTCGAGCCTCGGCGGCACGATCTCGCGGAGTTGCCGCTTGATCCGATTGCGGACGACCGCGTTGCCGACTGCCTTCGGGACCGCGAAGCCGAGCCTCGGCGCGCCGAGCGGCTCGTCGCGCTGGAACCAGTACAGCGTCAGGAACCGGGTCGAAACCGACCGGCCGTGCCGGTAGACGGCGTCGAAATCGCGAGAGCGGGAGAGGCGGTTCCGGCGCTGCACCGATTACGCCGAGAGGCGCTTGCGGCCCTTCGCGCGGCGGCGCTTCAGGATCAGGCGCCCCGCCCGGGTGGACATGCGGTTGCGGAAGCCGTGCTTCCGGCTCCGCTTGCGTACGTTCGGCTGGTAGGTCCGTTTCATCGCTCGAAAGAAAGAATCTTGGCCGACTTTGGCCGGCCGCGGGCGAGTATAGCCGGACCGTCGAAAACGCTCGTTGTCCACATCCCCCTTCTGGTGGAAAGCCGTGGAAAACGCCACCGCGGTCGCGTGCCGAGGGCATCTTTCCACAGCTGTGGAGTACGTGTGGAGCAGAGACGAAATGCCTGCAAATCGAGCTAGTTGGTGGTTGTGGACAGGCCGCGAAATCCTCATTGAGTGACCGCATGCACGCTGCTATGCTCGCCCACCCGGAGCGGCAATCAAGGAGCGTGACACAGGCGTGGAGCAGCAAATCGAGCTGTCGGCGGAAGGCATCTGGAATGACGTCGCGGCTCGGCTGCGAGAGGCCCTGAACGACACGACGTTTCAGACGTGGTTCGGGGAGGTTGCGGGGGCAGAGATCGACGGCGACGCGCTGGCGATCGCCGTCCCGAACGACTTCACGCGTGAATGGATCGAGGGGCACTTCCTCGACCTGATCCGCGCTGCAGCCCGCGACGTGAGCGGCGTCGACCGGCGTGTCCAGCTTCGTGTGGAGGCGCTCCCGGCGGTCACTTCGAGCGCTGTGCCGGCGTCGGTCACCCCGCTGCCTCTCGATGTGGTCTCGCCTCGAGCCGATGCAGCCGGCCTGAACACGAAGTACACCTTCGACTCGTTCGTGATCGGCTCGTCGAACCGCTTCGCGCACGCCGCGGCACTGGCCGTGGCCGAAGCGCCGGCACAGGCGTACAACCCGCTCTTCATCTACGGGCACACCGGCCTCGGCAAGACGCATCTGCTGCATGCGGTCGCGAACTTCGTCACCGACCACGGCGGCGGGCTCTCGTGCCGCTACGTCACGTCGGAGACCTTCATGAACGACTTCATCAACAGCCTCCGCGACAAGCGGATCGAGGGCTTCAAGCAGCGTTACCGCACGTACGACGTGCTGCTGATCGACGACGTCCAGTTCTTCGAGCACAAGGAACGGATCCAGGAAGAGTTCTTCCACACGTTCAACTCGCTCTACGAAGCCGGGCGCCAGATCATCATGTCGAGCGACCGGCCGCCGCGGGAGATCTCGACGCTCGAGGAGCGTCTCCGGTCTCGCTTCGAGTGGGGGCTGATCACCGACATCCAGCCTCCCGACCTGGAGACGCGCATCGCGATCCTGCGCAAGAAGGTCAAGAACGACCAGATCGAGATCCACGACCCGGAGCTCCTGACGTTCATCGCCTCGCGTGTCTCGACGAACATCCGAGAGCTCGA
This sequence comes from uncultured Actinomycetes bacterium, assembly GCA_963847475.1. Lineage (GTDB taxonomy): Bacteria > Actinomycetota > Thermoleophilia > Gaiellales > Gaiellaceae > PALSA-600. Next base: position 14,692 of record CAWJZZ010000010.1, on the reverse strand, counting down.
GGGTGCGCTGACACGCGTCGTCGCGTTCTCGTCCCTCACCGGTCGCCCCCTCACCCCCGAGCTCGCGCAAGACGTGCTCAAGGACGTCTTCCCGCAAGGCGAGGGCACCCAGATCACGATCGACCGCATCCAGGAGCTCGTGTGCGAGCGCTTCTCGGTCACGATGGAGGAGCTGACGGGTGACCGCCGCTCACAGAACATCGTCTACCCACGCCAGGTGGCGATGTACCTGTCACGCGAGCTCACGGACTCCTCGCTCCCGAAGATCGGCAAGGAGTTCGGCGGTCGCGACCACACGACGGTGATCCACGCCACGTCGAAGATCGCCCGCCTGATTCGCGAGGACAGATCTGTGTACAACCTCGTCCAGGAACTCACAGCTCGCGTGCGGCAGGCGAGGTAGAACGTGATGCCTGTGCGTAACGTCGAGTTGTGCCACGTCCGCACCCACAGGGAAAATGGCTCGAGCAGAGGGCTCGCGGGGCTTCTCCCCGGACCCACAGGCCTTACGACTACAACGAGGTTTTCTTAAATGATTGACTCAGAAACCGTAGTGGGCACCGGGCTCCGGATAACTGTCTCGAAAGACGACCTTGCTGCAAAGCTGGCGATCGTCGCGCGCGGCGTTTCGACGCGCACAGCTGTGCTCGTTCTCGGTGGCATCCAGCTTCGAGCCGAAGCCGGCCGGCTGCATCTCGCGGCGACCGACATGGAGCTCTCGCTGCGAACGTCGCTCGAGGCCTCGGTCGAGGGCGAAGGGACGACCGTCGTTCCCGGCCGGTTGCTGCTCGACATCGCGCGGACGCTGCCGGACAGCGAGGTGACGATCGACCACCGTCCGGAGGAGGCGACGGTTGTCGTCACGTCGGGAACGGCGAACTACCGGCTCCACACGTACTCGGCGGAGGACTTTCCACGCCTGCCCGATGTCGACAGCGCGCCGTTGCACACCGTCGACCGCGACGTGCTCGTCGAGACCGTCGCGCGCGTCGGACGCAGCGCGTCCCGCGACGAGAGCCGCCCGGTGCTGACGGGCATCCTCGTCCAGTTCGAGCCCGGCAAGGTCGTGATGGCCGCGACCGACTCGTACCGGCTCGCCGTCAAGGAAACGCCCGTCACGGCGGTGCTGCCTGACCTCGAGGCGATCATCCCGGCCCGCGCGCTGCAGGAACTCTCGCGCATCGCCGGCGGTGCAGAGGAACTACAACTCGGCCTGCTCGACAACCACGTCGCGTTCGGCGCAGAGGACACGTGGTTGACGACACGCCGGATCGACGGACAGTTCCCGAATCACCGCCAGCTTCTCCCGGAGCAGTTCGAGCACGAGGTGCTCCTGCCACGCGAGGAGGCGCTCGAGGTCGTCCGGCGTGTGTCGCTGATGGCGCAGCGGAACTCGCCGCTCCGGCTTCGCTTTGCGGACGGCGAGCTGACGGTGTCGGCAGTCACCCAGGACGTCGGCGAGGCACGGGAGTCGCTGCCGGCGCCGTACACCGCTGAGCCGATGGAGATCGGCTTCAACGCCGAGTTCCTGCGCGACGGCCTCGACTCGGTCGACTCGGACTCCGTCAAGTTCAAGCTGATCAGTCCGTTGCGTCCCGCCGTTCTCGAGGGCGACTCGGACGACTACGTGTACCTGATCATGCCGATTCGTCTCGCCGGCTGATCGTCACCCGGCTCACGCTTCGTCACTACCGCTCGTACGCCGCGCTCGAGCTGAGTCTCGCGCCCGGCGTCGTGCTCGCGGTTGGGCCGAACGGCGTCGGCAAGACGAACCTGCTCGAGTCGCTGCACGTCGCGACGCAGGGGTTCTCGCCACGTACCCGTCAGGACTCGCAGTTGATCCAGTTCGGCGAGTCGGCCGGCCGGGTGACGGTTGCAGGGGAGCGCGCACACGCCGGCGTCGAAGTGTCGGTGACCGTGCGGCAGGGTCAGGCCAAGGAGGCGCGGCTGAACGGCGCCAGGCTGCCGTCGGCCGAGTCGCTGCGCCGAGAATTCGCGACCCTCGTCTTCACACCGGACCGCCTGACCGTGGTCAAGGGCGGGCCGGCAGCGCGGCGCGCGTACTTCGATCGGGTGATCGGCCGGCTGGCGCCGGCGCGGGCGGGAGTCCCGCAGGAGTACCTGGCCGCGCTCGCACAACGAAACGCGGCGCTTCGCCGCATCTCGCTCGGGCTTGCGGAGCGCGATGTGCTTGCGCCCTGGACCGACCGCGTCGCCGAGACGGGGTCGGCTCTGGTCGATGCCCGCCGGACCGCGCTTGCGCGGCTTGCACCGTCGTTCGTCGAGCGCGCGGGTGAGCTCGGCCTGCCTGGGGCGGCGCTCGTTTACGACGCAGAGGCCCCGACGATCGCGCAGCTCGAAGCGCGTCTGCAACGAGACCTCGATCGCGGCGTCACGGGCCTCGGGCCGCACCTCGACGACGTGCTCGTGACAAGCGACGGCCGCGATCTGCGCCAGTTCGGTTCGCAGGGCGAGCAGCGCCTCGCCGTCCTCTCGCTGCTCCTCGCCGAGGCGGAGCTGCTCGAGAGCCCGCCGCTCCTGCTCCTCGACGACGTCTTGTCCGAGCTCGATCTCGGCCGCCGGCGCGTGCTCGCGGCGCGGGTCGCGACGATGGGCCAGACCGTGATCACCGCGACGCACCCCGGCGCACTCCCGGTCGCCCCCTCGCAGCTGGTAGAGGTGGAGCATGGATCCGCTCGCTGACGCGATTCGCTCCGAGCTCGGGCGCTTCGGCCCGCAAGCCGGAATGGCCGAAGTGCTCGAGCGCTGGCCGGCCGCGGTCGGGCCTGCGATTGCGCAGAACGCCTGGCCGGCGCGCATCTCGAAGGACGGCACCGTCCACATTGCGACCAACGACTCGGTGTGGGCGTTCGAGCTCGGCCAGCGTGGCGGCGAGATCGCCGCGGCACTTGCAGTGCCGAAGGTGCGGTTCGCTCCCGGCCCGCTGCCGACACCCGAACTGGCACCGGCGGCGGATCCGATCGAGGTGCGCCCCGAGGAGGCCGAACTGGCCCGCGCAATCGCCTCCGCGATCGACGACGAAAAGCTGCGCGAAAGTGTGCAAAAAGCGGTCAGTTTCAGCCTCGCGCGAGGGCGCTCGACCACCTGATCTGATACACTGAGAGAGCCTCGCAAAACACCCGTTTTGCAGGCATTTCTTGCGTATGGCGAAGACCCAGACAAAGGCCGGCTACTCGGCCAAGGACATCACCGTGCTCGAAGGGCTCGAGCCGGTCCGCCTGCGCCCTGGCATGTACATCGGCTCGACCGGCATCGGCGGCCTCCATCACCTCGTCTACGAGGTCGTGGCGAACTCCGTCGATGAGGCCCTCGCAGGCCGCAACGACTCGGTCGACGTGACGATTCACCCCGACAACTCGGTCACCGTCGTCGATCGTGGCGCCGGGATCCCGGTCGACGAGGTCGAGGGCACCGGCATGTCGGCGCTCGAAGTCGTGCTCACGAAACTGCACGCCGGCGGCAAGTTCGGCGGCGACGGCTACAAGGTCTCCGGCGGCCTCCACGGCGTCGGTGTCTCCGTCGTGAACGCGCTCTCGGAGTGGCTCATCGCGACCGTCGAGCGCGACGGCCAGATCTTCCGACAGGAGTTCGCGCGCGGCGTACCCCAGGGCCCGATGACCGTGCTCTCGGACGGCGGCGGCTCCGGCACCACGATCTCGTTCCTGCCCGACGCGTCGGTCTTCGACGAGACCGAGTTCCATGCGCCGACGCTCATCTCACGGTTGCGCGAGACAGCGTTCCTGACCAAGGGCCTGCGCATCAAGTTCGCCGACGAGCGGGTCGACGGCGAGCTGGTCGAGTTCCATTACGAGGGCGGCATCAAGGACTTCGTCAGCTACATCAACGAGTCGAAGGACATCGCGCACAAGCACGTCGTCTACTTCGAGAGCGCGACTCCTGACGGCGAGGTCGAGGTCGCGATGCAGTGGAACAACTCCTACCAGGAGTCGGTCTTCTCCTTCGCCAACAACATCAACACCCACGAGGGCGGTTCGCACCTCTCAGGCTTCAAGGCGGCCTTGACGCGCACGCTGAACGACTACGCGCGCACGAAGGGACTGCTGAAGGAGAAGGAGGACAACCTCGACGGCGAGGACGTCCGCGAAGGTCTCGCTGCGGTGATCTCGGTCAAGCTCGGCGAGCCACAGTTCGAAGGGCAGACGAAAACGAAGCTCGGCAACCCCTGGGTGAAGGGGCTCGTCGAGCAGGCCGTCAACCAGAAGCTCGCAGAATTCTTCGAGGAGAACCCGACCGATGCGCGTGCTGTGATCAACAAGGCGATCTCAGCGGCTCGTGCGCGGCAGGCCGCACGGAAGGCGCGCGAGATGACGCGCCGCAAGTCGGCGCTCGAGTCGATGTCCTTGCCCGGCAAGCTCGCCGACTGCTCGATCAACGATCCGTCGGCGGCCGAGCTCTTCATCGTCGAGGGCGACAGTGCCGGCGGCTCCGCGAAGATGGGCCGCGACCGGACGTATCAGGCGATCCTGCCGCTGCGCGGCAAGATCATCAACTCCGAGAAGAACCGCATCAACAAGGTTCTCTCGAACAACGAGATCCAGGCGATGATCACCGCGATCGGGACGGGGTTCGGCGACGAGTTCGACATCGCGAAGCTCCGGTACCACCGCATCATCGTGATGACGGACGCCGACGTCGACGGGTCGCACATCCGCACGCTGATCCTGACGTTCCTCTACCGGCAGATGCCGGAACTGATCGAGCAGGGCCACGTCTACATCGCCGTCCCGCCGCTCTACAAGGTGAAGCTCGGCAATCAGGAGTTCTACTTCGAGAAGGACGCTCAACTCGAGGACCTGCTCGCGCGCGACCGCATCCCGAACATCGAGGTCACGGACCGCGCCGGCGAGACGGTGAAGCTGACCGAGGCCAAGTGGGCGCGGTTGAGCTCCGCGCTGCAGCAGTACGAGGGCTACTACGCGCGACTTCGCTCCGACTTCGGCCCGGCCGCCGCGGAGCTGATGGTGCTGCACCGGTTGATCGAGCACGAGATCGAGTCACCGTCCGACATCGACGGCGCGCTGACCGCGATCGGCGAGAACGGCTACGCGCTCTCGATCGTCGACCACGAGGACGAGGTCATCCGCGTGCGCGTGATCGAGACCGAGACGTCGGCCGCGCACAACGTCGCGGTCCCGGTCGAGCTGCTCGCCTCGCCGATCTACGCGAAGCTCCGTCAGGCCTACGCCCGGCTGGTCGAGCTCCTCGGCGCGCCGCCGTTCACGGTGCGCGTGGGCAAGGAGGACGAGCTCGCCGAGTCGTTCGACGCGCTCCGCAACCGGACGCTCGACGCGGCGAAGCAGGGCATCCAGGTGTCGCGGTTCAAGGGTCTCGGCGAGATGAACGCCGAGCAGCTCTGGGAGACGACGATGGACCCGGCGAAGAGGCTGCTGATGCGCGTCGAGGTCGAGGACGCCTCCGCCGCCGACCGCATGTTCTCGATGCTGATGGGCGACCAGGTGGAGCCGCGCCGCGAGTTCATCGAGCAGAACGCGAAGGACGTCAAGTTCCTTGACGTCTAGAACGGCTCGACATGTCTGAGCTCGAGACAGGAGCACTCGGCCCGGGCCGCATCGAACCGCGCGAGCTCGAGCAGGAGATGCGCACGAGCTTCCTCGGCTACGCGATGCACGTCATCGTCTCGCGCGCGCTTCCCGACGTGCGCGACGGCCTCAAGCCGGTGCACAGGCGCGTCCTCTACTCGATGTGGTCGAACGGGAACCGCCCCGGCCGGCCGTACGTGAAGTCGGCGAACATCGTCGGCTATGTGATGGGCAACCATCACCCGCACGGCGATGCGTCGATCTACGACACGCTCGTGCGCCTCGCACAGCCGTTCTCGCTGCGCTACCCGCTCGTCGACGGTCAGGGCAACTTCGGCTCGATCGACGACGACCCGGCGGCGGCGATGCGCTACACCGAGGCACGGCTCGCACGGCTCGCCGAGGAGATGCTGCGCGAGCTCGACGCCGACACCGTCGACTTCGGGCCGAACTACGACGAGTCGAAGCGCGAGCCACTTGTTCTCCCGACGCGGTTCCCGAACCTGCTCGTCAACGGCTCGAGCGGCATCGCCGTCGGCATGGCGACGAACATCCCGCCGCACAACCTCGGCGAGGTGGTCAGCGCGGTCGTGCAGTTGATCGACAAGCCCGACTCGAACGTCGAGGACCTGATGAAGCACGTGAAGGGCCCCGACTTCCCGACCGGGGCGATCATCGTCGGTCGCTCCGGGATCCGCGACGCCTACCGCACCGGCCGCGGCCGGGTCGTGATGCGCGCCCGGGCACACATCGAAGAGCTCCGCGGCGGCAAGAGCGCGATCATCGTCACCGAGCTTCCCTACGGGGTGAAGAAGGGCGGCGACGCCGGCGTGATCAAGAAGATCGCCGACCTCGTCAACGAGAAGGTCCTGACCGAGATCTCCGATCTCGCCGATCACTCCGACCGGTCGGGGATGCGGATCCAGATCGAGCTGAAGCGCGACGCGGTCCCGCAGGTCGCGCTCAACAAGCTCTTCAAGCACACCGCGCTGCAGAGCACCTTCGGCGTCAATGCCGTGGCGCTCGTCAACGGCATCCCGCGGACGCTGTCGCTGCTCGAGCTGATCACGCACTTCCTCGACTTCCAGCGCGAGATCGTCACGCGCCGTTCGAAGGACGAGCTGCGCAAGCGCGAGCGCCGGGCGCACATTCTCGAGGGGTACCTGAAGGCGCTCGACAACCTCGATGCGGTGATCCGGCTGATCAGGGCTGCCGCCGACACGGAAGCCGCCCGCACCGGTCTGATGAAGGAGTTCGACCTCTCCGAGCTGCAGGCGTCGGCGATTCTCGAGCTGCGGCTCAGGGCCCTCACCGCGCTCGAGCGGAAGGGCGTCGAGGATGAGTACCGCGACATCAAGGAGCGCATCGACTACCTGCGCGACCTGCTCGGCGACGAGGCGAAGATCGACGCAGTGATTCGCGAGGAGCTACTCGAGCTGAACACGATCTACGGCCGGCACGACGACCGCCGCAGCGAGATCGTCGCCGCCGAGGAAGAGCTCGAGCTCGAAGACTTGATCGCGGAAGAGGACATGGTGATCGCGATCACACAGTCCGGGTACATCAAGCGGCTTCCCGTCACTGCGTACCGCGAGCAGCGGCGCGGGGGGATCGGCGTGATGGGGATGGATCTGAAGGACGAGGACTACATCGAGCACCTCTTCGTCGCCTCGACGCACGACTACATCCTGTTCTTCACCAGCGTCGGCAAGGTCTACCGCCTGAAGGTGCACGAGCTGCCACTCGGCTCGCGCCAGTCGAAGGGTAGGGCGATCGTCAACCTGCTGCCGTTCGCCCAGGGCGAGGCGGTGCGGGCCGTGATCCAGACCCGCTCCTTCGAGGAGGCGAAGTACCTGCTGTTCGCCACGAAGAACGGCGTCGTCAAGAAGACCGAACTGGCCGCCTACAACACGTCGCTCAAGGCCGACGGGATCATTGCGATCAAGATGCGAGAGGGCGACGAGCTGATCGGCGCCCGTCATAGCTCGGGCAGCGACGACATCCTGATGGTCTCGCGCGGGGGCCAGGCGATCCGTTTTTCCGAGAAGGACGTCCGGCCGATGGGTCGCGACGCGTCGGGTGTGCAGGGGATGCGGCTGCGCGCGGGTGACGAGGTGATCTCCGTCGCGATTGCGGCCGACGACGCCGACCTGCTCGTGGTGACGGAGAACGGCTACGGCAAGCGCACGAGGGTCGCCGACTATCCGAAGAAGGGCCGTGGCGGACTGGGCGTCAAGACCGTGCAGCTCACCGAGGCGCGTGGCCATCTCGTCGGCGCGCGCGTCGTCAAGGACGGCTATCAGGTGATGCTGATCTCGACCGGCGGCACGATGATCCGCATGTCGGTCGACGACATCCGCCGCATGAGCCGCTCGACCCAGGGCGTGATCGTGATGCGGCTGCGCGACGGCGAGCAGGTCTCGTCGCTCGCGCCGGTCGTCGAGTCTGGCGAGGACGCCGCCGTTGACGCCGCCGACGACGCCGGCGACGTCACTGACGCGCCGGCCTGAGCGCCCGCCTGGCGGGCTTCCCTTTTGAAAATCGCCGCGGTATAAGTGCAAACCGAGGGGTTCGCGAGCGGACAAAGGAAGCCGGCGTGGCGTATACGAAGCAGGTTGACGTGCTCGAGCCGATCGAGATGGTCGACCATCTCGACAAGATCGAGCTCTATCTCGGCCAGGTCTGCGCGATCGCCGGCATCTCCAAGATGCAGCTCGACTACTGGACCAACAAGGCGCAGATCCCGACCAAGGGCAAGAAGCAGCGCATCTACGGCATGCACGCCGTCGAGACCGTGATGCTGATCAAGCAAGGCAAGGACAAGGGGTTGAACCTCGGCGCAGCTATCGACGCGGCCCGGCGCTTCCAGGCCGAGACGGCGACGGCGTAGGAGGGGTTGGCGGGATACAGGTTGTGCCGCAGGGCCGCGCTGCTCGCCCCGATGCTGCGTCCTCAGTCGCGCCGATAGCTACAGCTGTCGACACTCCCTGCGTCCTTGCCTCGGAACGACCATCGCACCCCTGCGACGAACGGCATCCCGCCAACCCCTCCCGCGGCTACTTCTTGTCGATGAACGCGCTGATCACGTCGATCGGCGCGGGGAACACGATCGTCGTCGCCTGCGACGAGCCGAGTTCGAGCAGCGTCTGGAGGTAGCGGAGCTGCAGGGCGATCGGGTGTGCCTCGATCACGATCGCCGCGTCCTTGAGGCGCTCCGAGGCCTGGTACTCGCCCTCGGCGTTGATCACTTTCGCGCGCCGTTCGCGCTCGGCCTCGGCCTGGCGCGCCATCGCCCGCTGCATGCCTTGCGGGATCTCGACGTCCTTGACCTCGACGATCGAGACCTTGATGCCCCAGGGCGCTGTCGCCTCGTCGATGATCTCCTGCAGGATCGCATTGATCTTCTCGCGCTCCGACAGCAGCTCGTCGAGCTGGTGCTGGCCGAGCACCGAGCGTAGCGTCGTCTGCGCGATCTGGAGCGTCGCGGCCATGAAATTCTCCACCTGCACGATCGCGTCCTCCGGCTTGACGATCCGGAAGTAGGCGACGGCGTTGACCCGCGCCGGCACGTTGTCCTTCGTGATCACTTCCTGCGGGGGGATGTTGAGCGTGATCGTGCGTAGGTCGACTTTGACCATGCGGTCGACGACCGGGATCAGCAGGAAGAGACCCGGGCCCTTCGGATGAGCCATCAGCCGGCCGAGCCGGAAGACGATGCCGCGCTCGTACTCGCGGGCGACCTTGATCGCGCTCAGCGCGAAGATGACCACGAGGAAGACGACGATCGCAAGGATGATTGCCGCGGCGGTCACGTGCCGATCCTATGCACCTCGAGCGTCAAGCCGTCGAGCGCGTCGACCTGGACGTGCTCTCCGGGCGCGAGCGTATCCGTGCCCGGCGCCCGCCAGAGCTCACCCTGCACCAACACGTAGCCGCCGGGCCGCACGACCCCTTCCATCCCGACGATCTCCTGAGGCCCGACCCGAACGGGACTGCGCCGGACCGCGACGGCCTTCGCCATCGCGATCGCCCAGAGCCCGCCGAGCACCAGCGTGACGGTCACGATCAGCGGCACCGACGTGTGGTACGGCGCAGGGGCGTTGTGGAAGAGCGTCGCAAGCCCCACTGCGATTGCGACGAGCCCCGACAGCGTCAGCGCTCCGTGCGATGTCACGTGCGCGTCGACGACGAGCAGTGTGACCCCGAGCAGCACCAGCATCAGACCAGCCCACGACAACGGTAGGACCGAGAAGCCGAAGAGCGCGCACACCATGCAGATGGCACCGAACGCGCCCGGAATGACGACACCCGGATGGAAGAGCTCGAAGCCGATCCCCGCGATGCCCGCGAGGAAGAGCAGGCTGACGATGTTCGGATCGATCAGCGTCGAGAGAAAGCGGGTCAGGAAGCCCGGGCTCACCTCGTCGATCTGCGCACCCGCGGTGTGCAGCGTCAGGTTTCGCGGCACCGTCGTGCGGCCGTCGATCGTGTTCAGCAGCGCGGGCAGGGACGGTGAGATCAGGTCGATCACATTTCGCTGCAGCGCTTCCTCAGCGGTCAGGTTCGAGGCCTTTCGCACCGCGAGATCCGCCCACACCGCATTACGGCCGTGGGACTTCGCGAGTCCGCGAAGCGACGCCGCCGCATCGTTCACGACCTTCCGTCGCAGGTCGCTGGAGATGTTCGTGCCGTTGCCGTTGATCGGCGTCGAGGAGCCGATGTTCGTGTTCGGCGCCATCGCCAGCACGTCGGCTGCCTGTGAGATCCAGACACCGGCGGATGCGGCCCGAGCCCCTTCCGGCGCCACGTACACGATCACCGGGATCTTCAAGGAGAGCTCGCGGGCGACGATCTTCCGCATCGACTCTGCGAGCCCGCCGGGAGTGTCGAGAACGATCACCGCCGCCGAGTAGCCACCTGACTCCGCCCGGCCCAGCTCGTGGTTCACCCAGTCCTGCGTGACCGGGTTGACGTCGGTGGCGAAGTGAATGGCGAGCACACGAGGCGTGGCTGCCGACGCCGCCTGAGATCCACCACCGCCGAGGGCGACTCCGAGGCAAACCGCGACGAGCAGGCGTTTCATCGTCTGTAAGGATTGTATTCGCGAGAGGGTGTCCGGGCTTGAGCGCGAAGGCCGCATACGGCACCGTTGACTGCCGACCGGCCGCCGCCGATGAAGAAGCTTCTCCTCGCAGCCGTGTTTGCGGCATTCGTCGTCCCGCCGACCGCGACCGCCGGCGACGTCTCGATGCGGGTCCACGATGTACCGCTTGGTGCGCGGCAACTCGAGTCGGCAGGCGAGTCGGCGCCGTTCAACATGCTCGGGCTGCACTGGATCGGGAGCGGCACCGTGGCGTACCGCACCCGAGGTCCAGGCCGCGGTTGGCGCGCCTGGCGCGTGGCAGACGCCGACAACCGCTCCGGCAGCTGGCACGACGGCAACCTGGACTGGACCGGGACGGCGAGGGCCGTTCAGTTCCGGGTTCGCGGCTCCGTCACGCGCCTGCGCTCGTACGAGGTGTCGTCGCGGGTTACGACCGCTCCGGTCCGCACCATGTCGGCCGCCACCGAGCCGGCGATCGTCTCGCGCGCGGCATGGGGTGCAAACGAAGAGATCGTGCGGGCGGCACCGAACTTCGCCCCGGCCCTCCGCCTCGCGGTCGTCCACCACACCGCCGGCACGAACTCGTACACGCGTGCCCAGGCGGCGGCAATCGTGCGCGGGATCGAGGTCTACCACGTGCAGGGAAACGGCTGGAACGACATCGGTTACAACTTCCTCGTCGACCGGTTCGGGACGATCTACGAGGGTCGTGGCGGCGGCATCGATCAGAACGTGATCGGCGCGCATGCGCAGGGCTTCAACTCCGGAACCGTCGGCGTCGCTCTCGTCGGGAACTACACCCAAGCCGTTCCTCCGCCCGCGCAGCGTGATGCGCTCGTCCGCCTGCTCGCGTGGCGTCTCGACATCGCGCACATCGATCCGCTTTCGACGGTCGTCTACACCTCGGGCGGCAACGCCAAGTTCCGGGCCGGCAAGCTCGTGACCCTCCGCGCCGTGTCGGGGCATCGCGACACCGGCCCGAGCGAATGTCCCGGCAACGAGGCGTACGCGCTCCTCCCAGCGTTGGCAAAACGCGTCGCGGCGACGGGCCTGCCGAAGCTCTATGCACCGACGGTGGCGGGCGTGCTCGGCACCCCGATTCGCTTCCAGGCCCGGCTCTCGTCGGTGCTCGCGTGGACGGTGACGGTCGCCGACCGGACCGGCAAGACCATCGCGTCGGGCGCGGGCAAGGGCTCGGTCGTGGACTGGACGTGGCGCTCGGCCGGGGTGCCGAAGGCGACCTACACCTGGACGATCGCTGCTCCTGGGATCCGGGTCGCCACGGGTGTGCTCGGCAAGGCCGCGAGTCCGCCGCCGACGCCGTTGTCGCTGACGAACCTCGCCGCGACGCCGGCGGTGATCGCGCCCGCAGCCGACGGCACCGGCAGCACCGCGACGGTCGGCTTCACGCTCGGCGGTCCCGCCCTGGTGACCGCGTCCGTGTTCGACGCGAGCGGAGCTTCGCTCGGCTCGGTGCTCGACGAGCAGCGGCCCGCCGGGAACAACACCTTCAGCTGGCAGCTCGGATCGCTTCCCGACGGCCGCTACCGGCTGACCGTGACCGCGGCTGCCGGGACCAAGAGCGTCACCAAGGCGGCCGATGTGACCGTCGACCGGACGCTCACCGGACTGGCAGCCTCCGCACGGGCGATCTCGCCGAATGCCGACGGAGTCGCCGACCGCTTGACGCTCTCGTACACGCTCACGCAGAACGCTCCCGTGCGCATCGACCTCGAGCAGTCGGGCGTCGTCGTCTCGACGTTGTTCCAGGGGCAACCGGGACTCGGCCAGCACACCGTCGACTGGGACGGGACGGCCGATGGCGCTCAGCTCGCCGACGGCCGGTATGTCGTCGTCGTCACCGTCACCGACGCGCTCGGCGACGTGCAGCTTCCGTTGCCGCTGGCGATCGACACGACACCGCCGGTGTTGAAGCTGCTCGATGCCGCCAAGCTTCGTTTCTCGCTCAGCGAACCGGCCACCGTCACAGTGCTGGTCAATCAGCGGGTGCGCATCGTGCAGGCGGCGCAGGGCACGTTCACGGTTCCATACGGCGGCAGCATCTCCCAGGTCTCGGCCGAGGCGCAGGATGCGGCCGGCAACCTGAGCGCGATCGTCATTGGGTAACGAGCCACGCGTCGTACGCGGACTCGAGCCGTTCCAGCAGGTCGACCAGCAGCTCGAGCCGGTCCCGCTCCACCCAGCCCGCGCCGGGCCACGCAGCGCCACCCACGTTGATCCCGATCCCGAGCACGACCCGGTCGCCGGCCTCGGCGAGGATCCCAGCGGCCTTCCGGCCGTCGACGAGGACGTCGTTCGGGTGCTTGATCGTGGCTGCCGGGCCGATTGCCGCCGCGACCGCCCGCGCGGCGACGAGCGTCAGTTCCGGCCAGCGCGCCACCGGCGGCGGCGGGTAGAGCGCGACGGAGAACATCAGTGCGGAGTCGACCCAGGTGCGGCCGAGCCGGCCCCGCCCCTCGCTCTGGTGCTCGGCGAGCGCGACGGCACCGTGCGCTGCGCCGGGCGGGAGCAGCCGCTGCGTCGTCTCGGTCTCGGCCGCCCAGTGGTACTCGCGGCCATACGTGCCCCGAAGTGCCGGGACGACCAGTTCGGGAACGAGCGGACGGTCGGACCCCGGCTGCACGGCATCTAGAGTAGGCGGCTCGGTGCAACCTCCCCGGCCCCGTCCCCGTCGAATCGTTCGTGACCTTCGCCCTGACGGCCCGCTCGTCTATGAGCGGCTCTCGGACGCAATTCTCGTCCGACGGACGAAGGACGGCGACGAACAGGCCCTGGAAACGCTCTGTGCCAGGCACGCCGAGCGGATCCACCGCATCGCCCTCCACGTCCTTCGCGACCCCGATGACGCGTCGGACGCGTCGCAGGAGGCGCTGTTGAAGCTGATGCGCCGCATCCACCAATTTCGGGGCGAGTCGTTGTTCTCGACCTGGCTGCATCGCCTGGTCGTCAACACGTGCAAGGACGTTGCCCAGGCTCGTTGGGCGGCCGAGCGGCGAACAGAGCCGCTGGTCGAGGACTTGCGGATCGCCCTGGACGGCGATCCCGCGCGCTCACTCGCAGCCTCGGAGACGCGGCGGGAGCTCGCTGCACGCCTCGCCGAGCTGCCGCGGGCGCAGGCGACCGTGGTGGCGCTGAAAGACGGGTTCGACGTCTCGTTCGAGGAGATCTCGGCGACGACGGGGCTGCCGGTGGGCACGGCGAAGTGCTACGCCCACCGCGGGCGGAACGGGCTGCGGGAGCGGTTGTCCGCATGACCGAGACCGGCGCCGCCGCGGGGAAGGTTCTGATGGACAAGGCCGCGATCGAGGCGGTCCTGCCGCATCGCGACCCGATGCTGCTGATCGACGAGGTGCTCGAGCTCATCCCGGGTGAGCGCGTCGTGGCGCGCAAGACCGTGAGCGACGAGGACTGTGCCGGGCATTTCCCCGGCAACCCGATCATGCCCGGCGTGAAGATGGTCGAGGCGCTCGCGCAGTGTGGTGCAGTCGCGGTGCTCTCCCAGCCGGAGAATCACGGCAAGCTCGCCCTGTTCGCCGGCATCGACGATGTTCGCTTCAAGCGCGTCGTGCGGCCCGGCGACACGCTCCTGCTCGAATGCAACGTCGAGACGGTGCGTGGGCCGGTCGGCCGCGGCAAGGTGCGAGCGACCGTGAACGGCGAGCTCGCCGTGCGCGGCACGCTGACGTTCGCGGTCGGGGCGGGCGAATGATCGCGCGCGCCACCGGCCGGCCGGTGTCGATCACCGGCCTCGGCTGCCACGTCCCCGAGCGGGTGGTCACGAATGACGAGCTCGCGACGATGGTCGACACGAACGACGCCTGGATCCAGGAACGCACCGGGATCCGTGAGCGTCGCATCGCGGGAGACGACGAAGCGCTCACCGATGTCGCAATGCCCGCCTGCCTGCGTGCACTCGAGATGGCAGGGGCCGCTCCGTCGTCGATCGACCTGCTGATCGTCGCCACTGTCACGCCCGACATGTCGT